>CAVYWA010000009.1:0-465279 GCA_963772165.1 uncultured Bacteroidota bacterium | reverse complement strand
TATCAAGACAGCACAAGCGTAGATGCACCGTTGCTTTACAATAATGGCGTGCTTTACGCGGGAACAATCGGCGGAAAACTGATCCGCGTTTCCTGATAATGCCGACTCTTCGGTGCGCCGGTATTTCCCATGGCGGCGCATCTAACCAAAGCGAATAGCGCGCCAAGAGTTCCTGTATCGGGTATTTTCCAAGGTAATAATCAAAGGACTGGCGTGCCTGCAGGCAAGGTCATAACATCGGTCACAAGCGCGAAGAAGGAGATTCCGAATTCCTATTCATTATCTCAAAATTATCCCAATCCTTTCAATCCTTCAACGAAAATAAGCTATCAACTGCCAGTAAATAATTTCGTAACGTTGAAGGTTTATGACATCATCGGAAGAGAAGTAGCAACGCTTATAAACGAACAAAAGAACGCAGGCCTTTATGAAGTGACGTTCGACGCAAGTCGATTGTCGAGCGGCATGTATTTCTACAGATTAACTGCAGGAAGTTTTGTTAACACAAGAAAACTGATGTTAATTAAATAGGGCACTTGCGCCCTAACCAGTCGCTCAAGCTGACGGAACCAGCCGTCGACGATTTCGCCGCGCGGTGTTGGACGGACTTAGTGCCGATGACCGGAACGTCCGCGCAGCGAACTACATGGCTGCGGCTGTTCGTCGCCGCAGCTTAGCTCCGGTCCGTTAGGCGGCATAACAAGTTGTTATAAAGAAAAAATATTGGGGTTAAAAGAATTGGTTACAGGCATTCGTATTACCTACTAACTTCCCCCTTTCCACTGAACAATCACCAAAATTCGGTAGTTCATCAAATACCAAGATTTAGGTATTGTCATTCTTAGAAATTGTTTCTAATGTAAAACAGTCTGTCAATACGAATGGGTATTCTTATCAACATACAAGTATCGCCGCCTAACCAGTCGCTCAAGCTGACGGAACTAGCCGTCGACGATTTTGCACGCGCGAAACAACCAGTTACGGTTGGACTGGACTGCCTCGCGCGGACTGGATTCCGTCGCTGCGGCACTTCGTTGCCGCAGCTTAGCTCCGGTCCGTTAGGGCGCAATTGCTTTTGCGAAAACTCAAAGATAGGCGATAGATAGAAACATTCTTTTAGCTTATCTTCCAATTACGACTGCTATATTTAATAAAGTAAAATCAAGGAACTCATATATCTCCTTGTTCTCAGTTTCGTAGTCTCCAATTCAACTTGGCACTAATGGAGGTGAGCATGAAATGCATAACATTTTTTCTTTTTTTCTTTTACAAGCATATCATTCGGATTCCAGGGCAACCATAATTTAAAGACATTCAATGACCCCTCATGGACTCAAAGTCTCGGGTTATCAGGCTTTGAGGCTTCCGGTCTGTGGGCAGAAGGCAATACTGTCATTGCTGGCGCTTACACTTCCCAATTCGCCAATGCCGTTCTTATTTTTCTCTCAACGGATAATGGTTTAACATGGAGAGGTGTGGATACGATTGTTGTTAACAACGCAACCTTCCATCCCTTTGTTCTGATTTCATATCCGTACGTCACTTTTTTCAGCGATAGCGGAGACATTTTTCTGGGAATTGGAGATTGTATTACTGGTAATGTTTTTGTTTCCACAGATCAAGGTCTAAGTTGGAACGAGAGGGATACAAGTTTTACTCAAAACGTAAACTGTTTCACTGCCATGGGAGAAAGTATCTTTGCCGGGACGAACGATGGAGTATACCGCTCTACTGACGAGGGTAAAACTTGGAGCGCAACCAACGCCGGAATAGGGTATCAAGTAGAAGGCATTACGCGTCTCGGTCCGTATTTGTTTGCAGCAACCACTGGGGAAGGAATCTTTCGTTCAAGTGATTGTGGCATAAGCTGGAGTGAGGCCGACAGCGGCTTGGTATCGACCATGATATCAGACAGCGTAAAGGTTATAGACATCTCCAGCATAGTGACGGTCGAGAAATACCTTTTTGCTGGGCCTGCAAAAGGCGGATGTTATGTATCTGTCGATAGTGGCAAGTTTTGGACTGGAGATACAGGATTTACTTATTATCCAGTCAATAATCTTTTTGCAAACGACACATATCTTTTTGTAGGTTCAAACAGTGGAATTTTTGTTTCTTTAGATACCGGCACAACTTGGAAAAACATTTCAACCGACTTAGAAGCACCATTTGCATTCGCGGTTAGTTATTCAAATGTTTTGGTTGGAACCGGGAACGGGATATGGCTCTATTCGTTATCTCAATTAACGAAAGTGAAGGAAAATGTTGTTAAAACTCCGTCCGACTATAGATTAAATCAGAACTACCCCAATCCCTTCAATCCCTCAACGACAATATCATTCGCCCTTCCATTTCGTTCATTAGTCTCATTGAAAATATTTGATATGTTGGGAAGAGAAGTAGCGACCATCATCTCTCAAGAAATGTCAGCAGGAAATTATTCTAAGCAATGGAATGCAACAAATGTATCAAGCGGAATTTATTATTATCGATTACAAGCTGGTACATATATCGAGACAAAAAAACTTGTTTTGCTCAAATAGCATTAATGCAATTGCGCCCTAACCAGTCGCTCAAGCTGACGGAACCAGCCGTCGACGATTTTGCCGCGCGAAACAACCACTCACAATCTGACAGGACTTGTCTCGCGCGGACTGGATTCCGTCGCTGCGGCACTTCGTCGCCGCAGCTTAGCTCCGGTCCGTTAGGCCCCCGAAAGGAATTTATGGATAAACGAATCAGATTAAACGAGATATGCGTTATTGGACTCCCGAGATGCGATTTTGCATTCTCTTCAACTCGCACATGTTTCATAGCTTTTGGCTTTGAAGAGAGCCCCCTTGAAATGACTATCCTCAGAAAATTACTACAAGAAAAAGGCATTCAGCCGGTTGAAGCAAGTGGAATACTTGCACCCGCACAAAATGCCTTCTGCGCAAAAATTTGTTCAAAGATCATTACTTCCCAGTTCTGTATTGTTCTTCTCAATAATGATGAATCTGGTGATAAAGAAATTCCAAATGCAAATGTCAATATGGAATACGGGCTAATGCTTGGGTTCAACAAATATGTCATTCCATTTCAAAGAGAATCACAGAAACTACCCTTCAACGTCGCGGGGCTGGACACCATAAAATACAACGATAAGGATTTTGAACGATTGGCTTCAGATGCAATTGATCAAGCGATTCTCGAATCACGCCAAGAATCTGTCGCTCCATTTACTCCGAATCAAATTCTCGAATTATTTCTATTGCGAAAAAAACATTGGTGTCTCCACTAAATTCAGAAGGCGAAAAGGATATTTATCGGATGGGCGCTCCACTCGGATTCAATTTACTAAATGATTTTTCAGCGATGAAATATATGTTTTTTGGGAATTTTACGGCATTACGAGGCGAAGTGGTTTTATGGAGACTTCAAATGTTACAGGAAATTCTCGAAGGTAGAAGGCATTCTCTTGGAAAGAGGTTGAAAGTCGGTATTGTTACTCCCGAGAAGAAAAAGGTTTTTGAAGACTTATTTAAAAACCTACAAATCTGGATAATTGTCACAAGCAACGGCGAAAGAGATGCAATAGCGAAAGAAATCGATCAGAACAAGAAAATTGCTTACAAAACTCAAGTATTCTCAGTTGAAGAAGTTGAATCAGATTTGAAGAAAATGTCTGCCGCGGGTGCCTAACCAGTCGCTCAAGCTGACGGAAATGACCGTCGATGATTTTGCTCGCGCGAAAGTAAGAGCTACAATCGGACGGGACATACCACGCGCGGAATGGATTCCGTTCCTGCGGCACTTCGTTGCCGCAGCTTAGCTCCGGTCCGTTAGGGCGCACAACATCTGACCCAATAATACGCAGACATTTTAACATCGCGATAAAATTAAAATTGGAGATTACAAAAATGGGCTGGTTCACCGACTTGTTCAAACAACAGTTTGAAATAGATAAAATTTTGGACGAGATTCAATTGTTGAAATCGAGGAAATACTCAGAAGTCTCGGAACAGACATTAATCCAATTGAGACGAAGAATCCATGTTTGCCTTACTAGATCAATGCCCAATCGACAGAAGAATGGTTTCCGGAGAAGCACCGCAAGAGTGGAGACACGATTCGCAAGAAGTCTCTCGCGCAATCGACGTGCTTGAAGACTTGATCCGGATGAAGCAGGTCGTAGGATCTGATCCCTCATTCATGGAAGAAATAGCTAAAAAGACCGGCCCTGGCGGCGTAAAGATGTGGCAAGAGGCGACCGAACATAATTTTCGCGAAATTCTAAACAAACTTTAAAGCGCAAATTCGATTTTTATTTCAAAACCATTTGCCTGAGCTTACGATACATGAACAACATGGTGCGCCCTAACCAGTCGCTCAAGCTGACGGAACCAGCCGTTGGTGATTTTGCACGCGCGAAACAACCAGTTACGATCGGACAGGACTTAGCTCGCGCGGACTGGCTACCGTCGCTGCGGCGCTTCGCCGCCGCAGCTTAGCTCCGGTCCGTTAGGGCGCAATTGCCGCTAGAAATAAGGAGATATCTATGAGACAAATATTGACAATCCTCGCACTTTTATTATTCCTCATTTTAAGTATCAGTTGCAGTAAGAAAACAGACAATTCAGTTGAGCCAGTTGAATCCATTGCCTGGACTAGAGTCACAAGCGACTCTACAAACATACTGGTTGATGCCTTTGTGGCTAATGGCTCGAATATTTTCGCAGGTTACAGCTGGCAATGGAGTTTTTCTTTCGACAAATAGCGGTTCAAGCTGGGCTTCCGATAACGATGGATTACCATCGCAAACGACCGTTACGAGCTTTGCCGTCACCGGGACAACTGTCTTTCTAGGAACCGAGGGCAGTGGCGCATTCCGATCAACAAATAACGGAACGAGTTGGACTCCTATCAATAATGGCCTGACAAATACATTTGTATTGTCGCTAGCAACTATTGGAACAGATCTCTTCGCAGGAACGTACGGAGGACTTTGGGGAACTACGGGCGGCGGTGTCTTTCTTTCAACCAATAGTGGAGCAAATTGGGTTGAAGTCAACAATGGATTGACCGATACATCGGTCTCAATACTTGCTGTCAACGATACGAGTCTGTTTGCAGGGACTAAAAGCGGTGGAGTTTTTCTCTAACAAATCGTGGGGCAAATTGGACACCGATCAATACTGGTTTAACTTACAACTGGGGTATTCAAGCTTTCGCGGTTAGCGGTATTAGTCTCTACGTTGGCACTGTCGCCTACGGTATTTTCCTTTCTACAAACAATGGAACAAACTGGAGTGCGATTAACTCGGGTCTCACAAACAATTACGTTAATTCCATCGCTGCCGCCGGCAGCGATCTTTTTGTGGGTACTAGTGGCGGTGTCTTTCATTCCACTAACAGTGGAACAAACTGGAATCAATTCAATACTGGATTAACCGACACTCTGGTTTCAACGCTTGCCGTGTGCGGAACGAATATCTTCGTAGGGAATTTACCACAAACGGAACCAGTGATATATAGGGGGCCATTTCTCACACCTGGTATTTGGCGTCGGTCACTTTGAAAATCGATAGTCAACATGAGAAAACATCGTGGCCTCACTCAAAAAGCAATTGCGCCCTAACCAGTCGCTCAAGCTGACGGAACCAGCCGTCGACGATTTGGCCGCGCGCCAAAAAATTTTTTAGGGAAAGGCGATATCTGCCGCGCGTATAGTCTACCATTGACTTGGCTTCACGTCGCCGCAGCTTAGCTCCGGTTCGTTAGGCCGCGAAAAAACACTACTCCAAACTAAAACATACACAATGGCTGAGCCTACAGACCCCTCTAAAACAAAACACATTTCGGTCGATGAGGCTGCATTCGTCACTTATCTGACAGCACTCAGTTTATCCACGCAGATTGCCGATAAACTTCTGCCTCTATTAAAACCACAAGCGACCAACGAGGAGCGCAAAAAGTTTCAATTCGATTTATCAATTTTATATCTTGCGATAGCTGGTAAAGCCATTCTCATGTCTGACGTGTCCCATCAGATCTTAAAAATATCTTCTTCGATAAGATACACCAAAGATTTTTCTCAGATCTTGACGAGCATAGTGCTGATGTAAAGAATGCTGTTCAAGCGTCGGTTTTCCTTGTGGAAGAGGAAGAACGAGATTCATTTCTGCAGTTAGTCCAAAGCGCGGTCCCTCCAAATGTTCGCAATAAGGTCACTCAACTGCCATCAACAACGTTGGCGCAAATTGCGCGTTTCGTTTTTGACAAAAGATTTATGCAATATCAAAACTTATGGAACGACGATTGGAGGCGTAAAGAATCGCCGAACTTTATCCCGAAATTGGCTCTAAGGGCGCTCAAACATTTTTCGGGCAAAGAAGAGTTCGAACATTATCTATTAGCTCCTGCCCTTTTCCAAAATTACCTCAACTATTGGAGTCTTTTTACAGATCAACTTTCAGAATATGAATTCAATTCTTAAATTGTCGCGGCCTAACCAGTCGCTCAAGCTGACGGAAATAGCCGTCGATGATTTCGCCGCGCGAAAAGGAAAAATTTTTTAAGAAAAAGGCGATGTCTGCCGCGCGTATAGTCTACCATTGATTTGGCTTTTCGCCGCCGCAGCTTAGCTCCGGTCCGTTAGAACGCAAAAAAAACATCGCGTTGTTACACAAATTGGTCACAGTTGCCTTTAGCTATTTACGAAAGGAGTTAATGCCATGAAGAAGACAATTCGTATTTGCACATTGATTATTTCTATCTTCACAAGCACAAACCTATTGCTTGCCCAATGGATCCAATCAAACCGTCCGACCGAGATCAATATTCACAGTTTTGCTGTGAGCGGTTCAGAGGTTTTCGCAGGGACAGAAAGTGGAGTTTATTTTTCAAATAACAACGGCGCTAGCTGGGGAGTGATGCCGACCGGTCTTAACTTTAGTATCGTGAGCGCCCTGGCTGTCAGCGACGGGAACCTATTTGCGGGGACTGACGGGGGCATTTTTGTTTGCACTATCAGCGGCTCAGGTTCATATTGGAATACTGTCAACTCCGGTCTCACAAATGGATCTATCAGGGCTTTTGCCGTTAATGGATCCAATCTATTTGCAGGAACATGGGGAGGGGGTGTCTTTTTATCTACCAATAGTGGAACGAATTGGATTATGGTCGATTCCGGTTTAAGTAATATGTATGTTTCTTCACTATTGCCCAGTGGAAAATATCTTTTTGCCGGCACAGATAGCGGAGTCTTTCTTTCCACCAACAATGGCGCAAGTTGGGAGGTGGCCGATTCCAATTTGGGGAGTATGTCCGTATCTTCATTTGCTACGAAGGGGTCAAGCTTATTTGTGGGAACTACTGGTGGCGTCTTTCTTTCCAATGATTCCGCCAAAAGCTGGACATCAATCAACTCTGGTCTCGCTGAACTTAATATTACTTCATTAGCTGTCATTGGGACAAATCTATACGCAGGCACTGTCCATAGCGGAATCTTTCTTTCCACCAACAACGGTGAGTCGTGGTCAGAAACAAATTCTGGCTTGACCAACCATTCCGTTGATGCCCTCTTGAGTAGCGGACAAAATATTTTTGCTGGGACAATTGGTGGAGGTGCTTTTGTATCATCCAACAGCAGCGCAAGCTGGGTGAACACCGGCATTATGACTCCCATAGTTAAGGTACTATCCATGAATGACACGACTCTCTTTGCCGGCACCTTTGGGGGTGGCGTCTTTCTTTCCACGGACTGGGGTGTTAGTTGGAAGGCCGTAAATTCTGGTCTAATTACTGCACATGATCACGCTGATGATGTGGGTTCGATCTTAATAAATGGCACAAATGTATTTGCAGGCACTTTAGGCGGGATATATCTTTCGACAAATAGCGGAACAAGCTGGAAGATGCTAGACGGCGGTGGATGGTTCCAATGCAATGATGCGTCCCTGGCTTTGAGCGGGACGAATCTCTTTGCCGGAAGTAATGGCTCCGGTATTTATCTTTCTACCGACAATGGAACAAGCTGGGTTGCTATCAATTCCGGCTTGTCTTCGAGCGCTACCGTTTTTACTCTTGCCGTTTCATACAACGCGGCAGGCGACACAAATATCTTTGCCGGAACTCAAACTGGTGCCGTGTTTCTATCCAGTAACAAGGGCACGAACTGGACTGAGACAAGTCAGGGCTTACCAAACGATCCTATTTCTTCCTTTGCTGTCTCGGGCACGAATCTCTTTGCAGGAACTCAAGACAGCGGTGCGTTTCTCTCAACCAACAATGGTGCGAACTGGAGTGCGATCAACAATGGATTGACCTCTTTCAACGTGAAGGCTTTAGCTGTCAGTGGCCCGAATGTCTTCGCCGGCACAATTGGTTATGGCGGTATCTTTATTTCATCAAACAACGGCCAGAGTTGGGCGCTTGCCGATTCGGGCCTACCCTCCAACATTAATATCCAGACTCTTGCTGTCAACGATACGTATCTTTTTGCGGGTTTGGCCAACCCGGCAGGCTCGGGTAACCTAAAGCAGAGCTCAACCCTCCCACTCTCCATTTCTGGTTCAACCGTCTCAAGCTTGTGGAAACGAGCACTGGCGGAAATGATTACAGTAGTCAAAAGTGGTGTTGAAACCGTCCCATCGAGATTTGCCTTACAACAAAATTACCCCAATCCATTCAATCCAGCAACAACGATCTCCTTCACACTTCCCTCACGATCATACGTGTCGCTGAAAGTATTTGATCTCATAGGAAGAGAAATTGCGACGATATTTTCCGAAGAAATGTCGGCAGGAACTTACTCCAAACGATGGGATGCAGAAAAGATCTCGAGCGGCATTTACTTCTATCGTTTGCAGGCAGGAACATTTACAGAAACAAAAAAGCTCGTTCTGTTGAAGTAACATTTAACCATTATAAACAGCGGCACAACGAATGAGATTATTGTTCGAGAAACTACTTAAACTCTTCACCGTTTGCGTTCTAACCAGTCGCTCAAGCTGACGGAACCAGCCGTCGACGATTTAACACGCGCGAAATAAATAGCTACTATCGGACGTAGATTGCCACGCGCGGATTGGCTACCATGCCGACGCGGCTCGCCGCCGTCAGCTTAGCTCCGATTCGTTAGGCGGCGGGAACAGACTGATTCTAAAATGAAGCAACATAGAACAAATCATAAATCAGCCCTTCGAACTTTGTCGCGAATTGCGTACGAGCGCGAGTTGAGAAGCACCCTTTCTATTTTGGCTGCAAAATTTGATAAGTGGAAGATGGGTAAGCTTACTTCTTTCGAAATGGAAGAATTAGTTCATAAATATGATTGCGATGAATCTCGAAAACTATGGAGCTTATACAATACGTTCGAGCCTTGAGCCTATTGTTGCTCGCGCCATTGTAATTGGACTTCTTTCTGAAGAAGAAGTTGGATCTCCAATCATTAAGTTGCTTAAAGAACAAATAACATTCTTTCAAGGCGATAATCATAAAATCAATGCAGCATCTATTAAAAACAAAAAGTCCGCCGCCTAACCAGTCGCTCAAGCTGACGGAACCAGCCGTCGACGATTTTGCTCGCGCGAAACAACCAGCTACTATCAGACAGGACTTGGCTCGCGCGGACTGGATTCCGTCGCTGCGGCGCTTCGCCGCCGCAGCTTAGCTCCGGTCCGTTAGGTGGCAAAAAAAACTTAGGTTCACTAAGAGAGAAATAGTTTCAGTAAATCAAGCTTCGTTTTTTAATTCAAGCTTCCAAAGATATGAATCTATAAGCAGCCAGATTTTCTAATTGCAATCACTCCAAGAAAGTGGTATCATCTTCACACGGGAATCTTACCAGGCAATCATAGTTGGGAGCTATGTTTATAAACGGTATCAAAAACAACAACATTCTTAGTTCGCAGCGACGTACTGGTTTACTGTCAACTTTGCCGCCTAACCAGTCGCTCAAGCTGACGGAACCAGCCGTTGGTGATTTAACACGCGCGAAACGACCAGCCACTATCGGACATGACTTGGCTCGCGCGGACTGGATTCCGTCGCTGCGGCACTTCGTTGCCGCAGCTTAGCTCCGGTCCGTTAGGCGGCACTGCAGTTGCATTCTGAACCGTCACTCGCTTGCTTTCAGCTCAACAAATCAGTACGTTTGCTTTAGTTCTATTGGGGCTCTTCAGGGCGAATCTTCTATTTCTATCTACCTTCACTCACGAGTTCCAATAATTTTCCTCGCTAGAAAGCACTTGACAATCTCCATCAACAAGCTGGTTTTTATACTCTGGAGGGGACGCTATGATAACAAAACAAATGTTCGATGAAGCTGTGCGGGTGATCCAGGAGTTTGGCGTACAACAAGGGCTCCCAACCGATCCCGACGAAGAGTTTTGGAATATTTTGGAGCAGCTCGGCTGGGGAAAGAGAATTACAGATTATAAAGTTTTCCGAGATAGACTCGAAGCCGGCTATCCCAATAAAATCCTGGCACTCCACCAATTCGTCAAAGAGAAGTGTGCATTCATGGAAGATCGGCTGATGGGCTTTGCTAGCAGATACGGAACCCCAAAAACCTATTGGGGTATCGATCCTCTCGATTTTAGCGAGATGGTAGCTCACATGGTCGCGCTAGGGAAGAAACGATTCTATAGTGTCATTCAGGATCCACTTCTTGCGAAGCAGGCTGCAATGGCGAGAGCGTTTATTCCCCATTTTCTGTGTGCATTCGGAGAACCTCGACCCACCAAAACCGTTGTAATTTCGGCTGGCATTAATTCGCACGCATGAATTATATAGAAACTCTCGTGCCGCCTAACCAGTCGCTCAAGCTGACGGAACCAGCCGTCAGCTTTTCGCCGCGCGCCAAAAAATTTTTAAGGGAAAGGCGATGTCTGCCGCGCGTATATTCTACACGGAACTGGCTGCACGTCGCCGCAGCTTAGCTCCGGTCCGTTAGGGCGCAAGTCCGACAGCATCAAAAAACAATTCCTATGAAATTCATTCCCTTCGTTTTAGTCTTTTTTGCAATGGCCTCAAGCCTTAAATCTCAAACACGCGTGTCATTGCAGATTGATGCTAGCGATGTCGTTGACTATATCGTAACTAATCCCGCAGGAAAGCGAAGCGGAATCGATCCAAGAGTCGTAGATCAGTCAGGCAAACCGATATTACTTAACGAGATTCCAAATGCAGGCTATGGTTACATGAGTTTCGGCAATTTGGATCCGAAGGATCAACTGAATGGGACGGCGGAATTTACAGCAGGATTTTCTTCTCCTCAGGGAGACGGAATATTCCGGATCGACTTCATATGTCTTAAGCCAGCTAAATTTGATCTTTACTTAACTCTCTCATCAGCCGATACGACGCACGCTCAAGATGCTGGTTTTAGTATTCTTCAGGTTCCCATTGACAAAGACAGTGTTCTAACCTATTTATTTACGTATCATGGAGCGCTTGGTTCTCCTGTCAGTCTAATCAGAGAGATTTCGTCAACGAAATGAGTTTATAGAACAAATTTTTAATAAACTAAATATCTTGCGCCCTAACCAGTCGCTCAAGCTGACGGAACCAGCCGTCGATGATTTCGCCGCGCGCAAAAAATTTTTTAAGGAAATGGCGATATCTGCCGCGCGTATATTCTACATGAAACTGGCTGCACGTCGCCGCAGCTTAGCTCCGGTCCGTTAGGGCGCATAACCGACATGAATCTCAAATCAATGGCCAATTTAATGCATCTCCACAAACGAAAGGCAATCGGAGAATTGTTTTTTGTTTACTCTCTACCAATTCAACAAGAAGGCCAGCTAACAAGACCCTCTTTACTTAGAATAAAAACTGATGCTGGAGCACCTCATATTGCATTTAAGAGTTATGAATTAGCACAACATTGCATCAAGTATCGTGACGTTGACCCAGAACACTCAATCGTAAGTAGCAAAAATCTGACGAGCGAGTTTTACTTTGATTTTAAAGCATACGGAATTCTCCTATTTGAATCCGCAACCGTCTTAAATCAGTATCTAAACGACCCAGGTTCTTTTCCATACAAAGACCATATTATTAACTATCAGCATCCAGTTACTTCGAAGACCGGATATTAATAAAGAATCATGCGCCCTAACCAGTCGCTCAAGCTGACGGAACCAGCCGTCAGCTTTTCCCCGCGCGAAAGAAAAATTTTTTAAGGAAATGGCGATATCTGCCGCGCGGATATTCTACCATTGATTTGGCTGCACGTCGCCGCAGCTTAGCTCCGGTTCGTTAGGTGGCATTTGCGTTTGCATTCGCAGAATTACGGAGACACTATGAAATTACTCACGACCACATTAGTTCTATTGTTTTGCAACCTTGGACTAGTTTACTCACAACCCTTTTATAAAGGCTATATTCCACCTAAGGACAATGAGGTTCAGACTGGATCAGAAATTGATCTCAAGGGTTACTCGACAACGGGATTTGACCTTGCGGCAAAGCAACTACCTTTCCAATATCTGGGCCATAATCTTGGGGTTGTGTATTTTAAGCTTAGTCAACTTAAAGCGACAACTGAAAAGAAGGATGAGTTTGAAACAACTTCCAATTTCCAAAAAAGAATCGAATCTGAGTTCAAGAAACCAATCCTTGGCACTCTTACTCTCACTAGCATTTTTGCATTTAAAGCGAAGGGCACTAACACATCCTATGATGCCGATAATCAGCAACTTGCCGTTACCTGCGAACTCTTTCCTGTATTCGCACAGAATTTAAGCACGGAAAAAATGCCTGAAGGATTGCAATCCGTGACTTGGGAATCTGAATTTATTGACAAAGGTTCTTATGAGGGAACTAATGCATTCGGCGCCACAGTGGAAGTATCGCGCCATGAATTCTACAGTTATGAGCTTGCATTATCCAACTATGACGATTTTCCCACGAAGAAATCAAGAGACGGTGGGTTTGAGAGAGTTTCTTTCACCACCTACTTAAATGTTCCTCCAGAACAGGCAAGAATTATGAAAGCATCTATCGGTACATTATTTATTTCAAAATTAACTACTCCTTTTAGCTTGACAAACGCGAATTATAGCCCAGCAACATTTACAAGCCCATTGTCAACCACAACGATTACTTTTTATGTATTTGCAAATCTGATAGAGATATGGTTTTATGATATTGACACAGGCCGAATCCTTTCCAAAATTAAAAAATGAGGCTCTGATGTCAACTTATATGATGGCAAAGGTACAAATAACAAATGGGAATTCGAATCAACTTCTCGAAACAACAAGGGATATTGGTAGAGCATTACAACAGCAAAAACAGTGCAGTGCTTTTCTTCCAATTAATAGATCAGGAGAAGGCAGAGTTGACTGTTATTTATTTGATATTACGATTCAAAGAAATGAGATCCAACAATTATTTTTGTCTTCATTGAACTGCCCCATCGATGTTAAAGAAGAGGAGATGTCAAGAGATTTGGAGCTGGTTAAGTCAGCAGCAATCGTAGTGGAGATACTTCTCACTCAATATCAAGAAAACGAAAGACCTCAAAAGCTCCTCTATGAACATTTCCACTACGTTCTCAATAGTCTGCAACTCAATTATCTCGCCGAAATCGATTTCTATTTATACGCTGTTCATGAAATAGCAAATATATTGTCAAATCTTGCTTCTAAAAACACAAATGCCACCTAACCAGTCGCTCAAGCTGACGGAACCAGCCGTCAGCTTTTCGCCGCGCGCCAAAAACATTTTTAAGAGAAAGGCGATGTCTGCCGCGCGTATATTCTACATGGAACTGGCTGCACGTTGCCGCAGCTTAGCTCCGGTTCGTTAGGCAGCGCAACACACATTCGTATTAAAATGAAATCATTTTTCATCCTAACTTTTTCTGTAATGCTGATAAATGGTACGGACCTACAAGCCCAATACTATGTTGACTCTACGTTTACAGTCAAGATAAATCCACGGCTTTCTATCTTTTTAGTAAACTTCACTATGACTAATACCGATTCACAGAATAATTCACGGCTCATATATCATATAAAATTTACAAATATTGCGGATAATAAATTAGTTCAGGAGGTTACAGACACAAGTAGGATTGATTCATTCGGTGGGCTCACTTTTCTCGATATTAATTTTGATAAATATTTAGACTTCAGTCTTGTCACTAATATTGGCCCACACGGGGGCTATAGTTTCCACTATTGGTTATATAACAAGGGAAATAATCAATTTGTTAGAAACAAAGATTTTGAGGAACTCGGAGGGGAAATTGAAATAGATTCAACAAAACAGACAATTGACGCAACAAGTTATTGGGACGGTGGATGTTTCGCTAAGTCAACATATGAAATAAAGAACGAAAAACCGATCGAAATAGAATGCGAAACTAGAATGGATCGTTTAGATGCCAAGGGCAACACCGTCTGGTACACGACTATCGAAAAACTTATCAACGGGAAAATGAAGATAGTTAACGAATATAAAGAAGATCAAATGGACGAAGAATAGACTATCGTGCGCTGCCTAACCAGTCGCTCAAGCTGACGGAACCAGCCGTCAGCTTTTCGCCGCGCGCCAAAAAATTTTTAAGGGAAAGGCGATGCCTGCCGCGCGTATAGTCTACATGGAACTGGCTGCACGTCGCCGCAGCTTAGCTCCGGTTCGTTAGGTGGCAAAAAACAAAAGTTCGCTAAGAAAGAAATAGTTTCAGTAATTCAAGCTTCGTTTCTTGATTCAAGCTTCCAAAGATCTGAATCGATAAGCAGTCAGATTTTCTAATTGCAATAACTGCAAGAAATTCGTATCATACCGCACGGGAAGCTTACCAGGCAATCATAGTTGGGAGCTATGTTTATAACCAAAATCAAAAACGAAACATTCTTAATGCGAAGCATCGTGCAGGTTAACCAACTGACTTTGCCACCTAACCAGTCGCTCAAGCTGACGGAACCAGCCGTCGATGATTTAACACGCGCGAAACAACCAGCTACTATCGGACATGACTTGCCACGCGCGGACTGGATTCCGTCGCTGCGGCGCTTCGCCGCCGCAGCTTAGCTCCGGTCCGTTAGGCGGCATAACAAGTTGTTATAAAGAAAAAAATTTATTGGGGTTAAAAGATTGGTCTACAAGCAGTCATATTACCTACTAACTTCTCCCTTTTCGACTGAACAATCACCAAAATTCGGCAGTTTATCAAATACCAAGATTTAGGTATTGTCATTTTGGAAATAGTTTCTAATGTAAAGCAGTCAGTCAATACGAATGGGTATTCTTATCAACATACAAGTATCGCCGCCTAACCAGTCGCTCAAGCTGACGGAACCAGCCGTCGATGATTTAACACGCGCGAAACAAACAGCTACTATCGGACATGACTTGTCTCGCGCGGACTGGATTCCGTCGCTGCGGCACTTCGTTGCCGCAGCTTAGCTCCGGTCCGTTAGAACACACAAATTACTTGTAGCGTGCTTACGCGAGTTAGGTGCAAGCCGAACTTCGATGCAATTTAAAATGAGACAAACCTATTTAATCCTGATTTTTCTTTTTACTCTTTCACCTGTATTTTCTCAAAACATAAAAACATTTTCTGTAAATGGTTATGTGCAGGATAAAGAAAGTGGTGAAAAATTAATCGGATGCTATGTGTTAGATTCTGCAAGCAAAAAGGGTGTCCTTACAAATGCCTTTGGATATTTTAATATATTGCTGGAAGCTGGAACCAGCAAAATTCTTGTAAACTACATTGGTTATTCCGACCAAACAACAACTCTTTATGTCAATAAGGATACAACCATTGTTATAAAATTAACCACTCAGCCAATTAACCTTGATGAAATGACAATTGTCAGTTCAAATTCCGAAGCCAAATTATCAAGTCCTCAAATGGGACAAATGACAATGACAAATAAGGAGGTTAAACAATTACCTGTATTGCTTGGCGAAGCAGATGTTATGCATGCAATACAATTATTGCCGGGCATTCAGGCGGCAAATGAAAGAAGCACCGGAATAAGTGTCCGGGGAGGGAGTATTGACCAGAATTTATTTTTACTGGATGATGCACCTGTTTTTCAAATATCGCATCTGATGGGTCTCTTCTCTGTGTTTAACAATGACGCCGTAAAAGATATAAAAATTTACAAAGGCGATATCCCTGCTAATTATGGCGGACGATTGTCTTCGGTAGTTGACATAAGACTTAAGGATGGAAACATGCAGAATTATGACGTAGCAGGAGGTTTAGGTATTCTTTGTTCAGATTTAAGTGTTGAAGGGCCTATTGTTAAAGATCGTGCATCTTTTATTGTGTCGGGGAAGTATTCTTATTTAGGCGCGCTTTATAAACTGGTAAACAAAAATATTGATTTAACTTTTTACGACTTAAACTGCAAGCTCAATGCAATCATTGATTCCCAAAACCGTATTTATATTTCTTCATATAATGGTGGTGATAATTCTTCATTATTGTTAAATGCCAATTATTATAATAACACAATGTCCATACGTTGGAATCATGTTTATAATCCAGAGCTTTTCAGCAATGTTTCTTTCATCTATAGCAATTACAAATATTCCACTGCGTATAGTTCAACCAGTGATAACAGTAATTTAAATTATAGTTGGAATTCAGGTATTGAACAATATTCACTAAAGGCCGAATATAACTATTATCTCAACAACTACAATACAATTGATTTTGGAGCATCAACAACTTATAGGGATTTTATGCCCGGCAAATTAGAAGGCAATGAGACAGCCATTGACAACATTACACAATCAGAGTCTTTCAGTAATAGGGTTGTTACTGAACAAGGCGTCTTTGAACATGCTTTATATATTTCGAATCAACAAAAAATAACCGACAATCTCTCTTTTAAATATGGTGCGCGAGCAAGTTTATATCAAGATCTTGGAGGCGATTGGGTTTATAATCTAAATAATTATCAGGTTGTTGATTCATTTTATGCGGCTCCGCATACAATCTATACACATTTTTACAGCGTTGAACCAAGGCTTGGCATGAATTATAGAGTTTTTGAGAACTCATCTATCAAAGCAAGTTACACATACACAACCCAGCAAGATCAATTACTCATGAAGACTAATGGTGGAGGCCCACTTGATGTATGGTTCCCATCGGATAATAATATAAAGCCGCAAACATCATCACAATACAGCCTGGGTTATGTTCAGTATCTATTTAATAAAGTAATAGAAGCAAGCATTGAGAGCTATTATAAAAACATGAACAATGTTATTGACTATAAAGATGGTGCAACGTTTCTTGAAAGTAACCCACTTTATACAATTGATAACACCAGTTACAACTTTGAAGAACAATTACGAACCGGTAGGGGCTATGCGTATGGTACAGAACTTATGCTTAAAAGTGATTTTGAAACATTAAACGGATTTATTAGTTATACCTATGCCCGAAGCTATAGAATAATCCCTGATATTAATTCGGGTCAACAATATCTTTCTCCGTTCGATAAGCCTCACACTTTTGATGCTTGCTTAAATTACAATCTATCTGAGCGCACGTCGCTTTCATCAAATTTCAGGTACCAAAGTGGTCAAGTTACAACCATACCCATTTATGTAATGGAGCTTTGGGGTAAAACATTAACAGGATATTCAAACAGGAATGGTTATCGGCTGCCGCCTTACGAAAGACTGGATATTAGTCTTACAATTAAGAGTAAAGAGAACCAAGGAGAACATTATCACGACGAATGGAATTTTTCCATTATCAATGTCCTAAATCATGCCAACATTCAATATGTTAATTTTGTCGCTCGCGAAGGCAATCCAAGTATAATAGATGCAAAAGGAGTATCCATGTTCGGAATTATGCCCTCTATTTCTTATCGTTTTAACTTTTAACATTGTGCAATATGTTTTCTCCAAGAGTTTACAATATAAGACGACAATTAGTTTATATAAACATAATTCAATCTTTTTGCATTATAGTGTTTGCTTTGCTTTTCTATTCATGCGAACAAGACGTGAATATTGAAATTAAAACAAATGACAAGCTATTACTCGTAGACGGCGAATTTACAACCGATTCGGTTATTCACACCATAAGGCTGTATTGTTCCGGCAGCCTTATAACAGGCCGGCCTCAAACAGTTGTTACAGGAGCTAAAATATTTGTAACCGACAACACAGATACCTTTTATTATATAGAGAATAAAGACACTCCTGGATTATATCAAACATCAGGTGAATGTTGCGGTAAAGGGGGACATAACTATACTTTGACAATTACGAATATTGATATTGATAATGATGGAAAAATGGACTCATACACAGCAAATAGTTTGATGCCCGTTCCTCTTAAATTCGACTCCTTGGTGTCATCTCGCGGATTAGATGCTGATGGTAACATGGCAGTCATTAATTTTGCTTACTATAAGCTATTCTACAATGGCCCGGACTTTATCTTTAAATTTTTAGCACTAAACAATGATAGTCTCTACACACTTACAGATATACTGGGTTCCGGACAACTCACAAGGGATGAATATGAATTAAAAGTACCCAAAGTTCTCAATCCTGATTCGTCTAAAAATTATCGGAGTTATTTATCAACAACTTCTGCAGTAGTCCAAGGCGATACCATTAGTTTTATTTGTTATAATTATACAACAGCACAATTCGAGTTCTTAAAAGAATTTGATAACAACACAAGCAGCGACAACCAATTTAATAGTGAAAATATCTTTGACCAATTAAATATTCCCGCCAATCTGCCGACCAACATTGAACCTTCAGATAAAGCAGCCGGTTATTTCTTTATTTATTCAATATCTAAAATCAGTAAAGTGTTCAACGAATAAATACAATACTAAATGAGGTATTTAAACTTTTAACAGTTGTCATGTAGCACTATTTCTTAATCACAAAATTCTACCGCGTGTGTTCTAACCAGTCGCTCAAGCTGACGGAACCAGCCGTCAGCTTTTCGCCGCGCGACAAAAAATTTTTAAGGGAAAGGCGATGCATGCCGCGCGTATAGTCTACCATTGATTGGGCTGCACGTTGCCGCAGCTTAGCTCCGGTCCGTTAGGCGGCGATACAAAGTTGTTATAAACAAAAGAAAAAAGATACTTGGGGTAAAAAAAAGTGACCTACAACCAGTCATTTTATCTACCAACCATTCCCCTTTTCACTGAACAATCTCCAAATTCGGTGGTTTAACAAATACCAAAATTTAGGTATTGTCATTTTAAGAAATTGTTTTTAATGTAAAGCAGTTAATAGTACGAAAGGATGTTCTCATCAACATACAAGTATCGCCGCCTAACCAGTCGCTCAAGCTGACGGAACCAGCCGTCGATGATTTAGCACGCGCGAAACAACCAGCTACTATCGGACGTAGATTGCCACGCGCGGACTGGATTCCGTCGCTGCGGCACTTCGTTGCCGCAGCTTAGCTCCGGTCCGTTAGGCGGCTTCTTTTTTTCGAGTACGGAGGTTTCAATGCTTTATAAGTGCGCAGGAATATTCCTTCTCTCGTTCATTCAATTTAACGCAAGAGCTCAAGAGACATTCACCTTCGAAGGAAAAAGCTTTTCGTTCAAATATGTTAATTTTGGACCAGAGCGAAACCAGGGCCAATCTGGTCCATCAGGTTTAAAAGGAACCCTCCTTGACCTACCAACCTTGCACGGCCATGGCGCTACCAATGAGGTTCTAGTGGCGAGCTACGAACTATCACCGGCAACAACTTTCCAAAAATGGATGGATAGTGTTTTTTCTGTTCGAGCGTTGAAGGGCATCATATATAAAGGAGCATCACAATCCGCCAAGCCAAAGTTGATCGACATTCAGGGACTAAGTGCAATGGAGATCGATCCTTTCTGCGATGAATGTTTCGCTCGTGAAGTTTATATCAATAAAAATAACCAGGTCGTGGTTCTTGCATGGATGTTAGATGAATCCGACCCTAAAGCTCGCAAATATGGTCGAACTATTTTCGAAAATATCTTAAGCTCGTTCAAATGGAAATCAGATCAGCCATTGAAATAATCAAATAGAAATCAGCCGCCTAACCAGTCGCTCAAGCTGACGGAAGTGGCCGTCGACGATTTCGCCGCGCGGCAGTACGCCGAGAATGATATGATCAGCAAATACGTCCGCGCAATGAACTACATGGAACTGGCTTTTCGCCGCCGCAGCTTAGCTCCGGTCCGTTAGGCCGCCAAAATGGCCACACAATTCTTCACCAACAGTGGCAATGTAATGACATTAGGAGAGATACTAAAACATTCCAACTGGGCGCTTTCTTTACTCGCCGAAGTCGAAAGCCTTCACGGTAAGCCCATCCGATTAGCACATGATCCAAAATTGCAGGGTGAAGTCGGAGCTGATCTTAATTCAGCAATCGTATATTATCGTTCAGAGGTACTCTTTCGGAAGAAGACTGCCTTCATGAATTGTTCCATCTTAAACTTTCCAAAATTGGATGTCCAGAGGTCTTATTCAAGCGCGACAACGAAATGAATTCGTGGCGCGTCGAAATTCCTCATTTTCTCAATGATATATTCGAGCATCAATTATTCTTTCCAGAACTCATTTCCCAAGGTTATTCTCCACACACAGGAGAGGAAAATGGTTTATCAAATCAACTTGACTTAATTCTCAAACAGAATATTCCCCAACGGGATCCTTCAGCACGACCCTCAGTTGATCGATCTGACCCGGAGAGGGCATTCCTTTCAATTGTTTATGCTCGTGCATTTCTCGATTGCAAATCCAAGGAATTGCAAAATAGATGCATATCTATATTCTCAACTCCATATCTTCTCAAAGCGAAACAGTTAGGTGAAGAGTTGGTCAATATAGTCAAGACACATGCTATAGCTGACTTTAGCAAATTTAGAGTAGGTCTAGATAAATCAATTCAATTATTATCTCAATCTGATTACTTGAAAACAAATGTGGCGGCCTAACCAGTCGCTCAAGCTGACGGAACCAGCCGTTGGTGATTTAACACGCGCGAAACAACCAGCTACTATCGGACTTGACCTGCCACGCGCGGACTGGATTCCGTCGCTGCGGCACTTCGTTGCCGCAGCTTAGCTCCGGTCCGTTAGGCCGCTGAAAGCGACATATCACGAACAATCCTTGAATAACAAAGCAATGCAAAATCAAACCAACACACATACAATAGTTACCATCATCCGGTGGACTGCTCGGGCCTTAAGCATTCTCTCAATTGCAGGACTTGGGCTCTTCATGTTTGGCGAGAAGCTTGATCTCTTTCGCTTTCAACCATTAGAGTTGCTTCAGTTTCTCTTCTTCCCTATTGGAATGGTGATAGGATTGTTGGTCGCTTGGCGGTTTGAGGCTTTAGGAGGTGGAATTAGTCTCGGCAGCTTTGTGCTTTTTTACCTGCTCAACTATGCAAAAGCTGGAAGTTTTCCTCGAGGATGGGCATTCTTCGGGTTTTCAATTCCGGGAATTCTGTTCTTATTAATTTGGCTTCAATCAAAGACGACGAAACGCTCAGCGGCCTAACCAGTCGCTCAAGCTGACGGAACCAGCCGTCGATGATTTTGCACGCGCGAAACAACCAGCTACTATTGGACGTGACCTGCCACGCGCGGACTGGATTCCGTCGCTGCGGCACTTCGTCGCCGCAGCTTAGCTCCGGTCCGTTAGGCCGCCTTGTACGATGAATCGTACAGTTAGTGTTATGAAACAAGCGATGGCGAAAACGTAAAAGCCCCGCGCATATTTGGCACTTTTGCAAGCCGCGCGGAAGCCCCTACAAACCAAAGCTTGCAAAAGAGCCAAATCCCCCCGCACTCTTTTAACATCGCCATGTAAATTAGCGGATGGTTTCCTGCTTTATCAGATATTGTATATCAAATGCACAGAAACACAACAGGTAAGTTTCTATTTCGGACTAATTAACTTGAATGTACCGAGGGTTGTGAAAAATCGGATTGAATCCATCAGATTTTTTTAATAAATCGCATTATTGCGAATTATTTTTTTAATATTAGCAAATTGTAACGGATGTGCGTAGACCAACAAAGTAAGAGGAATCAAAAAAACTAATAAACAGAACATCTTTTGAATTTACTAAACGGCCATTGTCATTGGTATGGATATTGTGGCGAATATATATCATTTCTCTCAAAATCTCGCTCGGGGGTTCCGCAGTCGACCTTTAGATAAATATTCGGTATCCCTGTAAGAAAATTATTATCTGACCTTTGAGGCATTCATGAAATTTTTTGAATTATGCTTCATTCTGTTTTTTCCTGGAATAGTCTTAATCGGTTGCAGCAAAGGAAGTAATCCGAGCGAGCCGGTTGGTTCGAACTGGACTCAAGGACAGGGGCTGGTAGGTTATAGTGTAACGGGCTTCGGGGCTAGCGGCGGTAATCTTTTGGCAGGAGCTTCTCATTTTCCGTTACCGTATGCTTATATCTTTCTTTCAACAGATAACGGTTCAACATGGAAGCTGCAATATTCATTTCAGGTCGATAATACGTTACCACTCACCAGTCTTATTTTTACACCCAATATCAGTTTCATTAATGATGGTACGGCGCTTTTGGCAGGAGCTTGGAGCCTTCCTAGAGGCGCTATTTACCGATCAACTGATAATGGTCTAACTTGGTCGGACAATGACATAATTTGGCCTGAAAATGATAGTGACCTTACGGAAAATATGAATTGTTTTTGCGTAGCTGGCGGAGAGATTTTTGCAGGAACAAGCCACGGGATATTTATTTCTACCAACCATGGTACGAGCTGGACAGCTTCCAACACAGGACTGTATGACTCAACTACAAAAAAAGGTCACCCAATCAGCGGACTGACATCTATTGCTTCAAACATCTTTGCGTGCACATACGGTGAGGGAATCTTTCGTTCAACAAATGGAGGAGTAAACTGGCTCCAAGTCAATATGACAAATTTCGACTTTCAGGGATTGGTAGCAATAGGGGCAAACATCTTTGCAGGAGCATTTAATGATTTGGGAAACCCGTCTACGGGAGGTGTATTTGTTTCCACAAATAATGGCGATAGCTGGCTCCACTCGGATGCTGGATTGGCTGATCATGGGGTCAACGTCGTCTACGCAAACAGTTTATATCTTATTGCGGGCACAGACACAAGTATTTGTGTTACTAAGAATGGGGGAACAACATGGCAGAATATTTTAACCGGAAGGCCGCCAGAAGGAGGAGTTAGCGGGGCAACAGCACTGTACATTTACAATTCGTATCTATTCTCGAATAGCGGCGGCAGCGTATGGCGCTATCCAGTTTCGTTGTTGCCTTGAATGATTGAAAAAAAACCTGCATTCAAAAAAATAAAAAGGAGAATAACATGCTAAAGCTTATATAACCATGGGAGGCGCTGTAACGCCTCCCATGGCACAAATGGCAAATATTGGGACGATGAGTATTTACTCTCTTCATTAAGAAAAGAGTTCCCTTTTTATTTACCAACGTAAATAAAGCAAATAATTTTCAGAATTCAAAGCCCAAAGGAATTAACTATGAAAAATTTAATCTTAAACTTTCGATTTCTCATGATAGGACTCTTGTTGTTTGCAAGCGGAACAGAGTTAACCGTTATGGGGCAACAAATTGTGCAGGGCAGCGTTCCAGTGGATATTGCAAAACTTGGATTGCCTCCGATCGGCCGTCTAGATAGTTTGAAAACTCTGGATATCACCATAGGCCTTCCACTGCAAAACCAAGAAGCTCTCAATAAACTGCTTAGTGATCTTTACGACGTTGACCTGCCCCCCAAAAGATGATCCAATATAGTATATTGGAAATTATCAAAAAAGGAGGAAGGTCATGAGTCGGAAGCGGTATACAGCAGAGGAGATCATTAACAAATTGCATGAAGCAGATGTGTTACAAAGCCAGGGGAAGACAATTACGGAGGTGGCACGGCAGCTGGAGATCAGTGAGATGACGTATTACAAATGGCGGAAGGAGTACGGAGGACTGAGAGTGGATCAGGCAAGGCGATTGAAGGAGCTGGAACAAGAGAACGGCCGCTTACGGAAGGTAGTGGCAGATCTGACGATTGACAATTCGATATTGAAGGAAGCTGCACGGGGAAACTTTTAAGCCCGGCAAAGAAGCGCCGGGCAGTCGAAGAGGTTCAAGAGAAAATAGGATACTCGGAACGTCGAGTGTGCATGGTTCTGGACCAGCCGCGATCCACACAACGACAAGAACACCGGGTCAGCCAGGAACAAAGGTTGCTGACAGTTCGCATCACTGAGTTGGCATGTGAGTACGGACGATACGGATATCGCAGAATAACGGCATTGTTGCGGAGTGAGGGATGGCACGTCAACCACAAGAGAGTTGAACGAATATGGCGTCAGGAGGGCCTGAAAGTGCCGAAAAAGCAGCCTAAGCGGAGAAGACTCTGGTTCAATGACGGATCATGCATACGGCTGAGACCAGAACGAAAGGATCATGTCTGGAGTTATGATTTTGTTGCAGACAGAACGAGTAATGGCAAACCATTGAGGATGCTGAACGTGATCGATGAATACACCAGAGAATGCCTGGCGATCAGGATCGACCGGAAGATCACGTCGAACGATGTTGTGGAAGCGTTAGCAGAATTATTTGTGATGAGAGGAACTCCTGCTCACATCCGATCGGATAATGGACCGGAGTTTGTTGCGGATAGTGTGCGATCATGGCTGGGAAGACTCGGTGTGAAGACACTGTTCATCGAACCGGGAAGTCCATGGGAGAACGGATACATCGAATCATTTAACGGAAAGTTCAGAGACGAGTTGCTAAACGGAGAGATCTTTGATACAATTACGGAGGCGAAGGTTGTGACGGAAAGGTGGAGGAACTACTACAACAAGATCAGACCACACAGTTCACTCAACTACAGACCACCGGCACCGGAGACATTCTATCCCCTTCAGCTTGCCAGTGCCTGAAGGAAAAAACTAAACTACGAACTGGCACATAAACTGGGGGCAGGTCACTTGGTGGCGCTTAGCAAGCAGATAGGAGGATTCTCTATTCTGCTTCTGAAGAACATTCCGAGGATCATCATTATCGTATTTTTTTCGCCACTGATTGTTATTTTCCAACTGTCTTCGGCCATGCAAGTCAAGCGATTAACAAAATACTTCGAGGACTACCAGGTCACAGAATTCGTATCACTTTGTTTCAGTGATGAGTTTTCGCTCGTCTCCGTGCTCCGTATTATTTTCAAGACATCAACGACGAATTCAAATCTCTGAAGGGCTATAATAAGGATCAATCATAAACCAAAAACAGCCATACTCAGAACGATTCTACCGCGTGCGTTCTAACCAGTCTTCAGCTGACTTCTCTGTCCTATTCATCCTCATCAATCTTCCCACCCGAGTTGGCTTCAGCTTCTTTCCAATCCAGAATCGCTTTTCTCTGACTCCTATCAAACATGCTGATCTTAGTCCTCTGGTAATTCTTGACGGTAATACCCAAGGCACGTCCTGCAAGTGCGATTGTTCCGGGTGAGAGGGATAGGAGGGAATATCAGCGATTCTAAAGTGCCTGAATTAAGTTGCAATAAGCAGATTGTGCGGATTAGTGCACTTTATTTTCAGAATGGTGCGGTGAGTTTTAACGGGCCAGGTCCTGCTACTTTTCTTTCGGCTTGCTAGGCTTGGTCGAGCTTATCCGTGAAGTTGGCATCGTATATTTGATTAGAATTTCGCAACTGCCCGTGCTTTTTGCGGCCATACATCCTCCTTGTCGGTGGACACTTTTTGTTGTCATAAATATACAAATTCCTCAGCAAAAACGCGAAGTGGCCAAGTGCCCAGGGTTTTTGCATAGAACTTCCTACAGATTCTATACTGCTTATACTTCTATTATTATTTTATACTTTTAATTAAAAAAAGGGTGGACACTATGGACAGTTGGACATTTCCATCAGATTACTAAGGATTTCATATGTTTTTAGTGCCCAGAGTTGTACCCAGCGTTGGACAGTGTGGACACTTTTAATTACGGCTAGCGAACCGTCATCGGATATCCGGAGGATGATTTGATGGACGGTTGTGCTTGCTGTGTTTTTTTTGTAGAACTGCTAGAGCTTGAGTAGCAAGAAAGTGTCTTGCCAAAACAAAAATGCTTTCGTATATTGATAACTCTAAAGCGCAGCTATCCTACAAATTGTAAAGTAAATTGTAACAAGAAATATGGGTAAAGCCGCTAATTGGCGACAGACCCGAAGAGGAAAACGGCTAAAACAATAGAAATTTCAATTTGCCCCGTAGTGTAATTGGCAACACGTCTGACTCTGGATCAGAAGAGTCTAGGTTCGAACCCTAGCGGGGCAGCAAGATTTAGCACATTCCTACCGAAAGCCTCATCGCTGTAGACAGAATTGTAGACAGTTGAGGTCGACAATCTTTGTATCTTCCAACCGTTACTTCCCTATACAAGCGTTCAAACCAAATCTATTATATCGGTTAATACCACGATGGAAAGCGCAAGTGGAAATCCACAGGCGCAACCGTCAAGACCGATGCACTAAAGGCCCTGACTCATGTCAAAAAACTTATTGGCGGGGTCAACAAGCTCTAGATGCTGTCCGAATTCATTACAGCATTTATGGAGTGTACAAGTCAAGACATCATCTGACATTTTTTATTTAAGCGGCTGCAGTGATGTCAGCCAGTGTAAGCTATCGAGCATTTTGCTTTTTTGTCAATTAAACGACTGTCTAAACTCCAATGGCGAAAGATTGGTTTTTGTCTTAAATAACTTGCTAAAAGACTGCGGATATTCAAAACCTAATTCGTATGCAATTTCGCTCACCGATAAATCGGTTGTAGACAATTTTTCTTTTGCCTTTTCAATCAATTTGTCGTGTATATGTTGCTGAGTGCTTTGACCGGTCAATACCTTAAGCAACCCACTTAAGTAGTTGGGCGATACATTCAATGTTTCGGCAATATATTGAACGGTAGGTAACCCTTTTTTTACCAAAACATCGCTATTGAAATATTCCGTAAGAATATCTTCCAACCGATTAAGGATTCTATGGTTGGTAATTTTTCTCGTTATAAATTGACGCTGATAAAATCTTTCCGCATACGTGAGTAATAATTCCAATTGAGCAATAATGACGTCCTGACTGAATTTGTCAATGTTTGAGTGATATTCCTGCTCGACGTTTCGCATAATGCCGATGATCATCGCTTCTTCTTTTTCCGACAAATGCAGGGCCTCATTGACCGAATAGCTGAAATATTCATACTGCTTTATTGTTTTGGCTAAAGGTGTGTTCCAAAGAAAATCGGGATGGACGAGCAACAACCATCCCGAGCGTTTTAATGCTGAACCTTTCTCAACCTCTATGCCAAAAACCTGGCCGGGCGATATAAAAAACATTGTGCCTTCATTAAAATCATATTCCTGCTGACCGTATTTAAATTTGGAATTACAATTCCTTTTAAGTGAGATAGAATAAAAATCAAAAACCAAACTTACCGGCTCATTGCCGGGCAAATGCTTAATTGATTCAAGATTTACCACACTGACCAATGGATGCTCCGGCTTAGGAAGCCCCATCACTTGATGGTAATGGCTGATCGTTTTAATTCGGAGAGGTTGTGTGTTTGCCATAGTTCAAATGAAATCAGTTTTATTCAAGAAAGGTCATGTCTTCTTCGCTCAATGTTATCCCGGTAGCTTTCAGGTTCTCTTCAAAATGTTTTAATGAAGATGTCCCCGGTATCGGCAATATCCATGGAGAACGATGCAATAACCATGCTAAGTGTATTTGAGCATCGGTAGCATGATGTTTCTTTGCAATAATTGAAATCTTATTATCCTTCTTTGGCATCGACTGAATTAAAGAGAAGTACGGTATCAATGGTATTTTACTTTTCTCGCAGAAAGCAAGGACTTCCTCTCCTCCCCTGGATTCTTCCCCCCACGCCAATTTTAATGAGGCGCGCTGGCCATGGCCGTACATATTTTCGACGGTGGCAATATTTCCCATTGCCATCGCTGCTTGCAATTCATCGGGATTAACATTACTCACACCGACATGCAATATCTTCCCTTCTTTCTGCAACTCGAACATGGCCTGCATTGATTCTTTCAACGGCACCCCGCCTTCCGCTATAATCCTAAAATGAACAAGCTTTATCTGTTCCAGCTTCAGGGTGCGTAAATTATTATCAATACTGCGGCGTAAATTCTCAGGGCGGTTAAATTGGATCCAGCTTTTATCGGGTTTTCTTGACCCGCCAACTTTAGTGCATATCACCAGGTCGTCAGGATACGGATAGAGAGCTTCTTTTATCAACCTGTTCGTAACATCTTCTCCATAGTAATCTGCAGTATCTATAAAATTGACGCCGTTCCTGATGCACTGTTTTAATATTTGCAAAGCTTCGGGGCGGTTTGGCGGTTCACCCCAAATGCCCTCGCCGGTGAGGCGCATCGTGCCGTATCCGAAACGCTTCACTCTTAATGGATTCTTGCTTTGTCCTGCAATTATTATTTCCTGAATATTCATCTATAAAATTCCTTATTACGATTTGAGCTTTGGAGGTTGAGTGCCCTGAGCTTTCAAATAAGCGGCAGCAAATCATTTTGCCCAATGTTCTTATTTGATTGCGACCGGGGCAATGTAATATAAGGTGTTACAGTACTCCTGCGTCTCTTGCTGAATAGAATGAAGGGTATATGGGACGGAAACCGAGACATTCCCTAATTTTCAACGTGCTTAGAATCCCCTCCCATGGATTCGCGAGCTTCGAGTCATCACTATCCGCCGGATCATTTTGATGATACAATCGTCTCAATTCCCCCATCGTAATTGGGGCGTCGTCAGCCACATTGAATACTCCTGTTACGTTCCCAGCCAATCCGCGCAACAATGCCTGACCGACATCCGCATGATGCACCATATGAAGCCGTTTTGCAGGGTGCCACTGGGACAGGTGAGGGAAGACTTCAGAAATATGCGGATCACGCTCTCCGTAGACGAAGGCTAATCTAAAAATGGAGAGTTCCATCTTCTGCTGTGCACATAGTTCTTCAAGGGCTTTTTCAGCGGATAGTTTAGTTACCGGATATGCGCCGATTGGTTGCACAGGATCAATTTCTGACGCCGGCCTATCATGGCCTTGACCATAGATGCGACCCGTACTGGCAAAGACAAAACGCTTTACTTTAGCTTTGAGCGCAGCGTTTGCGATTGCTACCGTTCCATCCAGATTCACCTCTTTTGCCTGTTGATCCGTTGCTCCTCGAAAAAAGGCGGCTAAGTGAACCACTGCATCTTTGTTCTCGACCGCATTCGGCAATGACGATGGTTGCGATAGATCGCCGATAACGACCTCTGCGCCCAGGTTTTTCAGTGACTCAGCTTTCTTGTCGTCGCGTATCAGGATAGAGACGCTGTGACCAAGCTGTAATAGTCGTGGTACGAATCTACTTCCGACCTTACCGGTGGCCCCGGTTACAAGCAATTTCATCTCAGCATTTCTCCATTGAATGTCGTGAGATTGCAGGAAGGATTATTGTGCTGCCTAACTATGATTAAGACGAGAAACAAAGAAAATTATTGTAAATTGCAGGAAGTATATTGTGCCGCCTCACCTACCAAGGTATTTCTTCTTCTTTAAAAAATTTCCCCGTTGCTCCAACGTCGTCTACTGTTGCATGGTGTACAATCGCCTTCGCACCCTGCTCTACTGTTTGCGTTCCTTGAAATTGATTGAGGTCGGTTGCCGTATAACCCGGCGCAACACTTTTTATTGTAAAAGGTGTATTTCTCAACTCATTCGCCAGCATTACAGTAAAAGCATTCAACGCAGTTTTTGAACAACTATACGCGTCAAAATTTTTCCAATTCGGGCTTCGCGACAAGCTGCTGTGAAGCGTTAAGGAGCCCAAGTTACTTGAAACGTTTACGATGATTGGCCGGGGCGATTTTTGTAAGAGAGGAATAAATTGCTGCGTTGTTTGTACGGCGCCGAAAAAATTAGTGTCAAAGACTCTTCGTAAGTTGCCGATGTCGCCGGTAGAGATATTTTGAGGCATTTCTCCGGCAATACCTGCATTATTTATTAAAACATCCAAGGCTTCAATTTTTGTTCCCAATTCTCGTTGTGCCTGTTTAATAGAGTCGATATTTGTAACATCAATTTTTATTGACTCGGCATTTGAAATCCCCAAAGCTTTCAATTTATTTATGGCGTCGAGTCCTTTCATGAGGTCTCTGCTTCCTAAATACACAAAATAACCTAATTGAGCCATTTGTTTGGCTGTTTCAAAACCAATTCCTTTGTTCGCACCCGTTATGAGTACTGTTTTCATTATTATGTTTTTTGTTTGATACGTTCGTTGATGGTAGATGAAGTTTGTTATTTGAGACATCTGAAAAATCGTCTCTCGCTAAGTCGCCAAGCCGCAAGGGGCCTATTTTTAAATCATTTTGCGATTTTGCGTCTTTGCGTGATTTGTACTTTTGGAATTAATCAGAAGTCTCTTATTTGCTATTGAACGCGCCGGCAAATTCCTTTGCCCAGTCCCTAACTTTCACCTTACCTAACGTTGGCCTGTTCCGGTAATAATCCTCGTACAATAAGCCGCTATGAGTGGCGGCATTCATCTCCACGAAACCGGCAGCAATGGATTTCGGCACTCCTGCTTTTTCCATCCCGCTTTGCACTTGTTCGCCGGTAATGATTATCCATTTTAGATCCGGCTTCCCGATAGCTTCACCCAATATGCGGGCAATTTCATTGCAGCTGATTTCTTCGCTTGCCACATACAACACTTTGCGGCCTTTAAGTGGTTTCACTATTTCTTCTGCAATGGCAGCAGCAATATCTATCGGAGACACCCATGGTTTATAATCATCGCCTCCGTAGTTTGACGCTATCATGCCCATGCTTTTGATTGCAGGTATAAAGCCCAACAGATTATAGTAGAAACCAACGGGGCGCATGAACGTGATGTCCGCATTTTGCAGTTTGTTCAGAATAACCTCTGCATGATGATGGCCGATAAGGATGCCCGCCCCCTTTTCCATGTGAGCGCCGATGCTGCTGAGATGGACCACACGCTTCACACCAGACCGTTGAATGGCTTCCGCATAATTATTAGTGATTTTTTCCCAGCGCTCCATCATGTCAACGTTAGGGTCGCTGAAGCCTTGCGACGACGGTGGAACCATCGTATATACGGCATCTGCCCCCGTAAAAGCGGCTGTGAGAAATTTGACGTCTTCTATTGAGCCTATGGCAGCGGTGGCGCCCAAAGCTTCAATGTCTTTTTGTCTTTTGGGCTTACTGCTGATAACGGTAACGGCATGTCCCTTTTGCACTAACTCTTTTGTCAGTGGCTTGCTGATGTTTCCTAACGAACCTGTGACTATAATTTTCATTTTTTTCCTTTTTGATGTTAGAAGTTTTTGATATTGGATAATTTACGCAGCAATATCAAAGAAACCTATAGTCAAATCTACTGTTGTTGTAATCAAAATTAAGGTCTGTTTTAGTCGGCTGCTAAGATATGGCCGGATGACCTGCCCTGTAATGAGCCGGGTTCTAAAAGTGTCCGGAGTGTCCACACTGTCTTAAGACGAATAAACACTTTGAAGGGGAATTTCAATGGGCCGAACTGGAATCCATCCGGTGTAATACATTATTCTGATCCAGCTATTCCGGGATTTAAAGCAAAGTTCGATAAAAAATATACAACGCTCGCTGAGACAATTGAACTCGTAGTTTTTGTTTCGCTTTCAACCTCAGACTTTTAAAGAGCTACTTCCCCAAATCGAGGATTTTATATCGGAGTCATTACCATCTTCACAGTTCTCATCCGTTTGGATTTATTCAGAATCTTCTGACAAGATAATATTGACAATTTAAGAAGAACTCTACGGCTGCTGAACTATCCACAACTGAGGGTTCGATAGGACGCCAGATCTACATTTTTACTGAAGAAACCATGAAAATGTCTATGAATTAGAGTTCTGAAACTAATGATGAGCTACTTTTTTGCCGATACTATATATGGGCAACCTTTCAAAGGCAGAAACCTTGCGTATACATAGTCTTTCTTCGCTTATGTTTAAACCCGTCGTGGAGAAAATCTCTACATCCAAAGAAGATGAGTTTGCAGAAAAAATGAAGAAAGCACTCGAATCAGAAAAAGCCTCAGCTCTTCATGGTATCGATCAATATGCACAGTCATCTCATCATGGAGGCCATCATCCCGGCGAAAATGCCCGGAGCCAATCACCCCTTTCTACAACAGATGAAGCTGCAAGTAATGACAACGTCGGTGGTAGCAATTCTACAGTAAAGAAAATCGACGTGCTCATTTAACCGCTCAGCTACGCAATCCCGACTCGTTCACATATCACACTTTCAGTCTTCAACACACTCGGGCAGAAAGTAACTGAGCTTGTGAACGCGGAAAAGGAGCCCGGTCTTTACAACGCCACGTTCGACGCTTCGAGCTTTGCCTCTGACGTGTATTTCTATCGGACACAGGCGGGAAATTTTGTGCAGACGAAGAAGCTAGTGGTGGTGAAGTAAATCTTTCATCGATAAATCATAGCCCGATGTTCTCCCCACGTCGGGCCTTTTTTATTCTTGATTCTCGCTTCGATTACTGCTACATTTTTGCGATTATAGAACCGATTCGGGGCGGAAACGGTAAGAAATGAAACCTCCGGATTCGATGTTGATGATGGAGGTTTTCGTGTTTTTGGGGATAGTCTGTCTGCAGACTGGCTCTGGTCCGTTAGAACCACGAACAAATTAGTGGTATTACTGAGGTTAGTTACAATGGCATTCCTACCAATTAGGGATAAATATTATGAAACGTTCAATCCAATTTCTTGCCCTGGTGTTTGCCATAATTAATGTGCCATTGCCCGAGTTGCGCGCTCACTGGATTCAGGAGGGGAACAATCCTTACAGAACTGACATCTTACCAGTCATGTGCATCGGAAACTGATCGGGACATTATGGGGATAAATTCCTCGGCGCGTCCAGACGCTTAACCGGCGCAGCGTAAGAAAAGCAATAATCAATCACATGCTGATTACCGCTACACCCATAATGACGGTTTCTTTTCGAATAGGAGAATTGAAATGAACCTCACGGCAATAATATTAGCCTTGATAACATTTTTGTCGACGCTCATCGGCGGGTTCATTGTTTTGAAATTCAAAAAAAGTCTTTCAATTATATTTGCTTTTGCAGCAGGGAGCATCTTAACCGTCGCGCTAATGGAAATCCTGCCCGAAAGCTTGGACATCGCAAATAACTTCGGTATCCCGGTTAAGGATATCATGATGTCGGTTGTATTGTCGTTTCTATTTTTTATAATTCTCGAGAAGTATTTCTCAGCTCATCCTATCCATGGGATAATATCTGAGGTGCATGTCATGGGACCCCTTGGTGCAGGAAGCCTCATTCTGCTAAGTTTCCTGGACGGTCTCACCATGGGGATTGCATTTCAGGTCCGTCTCTCCATTGGCATTTTGGTAGGCCTCTCAATAATAATCCATGACCTGCCGGACGGCATCAATACAGTGGTCTTGATGCTTAAAAGCGAACAGTCGGAGAAAAAGGCATTGCTCTTTCTTTTTATGGATGGTCTCGCGCCGCTGCTGGGCGTTTTGCTCACGTCATTAATACTAATTCCGAAAAATGCTCTCGCAATACTGTTGGCGGTTTTTGCAGGCGAGTTCATTTTTGTGGGAGCTGCGAGTCTTCTCCCGGAGAGCCAAGAGCACAGCGTCCCACGAATTGCGGTGGCAGCGACTTCAGGCTTCCTCTTTATCTTCGTGATTACGATGTTCCTGTAGAAGAAGCTGTGTAGCTTACATTCCGACGAAAACCGTCCTGATTGCGATGGAAAAACAGATGCAGGCGGAACGGCGAGAAAAGAACCAATATACTTCAATCAGTGGGTGAAAAGCAGTCTGCAATAAATGTTGCCCAAGGGCAGAAGCAAAAAGTGGTTTTTGAGGCGGAAGCGGTTCGTCAGAAACAAATTAATGCAGCGGCAGACGATATGAAAGCAATCGCAGCGGCTGTTAAATCTGATGGAGGCATGGAAGCGATGCAATTGCGTGTCGCGGAAAAGCTGTCGGTGAAATTGTGACTTTGCCGGTGTCAGCCGTTTCGAAAGTAACCTGGTGCTATGTTATGGACCCGAAGGCAATGTGATCGAACTTCAGTCATGGTCGAAATAAAAAAAGATGCAACAAAAATGCCCGGCTGATTAATCGCCCGGGCATTTTTTTGTCTACAAGCCTTTGCCGTCGTTATTGCAAGACAGTCAAATATCTTTTGCGTGGAATCATTTTGCGGGAATAATCCGCAGGTGCGCAAAATCCCCTCCCGAATTATCGCCGACCCACATTCCGATTTTTCCGCTCTTCACGTCGCTCAGCCTCGCTACCTCTAGGCTTGGTTTTTGAGCGTTGTTCACGAAGACACTTACTGTGGTGGCATCGACAACTATGCGCACATGGAACCATCCGTTTGGGTCCGGGATGGGCTGCACCGGTTGTTCGTAAACGCCGGGATGTTCAGCACGTATTTTCTGCCATCCGTAGAGTGGCGGAGCAATATATTGGATGGAATGAATTTTCCTAAGGGAATCTCCGGCTGTAAAATTGAAAGGCCGGAAATAAATTGCTTCGTACTGTGTATCTCCACTACCATGGAACGCAATACCCACGAAACTTCTCTGGAAAACATTCTCTCCACGCACATCAAATTCGATAGTGCCGTTCGAGAACTCGTAATTTTCCAGCCATGCAATCCCGTCTCCCGCATTGCCCTCAAAGTGGGCAACTTTCATTCCGTCTTCATTCATGAGCCTTGCATTTCGGTTAACGACGGTCCAACCGTCGCCGCTAACAAGTTTATCGAGGTTCGGCTCGAAAGGTGTGTCATTCGGCGACCCTGCGAACGATGTTGTGTAAAGGGTAGCCCCAATGATCAGCATTGAGGCCCAAAATTTTTTTTCCATGTTTTCCTCCGGTTGTTATTGTATGATGCTAAAAATTATTAGAGCCATCTCAAAAATTCATTCGAGAAGAAAGATCCCTCGACGACCGTCAAGTTCACGGGGACCGGTGATCTGTGCCCCTTGCATGACTACTTTCGAGATGGCCTCTAAGGAGATCAAATCTTGAATGGCTTTCTAAAGGACAAAATGTAGCGTATATATTAGTTTATACGGAAGAATAGGCGATTTTGTTCCATTCTGAAAGTCATTATTCCGGGCTTTGAGGCAACTTTCATCTTTGCTAAAGCACTCTAAACCCTTTATATTTATAGGGAAATGAGCAAAAGACATTAAAGCACAATCAGCTGATTGCGGCAGCCATTGTCTGCCGTGTCGGTGAAATTGAACGGTCAACAATGTCGAAGTGATTATAATTATTCCTGGAGGCACGATGGGTAAATCCGGCGTTGCGGCAATTGCACTCTTTTTATTGTTTACGGTGAGCACCGTTGCTCTTGTCGCTCAAAAAAAAGATTCCATGCAGGTGCGGTATGTCGCAGTTGCAGAATTCGATTCAACACGCAACCCGGCAAAAGATGTACAAGATGCGGTTGTGGAAGCAAAGAGAACCGGCAAGCGAATCTTGCTGGATGTTGGGGGCAACTGGTGCAAATGGTGTCACTACCTCGACAACTTCTGGGAGAAGAATAAGGACGTCGCCGATTTTCTTCATGAGAAATTCATTTATGTGAAGGTCAATTTCAGCAAGGGAAACGAGAATAAAGACTTTCTCTCTACATACCCAAAAATTCCGGGGTACCCGCATTTTTTTGTGCTCAACACCGACGGGGCGCTGCTCTGGTCGCAGGACACCGGTGAATTGGAATCCGGCCAAGGACACGATCACGACAAAGTGCTTGCGTTCCTCAAAAAGTGGGCGCCGTGAAATAAATTCAAGGGAACCATCTCCGGGGAAGCGGTTCCCTCCGCGTTATTATTTGATAAACGACACCTTCTTCGTCTGCATTTTCACGCCAGACTCGATACCCGAGTTGTTACTTCTTGCCAAAAAAATTGAGGCACTACATGGAATCCCGAAGCATGCTTGGAAACGTTAAGAAAAAATTGTATTTTAACTCCGTCACCTGCTTAACAGCCTCGGTATATGCCGCTGCCCCCGGGATCTTATGCAGGAAAAGCCTGCATCCATAAATTTTTTCTTACCAGAAGGAGAACCAGATGAAACAATTTTGCATCATGCTGTTGTGCATTGTCGCCATGGCAATTGAACTCAGCGCGCAAACGAAGCCGGTGCTAACAACGGAAAAGGACAAGGTCAGTTACATCATTGGAACCGATATTGCCAAGAACCTGAAAAAGCAGGGAATCGATATTGACCCTGAGCTTCTTTTTAAAGGACTCAAAGATGCGTTTACCGACCAAAAGCTTCTTTTGAGCGACGAAGAAATTCAACAAATCATGACGGCATTTCAGCAGGAAATGGTGGAGAAGCAGGCTAAGAAAGCCGGAGAGCTTGCGGAGAAAAACCAGAAGGAAGGCGAAGCGTTTTTGGCGGCGAATAAGAAGAAAGACAGCGTCATCACGTTAGCAAGCGGCCTTCAATACAAAGTGATCGTTGAAGGTGCTGGGAAAATGCCTAAGCTCTACGACACGGTCACGACGAACTACCGCGGCACGTTGATCGACGGAACAGAATTCGATAATTCGTATAAACGCGGAGAGCCGGCAACCTTTCCCGTGAGCGGTGTTATTCCGGGATGGACCGAGGCACTGCAGCACATGAAAGTTGGGGCGAAGTGGCAGTTGTTTGTTCCGGCGAACCTCGCATACGGCGAGCGGGGTGCAGGACAAACGATCGGTCCGAATGCAACACTCATCTTTGAAGTTGAATTGTTATCGATAAAATAAAGAACGGCTGCACTGAAAATAAAACAGCCCGGTTTTTTCGCCGGGCTGTTTTATTTTTCTCCACAACCTCGCTAAAGGCGCTGCGATCCGCGAGATCTGTCCTCTGCGCTAAAGCTGAGCAATCCGCGGAATCATTTAATCTTTATGTCGTGCACTTTTTCTTTTGCCTCTTCTGTTTTGGGAAGAGTGACTGTCAGAAGCCCTTCGTCGTATTTTGCTTCGATACTGCCGCTCTTCACTGCACTTGGAAGGTTGAACGAGCGCTCGAATGAACCGTAGCTTCGTTCAATGCGGTGATAGGTCCGGTCTTTTTCTTCCGATTCAATTTTCTTCTCGCCTTGTATTGTGATGAGCGAATTATTGACCGTGACCTTGACGTCCTCTTTCTTCATCCCGGGAAGCTCCGCACGGATAATGTATGAATCGTCCGTTTCGGAAACATCCACAGCCGGCGACCAGCTGCCGGAAAAGAAGGATCCGTCATCGACCAGATCGCCTCTGAAGAAATCGCTGAATACGCGGTTCATCTCATGATGGAGCCTGTCCAGAACACGCGGAATCGGGAGTTCTTTATTCCACAGCTCCATCTCTTTATTCGGATTTCGTTTCATGAGTGACATCGTAATTCTCCTTTCTTCAAAAACAAGCCTTTAAGAGTATTATGCGATTTTTATTTCTTTTGGCAGAAACTGTTGTTTTTTCTTCAATGTAATTTTCAAAACACCTAATTCGTAGGCCGCATCGACTGCCTGGGTTTCCACGTCATCGGCAATCGAAAATTCCCGGCGGTATTCCGTCGGCAGCGAACCGTCATACGCTATCCCGGTCTCTTGTTTAAACCGTTCCTGAATTTTCGCCGAAACGGTTAACGTCGACTTATCGATTTGAGCAGCGATACTTTCCTTTTCAGCTCCCGGGATATCGAGCCGCACAACGTACGAATCCGCTAATTCCTGGATATCGACCGCCGGTCGAAGAACGCGGACCGTGCCTGTTGTGGTCGATTCTTCTCCGTTGATTTTTCCTTTTTCAATTTCCTGTGTCATTCTGTCATTCTCCTTTGTCTTTAACGAATAGAAATCTCTTTTGGTTTTGCCGCTTCACGTTTAGGAATCGCAATCCGCAGCACGCCGTTGGCATAATCAGCCGTGACTTTTTCCGTATCGATACTCTCAGGCAATTGAATTGTCCGAGAGAATGTCCCATACCGAATTTCCCGGCGAAGCACTTCTGCATCGTCTGCCTTTTCGGGCGACTTCCTTTCGCCACTGATCGTGAGCGTTCCATCATGAAGCTGAAGCTTCACATCTTCTTTTGGAATTCCCGGAATCTCCGCGACGACATGCACTCCATCTTTATCTTCTGCGACGGTAACGGACGGATAATCGTTCGTTCGATCAACGACGGCGAACCGAGCGAACACATCGGGAAACGCCCACTCGACCGGAGCCGCAGGTGAAAACAATTCTTCAAAAACTATTGGTTCATACCGGAACAACATATCTACCTCCTGTTTTTTTATTGATTTGTTTGGTGTTCAGTAATGCCGTATTAACTTTCAAACGACATGCCAAACAAAATACTTGAAATTTGAAGGAATTGAGAAGGGGGGCAGAAATAGAGAATTGCTGCTAACAGACAAGCTGGCAAAGAGTATGACAAATCAACTACTTTTTTATGAAGGAACGGCAGGCGAGGTGACAAAAATTCGGAGGGGTGAAGATGAGAAAAAGGCCCCCTCTCCTTGTCCCGACTTTGTCGGGGCATCCTTCTCCCATAGGGAGAGGGACTGAGGGTGGGGGAATTGTCAGTGAATCCCTTCCGCTTCCAAAAATCTTTCGGCATCGATAGCGGCCATGCAGCCGCTTCCTGCCGCCGTGATTGCTTGGCGGTAGTATGAATCCGCAACGTCCCCCGCTGCAAAAACGCCGGGAATATTCGTCCGTGTCGAACCCGGCTGAACTTTCAAATATTCCTTTTGATCCATTTCGAGAATGCCTTTGAAAATCTGAGTATTCGGTTGATGTCCGATAGCCATAAATAATCCATCGGCTTTTACGGAAGTGATGGCTCCCGTTGTGACATTCTTCAACTTGAGACCGGTGACGGTTTTCTTTCCATTGAGCTGTTCACCAAGCACTTCGTCGACGATCGAATTCCATACGACGGAGACTTTCGGATTCTTCAGGTACTCGTTCTTGCATAATTTTCGATGCACGGAATTGATCGCGGCGATGAACGATTGTTACTTTCGACGCGAATTTTGTGAGAAAGTTTGCTTCTTCCATCGCAGTGTCCCCGCCGCCGACAACAAACACCTCCTGATTTTTAAAAAAGAAACCGTCACACGTGGCACAGGCAGAGACGCCGTATCCCATATAGATGGCCTCGGAAGGAATCTTGAGGAGCTTGGCCGAAGCTCCGGTTGCGACGATCACTGTGTCGCCGAAAAAATCCTTGTCATCCACAACGACTTTAAAAGGACGCTTGGAGAAATCGACCGCAGTGACTTCTTTGAATTGCGTATCAGCGCCGAAACGCTGTGCCTGCTCGCGGAATAATTCCATCATTTCCGGGCCCATGATCCCCTTCGGAAAACCGGGATAGTTCTCGACTTCGGTCGTGATTGTCAGCTGGCCGCCCGGTTGCAGGCCTTCGAAAACGAGCGGGCGTAAATTTGCTCTTCCGGCGTAGACCGCTGCTGTGAGTCCTGCGGGACCCGAACCGATGATGATGACTTTACGATGATTGTCTGCCATATTTTTTTCTGATTTTTATATCGTTGAAAAGTTAAAAATGAAAAAGTAAAAATCGAAAAAGCCCAATGTGCAAAATGAAGATTTTTAACTTTTCCCTTTTAATTGTTTGTTTGCATTTTTCACTATCGTCGCATTGCGGACCATCCCCTCCCGTTTTGTTCGTTTAACGGGGCTTTTGCTGAACCTTCCTCGAAAATTCTTCCTGCGTCAATGATAGTTAAACCATCGAGAGAGGGGGCAACGTTCCCGTCACGTGGGAAAAATTCCTTGTCGCGCGTTGGTTTCTGATATTTATTCCACGGGCAGACATCTTGGCATGTGTCACATCCGTATACCCACTGGTCGAACAGAGGTTCCAGCGATGTATCAATTTCACCTTCATGCTCGATCGTCAGGTAAGAGATGCATTTGTTCGAATCGACGACGTACGGCTCAACAATCGCTTTTGTCGGGCATGCGTCAAGGCAGGCCGTACATGAGCCGCAGAAGTCCTCCATCGGAGTATCGTACTCAAGTGCCAGCGTAGAAATTATTTCTCCGAGAAACACCCACGAACCGAAATCTTTTGTGATGAGGTTGGTATGTTTTCCTCTCCATCCGATTCCGGCGCGTTCCGCCCACACTTTGTCCATCACCGGGCCGGTATCAACATAGTAGCGTCCGTTCGAATCCGGTGCCATGTGTTTGATGCATGCAAACAGCTTTTTGATTCGCTCGGTGACGAGAATATGATAATCGTCCCCCCATGCGTAGCGGGAAATTTTCCCTTCCTCTGCATTCGGGCGATGTTCGACGTCGGTGTAATAATTTGCCGCAACGGAGATAACAGACCGAGCACCCGGAACGATATTCTCCGGATCGATCCTTTTTTCCACGTTCTTTTCCATCCATCCCATCGAAGCCTGGTACCGGCGATGCAGCCATTCTTCAAGGCGCTTGCCGTCCTCCGTCAACGGTTCAGCTTTTGCAATGCCGATCTTGCTGAAACCGAGCTCCAGCGCTTTCTCTTTTATTTGTTCAGTCAGCGTCGCCATGGCTCAGAATAAAAACCTCATCCCTTCGTATCTCTACTTTGTACGTTTTGACTTTTCCGCCGGCGTTTGTCGAAATACCGGTGCGCAGATCGTACGTCCAGCCATGCATCGGGCAGGTAACGGTAAAACCTATTATTTCTCCGTCGTGCAATTTAGAAAAGTGCTGGTGAGGGCAAACGTTGCCGATGGCAAAAAATTTCCCCTCGATGTTGAACACGGAAATTTCTTCACCATTCACTTTTGCAAGGAAGCCTTTCTTTTCCCTTACATCTTGCACTCTTGCAACTCTATGCTCTTGCAATGGTTCCTTTACTCCAGCAATAATTTTTTATCGACGACGAATCCCTTTTCTCCCTGTTTCAGCGTAACGGCTTCGGTGTCCGGGTCGTGTTCGAGAAAGAGAATCCATCCCTCTTTTTCGGCTTTCGGCAGAATACTCTTTTTTTCTTCCAGTGTGACAAGCGGGCGGACGTCATACCCCATGATGTATGGAAATGGGATGTGCGACACCGTCGGCACCAAATCGCAACAGAAAAGAATTTTTGCGGAAGCGTCGGAGATCAACGGCAGCTGCTGTGCGGAGGTGTGCCCGTTGCAGACAACCATGCGGACGCCGGGAAATAACTCTTTCTCTCCGTCAACAAACGTCAACATTCCGCTTTCGTGCAGCAGCATAAAATCTTCTTTCATAAAGCTGCCGCGGTCTTTCTCGGTCGGGTGCTGCGACAAATTCCAGTGCTCACGCTGAACATAATACGCGGCATTCCGGAATGTCGGAACGGCTTTTCCGTCGATAATTTTCGTACCACCGCCGCAATGATCGAAGTGGAAATGGGTCAGAATAACGTCGGTAACTTCGTCTGGAGCAACTCCGCGTTCCGCAAGAGATCGTTCCAGATCGAAGTGCGTGTTATCGAGGCGATAAATATCTTTCAGCTTTTCCGGCCATTTCGTTCCGTTACCGGTGTCGACAAGGATGACCTTGCCGTTGCCGATGAGAAGAAGGCACCGTGCGGCAAGCGTGATGCGATTGCGGGCATCGGGAGGATTTGTTTTCGACCAAAACACCCACGGCACAACCCCGAACATCGCGCCGCCGTCGAGCGCAAAGCGCCCGGTTTCAATCGAGTGAATTTCATAACCGCCGACGTTCATAACTCCAGATTTCCACAATGAACACGAAACAAAAAAGGTCGGCCCTTCCGAAGAATGAACCGACCTCTGTGACTATCGACAGCTGTTATTTTCTAAAATGCGATGTTGCGGCGGCAAGGTCGGTAAAGGCCCGCTCCGGATGAATCTCCTTCGCCCGCTGGAACAAAACGTCTTCGCTTTCCACATGGTTCGGGTCCGGTACGCAGCAATCAACCGGGCACACGGCTGCGCACTGTTCCTGGTCGAAATGTCCAACACACTCCGTGCATTTTTCGGGAACGATGTAGTAAAAATCGTTCGATAATGCATCGTGCATCGTTCCTTTAAATTCCCATTGAGCTCCGCCCGCGTAAATTGCCGTGTTCGGACATTCCGGCTCGCACGCGCCGCAGTTAATACACTCCTCGGTGATCATTGTGGCCATAAATCTATCTCCTTCTTATCGTAAAGTATTCGCATTGATTATTATTTCACAAACTGTATGGTCGGAATCAACGTTGCGTTGAACGGTTCCATCTCCAGGCCCTGCTCGCGCTGCATCACCCATTGAAGGCATTGCGACGTTTGCGTTAAAAAAGTTTTTAGTTCGATGCCGTAATACGCAGGCTGAAACCGCTCGAGCTTCGCAATCCCTTTCGAGAACTGGCTGCGTGAGCCTCGATAATTTTCGTTGTCGAGATGGTAAAAGCCGACAGCGATATGAATGATTCCTTGAAAAAACGTTCGATCGTTTCCTCTCCATTCCATCCATATGTCTTCAAGAACATCGTGGCATTCAAAAAAGCGGCGGTTGTTGAACAACTCGACACCCTTTTCGAATCTTTCTCTTTCAGAAAGTATAGTAAATTCCGGCTGAAATTTCAACTAAAAAATACCTTCTTGTGAGCGGGAATCCTATAAATAACGGTGTTCCAGAATTTTCCCAGTCTTGTCGAACACATATAAAAGAGGCGCCCCGGTCGGGATGTTCAACTCAAGAACCTGTTCTTTTGTCAGATTGTCCAGGTGCATGACGATTGAACGCAAGCTGTTGCCGTGAGCCGCTACGATAATATTCTTCCCTTTGAGGATCTCGGGAAAAATTTTCTCATTCCAGTACGGCAAAGTTCGGGCAGCAGTATCTTTGAGGCTTTCACTGATCCCTTCGGGATTCAGCTCGGTTTTATCTTTGGGCGGCGGGACATCATAGCTGCGCCGCCAGATATGCACTTGTTCTTTTCCGTACTTCTTCGCGGTCTCTTCTTTGTTGAGCCCTTGGAGCGCCCCGTAGTGCCGTTCGTTCAGTGCCTGATTAAACTCTGTCGGAATCGGAGGGTGGCCTGTCACTTGCATAATGATCGACAAGGTTTTTTTTGCCCGTTGAAGGACGGAGCAAAACGCTTCATCGAATTTGTACGTTTTGAGTTTTTCCCCTGCTGCACGGGCTTCTTGTTCTCCCTTCGGCGAAAGGGGAACGTCTACCCAGCCGGTGAAACGATTTTCAAGATTCCATTGAGATTCGCCGTGGCGAATGAGAATAAGGTTTGCCATTGTCGTAGTTCTTCGTTTGGTGATTGGATATGGATTTAAACCGCCAAGACGCAAAGAATGATTTTCTCAGCGTTTTGGCGGTTCGTTTTATTTGATGTTAAAATACTTTGCTTCCGGATGATGGACGATGATCGCGTCCGTTGATTGTTCCGGTTCGATCATAAATTCTTCCGAGAGCTTCACGCCGATCCGCTCCGGTTGTAGAAGCTCGAAAAGTTTTGTCGAATCTTCCAAGTTCGGGCATGCAGGGTAGCCGAAGCTGTAACGAGATCCCTGGTACCCCTGGCTGAACAGCCGTTTGATATCGGGTGAATCGCTTGCGGCGATACCTAGTTCTTCGCGGATCTTTTTGTGCCATAGCTCGGCTAACGCCTCTGCCGATTCAACACTTAACCCGTGAAAGTAAAGATACTCTTTATAATTATTGGACGCGAACAGCTGCGCGGAATGTTTCGATGCGCGCGCTCCCATTGTCACCAAGTGAAATGCGACAACATCCATTCGGCCGGAGTCGACCGATGCAAAATAATCCGACAGACATAAATTACGGTCCCCCTGCTGCCGCGGAAATGTGAAGCGTACGCGCTCCGAATTCTGGTTCTCATCGTAAACAATCAAATCGTCGCCGTTGGATTGGCAGGGAAAATACCCGTACACCACTTTTGGGTCGAGTAAATTCTCGGCTTCACACTGTTGTTTCAGCCGGTCCAATTCGGGGTAAATATTTTCCGCGAGGAACTGTTTGTATTCCGATTCCGTTTTCCTTCCTTTCCGAACCTGCCATTGTCCTTTGATGAGAGCAGTTTCGTTGACGTAGGGGAACACAGCATCGAGATGAATATTTTCAACCACACGGGTGCCCCAGAACGGCGGAACCGGTATCACGGCATTCGGGGAGACTTTCGAACGACCCGAAGCCTGCATCTGTGTATCGTCCCTTTTTGCCCAAATTATTCTTCCCGCCTCCGTGTCTTTCTTCAATATCAAGGCAATTTTTGCTTCGGAACCGGTCAGCATTTCTTCGGGCTCTTCCTCAATTGTCGTCGGTAAAATCTCCGCTGCTTTGAAACTCGAAATTCCTTTCAACTTCAATTGTTCCATAAAATGCAATCCATCGAACGCGTCGTTGGCATAAACAACCAGACCTTTGTACAATCCGCGCAAATCCTGTTCCACATAACGGCGCGTCAATGCAGCGCCGCCCAGGACGATGGGGGGGATCAAGCCCCGCTCGTTCAATACTTCAAGATTTTCTTTCATCACGAGCGTCGATTTCACGAGAAGCCCGCTCATGCCGATCGCATCGGCCTTGTAATCCTCATACGCCCGCATGATGTTCTCTACGGGCTGCTTGATCCCGAGGTTGTAGACTTTATAGCCGTTGTTCGTGAGGATGATATCCACGAGATTTTTTCCGATGTCATGGACGTCGCCTTTCACCGTTGCAAGCACCATCGAACCTTTGCTTGTGCTTTCGGATTTCTCCATGAACTGTTCGAGATATGAGACGGCAGCCTTCATGACCTCCGCGGACTGAAGGACGAACGGCAGCTGCATCTCGCCGCTGCCGAAAAGATCGCCGACGACCTTCATCCCATCGAGCAGGATATTATTGATGATATCAAGGGCAGAATGGCGTTTGAGTGCCTCGTCCAGATCGGTTTGAAGATTCTGCTTATCCCCCTCCACAATTCTGTTCTTCAAGGTCTCTTCAATAGTCGAACCGAGAGATTTCTTTTCCTTTTTTGCCTCCCCCTTCTTATCCGCATAATACGCCATCAACTCCGTGAGCGGATCGAAAACGCATTGCTCGCCGTTCCACTTTCGTTCGTCAAAAACAAGCTGGCGGCACAGTTCCCGGCCGCGTTCATCGATCTTGAAAAGGGGCATAATTTTTTGTGCGTTCACGATCGCCATGTCGAGGCCCGCCTCGATGGCATAGTGGAGAAACACAGAATTGAGGACATGGCGAATATGGGGAGCCAACCCGAATGAAATGTTGCTGACGCCGAGAAGAGTTTTTGCCCGGGGAAATTCTTTTTTTATCAACCGAATTCCCTCGATTGTCTCGATGCCCGCTTTGCGGAATTCCTCATCGCCGCTGCCGAGTGTAAATGTGAGCGTGTCAAAAATAATATCCCCCGGCTTCATTCCGAATTTCTTCACCGCCAGGTTATGCATCCGCTTCGCGACTTCGAGTTTTGCGGTCGCCGTTTTGGCCATCCCCTTCTCATCGATCGTAAGGGCGACCACTGCGGCGCCGTACTTTTTGCACATCGGTACAATTTTGTTGATTCGTTCTTCACCGTCTTCCATGTTGATGGAATTCACGATGCATTTCCCTGCGAAAAGCTGGAGCGCCTGTTCGATGACCGGCGCCTCCGTCGAATCGATCATGATCGGCAGCGTCACTTGCGTGTTGAAGCGGAACGCAGCTTCTTTTATGTCCCGGACTTCATCGCGACCGACGTACGCTACGCACAGATCAAGGACATGGGCACCTTCTTTAGTCTGCTCCTTAGCCATGTTAACCATCGAATCATAATCTTCGGCCTGGAGCAGTTCCTTAAATTTCTTCGACCCGTTTGCATTTGTTCGCTCGCCCACAATAACAGGCGGCGGGTCAATGTGAAGCGGCGCGCTGATGTACAAACTTGAAGCAGACGGAATAAAATCCACCGACCTTTTCTTTGGGGAAAGATTTCCGACGGCAGCGACGAGTTGTTTGAGATGCTCGGGACGTGTTCCGCAACATCCGCCGACGACACTGACGCCCAAATTTTTGACGAAGTGACCGAGATACTGGACGAATTCTTCAGGCGTGAGGTGGTAGTGGGCGTGCCCGCCGACATTCTCGGGAAGGCCGGCATTCGGGATGCAAGAAACCGGAAATGGAGACGTCGAGCAAAGATAGCGAATGTTGTCCGACATTTCCTTCGGGCCGGTGGCACAATTCAAACCGATGACGTCGATGTCGAATGGTTCGAGCGCCGTCAGGGCTGCTCCAATTTCCGTTCCCATCAACATCGTCCCCATTGTTTCGATCGTGATCGAGGCGACAACCGGCACGCGAAGCTTTTTATCGGCAAAGTATTCAAAGATTGCCGCGAGTGCCGATTTTGTTTGCAGCAGGTCCTGACACGTTTCAACAATCAGCAAGTCGGCCCCGCCCTCGACCAGACCTGCTGCTTGCTCGTAGTATGCCTTGCTCATCTCGCTAAAGGTGATATGCCCGAGGGAGGGGAGTTTTGTCGTCGGGCCCATTGAGCCGGCAACGAACCGCGGATGAGACGACGTTGAGAATTGCTGCGCGACCTTCTTCGCTACTGCGGCAGCTTTAAAATTCAGCTCGTGCGCGCGTGCCTGGAGATTATATTCTGCAAGAACGATCGAAGCAGAGCCGAATGAATCGGTTTCAATAACATCGACTCCAGCGGAAAGAAAGTCTGCGTGTACTTTTTCTACCGCCGACGGTTTTGTGACAACGAGGTATTCATTGCAGCCGTTGAGCTGTTCGCCGCCGAAATCATCGGCGTTCAGGTTTTGCACCTGAATATTCGTCCCCATTGCGCCGTCGAAGACGATGATTTTTTCTTGCAGGAGTTGGTTAAAGGATCTCATGTGTTAGATCTGGAGACGGACGTTCTAAGTTTTAGGCTATAAATTTTATACTGTACGTTTTACGTTTACATCTTATCAACTCATTTCAGTAAAGAAATCAGCTTTCGTTTACCTGCTCGTTTAATTTCTCGTAATCGTTCTTTGAGACATAGTTTAAGTCTTTTGCGAGAAGAAGAAAGTATTCAACTTCACTTGCCGAACCGATCGCGACCGAGAGAAGGAAATGAAACTCCTTTTGCGACGTCCTCCCACAACCTTCAGCGATATTAGCACTGATTGAAGATGCAGCCCTTCGCAATTGGTTAGTTAATGCGAATAGTTCATCTCTTGGAAATTGCCTCGAAACACGATAAATTTCTAATGTTCATGCGTGTGCTTTTTCCCAAACGTTGAGCTTCCTAAAATCTTGCATATGAATCCCCCTATGAAACGTGAAGCTTACAATCACCAGCCCCACCCCCGAAAACAAAAAACCCCAACGTTGTGGCGTCGGGGCGCAATAGATGGAAACGCATTGACCGACGCTTTAGCTATTCACACTGCGTGGCTGCAAGCTGTCGATTCAAATCGCCACAGCAATAATGTACGAAAGAAATCTTCGAATCGCAAACAAACCGTCCCAAAGCCAATTGCCAATATCTAACGGCCTCAATTTTCTTCTGCACCTAGTGCCTTTATAGTCATTTCTCTGCCATTCTGCTCTTGGCGTCCTCAACCTCTCTCATCGTCCTGTGAACAACTTCTGCGGCTGGAAGAATTTCTTTCACGAGGCCTGAGCTTTGTCCCATCTCAAATTCTCCCTCTTCCCAATTCCCCTCAAATATTCCTTTTCGTTCCCGGCCGTTCGCCAGGAGTTCAAGTAATTCTTCCTGTGACTTCCCGGAAGATTCCTCTTTTTGAGCGCGAAGTGCGAAAGGGTTTTTTAGCAGCCGAACAGGAGTAATTTTTTTCAATGTAAGAATCGTGTCGCGATCTTTGGCTTCCACGATTGCTTGTTTATAACGGTCGTGAGCGGAAGACTCAATGGTAGCGGCAAAGCGGGTCCCCATTTGAACGCCTTCAGCTCCGAGGGCCATGGCAGCGAGCATTTGCCGTCCATCGGCAATGCCCCCCGCCGCTATCACCGGCACGGAAACAGCATCCACAATTTGCGGAACAAGGGCGAGTGTCGTAATCTCATCAATGCCGTTATGGCCGCCGGCTTCAAAACCTTCAGCCACAACAGCATCGACTCCCGCCTCTACGGCTTTCAGGGCGTGCTTTACTGAAGCAACAACATGCACAACGATGCATCCGGCAGATTTCAATCTATCAATATACTTTAAAGGATGTCCGGCGGATGTGAAGACGATGTTAATTTTCTGATCGATAACCGCTTGAATCAGCTCGCGTGCATCGCCGCGCAAGAGTGGAATGTTCACGCCGAAGGGATTGTGGGTTGCCCCTTTTGCCTTCTGGATGTGCTCACGCAAAAGGTCGCATGACATCGAACCCGATCCGATGAGTCCGAACGCCCCGGCATTTGACACCGCTGCCGCCAGCTTCCAGCCGGAGACCCAGACCATCCCGGCCTGTATGATAGGAAATTCGATGTGAAATAATTCAGTGATTCGCGTTTTCATAACGCGCACGGCAGGTTCAATTATTGCGGAAAGATTGCGTTCCTAAGTCATGCAGCATGGAGGTAGGGCTCGCATCAAACGTAAACGAATAAAACGTCGTCCCTTCATCTTTCGGAATCAATTTGATCGTGCGGTCCCCAAAATCTTTATTCTTGATGATATGAAACAATTTCGGCTCGTTGACCACGACAAAAGTGTTGCCGTGTTCATCCGTGGCGATATCGTCGCCGTATTCCTGAGCCGTTAACGCTTTATCGTTCTGCAGGACGAGAACAATTGCACCTTCCTTTTTTGCAGACAACACAACGTTAACATTATTGCCGGCGTAGCGTAGCGCGATGTAGCCATCCTTTGAATCCCCCTCGAATTCAATAGCCTCACTTTTTGCAAACCAGTTCCCCTGGGCATAGAATTTTCCTTCTATGTAAACTTGCGCATCACTATAATCCGCAGGAAGTTCCGGGCTGTAGCCTTCTACATTACCGAGCGATCCGTGCAGATAGCCGGTTCGGATCGTCGGCGTGGCCCGTTCGAACGAAGAGCGGACAAATTCATTGGCGCGCGAGAACCCTATCAGCATCGGAAGCTCGCCATGGAATCCCGCCTCGCGCAACAATGTCTGGACGGCTCGTTCGGTTCGCTCGTAGCCACCTTCGCCGGAGTGCGTCAGGTAGATACTTCCATCCCGTTCGAGAAGGAACAGTGTTGGCAATTCCTGTACCTGTACGCATCGCGCATCATCAGTGTGTTGTCTGTCGCAACAGGAAAATGAAAGCCGAACCGCTGCAACGAGCTTTCGACGAATTTTGGATTGCGCGCAAATGAGAATTCCGGAGAGTGAATGCCGATAACGACCAAGCCCATTTCCCTGTACCGACGATCCCACTCTTCAACAAAATTCATCGTGTTGAGCGAATTCTCCGATGTGTAATCCCAGAAACAAAGGAGAATGACTTGGCCTTGCATCGCACGAATCGTGAGGGGGTCGGAATTGAACCAAAAATCCCCGTAAATCTCGGGTGCCTGTATTTTTTGAGCAGGAAGTTGTTTCATTGTGCTGTCAATATAGGCAAATCCGGAGGGAAGAGCAAAGGGAGTTTTAAACTGTAAGTTTTACGTTCTGCAATATATGGGGGAACCAATCTATAGCCAGAGGCAAATTAACACTTCAATTTACCTACGACGTACAATTTAAAATGTACAACGGATAACCTACAAATAGTGCTGTTTCCAAAAACAAATATTGTATTTTTCAATAACTAATTCACCGCAAAGGTCGCCAAGGACGCAAGGTTTCTTAGCCTTTTTACAAAAACTTCTTTGCGATCTTAGCGTCCTCTGCGGTTATAATACAAGATTTAATATCGGAAACGGCACTAGCTACTGCTCTCAATGACAACGACAAATTCCCCCTTCTTGTCGAGTTTTGTCAGTTTCTCAAGCAATAATGGGCCGGTGCCGTGAAAGATTTCTTCATCGGGGAGCGTAAGGTCGAAGGCAACGCAGAGGCGGCGAGATGAGCCGAAGGTGTCGCTGATATCTTTAAGAAGCGCGAGCAGCCGGTAGGGCGTATCCATCAGCACAATCGTGCGCCGCTCGCGTTTCAATTGCTGAAGTTCTGCAATGCGGCGCGGGCGCTTCGGCGACAGCCATCCATAAAAAACAAACTGGTCGATGGAAAACCCGGAGACTGTTAAGGCCGGCATGAGGGACGACGCGCCCGGAATCGGAACGACTTTGATTCCTGCGTCGATCGCTTTTCGAACAAGAATCTGTCCGGGGTCGGAGAAAACCGGGGTTCCGCAGTCGGAGACAACGGCGATATTTTTTCCCTTCGTGAGATGGTCGAGGATGATAAACGTTGCCGCCGCCTCATTGTGCTCGTTGAGGCTTTCCACCGGTTTCTCGATTCCAAAATGACGAAGCAAACGCCCCCCTTCCTTGCGCTCTTCATACACGACAATATCCACCTGCTTCAAAACTTCAATGGCACGGAAAGTCATGTCGGCAAAATTGCCGATAGGTGTCGCCACGAGGAATAATGTTCCTTTCATCGGGCTTTTTCAGATGATATTTTGTTCTCGAGGATCGGGGTGAATTCGGTAAGGTTCTTCTTTCTTTGTTCCCATTCTCTCACAAACATGATGATGATTGCGGTTGTCGGCACTGCAATTAAGAGCCCGATGAAACCAAGGAAGAATGAGAAAACAAGCAATGAAAGGATAAGAAGAACCGGGTGGATCCCGACTTTTGAGCCGATAATTTTCGGGGAGAGGACGGCGGCTTCAAAAATATGGAGCGCGCCTATAGTCGATGCAGCGAGAATCATATGTCCTGCGACCAGCGATGCGCTGAACGACGCCACAATCACCGAGAGCACGAGCATAATAATGAGCCCGAAGTACGGAATCAAATCCAATACCCCCGCAACAATGCCGAGGACAAGCGGATATTGAATGCCGAAAACAGAAAAGAGGATCGTCACGAGCACAGCATTGATTGCGGCAACGGTGATTGCGCCCCGGATATACCTGCCGAGGAGTTCGTCAACGCGAGCGTAGTATTCGCTTGCGCGTTCCCGTTTCGAACGGGGGAGAAGCATTCTTACCCGATGCCTGATGATCGGAAAATCTTTTAGCACGTAAAACGACAGGAACGGGATGATCACCATGTTCACGATGCGCGTGATGACTGTCGAAAGCCCACTCACCAATCCGAATGTTCCTTCGAGAAGCCCTTTCATGATTACTTCCAACCTCGGTGCGAAACTGGTTGTGAGCATGTCGCGCAACTGCTGTGTGGAAATTCCATACTTCCGTAAAGAAACTTCCATCCGGTTCGAGAACATCCAATTCGTAAAATCGTTCGTGATCTTCGATGCGGCTTCCAGAATGCCGGAGAACTGGGCAAACGCAATCGGCAGGACAAGCACGACGACCACGATCAAAACGGCAATGCCACAGAGAATAATGACGAGCGACGAGGCCCAGCGCGGAATACCCCATGTCTCGATTTTCGTGATCATCGGGTGGAGGATGTACGCGAACAGCATGGCAGCGACAAACGGTGCAAGAGTCCCAATAATTGAATAGAAGAACCAGAGCGAGAAGAGCACGGCGGAAAGCCACATAATATTTCGTGCCATGGCATTCGACCGGAGAGGATACAGAAGAAAGAGGATGGCACCAAGAACGATAAACGGTGAAGCGATCTCCCTGATTGTATAAATGAGAAACAGAAGGAGCACGATACCGGCCGAAAAGATAATCGCTTCCACCGTGCTTATTCCAGCGGGGGAACGGTGTTCGGGCTCGATCGGCAGCGCTTTATTTTTCTTTTGTTGTGGCATAGAAAGAAATAATGATCGGAGGCAACTTACTTTGTGCCGGTGTGGCCGAAGCCGCCGGTACCGCGGGCTGTTTCGTTCAACGAATCGACTTCATCCCATAAAATTTTAGTGTAGGTGCCGATAACCATTTGGGCGATGCGGTCCCCCTTTTTTACGGTAAAGATACTTTTGCCGAAATTCGTGAGGATGATCTTCACTTCACCGCGATAATCCGAATCGATGGTCCCCGGCGCATTGAGAATACCCACTTGGTGTTTGATTGCTAGACCGCTCCGCGGGCGAATCTGCGCTTCATATCCGGCGGGAAGCTCAATAGAAAAGCCCGTCGGGATAAGGACCGTTTCTCCGGGCTGAATTGCAATGTCGCTTGTAATCGCAGCACAAAGATCCATTCCAGCAGAACCCGCCGTTGCATATTGTGGAAGCGGAATATCCGTTGTGTTTGATGACACTCGTGAAATGCGAATAGTGAGTTGAGCCAAAGAATTCCTTTAAAATTTTTGAGAAATGTACGGAGAGGGGAAGGCAAATGCAAACGATGCGCGGTAAAAGGTATGTCTCAATTTTTGTAGTGGGGTCTTTTGAAGATGAGTGTCATTGCGACGGGAGACGAAGTGCGGCTGTATGGCATTCTGTACAGCAGGACAATCTCCGTTAAACAAAAGGATTGCTTCTCCCGCTCTTCGAGCGGGATCGCAATGACATTCGCCCAAAATACCCCAATACTCGAATTTTCCCCCTTGACATTTATCCTTTGTTGTCGTAAGTTTTCCGCAAGCAAGAGCCAGGCGTCGTACAATGGACGCCGAAGAGTTTACCTTCTGAATCTGCTCGTTTTCCTCCTTCAGGGCTCTCCCTGTTCTTTCGATTGATTCCATACCGAATTTCCCTTTTGGTAATTTCGAGTTCGCTGACGTTCTCATCAGAATACATCCACCATCGTTCAATGCTCTGTTAAAGGCAGACGGACACATGGATACCATCTCAAAACTTACACGCCGTGAATTCATAAAACTCGCCGGTCTTGTTGCCGCCGGGCTTGCTTTTGTTTCCGGTTGCCTGACTCCCCGACGATCCGAAACAAAAGTCCTTTCCGATGACGAGACCAATCTGCTCGAAGCCATTGTTGAACAGATCATCCCGACCGACGAGTGGCCGGGCGGACGGGATGCCGGAGTCGTCAATTTCATCCGCACGCAACTCGAAGGGCCGTATCGCCGTTTCCAGGAGGATTATCAGAAAGGCCTCGCCGCGATGACGAGCACCTGTCTTGATAAATACCAGAAAAGGTTTGAAGCGCTGACGTGGAATCAACAGACAGCCTTCCTCCAAGAAATGGAATTGGGGCGCCTCAATGATGGTCCCTGGAAAAACGGTTTCGACCGCCGGTTTTTTGAATTGCTGCGCAGCCATTCCCTGCAAGGATATTATGGAAGCCCTCGCCATGGGGGAAATAAAAATTATATCAGCTACAAGATGATGGGCCTGGATGAATTTCAGGTCATCGGACAAAACCGTTATCGGTCGTAATCTATGAGCAATAAACATGTCAATGCAATTGTCGTTGGTGCCGGTGCCGGCGGCGGTGTCGTCGCCAAAGAATTAAGCGTGGCAGGATTGTCGGTCGTTCTTTTCGAGCGTGGAGATTGGGGATCGTTCGATGCCCATGACCACGACGAACTTTTCTCACAACGCACAACAGTTTTGGGAAACGCGTTCGGTCCGGACGACGAGAGGTACCGCCGCGTTGTTGTGAACGATGACGGTTCAACGGACGTAGTGGTGGCCAGCGATAATGCGTACAACAACGTCGCGGCGTGCGTCGGGTCGGGCACAGTCAGTTATGGCGCGATGGCATGGCGGTTCATGAACGAAGATTTTCGGATGAAAACAACGTACGGGCATGTGGAAGGTTCGACGCTCGAAGACTGGCCGATCGCGTACGATGATCTGGAGCCCTGCTATCAAAAGGCGGAATGGGAAATCGGCGTTGCGGGAGATGCATCGTTGAACCCGTTCGCATCCCGCAGAGCAAAACCGTATCCGATGGAACCGTTCGCCTACAACAAAGAGGCAAAAATGCTCGAGTCGGCAATGCGGCGCGCCGGACTCCACCCGTTTCCCATTCCAATGTTGAGGAATTCAGTCGAGTATAACGGGCGCCCGGCATGTGTGCGAAGGCGATCGTGCTGCGGTTTTGGATGTCCGTTGAACGCTAAATCCGGGACGCACAACACGGTGATTCCAACAGCGATGTCGACCGGCAATTGCGAATTACGGACAAATTGTGTCGTCAGCGAATTGGATATTGACGAGCACGGAAAAATTTCCGGCGTGTCCTATTTCGACCGCGACAACACGAAGCAGATGCAAACTGCGGACATCATCGTTATTGCCGCTTCCGCAACGGAGACGCCGAGATTGCTGCTGAATTCAAAGTCGAAACAATTTCCAGCCGGTGTCGGCAACCGGTACGACTGGGTCGGCCGAAACCTCCAGGGGCATGCGTATACCGGTGCGTTCGGTTTATTTGAAGAGGACATTTTCGATGATGTCGGCCCGGGGGCATCGATTGCGATCAGCGATTTCAGCCACCACAACCCGGGAATCGTCGGCGGCGGTATTTTAGCAAATGAGTTTGTGAGATTGCCCTACCTGTTTACCGGCATCCGTCCTCCGGGATCTCCGACGTGGGGTAAGGGTCACAAAGAATTTCAGCGAAAATATTTTCGGCGGAATGCACAGGTTGTCGGCCCAATTCAAGAAATGCCTTTCTTTGATTCACGGGTACAAGTCGACCCGACAGTGAAAGATGCATGGGGTATCCCTGTTGTGCGGCTTTCGGGACATCGTCATCCGAAAGACGCAGAGGGCTGTGATTTTCTTTCTCGAAAGGCAGAAATGATTCTGAAGACCGCCGGAGCGATTCAAACGTGGCGGTCCGGCAATGGATCCGGCCTGAGCGGCGGACAACATCAGGCTGGCACCTGCCGAATGGGAAACGACCCGCAGACTTCCGTTACCGACAAATATGGACGCGTACACGATACTCCCAATGTCTTCGTCGCCGACGCAAGCCTTCATGTCAATAATGGAGGATTCAACCCTGCCCTTACTATTATGGCTCTCGGGTATTGGGTAGGTGGACATATCGCGAGCGAATGGCAAAAAGGAAATCGATTCACGTAAGCCTACTTTACTAGTTGCTTTTTCAAACCAGACACGTCAGTGAAAAAATCAAAAAAATTATTCATCATCGTATCTACAGCGGTATTATTTCTCCTCCTCGCGTTCGGAGGCTTCACATATTATTGGGACACGGCTTCCCCTCAAGCGACCTGCGCGAGCTGTCATGAAATTGAAAGCTCATCCAACATGTGGGCGCAGAGCGGCCATCGCGCTCTTCTGTGCAGGGAGTGCCACGGAACGGCACTCAGCAATGGCTTCCACAGCCTGAAGGAAAAGGGAATGATGGTTGTTAACCACTTCATTGAGGGAGAGAGAGAAGGTATTAAGCTTGATGAGATGGATGTTTTGGAGACGATGAGCAATTGCAAACGATGTCACGGCGAGGAATACGCCAAATGGACATCGGGGGGACATTCCGCAACCTATGCGGCAATATTTTTGAACGAGAAGCACAATTCCACTGAACAGCTGAATGCCGATTGTCTCCGCTGCCATGGAATGCTTTACGAAGGAACCATTAAAGAATTGGTGGCTCCGCTTAACGTCAAAGGCCCGTGGGCGCTTAGCGATCCGGAAAAAGCGAGCCAGCCGGTGATCCCGTGTTCGACCTGTCACAAAGTTCACCGTGAAGGAGCTCCAGCAGTTCCTGCAAACCCTTCCGATCCGAAAAAAATTTTTTATGAAAGGAAGGCTGATCTTCCGAAGGCTCTTTTCTACTACCGCTACGAAAAAAACCACGTCGAAGTAGCGGACTTACCTTCGCCGACAATATGGGACGGCACCCGCAAGGTCGAGGTTTCCGACGATCTTCTTCAGCGCATTTGCCTGCAGTGTCACGCTCCGAGCGCATTTCACCAGGCGGGAACCGGCGACGACCGGACGCCGCGCGGCATTCACGAGGGAATCAGCTGCCTGGCATGCCACGATCACCACAGCAACGATTCAAAACAGAGCTGCAAGAATTGCCACCCTGCCATTTCGAACTGCCAGCTTGATGTGACAAAAATGAATACGACTTTCGCCGACAGCAAAAGTCCGCATAATATTCATTCGATGCGCTGCATTGATTGTCACACCAAAGGCATTCCCAAACCGAAAGAGACGAAGGGCTAAGCGCAAAACGAGCTCTCTTTCGTTTTTGCCTTTTTCAATCCAGACTCAAAGAAGCGTGTTAACATTGTTGCCGCTCGAATCGGTAGTTCCGGCATTACTCGTCACAGCAGTCGAGGAAGCTGTAGCTTGGCTTGGAGCTCCGCCGCCGGGATGATGGTGATGGTGGTGATGAGCTTTGCCGGTTGACTGCATATCTTGCCCAAGCTTTTTGAGTGCGTCTTGAGCGGCACTCATATCACCCGACTGAAGCGCCTTCCCCAATGCGGCAAAATCCGTACTAAACTGGCTTTGCTGCCCGCTGGCCTGTTGTCCCGTTGTTGCCTGAGAACTTTGCGCATTTTGCATCAAACTCTGAATTTGTGAATAGGCGCTCTGCGCACTTTTCAAATCGCCCGATTGAAGCGCGGTTGCCAAATTCTGAAATGCACTCGCGATCGTGGATGAGCTACTTTGCAGATTGGACAGATACGGATTGGTACTTGCGGAAACACCTTGTACTGACATACACCCTCCTCCTCATAATATTTTTCCCGGCGGGTTGAAAATGATTTTTCTTAGCCCGCTATTAAGTATTATCGGCCGATTCTTAGGAGAACTTTAGGCGATTTTCCTGTCGATGTTGGAATAGACAATTCTGGGCGGCTTACAAAGAATGACACACTGAGCCAGCACTCTAAAAATTGGAACCCAACCGAGGATTTGTTATATTTTATACATGAAAAAATTCAATGATTGTTTTCTTAGGATAGCGATTGTCCTGACAATAACGATGTTATGTGCAGGGAATGGTCTGGCACAAAGAAAATTTCTTTTCGATGCCACAAAAGCTGAGACCGCCGGTAATGCAGACTGGGTTATCGATGAAGACAACAATATTCCCGGGCGATTCCCAACTCCGCCTGAATCGACGGTCACTCAGTCGACCCCGGAAACATACTGGACCGGTGCGTTGTCGTCCTGGGGAATTTCGTTGGTGAAGATGGGGCATCACGTCGAAACACTCCCCGTGGGTACAGCAATTTCCTACGGCGACTCCACGAATCCACAGGACCTCAAGAATTACGACGTGTACATCGTCGACGAGCCGAACGTTGCATTCACCGCTTCGGAAAAAACTGCGATCGTGCGGTTCGTCCAAAACGGAGGCGGGTTATTCATGATCTCCGACCACGCCGGGGCCGACCGCAACAATAACGGGTGGGATGCTGTAAGGATCTGGAATGATTTGATGCGCAACAATTCCGTTCAGCCGCTTCCGTTTGGCATGCTGGTGGACTCAACCGACTATTCCGAAACCACGACGAATGTTCTGGCGGATACTACCAATCCGATACTACATGGCCCGGCGGGTCCGGTGACAGAGCTGAAGTACAGCGATGGTGCAACGATAACGTTGAACCCATCCACTAATCCAACGGTAAAAGGAATTATCTGGAGATCGTCATATCCCCAAACTCTGACCAACGTGATGTTTGCAACCGCGTCGTTTGGAAGGGGAAGAGTGTGTTTGATCGGGGATAGTTCGCCCGCAGATGATGGCACCGGTGCACCGCACAATACATTGTATGTCGGCTGGCTGGAGGTCGGTTCAAACCATGCCAATCTTCATCTCAATGCATCGTTATGGCTGGCCGAAAAAGACACGGCGCCCCTCATCCTATCGGCTCGAACGCTATCCTTCGGCGATGTAGGTGTCAATCGACTCAATGGACGTCATCCTCAAAGTCACGAACGGGTCTTCGAACCCGCTGATCATCGATTCAATCTACACATCGACGACTTCTTTCAAGAGCCTTACTACGAAAGCGACCGTCACAACCGACACGCTGAATATCGTCGTAAGATTTTTCTCTAAGAGCGTCGGCGCGTTCATCGATACACTCTTTATTAGGAACAATTCAGATACCTCTCTGTTCAAAGTCCCGCTCTCAGGAAATTCCCCGTTCTCCATCATCAGCGTCACGCCGCAGTCGCTCAATTTTGGAGCGGCGATAAGGGACAGCATCCAGCAAAGAGTGTTTACGATAACAAACACTTCCGTCAGTTACCTTGAGGTGGACTCTCTTTATACCCGCACCAAGTACTTTCAAGTTGCACCGGTCTTGGCAAATAGAATCATCGCGAAGGGAGACACGGTCACAATGAGCGTTCGATTTCAGCCCGACTCGATACGTCAGTACGATGATACGCTCTATATCCTGAACAATTCGCAGCTTCCACTTGCAAGGTTCCCGCTTTCGGGCCAGGGCAGCTTAACCGGCGTAACTCAATTCACTACTACAACGCCGAAATCGTTCGGTCTGTCTCAAAATTTTCCGAATCCATTCAATCCGGCAACAATCATTCGATACTCCATTCCATTGGAGAGCCGGGTAAAACTTGAAATCTTCAACGCTATCGGGCAGCGTGTAGCAACCCTGGTCGATGGCGAAAGAAACGCAGGCAATTATGAAGCGGAGTGGAAGGATGCTGTCACTTCGGGAATATACTTCTATCGGCTTGAGGCGGTTGCCAACAGCGATCCGAATAAGCGATTTCTGGAAACGAAGAAAATGTTGATGTTAAAATAGTGTCAGTGTTGAATCCCCCCGCCGATGCCCAATGCTGATGTTTTCTTTTTGCTCCTGCGCCTTCAATTATTTATTACCAGCACCAGTTCCTTTTTGCTCCCCAGTGCAATATTGATCGTCATGCCGTTCGCTCCGGATGTAACATCGTTGACTTTTTTGAAAGACATATCTTCCGGAATAAACGACTGTACCATCATCCCGTCTCCCGCCTCCACTGCAAAAGTCACCGGCGTTGTGACGACCGTGTCGCTGTTGTTCAGGAGATAAACGAAATACGAATTGCCGCACCGGACGCCATAGCTTTCGAGCAAACCTGATGATGGCGAAAAGGGAACAAAGGAACCGTTTCCCGCTTTTAGCATTTCATCGCTGATCATCCTGACACCGCGAAAATACGGAGTCATCTTTCTTTCATCGAACATCTCCCACCACCAGCTCATCGGCAGTACCGGTGTGGGGCTGAATAAACCGTACCAGAGCCCCCGTTTAAAATCGTAATCGAAAAGCTTGCCGTACGTAGAGTCGTCGTCTTCCCAGCGGTATCCAAATTCAGCGACGACGTAAGGCTTTCCGAACGTTTGGATGTACGTGCCATAAATGGCGGGAATTTTTTCAGTATGCTTGTAAATATGTTTTTGGTTGAAGTCGATGTATGCGATGGAATTCAATCCTTGGATGTCGCGGTGAGAAATGCTCGTCGTCACTAAGTGCCCGTAAGGATCAAGGTCTTTCAAGTACCGGCTCATTTCCATGTGCCATTGGGTGACGGCGTTATGCGGAATGCGGATGCTGTCCTGCTGGGTAAATGCTGCATTATCGACCTCATTAAAGAATTCCCAGGCTGCGATGCTCGTGCTGTAGCCCCAGCGCGCCACAAGGTACCGCAGCTTATTTCTGTATTGATCCTGAGCTGCACGGAGAGTAAAGAACTCGGTCGGGTTTGAAGCAGGACCGCCATTGGCGGAGTTGTAGTTGCTGGTCCGCCATTGAGCATCCGGGATGAGCGCCCCGTGCCAGTCGATGGTGAGCATGAAATATAAACCGAGGCTGTCGCAAAGGTCTACCAACTCATCCATTCTTTTTATTGCACCCGGGTTGAAATACTCATTGCTGTTTGTGTAACGCGAGGTAGCATTAACCTTCTTCCACTCAATGGGAAGATTCCAGCTGCAGAGCCATGTTCTAAAAAAATTCCCCTTATTTGCTGCGAGCTTGGATAATAAATATTCATAGTTCCACTTGGGATTTTCAAACGACCGTGATTCCCAGCCGATGTTCTCGCCGATACCCCTGAATAAACTTCCGTTATCAAATTTGAAAGTCCATAAATCATTTTTATGAAGGAAGCCCGGTTTATCGGTCGGGGTAGAAATAAAAATCCCTCCCCGGGAGTCGGTTGTCGCACTGCGAGTGGTGAGGCGGAAAAAATAAGTATATTTTCCGGCTTCCTGCGGCGCGAACCTGGCTTTCCACGAGGATCCTTTCGTTTGGGTGGTATCGTAATAGCAGGGGAGCGCAAGCGGTTTTCCGGATGGTGTGGTGATCATCATATCCAATGAAACTTCTCTGGAGTCAAATGGATTTTTATACGTTTCATTGATATCAATATTCCATTCAGCCTTTTCATATTGGCGAACGGATGCCGTAAGGAGCTTATACTCGGGGTTGGTTTGTGAAAATAGCACACTTAGAGGTATTAAGAAGGATGTAACCAAGAATATTTTTGTCATGGATAGGCCGATGTCAAATGAAACGGAAAATTGTCGCGATACCCCGGGTCAGGGGAATTTTCCGTTATGGTAGCTAAAAACTATGCGACAGTCAATTCGTTTTGCAGAGCGGTTGGACACCTTCGTGGTTCATGGCTCAACATTTTGCGATGTGTATACGACAGCCGCGAATATAGCCTCATAGTCCTCTTTTTAAGCCACTTTAGCTATTGCGTCATTTGCTATTAATCCTTTTCTGAGGTACAATTGTATATATAGTAGCAGCTAATAACTGAATGTAACATTATTCCATTGAGAGAATATGAAAACAAACCTTTTGGTCGGGATGTTGTGCGCTTCTATCATTGGCATTGTTACGATCGATGCCGTTGCACAGCAGCAGAGTCCAACGCCTAAGCATTTAATGAAAGAAGATTCAGCAGCTCTTAACGCACTGGTGATGTATCCTGACACTATCCGTCTTCATATTTTTGAAGCGTGCGAATACCCATCGGCCATCGTGAGCATAGCGAGCTTGCAGAAGACATCCAGCGATGAATTCGTTACACTGATCGGCAGCTATTCTAAAAATGAGCAAGAGGATTTTTGGAATTTGAGCAGGTACCCCGGTTTGATTTCAAGGCTGGTGCAGGAGGGTAAAGAATCGGTGGACCAGATTAACATCGTTCTAAAAGACTACCCTGCGGAGATTCGTGAAACCGCGATGAAATATGGAATGGGGTATTACTCCATCCTTCAAAAGATGGACGATATTCAGAATAAAACAGATGCTCAGTTCGACACGATCCTTACGGATTATCCCCTTGAAACTCAGAAAGCTCTGAAAGTGCTCATCCAATTTCCTGAAATCATCAACCTTCTCAACGATCACCTCGGCCTTACCGTGCGGGTAGGCGACCGTTACAGACGGAATCCGAACGGAGTCATCCACAGAGCCGACTCGCTCAATCTCGCGGAAACACGACAGAACGCCCAGGATGCGGAGGCATGGAAACAAAGTATCGAACAGAACCCGGATGAAGCAGAGGATTTAAAAAATGCCGCTAATGACTATGCAACGGAAAATGGATATACCGAGGAGGATGTGAACAGCACACCGGACTCGGACTATATCAACAATTATACCTGTTATCCATATCCCTATTGGTATGGTTATCCTACATGGTATCCATACAGTTATTGGTATCCATATCCTTACTGGTTCGACTGCGGGTTTTACCACGATCGACGTGGAAATATCGTGATCATCGGTTCCCCCTCGCGCTATTTTACTACATGGTATTTTTATTCTCCCGAACATTTGCGCCGCTATCCCAATTTGGGTAACGGCTATATCGACCATTATGGCGGACGGCAAAGAACGGGCAGCGGAAATTCTGTGATTGTTCATGCCTGGATCCATGAGCATAAAGAGTACTTACCGCAAGACTTTGCCACGAACAGGACTCGAAGACCGGAAGTAATAAAACAAGTGGGGAGTTTAGACGTAGAGGTACAAAAAACAAAACGGGGGCAAACCGATTACTCCGGATATTCGCGATAAATATATTCGGGAAAATTCTTCCAAGTTTCCATCTCTGAATACCGAACCAAGAAAACGGGAACCTGGCGATGAGAATGGAAAAAATATTTCTGGTGCGATTGAGCCGCCGACCAAACAGCCGCCAATCCGAATCTCGATGCCGGTCGAGCAAGTTGTTTCCAATTCGCGGGAACCGGCGGCGCGGCCTGGAGATCAACGTATTTCTGAACCACAACCTTCAAGGCAGCAGTCTGTAAATATCGTTGGACCAACCCCTTCGAGGCAGCGGCAGCCTGTGCCATCGCCCAGCATTAATTTCAATACAATTCATAATGCGCAGGAATATCAGAGGAACGTTTGGGAGCAGACTCAACCGACAGTGCGGCCTCAACCCCAGGCAGCTCCCCGCACTCAAATGGCACAGCCCCGTCCTCAAACGCAGCAGCCGGTGAGGCAGTCCCAGCCTTCGGGAGGTCGAACAAGAGAAAAGTAATGAACGGAATAAGCCGGTGCTGGTCGATCGTTCAGAACTCTGAATGGATTCGGATTGCAAATACATGGACCGGACCCCGGTCTTTGTTGTAGGCCGGGTTAAGCACGAACTGATAGTCCGGGGAGAGTTGCAAATGATACGCAGAGAGTGACAAAGAATAAAACGTTTCGGCGATGGACTCTGGAGAGTAATTTAGATTGCCGTCGCCGATAAGAAATCCGTAGCCCCCGGCTTTGAGGTATGCGCGATGCTCTGCGGAGATACCGTTCGCAAGCATTGCAATACCGAAATTATCTCCCGCACGATCCCAAGCTCTTCCATCGTATATAACGGCTGCGCTGACAGCCTGGTCGATCTCCGTGAACATCCATGTCTCGTTGTGCCCGTCATTCCAACTCGCCCTGAACATCATGCCGACGTTATCGCCCAATTCTTGTTCAATGTTCAACCCCATGCCGTATTTGCTCCGGCCGTACGCACGTGTTGCGACCACGTCAACCTCTCCCGGAGGAAGTTCCAGCGCTTGATCGTAATTCCCCATGCGCGCCATAGTGTGGAACCCGAGCAGCCGCATTGCACCTTGATGTGTGCCGAGAGTATAGTCGTGCTCGATTTCAATCGTTTCGGAATGTGCCCGGCTGAGGTTCAAGTCCATAACGGATTGGTTCGCTTCGGTGGGCACCATCGCCGCCGACGCGCGCAGCGCCCACGGTGGCGTGACGAATTCCGCAACAATTCCCCACGTATAACCGTGCGTGTTGGCAGGATAATCCCAGGCACCGTTCGTCATTAACGCCCAATTGAGAAACTTCGTACGAGGGTCGTCGCTGTAACGGTTTTTATCGAAATAGTCGATCATACTTATTTTTCCCGCGGTGATATTGACGTAGGCATCAGGCCGTGTTTCCATGAGTTGGTTTTGGTCGTCCTCAACGATTGTTTTGGTCTCCGACAAATCGAACCGCTGAACGATATAAACGCGCGCGATCGTTAGTTGTGGTGAAGGGTTGCCGATGCGGAATGTTTCACCGTTCGGAAAACCGGCGATACCCGTCACCTCGCTCAATCCATTCCCGCCTGAAAGCTCGGGGTTGACGTATGCTTCCGCATTTTTCCATAGCCTCCTGCCGACGAAAAAGGTGGATGTAACCGAGGTCTGAGCAGGTTCACTCGTGTCTAAGCTGTTGACTCCGGAATACTTTGCGGTAAAGTCGGGGTGGTATTGAAGGACAATAGTCTGTTGAAAATGGAAATTCCAATCCTGGGATGAGCTGTCGGATGGCTGTGCGTCTCCGGTACTGACGAGGAAGAAACACCCTATCGTTATGATAAAAAATTTTACCTGTGATGTCATTCAAAAAATCTTTCGAAAGAGATTATCCGCCATTATTCTCTATTAAAAATTCCCCAGGAACACCTTCCCCGCACTTTACATTGCACGATCTCATTTTTTTTTACTCGGCAGGCGAATGATCCCTGAGATCATCCAGAGCGCTTTCATAATACCCCCCCCGGATCCGCCGCTCGTTCCTTCCGGGGTTTCATGTGCCGGGCATTCGTTGCCATTCGCAGCAGAAGTAGCTAGCGCGCCGGCGCGATTACCCAAAGATTCAATTTTTGTCGAACTCGTTCTATAAAATCAACGGGTAATTTTAAAGTGACAAGAGAAACAATCCGCGACACCAAATCTGTTTGATGGAAAGCTTCCGCGTGGAGTCCGATTTTGCTGAGAAATGAACGTAAATGATCTTCGTCATCAAAGACGTTTCTGTGAAGCTGCCGCCCGGTGAGTTCTGCGATGGCGTCGCGAACGCGGAGCCGCTGCGTGGAAACATCACGGTAATTTTCCTTCAATGAAAAATCGGGCGTAATCCAGACTCCGCCAAACCGATCGAGGATCGCTTTGACATTCCTTGCGACGATTTCTATTTCTTGTGCGGTTAGATACGGAAGCAGCCCCTCGTGAACGACGGCAATGGGCCGAGCCGGGTGAAAATGCTGAGTTGCGGACCGAAGCTGATCCAAGTCGAGTGCGTTAGCTGCCGCGAGATGAAAATTCCCATGCGCTGGCAAAGAATATTTTTGTTCCAACGCAGAAACGACAGAGCGCTTTTCATTCGTCAAATCTTCAAGGTCAGTTTCCACGTATGCCATGTCTTGATGCTGCGACATTGAAAGTCCGCGAAAGGAGAGGCCGCTGGCAATTTCAAGCACCTGCTTCATGCCGCTTCTTCGGATCATCTCTTCAATGCTTTTATGCCGGATTTCAAAGAGTGGAGCATACCAGCGTATTTCATTTCTTGTTATCTGATGAGTGCTGAGGAATGTTTCAACTTTTCCGTCGGCATGGATGAGCTTAGCGATGTCTTTCGCAAATTGAATATCCGTGTACTGCTTCCAGTAGGCGACGAATGTGGCCGTCATGCTGACCATATTAAAGTTCTTTGAGCCGATGCTCTCCATGGTATACCGGGTTGCGCGCTTGAAATAATTGTTAGGATTGGTAAATTGGCTCGTGATCGATAGGATGCGTAGTTAAAGGTAGTGGGTAATGCGTGAATAATCAAGTTAAACTTGATTGTTGCTGAATGGGTATTTCTATTTTTTTCATATGATTTCGTGCCAGGCAATGTTTGCCTTCTTTTTGCGTCTCACTATTCAGGGATTTTTCACGGATGTCTGTAGTGTCCGAAACCGGGGGCGTTGGCTCCTCGCTTCTTCAGTTGTCGAATGCTGCCTAAAGAAATTCAAAAAAAACTCTCGTTCAGAGGAACTCTTCGGTGTTCTCGGCGTGTTCAAATATAAGTATATACTAATATGCAAATATCATTGTATGACGGATCTCTGCAGGGAAATTAACGAGTTCGGCAAAGGCATCGGAAACGAGAGCCGTTATCGCATTCTCGAGGCTCTTCTCAAAGGCCGGAAGACCGTCGGCGAGCTTGTGAAGATCGTTCGGCTTTCCCAGCCGGCCGTTTCACAACATTTGAAGATTCTTCGAGGAAGCGGCTTGGTTGTCGACGAACGGCATGGACAAGAGGTAATGTATTCGGTCAATACAGAATATTTGCTCAGCCTCCTTAAGAATTTATCGGACCAAGTGACGAGGAAAAGAAAGCATCTTTGAATATTATTCAACCGAGTTAAAAATCATCATGGAAAAAAATTCGCTAACAATACACGTTATTATAGGCAGCACCCGTCAACATCGCTTTAGTGAAAAACCGGCCAGATATATTTTGGATGAACTGAAAAAGAAAGAAGATGTGCAAGCGGAACTCATCGATCTGCGAGATTGGCCGCTCCCGTTTTACGACGAGCCGGTTTCTCCGGCGATCAATAAGGGAAACTACTCCACTGAGCTGGGGAAAAAGTGGGCGGATAAAGTCGGCGAAGCGGACGGTTACATTATGGTTACGCCCGAGTACAACCACGGCTATTCTGCCGTTCTCAAAAACGCTCTCGATTGGGTGTTTCCTGAATGGAACGGGAAACCCGTTGGATTCGTTAGTTATGGGAATGCCGGGGGTGCGCGGGCGATTGAACAATTACGGCAGGTCGTTATCGAACTCCAAATGGTGCCGATTCGCAATGCAATTCATCTCCCCGTTGAAGTGTATTTGGCTGTGAGAAGCGAGAACGCCCCGGTGAATCCGGAGTTCTTCAAACCGTTGAGAGAAGGTATGCGGGGTGACCGCGTTGAAGCATTCTTCAACGAATTGATCAATAGTGCAAAGACCCTCAAAGCTGTGAGGACGTAAGGTAAAGCTATGGCTCAAATCGAATATGTTCCCGGTGTGTGCAATATAGGACCGGAAGAAACCGCCCGCCGCCGGAAACTTGGCTGGGTTTCCGTTGTCATCGCTCTTGTGTTATTGCTTGCGCTTGTGTGGGCCGGCGTAAATCCATGGTGGCGGCTGTTTGTTTTCTTCCCGGCTGCGTTGTCCGCTTCCGGTTTTTTGCAGGCATACTTCCATTTCTGCTCCGGGTTTGCGCGCGTTGGGGTTTTCAATTTTGGCTCGATCGGACAGATGCAGAAAATTGATGATGAAATTTCAAAAACGAAAGATAAGAAGAAGGGAAACCGGATTACACTGGGTGCTGTTCTTATTGGAGGAGTTGTTGCAATCATTGCCGTGGTATTGGTTTGATGCTTAATTTTCGATGCCGGCTGTGGGTCGCCTTGCTCATGTAATGTTGTATGGTTCTAAGATGTTTCTCGGTTGAATTTCACAGGAAAAATTGCGAAATTAACTACTCATTGCCAATCCAAGTAGCAAAGAACGCGAAACTCACCGTGGGTCAATAGCTCAACGGAAGGGATGAAAAGGTTTTGCCGGGAAACCTGCTGGAAATCCCAATGCTTACGTCTGTCCTCCTGACTCGAGGCGGTTGGCCTGGAAGAGAGATGTTGAGGATGCAGCCTGCCTCCTCGAAAAACGGTTCAAATAATTCATTCTGCTTTCGTAAATAGTTTAACATGAATCAATACGCTGTCAAAGAACGGAAGAAACGAATAGAGGGATTCTCGAAGAGAGCGGGCTCGATGATGTTCATTCTTATGTCTCTCTTTCACCCCGTTTACACTCAAACACACGTTGCTTCGGATTCAATTTCAGGCGCAGCCACACTGCAAAATTGTGTGCACTATGCTCTTGCACACCAGCCATCGGTGGAAAAATCTCTTATGGATGAAGAGATCACGGAGAGATCGATTCAAAGTAAACTTGCCGATTGGTATCCGCAGGTTAATTTCAATTATTATATCCAGCATTTCCCCGAAGTGCCGACATCCATCGGTATCGCGGGGGGACTGACGGAAGTGGCAACCGGTTTGCCAAATGTTTCAGCAGGTCAGCTTTCTTTGTCCCAAACTCTTTTTAATAGAGATGTCTTGCTGGCGAGCAGCAGTGCGAGCGACGTGCGCCGGCGTGCGGCAGAACAGACAATCGGAAATAAGATCGAAGTTGCCGCAGATGTAAGCAAAGCATTTTATGCGGTGCTGGTGACGCAGGAAGAAATTGAATTGATCGATGAGGACATTGTGCGTCTTGAGCGAAGTTTGAAGGACGCTTACGATCAATACAAAGGGGGCGTTGCAGACAAAACGGATTATAAAAGGGCCACGATCCTGCTTAACAACGCAAAAGCGGAGAAAAGGCAAAGCGAAGAATTTCTGAAAGCACGGTATGCTTTTTTGAAGGAGCAAATGGGTTATCCTCCGAATGCCGAATTGAGGCTGGCGTACAACAGCGGACAGATGGAGCGTGAAGCTCTGCTCGATACAACTCAAACGGTTCATTACGAAAACAGGATTGAGTACCAATCGCTGGAAACACAAAAACGGTTGCAAGAAGACAATCTTGATTACTATGAGTGGAGTTTTCTCCCTTCGCTCACATTGTACGGCAGCTACAGCTTCAATTATATGAGCACCGGATATGCGCAGCTCTATAATGCAAATTACCCCAGCTCGTTTGTCGGCCTGCAGCTGTCCTTCCCTGTTTTTGAAGGGGGAAAACGGTATCAGGAAATAAAACAAGCGCAGCTAGAGCTGGAGCGGTTCGACTACGACTTCATCTCGTTGAAAAACTCTGTCAACACGGAATATACTGATGCTCTTGCAAACTACAAAAGTGATTTGAACAACTATCACGTCCTGAAAGAGAATCTTGAACTCGCGAAGGATGTTTATGAAACCATCCAGCTTCAATACAGGGCAGGCACAAAAACGTATCTTGAAGTCATCTCGGCCGAAACCGACCTCCGTGCGGCACAGGTAAATCATACGAATGCGTTATACCAGGTGTTGAGCAGCAAATTGGACGTTCAGAAAGCACTCGGGACTCTTCAATATCAATAAGCAAGAGAGTCCGAAATTTAATCATTATCCATTTCTCCTATGAACAATACACTACGCTTGCTATGTTTTTTATGTACCATCTCCCTTGTCCTTGCCGGTTGCGGCGACAGCAAAGGTGCCGGGCAAAAGGCGCCTCCACCGGTACAGGTCGCTGCCTATGAAGTAAAATTGGGAACGGCTGCGTACTATGATGAATATCCCGCAACGGTCACTGCGATAAATCAGGTTGAGGTCAGGTCTGAAGTATCGGGGTACGTAACGGATATCTATTTCAAAGACGGGCAGCACATCAACAAGGGGATGAAATTGTATGCAATCGATCAGCAGCAATACAAGGCAGCGTACGACCAGGCGATTGCCAACCTCAACGCGGCGAAATCAACGCTCGCAAAAGCCCAGCAGGATGCCGATAGATACCGCGACCTTGCGAAGAGGGACGCCGTTGCAAGGCAAACATTAGAGCATGCGCAGGCAGATTTACAGTCGGCTAAAATGCAGGTTGCGTCCCTAGAGGCGAACGTAAAAAATGTACAGACGAACCTTCGGTATTCAATCATCGTCGCGCCGTTCGACGGCACCATCGGGATTTCATCCGTAAAGCTCGGGTCATCGGTGGTGGCAGGGCAAACGCTGCTGAACACTCTTTCATCGGACGATCCCATGGCCGTTGATTGCGCCGTCGATGAGAAGCAAATCAGCCGATTCACTCAATTGTTGCAGGCGGGCGACAGCCTGCGGGATTCAACGTTCACCATGGTTCTTCCTGATCAAACCGTGTACCCGTCCGTGGGGCATCTTAGCTTCTTGGACCGTTCGGTCGATTCACAGACAGGGACGATTCGGATACGAGTGATATTCCCCAACGCGAAAAATATTTTACGGGCAGGTCTTACGTGTAATCTTCGAGTGCAAGCCAACAGTTCAGCCGAAAGTCTGCTTATTCCCTATAAGGCCGTCGTGGAACAGATGGGAGAGTACTTTGTGTACGTGATCGATAATAACAAAGTCTCTCAGCGGAGAATTGGTTTGGGAAAAAGCATCAACGACATGGTTATTGTTAAAACCGGACTGCAGGTCGGAGAACAAATCGTCACGGAGGGAGTCCAGAAGCTACGGGATAATTCCCCGGTTGCCGTCATTCCCGCAGCGACACAGCCAAGTGTAGCGGCCGTCCAGAGTAAATAATCCCCCAACAGGAAATGTCATGATTGCAGATCTGTTTATTAAGAGACCGGTAACAGCTATCGTGATTTCTATTGTTATCGTCTTGAATGGTATCCTGGCTATTTCCAAATTGCCGATCAGCCAGTACCCTGATATTACGCCGCCGACAGTTCAGATCACGGGGATCTACAACGGCGCCGATGCGCAAACCGTGGAACAAACCGTCACGACGCCGATTGAATCCCAGGTAAACGGCACGCCCGGCATGGCGTACATGCAAGGCAACAGCACGAGCGATGGGCACAGCACGATCACCGTCACATTGAATGTCGGAACGGACCCGAATATTGCGGCGCTTGATATCCAGAATAGAGTCGGTATCGCCACACCTCAACTCCCCGATGATGTCAAGCGGCTCGGTTTGACCACGAGGAAACGAAATCCGAGTATCCTGATGCTTGTCGCAATTTACTCCCCCGGTGGAACGCACGGCGTTACTTTCCTGGACAACTATACGAATATTTTTGTGAGAGATGCGCTGCTGCGGGTCGACGGCGTCGGCGATGTTTTCACGCGCGCGGATGATTTCAGCATGCGTATCTGGCTGCAGCCCGATAAGCTTGCTCAACTCGGCCTTACGGCGAACGATGTTGTAAATGCCTTGGCGGAACAGAACCTGCAAATTGCGGCAGGTTCCGTCGGCGCACCCCCTCAGGGGAGCGGCCAGGCGTTCGAATACTCGGTTTTCACGAATAGCCGGTTGAATTCGGAAGAGCAGTTTCGGAATATTATTGTCCGTGCCAATCCCAGTGAAGGATCCGCAGTTCACTTGCAAGACGTCGCCCGCGTTCAGCTCGGCAAATTCAGTTATGCAAGCAATTCATTTGTTGACGGCAAAAGGGGATCGTATTTGCTCGTCTATCAGGCTCCCGGGAGCAATGCGCTCGAAGTTGCAAAAGGCGTCTACGCCGTCATGGACGGTTTAAAAAAATCGTTTCCAAAAGATGTTGATTATGTTGTCCCTTTTGAATCGGTCTCCGTGGTGAAGGTGTCGATCAACGAAGTCGTGTGGACGCTGATTGAGGCTCTCGGGCTTGTTGTTCTCGTCGTCTTTTTATTCCTCCAGAGCTGGCGTGCAACGTTGATCCCGGTGCTTGCGATCCCGGTTTCCATTATCGGCACATTTGCATTTTTTCTTCCGCTCGGTTTTACGATCAATACACTGACGATGTTCGGTTTTGTGCTGGCCATCGGTATTGTTGTGGACGATGCGATCATTGTCGTCGAAGCCGTTCAGCATTATATCGACCACGAAAATATGACCGCAAAGGAAGCCACGCACAATGCCATGAAAGATATTTCAGGCCCTGTCATAGCGATTGCATTGATCCTTGCCGCAGTATTTGTGCCTGTCGGTTTCTTGCCCGGAATCGTCGGGAGATTATATCAACAATTCGCGATCACGATTGCCATTTCCGTTCTCATTTCGGCATTCATCGCGTTGTCGCTCACTCCCGCGTTGTGCTCTCTTTTTTTGAAACCTACCGTGGTCGGCGCCAACTCGAAAGGCCTCAATGGGCTCTTCTTTAGATTCAACGAATGGTTTCAACGGACGACAAATTCGTATTCATCGGGTGTCAAGAAGTGTATCGAAAAAGCTCCCGTTGTCATCATCCTGTTGATTTGTCTTTTCGTGGGTACAGGTATTTTGTTCAAGAGCAAACCGACAGGATTTATTCCGACGGAAGACGAAGGGCGTTTGTACATCACGTTTGAATTGCCTGAAGCGTCATCGACAACCAGAAGCCTGGAAGCGTTAAATTCCATGATGGATATTTTGAAAACGACTCCGGGTATCGCTCACTTTGCAGCGTTGGGGGGATTGAACGCTATAACCTTTGCGACAAAATCAAACAGCGGCACGATCTTCGCACAGTTGAAGCCCTGGGATGAGCGGACGGACAAATCCTTGCAGCTAGCTTCTTTAATCGCCACGCTGCAGCAGAAGCTTTCGGCCATCAAGAGTGCGAATGTTGTTGTGATCTCGCCTCCCGCCATTCCGGGCCTGGGACAGACAGGGGGCTTCTCGTTTGAGTTGGAGCAGCATGAGAGCACCGATGACATCAAACAATTTGAGAATGTGGTTCAAACGTTTGTCGCCGAAGCAAACAAGCGGCCGGAGTTGAGCCGCGTCTTCTCTTTCTTCACCGCGCGCACGCCGGGATTCCAACTGGATGTCGACAGGGAGAAATGCAAGAAATTAGGAATTTCCATCTCGGACGTGTACTCGACGATACAAACCTTTCTCGGCAGCCGCTATGTGAACGACTTCTCAATCTACGGCCGTAACTTTCACGTGGTTGCGCAGGCTGATACGTCGTACCGTGCGGACATTCAGAACATGTCTCAATACTACGTCAAGAACTCGGCCGGCGAAATGATTCCTTTGAGCACGCTGACCACGTACAGGGTTACCGAAAGCGCTCCGATGATTTCGCATTACAACCTCTTCCGAACGGCGGAAATTAACGGGAATGCCGCTCCGGGGTACAGCAGCGGTGAGGCGATTATCGCATTGCGGGACGTGGCGGCAAAAGTCCTGCCGTCCGATTACGGCTACGAATTTTCAGGTTTATCGCGGGAAGAAATCAACGCAGGAAGCAGCACGATAACGATCTTCGCAACGTCGATGCTGTTTGTGTTCCTTTTCCTTACCGCGTTGTATGAAAGCTGGTCCGTGCCGTTCGCGGTTTTGCTGGCCGTTCCTATCGGAGCATTCGGCGCTATTCTGACTCTTGTTCTGATTCCCCGGTTGAGCGATAACGTCTATGCGCAAATCGGTTTGATCACATTGATAGGTCTTGCTGCAAAGAACGCCATCCTTATTGTAGAGTTTGCTAAAGAGCGTGTTGACCGGGGCATGCCGATGATCGAAGCAACTCTCGAAGCGGTAAAGCTGCGCTTGCGCCCGATTCTCATGACATCGATGGCATTCATTTTCGGCGTGTCGCCGTTGGCATTTGCTGAAGGCGCGGGGGCACAGGCGAGAGCAACGATCGGATGGACGGTTCTCGGAGGGATGCTCTCTGCAACGACGCTGGCGATCTTCATCGTTCCGGTGCTCTTCATTACTATTACGCGAATCGCTTACAGCAAGGAAAAGTTGGAAGAGTTGCGGTTGAAGGGATTGGAAGCCGCAGGAAAAATATCTGGAGAAGACCTATAATCTCGCGGTCAACCGCTCACGAAGTGATGCCTTCGGCACAAGACGCAGAGAACGCCAAGAGTCTTGTTGTCGGAAATATTGGCGAGCTTGGCGCCTTGGCGGTATAAACATGCAGGATTGTTTAACAATCGCTCGTCACTGGTTCGTTTTCTTAAATGCTTCTTCCGAGACATCCTGTTGTTCGTCCCGAGAATATCCGGGGCAAAGGCTGATATCGTTGAGCAGCATTTTACTGTGTTCAATATCGATGTTGTCGGTATCCAGCCGCAATGGAAGAGTGGGGACTTTTCGTAAATATTCTTTTCCTTCCTCGATGTCCGCATTATTTTTTGTGTCCAACCCGCGCGTGATCAGCGCAACACCGTATTCCTTGACAATTTCTATCCTTGTGGAATCGAGCTCATACGCCCTTCTGCAATAGTATACGGCTTTGTCAAGGTCGCCGCTGATCCCAAAAATCCATCTGAGCATAAAAAATGTCGGACAAAGGCGGTAATACACTCCTAACGCCACGCAGCTTGATGCCTGAAGATTTTCGCCGTTCGGAGTAGTGTAATCGGATTTTCGGTTTACCGAGATGAGCCAATCGTTTTCAATTTGCTTTGCTGTAAATAATTCCGAAAATATCCCTTTTGTCGTCGCCCGGCGCGCATTGGCCAGACCCCGCATGAAATAACATTCGCCTTTGTCCGGAGCATAGCGTATTCCTTCTTCAGCGATGACGACCATCGTGTCATAAATGGCAATCTTCCTTTCTTTATCTTCCGATTTATTTGCATCAAGTTTTTCGGCCAGTTCGTAATAATCGAGGCACATCATCGCACGAACGAGGAAATCATCCGGCTTGTATTTCAGAGCTTCCGTGCATTCGCGTAACGATTCTTCAAACTCGAACTTGCCGAGATGATAATCTGCTTTCTTAAAATGCATATTGTAATGGCCTGTGTTTGTCGCATCGTCAGCACCATACGGATTCTTGCCGCGCGGAAAAGAGGCATTGGTGAAAAGGAAAAATAAAACAAAGAGAATAGAGATACGGTTCGCTGGAAAGCCCTTCATCGATTCCTCACAATAATGAATGCCCGGACGAAGTGATGAGGCGATTGCTTGAATTTTCTTCCTCCGATCGCCTTCGCCGTTTTAATTATTTTAATAAAATCATTTTTTTCTGCAAATGGATGCTGCCGGCGGCAAGCTGGTAAAAATAGACGCCGCTGGAGAAATTTTGGCCGGACCAAGGATACTCGTAACTGCCCGGTAGTTGTTGCGCGTCGACCAGGGTTGCAACTTCCCGTCCTAACAGATCATAGATTTTAAGCGTCACATAGGCTGAATGGGAAAGCTGGTATTTAATTGATGTCGACGCATTAAACGGGTTGGGATAGTTTTGTTCAAGGGAGTAGTTCGACGGGGGAATATCTGATGCCGGGTAGGCAAGCTTGACAACCCACCCGTCGGGGTCGAGAAGAACAGACGTGGGCCTCGCGGGAAAATTTATCGCGAAACTCTGACTTTGTGCATTGTCGAAGACGCTGACGGTTGTGTCCCTGCCCGGGGAGAGAATGCGAACGTCGATCGGCATGGTGAAGAACGCAGGATTCTGCCGGCCCGGGAGTTGACCAATGTTGATGGTCACGGCGGATGAATCTCCCGCAGAATTCCAGCTCCACGAATACTGATAAATAGGATAGCTTTCTCCGTAGATCCATTCCTGAAAAAAGTAACTGAGGCTTTTGCCGGATGTGCTCTCGCAGGCCGACTCCAAATCTTTCGTCGTGGCCGTGGAATATTGCAGAGAAGGTTGGTTTGCGTAGGCATAAAGGGATCTGAAAAAAATGCTGTCGCCCAGCACGTGCCGAAGCATGTGCAGCACAGACGCTCCTTTCCCGTAAACCAGGTCGTAATTAAAAAGAGTTTGAGCCGTCGACGTGTCGGGATCTCCGACCTCTCCCGTTGCCGACATGGCCGCTTCGGTCTGAAGATTGATGTAATTCCAGTACGATGCCTCGCCGTATTCTTTTTCAAGATAGAGAGCTGTACAATACACCGCGAAACCCTCATGAAGCCAAAGATCCGACCATGTTCTGCATGTGATCTTATCCCCGAACCATTGATGTGCAAGTTCGTGTGCAACGACTTGCTCGTCGAATGTGCCGATGGAGGTCATGGTTTGATGTTCCATGCCTCCGCTTGCGAATTCCGCATGGCCGTATTTTTCTTTGATGAAGGGATAGAGCCCGAAGAGGTTAGAATAGATGGACAGCATATCAACAACGCGGGGAAGGACCGCAATGGCGGTCGAGTAGTCTTCGGGAAGGACATCATTGAGCACTTCCATCGAATCGGTTGTTGAATACCGGAACCAGTTTGAAAACTGAGTGTAGTTTGTCACTGCAATAGAAATGAGGTAGGATGCAATTGGGTAACGCTCTTTCCAACGGTACGTCGCTGTTCCGTTATTATGATTGACCACTGAGGCAAGTACTCCCTCGGACGCAACTTTGAAGGTTGAATCGCACGTAACCGTGATGTCGGCCGAATCGGCTTTGTCGCTCTGGCTGTTTTTACACGGCCACCAGTCGCGCGCCCCGTACGGCTCGCTGAGCGAATATACCCACGGCACACCGGAATGAGAACTGAATTCAAAACTCCCGAATCCCGTGGGAACCGGAGTTCCTTCGTAAAAGACGTCCGCCGAAAGAATCTCGCCCGATTGGTACGAATGATCCAACGTAATATCGAATGAACTGCTGAATTGCATAAACGAACATTCTTGACCGTTCACCAGAACCGAATCGATGTGCATCGTATTCATGAGGTCGAGTGTAAGTGACGGCGAATTGTCCTGACGGCAAATTCCGACGATACTGACATCTCCTTTCAAATATCCCGGGTTTGTGGAGAGGTTCAAATTTAAGCCATAGTACGTGACATCGAACCAGCTGCTCGCCGCCGACTCCGTCTGCCGTTGTTCATAAGCGGATTTCTCAAATTCAAATTTGTTCATCAGCTGTTGCTCGGGTTCTGGAACAAAAGGATGCTGACTAAAAGCCGCTTGCCGGCAAATGTAGATGGCATAGATGAGGAATCGAGCCTGCCGCCAGCACGCGCGCTCGGTTTTTTCTTTAAATACCATTCCAAACCTCGGCCTGTTTTTTCATCATGTGAAATGTAAGCAAAGAAATTGAGAGGAAAAAGGGGCAGCGTTACAGTTTCAAGGTCATTGCGAGCGAAGCGAAGTGGCGCTTTACGCCACCACGTACAACGTGGCAATCTCCTAAATAAATGGGGATTGTCCCGCTATACGGGATCCCTTCGGGACTTCGACAAAGAACGTCTCGCAATGTCTTCTTCTTGGGATAGGAAATCACACTCCAACACTGTCGAACAGCTACGAATAAAGACTATCGAGTATTTTTTTCGTATATTATTATAGATCAATGTCGATAGTTCATGTAAGGGAAACGTTTCTTTGTTCAAAAATCTAGTAGGCAAATTTAAGTCCTTCTTCCTTCGGGAAGATAGACTCCCGGGTGAGCAGCCCAAAAATATTTCCCGTCCTCCCTCGACAGCCGTCAACGACCCAAAGGCGGCGGAGAGCAGCCGTAACGCAGCCCCTCACGAACGGGCGGGATCCCGTCCCAATCGAAAGAAAGAAACACGCGAGGAATACAACGCGCGCCACGCTAAACGCGAGCAGCAGAAGATCTCAGCGCCGCCCGGAGTTCCAGCGGAGTCCTGGGATAGTTCGATTTTTTCGGTCCCTCCCGTTGAGGGGAAAAAACGATTCCACGATTTCAACCTCCCCCAGGAAGTTCTTCACGCAATCTACGACCTGAAATTCCAATATTGCACGCCTGTCCAGGCAGAGACGCTTTCCAAAGCACTTGCCGGCGATGATGTTACCGCTCAGGCTCAGACCGGAACGGGTAAGACCGCAGCGTTTCTTATTACAATTTTCAGCCATATCATCAGGCATCCCATTGAAGGAAAACGGCCTCTCGGCACTCCGCGCGCGCTGATTCTCGCTCCCACGCGGGAACTTGTCATGCAGATAGACAAAGATGCTCACGACCTTGGGGCGTATGTTCCGTGCCGAACGCTTCCGCTGTTTGGCGGGATAGATTATCTGAAGCAGCAGAAGCAATTGCACCAGGGGCCGGTCGATGTGCTCGTCTGCACTCCAGGACGATTGATCGATTTTAAGAAAAAGAAGTTGGTCGACTTAAGTAAGGTGGAAATCCTTATTCTTGACGAAGCCGACCGGATGCTCGACATGGGTTTCATTCCGGCCGTGAGGTCGATTGTTCTGAGCACGCCGCCGAAGACTGAGCGCCAAACGATGTTTTTTTCCGCGACAATCTCTTCGGATGTTAAACGGCTCGCGGAATCATGGACGCGGCAAGCGTTTCAAGTAACGGTGAAGCCGGAGGAAATTGCGGTAGAAAGCGTCGAACAGATCACGTACATCACGACGCGCGAGGAAAAGCCGACACTCCTTTTCAACCTCATCATGCAAAAGAAACTCGAGCGCGTCCTGATTTTTGCGAATCGCCGCGACGAAGCTCGCCGCTTGAAGGACCAGCTCGAGGCGTATGGCATCAGTTGCGCACTTCTTTCGGGGGACGTGGACCAGAAGCAGCGGATCAGCAGGCTGGAACGGTTTCGCCAGGGGAATATACGCGTGCTCGTCGCCACCGATGTCGCATCGCGCGGGATCCATGTTGAAGCGATATCGCACGTCATCAATTACAATTTGCCGCTCGACGTGGAAGAGTATGTCCATCGCATCGGGCGTACCGGCCGTGCCGGAGCCAGCGGTATCTCCATTAACTTTGCGGATGAAGAAGATTCGCACGAGCTGCCGAAACTGGAAGAGTTTCTCGGCAAAAAAATCGAATGCATATTTCCGGAAGAATATCTTCTGACTCCGATTCCTGAAAAATACCCCAAGCATAGCCCTGTGCACCACGAGCGAAAAGTTTCTTCTCGTCCTCGGTACACTCAACGAAGAAGACGGTAGCAATTTGTATAATATTCTGGAGGAGAAAAATGTATGAAACGTTTTGTCGGTAGCGTTTTTTTGGTCGCAGCATTCTTTCTCACCACTGCCGCACAACCGATGCCGGAAAAAATCGACACGGCGGTCATTGCGAAGATAAAAAACGAAGGCATGAACAATTCGAAGGTGATGGAAACTCTCAGTTATCTCTCGGATGTCTACGGTCCCCGGCTGACCGGTTCCCCGGAATTTAGGGAGGCCGCAGACTGGGCGAAAAAGAGACTGGAAGAAATGGGTTTACAAAACGTTGCCTTCGAGACATGGAAGTTCGGCAAAGGCTGGTCGATGAAAGATTTTTCTGCCGAGATGACCGAGCCCCGGGTTCTTCCCCTTATTGCCTACCCGAAAGCATGGTCTCCTTCTACAAAAGGGACTGTGACCGGTTATGCGGTGTATCTTGATGCAAAAACGGACGACGACCTGCAGCAGTATAAGGGAAAATTGAAAGGGGCGATTGTTCTCACGAGTGAACCGCGGGAGTTGAAAGCGCATTTTACCCCCGACGCCGATCGGTTGAGCGATGAAGACCTTTTGAAATTGGCAAACGCCGATATGCCGAGAGGGCGCGGGCGTGTCGGAAGGAGAGACACCGCTGCATTCCGTATGCTCAGAGAGCGCGCTGCGCAAGCGAGGAAAAGGATCGAATTTTGCCGGGAAGAAGGTGCGTCGATTGTCGTCGAAACGTCGCAAGGAGACGACGGAACGTTGTTCGTCCAGGCAGCAACGGTACCCCAGCCCGCGAACGCGCCGGCAGAAAGAAGAATTAATCCGTACGACGAGGATGCACCAAAAATTCCCGTTCAAATTGTCGTTGCGGCGGAACACTACAATCGCATCGTCCGGATGATTCAAAAAGGAAGCCGCGTCAAGTTGGCGATCAATCTTGAAACAGAATTTTATAAGGATCAGCCGGGGATGAACATTGTGGGAGAAATTCCCGGGACAGATTTGAAAGATGAAGTTGTCATGATCGGCGGGCACTTCGATTCATGGCACGGCGGCACCGGTGCGACGGACAACGGCACCGGTTCGGCATCGTGCATTGAAGCGATGCGCATCTTGACAACGCTCGGCATAAAACCGCGCCGGACCATCCGCATTGCGTTGTGGGGTGGAGAAGAGGAGGGACTTCTCGGCTCGAAGCAATATGTGGCCGAGCATTTTGGCGAACGGGATACCTCCCAGGGGAGCATTCTCGGCCAGATCAAGAAAAAACCCGAGTATGAAAAGTTATACGTGTATTTCAACAATGACAACGGCACCGGCAAAGTGCGCGGAGTCTACATGCAGGGGAATGAAGCTGCACGCCCGATCTTCAGGGCGTGGCTTGGACCATTTGCCGATATGGATGCATCAACCCTGACGCTTGAGAACACCGGCGGCACCGACCATCTCTCGTTTGATGCGATCGGTCTTCCCGGATTTCAATTCATTCAGGACAACATCGACTATGAGACACGGACGCATCATTCAAACATGGACGTGTTCGACCGTGTCCAGGAAAATGATGTGAAGCAGGCATCGGTGATTATGGCGGCATTTGCCTACGATGCTGCGATGCGTGATGGAAGTTTTCCGCACAAGCCGATCCCGCAAATCGGCGGATCAAGGTTGCCATTTTAAATTTAAGAAACTACTGGCTAAGGTCTCCCTTCAGGGAAAGCCGCGAAGGGTTCATTCTCAAAAACATTTTGCGCCTTAGCGATTTTGCGTGAGATGGTATCCTGGATTTTTCAGAAGCCTCATATCTTTTTGTCATGAAAACAATCGTCGTCTTCAGCGGCGCGGGACTCTCTGCGGAAAGCGGCATTCCGACGTTTCGCGATGCCGGAGGGTTATGGGAACAACACCGCGTGGAGGACGTCGCTTCACCGGAAGGATGGGAACGCGATAAATTGCTCGTCCTGAATTTCTACGAGCAGCGGTTTCTTCGCGGCCTTGAATGCAGGCCGAATCCTGCGCACGATGCCATCGCGAAACTCAAATCGCAATTCGAAGTTGTTAACATCACCCAGAATATCGATACTCTTCTCGAACGTGCGGGTTCGAAAAATGTGTGGCACCTTCACGGAAGAATAGATTATCAAAAATGTGAGCTTCATTATTCGATTCCCGCGTATACCGATTCTTCGTATTCATGCGATTATCGGGCGCACATTACTTCCCCCACGAAGCTGGGAGACAAATGTCCAAAATGTGGAAGTCAGCTTCGTCCCGATGTTGTCTGGTTTGGCGAAGCGGTCGACATGAGGCAGGAGTATCTCGACGGGCTTGTAAAGACGGCCGAAATATTCATCGGTATTGGAACATCGGCACAAGTTTATCCGGCAGCAGGCTTGCTTCCGCTCTTCAAGCGAACTCCGCAGAAGTTTTTCATCGACCCGCACCCGGCCTACGATGTCCTCGACGGTTTTGAAATTTTGAAAGGAACAGCGAGTGAACACATGCCGGGTTTAGCAGCCAGGCTATTGTTCGCAGGCGATGCGCTTTAGAACAAAATGCCTGAACTAAAAGCATTACCGTTCGTGGAGTCTTTTGAAGAATCAAGACATTGCGAGGATCCCGACGCTTTTTGTCGGGAGACGAAGTGCCGCTGTACGGCATCCCGTACAGCGGGACAATCTCCATTAAACAGAGGGATTGCTTCCGCAAAAAATGCCTCGCAATGACTCTTCATCCATAATGATTCAATATCGTTCATTTTCTTTCCTTGACTTTCAGAAGTTTTCCCTTAAATTTCAGGTCAAGGAGACGGAAACTGATCGAGAATTGTTAGAGATTGATAATGCAGTTGATACAGCGAATGTTCCCGGAAAACGGGACATTATTCCCTCTCTAACAATGATAACCGAATTTCATCCGCGAGAGGAGATTCGGTTTTTTTATTTCTGAAGTGATACGATGAACCTCACGTCAAAAATATCCACGACTGTTATCGTATGGTGTGTGTGTGCCGCTTCTGCAAGTGCCGGCGACACGTACGTCGCCAAATATGCCGGCGAGTTTATGGCGATCGGCGTTGGCGGGCGGGCGCTCGGCCTCGGCGGCGGGTATGTCGCCCTGGCAAACGACGTGACGGCCGGCTATTGGAATCCGGCCGGGCTCGCGCGCATTACGTATCCGGAATTTTCTCTCATGCACGATGAGCAATTCGGCAGTCTTGAAAATTTTGATTATGCTGCTGTTGCTTTTCCGTATGGATCGAACGATACAACTGGCGTAACGATGGCTGCCCAGGATGGCACGATCCGGCCTGTTGTGAATTACAACGCTTCAGCATTCGGCATCAGTGTGATGCGGCTCGGCATCGACGGCATCCCCGACACTCGCGCATTAGATACCAACGGTGACGGAGTGTTCAATGATCTCGACGGCCGCCCTGATTATTCTCAGATTACTTTTTTTAACTCCGCTGATTGGGCAGTCTATTTTTCGTATGCACGGCAGTATTCAGAACAGCTTTTCTACGGGGCGAACCTCAAGCTCATCTACCGCGATCTTGGAGACTTTCATGCTACGGGAATCGGCTTTGACCTCGGCGGCATCTACCAGCCGAACCAAAACTTTTCGCTCGGCGCAAACGTGCAGGATATCACCACCACCCTGATCGCGTGGAATACAGGAACAAACGAGCTTATTTCTCCCACGCTTAAAATCGGCGGAGCTTACCTTTTTGAAATATTCGGCGGTCGTCTTGGCCCCTCGATCGATACCGACATCATGTTTGAAGGAAGAAAATTTTCCGCGACGGCGTATCTCGGGCCCGTCAGTTTCGACCCTCACGGGGGTGTAGAGTTCGACTATAAGAAAACCGTGGCTCTTCGTGTCGGTTACGACGATACAAAAAATTTGACCCTCGGAGCGGGCGTTCATCTCCGCAAGCTTGATATCGATTATGCGTTTGCGAAATTCAACGGCGACGATCAGCTCGGAAATTCACACCGCATCTCGCTTCGATTGATTATTCAAGAAGACAAATATAAACGAGGGGCCGAGTGAGCGGAGTTTTTCGGACTGCTGCCGACGGCCTTGGACGGTTCGTTTCCCCTGTCTTTTTTCTTCTCTCTTTTCTCTTCTCTCTTTCCTGCTCTTCCCCTCATCAAACAGTAGCAGATCGCCCTCCCGCTCATAGCCCGTACCACGCGGAGAAAATATTCGTTCCTGAAGGATGGAGCGCCGTATCAGACGGGGGGAAGAGTTCGTCCCCGGAATTGTTTTTCACGAAAAATGACGGGGATGCTGCATTGATTCTGAGGGAGCTGAAACCGGCGGCTTCGGCAAAGAGGCCGTTGTCGGAAGAAGATGTTTGTGTGCTGGGGAATATTTCAATGCAAAATAAGCTTGGGGCCGACGGCAATGAGAGGAGAATATTACGCCCGCCATCGGTCATTGGCGATGAGAAGGAATTTTGCGTCTATGTTTATTCCGAGAATTCTCTTCTTCGGCGCGTCGTGGTGTTTCGTTCGAAATCAAAAATCTACGAGGTCGAGCTGCGCCAAAACAGCGAGTCTCTGCCCCTGTCATCGGTCGTGGACGCTCAAATGGCCTTTGTGAAATGGCTGCTGAAGGGGGAGTAAATGGTAAAAACTAAGCACAATGGGAGACTGAAAAGTAGGATTTGGGATGCGGGTAAAGAAAAGATTCTGTCGTCGGTGAAAAATTACTTCGTCTTCAGAATAAAGACACCGTTCCAGTCATCGGGGGGCGGTGCATCGAGATAGGCCTGCGAACGTTCGATGTACAGCAATGACGGCGAATCGGTCGGGTCGATGGCGAGAGCTTCGTTGAATTTTTTAATTGCGTCGGCGAATTGTTTGCGCCGGTATAAATCGAGGCCGCTGAGATAATGTTCGACAGCCGAAATCTTTTTCGCCGGCACACTGTTGTCTTTGCGTCCGAGGAGTTCAAAGACTTTGATCGGCAAGGTTTTTCCTTTCACGATAAGCAAGTCCAGTTCGCGGAACTCGAAATAGTCTCTCACCAATTCCTGCGTCCGCTCGCTTACCATGACATAGGTCCCGTACTGTTTGTTGGCTCCCTCAAGCCTTGACCCGAGGTTGACGCTGTCGCCGATGACGGTGTAATCGAATTTCCCTGTCCCTCCCATATTGCCGACGACCATCTCTCCGGTGTTCAATCCGATGCGGACATGGACGTCCGGCTTCCCTTCCGATCTCCACTTTTCCCTGATCTCCACCAGCTTTTCCTGCATCTCCAGTGCCGCATTGCAGGCGTGGAGAGCGTTGTTATCGAGTTCAACGGGAGCGCCCCAGAACGCCATGACAGCATCTCCCTCGTATTTGTCGAGTGTACCGTCGTTCTTGAAAACAATTTCCGTCATAGCGCTCAGGTATTCGTTTAACACCAGCACAAGTTCTTCCGGCGGGAGCTTTTCAGAGAACGTTGTAAAACCGGCAATGTCGCTGAACAGCACGCTGAGTTCTTTTCGTTCCCCACCGAGCTTCAACTTTTCGGGATGTGCAATCAGTTCGTTCACTACGTGAGGGTTCAGGTACTGACTGAACATGCCCTTGATCATCACCTTCTGTTTTCTCTCCGTGAGATACTGGTACACGGCGCTGCCGACGTAATTTGCAAAAACGGCGGCGATCGGCGGCACGACGGGAATGAGCAGGTTGTGGCGGGCAAACGCATAATCCGACAGAGCAATAATGGCATAGACTTCAGCACCGATAAAGAGAAGTGCGATCACTTCGAAAACGAATTCGACTTTCGATTTGATTTGCTTGAGTGCAGAAACCACGAGAAAGCTGAGAAGGGAAAACGCCAGCGTGTACAACAACTCAACCCACAGATAGGGGCGAACGATAAAATTCTGATGGATCAGCGTTTGGAGTGTGTTGGCGTGAATTTCAACTCCGTACATCAAATTGTTATCGGGGTTGTCAGGGGGAGCGATTGAAACGGGAAAAATGTCTTTCGATTCCGGAAACGTCGGGCCGATCAGGACAATTTTATTCTTGAAGATGCCGGATTGGAGCAGTCCGTAATCAGGGTCGTCGAAAGTATTGATTTCCGTATGAAGCTTAGCTTCTTCATTCGTTGTGAACGTTTTATCGTCAAGAATATCGGCAATGTCGAAATGTTTGAATGTTTTGCCGGCAAGGCCATGATAGTTGATGAGAATCGAGACGTCGTCATATTTTGGGATTCGCCGGTCTCCGAGCACAAAATAGTTTCCGTCGTCTTTGCTGACCGTTGTGGAAGGAAGGCCCAAGTACTTATTCATGAGAGCGAAAGCAAAGGTCGGGAGGTATGTCTCTTCTCCCGGGTCCTTTGCGAGTGCTTTGTAGCGTCGGTACAGCCCGTCCTCATCGTTCGGGACATAGACCACTCCGACTGAACTGTCCGCCGAATAAAAAATGCTGTGGTAGTTTTCGTTCTTTCGCTTGATCGAGACATTCTCATCCCTGATTTCAGTTTTTCCGGCAACGACAACATTTCGGTATTCTTTGATAGCTTCACGGAGTTCGTTGTCGTGCTGCGGACCGTGTCCGTCGGGGTCCTCAAACGAAAAGTCGATTCCGATTGCCCGGACGCCGGCTCTATTGAGGTTGCGGATCACCCGGGCATAATAGCTTCGGGGAAAGGGAAAATGTTCCGGAAGAGTTGCGTCCGACTTATCGGATACCGTGACAATAATGATGTCGAGAGAATCCTCTGGGAAGGGGAGCGGTCCGCGTTTTGCGAACGATTTATCGATAAAGGAAAGTTTTAACCGGTCGAAGAAATGGAACTCGAAGACCGCGTCCTGCACAAAAACAATCACGAGCAGCGCGATGCCCACACTGAGGGAAATACGGATTAGCCACGGCATCAAACGTTTGAAGAGTGGCCCGGGCATAGAATGCTAGAAGTTGATATGGTAAATCAGGCTGACGTATGAATCGTTCTTCAGGCCGGAGTTGACGATGTATTGGTATTGAAAGGAGGCACTTTGATTATTCGCAATGGCGTAGAGCAATCCAAGTTCCAGTAATGTCCGTTGAAAATCTCCGAATGTTGGCGCATACGTCGCGGACAACTTCAATAGGTCTTTATAGATCTTGTAACGGCCGTTGAGCGTGATCGTCGTATAGTTCAGCGACGTCGATGAAACCACTGTTTTTAAATTTCCGCCCGTTGAGTCTACCGTGACCAGCGGTATAGTGTTCAAACTCATTGTATACCCGATCGAAGACTCGAGGGGGAATGTGTGAACGGTGTTGAGCAGCAGGAAGGCGTTCAAGCCTTTGACGTTTTGTTTATTCTCAGTGTTGTCCGTTTTGTTTGAGATGTCGAGGCTCAACGAAGCGTTATGTTTTCCCAGGGATGAAGAAAAGTCGTACGTCGACTGCGCGAAGTATCGATTCGTCACATCATTAATCGCGCGAACTGCAACCGTGCTGTCTTTGTCAAACGGGTCGATCGGATTGCTGTTGTTATTGTTGCCGTAGCCGACCGTGAAGTTCGGCATATTCGAAGTGGGGTAATACGATACCGATGCATTGAATGTCTCGTAGGTTGTCGTCAGCTCTACTTCTCCCTTTGATGTGAGAATCGTATCCTGTCCCGCCGTATTGTTCTGCAGGTTTTCGTAACTCGCGGTCAGGAAAACGCTGTTCCCGATTAACCGTATCCTGTCAAAAATGTTAAAGCCCTTGACGTCCTTCCTCAGTGCCGAAGTTCCTTCTGAATTGTAATCCGAGCCGTGGTAAATGTAGGTTCCCTTTAGGTAATTCCCGAAATAATTGAGCGCAAGCCCCGTTTCGTAGACCAACGCCGTCATGCCGGGAGGAAGCGGTATAAGATTCTGATTAAGGGTAATGACTTTTTCAAGATATGTTGTACCGTATTTCTTTAAGAGACTTTTTGTACTGCTGTCCAATTGCGATGTATCGATGCTTGCGTTGGTGAACTCCGGAGCTGAGATGTCGACGTTGTCCAAGCTGTACGACACCTGACCTGTCCATTCGAAGTGATGGTTGTCGAACGCGACGACGGCATCGCTTCCGACCACAACATTCTCCTGCGGTTTGACGACAGTATCGGCTGCGCCGTATTCGTCTTTTGATTTTAAATACGTGAATCCGAGCTGGAAATTTTCTCCGCTGCCGAAGCTGGGTCGAATTGCCGTGAGGTTCCGCTTCAGCGTCGGCGTGTAAATCTGCTGGCTTGAATCGGCATCAATTCTGCGGATGTCCTCGCCGCTTACGTAATTTAAGTTGAAGAAACCGAGGTCGAGGCCGGCTGAGATTCCGCGGACGCGTTTACCGTCCATAACCGCCGACGGGGCGAACCGCGGATAGGCATCGCCGATCCCCACTTGTGCATACTTGGCGTCGAGTCCGAGGAAGTAACGATCCTGAGGTTGCCGCGTGGGATCCTCTTCCGAGGTGAGATAGAGATTGCCCGTTGTTTTCAGAATGCCGTACGAAGCATTTGCATTTGTGCTGAGGCGCCGGTAGGGCGTGACGGTTCCTTTGATGTCCTCATTGCGCCCCTCCGCTTGGGCATTTCCCGAATACTTTACTTCTTCCGTCTCCACATAACCGTTCGATACGACAGAAAATGTTCGCTCTACTGTATGGTACGGTGCTCCCGTTGTATCGTACACGTTCACCCGCAGGGTATGCGTGCCTGTTGAGAGATTTTTCGGAAGGGCGTCGGGCGACACGATCGTCAGATCGCCGGCTGAAACGGCCATCGATGAAAGATCAATATTGTCGACGAAGACTTTAGTTCTTTTTCTATCTACCTCGTCGGGGGCATAAACGAAAGAAATGGAAATATAGACATCTCCCGGGAGAAGCTGCTCGGACTTATCAGGGCTGAGGATGAGAATCTCTTGATCCTTCGGCGATTTCATCGCCACCGGAATTCGAGTCGGCGTGCCCTGTGGATTCTCGAACGGGTAGGTTTCGGATGCGCCTGCCGATGTTTGCGCCAGCACGTACGCTTCGATGAACGGGGGCGAAACCTCGTCCTCTGAAATTGTTACCGACGCCGTATCGCCTATGATCGGCATTTCAAGAATACGAAATTCCGACTGGCCGTATTGGCGGTAATACAACACAACGCGAGTGAGATCCGTCGACTTTGCGAGCTCAACGGCGACTCGAAGAGGCGTTCCTTCCCGTGCCTCGCCGGTATGGATTGCTCGGATGTACGTGTTGATTTGGGAACGTGCCATGAGCGGGATAAGAATAATCATGGCCGCTACGAGACGCACAGAAATTTTTTGGGATGCTTTCCTACGGAGAAAGTCCATTGCAGACCGGGCAAAAGTGAACAATTAATGGCATCGATAAAAAAACCGCTTGCAATCTAAAAAATGGAGCCGATAATTGCAAGCGGTTTTTCTCACGGAAAAACTTCAGTCGATCAGTAATCGATGATCATTGTCTTTTGATTTCCATTCGGGTCGGAGAATTGGAGCTTCAACTCATTGGTGCTCGTCGACTGAACCGGAATGACAATCGGGTTTGACTGCGGGTCGGTCGGCGGATAGGTCAAGTTGATTCCTGTTTTTGTCCTGAATATGACGTACGCTTGCATCGAGGGGCTCACGACATCGGCCCCCGGGATTGCGAATGTTACCTTGTTCCCTGATAACGTGGCAGGCACTTCTTTGTACGTCGTTGCTGTTGAATTTTTATACGCCAGCGCATAGTACGAAACGATTGCCTTCAGCGTGTCGATAGGGACCGATGTCTGGACGAGTTCCACGGTAACGTCAAAATCTTGTCCTTGGGTTACCACTGGTGCAGACACGGCAAATCCGACTGAAAAACCGGAGCTTGTGGAAGACGTGCCATTGTTCGATGTACCACCGCCGCCTCCGCCGCCCATTGCACCCTGCAGCTTCTGCAATTCTTCAACGGTTGTCTTTTTCACTTCGATCTTTCCGTTGCGGTACGAATATGCGGTCTGCCCGGCAATGACATTGACCGATTGGTTCGAAACGCTGTTCGTGAAGACGACGATGCCGGCGCCCAGGATGAGCACGTCGCTGCTGTCCGCTCCGTCAATGAGCATGCCCTGTGTGCCCCGAATCGATGCGACGGATGTCGGTGTGGAGAATTCAAATTTTTCGTTTTCTCTTTTTTTCACGTCAAAGGTTAATTCTCCGTGATCGAGGTTCACGTTCTTGGAGAATTCTTTGTTGGTCGTCAATTCAGCACGAATGGTGATCTGAGAATTTTCCTGCAATCGAAGGATTGAGTTTTCGATGAACTTTATGACGACAAAAGAATTCGCCTCGGTCTTGACTTGATCGCCCGAAAGAAGCGGTGTTGCCGGGGCAGCCTTTGTCCATTTTTTCCCTTCTTTCAAATATTCGACCGATCCGACCGGTTTGTAAATAAGAGCGACCGGCTTGTCTGGATCATACAATGGTGCCGAGACCGCCGTGTAGAATGACGCAATCAGGCACGCAAGGAAAAGAATGTTGAATGTTCTCATGTGGAGTTTTCTCCAAGAAGTCAGTACGCTGTTAGTTTTCGAATCGAATCGATTTGATGTTGTTTTTATTTTGGTTCAAGATCATCTGAAACTCTTGCGCAGACAGGGTTATACCGTTCAAGGTGATCTGGGAACTGTTGAGCACCAGCTTCTGGTCTTGAATAATGTTCAGAAAATTTTGGAATGGTCCGCCGCTCAACGCCGTCTGCAAAAGGTTCAACACCAACTCTCCTTGCGGGTCGGAGATGCGGAACAGCCGGATCGTCCTGAGAGGGTCAATGGTGTACCCGAACGCTGTCCGTAAACCGTCGAGGACGAGGACGTACGACTTTCCACGCTCAAGCGGACGGGGGCCTTTCAAAACAGTGACACCCGGACCTCCTACAGGTGCCTGAGGATACGTAAGGATGGTGAGGTTGCCTGATTGCTGGCGGTCGATTTGAACCTGGAAATATGGATCGGATGCGGTAATGGCGTCTTCAAGTGATTGCTGATCGGGCCTCTTCTCGTACACTGTAATCATGACACCATGTGTGTCGTACGCCCATTGGAACTGCGGGAAGGGGGACGGATATTCGACGCCGTTGTCCGACGGCAGGAGCAGTGTAGCGTTGGTTGGGTTTGTGACGGTTACGGTAAACAGCGGATTATTGCTCAGATCCAGCACTCCGTTCGTCACTTTCCCTCTACCGGCAACGCTGTCCACGGTAAAAATAATCTTCACATTGTAGACACCTGAAGGTACTTTTCCACCGCTTGTTGGATCTTCAATCATATTTTTTAACCGTTCCTTCAACGCATCGTTGACAGTAGAATTGATGTCAATGTCGGTCGAGTTTCCCGGCTGAGCATCGAGGCTTGTAAAAATTCTGCCTGCAACAGGAACAGGAAACGGTTTCGTTGTATTAGCGACAACAATCTGCTTTGCGGGAGGTCCGTCCTGGTCAAGCGTCACATATCCTTCGATATGCATGTCCACCCAAACAACAGCTCCAGCCAGATTAATAATCCTTAAAGAAAAACTTGTCGGTGCAATGTTGTTTACCTGCTCGGTAAGGGGATTCACTAAAGCAGTAGCGTTAACGATGTCAGCCTGGGTGACGGTCGGAATGACTGAGATATATTGATTGGATTGAGCCGAGGCCTGTTGAAGGGTTGCAAGACCAATCACGGCTGCCGCAAGGAATCGTGTAATTCTCGTTGTTCTCATGCTCTCTCCCGAAAAGTTGAATGCACTTTTTTATGCTACGGAATTAAGATACAGGATTACTCCACCATGTTGCTGTGTTGAGAGTCACCAAGCAAAGCGGTTAAAATCCGGCAATATCATTGTAAATGACGAAAATCATGAACGTCAGCAGCAGGAGAACGCCGGCCTGCTGGACGGTTTGCTGAACCTTGTGCGGAATCGGTTTTCCGAAAATGGCTTCGTAGACCAGCATCACCAAATGCCCGCCGTCAAGAGCAGGAAAAGGGAGAATGTTCATCACGGCAAGACTGATGCTCAGCAGCGCCATAAATCCGAGGAAACTCATAACTCCGACCTCCGCTGTTCGCGTTGCCATTTGGGCGATTTTCACGGGCCCGGCGACCGATTTCGAAAACGATGCTTTGCCGACAATAATATGCCATATGGAGCTGAGGAATAATTTTGTTGCCCCATACACATCATTCACCCCTTTCGGGAGCGATTCGAATATGCCGTAACGTTCGTGAAGAATTGGGCCGATATAGCGGCTCTCAAGGCTTATCCCGATCATCCCTTCGGACGACGGCGTTATCGCGGTTTGCACGATCTGACCGTTGCGTCGTACTTCAAAATCGATTTTCTTCCCGGCATTGGCTTTGATGATATGAGTAACCTGGAATTGATTGATCACTTTCTGGTGGTCGATAGAAAGGATTACATCTTCCGACTTAAGCCCCGCGGCTTCCGCCGGTTTGTTTTTGAGGACGTCGCCAATCACCGCCTCCGTAGAAGCGGGGAGAAATCCAAACGTTGCATCCGAAATGTCGGGAACCACGGAATGCGGAACCGCGAATGTCGTCGTGTTTCCATTTCGTTCCACGTCGATGCTGAGATCGTCTCCGACAAAGTCGACATACATCGCCGATTGAATTGCATCCCAGTGATAAATTTTTTCGCCGTTGATGGCAAGAATTTTATCCCCCTCTTTGAACCCGGTTTTCTCGGCGGCGCTGTTTGGAATGATATACCCGATTTCGGTGGTTTGGCGGAAATTTCCCCCGTTGACGAAATTGATCCCCCAAAAAATCGCAATCGCAAGGAAGAGGTTCATGATCACGCCGGCAGAAATGACGATCATCCGCTGCCAGATGGGTTTCGAACGGAATTCCCACGGCTGGGGTTCGTGATTGATGAATTCGGTATCAAAGCTTTCATCGATCATCCCGGCTATTTTCACATAGCCGCCGACGGGAATCCATGAAACGCAATAATCGGTCTCGCCGAATGTTTTGCCGAAAGCGCGGGGCGGAAAACCGATCGAGAATCTGTCCACCCGCATCCTGCATGCTTTCGCGGCAATAAAATGCCCGAACTCATGGATAAAGACGAGCACGCCGATCGTGATAAGGAAATAGAATATGGTAGTAAGAAATTCCATCGCGAAAAAAGCCTTTAGTTGCTGTTAGTGTGCATTGGACATAAAAGAAACATCTCCCATCAATGGCAGATGCTCTCCGCAAATTTTCGGGCCGCAGCATCAGCCGCGATGATGTCGGCAAGCTCAGGGCGGGCCGTCGACGCATGATGTTCCATTGTGCGGCAGATGGTTTCAGGTATTTGCAAGAAGGAAATCTTTCCCTCCAGAAAATGTCTGACCGCTACTTCATTTGCAGCATTAAGCGCTGCGGGCATCGTCCCCCCTTCGTTCAATGCGTCATACGCGAGCTGTAAGCACTGGAAACGCTCGGGGTCGGGAGGGAAAAATGTCATCTCCCGTAGCTTTGGAAAATCGATCCGGGCAAAACTCGATACCGCCCGTTCCGGATGCGTGAGCGCGTACTGGATCGGGATTTTCATATCCGGTACACCGAGCTGCGCTTTTACCGAACCGTCAATAAATTCCACCATCGAATGAATGATCGATTGAGGATGGATGACGACGTCAATTTTTTCAGGCGGAGTCCCGAAGAGCCAGCGCGCTTCGATCACTTCCAGTCCCTTGTTCATCAACGTTGCGGAGTCAATCGTGACTTTGTTCCCCATCTTCCAATTCGGATGGTTCAGCGCCTGTTCGACCGACACCTTCTTCAACATCTCTTTCGACGAGTTGAGAAACGGTCCGCCCGATGCCGTGAGGATGATTTTGCCTACGCCTAGGGGTGATTCGCCAACCAGGCACTGGAAAATCGCGGAATGTTCGCTGTCGACCGGAATAAGCACCGCACCGGTATCCCTCACCAGCCGCATGATGATCTCGCCTGCAACGACGAGAGTCTCTTTGTTGGCGAGCGCGATTTTCTTCTTTGCCTTTATGGCCGAGATCGTCGGTTTCAATCCGGCAAAACCAACCAGTGCGCTGATCACCACATCGACGTCATCCCGCTGAACAATCTCTTCTAAACCTTCTTCGCCGGCGAGTACTTCCGTCGACCCATTGAACCGCTTTTTGCATTCCCCCGCCGAACTTCGGTCCAGGACAACGACGCCTTTTGGCTTGAATTGTTGGACTTGTTCACACAATGCATCAATGTTATTGTTGATTGTGAGATAGGAAACTTTAAACTGGTCTGGAAAATTGGCGATAACTTCTAGGCTATTCTTGCCGATGGAACCCGTGGAGCCAAGGATAGCAATGTTTTTTTGCCGGGAATGCAATGATAAAACCATTTTATTCTTTCAAAAATGTAACTAAATGTTGAATGTAAGTCAAGGTAACCGCTTTTGGATTCAGGAGCGGGTCCGGCAGATCCTTGAACTGAACGACTTCTCGATTTTGCATTGCATTTCAAAGCAGTTTCGATTATATTTCTTGCTCAAATCAGTTTAATACCAATAGCTTGCAGTAAGGAGTTCGTTACGGTATGCCTATAATGACTAGAATGCGCGACAATATGCCGGTGATTCTCATCGGGCTTGTGATATTATTTGTCGTGATGATCGTTTTTGAATGGGGGATGGATTACCTTGGAATCAAGTCCGGACGGCATGACTATGTCGGGATCATCGACGGAAAGAAAATTACATATCAGGAATTCTCAGAGTTGGTGAAGCGGGCTGCAGAGAACCAAAAGAAACAGTCGGGGCAGGATCCGGACGACGATGCTTTGAAAGAGATTCGTGATCAGATATGGAACAGCCTCATTGCCTCCACGCTGGTCGATAAGGAGACTCAACGGGCCGGAATCACAGTGTCCGATCAGGAGCTCGTCGATTGGGTGAAAGGAGATACCCCCCCCTCCTTCTTAATGCAGCAGTTCGAGGATTCCACGGGCAAATTTAATAGGGCGGCGTACGACCAGACAATCAACGACCCTAAAAACAAAGAGATCATGATTCAGGTCGAAACCGGGCTTAGGCAGCAGCGGCTATCCGAAAAAATCCAGAGCCTTATTTTCGCTTCGGTGCGCATAACACCCGGGGAGATCGAGGAACGGTTTGAGAATCAGACCACAAAGCTCGAAGCACAGTTTGCCTTTTTCGACCCGAATAGATTTTTTTCCGACAGTGCGGCTGCCGTCACCGATGACGATATACGGAAATATTACAACGAGAACCAGGAAGAATTCAACGCCAAAGCATCGCGCAGGCTGAAGTATGTTCTCTTCAGCGACCAGCCTTCGGCGAAAGATTCACAGGATGTCCTTGTCGAGGCGAACAACATTCTTCAGCAAACGAAAGCGGGGATCGATTTTTTTGAACTTCAGAAATCATACTCGGAAACGCCCGCACCTGCGGCCTACTTCAAGCATGGGCAGCTGTCGCAAGAAAAAGAGGAAGCTGTTTTCGGCGCAGCCGTCGGCGACGTTGTCGGGCCAGTGAAAGATTTTTCAGGCTATCATGTTATAAAGATTCTTGAGGAAAAGAAGGGAACTGACGTTTTTGTCCACGCGAGGCACATCCTGCTGAACGCTAACGGAGGGGATGAATCCGCAGTTATGGAGCAGGCAAATGACCTTATCGCGCGTGCACGCAAGGGCGAAGATTTTGCTGCCTTGGCAAAACAGTTTTCGACTGAACCGAACGCGGCAGTAACCGGCGGCGATCTCGGCTGGTTCGGCAAAGGGAGAATGGTGAAGCCGTTTGAAGATGTTGCGTTGAAAGGGAAGCCGGGTCAGATTCTCGGTCCCGTAAAGACGCAATTCGGGATTCACATTATCAAGATCGAAGGGAGGGACAGCCGCGAGGTCAAGATTGCCGACATCGCCCTTCCGGTCAAAACCAGCTCGCAGACGAAAGACGATGTTTTCCAGCGTGCACAGGATTTTGCGTACGTTGCAAAGGACGGTAAGTTTGAAAAGGATGCTGAAGGGTTCGGCCTTCAGGTACGGGAAACGCCCTCGTTTATAAAAGGCGGGATGATTCCAGGAATCGGCGTCAACGAAGCGGTTTCAAAATTTGCGTTTGACAAGGATTTGGGAGATATCAGCGAAGCTTTTCAGGTGAACGGTGGCGTTGCGATATTCAAGATTTCTGAAGTGAAGAAGGAAGGCGTCCGTCCGTTGGATGAGGTAAGAAATATTTTACAGCCCCGCGTGATGCGAAAAAAGAAATTGGAGATGATGAAGAGCGTGGTTGAAAAACAGCGTTCGTCAATGAGCGATACCGTCGATCTCTCTTCGCTGGCATCCTCCGACCCGAGAATCAGCGTTCAATCAACGGGACAATTTAGCCCGACGGGGGCAATCCCCATGATTGGTAGAGACAACGCTTTTCTTGGTGTAGCAATGACCTTGCCGGTGCAAAAGGTCTCTCAGCCTGTCGAAGGGGAGAGAGGATATTATCTCATTAAGGTATTAAACAGAACCCCGTTTGATTCGGCAAGCTTCAACGCGCAGAAAAATATCCTTGCTGCCCAAATGCTGCAGGAGAAGAAACAGCGCATCGTCAACGGTTGGCTCGAGAATCTGAAAGCCAAAGCCGACATTGAAGACCTGCGGGATACGTTTTACCGCTGACGCTGTGCTCAACGCACAGTGATTCTGTGAGGCAACGTTACGCTCCGTCAAGCGGAATGATGAACAGATTTTTTTATGGGACGACAAAAGAAATTCTCATTCCGCTCGACGGTTTCACGTGCCGGCTCGGATTGGGTTTTTGTTAGTAATTTCCGAAACCAGGCTTGCTATGGTGTTTATGCCTCACCCCCAAGGCTGTGAGACCGAAACACACGATTTTCCCTCTCCCGTTAAACCGCCCTCAACAGAGAAACAAAACATCCTTAATTTGTCAGAACTGTTTAATTGGCAGAGATGTTCTGAAAGCTGAGGATCAATGATAATAGCTCTTCATTTCCACTGATTGGGTTTTGAATAAAGGAAGTTCTAATAAATTTTTGATTTTGCTTTGCAAATTCTTAGATTAAGAATGAACTCCATTCGAAAAAACCATCGATGCAGGAATACCCGTTGGACCAAAACACAGAAGAACGCCAGACGATAAAAAAAACCGCTTTCAATATCCCTGCGATCATCGATATGTTGCGGTCCCGCCTTGAATTCGTCAGCGTTAAACTACTGCGGCTCTATAATAACGTTGTCCCTTCCGAGAACCAAAGGCTTTTTGTATTAACGATTATTATCGGCGCTGTATGCGGTTTCGCCGCCGTAGCTTTTCATCTCACCATCAAATTAATTGAAGGGTATTTAATCAACAGGTCGCTGGCGGAGCCCTCTCCCTCATCGGCGTTGTGGATTATTTTGACTCCTGCCCTTGGCGGTCTCGTGTGCGGTTTTCTGTTGTACTATATAGCGCCCGGCGCGCGAGGCAGCGGAATTCCACAAGTGAAAGTTGCATTTTTAATGAAGGAGGATCGGATACCGTTTCGCGATGTTGTGGGGAAATTTTTTATAGGAGCATTACAGATAGGATCAGGTTCGTCATTAGGACGCGAGGGGCCGACGGTCCAAATTTGTGCAGGAATAGCAAGCCAGATGGGCCGCGGTGCTGCCTTATCGCGGCAGAACCTGCGCCGCCTGCTTCCGGTCGGAGCCGCTGCCGGCATTGCGGCGGCATTTAATGCCCCCATCGCCGCTGTGACGTTTACGATCGAAGAAATCATCGGCACTCTTGACCAAACGGTATTATCGGGAGTGATCGTCGCTGCCGCTCTGGCCGCAGTGATCGAGCGGAACGTTCTGGGTGAGCATCCTGTCCTGGAAGTCCTTCAAGTCTATGGATTGCATCATGCGACGTCGCTTATTCTATTTGCCGTTCTTGGTGTGATTGCAAGCGGCGCATCGATTGCGTTCACGGATTCTCTCTTGAGTCTCAGAAAATGGTTTCAGCAGAACACCTGGCTGCCTAAGTGGGCGCAGCCGGCCATCGGAGGGGCCGTGACGGGAATTCTTGCTCTCGCCGCACTTATGTGGCTTCACTCGGGGGGCATAACCGGCGGAGGATATGAAACACTTTCGTTTGCTCTTGCCGGAAATTTGTCCATAAAGGTGTTAATCGCCCTTGGAATAATGAAAATCCTTGCGACGGTTTTTTCTTACGGCAGCGGCGGAGCCGGAGGTCTTTTCGCACCTGCGCTCTTCATTGGAAGCATGGTGGGAGGAGTGGTAGGCTATTTGGACGTTAGTTTATTTAATCATGCTCCGAATGAAATCGGCGCTTTTGCATTGGTGGGAATGGGTGCTGTTTTCGCGGGGATTATCAGGGCGCCGATTACTTCCGTTCTCATTATCATTGAAATGACTGGCGGATATGCTTTGATTCTTCCTTTGATGATCGCCAATATGATTACGTTTGCTTTAGTGAGTCATTGGCGGCCCCTTGCTGTCTACGATGCCCTGTTGGCCCAAGACGGCATTCATCTCCCGCATGGAGAGGGATCGTCGATTAACGGGCTGGACCGGTTGAAAGTCGGCGAGGCGATGAGTGCAAAGAATATTCTCACGCTGAAAGCTTCGATGAATGTTGAGAACGCGTTTGAACTTATTGCCATCTATAATTTTTCCTCATTCCCGGTGGTAGACGACAGTGGGACGTATCTCGGATTGGTCAGCGAATCGACGCTTCGGCGGATGCTGGCTGAGGGTAAACAGGAAACCCGTCTTCACGCGATAGTCCATCGGCATCCCGAAGTCTACGCTGACGACAGCCTTGCACGGGCCGTCGTCGTGATGAATAAATATGAAAGGCGGCAGCTCGGCGTTGTGGACCGAGCCGGCAAACGCTCGCTCGTCGGAATCATAACGATGGGAGATATCATTCATGCGCAAACTCGCGCTGCTCTGGAAGCCGACTCTACCGATGTCTCCAAGACCCTTCCTTCGCATCAGGATCAAAAAATGACCGGTGTGGAGAACCGATGAGGGGTCTTTATTTGATTGTCGTATGTATCAGGCGGAATTTTAAATAATAATTTTTCCGTATGGGACGAAAGTTTAAACGCGTTCTTTTTGTAAGCTACGCTGCCGCGTTTTTTTTGTTCTTCGGTTTCCAGTATTTCATGAAAGCGGCGCTCGGTGAAGTAGAAAGGTATACTGCGCTATTGTCCTATGATCACGAAATTGTGGTGGTGATGCAGGATATCTTAATGTCGCTGCAACAGGCAGAATCGAGCCGACGTGGATATATTTTAACCAAAGACCGGAATTTTATTCAGGATTATAACTCGGCGGTTCAGTCGGTGCAACAATCCGTTCTCTCACTGAAACAGTTAAATGTGAAAGGCAGCTATCGGGACGCGTTTCTCGATTCACTCGGGGCTTCAATTAATGACAGGGTCAAGCTTATTAAGTCGTCGATCGACTTGGCAATGGAGAACAATTTGTCGGACTCCGTTCAGGCTGTTTTTACGGACAAGGGGAAAGAATTGATGGGGTCGATCCGCCGCACCATTCTCGCCCTCATGAAAGAAAGGCGAAACTCGCGCGACGATAATTATCGTGCGTTGGAGCAAATCAATGCGGAAATAGATGCTCTGACCGAGATCGCTGTCGTTGTTGTCGTTATTTTCGGCTGTGGCCTTTCCGTTGCAACGTATTTTTATTTTAAGAAACTGGATACCGTTGAAGCACAGCTGCGGCAAGATGTCTTCTGGGCGAGGCAGCAAGCGCAGCATGCGATGTCCCGTTATCAGGACTTGAAAGTTGAATTAAAGGAGAAATTGGATTCAAGCGAGGGCGGTGAGGCAAAAAATTCTTGAGTTGAATTATTTTTGCGAGGCTATTGACTATTCTCTGTGTCATCTGCATCTTACTATGTTATCTTTGACGACGGCGATGTTCGCATGGACAGCAACCACAAACGGTTTATCATTTTTTTGACGGGATTTATGGGAAGCGGGAAGAGTACCATCGGTCCTATTCTTGCCAATACCATAGGATACAGTTTTGTCGACCTGGATCTTTTCATCGAACAAAAGGAGAAACGAAAAATCGGGGATATTTTCAAAGAAGAAGGTGAGAAAGCTTTCCGGCAAATGGAACGGGCGTTTCTCAAAGAAGTTGCCGGGACTCCCCGCTCGGTTATTTCGCTCGGCGGGGGAACCATCACCGATCAGGACTCGCTTAACCTTGTGAAAGAATCGGGTATTTTGGTGTATCTCAAAGCCGATCCGGAGTATATCTATAAGCGCCTTCGTACAAAGAGCGACCGCCCGATGCTGCGCACCGCCGATGGCGATTTAATGGACGCCGAACAATTACAGCTTCGCATCGATGAACTGTTAACGAAGAGGAAGGACTACTACGAACAAGCGAACGTTATTATCCATACCGACGACAAAAAGATCGGGAATACTATTGACGAATTGGTAAGAATGTTACGGCATCATATTGAAGACTAATACTCACGTTCGCACTGTCCGCGTTTCGCTTGGCAAACGCAGCTATCCGATTTATCTCGGTCCGGCAATCCTTTCATCCCTCGGCCTGTTCTTTCAGCGTCATCACATGCCGAAAACGGCTGTCATCATCACAGACAGCAATGTCGCGCGGCTCTATTTAAAAACCGTCAAAAAAAGCCTCGCCGCCTCGGGGTTTACTGTGCGTTCGATCGTTATTTCTGCCGGTGAAGAACAAAAAAGCCTCCGTCGGGCGAATGCCATATATTCGGACTTGCTTCGATGGAACATAGAGCGTCAATCGACGATCGTTGCGTTAGGGGGAGGAGTCGTCGGCGACCTTGCAGGTTTTATTGCGTCGACATACCAGCGCGGCGTACACTTTGTGCAAGTACCGACCACATTGCTTGCTCAGGTCGATTCTTCAGTGGGTGGAAAAGTGGGTGTTAACCACGCGCTCGGAAAAAATATGGTCGGGGCATTTTATCAACCGGATTTTGTGGCTGCCGATACCGCGACGCTACGAACTCTCCCCGGGCGTGAGATGATCTGCGGCCTTGGCGAGGTGCTGAAGTACGGCATCGTCATGGACAGAAAATTCTTTTTGTATGTGGTAAGTCACCTCAATGCCATCACGTCCAAAAACAGCGCAGTCCTTACCAGGATCGTTGCTGAGTGCTGCCGGATGAAAGCGGAAATTGTCTCACGGGACGAACGAGAAAAGAACCTCCGGGCCATTTTGAATTTTGGCCATACCGTGGGACATGCTTTAGAGCACGCTGGAAACTATCATCTGCTCAAACACGGCGAAGCCATCCTCCTCGGGATGGTTGCCGAATCGTTCGCCGCACTCCGTCTCGGATTGATTGCGCCGAAAGAAGCCGGGCGCATCGAAAACGCTGTGCTCTCTTTTCCGCTGCCGTCGACGCTCCGCCTTTCCTTCTCGCCGTCAATGCTTCTCTCAACGATGCACATGGACAAAAAGGTCTACGACGGAAAAATCAGGCTCGTGCTACCAACGTCGATTGGGAAAGTGACATTGCCGATACCCGTCGAGGAGAGGATCATCCTTGAATCGCTCGCGTATCTTCAAGGATTTTTGGCATCGCGCAATCTCTTGTGATTGCTCTGAGGGCGCAGATTTAGCCGCAGATTGCAGATTGAAGAAGACTCTTCTCCCCTTTACGTTTTCTCTTATCCGGACAATCCCTCTAATTCCCGAATCAATTGCGGAACAAAGGCAAGGTGTTCTGGCTTCATCAGCACACTCCGCAATATTGTCATCGTTTCCCGATCGGCGCTGATGTGGGGGTGAAGCTGCTTCGCTTGTTTCGAATCGGCATGGAGGAGCGCAAGGAATAATGGATGAGTGGGATGATGCATCGCATCCGAAAATATTTTTTCCGATCGTTGCGAGATGGATGAAGTTGCCCACGGTTTCGTCCGCGGGAAATACGCAACGATGTCGAGTTCCGGTTTCACGAATTCACACAGCGCGGTGCTGGAAGCAATGAGCTTCGAAAATTCGAGAGCAGCCTTTCTCGTTTTTGTCAGGATGGCCCCAAGCCCCGTTTCGGATTGCAGCGGGATGCATTTCAATGTAAACCAAAGCGCCGCTGCGGCCGCACCGGGACGTGAGCATTCGAGGCTGATTTCGCCGAGATGCAAATCGCTCGACGTAAAATAGGTGTACGGCGAATCATGTTTGTAGAATTTTCCAACCGAGGGGTCGTTAAACAGAACGCAGCCGCAGCCGTACGGCTGCAGGCCGTGCTTGTGCGGGTCGACGACAATGCTGTCGCATTCTGACAGGTGAAAATACGGTGCGGCATTGATGAGCGGTGCCTGTTGTCGTGCAAGGAGCATGAAGAATCCGCCGTACGCGGCGTCGGCATGAACGCGGACGTTATATTTCCGGCAGAGGGGAATAATCTTCTCCAAAGGGTCGAGCGCGCCGATAGAAGTTGTACCGATGGTCGCTACCACCGTGCCGACGTTTCCCGTCTTCAATGTTTTTTCAAGGGCATCGCAATCCATTCGTCCAAACGCATCACACGGAATCTCTATCGCATCCGTTCTGATAACCTCGCACATCCTTTTGTGTGTGTAGTGGGCCGAAGCAGAAAATGCAATTCCTTTGTTTGGATGGAGAGATCGCGCGACCCAGAGAGCTTCGAGATTTGCAATGGTACCGCTGCTGGTGAGATGCCCGAGATGCTTTTTGTAACCGAACATGCGGGCGATGTCTGCAACCGCTTCAATTTCCATCTTGGCCGTCGCCGGTCCGCCGTCGAGCGCATGATTGTTGGGATTGATTTTCATGGCCATCTGATACGCCGCCGCTGCAATGGGATGAGGGGGTTTTAACATCTGTCCGGCATAGCGACGATGAAAGAACGGATAATTTTCTTTCATGCGTTCAGCGAATTCGTCCGCCACCTTGGCAATCTGCACGGGATCAACCTGAAGGGTTTCATCCTCCCCGAAGGACTCCCAATTTGATTCCCATGCATTTTCTGAATCCCAAAGGTGCTTGACTAACATTGAATATTTTGAAGATTTCATAAGCCAAGTATTTTTCTTGGCAATATAGTTCGTGTAGAGTCGCGAAGCAAGTGATTCTGTGAATTTGAGAGTTGTAACGTTCATTTCACATATCACTTTAGGCGAAGTCTTTTTTTACCATTATTTAATAGGGGGATAACACTCTGATAACGGCAACTTCCTACTATGTAGCACGTAAAAGGGAAAGATAGGAGATAGGAAGGAGGCGTTTATGAAGATTGCATATTTTAACGCGAACCTCAAGGTGGGACAGGACGGCGTGACGCGTTGCGTTTACAAAATGGTCGAAGGCGTTGTTGAACGTGGGCACAAAGCCATCGCGATTACGTCGACGCTCCCTATCGGCGAATCACAAATCCCGGTGTATGGCGTTCCGTCTGTTGTCCTCCCGCTTCAGAAAAACTATCGTATTGCTCTTCCAGGGTATCAATCTTTTGCTCGTTACCTGCAGGAATTTCAGCCTGATATTTTGCATATCAACAGTCCTTGCACGCTCGGTTTTGCAGCAGTGAAATATGCGAGGCATTTCGGCATTCCGGTTGTCGCGACATACCACACGCATTTTCCGACGTATCCTCGATATTACAATCTTACGAGCCTTGAAGACCTGGCGTGGAGAATATTACGCCGGCTCTATAATAACGTCGATCGCACTCTCGTGCCGACGACGCCGATTCTGCAGGAGCTTCGGGAGCACGGTGTTGAGAGGCTCGAATATCTTCCGAACGGCGTTGACACGGCCATCTTCAATCCACTCTATCGCTCGAATGAGTGGCGCCAGAAGTTTAGCAACGGAGAGAAGCCGATTATCCTATTTGTCAGCAGGCTCGTGTGGGAAAAAGATTTGCGCATTTTGGCACAGGCGTATCACGAATTGCGTTCGAAGCGAAATGATTTCGAGATGGTGATCGTCGGTGACGGACATGCACGCCAGGAACTGCAGGCGATGATGCCGGGCGCACATTTTCTCGGCTATCAATCGGGAAAAGCATTAGCGGAAAGTTTTGCGTCGTCAGATATTTTCGTTTTTCCGTCAACGACGGAAACTTTCGGGCTGGTAACCCTCGAAGCAATGGCGTCCGGCCTGGCTCCTGTAGCGGCAAAAGTGGGCGGAGCGGTGGAAATTATTCACGAAGGAAGTTCGGGATTGTTCGCAGAACCGCTCAGCAGCCCGGACCTTACAAAAAAAGTAGAATGGCTTCTCGACAATCCTAATCACAGAAAGGTCATTGGAGACCATGCACTCGCTCGTGCACAAGAGTATCGGTGGGAACGAATTCTCGACCAACTTTTTAAGAGTTACAGGGAAGTTATCGAGGAGTTCCGCGTCCGACGTTTCCCGCGTGCAGCCTGAAACACGCTTCGCCGGGCGCACGTTTCATCACGAAGGGGCGTTGGGAACAACGAAACCGGCAGGCACTTCATTCACCATCGCCCATCTTTCCGACCCGCATCTCAGCAGACAATACTACCGCGAACATATCAAGTCGTTTAAAATTCTTCTTCGAACAATTCTTGACCACGGCTGCGACCATCTTGTTATTACCGGAGACATTGTCAGTACCGGCGACCCGAATGATTATTATTTGGCGCGCACGATTCTTACGACCTTCGGTTTGATGGACAGCAAAAAGCTAACGATCGTTCCCGGCAATCACGATGTGTTCGGCGGGCCGCACCGAGCCGTGGACGTGCTCAGCTTTCCCCGGTACATTCGCACGGTCGATTATCGCCGGCGCCTTGCACTTTTTGAAGAAGCGTTTGCAGAAACTTTTGTGGGGGTGAAAAAGCTGAACGGAGACGATCTTTTCCCGTTTATCAAAGAAGCAGGCCCATACGCGATCATCGGTTTGAATTCGATTCTGCCGTGGTCATTGTGGGACAATCCCTTAGGCTCGAACGGGATGCTGAGCGACGACCAGGTTTCCGCCCTTGTCCAATTACACGAACGCAAAGAGTTGAACGGAAAGATACCGCTTATCGCCGTTCATCATCATTTCAATGATTTGAACGATGCTTCGACCGACAATAACCTTTGGCGGAAAATCGAATCGAAGACGATGCGCATGAAGCGGCGCCGAAAGACTCTCAAACTCTTCGCCGCGCTCGGCGTGCAGGCGGTGATGCACGGACATGTCCACCGAAACGAATTGTACGTACAACACGGAGTGCGGCTCGCAAACGGCGCGGGGGCGGTGTGCGACGATCCGGTTAGCATGTTGAAGTATAACCGCCTGACCTACAGCGGCGGAGAAACGGCAATTGAGATCAACACGCTGCCGATTGCGTTTCAAACGCCTTCAACGTCGCTGTCGTTTCACCACTTCAGGTCGGTCGAACCCCTTCCTCATGCTGCACAATTGTAAAATGTATGATTCCCGTTCACCTCAAATATCAGATTACATCTCTGGAAAGCCGGTTACAGGCATCCGGCCACGATGAGATGAAAATTGCACTGTTCGACCTGGATAATACGTTACTCATCGGCGACATTGGCGAAGCGGTTTTTGCTCGTTTGTTGACGGATGGAGCTTCTCTCAAATGTACATGGAAAGAGTATCAAGCATTTCTTCGTTACGATATATCAGCGGCCTATCGTCTTGTCGTTGAATCGATGGCCGGCCTTACAGTCCGTGACGTCGAAGATGCGACAAGGAAGATCTTAAAGAACCCTGCGGCCTTTATAAAAGCCGGATTCGAACATGTACCGGTTCCGAAGCCTCATCCGGGCATGAAGCAGCTTATCGTATTGCTGCGGAAGCTTCGCTACAGCATCTACGTCCTTTCGGCGAGCAATCAAATCTCCGTGCGAATTGCCGCAGAAGAATTCTTTGGTATTCCTCCGGAGTGTTCTTTTGGGATCGAAACAAAAATTACAAACGGATTCCTCTCGGCAACGCTTGTCAGGCCGTTTCCGATTGCGGCCGGCAAAGCAGAAGTTTATCATAAATATATCGGCACAGTTCCGCCTCTGGTCACCGCAACCGATAGTGTGGTCGATGTGCCGATGCTTGGATTGACCGATTCAAAGGGACTTTCGCTGTGGGTGGGGAAAAGCCGATCCGAATTCAGAGGCGTGAAAGAGCGTCTTCGCCTGCCGCAGCGCTTTTGTTTTGTCCAGCGTTCGAGGAATTACAGTTTCAAGAACAGTGTGCGGACTTTTGGAGAACAGCGAAGCAACGAGGTCGTGTCGTCGACTGTTTTTGCAGAAATGTGATTCGGGGAAGAAGCAGCGACATTTTTCACCGGAAACGGCAGAGAGATTTCAATCGCTGTTGGGAGGGATTCACCGTTGAAATTCCCTTCGAAATGTATAACGGCGCTGGCTTCCCCCGTAAAGGACAATGAACATGAAATTTCACCAAACGTTGTCGGTACATTCTTCAATTTCACATTCTTTCCTTTTTGGACCAATCTGTTGTAATTCCCTTTGAAGATTGAGATAACGCCATTTTCCTCTTTGAGCATGCAGCTACGAAGAAAAAGGATGATCTCGGCCGCCGCCCACCCATGATGCCCGTCTCCCATCGCTCCGCCTCCGGTCCGCGGATGAATGGCTTCAGGAAGCGAATACGGCGGGATTGCCTGCCGAAAAATTGTTTCAGCGACTTCCCACGCTTTGGCGATATCGCCCAGGATCAGAAAAGAATGTGCGATCTGGAGTGTGAGATACGGATTGTACCCTGAATGTACGATGGGATGGAAAAATCCCTTCTCATCGACAAACTCCGCTTCGAGTTTTCGCAGAGTGTTGGAGAGATGATGCAGCCGGTCTCCGAACAATTCGAGCGGATAAATGCTCGAGATGGAACCGATGGCGCTTTCATCGAAGCTCCGGTGCTGCGTTGCCGGAATAAGTTTTTCGCCGGTTCGACGCTCGACTTCCTGCAACGATTGTTCAATGTTTGTTTCAAACGCGCGAACCTCTTCTTCAAAAAACTGCTCATCGGCTTTTACGTTGAGCGCGGCGGCGATGCGGACCACCGCCTTGAGCCCGCCGAGAGACCAGAAAGTGTCCCAGTAATATTGATCGACCGTGCCGAGATGCTCCGCGCTCAAACTCGGCGGAATCAAACCGTTGTCGGATTGTTTCCGTTTGCGGGCGATCCAGAGGGCAGCGCGTCTGAGATTGGGATACCAGTTTTTCAACCAGAGATGCTGCTTGTTGAGAAGAAAATGTTGATGAACCGTCCAGAGAACGGCACCGTTGGAATCCCACTCGCCGTCGGGGCCGCGAAAGAATCCGTCCGGCGTAAGCCGCGCCGGGAATGCGTCAATCACCTGTCGCGCCCGCTTGTGGAATCCGAGCACGTCGAGTGCACGGATCATCAACGTTGCATCCCTGTACCAGAAGTGATGATACAAAAACGGTCCCGGCGAGATAAAATCGTTGTCGTTGAGTTCCAGGAGGGCAAGACGGCTTGCATCGAATAACGCCTGCAATTTTTTATCTGCGAATTCAAATTGCGCCCCTGACGCGAGTTCTTTTTCCCATTTTGCCTGCTGGTCGGCCTTTCGTTTCTCGAACGACACTCGCCATGTTTGCTTGGTTCCCCGCCGCCGGATGGCTCGTTCTCCCTCGAGCGCGACGCTGTAATGAACGGACTTCTCTTCGCCGGGAGCAAGGTCGAACGTGAACGCCGCAATTGCATGCGCAAGCCCTTGTTCACATTGAGAAGATGTTGTGGAAGGCTGGCCGAACAAATTCATCGCTCGCTGACTCAGGATATGTGCAAGGTCGCCATGCCTAAGCGATGAGCAGAAAATTTTATCGGGCGTTTCCGCAAAAACGACGCCCGTAGATTTGTTCACGTGAGCCATGCGAGGCAATTTGAATTCGACCGAAGAAACGGGGGCGACGCCTTCCGGGTTGAACGGCCGGATGGCGACACACAGCGCCCCCCTTTTTTTCTTGCCGCTGTTGTTTGTCGCCGCGGCTTTAGCGAATAAAACATCGAACCCATGATTCGTTGGAGCCGCGAAATGCTCAAGTGTGAGCCCCATGCCGTCCACAACAAATTGAGTAGTGAGACACGGGAACTCCGCCTCGCTTGTCTGGTTTCCACCGTCGGATACAGAAGGGAAAAATACCCGGTCGTCAACGACGAGCCATGTATCGATCGACCATTCGCGGGGAAGAGGCGTTGCCAGCCCGCACGGGTCGATGATCGCTTCGTGAAATCCATTCAACGTCCCCACCATGGTCCAATTGCGATGAGTGACGTTGATGAGGAGCGGATTCTGCGCGCGCGGAATATAGCTCTCACTCTTTGGGTCGAGCTGCTTATGCACCCAGAATGGATAGAGCCAGTCCCGCCGCATCTGTAAAACTGCAAAGTTCAATAATCCCCGGATGATGACCGGGGTACTGAGTAGAAAAAGTTCTTTCGGGAATCCTCTTCCTTCGACATCGCTGAATTTACCGGCGAGCTGGAATTGCTTGATGGTGCTGTCCGGCAATTGCAGCCGGCGCAGCGCTTGTTCGAGTATGTACGCATTGAGGTTCATCCGGTATGGCGAAGGTAATTATTGTTCAAATCTGCCTCTGAATATAGACTCAGTTTGCCCTTGATTCAAGTCGTAAAGGCGGTAATTATCCGCCTTTTGAAAGATTTAACAATTCCGTAAAGTAAGTCTAATATCAAGCTAACCGACAGTTTGTATAATGACGCATTCAACGAACGGCTCTAAGTCCTTACATTCTTCAGGAGAAGTCATGATACTTCAAAAAGATCAGATTGAACAGCCTTTCCCATTCTGGTTGATCCGAGAACTGTTTGCCACAGAGCAAGGGATTGAAGAAGAGGTCGAGCCAATCTCCAACCGCGAGTTTTACACCTGGATGAGTATGCTCTTTGCCGCCCTGCTCATCTACGGAGCCGTCTTCCGATTTTTCGCCGCCTGATAATCCCTCCAATCCGTTAAACTTTGACGCACCAGGGCGTGTCCTATAAACATGCCGTATAACGGAATCCGATCTTATTTTCATTGATCGGAGTTCCCTTATTTCTCCGTGAAATAATCATACAAATTCTGTTTGCTTGATTGTACTTTTGTCAAGCGAGGCACCGCCTTTTCAAGTCCGGATGGGAAGGAGGAGTTGGTTGAAGGGACGGACGAAAGCCAATCGTATTCAACATACGGTTGGCTTTTTTATTGGCGAATGTTGCGCACTTTATATTTCAATACCTCGCGATTTTCCAGATAAGGTGTCCACTATCTCTTACGCAGAAGAAAAATGTAGGGTTACATTAAGATTTTTCCCGCTTGATTATTCATCATTCAACTCCTATTTTTAAACAGGAAATATCACTTATCCTTTCTTTGCTTTTGCATTTGAACTGAGAAGCCCAAAGATCGCGGATGGATATTGGCAAGATATTATACGTAACGGACAGGAAGCAGTGGAGATGGTGGCTGTCGAAAAACCACAAGGTTGCGAGCGATATCTGGCTTGTTTACTATAAAAAAGAAAGCGGGAAGCGGCGGATACCGTACAACGACGCCGTTGAGGAAGCGCTTTGTTACGGATGGATTGACAGCATCAACAAGCCGCGGGACACGGAGAGTTGGGTCCAGAGGTTCAGTCCCCGGAGGGAAAAAAGTCATCTTTCAGAAACGAACAAAGAACGTGTGCGCCGCCTCATAAAGGCCGGGAAAATGACACGGTTCGGGCTTGAAAGAATTCAACATGATATCGATAGGCGATCCACAAAGAAACCGAAGCTGAGAAAATTTATCCTTCCCGGCGATATTTTGCAAATGCTTAAATCCGACCCTGTTGTGTGGAAAAATTTCATGAAATTTCCTGAGACGTATAAACATATTCGAATCGGGTGGATCGATGGCTCAAGGAACCACCCCGATATGTTCGCTCAGAGGCTAAGATACTTCATGAAGATGACTGCACGCAATAAAAAATTTGGAATGGTTCAATGATGAAGCAAGCGCGATAATTTTTCCTGTCTATTCTCGGTCATCGTAGTATGAAAAAAAAGATAGAAGCCGTTTCAAAAATACTTTACCCGTTAAACTCGTTTGGCGTGTATCGTGTCTATGAAGTACAAAATCACCACATCAACCACATAAAAACCTCATACAATTATGAAAACTTTTCTTAAGCTGGCGCTTTTCTGTGGAATGTTGGCAGTTGCCATTCCGGCTTCCGCCCAGCTCCATATCGGGGTTGGAATCAATATTGGCCCACCGCCATCGCAGAAGGAGAGAATGATCGTTCGGCCCTCTCGTGATGCGGTGTGGATCGCCGGATATTACCGTTGGGCGCCCCGTCGTCATCGCTATGTTTGGGTTGCGGGACGGTGGGCGCTTCCGCCGCGGCCCCATGCGATTTGGGTAGAGGGCCGATGGGAACGACGAAATAATGAATGGGTCTACTACCAAGGCCGATGGGAGAACGAACCACCCCGGGCGCGGTGACTCCACAGTTGTCAACCATTAAACCGTCAAGGCGTCTCGGAAAGAATTCCGTCTGGACGCCTTGATGGTAAACACATCATTTCGACTTTTTCCCGCCATCCCCTTCTCATCCTCAATGAAAAGGGGAAAGACGCAAAGCGTCCGGGGTCGCGTCTCACGGTGATCTACTTCTGCACGTTTTCGATCTGCTTGTGGATCGCTTCGCATGTTACTGTTACAGTTAGGTTTCTCTTCTTAAATTAAAGATAAAATCGTTGCGGGGCGTTTTTTGCCGAAGTCCCCTAGGGATCGTACAGCGGAACAATCCTCAATGAAAACGGAGAGCGATCCGCTCGTAATGATCTTTCATTGTAGCATTGCCCTTCGCTTTTGATGTTGCAATAGATTTTTTTATATCGGTACTTTTCAAAAGTTAAAGGGGGGAATCAACAAGAATTATTGCCGTAATTCAACCGTTGAGCTTTTTCCAATCGAAATTATTTATCCCCACTTCCATATCATTGTAGAAAGGATATTATGAAGAAAGCCATTCTTACATGTACTCTATTGCTGTGTGCTATCCCACTTTTTGCTCAACGCTGGGAATGGCCTGACAATCCGAAAAACCTGACCGTCCTTCCGAAAACGACAACGGGGAGAGAGTTACAGAGAACGATGTTCAGCTTTACATCAGGACTTGGCGTGCGATGCACATATTGTCATGTGGGGGAAGAGGGAAAGGATTTCAGCCAGTTTGATTTTGTTTCGGATGCGAAGCCCGAAAAAAATGAAGCCCGCACCATGATACGGATGGTGAGCAATATTAACAGCGTCTACCTGGCGGAGCTTCATGTTGATAGCACATCCCCAATGCGTGTTTCGTGCATGACCTGCCATCATGGCAATGCAGTGCCAATCCTTTTGGAGGATAGACTGAAGAGAACCTTCGACCGTTACGGCATCGACTCGACGATCAAACAGTACCACACGCTGCGTGAACAATTCTATGGAGGATTTACATACAATTTCAAAGAAGGGACGCTGGTGCGTTTGGCAGAACTTATCTCGGAAGACACGACGAAAACATCTGCAGCGATCCAGGTATTGAAACTGAACATCGAACTGTATCCGACATCGGCATTTTCGTACGCCCGGCTTGCAGGCATTTATGAAGCAGAGGGAAATTCTTCGGAAGCGGTTGAGAATTACGAACAGGCTCTTAAGCTCGACCCGAGCAACAGAATGGCAAAAATGAGGCTGGAAAGATTGCAGAATAAGAAATAGAAATTACCAAAGATTATTCTCTCGCCAAAAAACAGAGCCGCCAAAATATCTTTATGCAGCGTGCTTTTCGTCTCGGCGACTTTGCGTGGGTTTATACGTTGTTCTCCTCTGCTGATGGAATGATGCCATCGAAGAAACGATTTTGCCGGAATTGACGGCAAAGATCGAGGCAAAATAAGGAAAAGGACGACCACAAAAACCTAAAGCATAAAACTTAAGGCTTGCACTATTTGTGAGTGACCAGAACTCGCATTTTTCTTCCCGTCCTGCAACGGTGATATTTATTTTCGTCACCGTTGTGCTCGATGTGCTTGCACTCGGCATCATCATTCCCGTCTTGCCGAAGCTCGTCGAACAGTTTCTCGGAGGCGATACAGCGCGTGCCGCTGAAATGTTCGGACTGTTCGGGGCGGTGTGGGCGTTGATGCAATTTATTTTCTCCCCGGTGCTTGGCGCGCTTTCCGACCAGTACGGACGCCGCCGGGTCATTCTCATCTCGTGTTTTGGTCTCGGCATCGATTACATTTTCATGGCGTCCGCGCCAACGCTATGGCTCCTTTTTATCGGACGGATCATTTCTGGAATCACGGGCGCCAGCTTCACTGCCGCAGGCGCATACATCGCCGATGTCACGCCGCCGGAAAAGCGTGCTGCGGGATTCGGAGTGATCGGCGCCGCCTGGGGGCTTGGATTTGTTTTGGGGCCGGCGCTCGGCGGAATTCTCGGTGCAATTGATACGCGGCTGCCATTTTGGGTTGCGGCCGGTCTCACTCTGCTGAACGCACTTTATGGTTTGTTCGTTCTCCCGGAATCATTGAGCGCCGAACACCGTGAAAAATTTTCGTGGAAGCGTGCTAACCCTCTCGGTTCGCTGAAGCTGTTGCGCTCGCACCCGGAATTATTCCGTCTTGCAGGTGTCAACGGATTTTTCTACCTCGCTCATCAAGTGCTGCCGAGTGTGTTTGTCCTTTATGCCGGTTTTCGGTACGGATGGAATGAAGAGACGGTCGGTCTTACGTTGGCGTTACTGGGAGTCTGCAGCATGATTGTGCAGGGGGGAATTGTGAAACGGGTCGTCGCAGACTTTGGAGAGCGCCATACGCTTCTGGCGGGATTGCTTTTCGGCATGTGCGGATTTGCAATCTATGGTCTGGCCCCGACCGGGATCATCTTCTGGTTCGGAATTCCTGTCTTCTCGATGGCGGGGTTGTACGGACCATCGTCGCAAGGGCTTATGACGCGCCATGTTCAGCCTTCACAACAAGGACAACTGCAAGGAGCGAACAACAGTATTATGGGAATTGCAGGCGTCATCGGCCCCGGGATTTTTGCGCTGACATTTGCCAGTTTTATCGGCGCGCAGAGTGCGTGGCATTTACCCGGCGCTCCATTCTTGCTCGCTGTGTTGATGCTTCTAGCGGCGTTTGGCCTTGCCTGGAAAGTGAAGACCGAGTAGGTAAAAGAATATTTTGGCGTGAGAGAGTAAAAGCCGACTGTGCGCATTACACGATCGTTTTTTTGATTTAAGGGCGAGATTCTCCGTTTCTATCTTGATAGGGATATATACAATGTAAAGGGCCACCCCCTGGCCTCTTCTCGGGGAGGAGGGGGGAACGGTCATAATTCCCCTCCTCAAAGAGGAGGGGAAGACGCGAAGCGTCAGTGGAGGTCGTAAAAATGGGGGACACAACATGTCTGACATCTTTAACCGAAAATCTCAAAAGATTAAGAGGCAATATCTCCGCAATAATGCAACTAACACTGAGCGAATACTCTGGTCAAAGCTTAAAGAGAAACAACTATTCGGGCAAAAATTCCGGCGCCAACATGGCATCGGTCCTTTCATTGTTGATTTTTATTGCCCCGAATGCAAACTTGCAATCGAAATTGACGGCGCAACGCATTGGACGAGGGAAGCCAAAGAATATGATCGTCGCCGGGAAGAGTATATCGGACGGTACGGAGTTCACTTTCTTCGCTTTACAAATTCTGCTGTTGTCGAGAATCTTGACGGAGTTCTGATGGCGATTGCTGAAGCGGTAAAAGGCCACCACCCCTGGCCCCCTCCTCAGTGAGGAAGGGGGAACGATCATGAACCCTCTGCCAATTAAGAGGGGGAACAGCGACGAACCTTCCGCCAATGAAAAGGGGGACAGCAACAAGCCCGCTACTCAAAGAGAATGGAAAATCAGCGGGAATCCCCTACTCACTGAAGAGGGGAAGACGCGAAGCGTCAGTGGTGGTGGTAATCCACCCTTGACTCTCCGATTTGGAACATATACTTTTCAATTGCGAAAAAGATAGCGGAGTCGTAGACAGATTGTGTCGGCGCTCGGGAAAATCGAATGCCCTGTCGGAAAAATGGAGGCAGGAATAATCTTAATTGTGGATTGATGTTCACCCGTTATCAGCTTGTGACAATATGTTTCTGGCTTGTTTCTGCATTCTATTGGGGGCCAACATTATAGAGTACGCGGAATACGTTGTGCATGTGAAGAAGCTCATACCGTTTGTTTATTAATAAAAGAGGAGAATTTTTGTCTCGCAAGATTCTTTTGAACTGTTTTATCGTATGGCTGGCAGTTTTCTTCCGGGAGGGAGCATCCGCACAGCAAGCAAAAACGCAAGAGCTTAGCGTCTTTGCAGCGGCATCCCTTAACGAAGTATTCAGCGCCATGGCTGCGGAGTACGAACTGATACACCCTGAAGAAAAAATTTTGTTCAACTTTGCCGGCTCGCAACAGCTTGCTCAACAAATCGCAGAAGGGGCTTCAGTCGATGTCTTTGCGTCGGCGAACGTGATGCAAATGAATGAAGCTCAAAAATCCGGAAGAATTGACAGCGCGTCTGTCAAAGTCTTTGCCCACAATAGGCTTGTTGTCGTTTGTCCGAAAGAGAATAGAGCAGGAATTCGTATGCTGCGCGACCTGAGCAAGCCGAACCTCAAAATTGTTCTTGCAGACAAAGCTGTTCCAGCAGGGCAATACGCGCTTGAATTTCTGGAGAAATGCAGCCGGAGTGCGGCGTTTGATTCTTCGTTCAAACAGAACGTTCTGAGCAATGTGGTTTCGTATGAAGAAAATGTGAAAGCCGTTTTGAGTAAAATTGTTTTGGGCGAGGCCGATGCCGGAATCGTTTATACGACGGATATCGCGAAGAGTCCCGGGCAGAGAGTTGATACAATTGAAATACCCGAAACGCTGAACGTCATAGCGGCATATCCGATAGCCGTTGTCCGCGATGCGCCATTGCGCGAACAAGCCGATCAATTTGTGCATTATATTTTGTCCGATGAAGGGCAGCGCATTCTCGCGCGATTCGGCTTTCTTCCGGCAAAATGATGTTATCCCTAACTGTATAATTTTTATTCCGTGAACAAACCGTCCGACCTTCCGCTCAAAGAATTCGGCAGATCGCTCCGTCCTCGCTGGCCAATGCTGCTGGCGAGCTTGCCCTTTGTGTTTTTCCTTCTTGTTCCCCTTGTCGGACTTTTTTTTCGTATCTCACCGTCGCACATAATGACCGGCGTCATGGAGCCGCAGGTTATTCAGGCGATTCGTTTAAGCTTTTCGACGACGATGATCACCGTGCTGCTCACGCTGCTTTTTGGTACTCCCGTCGCGTATATGCTTGCGCGGAAAAGGTTTGTCGGGCGGACAATCCTTGACGCCCTCATCGACATGCCGGTTGTTCTCCCTCCATCCGTAGCGGGTGTCGCTTTGCTCATCGCCTTTGGGCGCCGCGGTTTTTTTAGCCCCATTTTCGGCGGACTGGAGATACCGTTCACAGAAGCAGCGGTCGTTCTTGCTCAGCTCTTTGTCGCTTCTCCATTTTATATTAAATCGGCGTCGGCGGGTTTTGCCGGCGTGAACCGCGAGCTCGAACAGGCGGCTGCGGCTGACGGAGCATCACCGTTCCAAATCTTTCGCTCCATCATCGTGCCCCTTTCGTTGCCGGCGATCGTCGGCGGCATTGTCATGACGTGGGCTCGCGCCCTTGGAGAATTTGGCGCAACAATTATTTTTGCGGGAAATTTTCCGGGAAGAACTCAAACCATGCCGTTGGCAATTTACATCGGTTTTGAAATCGACTTAAATATCGCTCTCGTTCTGGCTCTGATCCTTCTCGTCATTTCCTTTATCGTGCTTGCCGTAGTGAAAGGAGTACTCGCGCAACGGCTGACCATCTTTTAAGTTTCGAAAATCGTCGATGATGTCTTATTCCGACAGCGGCTTATCGATGGAGTTAGATTTTTGGCAACAGCCCTCAATTCCTTGTACCGAAGCCCGAAGTATTCGTCATTACCGTTTTCCTTGGAAATTGCCGTTACCAGAGACAACTTTTTCCGCAATTCGCCGTAATAGAAGTAAAGAGAGCACTGTCGAAAGAAGAATAACATGAATACCGAAACTCATCAGTCCGAGCCGCGGCTGCGAGACACTCTCCGCGACGATTTTAGCCAAGGTGGCCACTGGAATACTTTTCGCAAGGAGTTTCGCGGCCTGAAAGAATTTTATATCGACGAAGAGAAGAAAAAGCGTTTGGACACAATGCCACAGCTCAAGCGCTGGCTCTATCTCAATGGGTGGCTCCTCAAAAGCATGTTGATGAGGCTTACTCCGTTCCGGCGCATCGTCTTGGTTCTTGGAATTATTTTGCTTGTCTGGAGTCCCGTCATTATCATGACAAATAAACACGTTGAGATTTCAGATTTTCATCTCATCGGCGGTGCAATAATTCTATTGGTCCTTATGCTTGAGTTAAAGGATAAGCTTCTTGCGCGGGACGAACTCGGTGCGGGGAAGCGAGTGCAGCAGGCATTGATGCCGGAACAAAGCCCGACGGTTCCGGGCTGGTTATTATGGATTTATTCGAGGCCGGCAAACGAAGTCGGCGGTGATTTAATAGATTTTCTTCGTCAAAGAGAGAACAGGTTCGGCATTGCCCTTGCTGATGTTTCGGGTAAAGGTTTGCAGGCGGCCCTCATTATGGCAAAACTTCAGGCAACGCTGAAAGCCCTGGCGCCTGATTATGATTCAATCGGAAAACTTATCACGAAGCTGAACGCCATCGTCCATCGCGATGGCTTGCCGAACAGTTTTGCATCGCTCGTCTATGCTGAAATTTCTCCAGAGTCTGGAATCCTACGGTTTGTCAATGCAGGGCATCTTCCGCCAATTGTGCTTACGGTGAGCGGACTTCAAGAAACGCAAAAAGGCGAGCCGGCGCTCGGTTTGATGGGGTCGATCGCCTATACAGAACGGCAGCTTGAGCTTCAAAGCGGCGATGTTTTTCTTGTTTATTCGGACGGGCTTACAGAAGCCTGTAATGAACGGGGAGAATTTTTTGGCGTAGAGCGTTTACTCAAGCGGCTTCCTTCGCTGAGAGGCCGCTCACCCGAAGAGATTGGAAAGTCGCTGCTCGGCGAGATAGATTTTTTTGTTAAAGATGCGCCTCCTAACGATGACATTTCATTAGTTATTCTTAAACGGTTGTAGATGATAGGACAGACATGAATGCCTGTCCCCGTACAGCCGGGCAGTGTCTCAGTTTGAGATTATCAAGCGAAAAAGAGTGTCATGCCAGCGAAAGCTGGCATCCAGTGCAAAGGAATGGATTCCGGCTTTCGCCGGAATGACGTTAAAATTGAAATTGAGACACCACCTACAGCCGCTTTACATTTTACCGATAAACAATTATATTATCCAAAGCACCCAGAATTCATCTTGCTGTCGCGATAGCAAGTTTCCCTCCAGAGCGCGAATAATCCCCCTAAAGAAGAATCCCCGGCGCACACTACAATAAGCGAAGGAGCGTCGATGAACATCCTATTCGTTAATCCTTTTTTCCCCGACACGTTTTGGGGATTTCGCCACGCTTTAAAGTTCGTGTCCAAGAAAGCTGCGTATCCTCCTCTTGGCTTGCTGACGGTTGCCTCCATGCTTCCTGCAGACTGGAACAAGAAACTTATTGATATGAATGTTGAAGTGCTGAAAGATCAGGATTTGCTCTGGGCCGATTATGTATTTCTCGGCGGGATGTCGGTGCAGCGAAATTCTGTGCGCGACGTTATCGACCGATGCAAAGCTCTGGGAATAAAGATTGTCGGCGGCGGACCGATATTCACCGTGCATCATGAGGAGTACGACGATGTCGACCATCTTGTTCTTAATGAGGCGGAGCTTACGCTGCCCCGTTTTTTAGAAGACGTCAGGCTCGGGTCTCCCCGTCATCTCTACGAGTCGGACAGGTGGGCTGACGTTACCACGACACCCGCTCCACTTTGGCGTCTTATTCACCCGAAGGTCTACGGGTCATTGAACCTCCAGTATTCCCGCGGATGTCCGTACGATTGCGAGTTTTGCGACATCACGGTCCTGTACGGCCGTGTTCCCCGGACGAAAACGAAAGACCAACTCCTTGCGGAACTCGACGCGTTACACACATTCGGATGGAGAGGGGGCGTGTTTTTTGTGGACGACAACTTCATCGGCAATAAGAACAAACTCAAAAATGAAATTCTCCCCGCTGTTATTCAGTGGATGGAAAGCAATGGCCACCCGTTCGTGTTCAATACGGAAGCTTCCATTAATCTTTCGGACGACGAGGAATTGATGCACCTGATGTCGAAAGCCGGTTTCCGCACAGTGTTCGTTGGGATTGAGTCTCCGCATGAAGAGAGTCTTGTTGAATGCAGAAAGATACCGAACAGAAACCGCGACCTCATCGCGTGTGTGAAGAAGATTCAGCAGCATGGCTTTCAAGTCCAGGGAGGCTTCATTGTTGGATTTGACAGCGACCCCGGTTCGATTTTTCAGAAGGTGATCGATTTCATACAGGAGAGCGGGATTGTGACCGCGATGGTAGGATTGCTGAATGCCCCAGTCGGCACAAGGCTGCATCAGCGTCTGTTGAAAGAAGGGAGATTGCTGAAGGCGATGACCGGAGACAACACTGATTTTTCGATGAACTTTATTCCCCGGATGAATCGTGAAGCTCTGCTGAAAGGATACCGCTCACTTCTTGAGCACATTTATTCTCCAAAACCATACTATGCGCGCGTGAGGCAATTTCTTCGAACGTACAAAGCGCCGGCTGTCCATTTGAACCGCCTCACGATTGCGGATATTAAAGCGCTCATTTCCTCCACCGTGCTCCTCGGTATTGTGGGGAAGGAGCGGGTTCACTACTGGAAGCTTTTCCTTTGGTCGCTTTTTACAAGGCCGCGCCTTTTTCCGCTTGCGATCACGTTTTCGATTTACGGGCACCACTTCCGCAAAATTCTGGAGGTTTACGCGGCAGGCTGACGAAACCGTAGGCATCCGAAGGTTTAAAATCTTCGGATGGCTATATTGCTCATCCCTCATCCGTTCTTAACCGGTATCCAATGCCCGACTCCGTTAGAATCATTTTCGGTTTCGACGGATCGTCTTCGATTTTTTTCCGCAGCTGGGCAACGTAAATCCGGGTGTATTGTGTCTCTTCGGCATACGTCGGCCCCCAAACCTGTTCGAGGATGAATCGGTGGGTGAGGACCCTCCCCGCATTTTTCACAAACAGCGCAAGCAGCGAATATTCTGTTGCAGTAAGTTTGAGCACCTCATTCCCTTTCTTCACCAGCCGGGCCGACAGGTCAACTGTCAGCTTGTGTATAGTGAAAACTTCTTTATCGGGAAGTGATGTGCGGCGGCGGAGTGCTGTTCGTATGCGCGCGAGCAATTCACCGGTACGGAAAGGTTTCACCAGATAATCATCCGCTCCCGCCGTCAGACATCCAACGATGTCCGATTCGGCACTGCGAACGGAGAGGATGATGATCGGTATCGTTGCCCACTCGCGAATCGCTTTCAAAACGCTCATCCCTTCCATGTCGGGCAAACCCAGGTCGAGAATGATAAGTTCGGGCCGCTCAGTCGCCGCCATTCTCATTCCTTCATTTCCCGTTAAGGCAAATTTAAGGGAATAGGTTTGCGGGTCGAGTGTTAGTTCGATGAGGCGGCGAATTTGTATTTCGTCGTCAATGATCAGAATGACAGATTTTGTGCTCACGGTCGGATCGATGGCTCGGTTGTTAAGGGAATTTTTAATGTGAACTCTGCTCCGCCCGAATCGCGATTCCGCGCAGTCAACGTTCCTTTGTGCGCTTCGGCGAATCCTTTCGCTATTGTGAGGCCCAGGCCGGAGCCTCCGCTTTTCATCCCTTCCGCACGATAGAACTTTTCGAACACTTTATGAAGATCGTCTTTCGCAAGGCCGGGCCCGTTGTCCGTCACGACGATAACGCACTCTTTTCCCGCCGCTTTTGCGTCGACGGTGATGGAACTCCCTTCCGGCGTGTGGACTGCTGCATTATGGATAAGGTTCGTGAGCGCTTGCTCGACCAGGCCGAAATCCAATTTGACAAGCGGCATTTCATCGTGCACTTTGACGATAACGGAGTGGCGGGAGAGTTCCCTGTCTAACCCCTTAACAGCAACGTTGATGAGGTCGTGAATGTCGCACCAATCCATTTTTGGTTGGATCATGCCCGACTCGAGGCGTGACATGTCGAGGAGGTTTGCAACAAGCCGGTTGAGACGCTCGGCAGCAATGTGAATCTCCTCTGTATATTCGTCCGCCGCCGGCGCTCCTTGTTTTGGGGATCTCTTCATGAGATTTTCTGAAGCGCCCATAATCGCTGCGATCGGCGTTCGAAGTTCGTGGGAGATCGAATTGAACAAGATTTTGTAAAGCCGTTCCGATTCTGCGACGACGATCGATTTTTTGTTGACGTCGTTCAGCAGTTCTCGTTCCATTGCCGACGCGATTTGTGCGATGAAGTTGTCGAGCGATGTTTCCTGGTCGGAAGAAAGTTTCTCGTTCCGGTGCAGCCGGACACCGACGACGCCGAGAGGGTACCGGGGACCGGAGACCGGAAAATATGTCGCTTCAGCCGACGGAAGCGTGTCTGTATATTTGCCGGCTCTTTTTTCATTCCAGTACGTCCATGAAGCAACGCCGTATTCTTTTGCATCGAGGCTGAACGAGCTTGCCGGATGCGGCCGGGCGGACATTTCACCGTCGGCCTCGCCCAGGATGATTGCGACATCTGCATCAAAATATTTTTTGATGTTCGAAACGGCTGCCTGGATGACTTCCTCTTGCGAATGTGCCGACGACAGGTTGTTCGTCAACGCAAACAGGGCGGCGGTCCGTTCTTCGCGCTGCCGGACGGCCTTTTCCCTTGCCCGCACACGTGCGGTGAGCACCCCTGTCACGATTGCGACGATGAAATACACGCCGAGCATCATCACGTCTTCGACATGCCCTATGGAAAACGTGAAGATTGGAGGGACGAAGAAAAAATCCCACATCAACGCCCCCGTGCCTGCCGCGATGAGCACCGGTCCCGGCCCCATCCGCAGGGGAAGAAGGGAAACAGTCAGCAGGACAATCATCGAAACAGTTCTGTATCCGATAAGTTGTGCAAAAGGAAAACAGGAAAGCGAAACAATGACGACGATCGCCGATGCGAGGACATACTGCGTTATGGTAGATTGCAGCTTCGGAATAGCTCGGCGTTTTCTTTCTTGCTGCGTATTGTCCTCTTGACCGACAATGTAGACATCAACGTTGTGGCTTTTTTCTACAAGGTCCTCTATTAACCGCTGCGAGCGCGAGAACAACGCCCGCTTTGATTTCCCGACAAGGATCTGGGTCGCATTTTGCTCTCGTGCTACGCGGATGAGCGCGTTCGCTACGTCTTCGTCCGAGGTCGTGATAATCTCCGCCCCCAGTTTGCGGGCGAGGGAAATATTCTTCGACAGCTGCTCTTTATCGCTCTCCGGCAGCGTGGCGGAGGTCTCGACGCAGACGGCCACCCACGATGCGTTCATCGTATAGGAGAGCCTTCGTGCCCAGCGGAGGACGGAGACCGAGTGTGGGCTTGGACTGATGCCGACGACGAGCCGTTGTCCGGATTTCCACGGGCCGGTAATCCGCTCGGTGCGCATATAATCGCGCAACTGATGGTCGACGCGCTCCGCGGTCAATCGTAGAGACATTTCCCGCAGCGCCGTGAGATTTCCCTTGCGGAAGAAATTTTGAATCGCCTGCTGTGAGCGTTCCGGGGAGTAGACCTTTCCTTCTTCCAGGCGTTTCAGAAGTTCATCCGGGGGCAGGTCGATCACTTCAATATCATCCGCCCGTTCAAAAATTGAATCGGGTACGGTCTCCCGTACCAGCGAACCGGTGATCTGAGCGACGGCGTCGGCGCGGCTCTCAAGATGCTGGACGTTCAGTGTTGTATAGACATCGATGCCGTTGTCTAGAAGTTCCTGAACATCCTGGTAGCGTTTAAGGTGACGGCTTCCCGGGGCATTGGTATGAGCGAGTTCATCCACGAGAACCAGTTCTGGCTTTCGTGCGAGGATTGCGTCGAGGTCCATTTCCTCCACGACACTGTCGCGGTAGTTGATTTTCTTTCGCGGTATGACAGGAAGGTTTACAACAAGCGCTTCAGTTTCGGGGCGCTTGTGAGTTTCGACGATGCCGATGACGACATCGATCCCTTTTGAGATGGCATCATGGGCAGCCGTCAGCATATCGTATGTCTTGCCCACGCCGGCGCACATTCCAAAAAAAATCTTCAGCTTTGCTTTCGCGGCCTGTTCCTCTTCTTTTCTTAATGCATGAAGAAGAGCGTCAGGGTCAGGGCGCGACTCATCGATCGGAATCATGCGGTAATATATTGATTCTTTTATTCATAATCATTCGAACTTGTCCTTCAGAACGTTTCAACAACGCCGATGAGTAATGTCGGCTGTGTTGTCGCCGAGGCCGTTGGACTCGTATTCAGTGTGCTGGCTGTTGTGAAGGCTCCCTTTGTATTCGAAAAATCATCCCGCAGTTCACACCGTACCATCAAGGGGTCAAAGACGTGATACTCGTAGGTTACCGTCACCTCCGATAAGGTTGTCTTCGGGGCAAAAACACCGGTCGTATATCCGAACGGATCCGATACACCTCTTCGCGCAATGCAATAGCCGACTTCGGATTCAGCGAATACCTTTCATAAAGGTCAATCCCTTTCCATATATTTAAGAAGTTTCCTACGCGCTCCTGACCGTAATCAGCATTGATCGCAAGCGAGAGGTTGTCATTCACCGTTTCAGTGACAATAAAATCTGCAACATCTTTCTTTCCATACGGCGCCAGGTACGGCTGCTCGAAACCGTCAATGCCGTTAAAGACGATGCTCGTGCTTGAGGAAGCCGTATAATTCAACGTCAACCCGAGAGTTTTGGAATGATTGTTATCGACAGCAGAATTCCAGCCGTTTAACAGGTGAAGTGTTGCACTCAACATGCTGCTCAGAGGATATGTCAGGCGAATTCCCGTGTGGTAGTACGGAACCGCATATGCAAAAAGAAACGATCGGCTGTAGTTCCAATTATCCTTCGACTCTATCACTTCATAGCCCATATGGGTGACGAATTTTCCGGCGTCAACAGTCAATCCGGAACCGACAGGCAGAACTGCGGTAAGATATCCTTGCTGCAAGACGTTCAACGTGCTTCCGTTGCCCGGCTGCACCACATCGTTTGTCGGTCCAAAATCAAGGTCCATCCGGAAGCCGACCGGCGAAGCCTGTTTCTGTATGACAAGTTCGGCTAGACTGAGAGTGATCTGGTTTTCTGCAATATCGAAATTTCTTAACTGATTGGTTTCAGTTAAAGGACTGTTGAAATTTTTGCTGTAATACGCGTCAACAAATCCGCTCCACGTAATTGGCGTTGGGGCCGGCGTGGCGGTAGAATCTGCCGCTGAAGATACGGCAACACCGCACAAGATTACTGAAAGAACAAAAAATGTGTACCTCATTTGTTACTCCTTTACAAAGTATATGAATAATGTGTATGGTCGAACGCAATAAATGATCAAAAGCCGATCGTATGCGTTCTACGGGATTACGATTGTTCCTGCCGGGGAACGGATTTCCGCGTGATGGAATGTTTCCTTCGGGGCACACAAGGGCAATGAATTTGTCGAAGGGAGGTTTCCCTATCGTTCAAATGGGTGGAAACATTACCCCGTACAGTTTTTAGGTCATTGTCGGAAGCTAAAAGGGAAGCGGCAATGACATTGATGCCATGCCGAGAATGCCTTGCATGTGAATATTGCCGTACTGCGCAGCAACAGATCCGCTCATACAACTGAGTGAAGTGTTGCCGCTCGGCTTTGGATCAGGATAAACCGAAATCAATGGTTTGTGCAAGTTTCATGTAAGCCTCAATGCAACAAGAATCATGTCGACAAGTTTAATGCCGAAGAAAGGAGCTATGACTCCGCCTACACCGTAAATAAGCAAGTGCCTTCTCAGCAGCTGAATTGCACTCACAGGACGATATTTCACCCCCTTGAGGGCTAACGGAATAAGAACAACAATGATCAGGGCGTTGAAGATGACCGCAGAAAGTATCGCGCTTTCAGGAGTAGCGAGCCGCATGATGTTCAGCGCGTTCAGCACAGGATACGTCGTTGCGAATGCCGCAGGGATGATGGCAAAATATTTTGCAACGTCGTTGGCGATGCTAAACGTTGTGAGTGTGCCGCGAGTCATGAGAAGCTGTTTGCCGATCTCTACGATCTCCAACAATTTAGTCGGGTTGCTGTCGAGGTCGACCATGTTTGCTGCCTCACGCGCGGATTGAGTGCCGGTGTTCATCGCGACGGCAACGTCCGCTTGAGCGAGTGCCGGCGCGTCGTTCGTGCCGTCTCCCGTCATCGCGACAAGGCGGCCTCCTTTTTGATAATCGCGAATCAGCTTTAATTTGTCTTCCGGTTTTGCTTCCGCAAGAAAATCATCGACGCCGGCCTCCGCCGCAATGGCCGTGGCGGTTAATTGATTGTCCCCGGTGATCATTACGGTTTTAATTCCCATCTTCCGCAAGTGCGCAAAACGTTCTTTGATTCCACCTTTCACAATGTCTTTAAGATGAATGACGCCGAGAACTTCTTTGTTCTCTACGACGACGAGAGGCGTCGCACCCGCTCGGCTAATATCCTGTACCAGTTGTTGAACCGTAGCGGGGAACTGACCTCCTAATTGTTCGACGTACACTTTAATCGCTTCGGCAGCCCCTTTGCGGATTATTCTTTTCCCGTTTTTTCCTTCGGGCTGAATGTCTGCTCCGCTCATACGCGTTTGTGCGCTGAAGGGGACAAAATGTGCGGCGATCTCGTTGACATTGCGCTCACGCAACCCGTGCTTCTCTTTTGCAAGCACAACGATTGATCGTCCTTCGGGTGTCTCGTCGGCAAGCGAGGCGAGCTGAGCAGCATCGGCAAGACGTTCCTTGGTAATGCCCGGGGCAGGTGTGAACTCGGTCGCCATACGGTTCCCGAGTGTGACGGTACCGGTTTTGTCCAAAAGGAGAACATCGACGTCTCCGGCGGCTTCAATTGCGCGCCCGGATGTGGCGATCACATTGTGCCGAATCATCCGGTCCATACCCGCGATGCCGATAGCGGAAAGGAGTCCGCCGATCGTTGTCGGGATGAGGCAGACAAGAAGCGCGACCAGCACGGTAACGGTGACGGGTGTTCCCTGACCAGCGGCTTGAACACTGAAAAGTGAGTAGGGAAGGAGCGTCACGCAAACCATGAGGAAAATGATTGTGAATGCAGCGAGGAGGATGTTCAACGCAATTTCGTTCGGTGTCTTTTGTCTTTTTGCGCCTTCAATCAAATGTATCATGCGGTCGAGAAACCCGCCGCCGATTTCTGTCGTGGCACGAATGATGAGCCAATCGGACAACACACGTGTGCCGCCGGTGACGGCGCTTCGGTCGCCGCCCGACTCGCGGATCACGGGCGCACTTTCACCGGTGATTGCACTTTCATCAACAGACGCGATGCCTTCGATGACCTCGCCGTCTACCGCAATGGTTTCGCCCGTCTCAACTAGGAATGCGTCGCCTTTCTGCAGCAGGGTCGACGTCACCACTTCGAAGGCGGATCCGTGTTTGGGGCTCTTCAACCGTTTCGCTTTCGTTTCCTGGCGCGCTCGGCGCAATGCATCTGCCTGGGCTTTACCGCGCCCCTCTGCCAAGGCTTCAGAGAAGTTTGCAAAAAGAACCGTGAACCAGAGCCAGAGAGAAACACTTCCGATATACCATCCGGGCGCTTCGCCGTGGCCGGATAATGCCTGAATCCATAAAGCTGTCGTCAGTATGCTTCCCACCTCGACCACAAACATCACCGGATTACGGACCATCAAGCGGGGATTGAGTTTTGTCATCGAGTCGACGATGGCGCGGCGATACATTTCGCCGGTCAGGCCCAACGGCTTTTTCAGTTGTTGTGAATTCTGTGTTGTCATTCTGCTATCTTCCTTCAATGCTAAGTATGTTTCAGTGGACCATCATGAAATGTTCAACGATCGGACCGAGCGCGAGAGCCGGCAGGAAATTAAGAGCGCCGACAATGAGGACCACTGCAACCAGCCAGAAAATAAACAGCGGCGTATGCGTCGGCAGTGTTCCTTCGCTCACGGGAACAAACTTTTTGCGCACGAGAGAACCCCCAAGTGCGAGCGTCGGCACGGCTAACCAAAAACGCCCGATGATCATCGCGATGCCGCCGGTAATATTGTAGAACGGCGTATTCACACTTATCCCTGCAAATGCGCTGCCGTTGTTGTTTGCCTGCGAAGTGAAAACATAGAGCACCTCGCTGAAGCCATGCGGCCCGGGGTTAAATATCCCGCTCGTCCCTGCCGTGGTCACAACAGCAATGGCGGTCAACACAAGCACGGTGATCGGCATGATGAGGATAAGAAGCGATGCCATCTTCATCTCGTATGTTTCAATCTTATGCCCTAAATATTCTGGAGTGCGTCCGACGAGAAGTCCCGCAACAAACACCGCAACGATAACGAAGACAAGCATTCCGTATAGTCCTGAGCCGACGCCGCCAAAAACTACTTCACCAAAATGAAGCATCACGAGTGTGACGAAGCCGCCCAATGGAGTAAACGAATCGTGCATCGAGTTGACCGAGCCGTTAGAGGCAGATGTTGTCGCAGTTGCCCACACGACCGAGTTTGCGATACCGAAACGAACTTCTTTTCCTTCCATATTCCCCCCCGGCTGAAGGCTGCTCGATGTTTGATCGATACCAAGCGGAGTGAATGCCGGGTTTCCGCTTCCTTCGGCCCATCCAGCCAGAATGAGGAACCCGACGAAGATGATCATCATAGCGGCGAGTATCGACCATCCCTGGCGCGTATCCTTGACCATGTAGCCATAGGTGTAGCAGAGCGCTGCCGCGATAAGCAAGATAGAGAGCATCTCCAGAAAATCACTGAGTGGAGTCGGGTTTTCGTACGGATGCGCTGAGTTGACGTTGAAGAAGCCTCCGCCGTTCGTGCCGAGCTGCTTGATCGCGATTTGAGAAGCCGCGGGCCCCATCGCTACAACCTGCTCAGTTATTTTTGCACCGCTTGTGTCAGTCGTAGGCTGCAGGAGTGGCACGGATACATACGGCGAAAAGTTCTGCACGGATCCTTGCCAAACAAGCAGCAGCGCAAAAATAATAGAAAGAGGAAGAAGGATGTACAAAGTACTTCGCGTCATATCGACCCAAAAATTTCCCAATGTTTTGGCAGAATGGCGGGCGAGTCCGCGAATAAAAAGCACGAGAATTGCCATCCCCGTCGCCGCCGAAACGAAATTCTGCACCGTCAACGCCAGCATTTGAGTCAGATAGCTCATCGTCGTTTCTCCTCCGTACCCTTGCCAGTTCGTGTTCGTGGCAAAGCTGACTGCTGTGTTAAAGGAAGAGTCCGGAGTAACTGCAACCATGCCTTGCGGATTCAACGGAAGAAACTGTTGAAGGCGCTGCAGCGCGTAGACGACCAGAATCCCCGCGAAGTTGAAGAGAAGCATTGCGACGGCGTTCTCTTTCCAGCCAAACTCTTCGTCCGGATTGATGTTCGATAAACGGTAAATGAAGCGTTCGACGGGACCAAAGATTGGGTCGAGAAACGTCCGTTCCCGTTGGTACACTCGCGCCATAAATTTGCCGAGTGGCTTGACCAGAAGCACGAGGACGACGAGGTAAAACGCAATTTGCAAAATACCATTAAGTGTCATTCAAACATCTCCGGCTTTAATAATGCAATAAAGAGATAGATCAAAAGACCGAGGGCGATAATTCCAGAAATCAGATAGAGCCAGTTCATGTGTTTTCTCCCGATTTAAAGTTGCCGAGATTTTCACAGAGTCTCATTAATCCCCATGTCAACAAAAAAGACACGGTAACAATACCGATATAAATGAGGTCGTCCATTGCTATTTCTCCTTTGATACAGATTGAGTTTCATCGAGCGCGAGATTCAGTTCCAGCACATTGACGCGTGATTCTCCGAGAAAGCCTAGCTGCCTATCCTCGGTGCATTGATCGATCAGCGAGCGGATCTGAGGCGCACTCATTCCCCGAACACGAGCCACACGCGGAAGCTGGTACAACGCCGCCGCGACACTGATGTGCGGGTCAAGACCGCTCGCCGATGAAGTGACAAGATCGACGGGAATCGGCAGCGCATTCAGTGAATCCGCAGCCTTAAGGTCTTGCACTCTCTTTTTTACAGCATCGATGAGTGCCGGATTAAGAGGTCCATAATTGGACCCGGACGACGATCCGGCATTGTACGCATATGGGCTTGTCGCTGACAAACGGCTCCAAAAATATTTGGGGTCGCTGAAAGGCTGTCCAATGAGTTCGGAGCCGACGATTTTCCCTTCCTTCTTGATGAAACTTCCGTTTGCCTTCTCCGGAAAAATAACCTGTGCAATTCCCGTGACAACCAGGGGATACACGACTCCCGTCAAGAGAGTAAACAGGATGAGGACAACAAGAGTGGGTCGAATTTGTTTCTGAAGCATAGCGCTCCTTATCGTTGTTGATTCTTTTGCCGATTGTGTCATTTGCCTCTGGTCCAATTGGGCAGCGAAATGGGACAATCGAGCTTGCAGGATTTTATTTTCATCGTTGGAACAGAGTGCCGCTCATATTTTTCTTCCGGATTGAGCTTGGATCGTTTTCTCCAGAAGAAAGACTATGGGCATCAATATAGGACCTCCCTTAAAGTGCCGCAATGAAGAGGACGTAAAAATAGGGCCGAAATGTATAAAAATCTTGTAAAAATGCTCCGGTATGAAGCAACCTATTTCCTTCGCCCTATTCGGTTTGAACCTCGTTAAATAATTCCCTACTTTATACCTATAGAAACCCGATCACCTCACAAAAGAAGTACGCCAATGCTCGCTGTTGCAAGGGAAGCCGCACTCGAAGCGGGGAAATTTCTGAAATACAACGTCGGAAAAGTTAAACACATCGAACGAAAGCAAGGGCAGGAAACCAACCTCGTTACTGAAATAGACAAGCAGTCCGAAGCGCTGATTATCAAAAAAATCAAACAGCATTATCCATCGCACGATATCTTCGCGGAAGAAAGCGGCAAGCACAACGTGCAGTCGGAGTACCGATGGGTCATCGACCCCCTTGATGGAACGACTAATTATACGCATTCTCTTCCGATTTTCTGCGTGTCGATCGGCGTTGAGCTGAATGGGGAAATTATTGCTGGTGTGATATACAATCCCTCTGCCGATGAAATGTTTACTGCCGAAAAAGGCGGCGGAGCATTCCTTAACGGAAAGAAAATTCATGTTTCGTCGAATGATTCGCTGATCAACAGTTTGCTCGTTACAGGTTTTCCCTATAACGTGAAAGAAAACCCGAACCATGTAGTCGAACATTTCGTGAATCTTTTGATGGAAGGGCAAGGAGTGCGCCGCTTGGGCTCTGCGGCGCTCGATCTCGCCTATGTTGCGGCGGGAAGGCTAGACGGGTATTGGGAGGTCTTTTTAAATCCCTGGGATAAAGCCGCAGGAATTTTGTTGGTTCAGGAGGCGGGGGGCATTGTTACCGATTTCAAAAACAATCCGGCGAGCATCTATGAGCCGAGCACGCTCGCGACAAACGGGAAAATTCACGAACAGATGATCGCAGTATTGCAAAAGTCTCTATAAGTCTCACCCATGTCGACAACCGGCGCAAAAATTCTTATTGTAGACGACGAGCCCGATCTGCTCGATATTACGGCCGCGTACCTTGAGATGGAAGGGTACACGCCGCTCACGGCACTGAACGGCCCGGCAGCGTTGGAAATCTTGAACTCTACGGTTCCCGACCTCATTATATCCGACATCACGATGCCGGGGATGAGCGGGTTTGATTTGTTTGGAAAAGTTCGCGCGGATTCCAAATTTCAGGGCACGCCTTTTATTTTTCTCTCCGGCCATACCGACCTCCAGCATATCATGATGGGAAAAGAACTCGGCAGCGACGATTACTTGATGAAGCCGTACGAGCCGGAAATGTTGATCTCGACGATCAAGGGGAAACTGAAGCGCAGCCAGCAATTGAACGATTCGATGTCTCAGCAGATGGACAGCTTGAAGAACCAGCTCTTCCGGCTTATTTCCCACGAGATGCGCACGCCGCTGACGTCGATTCTCGGCGCTGCAGATATCCTCGCCGGCGGAAAAGAGACATTGTCGCCCGAGGATTTCACGGAATTTTTGAAGATGTTGAAGATGGGGACACTCAGGCTCAACAGGATGGTCGAAGATTTTCTGCTCGTGGTCAAGATTGACTCAGGCGAGCTTCCGAAAGAAATCGATTTCCGCGAAGCCTGCATCTCCCCGCTGGAAATCGTGACCCGCTTTGCCTTGGTTCGTGAAGAAATAAAAAAGAATAAAGACATCACTCTCAGTATCGAGGTGCCCGACGAATCGCCGTACCTTTTTATTCACCCGCCGCACTTCGAAGATATTGTTGCCCGTTTGTTCGATAATGCGTGCAAGTTTTCTCCAGCGGGCGCTGCTATAACGATCTCCTCGCACACCGAAAATGATCGGTACATCTTCAGCGTGGCCGATAATGGGAACGGGATTCCTCTCGATAAGCAGGATCGCTTATTCCAAAAATTTTATCAGGTGGATCGTGAGTCTCAGGAACAGCAAGGGGCGGGATTGGGATTATACATTGCAAAAAAACTTGCCGAACTTAACAAGTGTACATTGTGGTGTGAGAGCGATCAGGGGAAAGGTGCCGCATTTTATTTATCCATCCCAAGAAAGAGTTAGGACACCTTCAAAAATCTTATCTCTTATCTCTTATTTCTTACTTCTTAAAACTCTTCTCCTTTTTCCCTCGTGATATCAGCTCCTAAACCCTGTAATTTTTTTTCAATGGCTTCGTAGCCGCGGTCAAGGTGGTACACGCGCAGCACCTCTGTTTCGCCGTGCGCCCGCAGGCCTGCGAGTATCAGCGCCGCCGACGCGCGCAAATCCGTCGACATGACTTTCGCGCCCGTCAATTTTTTAACGCCGCGGATGACGGCGGCATTTTCATTGAGCACAATATCGGCGCCAAGGCGCACTAATTCCGGCACGTGTTTGAAGCGGTCAAAATAAATGGTATCGGTAACCGTCGAGGACCCTTTCGCGACGGCCATCAACGCAATCCATTGCGCCTGCATATCTGTGGGAAAGCCGGGATAGATGGCGGTTGTAACATCGACAGGGCTGATTTCTTTTGGCGCTTGAATTTCAATCGACGTTTCATCGCTCTTCACCGTTGCGCCGGCGTCTTCCAGCCGAGCCGTGACGGCTGAAACATGTTTGGGGTTGCATTCTTCGATTTTCACTTTTCCTCCGCAGATCGCGCAGGCGGCCAGCATTGTTCCGGTTTCGATTCGGTCGGGGATTGTTTCAACGCTCGCCGGGTGCAGGGCATCGACTCCTTCTATCGTGAGTACGTTTGTTCCGATCCCATCGATTGTTGCTCCCATTGAAACAAGAAGCTCGGCAAGGTTAGTGATTTCCGGCTCCACAGCCGCATTTTCGATCTGGGTCGTTCCTTTGGCAAGCACCGCCGCCATCAAAACATTCCCCGTTGCGCCGACGCTTGAGATCTTGAACGAGATACGTGCGCCCTTTAGACGCCGCGCCTTCGCAATGATATAACCCCGTTCCAGGTCTATGGAAGCTCCTAGTTTTTTTAAACCTTCAATATGGAGGTCCACCGGGCGCGGTCCCCATGCGCATCCCCCGGGAAGTGAAACCTTCGCATGTCCATAGCGCGCTACGAGCGGGCCGAGCACGTAAATAGAAGCGCGCATTTTCTTCACATGTTCGTACGGCGCTTCGAATTTGTTGACGCGAAACGTATTAACGAGGAGGGACCGGCCGCTTCGTTCGATGGTGACCCCCATCGTTTGAAGCAGACGGGACATCGTGACTACGTCCCGCAGGTCGGGGGTATTATGGAGTTCGTATTTGCCGCTGGCAAGGAGCGTTGCCGGCATCAACGCGAGCGATGCGTTCTTTGCGCCGCTGATGCGAACTGTTCCTCGCAACGCTTTGCCGCCATGAATAGTGAATTTGTCCAAGCTGTTTCCTTTGGATTTTTATTCGCCTGCGGGGGCGATACTTTTCAAAGATATAAGCGGCTGTAATGTTTGTGCCCTACAGCCGTGAAAACGAATACATCATATTAAAAAAGTACAAAGAATATGCCGTAATGGCAATACAACCATCGCATGGAAAAGCAGAACAGTTGACCGCTTTTGAAACAGCTCGCCGGTTTTGTTTTCATAATGCATCATCGATTTTTTTATTTTTTTACTTGACAAATAGTTTTTTAATTCTTAATTTAAGACTAAAGAGTCTGAAATTATATGAGCCTTATTTTTAGCCGTCAATGTGAATACGCCCTTCAGGCGGTGCTTTATATTGCACTGAAGCCGGAAGGGGAAATGTCATCCATCAAAGAGATGACAAGGAAGCTGGACATTCCGTACCATTTTTTGGGCAAGATTATGCAAGATCTTTCGCGTAAAGGTTTGCTCAGATCGTTAAAGGGCCCGACTGGCGGTTTTACGCTGGGAATGCCGGCCAAAGATATTACGCTTTTTCACGTCGTGGAAGCGATCGACGGCGCCGGATTCACTTCACAATGTGTCATGGGCTTTCCGGAATGTTCGGGGAAAAATCCCTGCGCAGTTCACGAACAGTGGTCGGGTTTGAGAGATGGTATCTACAAAATGCTGGTGAACAAGCAGATCGCGGAGGTAGCAAAAGATATGAAAAAACCGATGTACTCGAAGCTCCATCGGTAATATTTTTTTATTTGTATTTAAGACTTTTTTATCTGAATATACGGATGAAGATTTTTTTTGCGGGAGGATATATGAGAGATGAGATGGAAGTTTGCAGCAACATACAACCGACGATGGTAAGGGAAAATGTCACGTCGTCACCGAGAATTAAAAAAATCGCTCCGGAACTCCGCCGGCAGAAGTCAGGTTTCTCGAGCGAGCAGATTTGGTATAAACGATTACTAAAAAACCTCAAGGAGGATTCGCAATTCCTCCGTTCGGCGGTGCAACTCTCTTTTGCTCTTCTCTGCCTTTGGATTGGGATAGATTTTTACCTCTTCGCGAAATGGGGAATGTCCGAAGGGTCGGAGAAACTTCGTTTCCCGTCCCCCTGGTGTTGAAGGATTTCTGCCGATTAGTGCATTGATCAGTTTGAAGTACTGGCTGGGGACGTCCATCGTGAATACCGTTCATCCGTCGGGCTTATTCATTTTTTTGGCAATCGCGATCGTAAGCATCGTCCTGAAAAAATCATTCTGCAGCTGGTTCTGCCCCGTCGGCACGTTGAGCGAATCGCTGTGGCTTCTCGGCGAGAAAATGTTTCGGACGGAATATTCGTTTGCCGCGATGGCTGGATTATCCCCTTCGTTCATTGAAATACCTTCTTCTTTTCTTTTTTGTTTGGGTGATTTCGGGAATGGATGTGCCGGCGCTTGAGTCATTCATCAACAGCCCTTACAACAAAATGGCGGACGTGAAGATGTACTTCTTCTTCATCAACATCTCGACGTTCGTTTTGTGGGCGATCATCGCTTTGATGATCCTCTCCATGGTGATCAAGAATTTCTGGTGCAGGTTTGTATGTCCTTATGGGGCATTGCTCGGAATGGTGAGCTGGTTGAGTCCTTTCAAAGTGACACGCGAATCCTCGTCGTGCATCGATTGCGAATTATGCACGAAGGCATGCCCGTCCAATATTCTCGTCCATAAAGCAGGAAGAGTCTGGAGCGACGAGTGCACGAGTTGCATGCGTTGTGTCGAAGTATGCCCGGTGAAGGAAACGCTTTCATTGCGGACGAGTTTTATTAAAAAAACCCCTCCGACGTGGGTTTATGGCGCTCTTGTCGCGGGCGTTTTTGTTGCAGTGACCGGTCTTGCAATGATAACGGACCATTGGACCAACAGCATTTCTAAAGAGGAATATTTACACCGGTTTCAAGAAATAGAAACGCCAGTCTATCAACATTAAAGAGCAGCTTATGATGAAACATGTCACTGAAGTCCCGGAGCCGCTGCTCGCAGATGCGACGCAGTTCTACGATAATCTTTCCGAAGACTATGATGCGATGACAGGTTTCGAGAAAAGGTTTATCCACGAAAAGCCGTTTTTCGATCTGTTGATGCGGCGGTTCGGGATTACCACGGCACTCGACGCCGGCGCCGGAACCGGATTCCATTCGTTGTTGTTAGGACAGCTGGGAGCCCACGTGACGGCGATGGATATATCAAGCAAGATGCTTGAGCGCGTTAAAGCCCACGCAAAAGACCTTCACATAAAAATCGACCTCGTCGAATCGAATTTCCAGGAAATGCCGCACAGGTTGAATAAGAAATTTGACGCCGTTTTTTGTATGGGAAATTCCCTTCCTCATCTCCTCACCCATGAAGAATTAGTACAGTCCCTGAAGAATTTTTCCGATGTACTGCGCCCTGGCGGCATTCTGTTCCTCCAATTGCTCAATTATACCCGGATTCTTTCGTCCAAAGAACGTGTGCAGAGCGTGAAAGAGGCAGGAGGGATGACGTTTGTGCGATTCTATGAATTCCATGAAAAGTTCGTAGTATTTAATATCTTGCGGCTGAAAAAAGAGGAGGGTCGGCTTATCCACAAGCTTGATAGCGTGAAGCTTCGGCCTATTCTGAAACCGGAACTTACGAACGTCCTGCACGAGGCCGGTTTTGACGATCTGAGGATCCATGGCAGCATCGCCCTTGACGAATTTTGCGAGCAAACGTCGAAAGACCTTGTTGTTCTTGCGCTGAAACGAAAAGCAATGAATTGATCTGTAAAATCCTACCATATCATTAGAGGAGTAATGCGATGAGACGTCTCTGGATTAGTTTTTGGGCGGTCATTATTATTTCATTTTCTGTGCTTGGCTGGGCCGGGTTGCGTATCTACCAAGAACGTCCGCCAATTCCGACAGCAGTTGTTATCACCGGAGGGGAGATTGTGATACCGGAGGGAGAAATAACGAAAGGTCAAAATGTATGGCAGTCCATGGGTGGAATGGAAGTCGGATCGATTTGGGGACACGGAAGTTATGTTGCCCCTGATTGGACAGCCGATTGGATTCACCGCGAAGCTGAATTCATTTTGAACGAATGGTCGCAAAGAGACTACAGCCGCTTATACGCAGAATTGACTCCCGAGCAGCAGTCGGTTTTTCAGACGCGGTTGACGAAACTGATACGAACGAATACCTTCGATCCCGCGACCGGGAAAATCACAATCGATTCTGTGCGCGCACGAGCGTTTGAAGCGAACCTCAAGCATTACACGGATGTTTTCAAAAATGGCAACGTTCGTTACGCTATTCCCCCTGGTGCGCAGTCCGATTCAACAAAACTTCGAGAGCTCTCTTCATTTTTCTTTTGGACGGCATGGGCTGCATCGACTGACAGGCCGAACTCCGAAATTACTTACACCAGCAACTGGCCACACGAGGCATTGATCGGCAATAACCCAACGGCTGATGCAATCGTATGGACGGGGGTAAGTATTATTTTGCTTCTTGCAGGTATCGGTGGAATGGTCTGGTTTCATGCCTCGCAAGGGAGCGAACCGCTGCCCGACTCTCTTCCCGAAAACGACCCATTGTTTAATCACGATGCAACTCCCTCGCAAAAGGCAGTCATAAAATATTTCTGGGTTGTGTCCGGATTGATCTTGATTCAAATAGGGCTCGGAGTTATCACCGCGCATTACGGCGTTGAAGGAGGAGGGTTTTACGGTATACCGATCCAGCAATGGATACCGTACGTCATCACACGCACGTGGCACACACAGCTTGGAATTTTCTGGATTGCAACGGCGTGGCTTGCGTCGGGATTGTTCATTGCTCCTGCAGTGAGCGGTGTTGAATTAAAGGGGCAGAGGTTGGGTGTCAACGTTCTTTTCGGGGCGCTGCTGGTTGTCGTCCTCGGCTCGATGGCGGGGGAATGGCTGAGTATCAATCACAAACTTTCCGGAGACATGTGGTTCTATTTTGGCCATCAAGGGTTGGAATATGTCGACCTCGGCCGAGTGTTTCAGATTGGACTTGTCATCGGGCTCGCATTGTGGGTGTACCTTGTAGGACGGAACATCATCGTCGCGATAAGAAAGGGAACGGATGAAAAGCCGTTGCTTACACTTTTTTTCATCGCATCGATCGCGATCGGCGCGTTTTACATGGCCGGTTTGATGTGGGGAAAAAGTACGAACCTTGCCATTACCGAGTACTGGCGATGGTGGGTGGTACATCTTTGGGTCGAAGGATTCTTCGAGGTATTCGCAACGGTCGTCATCGCATTCTTGTTCGTCCGCCTCAAGCTGATTCGGTTGAGTACGGCGAATCATTCAGTCGTGCTTTCTTCGACAATTTTTCTTTCCGGCGGCATCATCGGAACGCTGCATCATTTGTATTTTTCCGGAACGCCGACTGCCGTCCTCGCTCTCGGCTCGGTTTTCAGCGCGCTTGAAGTCGTTCCACTAGTTCTCGTTGGATTCGAAGCGTGGGAAAATATCAAACGTTCAAGGACGACAGAGTGGGTAAAAAAGTACAAATGGCCTATCTACTTTTTCGTTGCGGTTGCCTTCTGGAACATGGTTGGCGCCGGCTTGTTCGGCTTCATGATCAATCCGCCTATCGCGCTCTACTACATGCAAGGGTTGAACACAACTCCTGTGCATGCTCACGCGGCATTGTTCGGAGTTTATGGCATGCTGGGAATGGGCCTGATGCTGTTCAGCTTGCGCGTTTTGTGGGTGCGGAATGAATGGAAAGAGGGGCTTTTGCGCTTTGCGTTTTGGGCGATGAACATCGGTCTTTTTGCTATGGTTGTTTTCAGCTTGTTGCCTGTCGGATTACTCCAAACGTATGCCTCGGTCGCACATGGGTATTGGTACGCGCGTAGTTCGGATTTCTTGTATTCGCCGACGGTCCTAACGGTGAAATGGCTGCGGGCATTCGGAGACACAATCTTCGCACTCGGCGCAGTGTCGCTCGTCCTGTTCGTCTTCGGGCTTGTAACAGGCCATTCGTTACGAAAGAACAGCGATAACGCCGGCAAATAAGAGGTGGGAGTGAGATGGAAAAGAAAATGTTTGGCGATAAAATTCCGCCGCCGGTAATAACAAAAGAGCATGGCTCATGGGCTGTGCTCTTCGTTCCGATGCTGGTGAACGCGTGCGTTGTAGGAAAATGGTCGATTGATTTTGTTCTTGTCGCGCTCGCCGGTCTCGGCGCTTTCTTGAGCTATGTGCCTGCCCAGGTTCTCCTTCGGCATTATTCAGGCTCTCCTCAACAGGCTGGAAAGGTGTCTCAGGCAAAATTCTGGGTGGCAATATATTTGTTTCTAACGACAGGTATTGTTGTCCCGCTTCTGCAGAAGGGATATATTTTCCTTCTCGTGATTGGCGTTGTTGGCGCAGCGTTCTTTTTCTGCAATTTCTTTTTCGTGAAACGTTATTCCAAAATGGTCGCAACGGACCTAATCGCTGTTGCCGGACTCGCGTTAAGCGGACCGAGTGTGTATTATGTCCTCACGGGAACGCTCGATAGGACTGCGTTGTCGTTGTATACTCTAAATTTTCTTTTTTTCGGCTGCAGTGTCTTCTACGTCCACATGAAGATTCACGCCACTGCATTAAAGAAAACCGAGCTGGCATGGAGAGAAAAATTGTCGCTGGGGAAAATGAACCTTCTTTATCATGCTGCAGTTGTAACAATCGTTACAACTTTTGCGGTCACCCATTTCACCACGGCGCTTGTGCCGGTCGCTTTTGTTCCGATGGTTGTACACGGAATATATGGAACTGCAAAACTCCCAAGGAATATCCATTTCAAGAAGCTTGGTTTTCTTTTGCTTGGTCAATCGATAGCGTTTGGGATGCTGTTATGCTTCTTTTTGTGGAAGTAATGCGGACTTCTCCTGTACTTTCCCTACGAGCTCAGCACTTCCCACCCGCGTTTATTGATTCTGTAATAAATGATCCCTCCAGAAATGAACCCGACTGCGAGAAGTGCTGTCCCCATAGATAAGCTTCCTAAAATTATTTTCCCCGTTCCGAAAAGAAACGAGTAGATCATAATAACGCCGCTGATCCAATTCACAAGGTTAAAGATGCCATCTTTTTGAGGAACGATGTCGGCGGCTTCGGCTGCTATCGGTTTCCACAGTGTTGGGTTGGGGCGGACCCGGCGGTAGAAGGAGAGCAATTTTTCCCGGGGTTCGGGTTGAGTCAGAAATGTCACCGTAAGCCAGACGGCTGTCGTTGCTGTGACGGTGATAAGAAGAAGGTAGGCGAACTGTTTCGGTTCACCTTCGTTGAGATGAAAGCCAAATTGAAGTATCATCGACACGATGAATGCCGCGATCATTGCCGAGATTTCGCTCCACGCATTGATACGCCACCAGAACCAACGAAGGATGTACACGAGACCTGTGCCCGCGCCGACGGCCATCAAAAATCTCCACGCATTACCGATCGAATCCATATAAAATGTGACGACGGCAGAAAGTATCATCAGCAGCATCGTGATGCCCTGCGAAACGGTGACATAATGTTTCTCGTTTTTGTTTGGCCTCCAGAAACGGCGGTAAACGTCGTTGACAAGATAGCTCGCACCCCAATTCAACTGCGTGCCGATTGTGGACATATACGCTGCGGCGAATGCGGCCAGCATCAGGCCGCGCAGGTACGCCGGCAGGTCCGAAATAAGAATGCGGATGTAGCCGGATTCGGGGTCAGCTTGAAATGCCGAATCGTGCTGGTAGCGGACCACTGCGACAAGGCCGACCAAAATCCACGGCCACGGGCGTATCGCGTAATGCGCCACGTTAAACCAGAGGGTGGCGAGCAAGGAGTGCTTCTCGTTTTTTGCCGAGAAGATCCGCTGAGCAACATACCCGCCGCCTCCCGGCTCAGCTCCCGGATACCACGACGCCCACCAGTTGACGGCAATGAAAACGAAGAATGTTATCAGCGGCATCCATGCCGAGTTAATGTCTGGGACGAATGAAAGGATTGATCCCTGAGATCCTCGTGTCTCATCAATCTTATGAAGCTGTGTGACCATCGCATTCATACCCCCCGTCGCATGAATAGCAAAGACGGCAAGCAGGATGACCATCCCCATTTTCAAAATAAACTGGAATAAATCTGTCCACAAAACACCCCACAATCCCGACAGCGTTGAGATCGAGGCCGTGATGAACATGATGGCAATCGCAATAACGAGAGCTTCAATTTTTGAAACTCCGAGCACAAGCATCATGATTTTAACGATGGCAAGGTTTACCCACCCCAGAATGATAAGGTTGATCGGCAGTCCAAGGTACACGGCGCGGAACCAGCGAAGGAATCTTGCAGGCTTGCCCGAGTACCGAATCTCGGCGAATTCCACGTCGGTGAGCACACCGGCGCGGCGCCACAGCTTCGCAAAAAAGAAGACGGTGAGCATTCCGCTGAAGGCCAAGCTCCACCAGATCCAATTGCCGGCGATGCCATTTCTTGCAACAAGGCCGGTGACGACCAGCGGCGTATCGGCGGCGAATGTCGTCGCAACCATCGACGTGCCGGCCAGCCACCACGAGACGTTTCTTCCCGAGATAAAAAAGTCGCTGACACTTTTCGTCGCACGCTTGCGAAGGAACAGAGCAACAGCAAGGTTAATCGCGAAGTACAGTGCGATCACCATCAAATCTATTATCGTCAGTTGCATCGGAAACTCCTGAGAATTGGGAACAGGAATAGTTTGAAATCTCTGAAAAACCGTCTCTCGCCAATGCGCAAAGGCGCGAAGATGTTGTTATAGAATTAATCTGCGGCTTTGCGCGATAACTCCTTAAAATTATTTTTTCGTGATGGGAGATAGGGAAACTACGGCGGGTCTGGTGCAGCACCCCTTTGCAGGATAGGCGAAAAAAACGAAATGCAATTGGATCTCGCTGGTAATAACGGGATAAAACGACTCACTCTTTCGTTGCTTTTGCAACGGTATCGAATATTGGAAAAACGCGGTCGAGCTGTGAGATTTTAAGAAGCGCCATAACTTTCTTGTGCACGCCGACGAGGATGACTTTACCTCCGTGTCCGCGCATCTGGCGTTCAGCGATAAGCAGGGCGCTCAACCCGCTGCTGTCGCAAAATTCGACATCGGTCATATCCACCACGAGCGACTTGAGGGTGGGCCGGCAAAGAAGAATGAATTCGCCCTTCAACTCCGGCGAGACCGAAACGTCGAGCTTCCGTTCCTTAATCTTTATGATCGTTTGCTGCGTATTCTTTGTAACGTCAAACTTCATTGGACCTCCAACGCTCCGTCAAAACATTGCCATCGTGCGCAACAACTGCTCGAAGCTTCGCTGCGGGCTTTTCTCGTAGGATGTTTTTAGCTGAAAATTGTAAAACTTGTCGCCGTTTTCTTTCACAAAGCCGACTTTCAACGCGGCGTTCGCGCTGCGGCACAGATACGCGGCGTGAAGGACCATCGGAAGGTTGAGATCGAAGACGACGTCGAACTTTTGCCGGCTGAGTTTTTGCACCGCCTTTTTCTTGGGAAGATAGAAAAAACTGATATTGTCTTTCGTCATCGGAAAAACATCGCAATGAGCCAGCGAACTTGAGAGATCGCGGAAAGAATCGTAGATCACAATGGTCAATTTGTTTCCGCGGAATTTATTTTGCAGCGACGTCAGTAAAGGGATCGCTAACGCACGGTGCTCGCTGTTTTCAGGAACGATCACGAGAGCAGTGCGCGCTTCGGAATACAATCGTGTGAATTCCGTCTGCGGATAATTATGCTTGCGAAAATGAAACCTCGCAAGGGCCATCCCGATCCGCAGCCGTGAGGATTCCAGCATAATTAATTCGCTGCTCTTTCTTTGGCTGATTAAAGTTGCAAAAGGTTTATCTTAAAAGCAAGCCGTCCTGAGAGATGTCGGACTCCTTGCTGATTGCTATTGTCAAATTATTTAGCTGAACCACGGCTTACGGATAAGGCGCCCGACATCTACTGAGCGAGCATCTTTTGAAATTCTTTTTCGTCGACCGTCTTCACGCCGAGCTTAACCGCCTTGTCGAGCTTTGACCCGGCGTCCGTTCCGACCACGACGAAATCGGTTTTCGTGCTCACGCTCGACGTCACTTTCCCGCCGAGCGATTCAATCCTCTCTTTCGCTTCTTCACGGGTCATGGAGCTTAATCCACCGGTGAGCACGAACGTCTTTCCGGCGTACGGTTGCATGGAAGATTTCTTCCGTTCGGATTTCAATGTCACGCCGGCGCGCTGCAGCTTATGCACGAGCTCTTTTGTATGCCGCTCCTTAAAGAAACGGACGACGCTTTCCGCGATGCGCGGCCCGATCCCTTCGACGTGTTCCAGCTCTTCTTGAGATGCATCCTGGAGTTTTTCGATGGAGCCGAACGAATCGGCGAGCAGCTTCGCAACCCCCGCACCGACATAACGGATGCCGAGGGCAAAGATCACTTTGTGGAACGGCTGCTGCTTGCTCTTGTCGATTGCTTCAATCAAGTTCTGCGCGCTTTTTTCCCCCATGCGTTCGAGGGGAACGATTTGATCTTTTTTCAAAGAATAAATATCGGCGAGAGTATGGATGAGCTTTTCTTTCACCAGCAAGTCGATGACCGCTTCACCCAGCCCTTCAATATCCATCGCGCCGCGATGGGCAAAATGTTCTATCCGTCCGCGGACTTGCGCGGGGCATTCAGAATTTTCGCAATAGTATGCCGCTTCGCCCTCCGGGCGATAAATTCTTGATCCGCATTCCGGGCACTCTTTCGGCATGACGAAAGGTTTCGAGCCTTTCTCACGTTTTGCAGTGTTCACCGCGCTCACCTTTGGAATGACATCGCCCCCTTTTTCCACGACAACGGTATCGCCCACCCGCAGGTCGAGTTCCTTAATATAATCTTCATTATGAAGTGTAGCGCGGCTCACGGTTGTGCCGCCGACAAAGGTCGGTTCGAGTTCTGCGACCGGCGTGATCGTCCCGACGCGGCCCACCTGCAGCGTTATGCCCTTCAATGTTGTTTCAACTTGTTGAGCGGGAAATTTGTAGGCGATAGCCCAACGTGGGCTTTTGGCAACTGCGCCGAGCGCCTCCTGCTGGCGGATCGAATCGACTTTCACGACGACACCGTCGATGTCGTAGGGCAGGCTTTCGCGCCGTTCTTTCCATTCATCACAAAATTTTTTGACGTCGCGGATCGTTTTGCACAACCGGATGTGCTCGTTGACCACAAACCCCATTTTTTTGAGGAGGTCGAGATTCTCGTAATGGCTTTTCAATAAAACATCGTCCGAGCGCAGAAAATATGAAAACATATTGAGCCGCCTTGTCGCCACGATTTTCGGGTCCTGAAGTTTCAATGTTCCTGACGTTGAGTTTCGGGCGTTGACGAAAAGCTTCTCTCCCGACAGCTCCCGTTCGGCATTCATTCTCTCAAAATCCTTTTTCTGCATGTAGATTTCGCCGCGCACTTCAAAATTGAGGAGCCTGGCGCTTGTTGGATTGGCCCGAAGGGGAATGGAGCGGATGGTTTTGAGGTTGTTGGTGATCTCATCCCCCTGGACCCCGTCTCCCCGCGTTGCGCCCTGAACGAAGATTCCGTTCTCGTATTTAATGCTGATCGCGACCCCGTCGATTTTCAACTCCGCAATATACCGATAGGGCTCATGCTGCAGCAGTGAATCGACCCTCCGGTCGAAGTCGAGCAGTTCTTCTTCCGAATACGTGTTGGCCAGGCTGAGCATCGGCACACGATGCGTCACGGTAGAAAATTCTTTCGTCGGCTGGCCGCCGACACGCTGGGTCGGTGAATCGGGTGTCCTGAGGCCGGGGAATTGTTCTTCGAGGTCGGCAAGCTCGCGCATCAGCCGGTCGTAATTCTCGTCCGAGATCGTTGGTTCCGAGAGGACGTAATACTTGTAATCGTGTTCCCGGATTTTTTCGGAAAGCTCCTGAATGCGGCGGCGTGCATCGTTGCCCGGAAGATTTGATTTCCGCGCCTTCATGTCAACGTCTCGATTTCAAATACTCTGGAGTAAGGATGATGTTCCGAACGACAGCGCCGCGCTTGCCGAACCTGCCGATGTCGGTTCCGTTCAGCATAAACCGGATCCCCCCCGCATTTCCAAGAGAAAGCCTGAATTGTTTTGAAGCAATCCACGTTCGCGAAGCCTCGGGCGGCAGGATGATGTTCTGAGAGGGCGCATTGTCTTTGCCGATGCTGATCCACACTGAATCAACCGTCACAGCCCTCAGGATCAACGAATCTTTTTTTGGAGCCGCCTGGAGGACGGCGAAGGTATCGAGGGCGGCCTTTTCGGGAAGAATTTGTTTCTCCTGTTCTTTCACAACATCCTGGAACGGGGTCTCTTGCGTTATCGGCGCTTTCGTTTCCTGCGTGGCGTAGTCGAACACAAAATAGATGAGAGCAACTGCGACAATCACAACGCCGACAACAACAGCGACAGTCCTGTTGTCGTTCTGCCGCAGGTATTCCGGTTTTCCCCCGGGGCGCGCCGAGCCTGTGCCGCTTTGTTCCGGGAGCGAGGGAAGTGCACTCCCGCTCCATCCTGATCCGATCATGGTCCCGTTCTCAACGGAATATTTTCCGCCGACCATGACGTCGAATTTTTTTAAGACCGCTTTCGGCGGAAGTCCGATCACAAGGGCGTACTCGCGGATGAACGCGCGGATGTACGTTTGGGGAAGAATATCGAACGACCCCTGTTCAATCGCCTCGAGATACTTAATGTTGATATGCGTTTTTTTTGAAATGTCTGCGAGAGAGATGTCCTTTGCGACCCGCTCTTTTTGCAGCTCGTCGGAAAAAGTATTCATTGGCGATTATAGTGTTGAACGAAAGAGATTTGCCGCTGTAACATACGTATTGGCGGATTATTTTTCAAGAAAAGAATTGCGGGTGTTTACGATTTGTGGTCTCTGTCCAGCACTTCGCGAATTTTTTTTGAGAGGTCTTCGATCCGATACGGTTTCTGAAGAAATCCGTCGACTTTTTTGGCAAATGTGTCCTCCCCCAAAATCGCGTCGCTGTACCCGCTTGAGATAATAACTTTCGCATGAGACTTTATTCGCCGAATTTTTTGGAAAACTTCCTTTCCCCCCATTGCCGGCATTGTCATGTCGAGAAGAACCAGGTCGATCTTTTTCTTTTTTGCCAGAATATCCAGGGCCTCCTTCCCGCTGCGTGACGATTCTACCGTGTAACCGAGGTCCGACAACATCGCGCTGATCGTCGTGCGCACAATTTCCTCGTCGTCGACGACCAGGATTGTTTCTTTCCCGCCGACAATTTTTCCGTCCGATCGTACGGTTTTTGATTTGAACGTCTCGGGTAATTTCGGGATGAGAATGGAGAACGTGGTTCCTTTTCCCGGCTCGCTCTGAACCGAAATATAGCCTCCGTGTCCGTTCACGACGCCGTAGACTACCGATAACCCGAGGCCGGTTCCTTTTCCTTGCTCTTTTGTCGTAAAGAACGGCTCGAACATCCGTTGCTGCACTTCTTTGCTCATGCCGATGCCGTTGTCGACGACTTTCATTGCAATGTAGCTTCCGCTGCGAGTTTCGCCCGACAGCGTACTGCGGTCTTGTTCGGAGTAGTGCACGGGCGAAGTTTCAATCGTCAGCGTCCCGCCGTTCGGCATGGCATCCCGTGCGTTGATGAAAATATTCAGCATCGCCTGCTGGATTTGCCCTTCGTCGCCGTTCACGATCGCCACTTCCGGAGTAAAATTTGTTACGATGGAAATGTTCGGGCTGACGCTTCGCTCGAAAAGATGAATCGTTTCGGTGAGGATCGCGTGAATGTCGACGGGATGCACCTCGACGCTTCCGCGCCGGGCGAAGGTCAGCAGCTGGCGCGTGAGCGATGCGCCGCGCTTTGCGGCTGTTTCGATGATGTCGACGAAGGGAAACCATTTGTCGTTCTCGTTCATGCGGCGCCGCATGATCGACGAAGAACCGAGAATGGAAGCGAGGATATTGTTGAAGTCGTGTGCGACGCCGCCGGCAAGGTTGCCGATGCTGTCGATTTTCTGCGCCTGCATGATTTTTTGTTCGAGCTTTTTCTTCTCGGTGATGTCGCGGACGACGCAGCGCATCAACACCGGGATGTGCTTGTCGTCGTACACGAGCGACGTGTTGACGCTGACATCGATAATCCCCCCGTCACGCTTTACCATTTGCTCTTCCATCCCCCGGAACTCGTGCCCGTTCTCAAACGCTTTTAACAATGTCTCGAGCACGTTCAGCCGGTATTCCGGCGGGTAGAGCTGGGTCAGCGGATGGCCGATGATGTCGGTCTTCAGGTAGCCGAGCGTTTGTACTTCCGTTTGGTTGCAGCTGATGATGATCCCTTCGCGGTTCACGAGGTGATACATGTCCGGCGAGTGCTCGAACAAATCTGCATACTGCTGTTCGGATTTTCGCAGCCGGTCGAAAAGATGTGCATTGTTCAATGCAACGTTGATGTGGTTGCCGAAAGCCGCAATGAGGTCGACCTGCCGTTCGGAAAAGAAGCCTTTGACCGTCGTTGCAAGCAGCAGCACCCCGGCGAATTGGTCGGCGGCGCGCAGCGGTACCGATACCCACGATGAGATTCCGGCCCGCAGAACGCTTTCGTCGACGAACGATGTGCTTGTCAGCGAACCTTCTTTTTGGGTGTGGATCTTTTGTATCCACGGGATCAGCTCAATATTGTCGAGAGCCTTTTCGTTGAAGAAACTGAATGAGGAGCCGCGTGAATTTCGCTGCTCCAGCTTTTTGTCGACCACGATGTACAACCAGCCGTATTCCGTCCTGGCAAGCTCGACGACTTTTTGAAGTACGTTGCTGAGAAGATAATCGAGGTCGATGGATTGGTTTACCGATTCCGCCACACGATTCAAAGCTTCAAGTTCTCGTTTCTGGGCCTCAAGCTGGCGGCCGTACTTCAGGGAAAAGTAGACGCTCGCAAAACCGATGATGCCGACGGTAATGACGCTGATGAAATCGAAAGGGGTGAGTTCCAGCTTCAGGACAATGTTTGCACTGATGATCGTCACCATGATGACGACGACCGCGGTTGAGGCGACGATCTGCGCCTGCTCGACAAGGCCCAAGTTCTGGAAAAATGCCCGCAGCTTTCGGAAGAAATTTTTCATGCCCGATCGGTGTGCATCATGAATTGACTGTTAGCTCTTTGATATCCGTCTCACTCGTTTTATCTCGCGCGACCGTTTCAATTTTCCTTCGATTGTGGCTGTCAGCAGCTCTGCATCAAACGGTTTTGTGAGGTAATCGTCAACCCCCATTTGCTTTCCGGCCCGCACGACGATGTCCTGGTCGAGCCCGCTCATAAAGATAAACGGCACATCGACAAACCGGTCGATTGCCCGGAATTTTTCGTAGAAGGTAAAACCGTTCATCTTCGGCTTCACAAAATCGATATCACAGACGACGATGTCCGGCGTGACGGCTTCGAGTGCCTTCAATCCGTCCTCACCGGAATTCACTGCGAAACATGTATAGCCCGCTTCGGTCAACACATCTTTGATGACGCTGAGAAACGCATGATCATCATCCAACAGCAGAACCGTCCCTTTTGCCTTGAGCGACTGAAGAAACTGGTTGATTTTCTGTTCGACGCTGAGGTGTTCCTGGTCCGAAATCTTAAAGCGTTTGCGGATATCGACAAAGGACGTGACGCCCATTTTCCACGCTTCCCTGATCGCAGCGAGGTATGCCTCGATTCTCACCTGGCGTTCGATCTCGGCATGGTCTTTCTCCGTAATCTCAAACGTCTCTTTCATGGAATCGATTTGCGATTGCTCTTCGGCACTGACGTTACCGTCCGCCCAAATTTCCGTCAGGAGCGTCCGATACGCCTCGAGCGCAGCGGGTGAATGGTGGATGTGGAGCGTGACGGGTTTTGGATAAGCAGGTTTCGAATAGAAGGCCGCCGGTTTTTCCGTAAAAGGAGCGGGGATTTTCTCTTCTGTATTCTTTTTCTCGATCGGCGATGCTGCTTTTATGGGCTGCGGCGGTTCTTTCTTCACCGCGGGAGCGTTATCCTTTGCCGAGGCGTCTTTCAAAGCGAGAATCCGCTCCTTATACGCGCGGGCATAGACATTGCGCTGCTCGATTTCAAAAACCCGATCAATGAAACCCAGGGCGGCGTCCAGATTGTTTTCTTTGATCGACCGGTCAGCGGACTTCAAGAGTTCGCTGATTGCGCGCCGATTGTTGTCCGATTCTATCGCCATGAGATTTATTGTTGGAAACTATTTCGATGATTTCCGCTCTCCGCTTGCAGCCAATGCCGGTTCATATGACGCGACGTTTGAAAGGCTGCTTTCATTTCCCGCGCGGTTTAAATCCGTTACGGCGTAATACCATTGTTTCCCTTCAGCGGTCGAGTCGACATATTGAACGGCATTTCGTGCCGTGACGAAGAGAATATTCTTCGCGTCTTTTGTGTCGATGACCGGCGACGGCGACCGGTAAATATTGCAGTACACCGGGCCGCTTTTATCCGCAACGAGGTTCCATGAAATTTTTACATTCTTCCCGCTGGTTTTCAATTGAACGGTTGCCGGCGCTTGCGGAGCCATCGAATCCTTCCACACCATCGGGGGCACGTCCGACCAGTACGAGAACTTGTCCGTCCCGAGCATGCCCCATGTTTTCTCCAGCGCTGCCGCGGAGAAGAATACAACACCGACTGCACCCCTTGCCCGCGCAGCATCGATTTCGTCCGAAATCTCAGACCAGCCAAACTTCTCTTCCAGGCTCATGAGGATGCCGGGCATCACCTGCCGGTCGTAGGCGACACGCGATGTCCATTCCGTCACCAGGGGGCCAAACGGATGGGTCTTGTGATCCATTTCCCAATAGACCATCGGCACCACAAAATCTATTTTACCGAGCTCCATCCACCTGCGAACATCTTGATACACGGAAGTGTATGCCGTCCATCCCGTCCCGGAATATTTTCCGATAACCGACGCCGAAACTTTTACCCAGGGCTTTTTTTCAATGATCGCGTTATACGCCGAGAACACAAATTGGTTGACCTGTTCGCGCTGCCAATTGTCCCAGTCCATCCTGTCCGGATTCCCTTCCACGCTGTTGAAGCGCGCAACGCTGATCGAATCGTGCGAGTAACCGAGCTTGGGAGAATCTTCAGGATAGCGAACGTAATCGAAATGCACCCCGTCGATATCGTAGTTGTTGACGATGTCGAGCGCAACAGCGACAACATGGTTGCGCGCTGCGGGGACGCCGGGCGAAATGTTGACGTAGTGATCGTTCAGCGGCATCGGTTTTCCGTTCGTCCCGCAGACAAGCCACTCGGGGTGTTCAAGGTACGCGGAACGCGGCGAAGATTCAAGAGGAGGCTTCTTCCCGCTCCAGATTGTAAACGCGTTGACCCACACATGAAGCTCGAGCCCGAGACGGTGTGCTTCGTGCACGGCATATTCCAGCGGATCCCAGCCCGGGTCTTTTCCGAGCGTTCCCGTGAGCGACTCGGCCCACGGCTCGTACTGCGATTTGTAGTACGCGTCGCCGGTACCGCGCACTTGGAAGAAAACCATATTTAATTTTGCCGTACGCGCTCTTTCGAAGATTTCCGTGATGCGAGCTTGAGATTTTGCCGAATCGATGCCGGCATATTCAAATCGTGAGACCCAAACACCCCTTGCTTCGCGCTTTCCTGTGAAGGCTTCTTTGCATCCGCTCAGGGCGAGCATCGTAAGAACGATAAGTGCGGAAGTGATCCTCCGTCGAGCCATCTTCATCTATGGAAATATGTTGCACATCCATGCGATTCCGTTCAAAATCTTTTAGGAAGCGTCCTTGATGTACGATTCTTTTGCTTCACGGGTTAGCACTTCATTCATGCTGCCGGTTCGATACCCCTGGAGGTCGAGTGTCACGTATGTGAAGCCCAATTCTTTCAACTGCACGACAAGAGAAAGCCGTAATGTATCGTCGAGCAAACGGTGAAGTTCTTCGGTGCCCACTTCGATGCGGGCAGTTTTCTCGTCGTGATGGCGGACGCGGAAATATTTGAATCCGGCATTCCGGAGAAGCATCTCCGCGCGGTCGACTTTCGTTAAATTTTCTTTTGTGATGCCGAAGCCGTACGGAAACCGGGACGATAAGCACGCAAACGACGGCTTGTCCCACGTCGGCAGGTTCAAATAGCGGGAAATTTCCCGCACATCATTTTTTGATAATTCAGCTTCGAGCAGCGGCGAGCGGACATTGTTTTCCTTCTTTGCCCTCATGCCCGGGCGAAAATCTCCCGTGTCATCGGTGATCGTTCCGTCGGCAATCCATGGAATATTCTCTTGCTTCGCGATTTCGTTGAGTTTGCCGAACAATTCCGTTTTGCAGAAGTAGCATCGATCCGGAGGATTCTCCTGAAATTTCAAGACATCGGTTTCTTCGGTTGCGACTTCGATCGACCGGGCGCCGAAGCCTTTCGCCAGCGCCGCCGCTTCTTCGTACTCCGCAGTCGGATACGTTGCCGACTTCCCGATGACGGCAATGGCTTTTGTTCCGAGCACATCGGTTGCGACTTTTAACAGCAGCGTGCTGTCGACTCCTCCCGAGTAACCGATGACCACCGACCCAAGCTCCGTAACGATTGACCGAAGTCGTTCATATTTTATTTGAGTCTGTTCAGACAGCATGTCAAAATGCTCCGTCATATGATTGCCGGCGAACTGCGTCCTTTGAGGGAACGGTTCACGCACCGGTCAAAGCTTTCAATACCGCTTGCCGTGCCACAGCAAAAGGAAAAAGCTTTCCCGTCCACAATTCAAACGCCTTTGCCCCTTGTTGGACAAACATTTCAACTCCATTGATCGTTGCTGCGCCATCCGCCTTTGCCCTGCGCAGGAACGCCGTTTCAATAGGAGTGTATATAATATCGAAAATTATTTGATGATTTGAAAATCGAATTGCCGAGGGGATGGGAAGCGCGTTGATGTTTGGCTTCATCCCGGCGGGTGTGGTGTTTACCACGAGCACAGCATCGGCAATGACAGCCGGAAGGTGCTCTGTATCGGTGATATTTTCATAGACAATGCCCGGGAAAAATTTTCGGAAATCGCCGGCAATTTTTTCAGCCTTGCTGGCTGTCCGGTTATAGATTCGTACTGATGCAGGCAAAAAATCCTTCGAAATTGCGTACGCTGCAGCCCTCGCCCCTCCGCCCGCGCCGAGGATGACAACGGAGACATTGCGAATTCTTTCTTTGAAAGGCTCAAGTGCCTGCCGAATTCCCGCAACGTCGGTGTTGTAGCCCGTAAGCTTACCGCTACGGTTGACGATAGTATTAACCGCTCCGATTGCCATGGCGTCTTCGTCCACTGTATCGAGCAATGGAATAACCCGTTGTTTATGAGGGATGGTAATATTGACGCCCGCGAATCCATTTTTCCGCAGCGATGCAAGCAGCGCCGGAAGAAATCCATCGACAACATCGAACACGCCGTACGTAAACGGTATGCCGAGTTCGTCAAATGCGGCCGTGTGCATTGCCGGCGAAAGAGTGTGAGCGATCGGATGGCCGATAATGCCGACGCGTTGATGCGGTTGCGATTTCATACGAATAAAATTAGAAACTCATAGGAGCATTGCAAGAATCCACAAAGGGCACGAAGGACACCAAGGTTGAACCGCACTTTACAAAAGTTAACGCTATTGATAAAAAAATTGTCAAGAGACAATCTTCAGAAATATGTTCTCTTTGTGTCCTTCGTGGGCTTCGTGGATCAATCAATGCCTTTGTAATTTTGGGGAGAAATTAAAAAACCTAATCTCGCCGTTCCGGGATTAGGTTTTGAATGTAAAACCGTACCGTTCAAAAATGCTTATCGTTGAAGCAGCGAAGAAAACTCTTTGATCGACTTCACGCCCAGGAATTCAGTTTCAAACCTTTTGCGCAGGTCGCTGTGCAGTGCAAACGCCGACTTCAGGGAGTCAACGGCATCCAGCATTTTCTTCATCACAAAGAGTACCTTCGCGCGGGTATAATATGCTTCCGCGAACTGCTGGTTGATCTCGATGCAACGATTCAGCGCTTTCAGCGCCTCCTTCAAATACCCCAGTTCGAACAGCGTATCGCCATAATCAAACCAGGCCTCGTAATTTTTTTTATCGAGCTGCACAACCATCTTGTAGCCGATCAGGCATTCACGGTATTTTCCCAGATTGTATTCAACGTCCGCTTTGGCGTACCACAACTCGGGATAGTCGCGGCAAATTTCGAGCGCCCGGTTGTAGTCTTGGAGCGCCTTTTTGTATTGTTCAAGCGTATCGTAGCAGCTGCCGCGCCCGAAAAACGATTCGTAATGCTCGTTGTCGTATTTGATCGCCTGCGTGAAACATTTGATCGCTTCGGTATAATTGCCCAGCTCTTCGTACGCGTTTCCCATATTATGCCATGCAGGGACATCTTTCGATTCGTGCCGGAGCGTTTGCGAATAACATTCGACCGCTTCCTGGAACTTTCCCATGTTGGCGTATGCATTGCCTTTGTTGTACCATGCAGCGCCGAAATCGTCTTTGATGGCGATGCACATGTCGTAACTGTCGATGGAACGGGTAAAATCTCCCATCCGGTTCAGGACGATGCCGCGGTTGTACCATGCGTTATAATTGTACGGGTCGAGGTTGAGATGTTCGTCGTAGCATTTGAGGGACTCTTCAAGCCGATCCATAAAGTCGTAACAAAATCCGAGCTCGAACATCGCGTCCTTGTTTTCCTTATTTTCCTTCAACAGGAACTCAAAAATTTCGGCAGCTTCTTTGTACCGTTCAATTTTTTCGAGCGTCACTGCTTTGTTAAACAAGGCTTCATCGCTGCCGGGTTCAATCGACAAAGCTTTCTCAAAGCTTTCGAGGGCTTCGTCGACTCTGTTGGCATTATCGAACGTAATGCCGAGATTGATGTAAATCTCGCATTCATTTGGATTGAGGCTGACGGCACGCTCGTAACAGTCAATTGCTTCGTCGTACCGGTACATATTATTTAAAATCATTCCCCTTCGAACCCATGCATCCGAACTGTAGGGAACAAACTCGATCAGCTGGTCGGCGAAGTGCAACGCTTCATCGAACTTTTCCTGCTCGAAGTAGAAATCGACAATCTCCTCAAGCGCCTCAATGGTTCGGATCCCATTTCCTCCTTTTTTGAGGATATCCTTATAGCGCTCGATTTCCTCATTCCGGTCGTTGCGGCGCGGCGGTTGGCTTCCTAACTCATCATCAAAATTGTCGGAATCCAAATGAGACATAAGATTTGCGATTGGTTGATGGCGTGATTGCTTGGTTTAATTAAGCAAAAAAGCCGTTTTAAGTCAATAGCAGTTGGCGGCAACTCAATTGATTCAAAGGAGAGTTCAATTGGTAGTTAAACCTGAACCATAGATGAAGCAGAGTTAAGCTATCTTCTTTATTGTTTTTGAAGCTTTAATAAGCTATATTCTATGTTCAAGCCGCAAATGATTGCTGAAAACGTTAAAAATATACAGGAAAAGATTAAAAACGCCTGTATCGCGGCAGGGCGAAATCCGGATTCAGTCACCCTGATTGCCGTTTCGAAGACTTTTGGGTTCCGAGATATTGAAGAAGTGGTTCGTGCCGGGGTTCTTGACGTCGGAGAGAATTACGTTCAGGAAATCAGAGAGAAACGGGCGGAGGTTGTAGATCCCGCAATCCGCTGGCATTTTATAGGTCATTTGCAGTCGAACAAAGTTAAATACATTGCCGACTGGGTGCATTTGATCCATTCAGTGGACAATGAGAATGTGGCGGCAGAGATTCAAAAGAGGGGGGCAGCGTGCGGCCGAGTGATTGATGTTTTGATAGAAGTGAATACATCTGGGGAGAGTTCGAAATTTGGCGTTACCTCCGGCAAAGCGATAGATTTGGTTCGAAAGCTTTCAGCACAACCGAACCTCAGAGTGCAGGGATTAATGACAATTAGTTCATACCTACCCGACCCGGAGGAGTCACGGCCATCGTTTCGGTTGTTGAAGACGGTCTTTGATAATATTAACTTTGCCAATGTTCTGCGGGAACCGATGAAGCATCTCTCAATGGGGATGACGCACGACTTCACGATAGCAATTGAAGAAGGCTCAACGATGGTGCGGATCGGCACAGCGATTTTTGGGAGTAGGCCAAAACCAAACGTTCACTGAAGGAGGCATTGATGAAACTCACACCTCTCGATATAAAAAAGCAGGAGTTCAAGAAGGTCCTTCGCGGGTACGACCCGGTAGAGGTGGATTCATTTTTGGATATGATGTCGAATGAATTTGCCGATTTGCTGAGACAGTCCAAAGAAATGAGCGGGCAGCTCGTCGAGTTTGAAACCCAGCTTCGCGATTATCGGCAGATGGAGAAGACGTTGCAGCAGACGTTAATGCAGGCGCAGGAAGCAAGCGGGAGATCGATCGAGAACTCCCGAAAAGAGGGGCAGTTAATTATCCAGGAGTCGGAGTTGAAGGCCAACCAGCTTCTCGACCGTGCACGCATGGATCTGTCCAGAATGAGAGAGGAGATCGCGAATCTCCGGTCAAAAAAGGAATCCATCGTCAGCCGGCTGAAAGTATTACTGAATTCAGAAATCGACCTCATCAAAGCGCTTGAAGTGGACGACGATGAGCTGACGAAAGACTTGTCGAGGGGGACGGGGAAAGAGTCGATTGAAATTGATGAGATTATTAAGAAACTGTAAACAGTTAACAGTAATCAGCGAGCAGTGAACGGTAATAGAAAAGAAGCGGCATTCGAAAATCGGCAATTGTCAATCGAAAATAAAAATGTCCCCGTTACGGCAGCACATTGACGATACGATAAAATTTTTACGCACGAAGACCTCGGCATCGCCGGGCATAGGAATTATTCTCGGTACGGGGCTTGGAGGATTGGCAAGAGAAATTAAGGCCGACCTCGTGATCGATTATGGGGACATTCCGCATTTTCCTTTGTCGACGGTTGAATCTCACCACGGCAAATTGATCTTTGGGACTCTTGGCGGGAAAAACGTTGTCGCAATGCAAGGGCGCTTTCATTACTATGAAGGCTATACGATGCAGCAGATTACGTTTCCTGTCCGCGTGATGAAATTTTTGGGAGTGAACACGCTGCTCGTTTCCAACGCTGCCGGCGGAATGAATCCGCTTTTTTCCCGCGGCGACATCATGCTGATCAGCGACCACATCAACCTGCTCGGCAACAACCCGTTGATCGGACCCAACGACGAAGAACTTGGCCCCCGATTTCCCGATATGTCCGAGCCGTACAGCAAAAAATTGATTGCGCTGGCCGAAAAAATTGCGCTCGAGCTGAAGATCAAAGTTCAAAAGGGAGTGTTTGTTGCCGTTCCCGGACCCAATCTCGAGACACGGGCCGAATATCGTTTCCTTCGCGGCATTGGAGGAGACGTCGTCGGAATGTCCACCGTGCCGGAATGCATCGTTGCGGTCCACATGTCGATGCGCGTGCTCGGATTTTCAATCATTACGGACGAGTGTTTTCCGGACGCACTCAAGCCGGCGAAATTGGATGAAATCGTTGCAACAGCGATGGCGGCAGAGCCGAAGCTGACGGCGATCATGAAAGAAGTCGTCAATCAATTATGAATTAGGAATTTTGAATTATGAATTGACAGTTGTGATGAACCCTTATCGAATGTCCATTTTTAATTCCTAATTCCTAATTCCTAATTCCAAATTCCTAATTGCTTTCTATGTTTAAAGAGCTAACCGATAAAATAAATTATTCCAGCGTCGAAAAAGAAATTCTCGCGTTTTGGGAATCGAACAAGATTTTTGAGAAAAGTATTTCTTCTCGGGAAGGCAAGCCGCAATATACGTTTTACGAAGGTCCGCCGACGGCAAACGGGCGTCCCGGTATTCATCATGTGATGGCGCGTGCGCTCAAAGATATCGTGTGCCGTTACAAAACGATGTCCGGATACCAGGTTCACCGCAAAGCGGGGTGGGATACGCACGGCCTTCCCGTCGAGATTGAAGTCGAAAAGATGCTCGGCATCAAGCACAAAGACGACATTATTGCATACGGGGTCGAAAAATTCAACGAGGAATGCAGGAAATCTGTCTGGAAGTATAAGACCGAGTGGGAAACGATGACGCGCGAGATGGGGTACTGGGTTGACCTTTCCCATCCCTATATCACCTTCACCAACGAGTATATGGAATCTGTGTGGTGGGCGCTGAAACGATATTTTGACGGCGGGATGATCTACAAAGGCTATAAGATTCAGCCGTACTGCCCCCGCTGCGAAACGCCGCTATCATCTCACGAAGTAGCGCTTGGGTATAAAGATGTGAAAGATCCGAGCGTGTATGTAAAGATGAAAGTGAAAGGGGAGACGAATACTTATTTCCTCGTCTGGACGACGACGCCGTGGACGCTTATTTCAAATGTCGCTCTGGCAATCCATCCGGCGATTGAATACGTCAAAGTTGAATTGATGAGCGGTGAAGACGATGCGCTCGTCGGCACGGGAGAATTTCTCATCCTCGCAAAAGCACGTCTCGGAGTTTTGAAAGACAAATACAGAATTACAGCAGAGTTTGCCGGGAAGGAATTGGCCGGAAAAGAATACGAACGCCTTTTTAATTATCATCAAACCAAAGAAAGAGGATGGTACGTCGTTGAGGCTGATTTTGTCACCACGGAAGACGGTTCCGGCATCGTTCACATGGCTCCTGCCTACGGCGAAGACGATTATCAAACGGGGCGAAAGTACGGACTTCCTACAATCCATCCGGTCAACAAGTCCGGCAACTTTGACGAGACCGTGACCGATTACAAAGGCAAGTTCGTGAAAGATGCCGATGCAGAGATAATACAGGATTTAAAGTCGCGTAACATTCTCTACAAAAAAGAAGCGTATCTTCACAGCTACCCGCATTGCTGGCGTTGTTCGTCGCCTCTGCTCTATTATGCGAGGGAGTCGTGGTATATCAGCACAACGAAGTACGCGCCGAGAATGATCGAATTGAACAAACAGATTACTTGGATACCCGCAGAAACCGGTTCGGGCAGGTTCGGCAACTGGCTCGAGGAGAACAAGGATTGGGCGTTATCACGCGACCGGTATTGGGGAACGCCGCTCCCGATCTGGGTGTGCGAAAAATGCGGGCATCTGAAATGCGTCGGCAGCATTGAAGAGTTGAAAAAAGGCAAAAATTTTCCGCAGCCCCTCGATTTGCATAAGCCGTCTGTCGACCCCGTGACATTTACGTGCGAGAAATGCAGCGGTACCATGAAGCGCACTCCGGAACTTATCGACGTCTGGTTCGATTCGGGAGCCATGCCGTTTGCTCAGTGGCATTTTCCGTTCGAGAATAAAGAAATTTTCGACAAGGCATACCCGGCGGATTTCATTTCTGAAGGTATCGACCAAACGCGCGGTTGGTTTTATACGCTCCATTCAATCGGGACATTTCTTTTCGACAAACCGGCGTTCAAGAATTGTTTGGTTAACGATTTGATCCTCGATAAACAGGGACAGAAAATGTCCAAGTCGAAGGGAAATACCGTTAACCCGTTTCAGCTGATCCAGAAGTACGGCGCCGATGCAACGCGTTGGTACCTTGTTTCCAACAGTCCGGTGTGGCGCCCGACGTTGTTCGATGAAGAAGGGATCGCGGAAGTCCAGCGGAAATTCTTCAGCACGCTGGTGAACACATATTCCTTCTTCGCGCTCTATGCGAACATTGATAAGTTTACGTATCGCGAAGCGCGCATTCCCATCGCGGAACGGGCGGAAATCGACCGGTGGATTCTCTCATCGCTGAACACACTCATCCAAGCCTATTCGCGGTTCATGGATGAATACGATATCATGAAAGCGGCACGGGCCGTGAGCGACTTCACAATAGATCAACTTTCCAATTGGTATGTTCGAAGGAACAGACGACGGTTTTGGAAGAGCGAAAGAGGAAAAGACAAGACTGCTGCGTATCAAACGCTCTATGAATGCCTGGTTGCAGTAACTAAAATGATGGCACCCTTTGCTCCGTTCCTTGCCGACGAATTGTACCGGGGCTTGAATTCTGTGACGAAGAGCGAACAGTTCGCATCGGTCCACCTTTCGACGCTTTCAAGCGTTGAAGTTGACGTTATTGACCGGGAACTTGAAGAGCGGATGGACCGTGCGGTACGGATTGTCGGGATCGTGCGGGCGATGAGAATGAAGTCCAACCTCAAAGTGCGTCAGCCGTTGAAAAAAATCATCGTGCCGATTTCGAATGAAGAACAGAAGCAATCCATCATGAAAATGGAAGGGGTGATCCTGGACGAGATCAATGTGAAAACAATCGAGTTCGTCCACGATGAATCCGACATCGTCATCAAAAAAGCCAAACCGAATTTTAGATCACTCGGGCAGAAATACGGCAAACGGGTTCAAGCCGTTGCGGCGAAAGTGCGTGAAATGACATCGCAGGAGATTTCATCGCTTCAGAGGACGGGCGTGTTCACAATTCCGGTGAACGGCGATACGTTTTCAATCTCGAAGGAAGACGTTGAAGTGCTCCACGAAGACCTGCATGGCTGGCTCGTGGAGGCGGACGGAGGCGTGACCGTTGCACTCGACACGGAAATTACGCCCGATCTGCGGAATGAAGGGTTCGCGCGCGAGTTTGTCAACCGGGTGCAGAACATGAGGAAGGATGCGGGCTTCGATGTGATGGACAGAATTTCGATCTACTATTCGGGAACCGATGTGCTGAAGGCGGCGTTAGAAGCGATGCAGGAATACATCGCCCATGAAACGCTTGCTGTCGATGTCCACCCGACGCTGCATGCAGGCGAAATCTCTTCCAACGAAAATATCAACGGTGAACTGTGCGACATCAGTATTGAAAGGGCAAGGTAAGCACCAGGCAGGAATCTAATTCATTTTCTATCCACTGTGAGGAACAGCTATGGCAAAAGCAGGTACGGCGAAAAGAAAGATCGTCGGAGTTAAAAAAGGAGCGGGAAGTATGGCTACGAAAGCGAAACGAAAAAAAGTTGCCCCCAAAGCAGCAGATAAGATCATGGCAAAAGCCGCGCTCGAGAAACGGCCTGTGAAAGTGAAAGGGTACGGGGTGAAAGAGTTGGAACGCTTTAAGGTGATTATCGTAGAAAAAAGGAAGGAGATTCTCGACGAACTGCAGATCCTCAAAGAGAGCATGATGGACGTGACAACGGGCGAGTATGCCAATGAGAACTCTACCTATTCAATGCACATGGAACAGGGGACCGATGCCATGGAGCGGGAGAAAACATTTTTGTTCGCGTCGCGCGAAGGGAAATTTTTGAACTACCTCGAAGATGCGTTGAAACGGATAGAAAAAGGGACCTACGGATTTTGCACCGACTGCGGAAAGCTGATCGAAAAAGAGCGGCTGGAAGCGGTCCCTCATGCGCAGCTTTGCATCCGCTGCAAAGTAAAAAAAGGCAGGTAAGTTATTTCGTACAACCCGCAGGAAAATGTGAAGTGAGAATATTATATGTAACGTTGTTTGTCGTTCTCGGCGACCAGGCGACAAAGTTGTTCATCAAAGGATTTTCAATCTCAGCACTCGGTATTCACGTGAAAGGAATTCCTCTCGGCTCCACGATTCCGGTTCTCGGGAATTTTGGACGGTTGACCTATATTGAAAACCCTGGAATGGCGTTTGGAATCGATGTCGGCGGGAAATTGTTTTTCTCCGTTTTTTCCGTCATCGCCAGCATTGGCATTTTGTTCTATCTGTACAAGATGAGAAACGAGCGGCTGTTGTTCCGTTTCTCGCTTGCACTCATCCTCGGAGGCGCGATCGGCAACCTCATCGACCGGGTTTTTTACGGAGTGCTGTTCAACGACGGCGGATTGTTTTACGGCAAAGTTGTTGATTTTATCGATATCGATTTCTTTAACGTGACCATCTTCGGGTACCATCTCTCTCGCTGGCCTATCTTCAACATTGCCGATGCATCGGTGACCATCGGCGTTTTGATCTTACTCATTTTTCATCGAAGTTTCGTTGTCGAAGACGAAGAAAGCGGGAAGCATGCATTGGAACCCGCTGCGGCATCATCCGATCCTCCGCCGAAAATTCATTCGTAGCCCTCCTACTATTCCGGCATTCGTATGTGTGCGCCGAACCCTCAATGAAACGGAAATTCGACATCGTCATTCCGGCCGGACAAAAAAAAGAACGGCTCGATGTGTATCTGACGTCGCACGTTGAAAACGCAACGCGCACCAAAGTGCAGGAAGCTATTCGCAGGGGTGAAGTTGTTGTGAGCGGAAAGAGGGTGAAAGCCAGCCATGCAATTATTCCGGGCGAGGTCATCCAGGTAGAACTCTCCACACCGGCGCCTCCGGAAGTCCTTCCTGAAAACATTCCTCTTGATATCGTCTACGAAGACAAGTATCTCCTCGTGGTGAATAAACCCGCGGGCATGGTCACGCACCCGGCATACAAGAATTATTCAGGCACGCTCGTCAACGCTTTGCTCTATCATTCCCGTTCTCTTTCGCAGGCCCACCCGCTGCGACCGGGCATCGTGCACCGGCTGGATAAAGATACATCGGGATTGCTAGTCGTTGCAAAGGATGAAACGACGCATCAAAGGCTTTCGCGGCAATTTGCCAACAAAACGACAGAAAGAGAATATCGGGCGATTGTCTGGGGCGTCTTCAAAACTCCGGAAGGAATCATCGAAGCACCGCTGGGCCGGAGCAAGAGCGACAGGAAAAAAGTTGCGGTGGTCAAAGAGGGAAAATACGCAGCGACGGAATACGAAGTCATTGAGCAGTTTGCATATCTTGCGCTCCTCCGGCTCCATCTGCGGACTGGCCGCACGCACCAGATTCGCGTTCATCTTGCACATATCCATCATCCGGTGTTCGGTGATGAAACGTACGGCGGAAGAAAAATTGCGGTCAGCGGTGTGGACGGAAAGAAAAAGGCGGAAGCGGCAAACCTCCTCGAGAAAATTTCACGCCAGGCGCTTCACGCAAAGAAGCTGGGATTTGTCCATCCTGTGACGAAAGAGTTCATGCGGTTTGACTCAGAGTTACCGGAGGATATGAAAAAGGTGCTGGAATTTCTGGAGAAATAGCCCTCACCCTTAGTCCCTCTTCCAAAGGGAGAGGAATGTCCGAAGGACAGGGTGAGGGCATTGCGTAATCAGGGGGACAACAATGGGGAAACGATTCATCACTTCGTCTCAATCTTCAACTGCAAAAGCCCGCGCACTCCGCCGCACAATGACCGAATTGATTTCTCTGATGGCGCAAATTTAGCGCAGATTTCAGATTCCGCGGATTATCTTGCTGAGTAAGTGATGTTATGCATCATGGACTGAAAATACCATCGCATCATGACACACCTCTTAATCCCCTCTCTCTTACACGCTTGCCCACACACAGAGGGGAGGTCATGAGACTCTTGCGCCGGACTCCCCTCTGGGACGAGGGCTTGTGCGTTGGAGAGAGGGGCCGGGGGTGTGTTGAAAAATGTTTTGCGTAATATGAGTGAGTAATAAATAAAAATCCCGTTCGGTGAATAACCGGACGGGATTTTTATTATCGTTATTCCCCTTTGAATAAATTGGTGTTAAATTTCGCAGACAAGTGCCAATCGGTCCGTATATCGTAGATTTCTTCTGCTTTTCTGCGAGGCTGGTCGTGGAGCTGGATGGAAGTCAACACTATACAAGAAAAGGAAAGGAGCACGACTTCCACCGAGATGAATTCCTGAAAATGCACGGCGTGACTGTGATCCGTTTTTCAAACAGTGAATTTTTGGGGAATCAGGATGGAGTGATGAAAATGATTTGGAAATGTGTACACAAAAAGGATCCCTCACTCTGACCCTCTCCCAAAGGGAGAGGGAACCAGTTCGCAACTATTTCTATAAATCATTGCTCAAAGCCACCGGAAAAGCATCCCTCTCGTGTAAGGAGAGGGATGTCCGAAGGACAGGGTGAGGTTCTACGGTTACTTCTGGGATTTTTCTTCCAAACGAATCTTTTCTAAACTCGGCGTGAAATTAACGACAAATGCTTCCTCGAGTTTCACAAAATCGACGGCGGGCACAACTTCGACTCGCTTGAACAAACTTCCCGGAACTTCGGTCACAGAACCTACGACCCCAATTTTGATGTTGGGGGGAAAGACATTGCTGTATTCTGATGTGACAATTGCATCGCCCGGACGGACGTCGAGTGACTTTGCGATATTTTTTAGCATCACCGATTTTCCATCCCACGCGATGATGCCGTCAACCCGGCTTCGTTGAACTTTGGCGCTTGCACGAAAGTCCGCGTTGAGCATCGCTTGACCCACTGCGTAATCGCCGCTGACGGCGATCACTCTGCCGACGAGTCCCTCTCCGGTTACAATCGGCATGCCGATTGCCACGCCGTCGTTTTCTCCGATGTTCATCGTCAGCGTATTGCGAAGGAGGTTGAGGTTCTTTGCGACAATTTTTCCTGCGATGAGTTTCGTCGCGGATGTTTCTTTCAACGCGATCATGGAACGAAGGCGCATGTTCTCGAGCCGAGCCTCCCGGAGCTGGTTGACTTCATCGGCAAGGTTTACGTTCATCCTCCGCAGCATTTCGTTTTCGCGCTGCATCTCGAACACATTCGGTATTATCGAGACCGTGCTTTGGAATGCGCCGACCATCCCTACCGCGAGGGAGCGAATGCGCCGCACCTGTTCGTTATCATTCTGGGTTAAAAGGGCGATCGAGACGAGTACGAGGAAGGAAAAAACGATGTACTCTTTGAAAAGAAAATACAATTGATAAAGGCGCTGCATTTTTCAATGATCAATCAACAATGAACAATGAACATAGGTGCGGATACCCTTCATTGTTAATTGTTAATTGTTAATTGTTAATTGTTAATACCGCCTGTTCTTAATGAGCACTTTGGAATAATGATTCAAATTCTCCAGCACTTTTCCTGTGCCGCGGACAACGGCAGTCAGAGGGTCTTCAGCGACATGGACCGGCAGATTTGTTTCGAGCCTGAGCCGTTCATCCAGCCCTTTCAGCAGCGCACCTCCACCCGACAGCATAATGCCGCGGTCAAGGATATCCGACGAAAGCTCGGGAGGCGTCCGCTCGAGCGTCAACTTCACCGCATCGACGATCTGTTGAATGCACTCGTTCAACGATTCCCTGATTTCCACCGAACTTGCTTCAGTCGTTTTTGGAATACCGTTCACGAGATCGCGGCCCTTGACCTGGATCGTTACTTCCTCTTTCAGCGGCATCACCGAACCGACTTCGCACTTGATCGCTTCCGCCGTCCGCTCGCCGATGAGAATGTTATGGTTCTTTTTGAAAAACTGGATGATCGCGGAATTCATTTCATCGCCGGCGATGCGGATCGATTCTTCATTCACGATTCCCGATAGTGCGATGACGGCAATTTCCGTCGTGCCGCCGCCGATATCGACGACCATATTGCCGACGGGATTATCGACATCAAGCCCGACGCCGATCGCCGCGGCCATCGGTTCGGCGATGAGATGGACCTCTTTCGCACCCGCGTGCTCGGCCGAATCACGCACCGCCCGTTTTTCTACTTCCGTTACTCCGCTCGGAACGCAGATGACGATCCTGCGGCTCGGCAGCCAATTGGCGTGGATCTTTTTTATAAATTCCCGCAGCATTCCTTCCGCGATTTCAAAATCGGCGATCACTCCGTCTTTCATCGGTCGAATCGTCCGGATGTCGCGGTGCGTCCGCCCGAGCATTTCTCTGGCTTCGTTTCCGATGGCGACGATTTTTTTTGTATTACGGTCGAAGGCAACGATCGAGGGCTCGTTCAAGACGATGCCCTTGCCCTTCATATGAATAAGCGTATTGGCAGTGCCGAGATCGATTGCGAGGTCTGCGGAAAAAACGGAAAGGATTCCCATTGGTGTTAATGTTTAAAGGTTAAATAAAATGCTGTTGAAAAATACAAAATTCCGATCCCAAAATCCTCAATAAAATCGACCCTCGTGCTCTTTGGGATACAGGAAGTCGTGCAACATGTTCCATCGTCAATGCTTAAAATGCCGGATGCCGGTAAAGACCATGGCGATGTTGTTTTCATTTGCCGCTTTGATCACTTCCTCATCGCGCACGGAGCCCCCTGGCTGGATAACCGCTGTTGCCCCTGCTTTCACCGCCTCAATCAGCCCGTCTGCAAAGGGGAAGTATGCATCGGAGGCAACCACCGTATTCGCCAGCGACAACCCCGCATCCTGCGCCTTACGGACGGCAAGCTTCGATGAGTCGACTCTCGACATCTGGCCTGCCCCGATGCCGATCGTGGAATCTTTGACAGCATAAACAATGGCATTCGATTTCACATGTTTGGCGATCTTCCATGCAAAGAGCATTGCATCCAACTCTTCATCCGTCGGCTTTCGCTCCGTCACGACTTTCAGGTCTTCGCGTGTGATCCGTGCATTATCGGGAACCTGCACAAGTAGGCCGCAAGTGACTTTGCGCATATCAAGTTCAATGACCGACCTGACATCCCCCGTTTGTTGAATTAATCGCCGATCCTTTTTCTTCATCAGAAATTCCAATACGTCCGGCGGGAAAGAGGGGGCGATGATGATTTCAGTAAAAATCTGATTGATCAATTCGGCGGACGGCATGTCCAGCGGACGGTTGACTGCAACGATGCCGCCGAAAGCGGATTTCGAGTCTGTTGCTATCGCCCGCCGATATGCTTCCGCAATTGTTGAACCTTGTCCTGCGCCGCACGGGTTGGTGTGTTTGATGATTACTGCTGTCGGCTCGGCGAATTCTGAAAGTAAATTAACAGCGGCAGTCGTATCGATGATGTTGTTGTACGACATTTCTTTGCCGTGGAGCTTCTTAAAGCAGTGTTCAAAATCTCCGTACAACGCTGCCTGTTGGTGAGGGTTCTCGCCATAGCGGAGGTCGAAGATTTTCGAGAGCGAGAGAGTAAACGTTTCTGGAAAATTCGGTTGTTCCGTCGTTTTGTGCTGGAGGTATTCGGCAATCACCGCATCGTAATGCGCCGTATGCTGAAAGGCTTCCTTCGCGAGCCCGAAGCATGTCTCTTCGCTGACCGACCCGTTCCGTTCGCGCAGTTCGGCGACAAGGCCGGGGTACTTTTTGGGACTTACGACGACACATGTGAAACGATAATTTTTTGCGGCCGATCGGATCATCGCCGGCCCGCCGATATCGATCTGCTCGATCGCATCTTCCGTTGTGGCGCCGCTCTTCATTATTGTCTCTTTGAACGGGTACAAATTGACAACGACAAGGTCAATTGGCTGGATATGGAGGTCGTCGAGCTGTTTTCGATGAACCGGGTTATCGAGCACGGCGAGTAAGCCTGCATGAACGGCGGGATGAAGTGTTTTCACTCTGCCGTCCAATATCTCCGGAAAGCCCGTGATTTCCGAAACCTGCTTTACAGGAATTTTCGAAGCCGACAGAAGCGCGTGCGTCCCGCCCGTCGAAATTATTTCCACGCCGAGGCGATGGAGTTCCGAGGCAAGCTCGACAATCCCCTCTTTATTGGAAACGCTGAGAAGCGCCCGGCGAATTTTTAACAATGAGGTCCTCTTGGTCTGTGGTCAATCGTGTACCAGCACTCTGCCGTTGTCGACGGTAATTTTTTTGCGGGCGAACAGCTCGACGGCACGGGGAAGAATCCTATGCTCGATACGCAGCACTTTCTCGGCAAGCGTTTCCGGAGTATCGCCCGGGTCCACCGGGATCGATTCCTGAAGCACGATCGAACCGTGATCAAACTCCTCATCGACGATGTGAACGGTTGCCCCGGAAACCGGCGCCCGCTGTGCGATCACCGCTTCATGGACATAGTGCCCGTACATCCCTTGCCCGCCGAATGCCGGCAGCAACGCCGGATGGATATTGATGATGTTATTTCGGTATCGTCGGATGATGGCCGGATCGATTTTTTTCATGTAACCGGCAAGAACGATAAAGTCGGCACCATGCGATTCGAGCGCTGAAAGAATCGCTTGTGTAAATATATCCTTCGAAGGAAATTGCTTCTGGCTGAGATGAAGTGCCGGGATATGAAACGCTTGAGCGAGGGCCAACGCACCCGCGTCAGAATTGTTGCTGATCACAACAACAATCTTTGCATCGACATTTTTTTTTGAAATTGCTTCGGCTAACGCACGAAAATTAGAGCCGCGTCCCGAAGCAAATACTGCAATTGATAACAAAGGGTACTATCCGCGCCTAGAAATTTCATTGTGAATGTAATCATAAATGACTTATTTGTCAATGATTTCCGGGGCTAAAGATGTTTGCCGCCGTTTTTTTTGTCTCGGCATCCCACCACACTTCATCCTTATGCCGGCTTCATCGGCGCTCCCTCGATCCTTTGCCCGTCATCCCGGCAAAAAGAATGAACGCGTGCATGTTCCGGTATTATTTCGCAATTCCAACAACGCCGCACGCCACCCGTGCACCGGCGGCTCCGGTCGGCTGGGTTTTGAGGTCGTCTTCTTTCTCGTGAACGACCACGCCACGGCCGATGATGGAGTTCTTCCCATTGAATGAGATCATTGTGTCGACATAATCGAGATGAGCTTTACCGTCTTTGCCAGCTTCGATATTGCCAAGATCTCCGACATGCCGTTGTTTGCTTGACGGCGAACTATGCGGCATCTTTTCCGGGTTGAAGTGTCCTCCGGCCGAAGTTCCGTCGTCCGCACTGCAATCGCCGTACTCGTGAATGTGAAAGCCATGTTTCCCGGGGGTCAATCCGGTGACGTCAGCCACCACGTGGATGCCTTCTGAAACTGCCTCAAACCTGACGATGCCGGAGACCGAATTGCCTTTTGTCGGATAAAGCACGGCAATGGCTCTCGTGATAGTGCTGTCACCCATTCCGGCATGGCTCATTTGTGCAATTGCAGTGTTGAAGCAGAGATTCATAAAAAACACAGCAACCGCACCCACGACAAATTCTAGCTTACGCATAATTCTCCTTGCATGTTATTAAGTGTGCCGTTGAAAAATAGGACGAGGACAAAACATAGTTTGCATTTTCTTTTGTTGACGGTTTGGCGGCAGATTGTTCGGATCCATCTTGGCTCAACACAATTTCTTGGTACGGCAATTTTTAGGAAGGGTGAAGCTTTTATTACCTTAAGCTTCATATAAAAAAGTAAGAAAATAAACATTGACAAGCAAAAGCTGGTAGTGACTCATTTTGAATTTGACTCCAACAAACGTGCCAAGTCCTCAACCGTCCACAAGTGCTTTTCGATGCCCGCCGCCATAGCCGGAGATACTCGCAACGTCTTATGTATCCGGCAATAATTGTAATACATGAAGTGCAGGGCTACTGCATGGGCGTGATTCTCAACCTTCTTTGAAAAGGCATTCGTCAACCGCGTAAACCGCCTCATATTCATCCGCATAGTAAGATTTTGTCGCTCGACATAGCTTGTTGAAATGTACTTTGTTTTCGGGCTACCAGTGATAGGGGTTTTCAACGCTCCCGTGCATTCAGCCGGACTGTATCTATGTTCACCTTCAATCGGTTTGCCATACATTTTTACGAGTTGTGCAAAGTCAATATCCGCTCCAAAATTCTCTTCAACCGCTTCTAAATATGCCTTGAGTCCGTCCGTTGTTAATTGAACGCGATTTTTTAGACGAGATGCAACATCGTACATAAAAACTTTCGCATATTCCGCGTCACGATTTCCAACAAGGTAAGAAATAACGAGTTTTGATTCAGCGTCTATTGCAACCCAAGTCCAAACGCTACCGATTCCAAACTTGCCGCGTTGCTCGGCGGGAAGATTCTTATCCTTGCCGTAAATGAACGACCAAATTTCGTCACACTCTACCCGTGTTGATTGCAATGCACGTACATGCTCGTCATGGTATTTTTGGCAAGCCGCGCCGATCTCAGGGAGTAATTTGAGAACGGTATTAAAGGAAACATCGGCAATACGCGATATTGCCCGCAAGCTCGTTCCTTCGACAAGAAGAGTGATTATCTGAGTCCTTTTTTCAAGCGGTAGTCTGTTCATGGTAGCGTTCCTTTTTCGTTCACTACCAATATACAACTTTATGCTTGACTTGTCAAGTAAAAAGTTCATTTTCTTTTTATATAAAGAATCCCCAAAAATCGTCCGATTTTCGTTTAGATAAATGTCATTTCGAGTTGCGTTTTTGGAGCCGTGCTGGTCGCGGGTGGAATTGGTTTTTTGCGTCTCTGTTCCCTCTGTTCAGAAAATGCCCTATTTAAATTCTCTCGAAAGTTTTCCATTGAGGTTGATGCTTTCATTATTCCAAGTATCGACATGAGGTGACGGCCAAATTTTTCATACCCAAAATCAGTGAACCATTGATGATGATGCTTTTCCCCCGCTGGCTTTGGATTGTTCTTTCTTAGCCAGTTTGCTACTTCTAAATCCATCGTATCATACACAAAATTCATAATGTATCGTCCGAATCGAAGCGGATATGGCTTAGGGGGAACTGGGGCAATGCGGCCCTCAAGACGATATAATTGGTCAAAGAATTCACGCGGAAATATCTTCATCCATTCTCTAAGGTCTTCGGCAATATACGCTCTAAGTTTAATCTGGAGTTCTTCTGCATCGCGTACATTTTGATAACCCGTTGCTTCGTCTATTAGGGCAACGATACCGACCTTTGCACATGCTCGTATGAAAATCTCTGCTTGCGCTGCAATTGCTTCTTGGTCGGTCGTAAGTTTAAATTTGGAGTTTGTTTCACGGCCCCTTTCACGCGCCTTCAAGTAGGCCGTACAAATATCTATGACATCTTCTGCTTCAAATCCATGCGCTACTGATCCAGTTCCCGGCAATCCAAATTGGAGAACGGATGAATCATAAGCATCTTCAACAAATTTTGATGGCATAAAGTCTTTAATGCTCTTTGAATTAATATATCGCTGTAGGCCGCCCTTTCGGTTGCCGGTTAGTAAATTTACAACCTCCCGCTGTATCAACACCCTTTTTTTATTCTCCAAGACGAAACAAGGCAATTCGACTTGTCCGAGTTTTAATATCCCTGGGTATTTGGCTTGTACTATTTCACTTGTCATTTTCTGTTCCTTTCTTCATGTTTGCGGACCGGCAAAATTGCCCCAAATTCCTTGTTTTCTTAAACGAGGTATTTAAATTTGGCTAAAAATCCCAACTCTTATTTGTATTGCGGACCGACCTCAATCATTAGCTTTTAGGCGAAATAATTGCTTTCAAGAACTTAATTTGGTCGATCATCGCCCTCCTAATTCTCATCGCTACATACCAAGCCGTTTTATATGGTACGCCGAGGGATTCTTGTAATTCCCGGACGCTTATCTCTTTCGATGATTTCATAATTAGCTCAATAGCCATAAACCACATTGGCAACGGTAACTTTGAATCATGGAAAATCGTGTTTACAGTGACACTAAAGGAGCGATTGCATTCAGTACAATGATGCCTGTTCTGTGACTTTTCAACGCTGTTCCTAACTGAAAAACAATAAGGGCAGCAAACGCCCTTTTTCCACCTAATAGATTCAAGATGTTGAATGCAGAGTTTTTGATTTCGGAACATTTTAGAAGTTAAAGAGCGCTTCATTTTTTATACCCTTATAGGTAGTACAAAAATACGGCGTTTTAGACTAACACGCAATACCTATAGAGGGATAATTTAAAGCAGAAGAGTGCCATCGAGGCGGACTTTAAACAACAAAAAACCCCAAAGAGGTATTTGCCTTTTTGGGGTCTCACACACAAAGCTGATAGCTGGTCTTATGGCTTTATTTCGGGTGCGGCCAGTCCAAAACTCTGTCTCATTTTTGGGTCTTTGATGATAGTGTCTCTGATGAAAATACCCAAGAGGGCCTGCAACTGTGATATGGGCATTTGTGGGTGGTTAAATGTATAGCTTTCCGCACTTTTTATTAACGGATCGCTTTTATCAAAAAGATCAGCCACCACCTTTAAAGACGCTTGCTCAACATCATATTCTGTTAAGACAGATGTTCCCGCTAACTTCTCTTTTAAAAATTTTTGGAAAACGGCTACATTGTCATTATAGATTTTTTCAAAACCTATCTCATCAATAATTTGTCTTCCAGTTGGCGTGATTTCAATTGGACTTTGCGACTTCAATATTTTAGCCTGAGCAGAAGCCCATCTTGCAGAAGCTCCAGTAGCTACATATCCTGCTTTCTCCATTCCACCTAAAATTTCAGGCCAAAAGTCATCTACAACACAATCTACCCGATCCACAAACTTACTTATTTTCTTTGCCACCTTGATAAAATGAAAACCACCGGTCCAGAATTTGTAAACAACGGTGACCATCCCAATAATCCCTATGATAACAATAACCGCGTGGGAGCCAAACGCTACAATGTTATTTACTGTGGTAAACATAGATGTTGCCGACGTATCCATTTTTGTTGCCAGTTTTTAAAGTACAAAGTGTTTGAGTGCATGATTCGAGAAAGCAATGCCTTGCGCATTCTTTGACACGCGAGGGAAAGGGGGAGATTAGCGTCATGAAAAATTTCGAGAAGGGTAATGCGCGAAAATGAAATAATTCCAACTACTGAGTCGGAATTAAGCTGCGGCGACGTGTAGCTTAATATTTGCAACCCCCTGCGCATAGTGTGTTGCTGACGATTGGTTAATAGTGGACTGCTTTTTCAAGTCCGGCGCACTAGAATATACTCATTTTCAACGAATGTCAAGGGAAAAAATGAAAATTTCTCGATAATTTAACACTACGCAAAGATAATATGCAAAAACTGTACCCTGAGACGACCCCATAAAATACGCAAATTTCTCCATATTTACAATTACACACTGAACATATTTCCTACGGTGGCTAATTTTTACCTTTCTTTAGTAATCTAACGCAAAGTCAAAAAGAAAGGTTCGCTGGGAGTGAGGTATCAACGTGAGAGGGGTTATTTTTTCTTATTCCAACGTGCCATTGCTCCAGACTTGGCGATCTTAACACGTTGCGCCTTGGTAAGACTTTTTGCCCTTGCCACTCCCCCTTTTAATCCACCCTTACGGGCAAACGCAGAGGCATAGGCGGCGGCAGAGTCTATTTCAGTTTTTTCAATTATCTCTCCAGTAGCTAAATCGACAATGTTTTTAGCGAGCTGGTTTGTGTCGCGTGGTCTTTTAGGTTTTTTCATGCCGGAATATACGGCTTACTACTTGTCTTGTCAAGCATATTCGTAAAAACAGACTGAAAAAGCCATTTCAAAATGAGTCACTACCCAAAAGCTGGTAATGGGCTCTTTTGAAGAATAAAGTCATTGCGGGGAGCGGAGCGACGAAGCAATCCTTTTGTTTAATGGGGATGGTCCCGCTGTACGGGATACCTTCGAGACTTCGGCAAAAAACGCCCCGCAATGACCGTTGATTCAAAAGACCCCACTACCCAAAAGCTCCGGCATTGGCAGAATTTAATTACCTCAACCGCCTGCATATCTTACCGGTCAACGGCAGCCTCAAGGAATGAAAGTGAACATTGTGCGGTGTCGATCGATGCCCTGATCCCGATTGGCATGGTGAGTTTTCGAGCAACGTGGCCGTACATGAGCCCTGTAAGGATTGGTTTTGATAGATGAGAGAGGTGATCAGCGACGATTTCGTCAACGGTGAGAAACGGCGTCGTTGGGTCGGATGCTTTGATATCGGTCAATTCGCCGACAACGATGCCCTTGGTGTTTCGAAAGATTCCTGTTAGAGCCAGCTGGTTCATCAGACGGTCAAACCGGTAGCACTCTTCGCCGATCTCTTCAAAAAACAAAATTGAATTCTTGAATGAAGGTGCATACGGGGTTCCGGCGATGGAAGTGATGAGGGATAAATTTCCACCGACCAGAACTCCGGAAGCTTTTCCTTTCACAAGCGGTGTGAGCGGACGTGAATCAGGATTATGGATCACGCCCGATTTTTTGGTCGATGTGACCATCCTCCAAAAATGTTCTTCGGTAAAAGCGTCGATGCCTTTGAACATTTCTACTCCCGCCATTGGCCCGGAGAATGAAACCATCCACGTTTTTTTGTACAACGCCAGTTGTAATGCGGTGAGGTCGCTGTAACCGACGAAGATTTTTGGATTGCGCTTGATGAGTTGGTAGTTGATGAGTGGCAGCAGCCGGGGCGTTCCGTATCCCCCTCTTACGGCAATGATCGCTCGTACTTGCTTATCGGCGAACATTTCATTGACGTCTGCGGCACGTTCTTCATCGGTGCCTGCGAGAAAGCCGCGCACAGCGCGGACATTTTTTCCAAACTTAACGCGGTAGCCGAGACGTTCGAGATATTCCGCCCCCTTGTCGATTTTTTCTTGTGATGTCGGAGGGCTTGCGGGCGCAATCACCCCGATGACGTCCCCGTGGCGAAGTGCTTTAGGTTTGACGGACTTCATATCCTTGTTGTCAAATATTTTTCCCGGTGCTGCCTGTCAGTTGACAGACGCAATGTTTTCTATGATTGAAAAATCATACCCGGCGACAAGCTGAACGCCTTTGGAATTATCCGACGGGGAAAAAGAGATCACGCCAAGAAGTTTCCAAGAAAGGCCGGCGAGTGTTGTTTGTACGCCAGCGTTTGCGTTTGCAAGCCGATATATTCCGGGACCTTGGTGCCCGTCTCTACCCGCTGTTTCGAGGATAACGTTTAAATGATCTCCCAATGGTACATAACTTCCAAACCCGTATATAAGTACCTCATGCTGCTGTCGCAACTCTGCTGGGCTGCCAAGAATTCCGAGTCCGGCATTTAACACCCATCGGATGCCGCCGAAATGCTTTTCCAGCAGAAATGAAGAATAGAAGTCGAATGCATTCACACCCAGACCCGATCTGTTGCTGGCATCCGGAAGCTGAACGCCAAACCGGACCGAGACGGTTGAAAAAAAATGGTATTCGGAAATCAATCGAAATTTTGTCCAGAGGGTGAAATCGCCGACGTCGCCGGTATAAGCATTAGTCGTCGCTAAGGAGCTGTTCAACGCTTCATGCCGGCTTTTGACCTCCAGTAAATCGTGAAGAGTGCCATCAAACTGAAGCTCGACGTTGTTGTCGTACGAGAAGCCGAAACGGAGGGTGCCGAGCTTTGTTAATGTACCTTCCAGGCCGGAGAGTGGAAACGTTTGGTCCACGTACTGTCCGATGCCGACCTCAGCATGTGCTTCCCCCGCTGGGAGAATTTGGGGCGTTTCCGTCGGGATAGGAGATTGTTGGGAGAGAAGAGTGACCGGGATAATGCCGAAAAAATAAACCGCTATGCTGATTCTTTGAAACGAAGAAAAGGCTCGCATTCAGTGAACGATTGATAATGGTATATTCCTAGAGATTCTCAGGAAGCAGCAGGCGCGGTGGTTCGAGTCACGGATGGAGCCTTCGGCACGCGTTTCTCAAACTCATCACGAAAACGCCGGATCATGCTCTGCACGGGCCATGCAGCCGCATCGCCTAATGCACAAATCGTATTGCCCTCTATATTATTGGCAATGTCCATCAGTAAATCAATGTCTTTTTCTTGAGCGCCCCCTGTTTCGAAACGCTTTAGAATTTTCCAGAGCCATCCTGTTCCTTCGCGGCACGGCGTACATTGGCCGCACGATTCATGGTAATAGAATTTTGCGATGCGGGTGATGACGCGGATAAGATCCGTATCCTCGTCCATGACAATCATCCCCGCCGTGCCGACGGACGAGCCTGCGGCTTTCAGAGAATCGGCATCCATACGAACCCCTTCGATCGATTCGCCGCGGAGAATCATTGTCGATGACCCGCCGGGAATCAGGGCCTTAAGCTTTTTGTCTCCCGGAATCCCTCCGGCATACCGGTAAATCAAATCTGTCAGCAGTTCGCCGGTTGGAACTTCATACACCCCGGGTTTGTTGACATGGCCGCTGATGCCGACGAGGATCGGTCCCGGGTGTTTCGGCGCGCCGATTTTCGAATACCACTCCCACCCCTTATTGATGATGAGGGGAGCGTTGCAGATGGTTTCGACATTGTTGATTGTTGTAGGGCAGCCCCAGACGCCGTTTTGTGCAGGGAACGGCGGCTTCACCCGCGGGTAGCCTCGCTGCCCTTCGAGTGAATTCATGAGAGCCGACTCTTCTCCGCAAATGTATGCGCCGGCGCCTTTGTGAAGGACGATATTTGTGGAAAAGCCCGATGAAAGGATATTCTGTCCGACATAATTTTTTGCATACGCGTCATCGAGCGCCTTTTGAAGCATTTTTATCCATCTGCCATATTCTCCGCGGATGTAAATGTAGGCCGTCGTTATTCCCATGGCATAGCATGCGATCACCGTTCCCTCGATCAGCATGTGAGGATTGAGCTCGAAAATCTGACGATCCTTGAAAGTGCCCGGTTCCGATTCGTCCCCGTTGACGCATAAATATTTTGGTTTTGTCGTTTGCTTCGGCATGAATGTCCATTTCAAGCCGGTCGGAAAGCACGCGCCGCCCCGTCCGCGAAGGTTCGATTTCTTTACCTCGTCCGTGACTTCTTCCGGCTTCATGCCGAGCGCTTTTTTCAGCGCGCCGTACCCGCCATGCTGCTCGTACACTTCGAGCATGTGATAATTCGGAATTTCGGGGAGGATATATCGTTCCATGCGTATTCTGTCTAAACATTGTCAAGGTGAACAACGTTGACAATGATTTTATTTTAATGATGCGAGGATATTTTCGGTTTTTTCCGGCGTCAAGTTTTCGTAGTATTCTTCACCGATCGACAGCATCGGAGCGCCTCCGCAGGCACCCATGCATTCGACCTCGCTTACCGTCCACTTGCCGTCGGCAGAAGTCTGTCCCGGTTTTGCGCCGCACCGATGTTCGATCGTCTCCAGAATCTTATCCGAGCCGCGAAGCATGCACGAGATGTTTGTGCAGACTTCAATGTGGTATGTGCCGAGCTTCCTGGAGTTGTACATGGAGTAGAACGTTACGACTCCGAGGATGTGTCCGTACGGGAGTTCCAAAAGTTTCCCGATGTACCGCATCATCTCTTCGGATATCCAGCCCTCTTGCTCCTGGGCAATCCAGAGGATGGGCAATAACGCTGCTTGAGACGCGGGGTACCGTTTCCGGATCTCATCAGCTTTTTTTAAGTTCTCTTCAGTTAACATAGTATAGGAATGAGGAATTAGGCATTAGTTGTTTGCCATTCGATTTTGGCCGAATCTCATTTCGATATTATTTGTCAAGAGCAAACAGCCAAAAGCTAACGCCTGTTTATTTATCGGCTTCTCCCATCACAGGGTCGATGCTGCCGATAATTGCAACGACATCGGAGATCATTCTCCCTTTTAGCAAAAGAGGGAGCAGCTGCAAATTCATGAATGAAGGGGAGCGGATTTTTAATCGCCAGGGATGTCCCTCACCCCGGCTCTGGATATAAAACCCGAGTTCCCCTTTGGAGCCTTCGATGGCATGGTACACCTCTCCGGCAGGTGGATTAACGCCGAAATTGATGATCATGAAATCGTGAATCAGCTCTTCCATCTTGGTGTACACGCGCTCTTTTTTCGGCAAAACTTTCTTCGGCTCGAATGCATGAACCGGTCCGGCGGGAATCTTATCCAGCGCTTGTTGCAGGATGCGCACGCTCTCTTTCATTTCGTTAATGCGCACGTAGTAGCGTGCGAGGCAGTCCCCGTCCGCGATGACCGGTATGTTAAAATCCAATTCTTCGTACACCAGGTAGGGGTTGGACCGGCGGAGGTCATGCTCGACACCGGAGCCGCGCAAGTTAGGCCCCGAAAAGCCCATCGCAATGGCTTCCTCGCGCGAGATGACACCTATGCCGTCGGTACGTTCGACAAAAATCCTGTTCCTGTTGAGAAGGCTTTCGCATTCAGCGAGATTTGCCGGAAACCGGTTGATAAAATCCTGGATCGTAGCTTTCGTTTCATCGGTCATATCCTGCGATATACCGCCGATGCGCGTGTAGCTTGTGGTAAAACGTGCACCCGTCAGAGTCTCGAAAATGTCGTACAGTTTTTCCCGCTCGCGGAACGTCCACATGAATACAGTCACTGCTCCGATATCCAGCCCAAGCGCTCCGACAGCCAGAAGGTGGGATGAGATGCGGGCAAGTTCCGAGATGATAACGCGAATGAATTGCGCGCGCCGTGGCGCTTCGACTCCTAATAGTTTTTCGACGGCAAGGATGTACGCCGTGTTATTCATCAGCGGAGAGATGTAGTCGAGCCGGTCGGTGTGCGGGATAAATTCGTGATAGTTGCAATTTTCGGCAAGCTTTTCGTAACCCCGGTGGAGATAGCCAAGTTCAGGAACAACGGCCGCAACAGTTTCCCCGTCGAGCTTGATAAGCAATCGCAGAACGCCGTGAGTAGCCGGGTGTTGCGGTCCCATGTTGAGAATCATTTCATTCTCAAGCGGGTCGGTGAATTGGGCGCTCGTATCTTTGTCCTCCAAGGCATGGAGGATTTTGCTCTTCTTTGTCTCTATTTCGTACCCGTTGCTCATCGATTGTTGAAATTATTTTCTCGGTAGAGGGATTGAGTCGGGGATGCCCATGAGGGGAAAATCTTTTCTCAGAGGGAAGTATTCGAATTCTTCGGGCATATACATGCGGCGAAGGTCCTTGTTGCCGTCGAAGATGATGCCGAACATGTCGTACGCTTCCCGCTCCGGCCATCCTGCCCCCGGCCAAACAGACGTCACACTTGGTACATGAAGGTTTGACTCGTCCGTAAAGACCTTCAGGCGCACACGCTGCTTATTTTGGAGGGAATAAAGATTGTAAACCACTTCAAACCTGTTTTCAGGCGTGTACGCATCGGCACCGCAGAGGTCGCTCAAGTAATCGAACCTGCAGTCATCATCGTCCCGGAGGAAGGTGCAAACGAGCACGATGTCTTCTTTCTTGATATGGAGCGTCGTTTCGTCCCGAAAAATTTTTACTTCGAGAAGGCTTGTGGGGAACTTCGCTTTGATTTTTTCTACCGGTGTTGTTGGCATATTAAAGTGTGCAGATCGAAATACATTATACAAAAATCAGGAGATGGGATACAGGAGGCTGGGTCGTCCTGCTTACCGATAAAGCATCATTCTGTCTTTTGTGTCCTGTCTCCTGTATTCCAAGGTTTTTCAAACTCCAATTTGCAGAAGCTGTTGTTCCCGCCGTTCTTCGGCGACCGTCATCGGGGTGCTTCGGCTTTCGCCGCGTCCAATTTTTTCTTGGATCATCATGATGGCGTTAAGAAGATTGTCCGGGCGCGGGGGGCAGCCGGCGACGTATACGTCGACCGGCACAAACTGGTCGATGCCCTGGACGACGGAATATGTACGGTACATTCCGCCGGTGGAGGTGCACACTCCCATCGCGATGACCCATTTTGGGTCGGGCATCTGATCGTAAATCTTCCGGACCACCTTTGCCATTTTGTACGTCGTCGTTCCTGCGACGATCAGCAGGTCGCATTGCCGCGGAGAAAAACGCATGACTTCGGACCCGAATCTCGACGCATCGAACCGCGGGTCGACCAGCGCCATCATTTCGATTCCACAGCACGATATTCCAAGAGGCATTGGCCACACGGAATTTTTTCTGCACCAGTTGATCGCTGCATCGATCTTAGTCGTAATAAGGCTGTCGCCCAAGGCATGTTCTAATCCCATTTCAACGCACCCTTCCTCAAAATATAGAAATACCCTACTAGCAGCGTTGCAATAAAAACGACCATCTCTATATATCCAAACATTCCAAGCGCTCGAAAGTTCACTGCCCATGGATACAGAAAGATGACCTCGATGTCAAAAAGGATAAAGAGGACTGCAACCATATAGTATTTTACCGAGAATCGTTCACGCGCAGAACGTACGGGTTCCATTCCGCTCTCGTACGTCGAAGTTTTCTCGTCGTTTGGTCGGTGCGGTCCGAGCCACTGATGCAATTTCAACAGTACAACGCCGAGCACAATGCCGACGGCCAGCATTAAAATAATGGGAATGTAAGATAGCATCATAGGGGATTTTGGCTCGAGTTCTATTTCGTATGAAAATTATCAAAAAAAAGAGCGAAAGTCAATGAGTGCTATTGAAGCTCTGAGAAGCAAGAATGAAAAGATGAAGAGAAGAAACTGTTGCTTACTAAATTAGCGCGACCTTTTTTACCGAGATTTTTTTTGTGTCTCTCTAAACGTAAGATGCTTATAGGTTCCTTCGTTTTTTTTCTGACTCGATGATTGAAATATACGGGTGATGGTCCGGTGAAAAACGTGAGCTACTCTGAGAGTCATTCTGGTATGATCGCAAGATTATTTTTTCGTTAAATCGCGCGTCTCCATATTCGTGAATTTTCATTTCAAACTTGTAGTGTAAATGCCATAACGGCAATAAGTGGAAACGGTCAAACTTCTCGACATGGACCCGATGTGGTGTCAAGGTGTATTTTTTTTTCTAATATTTTTTCTCATTTTTTACTTGACTTGTATTGCTTAACCGGCTATATTCACAACCAGTTAGCTATTGGTTTCCCCCCGGCTATTGTTCATCCGAAAATAAGCAAGTTAAAAGACGTAGGCTCCCGTTATATTGATAGCGGGCAGTTGGTTATTTGGTGGAGGGAGGTAGCCCCGTTTGATGGCATGAAAAGGGGGGACACAATCGTTTTTCCCGGAAATGCAATTCACCCTACATCGTTATTATCAAGATTGGAGAGGAAGTTAGAAATGGCAGAAAAAGAAACGACAGTCGCCGAGAAGAGGGGAAGCGCCCGCACAACAAATGAAGCAGCTTCGGGCGGTCTTACATTTCGGCGGTATTTTACCAAGCCCGGAATTCATCCCTTCGACGAAATAGAATGGGAATTGCGAACGGCAGTCATTTCTAACGAAAAAGGGGAAAAGATTTTTGAACAAAAGAATGTTGAAATTCCAAAATCGTGGTCGATGACCGCGACAAATGTGGTGGTGTCAAAATATTTTCATGGCTTAATTGGAACGGCCGAAAGGGAATCGAGCGTCCGGCAGCTCGTTGACCGCGTCGCCAGGACCGCGACCGCATGGGGGCGCAACGGAAAATATTTCGCCTCGGAAGACGATGCCGAGGTCTTCTACCAGGAATTATCATTCCTTCTTGTCAACCAGTACATGGCATTCAACAGTCCGGTGTGGTTCAATGTGGGAGTGGAAGAACATCCGCAGTGTTCGGCATGCTTCATTAATTCGGTTCAGGACACGATGGATTCGATTCTTGAACTCGCACGCACCGAGGGAAGGCTCTTTAAATTTGGGTCGGGGACCGGTTCGAACCTTTCAACGCTCCGATCTTCACGAGAGCATCTCTCGGGCGGGGGTACCGCATCGGGTCCCGTTTCGTTCATGAAAGGATTCGATGCGTTTGCCGGTGTTATTAAGTCCGGCGGAAAAACACGCCGCGCGGCGAAGATGGTTATTCTCAACGCGGACCATCCGGATATCGTCGACTTCATCAACTGCAAAGCGGAAGAAGAGAAGAAAGCATGGGCGCTGATCGAGGCGGGGTACGATGGCGGGTTCAACGTACCGGGAGGTGCGTACGATACCATTTCATACCAGAATGCAAATCATTCTGTCCGCGTGACTGACGAGTTTATGAAAGCGGCCCTTGAAGACAAAGAGTGGACGACGAAAGCGGTGCGCGGCGGGAAGGTGATGGATACGTTCCGTGCCCGTGACCTGCTCCGCCAAATGGCGGAGGCGGCATGGCTCTGCGGCGACCCGGGCATGCAGTACGACACAACCGTGAACAACTGGCACACTTCATCGGGCACGTCGCGCATCAACTCATCGAACCCGTGCAGCGAGTACATGTATCTCGACGATTCCGCGTGCAACCTCGCTTCGCTCAATCTGATGAAGTTCAGAAATGACAAGGGTGAGTTCGATGTCGAGTCGTTCAAGCACGCGGTGGATATTACTATTACGGCGCAGGAAATATTTGTGGGCAACGCAAGTTATCCGACACCGGCAATCGAAAGAAACAGCCACGATTTCCGTCCGCTCGGCCTTGGCTACGCAAACCTCGGTGCCTTGCTGATGGCGCGCGGCCTAGCGTACGACAGCGATGCAGGCCGAGAGTATGCTGCCGCCGTTACCTCACTCATGTGCGGGGAAGCGTACAGGCAATCGGCAATCATCGCGAAAGAAATCGGGGCGTTTAAGGGCTTTGCTGTGAATCGCGAGCCGATGTTGAGCGTGATGACCAAGCACAGCTTGTTCGCAGACAAGATCAGCGACAACTACGTTCCGAGTGAACTGCTTTCGGCGTCGCGCGAGGTGTGGAAAGACGCGATTGCGGTGGGCAAAGAGTATGGCTTCCGTAACGGGCAGGCGACAGTGCTTGCTCCGACAGGAACAATCGGCTTCATGATGGATTGCGATACCACGGGTGTCGAGCCGGATATCGCGCTCGTAAAATACAAAAAGCTCGTCGGCGGCGGGCTGATGAAGATCGTCAATCAAACGGTTCCGGAAGCGCTCAGAAAACTCGGCTACGATAGCGAACAAATCGAACACATCATCAAGCACATTGAAAAAAATGACACCATTGAAGGCGCCCCGTATTTGAAAGATGAGCATCGTTCGGTGTTTGATTGCGCTTTCAAGCCGGCCAAGGGCGAACGCTCTATCCAATACATGGGGCATATTAAGATGATGTCGGCGGTCCAGCCCTTCCTGTCCGGTGCGATTTCTAAAACCGTCAATATGCCGACTGAGGTCACGCCGGACGAAATCATGCAGGCATATATCGAGGCATGGAAGCTCGGCTTGAAGTCGATCGCGGTCTACCGCGACGGCTGCAAACGAACACAACCGCTGAGCACGTCTCTTGAAAAGAGCGATAAACCCAAAGCACGCCCTGCGCGCCGCCGGCTGCCCGATGAACGCCAGGCGATTACGCATAAATTCAGCATTGCCGGCCACGAAGGCTACATCACCGTCGGCTTGTATGAAGATGAAACCCCGGGCGAAGTCTTCATCACGATGTCGAAAGAAGGGTCGACCATTTCCGGCATTATGGACGCGTTGGCGACCTCTGTCTCGCTTGCCCTGCAATACGGCGTTCCGTTGAAAGTTCTGACGGACAAGTTCACGCATATGCGCTTCGAACCATCGGGCTTCACAAACAATAAAGATATTCCAATTGCAAAGTCGATCTGCGATTATATTTTCCGCTGGCTCGCCATGAAGTTCTTGCCGAAGGAAGAACAGCCGGCATCGACGGTCGTCGCAGAAACAAAGCAGCTGGAAAAAACCGACGCAAAGCTTGAATTGAAACGGGCGTCGGCAATCGAATCGAACGAAAAAGTTATTTTCCAGACGCAGGCGGATGCCCCGCCATGCTCTGAGTGCGGGAGCATTATGATCCGTTCGGGAAGCTGCTACAAGTGCCTCCAGTGCGGATCGACAAGCGGATGCTCATAACAATCAACAATCAGCAATGAACAATGAACGAACGCCGATGAACGCTCATCGGCGTTTTTCATTGTATCCCTTCCCCTTGAAACTCACACATTTTTTTTGCATAATAATTCATGGACGTTCCAACGAACGTCCTTATTTTTTCCTCTAAGAAAAAAAAGAGACTATGCGCAGCGCAACCGTTCAACGGAAAACGAAAGAGACGAACATCTCCGTTATTCTTCAGATCGACGGAAGCGGAAAATATTCCATTTCGACCGGCGTCGGTTTTTTGGATCATATGCTGGAGCTTTTTGCCCGGCATGGAATGTTTGACATCCGGCTCCGATGTAAAGGAGATCTGCATGTTGATGACCACCATACGACGGAGGATGTCGCCATCGCACTCGGACAGGCGTTCGGCAAAGCATTGAAGGAACGGGCGGGCATCGCTCGGTACGGCTCTGCATACGTGCCGATGGACGAATCGCTTGCACGGTGTGTCGTCGACCTCGGCGGCCGCTCGGTGCTCCTCTTCAAAGCCGAGTTCAACAGGAAAAACGTCGGCGACCTGTCGACTGAAATGATCAAACACTTTTTCCAGTCGTTCGCCGAGAACATTAAAGCGAACATTCATGTTGAAGTACCTGTACGGCTCGAACACACACCACAAGATCGAAGCGATGTTTAAAGCGCTGGCGCGGGCGTTGCGGGTTGCCTGCGAGAAAGATGCGCGAGTGAAAGGCGTGCTGTCGACAAAAGGAAAGCTGTAATCGATGAACAATGAACAATGATCAATTATCAATGATCAAGATAATTGAGTTTCCATTGTTGATTGTTCATCGATCATCGGTTGATTGAATCATGATAGGAATCATAGACTACAAACTTAATAACCTTCGTTCGGTGCAAAAAGCTTTCGAAAAAGTGGGCGCATCGGCATTCATTTCGAGCGACGTGAAAGAACTCTCACGCGCCGAGAAACTTGTGCTGCCCGGAGTCGGTGCGTTCGGAAAAGCAATGGAGAATATTAAGTCCCTAGGGTTGGAGGAGTTGATTTGCACAAGCGCGAAGGCGGGCAAGCCGCTGATCGGAATATGTCTTGGGTTGCAGCTGCTTTTCACGCGAAGCTCTGAAAACGGAATGCATGAAGGATTGAATCTGATTGCCGGTGAAGTAAAGCTGTTTCCGAACACGGTGAAAGTTCCCCATATCGGTTGGAATCAAATGGAGATCCAGCATCAGTCGAAAATCCTGAAATCGGTCGTTGACAAGAGTTTTGTGTATTTTGTCCACTCATATTACGCGAAGCCGGAGGAACAGGTGACGCTGACGACAACGGAGTACGGCTTTCATTTTACGTCGGTGGTCCAGAAAGAATCCATTTTCGGCATTCAGTTTCACCCGGAGAAAAGCCAAACTGCCGGGCTTCAAATGCTGAAAAACTTTTCCGAATTATAAGGATCATGATCTTAATTCTTCCGGCTATCGATATAAAAGACGGGAAATGCGTGCGGCTGGTACAAGGAGAGCCGGGCACAGAAAAAATCTACTCCAACGACCCGGCGAAGATGGCAATTCTCTGGCGGGGCGAAAACGCAAAGACGCTTCACGTGGTCGACCTCGACGGAGCGTTCAAAGGACATCTGAAAAATCTTGGCGCGATAAAGAAAATTGCCGACGCGGTCGATATCCCCGTTCAGTTGGGCGGCGGGATCCGAACATACGAGGAAATTCAGGAGCTTTTCAACATCGGCGTTTACCGTGTCGTGTTGGGGACCGCGGCGATCGAAGACCCCGAACTTGTACGGCGCGTCATCAAAGATTTTGGCGCCAGAAAAGCCGCCGTAGGAATCGATGCAAAGAACGGCGTTGTGATGACGCAGGGCTGGCAGCATGATTCGGGCGTCGATGCGATTTCTCTTGCCTTGAAAATGAAAGACCTTGGAGTCTGCAGGATTGTGTATACGGACATCACGCGGGATGGAATGTTAACGGGTCCGAATTTTGACGCAATTAAGGAAATGGCCGTTCGAACGGGGCTCAAGGTTACTGCGTCGGGAGGCGTCTCGGGTTTCAAAGATTTGATCAGATTGCAGGAGTTGGAAAAATTCGGGGTCGATTCTGTCATCGTGGGAAAAGCGTTATACGAAAACAAATTTCCCTGCCAGGCTCTTTGGCGTTTAAACGAGAAAGTCCTCGACGACCTTGGGCCGACAAGAAGGGTTTAATCAATCGACAATGAGCGATGATCAATGAACAATCATCAATGATCGCTGATCCGGAAATGTATTTTGATCTTATGTTAATTGTTCATTGTTGATTGATCATTGAAAAACATGTTAGCAAAAAGAATCATACCGTGTTTGGACGTCGACAAAGGGCGCGTTGTCAAAGGAGTGAACTTCGTTGACTTGATCGACGCCGGCGATCCGGTCGTGCAGGCAAAATTCTACGACGGGGAAGGTGCCGACGAACTTGTGTTTCTTGACATCTCCGCTTCGTCCGACAACCGCGCGACAATGCTGGACGTTGTTCGAAGAACGGCCGAGGAAGTGTTTATCCCCTTTACCATCGGCGGCGGCATCCGAACCGTTGATGATATGCGCGAAATTCTTCGCAGCGGTGCGGATAAGATCAGCATCAATACCGCTGCGGTCAAGAATCCGCTCCTCGTTGCGGACGGTGCTGAGCGGTTCGGCGTGCAGTGCATCGTCGTAGCGATTGATGCGAAGCGGGATTCCTCCGCCAAAAGATGGAAAGTGTTTATCAACGGCGGCAGGACTCAAACAGACCTCGAGGCCGTCGAGTGGGCGCAAAAAGTGGAATCGCTCGGCGCCGGCGAAATTCTTCTGACAAGCATGGACCGGGACGGCACGAAAGACGGATACGATATCGAGTTGCTGCAGGCCGTAACGTCCGGAGTAAAAATTCCGGTGATTGCCAGCGGCGGAGCTGGAAGCCTTGAACATTTGGCGGCTGCGTTCAATGAAGGGAAAGCCGATGCAGTCCTCGCGGCGTCGATTTTTCATTTCAAGCAATATACGATCCGCGAAGCGAAGGAATATCTGCTGTCAAAAAATATCTTGGTGAGAAATTGAAGCACGCTGCTGCAAAGGCGGAGGAAATGATGAGTATAATAGAACGATTGAAATTTGATTCCGAGGGACTCATTCCTGCGATCGCGCAAGAAGAAAAGACGGGAGAAGTCCTCATGATGGCATGGATGAACAGAGAAAGCTTGCAGGCGACCATCGAAACAAATCGAGCAACGTACTGGAGCCGTTCGCGAAAAAAACTCTGGATGAAGGGCGAAGAATCGGGCAACATCCAGGAGGTACGCTCGATCCGCGTCGACTGTGATGGAGACGTGGTGCTGCTGAAAGTCAATCAAATCGGGGGGGCAGCATGCCATACCGGCCACCGCACCTGTTTCTATCGCGAGATTGTTGATGGGGGGCAAGAGTTCAAAGAATCGAACGAAATTATTTTTGACCCGAAGACGGTCTACGGAAAACCGACGTGAAGCTAACAATCATCGGACATGTATGCCTGGATGTCATCCATCGCTATGATGGAACGGAAAAGAAGGGCTATGGGGGTATTTACTTTGCTGCCGCCGCGATGGCAAATATTGCATCAGATGCGGATACGATCTTCCCCGTATTTGGCGTCGGCGAGAAAGAATTTGATGATGTCCGGAAATTATTGGCGAAATATCCGAACGTGAACACGGACGGCATTTATTCGTTCGAAGGCGAAACAAATCATGTGCATCTTTTTTACAGTGACAGGGAAACGAGGACTGAATGCTCGAAGCATATTTCATCTCCGATCCCGTTTTCCCGCATCGAACCATTTTTATCAGTGCACGGAGTTTTTCTGAATATGATCTCCGGCTCGGATATTACGCTGGAAACGCTCGACCAGATTCGGCTCGCGATAAGGCAAAAGAACACCCCCCTTCACCTCGATCTGCATTCCTTAACGCTCGGGGTTGACTCCGAGGCTTCCCGGTATCGCCGGGCCCTTTCCGAGTGGAGGAGGTGGTGCTTCATGGTGAATTCGGTGCAAATGAACGAAGAGGAAGCGGCGGGACTAACGGTCGAGCAGTACAACGAGGAGATGCTTGCCAAGCAGATGCTGCCGCTCATGGTCAATGCGATGTGTGTAACGCGCGGGGCAATGGGCGTGACGATCTTCCAGCAAGAACACAAACATTTGCTGCGAAAAGAATTTCCCGGCATCCCGACAAACTCCAAAGACCCTACCGGATGCGGGGACGTATTCGGTTCTGCTTTTCTTTATCAATATTGCAAGACAAAAAGTTTTCAGCGCTCGGCGGAGTTTGCAAATGAAGTCGCTTCTGCAAACAGTGCCCTTTCCGGGTCGGACGAGATCGACCGCTTGTCACAATTCAAGGCATCGGGCGAGAACGGAAAATGAAACGTGTCCTTATTTGCGGCAGCAACGGACTCCTCGGTCAGCGGCTCGCGCTGATGCTGGGGCACGAAACTGAGTATGAAGTGCTCAACACAGCGCATGACAGGCTGTTCGCGCTCAACCGGCATCTTTTTGATTATACCCAGCTCGACATCACGAGCAGGGGGGACGTCAAAAGCCTTGTCACAAGTTTTCGCCCCGATATTATTGTGAACGCCGCTGCGATGACGAACGTCGACGCTTGTGAAACGCAGAGAGAGCTCGCATGGAAGGTGAATGTCGTTGGTGTGGAAAATTTGGTTGAGGTGGCGCGTCGGATTAATAGCTTGCTGATCCATATTTCGACAGACTATGTGTTCGATGGAAGGAACGGACCGTACAAAGAGACCGACCGCGTTAACCCGGTTAACTATTACGGCAAAACAAAGCTTGCCGGGGAGAATGTCATTCTCGCTGGAGGAATTTCCGCCGCAATCCTCAGGACGATTGTTGTGTACGGAACGGGCATCAATGTAAAAAATAATTTTGCATTGTGGGTTATCAACAGTCTGCGCGATGGAAAAAACATACAATGTGTTGACGACCAGATTGGCAATCCCACGCACGTGAGCGACCTTGCCGCATGCGTTGTCAGAGTGATCGAACGGGAGTGTTCGGGACTATACCATATTGGCGGCGCAGATGCCGTGAGCAGAAATGAATTTGCCGTGAAAGCTGCCGAAGTTTTCGGACTTAGTCCGTCGCTTATTCAGAAAGTAAAAAGCAGCGAGCTTCATCAAACCGCAATACGCCCAATGGTCACGAGCCTTCTGACGACAAAAGCCGAACAAGAACTCGATTTTCGCCCGATGACGCTGATGCAGGGCCTTGAATTACTGAAACGGGAACTCTTACATTTAACGTTGAACTAATATGAGCATGATGCCCCTCTTGCTGCGCTGGACCAGGTCTGATTCCGCACTTGTCGTTGTTGCCGTTCTTGCGCTCGCGTTCAATTCGTGCGCCCCGACAAAAGAGGCGGCTGTCGCACCGCCGGCGGGGGGAAAAAAGCCCCTCACGGCGACGTTTAAAATTTTGTCGGTGAATGTCCGTCATACCTTAAAAGCAAAGAGCGATATCCGGAGGCTTGCAAAACTCATTAAATCGACCGGTGCAGATATCGTTGCAGTTCAACAAATAGAGCAGCCGCAAGAAGGAAAAACAGATTTTGATGCCGTTCGTGAACTTGCGAAGCAAACCGAGATGTACGATTATTTCGGCAAGGCGAGGTATTTCGAAGGGTTCGATTCGGGCAATGCTCTCTTCAGCACGTATCCCGTAAAACAAACAGTCGTCCAGTCGCTGCCGGTTGAAGATGGGAAAGTTCGTCGCTCGCTGGCGTTTGGAGTGATTGATGTCGGCTTGAAAGAAGTCGGGGTCTCATCGACCGAATTAGACGAAGAATCTTCGTCCGATCGGGTAAAAGAATCGGAAGCAATCATAGCGATCGCACAATCGTACGACAACGTTCCGTTCATCGTATGTGGGAATTTCTGTGAGCCGATGTCGGGGAAAGCCGCGGCAAAAATGCAGGAACAATTCACGGCTGCAAATTCATTACAAGAAACAACGCAGAAAACCGAGCAGCACGTGTATGCAAAGAAAGATCAAAAGATCGCTCCGCTTACTGCTGAAAAAGTCAAATTTGGCGGCTCCGGCGATGCTCTCCTTGTTACAATGCAGGTGACACAGTAGCCCGGTGTGCAGTAAGCAGTATAGAGTGAGCAATCCGCAGTGAGGCAACGTAAAGATTAAAATCTGAAACCCAGGCCCTAAGAACTGGGACTCAAAATGAATTATTAAAAGCCGAAATACATGATAGACCTAAAATTTATTCGCGAGCATACCGGCCTTGTTAAACAGGCGATTGAAGCAAAACGTGAAGTCGATCATGTGGATGAGATTATTGCGCTCGACGAGCAGCGCCGGGCATTCATTCAAGAAGGCGAAACGCTCAAAGCAAAACGCAACGAAGTCTCCGCAAAAATCGGGCAAATGAAAAAAGCGCAGCAAGATGCTTCCGCTGCGATTGTTGAAATGAATGGGGTGAAGGACAGGATTCAAGCGATCGATGAGGAATTGAAAGTCGTACAGGAACGGCTTGACGCTTTGCTTCTCACAGTTCCGAACATTCCACACTCTTCAGTGCCGGTTGGGGCGACACCCCTTAACAATAAAGAAATTTTTTCTTGGGGTGAAAAACTTTCTGTAGATTTTGAATTGAAACCACATTGGGAACTGGCTGAAAAGCTCGGCATTATCGATTTTGCGCGTGGCGCAAAAGTCGCCGGAGCCGGATTTCCGTTTTATGTTGGAAAGGGGGCCGTTCTTGAACGTGCCCTGATCAATTTTTTCCTTGACCAGGCGGCAGAACGGGGCTACAAAGAAATTGGCGCCCCGCTCGTTGTGAATGAAGAAAGCGCACGCGGAACGGGTCAAATTCCGGACAAAGAGGATCTCATGTACACGGCCGAACGGGACGGCTTCTATTTAATTCCGACTGCCGAGGTGCCGGTAACGAACTTTCACCGAAAAGAATTGTTTGATGAAAGAAACCTGCCCGTCCAATATGCGGCATTCACGCCCTGTTTTCGACGCGAAGCAGGTTCTTACGGCAAGGATGTCCGCGGCCTGAACCGCCTTCATCAATTTGACAAAGTCGAATTGGTGAAATTTGTCCTGCCGTCAAAATCGTACGACGAGTTGGAATCGCTCCGGCAGGATGCGGAACGTTTGTTGCAGCTGCTCGGGCTTTCGTACCATACGCTCTTGATGTGCACTGGAGACATGGGTTTCACTCAAACAAAAAAATACGACCTGGAAGTCTGGGCGCCGGGTCAGCAGAAATGGCTCGAGGTTTCCTCGTGCAGTAACTTTGAAGCGTTTCAGGCAAGAAGAATGAATATAAAATACAAATCAACCGAGACGGGAAAACAAGAGTTCGTCCATACGTTGAACGGATCGGCGCTTGCACTCCCCCGCGTTGTAGCTGCATTGCTGGAACAGCATCAAACACCCGAAGGCAAAGTTATTCTGCCTAAAGTGTTGCAGCCGTACACCAAATTTGCGATTATAGAATGAGAAAAAGTGTAAAGTGAAAAATGCAAAATTCATGAAGCATTGGTTAAATATTTTTTTTTGCTCTTAATTCTTATCTCTTAATTCTTATTTCTTAATTGTCTTCATGAGATCTCTCCTCCGTCTTCGCCCATACCTTGCAACATACAAAAACACACTGTTGTGGGGCGTTTGCACCGTTATCATCAGCAACTTGTTTGTCGTCGCGACACCGCTCTTTATCGGGAATGCCGTCGACACGATAAAACACGGTGTTGAATCGGGCGTCCTTCAGTATTCAAAACTTCTGCGGGACGCGGGCTTGATCGTCGGCTTTGCGCTTGTTGCCGGGTTCATGACATTTCTGACACGGCAAACAATTATTGTTGTCTCGCGCAAGATCGAGTACGACCTGCGCAACGATTTTCTCGCGCACATACAAAAACTTCCCCTCAGCTATTTCCAGAATACGCCGACCGGCGATTTGATGGCGCATGCGACGAACGATATCTCCGCCGTGCGCAACGTGCTCGGTCCCGGGATCATGTATCCCTCCGACACCTTCATGACATTTTCGATGGCGCTGACGCTCATGTTCGTCAAGGATTGGTCTCTGACGCTGGTAGCATTGGTTCCACTTCCGCTCATCTCGTATGCGGTGTACAAACTCGGGAAGATTATTCATGCAAAGTTCAATGAACGGCAGGAGCAGTATTCTCTCCTCACAACGCGGGCGCAAGAAAATCTCTCGGGTATCCGAGTGGTCAAAGCATACGTCCGGGAAGAATACGAGATCGGGCTGTTTGAAAAACTGAGCTGGGTGTATCTGAAAAAGAACCTTGTCCTGGCGAAGGCGCAATCGATCATGTGGCCGATGATGTACATGCTGGTCGGTATCTCGCTTGTCATCACGGTGTATTTTGGAGGCTTGCAGGTGATTGCCGGGAAAATTTCCATTGGGACATTGACAGCCTTCTTCACATATCTCTCGATGCTGATATGGCCGATGATCGCGTTTGGATGGGTCACGAATATCATTCAACAAGGGGCTGCGTCGATGGAGAGGCTTGCAAAGATCTTCGACACGGTGCCCGAGATCCGGGATTCGGAAGACACCGATATCTTGATCAAACATATCGACGGAGAAATCGAATTCAAAAATGTCTCCTTCACACACAAAGGCGCCTCAAGGCCGACATTACAGCACATCAACCTGAAAATTCCAAAAGGCACGACACTTGCGATCGTCGGATATACCGGCTCCGGCAAAAGCACATTCATCAATCTCCTGCCGCGGCTGTACGATGTGACGGAAGGGGAATTGCTGATTGACGGAATCAACATCAAGAAAATTCCACTGGAAGTGCTGCGATCCCATGTTGGCTGCGTACCGCAGGAAACATTTTTATTCTCGGAATCGATTTCGGAAAACATCAGCTATGGAGTTGACGGAATTTCTCATGAACAAATCCGTGAAGCCGCGGAAATCTCGCAAATCGCAAAAGATGTCAATGATTTTCCCCAGCAATTTGAGACTGCTCTTGGTGAGCGGGGCATCACGTTGTCGGGCGGACAGAAACAGCGCACAAGTATTGCACGCGCTGTGTTGCGGGAACCGAAGATTCTGATTCTGGACGACGCGCTTTCTTCGGTGGATACGTATACGGAAGAAGCCATTCTTAAACGCCTTCGCCGCGTGATGGAGGACCGGACGAGCATTATCATCAGTCATCGTATTTCCACGGTCAAGGACGCCGATCTTATCATTGTGATGGACAAAGGTCACATTGTTGAACGGGGGCGTCATGACGAACTTGTCGACCTCGGCGGCATCTATGCGAATTTGCATTACAAGCAGCTGCTGGAGAGGGAACTCGAACAGTTATAAGACAGTGAAAAGTTAAAAGTGTAAAATGGAAAAGGGGGGATCCATGAACGAAAAAGATATAAAGATTTTAGAAAGAAGTTATCAATTTGCACTCAGAATCATAAAAATGGGGGAACAGTTTCCAGATACTACTGGCGCAAAGATCATTGGCAATCAACTATTAAGAGCAGGAACTTCAGTTGGTGCCAACGTTGAAGAAGCAGTTGCAGCCTATTCCAAACCTGATTTTATTTACAAAATGAGTATAGCCCTGAAAGAAGCAAGGGAAACACATTACTGGCTTCGTCTTCTCAGGGATTCTGCAATCCTGAAACCGGTTCGATTCCAAGCTATTTTATTGGAAGCCGGGGAAATTAAAAGCATTCTTGGCGCCATCGTTCGAACCGCGCGTAAGAGGTCGAGATAATTTTTCACTTTACACTTTTAACTTTTCACTGAACCATGCACGAAGAAGAAGTTCTCGGTAAAGCGTACGACGGGAAGCTGATGAAGCGGCTGCTCCATTATCTCCGCCCGTACAAGTGGTACGTTGTGCTCGGCATCGTGCTCAGCATGGTGGTTTCTGCGCTGGAAGCGGTGAGGCCTGTACTTTACAAAAATTGCCGTCGACGTCAATATCAAGAATCATGACGAGCATGGATTGCTGATCACAGCCTTGATGTTCTTGAGCGTCCTGACGCTGCGCGGTGTGATGCAGTATTTTAATTCGTATCTCACGCAATGGATCGGGCAGCGGACAATTTTCGATTTGCGGATGGAGCTGTTCAGGCATCTGCAGAACCTCTCGTTGAAATTCTACGACAGGAATCCTATCGGCAGGCTCATCACGCGCGTGACGAGCGACGTCGAAGTTCTGAACGACATGTTTTCTTCAGGCATCGTCATGGTCTTCAGCGATGTCTTTATGATTGCCGGGATCTTGTGGTTCATGTTTTCGATGAATTGGCAGCTTGCATTCGTGTCGCTCAGCGTTCTCCCGTTTTTATTCTACGGCACGTTCTTATTCAGGAAGAAAGCCCGCGAAGCATATCGCGACGTCCGCATACAGATAGCGAAGATCAATACGTTCATGCAGGAACATATCACGGGGATGATCGTCGACCAGATCTTCAACCGGGAGAAGAAAGCGTACGACCAATTCACCGAATTAAACGCCGCACACCGGGACGCCAACATACGTTCGATTTTCTATTACGCAGTCTTCTATCCCGCCGTTGATATCATCGGCGCCGTTGCGGTAGGATTAATTGTCTGGTATGCCGGCGGAAAAACGCTCGAGGGGAAAGTGACCATCGGAACGATTATGGCGTTTCTCCAATTCAATGAAATGTTTTGGCGTCCGATCCGCGATCTGTCCGAAAAATACAACATCATGCAGACGGCGATGGCGTCGTCCGAACGGATTTTTAAGCTGCTGGATGATCGAAGCATTCTTCAAAATCCGGAATCAGCGGTTTCTTTGTCGACGATGAAAGGGAAAGTCGAATTTCGCAATGTCTGGTTTGCCTACAATAACGAAGATTGGGTGCTGAAGAACGTTTCGTTCACGATGCAGCCCGGGGAAACGGTCGCCTTCGTCGGGCATACGGGGGCGGGGAAGACGACGATCATCAGTTTGCTCTCGCGGTTTTACGAGATTCAAAAGGGGGAGATCCTTGTCGATGATATCAACATTAAGAACGTCGACGTCGGTGATCTGCGGTCTCACATCGCCGTCGTCCTGCAGGATGTTTTTCTTTTTTCGGGAGACATCAAAGGCAATATTAGTTTAGGGAATGATGCCATTCCCTTCGAACGGGTGAAAGCTGCCGCGCAGTTTGTGGGCGTCGACCAATTCATCGGAGCCATGCCGCGCCGGTATGATGAGGAGGTCAAAGAACGGGGTTCGACTCTCTCGGTCGGTCAAAAGCAATTGCTCTCGTTTGCACGAGCGCTTGCGTACAACCCGAAAATTTTGGTGCTCGACGAAGCGACGTCGAGCGTGGATACTCAAACGGAATTGCTCATCCAGTCGGCGATCAAGAAATTGCTGGCGGGGAGAAGTTCGATCGTGATCGCGCACCGCCTTTCCACAATTCAAAGCGCGGATAAAATCATCGTGATGCACAAAGGGGAAATCCGGGAATCCGGGACGCATCAGCAGCTTCTTGCGCTCGGCGGGATTTACTACAAGCTGTATCAGCTGCAATACAAAGAACAGGAAGTGCGGGAGTGATTTCGCGGATGGCGCAGATTGAACTCAGATGGCAGATTACGCAGATTAAAAGCCGTTGCGTGAAGGTCTAGTCTAGGATTAAAATGAACTTATAAGATTGCAGATTTGAATTCCTCATAGCGTTCTCTGGCAATATTTTACTTGGCGATAATTCAGTTGGAGATGGTGGTGCAATTCTTTTATCGCTAGGGTTTTTGAGTCCATGAAGCAACATTGGGCCGTCTTCTTCCTCAAGCACGTCTTTTCTTACCCCGATTGTATAATCAGGTCTAAGCCCCAGCAAGTAAGAATCGAAGGCAGCGTGATGCAACTTGCACAGAGCAATTCCATTTTCGACTGTGGGTATTCCTTCGGGTTGTGAATTCATCAAGACAACTCTGGGGAAGTATTATTTAAATCGTTCATTTTATCCACCTTACCTTAATCTTACTTTCCACCTGCCTAAACTCTTTATCGCCGGTGACCAGTTCACACTTCTTTTTTATTGCCAGAGCTGCCGCAAAGCAATCTGCGAAGGACATTTTATTAAAAGCTTTCAACTCCGCAGCCGTGCGGGTCAGTTCTTTGTCCGCATCGACTACCTGAATTGGTAACGCCTTCAGAGTGTCTTCTGCCAGCCTCGCGGTTCTTTCACCGCCGCTGCGATAGCCGTGATACAAAACTTCTCCCCAGTTGACAACGCACATGTACGCCATGCGGTTTTTTAAAACACACTCGTCCAGCACCGAAGAGACCTCATCATAGCCCTCCTCGCGCTCAAGAAAAGATATCAAGGCGTAACTGTCCAACACAGTAGCTTTCATAACTCACGCTCCCGCTTCTTGTCATCCATGAGCGACTTCAACATTCTGCCTTCCGTCCCCAAAATGCCCGCAAGGCTTTCAAAATAGTTCTTGTCGAGCGGCTGGATAATGAGCTTGCCATTCTGCTCGATGAATGCGATTTTTGTCCCCTTTTTTATTCCAAACTTGCGGCGGATGTTCGCCGGAACAACAACCTGTCCTTTAACGGTAACAACTGATGTTTCCATGGGTATCCTCTTTTTTTAAGGATACATAATTTTAAAATGTAAGTCAAGTAAAAAAATGGCTTACTTAATTATCTCCCATCCTACCCTTTGATTGCTCTGATGGCGCAGATGGCACTCAGATTCCGGATTTCTCAGACAATGAACTACATCTTACTCTTACTCTGCAATCTGAGCAGAATCTGCGCCATCAGAGCGATCACAATAATCAATTTGGAATATCAAACCATTTTTCCTACTTTTATCTCAGTGGATTTATTTTGTAATCTGCGTAATCAGCAATCTGAGTCTAATCAGAGTAATCTGACCAATCAATATGTCCCAAAAAGTCATCACCATCGAGCGCCACATTATCGAAGGGGAGCGCCAGCATCCGGGCGCGACCGGGAATTTTTCCGCCGTGCTGCGCGATTTGACGCTGGCGATCAAAGTCATTTGGCGCGAAGTGAGCAAGGCGGGTTTGGTCAATATTCTCGGCCTGGCGGGGAAGGAAAATATTCACGGCGATATTGTCAAGAAGCTGGACGTCTTCGCCGACGAGGCGATCTACAAGGCGATGGACCACGGCGGACATCTTTGCGTGATGGCGTCCGAAGAGAATGAAGATGTGCTCCATATCCCCGATGATTACCCGAAAGGGAAGTACGTTCTGTTGTTCGACCCCCTCGACGGTTCATCAAACATCGATGCGAACGTCACGATCGGCACGATCTTTTCGATCTACCGGCGTATCTCGAATTCAGGCAAGGGAACGCGTGCTGATTGTACTCAGCCGGGCTATAAACAGATAGCGGCGGGATATGTCGTATACGGTTCGAGCACAATGTTTATTTATACGACCGGCGACGGCGTCCATGGTTTCACACTCGACCCGAGTATCGGGGAATTTCTTTTATCCCATGAGAATATCCGTGTTCCACAACGAGGACGGATCTACAGTGTGAACGAAGGCAACTATCGGTATTGGGATGACGGGGTAAAAAAATACATCAAGTATTTGCAGGAAGAGAACAAAGAAACGGGACGGCCGTATTCCGGAAGGTATGTCGGGTCGATGGTGGCGGATATCCACCGCACGCTGCTCTACGGCGGAATATTTTTGTACCCCGGTGATGCCCGATACCCTCATGGAAAACTCCGATTGATGTATGAAGCCAACCCGCTGTCGTTTATCATGGAACAAGCGGGAGGAGCAGCGACCGATGGCAGCAAGCGGATTCTCGACGTGGTTCCGGAATTTCTCCATCAAAAAACGCCGCTCTTTATCGGAAGCAAAGAAGACGTAGCACTGTGCAGTGAGTTTCTCAATGGACGGCAGCTCTGATGCCGATTGATGCGACAGATATTATGAACCAGACTATTGCCGCGACAACGTTTGTTGTCGTTGACGTGGAAACGACCGGCTTTTCTCCGCGCGATGGCGGCATCACTGAAATTGCAATGATTAAAGTTCGTAACGGGTTGTTGTGGGAGGAATACACTACGCTGGTCAATCCGTTGATGCCGATTCCGGACGAGATCACAGCGTTGACCGGCATCGATGACGAGATGGTTGTCGATGCTCCGACAGCGAATGAAGTGGCCCCGGCAATTGCAGAATTTCTTGGCGGCGGCGTGTTCACAGCGCACAATGCGCCGTTCGATCTAGGATTCGTGAACAGCACGCTGGCAAAAGGCAGGATTGAGAGGATCCAAAATCCGGTTCTTTGCACGTGCAAACTCGCCCGCCGATTGCTTCCGAACCTGTACAGTAAGTCTCTTGGCCCGGTGGCTCAATACTTGGGGATTCGAAACTCGCAGCGCCACCGAGCCGCCGGCGATGCATACGCTACGGCTCAAGTGCTAATCCGATTTTTACGCAGGCTGGAAGAAGAATTTGACGTGGTCGATGTGAAGGGCGTGATGCAGTTCCAATAAGGTCAACCGCCATAAAAACGAAAAGGCCGGCATGTTCGCTCAATGCCGGCCTTTTTTTTGGTCAATCAAAAAATTACTTTATTTTTGCCTGCGCACGCTGCAAGTATTCACTGTTCGGGTATAGTTCCACAAATTTCTTGTACTCTACTTGCGCTTGCTCATGGTTTCCCATGCGGTCGTAAGTCTGGGCGATCATGAACTGAGAGTCGTCTTTCTTTTCTGAAATTTTAAACTTTAGTACTTCCTGGAATTGCTGGATCGCAGTTTTGTACTCGTGCATTCCGTAATGACATAAGCCGATCCAATAGTGACAATTATCGGCATAGTCGGATTTGATTCCACCGTCCAGCAGCGCTTGGAATTCATTGATGGCCTCTTTGAATTTTCGTTCCTTCGCAAGCGATACCGCCCCTTCGTAATGCTGGATATCCTCACTTGACGATTTACCCGGGAGAGCTTTATTCATCGACATTGTTTTTGCCGCGGCCGGTTGTTTTGATGCTTTTTCCTGCGCAGCGATCTGAGCCGCTTCGAGGTCGGAAACTTTTGCCATTAACTCTCTATTCTTTTGTTCCGATGCATCGAGTTTCTGCTGCAGTTGGATATTCTCAGTCTTGATTTCCTCAATTTGCTGTTGAAGCATTTCCTCTTTTGTAGGAGGAGCCTGCATCACCGCTGTCGTTTCGGGGGGAGCGACGACGGCCGTTGTGTCGTGGGCAATCATCGTTGTATCCATATGGACTGCGGTCGTGTCTGTCTTGCCCGTTTCCGTTTGTGTCGTTTCCGAAGAACCGCCGCATCCGATAAGGCTTGCAAAGGCGATGAGTGCCACAAAGCCAACAGCCTGACGAGCTCTTACTCTCGCCATGTTGGATATCCAGGAAGCCATAGATCCTCCGAACGATTGTTCAACATATGATGTGTCATTGAGTAGGTTTGCAACGCGTTGAGTGCTAATGTATTAAAGGCTCGTTTGAAAGTCAAGTATGCGGTGATAAATAGTTTGTCCGTATCACGACGATACCTAGAATGCCGGCAAGCGTCTTTTGAACCTTTGAAAGCCTCAACTGGGGCTTGAAAAGCACAGGTAGTATCTTGGATTGAAACGAATCACTACCCAAAACTCACTTTTGTTGTAATGGTACGTTTTCAAATAATTTTTTATGAAATTCGTCTCTACATATAGATGAATTCTTGAGGTTTGGCACGGTAAGTGATAGTATATAACTCGTGCACCAAGTGTTTGCATAATAGTTCCTTGGCATATCACCGTTTCCTATTTGCAATAATGGACATGGATGCAGAAATATGTGCATTTGGCTGAAACTATTGAAGTTTTGATACGTCTAATTTATGAGTGATAAAATATCACTTTTTTCTCTTGACTCTCAAAACCATATTTTGTAAAATGCTCTCCAAATAATTAATCGGGGAGCCCGACATGAAAGAACAAATAGCAACAGACCCTAAAGAGCAGGATCAGAACTTAAAGGACTTATCAGAGCAATTAGGAGCTGACCTTTTTCTTCTTAGCGGTGAAATAGATTACGCAAACACGGACAAGATTTTACATACGATTCGTGACCTGACACCCGAAAGAAGAAACAAAAATGCTGCTATTTTTTTGACAACCTTCGGCGGAGATGCCGACGCAGCTTATAGGTTGATCCGAGGACTAAAATCTTCATACAGAGAAGTTACGGCTTATGTTTTTGGTTATTGTAAGAGTGCGGGAACACTTATAGTAATAGGTGCAGACAAAATCGTCGTATCTGATTTTGGCGAACTTGGGCCTCTTGATATTCAAATGATAAAAGATGATGAACTAACAAACACGAGCGGGCTATGCTATTATCAAGAAATGACCATGTTAAAAGCACAAGCCTTTCGGATGTTTGAATATTTCTTTTTAGAAGTTAAAAAGAGGAGCAACTATGCAATTACAACAAAAACCGCCACCGAGGTTGGATGCAAACTGGCAACCGGTATTCTGTCACCAATCTCAGCACAGATAGACCCATTACGACTTGGAGAAGTAGAAAGGTCGATCAATATTGCATTGCACTATGGCAAAAGACTTGGGGTAGACGATGAAACACTTGGTAAACTCATATCTGATTATCCATCACATGCCTTTGTGATCGATTACAGAGAAGCGCTAACCATTTTTGGCGAAAAGAAAGTCAGAAAGCCGGACACATTAGAGTTAAAAATTGAGAAAGAACTATTTGATATTTTGAGATGGCCTCTAACAGATGATGACCAGATGGCTGTTTGCATTTATTCAAAACCACAAGAACTAACTGAGGCTAAGAGCGATGAAAAAACTAAACAAAACGGAGAGAAACCAGGAGAAGTCCATTCAGATGCAGGACATAATGGAGAGACTGGACAAGACGTTCAAAGCGAACCTGTCCGAAAGGATGGAAACGGGGTTAAGTGAACCCCGCAATACCACTCGGTCACAAAGTAGCAAGAGTTTAAGGCGCCTATCAAAATAACTAATGAGAAATTCATTTTTTACTTGACAAGTGATATTTTATCACTTATATTGTTTCCATTATGAAGAAGGTAAGAACACTTAAACAGGTCAATGAGAACGAGTACCTCACAGTCGAAGAAGCCTCTGAGGTACTCGGTGTTAAGGCTAATGCGATAAGGAACTACCTCTATTTGGGAGATTTCACAACGCATAAATTCAAGAGCCTGACTTTGCTGGATGCAAAAGAGGTTGACAATTGGAAAGACCGGCAGAGGGGTTAATATATTTTTTGCCCATCGAAGTGATACTTTATCACTTAAAGAAAACATAATAAACAGCGAGGCTCCAAGTGCGCTAACACTTGAAGCCTCTAATCATCAAAAGCTCGGTTGGGAGCCTTCAATGCCTAAAGAAATATACGTTCCCAATGAGCAAAAATCAAACTCATAGGGAGCACGCCATGCCAAACAATTTGCCAATGGAAAAGAAAATACAAATACTCAATGCACTTGTCGAGGGAAATTCAATTTGCAGTATCGTCAGAATGTTGGACGTTCACAAGGGTGCGGTGCTTCGCTTGTTGCGCGAAGCTGGACAACTTGCAAGCGAAATTTTAGATAAGGAACTCGTCAACCTTCAATGTCGATTTGTACAGTGCGATGAGATATGGTGCTACGTGGCGAAGAAACAAAAACAATGCACGGAAGAAGAAAAGAAAATTGGCGAAGTAGGAGATCAATATGTTTTTGTTGCTTTTGATTCAGATACAAAACTTGTCATTACTCATCTTATTGGAAAACGAACACAAGAAAATGCTACCGCGTTTATGAAAGATTTGAATTTCAGAATACCAACAAGGTTTCAGTTATCAACGGACGCATTCAATGGGTACTTTGGTGCGGTCGATTCAGTCTTTGGTGCTGACATAGATTTTGGCGTTATCCATAAAACATATTCCGATGAAATTAAAACAGAAAAGCGATACAGTCCACCGCAAGTTGTAAGCGTATCTCTGGCGGTGATTAATGGGAATCCAGTGCGAAAAAGAATCAGCACATCACACATTGAAAGACAAAATCTAACAATGCGTATGCAGATGAGAAGATTCACACGATTAACCAACGCATTCAGTAAAAAACTTGAAAACCTTAAAGCTGCAACAGCGTTACATTTTTTCCATTACAACTTTTTAAGAATACATCAATCGTTGAGAGTAACTCCGGCAATGGAGGCGCGTGTCACAAGTCACATTTGGAATTGGGAAGAGTTATTGGTAGCAAAAACACAAGAAATGGCGGCATAGAAAGCTTGAACATGCGACAAAAATATCCTACCTTAATATTGACATTGATTGTGTCGATAACTACTTTAGACGCAATATCCCTGGCTAATTTGGATATGCCCAGAATTACATTCCCACTCAACAAAAGAAAAACAATAGCGGTTGCAGAACACCTTCTGAATAATCTCGGCGGGAAGAATAATTTTATGTACCTTCTCAAACTGACTTTCTTTGCAGATAGGTTTCATGTTCGTCAATATCTCAGACCAGCCACAGGAGATAGGTATTTTGCAATGCCATTTGGTGCGGTTGCATCATATTTAGACAATGTATTTACCGGAAAAATTCAATCGGATATTATCACTCCAATTGGGAACCATGTAGTAGTATTAAATGGAAATGGTGAACAATTTAAGGATGAATTATCACCATCGGATATTGAGGCTGTTAATTTTTCCCTATCAAATTTTGCACAATATGGCAGGTTTGAACTCGCTGATTTGACACACGCATACCCCGAATGGAAGAAGTATGAACAGGTTTTAACATCAGGACAGTCAAAAAGAGAAAATATGTATTTTGACGATTTTTTGTTGAATGCCGATCCGACCGATCCCATGTTCACTAAGTACAAGTTTGCCGATCCTTATCCGATTATTAAAGAAGAAGAAAGATTAACAATGGAGGCGGAGTTATTGGAGATTAGCAATCAAACTGCATGAGTCTTTCTCTTGGGGACGTTTTCTGGCTTGTAAATCCAACCCTTCCAACCCTACCCTCTCACCCTCACATCGTAGTTGGAGTAACCATTGATAAACGCGTATTCTATGTTTTTGCTACAAGCGACAAGGGCTTAGTAGAAAGATCGTGTTTAATCGCTGAACGTAAGACAGACAAAAGCCTTCTCAAAACAATTGTTTCGATTGAACCTCCACACTGCAAAGTCCTTTCGCATACTTCATACGTTAATGCCAACCTATCTTACGATCTCGAAGAATATGTCTTAATCAAAAAATCCACTTACTCACTATGTAAGGGAGTGAGGGTATCTGATGAACTCATGGCGAGGCTTGATGTCGCCCTTCTTTCAAGTATGCCGACAAAGGGGATATTGGCAAAAATGATTCGCGCAAGATTGAAGTAATTTGAGCAATTTGAAAACGTACCACTACCCTTTTGTTGACATTCTTGCCAAAAACATATATTTTCAAAATGTATAATCAATATTGATCTGTGAGTAGCTGGTGCATGTCCAAGCCGATCCGGACTTGCAAAGATTCGCCCTCCTATCCGTCTTCACCGCTTGATCGGCACAGATATGTTTTAAACGATCCACTTCTTTGCGATGTAGTGCGCAGTTTTCGAAGTTCCCTCTAGCCTGAACGCCGATATCCACGACTTAAAGATGCTCGTTGAAGAGGCATCGCATTGTATTTTTATATACATCCTAATTCTAATTTACCGACTGATCATCACATGATGGAGCAGGACTATGAGCGAGCAATATAAATTTTTGTTGGAAGAAAGAAAAATTCCCAAAGCATGGTACAACATCAATGCCGATTTACCGGTACCTCCCGCGCCCGTATTACATCCGGGAACAATGCAGCCGGTAACTCCCGATTTTCTCAGCGTTCTCTTCCCCATGAATCTCATTATGCAGGAAGTTAGTGCCGAACGCTGGATTGAAATTCCCGACCCGGTTCGAGAAGTCTATAAATTGTGGCGCCCGACACCGATGCACCGCGCGGTGCGGCTGGAAAAAGCGCTTGATACACCTGCCCACATATACTACAAATATGAAGGCGTCAGCCCGGTGGGCTCGCACAAACCGAATACCGCGGTGCCCCAGGCTTTTTTTAATAAAGAGGCGGGGACAAAAGCCCTGACGACAGAAACCGGTGCAGGGCAGTGGGGTTCCGCCCTTGCCATGGCATGCAATTTTTTTGGGTTAGACCTCGAAGTGTACATGGTGAAAGTGTCCTATCATCAAAAGCCGTACCGGCGCATCATCATGGAAAACTTTGGCGCCCAGGTTTTTGCAAGCCCGACCGACAGGACGCAATTCGGGAAAAGAGTTTTGTCGGAGCATCCCGATTCACAGGGTTCCCTCGGGATGGCAATTTCCGAGGCGGTGGAAGTCGCAGCCATGAGCGGCGGGAGAAAAAAATACAGCCTTGGCTCTGTGCTCGGGCATGTGCTCATGCATCAAACAGTCATTGGCATTGAAGCGCTCGAGCAGATGGAAATGGCCGGTGAGTATCCGGATATCGTGATAGGCTGCGCGGGAGGCGGATCGAATTTTGGAGGATTTGCGTTTCCTTTCGTTCATCAGAACCTGACGAACGGAAAGAAAGCGAGGATCATCGCTGTCGAACCGGCATCATGCCCGACTCTGACGAAAGGAAGGTACACGTTCGATTTCGGTGATGCTGCTGCAATGGCGCCAATCGTCAAAATGTATACGCTCGGGCATACGTTTATGCCGCCGGGCATACATGCCGGCGGGCTTCGCTACCACGGAATGTCGCCGAGCGTCAGCGCTCTCGTCGACCACGGCGATATTGAAGCACAAGCGGTGAATCAGTTGGAAACATTCGAAGCCGCTGTGAGGTTCTCTCAGTCGGAAGGAATAATCCCTGCGCCGGAATCAGCTCACGCGATTCGCGTGGCGATTAACGAAGCGCTGAAGTGCAAACAAACCGGCGAACGGAAAGTGATTGCATTCAATCTGTCAGGCCATGGCCATTTCGATATGACGGCATACGAACAGTACCGCCTGGGACAACTTCAGGACTTCGAATATCCGTCAGCCGCGATCGATGAAGCGATGACGCACCTTCCGAAAGTCGCCGTGTGATTGTAACTCCAAATGTGCGTCTCGCGCAGAAACGCAGAGTAGTACAATGATTCCCCGCAGAATCTTTGCGGCTTGGCGTGAGTCGCATCTTTTTGTCAAGGAGGACAATTGTTCTTCGTCTCTTTCGCAATCAATTCTTCGATTCGTTGCACTACTTCATCCGGTACGCCGTCCACATGTTTGGATTGCAACCGCATATCGCAGACTTCATTCACATAATCGACGACGACAAACATATTTTCTTCAGTCAGCACGATCTCGGAAGAAAAGAAATCGAGACTGCACACATTCTGGATTTTTCTCATCGATTCTCTCAGAGCGCCGATGCCGTACCGCTCTTCTTCAGCCGGGTTAACACGGCGGTACTTATGGGTGACGTCATCCCACCAGCAGGGAATAATTTCGCCAAAGGCGTAGAGGACGCGAAACCACGCTTTATTGTCGTCGAGGGCTTTCGGTTTGACGGTTTCCTGCAAAAGGTATTTGTCGTTCTTGTGATGCTGACGTGTTTCAATGACGTCTTTTAAAGACTCAGCACCCAGAACAACGCCGGTCCCCCCGCCCGTTGTGTTCGCGGGTTTAATGATAAACGGCCTGCCAAGCCGCGCAAGTTCCGACAGGCTCAACTCGAGCTCTTTTTTCTTGTTGTACGGCGAAATAATAATTGTGTACGGCACGTAGAGCCCGTTTGTGATGAACTCCAGGTGCATCGATGCTTTATCCTTAGCGTGATTGACGCGCTCGTTGCGATTATAGAAGTGCGTTGAAGACTTAGTGATAAACCGGACGAGCGGTTCAAATGATTCATCGTCATCCGATGCGCGGTCCAGAAACGATTGAAAGGCGATTTCCCCGGAACGCAAACGTTGAAGGGTTTCTGTGACGTTGGCGGGTTCAATCCGGTACGTTGTCAATCCCTCCTTCGCGCACGCCCGCTCAATTCCGGCGATAAAATCAGAATCGTAAATCCAATTCCAGGCAAGTCCGAGAGAGAATGTTTCCATCATGCAAAATAAATAAAATTTACGTTGAAGACGCAAGCGTTTGGCCGTACATTTTCCAGCCGCATTTCTATGAGGTTTTCTGTCCGCGCTGCCGCTGTACTTTGTACATGATCACCGCGCTCGCGCTTGCGACATTAAGTGAATCCACGCCCGTCGTCATCGGGATCGCCGCCTCCGTGTCGCACGCAGCGAGCACCTGCTCAGAGATCCCATGTCCTTCGCTGCCTAACACGATACAGCAATTGCCGGAAAAATCGATAGCGTCGATCGGCCTGCTGGTTTCCCGAGGATGTGCCGCTATGATTGTTACGCCGTATTGTGTACGAACCTGCCGTAATTCCTCCGCAATATTCGAAAGATAGACAACCGGCAAAGAAAAAATATTTCCCATCGAATTCCGGACCGCGCGCCTGAGATACGGGTCGCATGACGTTTCCCCAACGAGCAGAGCGCCGGCACCGAACGAAGCACAGTTTCGGACAATGACGCCCATATTTTCCGAGTTCATAATTCCGTCGGCTGCCACAAGGAAAAACGGACGCTCCCCATTTCTGACAACACGCTCGAGTGCAATTCGTTCAGGAACTTTTGCTACTGCCATAATTCCTTTGTGTAACTGGAAGCCCACGATTGTTTCCATCAATTCCTTTTTGGCAATATAGACGCCGATGGTTTCGTTCCGCGCCTCCAGCAACGGTCGATAGACTGTAAACCACTCAGGGGTTAGCAGGATGGAAAGAATCCGGAGCGGGCCTTCGAGTAATCGCCGGACAACTTTTTCCCCCTCAGCAACAAAAATTCCTTCTTTCTGATGCTCCAGCGGTCGTTTGAGCGTACGGTATGGCTCAAGGTAAAGAGGTTCAATCGTCGTTACCTCTGTAACGATCAGTGCCATGGAATTAATATAAATTTTGCAGGATCAGTACCGGCCTCTTGTGAATGGTGCAGCCCTTGTTTCGACTATATGTTACGTGAAAATTATATCCTTTCAAAGCCCTCAATTCCAATGAAGAGTACAAGCTGATAGCAAACCCGGCCAAGAGAATTTTTCTCTAATGGGAGGATTCTTGAACTATCCGGGGAAGTTTTATTCCCATTACTACAAAAAAAGGGCAAACACTTGAAGGCAATTGAAAACCGCCTCATTGCAGTTAGCCTTAATACCAAAAGAAACACTTAAGGTTGATGTAGTTGAACTAAGTATTTTCACCCACAAGGAGCATAAAGCATTACACGAGGCATCCTTGCCTTCCCCTGCAAAGTTTTGTATATTTCACGTCGAAAATTGCACCCATAGCTCAATCCCGCCAGAGGGCGGCGGGATTTCGCTCAACATATTTGCAGTAGAATTAAGCTTGCACCCATAGCTCAACTGGATAGAGCATCAGACTTCGAATCTGAGGGTTGGGGGTTCGACTCCCTCTGGGTGCACGAGAACGCCAACTGTCAAATTCTTCTCAGATTGTCTTTACGTGTTTTCTTCGTTGCCAACTATGTGTTTTTCGGATGACGGGATTATTGAGAGGTAGCGACACAATTGAATGAGATGGATTGGAAGCTGCTGGAAAACTGGACTAATATTCGAATTCTTTGACGAGCATTCCGCAAAATACCGGCCAGAATTCTCCATCGGGAACCCACGATAAAGCAGCGGCTAAGCAATGCCTTTTGGCAGCAGATCGCTTCTTAAAAGAGTCTCGCTTTCATGAGGCCCGGACGGAGATTGAAAAAGCGAAGAAGTTGGATCCCGCTAATGTTTACGTTGTCGCATTCCTGGATCGCATCAACTATTTTGAAGCGGAGAAAAAGAAGGAAACCGGTTCTGCAGCTGCACCGGCTCCCCCCGCTGCGCAGCCGGCGAATGCTGCATCAACCGGTAGTGTGCCGCCTGTTGCCACTCCACCGCGTGTGTCACCGCCTCCTGCTGTTAAGCCGGCACCGAGTGCAGCACCCTCCGCTCCTCTAAAGCCGGTTGCTCAAACTATTCCTTCGCCGCCAACGGCCGTACCTGTTGCAAGTCCTCCTTCCGTGGCAACTCCTCCGGTTCATAAGGCAAAAGAAGTCTCGGCGGATCCGTTACCGACGCCCGCAGAACAGAAGGCGATGGAGACAACGTTGGAGGAGATGAAGCGCCAAATTCAAATGCTCTCGCATTCACTGGAGCAGGAAAAGAAAGCGCGCGAGGAGATGACCAACCAGCAACTGGAATCTAACGTGAGACAGTTGCGGCATTCATTGGAAAAAGCCTGGCTCAATGGAGCGCCGAACGATACAGAAAATGAAGAACTTCATAAGCTGGCAATATCGTTGTCGATACCCGAAAATGTCGAACAATCGCTGCGGCGTGAAGTGAAATTAAAAATGTACAGCAATGCTGTCAAAGAGGTCATAGCGAAACGCCAGCTGTTGCGGAGTTCGTCGTCGACGTTTGAGTGGCTGCGCAAAGTCTATCAAGTAACGATGGAAGAGTACCTCGAGTATGAAACGAAATTCCTCCTCGACCTTGTTGCCGACCAGTACAAAGGGACGGTCCTCTATGTTTCGCCGAACGTGAAGACAAAGGACGATTTGGTGCCGCGGCTCAAAGCTGCGGGGTACGCAGTGGTTCTCTCCGGATCACCGGAAGAAGCGCTGGAAAAAATCGAAAAGGTCAACCCCAACATTATCCTATGCCACACGGAATTTTCTCCGGGGAGCCTGAGCGGAATAAAATTTTTGCACCTGCTTCGCGCGACGGTGAAGTTCAATTTTATTCCCTTCATCCTCTTATGCCAGGAGTCTGAAGTTTCCCAGCTCCAATCGTCGGAGCTTCGCCATCACGAGGGATTTTTGAAAAAGCCCGTGGATGTTGATGAACTTATGATTACCATGAACGAAAAGTTGGCTCATTTCCGTGATTATGTTTCGTCGCTGAGCTAAGTAATTTTGAACATTGAAAGGGATGTGAATATGAGTAAAAAGATTTTGCTGGCAGAGGATGATGAGGACAACCGCGATTTGGTGTCGTTTGTGTTGCAGCGGAGCCGTCTCGGGGCAGAGCTCATTATTGCGGAGAACGGGCAGGAGGCAGTTGACAAAGCCATCGAACACCTGCCGAGCCTCATTTTGATGGACATGCAGATGCCAGTCATGGACGGATGGACTGCCATTCCGATCCTCAAAGGAGACGCGCGGACGAAGCATATCCCGATCATCGCGTTCACCGCCCAGGCGAAGCCTGAAGATAAAGTGCGTACGCTCGAGATCGGATGTGCCGAGCATTATTCGAAGCCAATGGATCCGGAAGAGCTGATCGCTCTTATCCGAAAATATCTTGCAGACTAACCTCCGGAGCAACCGATAATGGAAATTTTTTTCAACGGCGTACACAGTGTTATATCCTCAATGGGTAGGAGAAGACCATGCTGAAGACAAAATTATACTGGAGAGTGCTGGCGAATTTCGCCTTTCTGCTTATCATCCTGACAGCGATGACACTTCTGACGCTGTACCTTCTTGCTGAGATCGAGAAAAATTTTGGATCGACGTCGAACGAAATTAGAACTCTCACGAATGTTGAAAACGTGCGCCATGTGCTGGCCGATGCGCCGGACGCCGCGAATTTCTATCTCATCACGGGCGACGAATCTGCAAAGGCATCGTACGAAAATGCCATCAAGGAATTTGACGATGCAATATCCGTCGTCGACAACAACGCGAGCGACAGCCTTCTCACCTCCTCGTTCCAGGAGGTAAAATCGCTTACGTATAAATGGATCGGAGAAATCGGGGACAAGAAGATCAAACTCGGCACCGAACGCAAGGGGGGTGCAAACATCGATGCGGAAGCGGCTTCGTTGGTGAACGAAGAGGTGAAGGCCCAATATCTCAACCAGGCCAGGTCAATCGTGATTGACATGTCGAAGCAACTCTCGATGTCGCAGCAGCACAGCCTCGACCGCGCCACCGGCCTGGGAAAAGACCTCGCAACGTTCATCGGGTTAGTCAACATTCTGCTGGCCGTCTTCGCTGTTGCCCTCGGCTTCGTGTTGACGCGTTCCATTACGAACCCCGTCAGCATTTTGAAAGAAGGAACGCAGAATATTATGGCGGGGAAGTTCGACCCGATCAACCTGAATCGTGCAGATGAACTGGGGCAGCTTGCTGCGGATTTCAATAAAATGTCGACGATGCTGGGGAACAATTACACACGGTTGAATGCTTATTCCGAACTCGTCACGGCCTTGAACGCCTATGCCGATATCAATACGATCCAGCACCGCAGCCTGCAGTTGTTATGCCACCACGCGAGGGCATCGGTCGGCGCGCTCTATTTGATGAATGAAGAAAAAAACCTCCTCGAACTCTCCGCCGGCTATGCGTTGAAGGAAAAAGGCGTAAACATCAAGGTCTTTGCGTTGGGTGAGGGAATTCCGGGCCAATGCGCCGCCGAACAACGAGTACTCGAAGTGAAAAACATCCCCATCCTCTCCGGTTTTTCGGTCGATACGGGGCTTGTCGAAGTGGCGCCGTACTCGGTTCTCGCAGTGCCGATCTTGTTCCAGGATAAGGTCCTGGGCGTTTTACTGCTCGGCTCGATGAACCGCTTCGACGAATTGCAAAAAGAGATCATCAATAACTCCGTTCCTCAGCTCGGCGTCGCAATCACGAATGCGAGAAACTTTGAAGCGTCCCAAAAACTGACGCGTGAAGTTGCACAGAAAAATGAAGAATTGAACTCGAAGCACATGGAACTCGAAAAAGCGTACCGTGTGAAATCGGATTTTCTTGCCAGCATGTCTCACGAACTTCGCACGCCGCTGAATTCGATTATCGGCTTCAGCTCGGTGCTGCTCGGACCCAACGGCGACCCGTTGACCTCCGACCAGCATATGGCGCTGGAAAAAGTTTTGCGGAACGGAAAACACCTGCTCCAGCTCATCAATGACATTCTTGACTTCTCGAAACTCGAATCGGGCCGAATGTCCGTCAACGTCGAGATGGACGACGCCGCCAACGTCGTTGCCAATTCTGTGATGGCGGTCGAGGGATTGCTCAAAGGCAAAGAGATCGTGCTGAAGCAAAACATCGGACCGAATCTCCGCGCGCTGCAAACCGACTCGTTGAAAGTGAAACAAATACTTGTCAACTTGCTCAGCAATGCAGCAAAGTTCACCGAAAAAGGGGAGATCGTTATAACAGTGGCGCAAAAGAATGGGATGGTTTCGTTCTCGGTGAAAGATTCGGGAATCGGCATCGAACCAAAGAACTTCAGCAAGGTCTTCGAAGAGTTTCAACAAATCGACAACAGCAACACCAGAAAGTATAAGGGAACCGGTCTGGGCTTGCCGATTTCGCGGCGGCTCGCGCTCATCCTCGGCGGCGACCTGACGGTAGACAGTGAATTCGGCAAGGGATCGACGTTTACGCTGACCATTCCTTCCGTATTCCCCGAAGAGATGCGGGAGAAATTAGAAAGGCCCGCACCCCCCGTTCGTTCAACTCCGGTTGCTCCGGCACTTGCGAAACCGGTCGCTCCTGTGTCGGCACCGCGCCCCGTACAGGCCGTTGTCGGTACGGGCACTCGTGTCCTCTGTATCGATGATGATCCCGACGTCATTGAAATCCTCACTAAATATCTTGCACCCGAAGGCTATTCGGTGATCGGCGCAAATTCGGGAGACGAAGGAATCAAACTTGCGCTCGAGCACGCACCGGCGCTCATCACGCTCGATATCATGATGCCGCAGAAAGACGGGTGGCAGGTGCTTCGTGAGTTGAAAGCGAACGATACCTTGAAAGACATACCGGTCATCATCCATTCCATTATCGACAATAAGCCGCTGGCAATATCGCTGGGCGCCATCGACGTGATCGCGAAGCCGGCGGAACCGAAACGGCTGCTGTCGCTCGTCCAACGGGCATCCGGCTCCGGAGAACGTTTTGTCCTGGTGGTTGATGACAATGAAGATTTCACGTTAGCAGTGAAAGGGTTGCTCCAGACGGAGGGGTTCAAAGTTGAGATTGCGAACGATGGAGCGAGAGCGTTCGAGATTCTTAGCACGTCGACGCCGTCGATTATTTTTCTCGATCTCGTCATGCCGCAGATGGACGGGTTCGAAGTTATTCAGCGATTACAGCGCGACGAAACATGGAAAAAAATTCCCGTTGTTGTTCTCTCGGGCAAGGAATTAACTTCCGAAGAATGGGAGAAATTAAACGCATACGCGAAAGACTTCGTAAAAAAAGCAGAATTCACGCAAGGGACTCTTTCGAACACTATAAAACAGATCCTGCGCAAAGCGTAACAGCTGTATTACTCTGAAAGGGAGAGACCATGGAATATCCAGAACCGACGTTATTAGTCGTTGATGATACTGAAGACAATCTAGACCTCTTGGAATTTGCCCTGAAGCGTAAGCCGATCAAAATGCTTCGGGCCTCGAGCGGCCGGCAGTGTCTGGCGATCGCACAGGAAAAGAACCCGGACGTGATTCTCCTTGATATTCAAATGCCGGAAATGGACGGTTTTGAAACGCTGATGCATTTGCGGGCCAACCCCGTCACAGCAAAAATTCCGGTCATTTTTCTTACTGCGCAGCGGAAGGATGCGAGCAGCATTGAACAGGGGTTGGAGCTCGGGGCCGACGAATATTTGACAAAGCCGATTGACACCGAAGAATTGCTTGTGCGCACGAAAATGCTTGTCCGCTTGAATCGGGCGGAAACCGAACTCGAACGGACGAAGGCCGACTTCATGGCGATGCTAGTGCACGATTTGCGAAGCCCGTTGAACGGTATCAAGAGCGTCATCGATTTCTACCGGGAAATCCGCGACCAGGAGAAGCAGTTCACCACGGAACAGCTCAGCCTGCTCGATACCGCCGGCGACTCGGCACGGCGGATGCTCGAGTTGATCAACGACATTCTCGACCTTTCCAAGTTCGAAGCAGGAAATATGACGCTCGATAAACAGAAGATCGCCGTTTCGATCATCCTCGATACGGTGTGCCGTGAGACAGGCCTGCAATTCAAGCAGAAAAATATTTCCCTCGTGAAACAGTACGGTGAAAAATTACCGGAAGTATTTGTGGATGCGGAAAAAATTGCCCAGGTAACGATGAACATCCTCAGCAATGCGATGAAGTTCACGAAGAGCGGCGGCACCGTAACACTTGCGACCTCGCTGGAGTACGGAGGTGTCGGTCCCGATTCCGCGGGCAAGCCTTTTGTCAAAGTGAGCATCACTGATACCGGCGTCGGGATTCCGGCAGAGGAAATTCCGTTGCTCTTCGAACGCTACAAGCAAGTGTCAACGGCGCGAAGAACCAAACAGAAAGGAACAGGACTCGGTCTTTCCATCTGCAAGCTGATTGTGCAATCGCACGGCGGGAAGATGGGTGTGGAAAGCGAAGTCGGGAAGCACACGACCTTCCATTTTACTTTGCCGACTGAATAGACAACATTAATCTTACAAATCAAAAGTGAACCCGTATGAAAGATAAAATCCTTGTTGTAGACGATGAAGACAGCCTCCGGATGACGCTCAAACTTCGCCTTCAGGCCGCCGATTTCGACGTCCAGGTAGCCCAGGACGGAGAGGAGGCTCTCGGAATCCTCAAAAAAGGACCCACCGACCTTGTCCTTCTCGACATTAATATGCCCAAGATGGACGGCATCGAAACGCTCGGTCACATAACGAGAGATTATCCTTGGACCGAGATCATTATGCTGACCGGGTTCGCGGATTTTTCCACGGCCATCGATTGTCTCAAGAAAGGCGCGAAAGATTATCTCGTTAAGCCGATTGAAATGACCGAGCTGATCACGCGGGTGAAAGCAACCCTTCGTGCGAAAACCTCTGAGCGCGCTTTTCGTGAGCTGCAGCAGCGGTACATGTCCACTTTTTTTCACGATTTACTCGGGCCGTTAACCACAGTCGACTCAACGGTCGAGCACCTCATCGAGGGGAAATCCGGGACGATATCGAAAGAACAAGCGCTGCTCCTCCGGTATGCCGGAGAGCTTTCGGAAAAGATGATCCAGCGGGTCAAGGAAATGATCGACCTGTCCCAATTTGAAGCAGGGTTGGTCGTTATCGAGAAAAAGCCGCTTGACATCCCAATCTTCGCCGAAATGATGTGTGCCCGGTATGAGATTTTAGCAAAGGCAAAAGATATTCAATTGGTAAAGAAAATCGATAAAGGCCTGCCGCCCGTAAACTTCGATTTCGATAAAATCGCGCAGGTTTTCAACAACGTCTTTGACAACGCCATCAAGTATTCCCTCCGGGGCGGTATCATTGCGATCACGGTCTCAAAAAAGGTCGAAGAGGAACTCGGGCAGAAAAAAGAGTCCGTCGTTTTTTCCATCAAGGACAACGGCATCGGCATCCGGCCGGACGAACTTCCGCTCGTCTTCAATAAATATAAAGAACAGCTTACCTCAAAACCCGCCGACCTGAAGACCACCGTTCTTGGCCTTGCGATTTCACGACACATTGTCGAGGCACACGGCGGCAGGATCTGGGTCGACTCGGAAGTCGGGAAAGGGAGCACTTTCAGTTTCTCCCTGCCGGTGAACAGTTAAGCGAAGCCGCAGAGAAAAATTGCATTACATCATTTTATGTGCACGTGCGGGGTGAGAGACAGGATTTCATGAATCAAAAAACCAATCCAGAAAAAGTCCGCTTCAAATATACGTTTGAATTCGAAAATGGAGGAGTCAAAGTTTTCGAGATTACATTAAACAGTACGACGCTGGAGCTTGTTCAGGAAAAAGATATTCCGAAGCCGGAATGGACGAAATTAAATTTTTATCCCTGCGAGCATTGCCCGCTTGCACCTCATGCCGAGTACTGTCCTGTCGCCGTAAACCTGTCCCAGATTGTCACGGAGTTTAAAGATTCTGTTTCGCACGAGTGGACACGAGTGACCGTCGAAACTCCCGAGCGGACCTACATGAAAGAAACCACGCTTCAAAAAGGCCTCAGCTCGATCATCGGCATTTACATGGTCACGAGCAATTGCCCCGTGATGGACAAGCTCAGGCCGATGGTGAGATTCCATCTGCCGTTTGCGACTCCGACTGAAACGCTCTTCCGGACGGTTTCGACGTACCTGACGGGGCAGTTCTTGTTGATGAGAGATGGAAGAAAGCCGGATTGGGATATGGAGAAACTCGTCGAGCTCTATAAATCCGTTTCCGTCGTCAACAAAGGAATGTCACATAGGGTTTCGAATGCTTCCATCAAAGACGCAAACGTGAACGCAGTCATCATCCTTCATTCGTTCGGAGATGCAGTGCCGTACTTTATTGAAAACGGCCTGGATGAGATTAAACACTATTTTGATGTTTACACGAAAGATGTCTACTGAAAGCGACAAAACTTGCTGTGAACGCGACGAAGCTGCCGGCCGGATTTTAAAAAACATGATGGCATCTGCATCCGTGGTTTAGTATATTTTTCCCCACCCCGTATAACGTATTGTTATCCACTAACCGGAGCATACTGAATGGCAAACAACCTTTTCGCAAAGAAACCTCTCGCGCTGCTTCTTGAAGAGATGAAGGGAGAAAACCGGCTGCGCCGTGTCCTGGGACCGGTCACGCTCACGAGCCTCGGCGTCGGTGCGATCATCGGAACGGGGATCTTTGTTCTCACCGGCGTTGCCGCCCATGATAAAGCGGGCCCGGGACTTATTCTCTCTTTTGCGGCTGCCGGAGTCGCTTGCGTCTTTGCAGCGTTGTGCTACGCTGAATTCGCTTCGATGGCGCCGGTGGCAGGTTCTGCGTATACGTATGCGTACGCGACGCTGGGCGAACTTTTTGCGTGGATTATCGGATGGGACCTCGTGCTGGAGTACGCCGTCGGGTCGTCGACGGTGGCACACGGATGGTCGGCGCATTTTCAAGATTTGCTGAAAAGTTTCGGAATCGTTCTTCCGTATTCTTTTGCCAACGCCCCGTTCGATTTTAATCTCGGCACGGGGCATTTTTTTGCTACCGGTGCATTCTTCGATGTTCCGGCTATTCTCATCACTGCGGCGATTACCACGATCCTCGTTATCGGTATCAGGGAGAGCGCCGGGTTTAATGCGGGGATGGTTATTGTGAAGCTCGCGATTGTTTTGTTTGTTATTGTTGTCGGCGCCTTCTACATCGACCCGGCGAACTGGCATCCGTTCGCGCCGTTTGGATACACCGGGATAAGTTTCTTCGGTCACACCTTGTTCGGGCAAACGGGATCGAGTGGTGCGCCGGTAGGAGTGCTTGCGGGGGCGGCGATTATTTTTTTCGCGTATATCGGGTTCGATTCGGTTTCCACCCATGCAGAAGAGGCGAAAAACCCGCGGCGTGATGTTCCTATTGGAATTATTGCCTCGTTGATCATTTGCACAGTTCTCTATATTGTGGTATCTGCAATCCTCACGGGTATGGTGCCGTACGATAAGATCGATATCAACGCCCCCGTCTCCAATGCTTTTGCACAGAGAGGTTTGCCATGGGCGCGGCGCATTATCGATGTCGGTGCTATCACCGGGATCACCTCCGTGTTGCTGGTCATGATGTTGAGCCAGCCGCGTGTGCTGCTTGCGATGGCACGTGACGGCTTGGTGCCAACGAGTTTCTTCGGTTCTATCCACGATCGATTCCGAACGCCATGGAAAGCAACTATTCTCACAGGCATTTTTGTTGCGGTGATGGCGGCGTTTCTTCCTTTGCGGATCCTCGCGGAGCTGACGAACATTGGTACATTGCTTGCGTTTGTCATTGTCTGTACGGCGGTCCTCATCATGCGCCGGACAAACCCGGATGCCGTTCGTCCGTTCCGTGCGCCGTTCGTTCCGCTTGTTCCGATCCTGGGAATTCTCAGTTGCCTGCTGTTGATGTTCTCTCTTCCTGTGGAGAACTGGTATCGGCTGTTTATCTGGCTCGGACTCGGTTTCATTATTTACTTTAGTTACGGACGGCATAACAGTGTGATGGCAAAAATTCGTGCGGCTGCGGCCCGAAAATAAACTCTCATCAACTCTTTCATCATTCAATAGTTTGATAAGGAGAATCATCATGACACAACTGCACTTGCTCTGGCTTCCGATTTTGTTGTCCTCTGCTATTGTGTTTATTGTGAGTTCCATCATCCACATGCTTTCACCATGGCACAAGAATGACTATCCGAAATTGTCGGCCGAGGAGAAGGTGTTGGATGCACTCCGGCCCATCGACATTCCGCCGGGTGAGTACATGATGCCGCGTCCATCGAGTAGAGAGGAAATGAAGTCGCCAGAATTTACCGAGAAGGTGAAGCATGGTCCGGTTCTGCTGATGACTGTTTGGCCGAAGGGTCCGGTTTCAATGGGGATGAATCTTGTCATGTGGTTCCTGTACACCGCTGTGATGGGGCTTTTCGCTGCGTACATTACCGGACGAGCGCTCCCCTTTGGAGCGGACTACCTTCACGTTTTCCGGTTCGCCGGAGCTACGACGTTCCTCGGATACTCCGCCGCACTCTGGCAAATGTCGATCTGGTATAACCGGCCATGGAGCACGACCATCAAGATAACGGTAGACGGATTGATCTATGCGCTTTTAACTGCGGGCGTTTTCGGATGGCTGTGGCCGCGATAGCTTCGTGCTGTTTGGTGCAGCAACTGAAAGCCCGCTGCTTCTTCCCCGAGCATGGCAACAATCAATTGGATAAAGTTCGTGCAAGGCAGGACTCGTACATCACCATGAAAATCTTCACCACTCTTTTGCTTCTATTCCTCGCCGTTCTTGCGGCGCTGGTTCTGCCTGCGAGCGCTCAAGAGCGTCCGGTCGATTTTGTGGATCCCAGGATAGGCGCTTCGGGCGATGACAGCAACTGTGAGATCGGACCGCAGCTCCCCTTCGGTTCGATCAACCCGGGTCCGCAAACTCCAAACTCGAATCAGAACGGATATAACCCCACCCAACCTATCCGGGGATTTGGACAACTGCATGTCAGCGGAATAGGATGGGGAAAGTACGGCCAGATTTTTGTCTCCCCCCAAGTCGGCCTGGCAGTCGGAGAGGCCGAGCACGATTCTCCAAAATCCGACGAACAGGTCCGTCCCAATCAATACAGCGTCACTCTTTCGCGCTATGGAATCAGAACTGAGATCGCCCCAGCCATGCATACGGCCGTCTATCGGTTCACGTTTCCAAAGACGGACGACGGCAATATCCTCATCGACATTACACACAACATTCCGCTCGATATTGTTCCTTTCGTCGGCGGAAAAGTTTTTGAAGGGGATATCAGAATAGACACATCCCTCCGTCAGATCTCCGGGTATGGAAGGTATGCCGGTGGTTTTGGTGCAGGAGCATACAACGTATATTTCTGCGCAGTCTTCAGCGACGAGCCGGCCGGTTGCGGCACGTGGATCAACGGGAAAATATCATACGCCAAAGATGAGGAATCGTTGAAGCGGGTGAACGATCGCGTTGGTGCATTTTTCAAGTTCCATGCTCGGCCCGGAGCCCCGGTCCTCATGAAAATCGCTGTCTCGTTCAAAAGCATTGAACAGTCAAAGCACTGGCTGGAAAGTGAAATCTCGGGCTGGGATTTTGAGGGGGTGAGTAAAGCGGCAGAAAACGCATGGAGCAGCGCGCTTGGGAAAATTAACGTCGAAGGGGGAGATGCGACGAGGAAGAAAATATTCTACACCGCGCTCTACCATGCTATGCTTATGCCCCGCAATCGTACCGGCGACCTCCCCGGCTTTGCGGACACAGCTGAAGTATGGGATGACCAGTATGCGACGTGGGATACATGGAGGACCTTATTTCCGTTGATGACGTTTATTCAGCCGGAAATGGTCCGGGACAATATCCGGTCATATATTGAACGTTTGAAAAAAAACGGGATGGTCAAAGACGCCTTTATTGGCGGAGTCGACATGGTGGAAGAGCAGGGGGGCAATGACGTTGATAATGTTATCGCCGACGCATGTGTGAAAGGAGTCGGCGGGATCCCCTGGGATGAGGCCTACGCCGTAATAAAACATAACGCGGAAAACGACCGAATCGGATTTCAAGGTTTTGGGAATATTGGCATTGTTGATTCCACTATGGCAAGCTATAAAATTCGCGGATGGATTCCTGCCGGGGTGATGTCCTGTTCAAAAACCCTTGAATATGCGTACAATGATTTTTGTGCTGCAGAGGTTGCTCAAGCTCTGCATTTTCGTGAAGATTATCTGCGATATTTGACCCGCAGCAGAAAATGGGAGAATCTTTGGAACCCCGATGCCATGAGCGATGGATTCAGAGGGTTCGTTGCGCCCAGAGAATCCAATGGTCAGTGGATTGCCATTGATCCGAAGCGAAATTGGGAATCGTGGAAAGAATATTTCTATGAAGGAAGTTCATGGACGTACTCGTATTTTGTGCCTCACCAATTCGCGACTCTCGTAACGATGTCGGGTGGAAGAGAATTTTTCGCCGCGAAGCTCACCCACGGGTTAACAGACAGTCTCATTGATTTTTCCAACGAACCGGCATTCCTTGCGGTTCAATCGTTCCAGTACGCCGGCCGTCCGGATCTTGCCAGCTACTGGTCCAGAAAGTTGGCCAATGATGGATTTACTCTCGTCGGCGTTCCGGGAAATGACGACAGCGGCGCTATGAGTTCTTGGTACGTTTTTACTGCAATAGGATTTTTCCCCAATGCCGGTCAGCCGATCTATTACTTGACAGGGTCGATGTGGAAGAAGGTTTCCATCACGCTCGAAAACGGGAAAACACTCCAGATCGAAGCACCCAACGCTTCCGAGAAAAATATTTATGTGCAATCGTGTGAAGTGAACGGAATGAATTGGAATCATTCATGGATCGATCACAATACCCTCAAAAACGGCGGAACAATAAAGTTTGAGATGGGCCCGACCCCATCGACGTGGGGACAGGATGATGCAAGCCTTGTCGACGGTGTTGATGTTCTCAAGCAAATAAAGTAAACGCCCGGTTGTCTTCACGCTTCCCTTCGAGCGGAAGGAGGGCCAATGGGGGCGGCCCTTCAACGTTTCCTCGTTCCTGCCCGATTTTCTGCAACATTCTCGCCCAGCGCACCGTATTGATATGGAGTCACACTATCATGACTTCCTCTCACTGAAATATTTTCAAGGACTCTTCAATGAAAAAGAAGATATTCATCTCATCGTTCGCGGTGGTGGCATTGACCGTGGCGGGGTTTCTTTTCTTCGGAAGCTCTAAGAGTTCCAAAGACACGGAACTTCCGAAGGTAAAAATTTCGCGGGGCAACATCATCGATAAAGCTCTGGCCGTCGGCACGATAGAGCCGGAAAATGAAATTTCTGTAAAGTCGAAAGTCGGGGGCGTGGTGAAGCACATTTTTGCCGATGCGGGGACCTTTGTGAACGCTGGAGACCCATTGCTCGAAGTGAAACCCGACCCGGCTCCACAGGAACTCGCCGATGCGAAAAGAGGAGTCCAGCTTGCGGAGGTCGAAGTTGAAAATGTGTCGAAGGACCTTGCGCGGGAAGAGGTGATGTATAAGAAAAAAATGATTTCGAGCAAAGAATACGAAGATGCACAGCGCAAGGCCCAGGAAGGCGATCTTCATCTAAAAATTGCCAATGAGAATCTCGCACTTCTCGAAAGCGGGCGGGTCGATATCGGCAATACCAAAATTGAGTCTATTGTCAAAGCACCTATCAGCGGGTATGTGCTGAGCGAATCTGTCCAGGTCGGCGATCCGGTAACTCCCCTGACCACGTACCAGGAAGGGACCATCTTAATGAAGATGGCGAGCATGGAACGGCTTCTGTTCAAGGGAACCGTGGACGAGATCGACGTCGGTAAGTTGAAAGAAGGGATGGCGACCGAGCTGAAAGTTGGAGCGCTTCCGAACGATACGATCCAGGGAACGCTCAGGAAAATTTCATTGAAGGCGGACAAAAAAGAGAACGCAACCGTCTTCGCGATAGAGATTCTCATTCCGAAGACGAGCAACGCAACGTTACGCGCCGGGTACTCCGCGAACGCTAATATCATCATTCAAAAGAAAGAAAACGTCCTCATGATCCCGGAACGCGTTGTCACTTTTAGAAACGATTCCGCGATCGTGAAACTTGCTCTCGGCGCCGGCAAGGAAGAGCAGCGTGTGATTAAAACGGGCCTCAGCGACGCGATCAATATCGAAGTGCTCGACGGATTGAAAGAGGGAGATGAAGTGTTCGAGAAGCCGGTCAAGAAAATCGATTAACGATGGATCAATTCCGCACCATACTGTCCGAATTTATCCTCGACCTGCGCATGCAAAAGCTGCGCGTGTTCCTGACTGTTTTTGGCATTACGTGGGGGACGGTTGCCATCATCGTTCTTATTGCATTTGGGCTCGGGTTCAAAAAACAGCTGAGCACCAATATGCACGGCATCGGCGAAAGCATCTCCATCATGTTTCCCGGCAAGACGACGAAAGCGTTTGAGGGATTTGGAACGGGCCGGCAAATCTCATTCGTGGAGGAGGACGCAAAACTGATTGAATCTCAGGTTTCCGGTGTTCGAGCCATCAGCCCGGAGTACACGAAGTGGCGCGTGCCGGTTCACATGGGCGAAAATATCCTCAACCCCGCAATCACGGGAGTCTATCCGATCTACGCGGAAATGAGGAACATCATTCCCGAGCCCGGGGGAAGATTCGTGGACGACCTCGACCTGAAAGAGCGAAGAAGGGTTGTCCTGATCGGTGACAAAGTGAAAGAGTTTTTGTTCGGCGAAACGCAGGCGGTGGGCAGATTGATCTACGTCGGCGATGTCCCGTTCACGGTGATCGGCGTGATGCAGAAGAAGACACAGAATTCATCGTACAATTCACGCGACCAGGACCGGATTTTTATTCCGGCATCGACATATTCTTCAGTGTTCGGCGAAATCCATCTTCAGAACATCATCTTCCAGCCGAAAGACCCGTCGAAGGCGGAGGAGGTGGACGACCAGGTGAGGGAGGTGCTTGGGAAACGGTACAGGTTCGACCCGGCCGACCACGATGCTGTCTGGATCTGGGATACAAGCATGTTCGATAAATTTCTATTTTATTTCTTTCTTGCCTTCAACTTGTTCATGGGTTTAATCGGGAGCTTCACGCTGGCGGTCGGTGGAATTGGGGTCGCCAACATCATGTATATCGTGGTGCAGGAACGGATCAAAGAGATCGGCATCAAGCGGGCGGTCGGTGCGAAGCGGTCGAATATTCTTTTTCAATTCTTCATGGAAACGTTTTTCATCATTTCGATCGGTTCGTCCATCGGTTTTGCGATTGCGTACGGCATCATTGAAGCGATGCAGCTTATCCCCATTCAGGAATTTGTCGGAACGCCTGTGCTTTCTCTTGAAGTCACGGTGGCGACGGTCATCGTTCTCTCCGTCATCGGCTTCACTGCGGGAGTGATGCCGGCCCGGCGTGCAGCGAATTTGGACGTTGTTGAATGCTTGAGAACATAGATTCGGCGAAAGTGTCCGGCACCTTTCATTTCTGGAATCGAAATCATGTGGATAGAACTCCTTAGAGAGTTTTTTTACGATTTGAATGCACACCGCACTCGTGCAATTCTTACCCTCGTTGCAATCACATGGGGTACGATTGCCGTAGTGCTTCTCCTTTCCTTCGGCGAAGGATTGACGAACAGGCTGACTGACGGATTGATCAACGCCGGCAACCGGATCATGATCGTGTACCCCGGCGAGACCGGCTTGAGCTTCGAGGGGCTGCCGAAGGGCCGGCGGGTGCGCATGGTCGAGGAGGATGTGGATATGCTCCGCCGGACGATCCCCGCGATTGAAACGGCGAGCCCTCAATACCGCACCAATATGACGCTGACCTATAAAAAACTATCCATGACGACCGAGTGCGAAGGTGTGAACGCAGAGTTCGAAGAAATGCGGCGCATGTATCCGGCAGGGGGCGGGAGATTTTTGAACGCCCTCGATGTGACTCAGGAGCGGAGGGTGATTTTTCTTGGTGCAAAAATTGCGAAAGATATATTCAACGATGAATATCCGGTGGGAAAAGTTTTGTTTGCGGATGGCGTCCCGTTTACCGTCGTCGGCATTATGCAGGAAAAACTTCAAACCTCAATGAACAACGGCCCGGACGACCGTCGCGCGATTATTCCCTACACGTCGTTTCGAACAATGTATGGAAACCAGTACGTGAATTCGATCGTGGTTCGCCCGAGCGATCCGGGAAAACAGAAGATGGTGAAAAGTGAACTCTACCGCGTCTTGGGGAGAAAATACCGTTTTGATCCTTCCGATGAGCGCGCCCTTGGTATTTGGGATTTCATTGAGGATGAAGCGATCAACAGGAAAGTTGGACTCGGCATCTCGATCTTTTTAGGCTCGGTCGGCTTCCTCACATTGTTGATCGCCGGCGTCGGTGTTGCCAACGTGATGTACGTTGTCGTCAAAGAACGAACGAAAGAGATCGGCATCAAAATGGCAATCGGCGCCAGAAAAGGCTACATCCTTTTTCAGTTTGTGTTTGAAGCACTTCTCATATCTTTTCTCGGAGGATTCATCGGCATGATGTTTTCATGGGGTGTCGTTTCGCTTGTCCGGACAATTCCTGCCGATGATGGGCCGATGCAATTCCTCGGCCGTCCGATCCTGTCGTTGAATATTATGCTGCTCACTGCCGGTATCCTCGCCCTGATTGGTGTACTGGCAGGATTTTTTCCCGCGCGAAAAGCCGCAAATGTCGACCCGGTAGAATCCTTGCGTTACGAATAAATGTCGACGTGAACAGACCGTACACTCGATGCTAAAGCTACTGGCAAGGTGAATGGACGCTGCCTTCTTTTTATTCGACCGATTCCAGAAAAAATGTCGGCGGGTTTGGTGTCAACTGAATGATGTGGTATTTTTTGGGGGAGCAATCAAACGGTCGTTTGTCCGAAATACGGATGCGGATCAGGTATGGTGCACGATTCTTGCGCGTCAACTAAATTTAGTAATTCCAACAGCTCTTTTTTGCAGCGGATGCATTCCATCACGTGACATAGGATCTCATTCGGTAGTCGATCTAACGAGTTAAGGATGATCGCATCCGTGTACAGTGCGAATTCTTCGTCGGTGAGATGTGCCGATGCCTTTCTCATATACCCCTGTCGCATGTCCTTTCGTTGATATTCCTGCAAAACCGCAAAAGTTTCAAATCAACATTTATACAGCAAGATGATTTTTTTCCGTTCAATTTGCATTCCTGTCTTGCTCCCATACCTCTCCGAAGCAAGGAGAAACGAGTATTCCCGTGTATGTTATTTGCCAAGTAGGCCGCTTTGGCCTAAGTGTGAGCTTCAGTCTCCTTTTTTGATGTATGCGCTGATTGTTTCAGCAATTCGGGCTCAGCGTGGAAAAACGCCTCTTGGAGACCATCTAAAGGGAAAAGCACGGTAATTGGCTTTTTTAGCGCGCCCGCTATCTTTACTGCTTCAGTAATACTGGGGTCATATCCTTGATTGACAATTCTTTGCAACCGCTGGTAATGGATGTCCGTTACGGCGGAAAGCCATGTCAGTTTCCTTCCGTCGCCTTTTAAAACTTTTTTCAACGCTGTAATCGAATTCTTGTTTTGTTTGTTTTCGTTTTTTTTCATATCATTTGCGGTCAAAAGTAAACGCAGGCAATATAATGATTAATTATACATTTGTCAAGCATTACTACTATTCTTTATAGTGAACGAAAAAACTGAAATAGCCGCCCGGCTGCGAGAAGAAGCTCTGGCACGGTTTGGATCGATAAAAGCGTTTGGAGAAGCCGTTCAGAAAAACCAACAGTATTTGAATGTCTATTTAGCCGGGATTAATTCGCCGGGACCAAAAGTCCGTCGCCTTCTTGAAAAAGCGGGTCTTGATGTTGCCTATATTATGTCCGGGAGGAGGGGAAAAGAGGCTACGAGCGAGTCGCATGAAACGCACCAAGTCCTCCAGCTGATGAAAGAAAAAGGGATTAAGACAGTAGAAGAATTACGAGAGCGGCTGGAAAGAGAAGAAACGATCAAGCGCCTCTTTGGTTCAGATGTCTATTCGGCGTTTCTTGAAATCGCGATAGTGAAAGAGAAACAAATAAAGTACATTCCAAAGAAGAAAGTACGCGGCTAAATTCCCGGATTTCTATTGGTGAACAAACTTCAACGACCATCCTGGTAAAGCCGCTCAGTGATGGGTCAGTTTGTCATTCTCGCAGAAGCGGGTCGAAGACTCGTCAACGACCCTTCGGGTCGATAGACCCGTAGGGACTCGGCGAGAATCCAAATATTTTTTTTGCCCTACAATGGATGCCCACTTTCGCTCTTCGAGCGGGATCGCAATGACATTCATCCAAATGACTCACTACCAGCCGCGCGCACCCCTTGAATCCATAGTACTAGTTCATTATATTTTCCCCAGTCTTTCTCGACGGTGAAGAATACTTTCGGATCTCTCCTCCGAATTCTACGTAACGCCAAATCTCCCGAAATATTATTCAACAATCTTACTTATACGATGGGGGTAGACAATGAAAGCTGCCTTTGCACTTTTCTTGATGGCTTCTCTCTTTGGCATGATAGTGAATGCACAGGAGGAAAATCAAACGATGCCGGCCATACTTCCTACACCGCAACAAACTGTCCTTAAGAACACTCATTTCAAAGTAGCGCCAGGAACGAAAATTATTCTCGGGGCGAATTCGAAACAAGAGCAATTCGCTGCGCAGCAAATCAATAATGAATTTGCAGATAAAAAAGAACCGCAACTGAAGGTCGTTTCCGAACATTCGCTCCGTAAGCTCCCGGCAAGTTTCATTTTCATCGGAGGGCCTTCGTCGGAATACGGCCGGCAATTCTTGCGGGAAAGAAAAGAAACGCTGAAGCCGGAAATGAACGATGAGGGCTATTTCCTCGACGTCGATGCAAACGGCATTACCATCATAGCAGAATCGGAACGGGGAAAATTTTACGGCGTGATGTCGCTCCTTCAGGTGATACGCCGTGAAAGACGAAGCATCGTTGTGGATGGCTTGACGATCGAGGATTTCCCGCTCGAAAAAGTCAGGGGCATCAGCGACGATATCAGCCGCGGACAAGTCTCCACTGTCGAAAATTTTAAGAAGATCATCCGTTTTCTCGCTCACTATAAAATGAACACCTTTAGCCCGTACATTGAGGACATGTTTGCCTTCAAGAATCATCCCCTTATCGGCAAGGGACGCGGAGCATTGACGCCGCAAGAAGTGAAAGAAGTAGATGCCTTTGCAAAAAAATATTATGTCGATATGATTCCGACATTCGAAACGCTCGGCCACTGGGAAAATATTCTGGCAAAGCCGGAGTACCTCGGCTTCGCGGAATTCCCCGGCGCGCAAACGCTCAACGTTTCGGATGAAAAAGTCTATGCCATGCTGGATGAGATGATCGGCGAGCTGTGCGAATCGTTCAGTTCGCCCTATTTCAACATGGGAGCGGATGAATCGTGGGATGTCGGGTTGGGAGCGAATAAGGAACGGGTTGCGAAAGAGGGACTTGCCGCAGTTCATGCCGAGCACTATAAGCGCGTAGCCGAGATCGTCAGAAAGTACGGCAAGAAGCCAATGATGTACGGCGACATCATTCTTCATCAGCCGGAAATACTTGGAAAAATTCCGAAAGATATTACCATTGTCGATTGGCACTACGAGGCGTCGTTTGCTTACGGCAGCGCGGAAGTATTCAAGAAAGCGGGGTTCCCGTTCATTGCTTCACCGGCAGTCTGGACATTTACCGGGCCGTTCCCCAATTTTTTGAACACGTTTGTCAATATCCAAAATTTTAACCGTGACGGATTCAAGAACGGTTCCCTCGGACTTCTGACTTCCAACTGGAATGACTATGGAGGCGAAGAGTTGCGCGAGTTGAATTACTACGGCTATGCCTGGACAGCCGAGTGTGCATGGCAGCCGCTCAATGCCGATGTCGACTCATTCAACAAGGTGTTCTTCAAGGATTATTTTGGCGCGGGCGATGACAGCGGCCTTCAATCGGCCTACGCGATTCTTTCCAGCCCGGCCAATGACCTTAGCTGGCAAGAACTCTGGCGCCAACCGATGCTCTCATTTCGGGAACAGTCGCAGGAAGAAGGATATTTGCCGATAGCCGTTCGATTGCAAAGTATCAGGTCGACAATGCCGGTTGTGCTTTCATTGTTGGCAAAAGCGAAGAACGAAATAACTGAGAATGAAGACCATCTTCTTTATTTGGAATTTGTCACCCGCTTAAATCAATGGTTCGTCAAAAAAATTGACGCTCAGGAGAAGGTTAAACAACTGAGCATTTTGGGGAATTCGTCTGCGAACAAAGACTCGGCAGCGGCCCCCATTATCGATGTCTGCACCGATGTGCTGAAGGATCTGAACTCTTTGAAGGGCGATTTTGAAAGGCTGTGGCTTGCAACGAACAAATCCGCTGGACTTGAATTGCTGATGATGCGCTACGACCGTCAGGCCGCATATTGGCAGGAAAAAATAGACCAGGTGAAACGGGGCGAGTTTTTGGTAGATCCCGAAATTGAGAGTGCTTGGATCTACCATCCGAAAGCAAATCCGGGTATGAAAGATTCCGTACAGGTGCAAAAGGCCTACTTCAGAAAGGCTTTTGACGCGCCGAAGAACGTTCGCTCGGCAACGCTGCAGCTGATCGGGGACACTCATGCAAAAGTATCGGTAAACGGCAAGAATGTCGGTGAAGTGTATGTCCGCTCATCCAATTCTCTGAGTGTCGAGCATCAACGGGTAAAAATGTTTGACATCCTTCCACTCCTTACCGATTCGGCGAACGTCATCTCCGTGGAAGCGGAAACGTTTTCCCCATCCGGGTCCGCCGGCGTCAATGTCTATTGCGAACTTGAACGTGCGGACGGCACGGTGCAAAAAATTATAACAGATGGATCGTGGAAAGTTATTGATAACGCAAGCGGAAATTGGACCGCAGCATCGTTCGACGATTCTTCATGGTTACACGCGGCTGTCAAACCATTCCCGTCTATCGTTATTCGTCCGAACTTTGCTTCGGGGAGAAGCTCATGGATTGAGCGGTAAAGGAATTTTTTGAGGTTCTCTGATTGTTAATGGATTCAAGAATCTCACGAATTCAAAGGAGGATGCCTGCGAAAAGAAATATTCTTGCCACGGTACACGGGCAGCTGTTTTTGCCCGAACCGACCATTCAACCCGTCGTGATTCAGTTCATTGGTTTTCACAGATTCAGCGTGAGACCTGCGGGGCCGGCACACGATTCTCTACGACAAGTACCGCGAGAAATACAAACAGCTGGGGATTCTGAAGTAGAAGGGTTCCTAGATGCCTTTTTCAAAACAAGGAGAAATGGACGATGAAAATCAAGGCTATCATATTCGGAGCGACAGGAATGGTTGGGGAAGGGGTCCTTCACGAATCTCTCAACCATCCGGATGTGGAATCAGTTTTGGTCATAGGCAGAAAATCGTGCAATGTGAAGCATCAAAAAATGAAAGAGCTCGTTCATGCTGATTTCTTCGACTATTCAACGATCGAAGAACAGCTCAAAGGCTATCATGCATGTTATTTCTGCCTCGGAGTTTCTTCGGTGGGAAAGAAAGAAAAAGAATATGCCCGGATTACTTACGACCTGACGATGAGCGCTGCCGGTACGTTGTCTCGGCTCAACCCCGGCATGACGTTCTGTTATGTGTCCGGCGCCGGGACCGACAGCACAGAGAAGGGCCGCATTATGTGGGCACGTGTAAAAGGGAAAACGGAGAATGATTTGACGAAGCTTCCGTTCAAAGCGGCATACTCGTTCAGGCCTGGATTTATCAAACCTATCAAAGGCTTAAAAAACGCTTACGGAATTTCTGAATTGCTCGGAATATTCTACCCGGTCTTGAAGGGACTTTTTCCAAAATACGTCTGCACATTGCACGATCTGGGATTAGCGATGATCCGGGTAACCTTGGCAGGAGATTCAAAAAAAATATTGGAAAATCTAGATATCGCTCGGCTCGCTCAAACTGTCTCCTAAAAGCTAAACACGTGAAAAGGATGGCCATTTATATTGCATTGCTGCGCGGAATAAATGTCAGCGGGCAAAAAAGCATAAAAATGGAAGACTTGATAAAGGCTTTCGAAGCTTTGCACTATAGAAGCGTGACGACGTACATCCAGAGCGGGAATGTCATCTTTGAGGCTGCCGCCACAAGTACAGCACTTCTCCAAACACAAATTGGAAATAAACTGTTAAAGACTTTCGGGTTTGAAGTTCCTGTTATCGTGAAAACACTGAAGGAGATTGACAGCACAATAAAGCTGAATCCCTTTAAAAAAATAAAAACGCAGGAAGGTGAAAAGCTACACGTTACTTTTCTGTCCGGAAGTCCGGCTAAGGCTGCGGCAGACAATTTGGCGGCTGTAAAAGATGACGTCGACGAGATTCGGCTGTTAGGGAGCGAAGTATACATTCTGTGTCGAAAAGGGTACGGCTCGACACTCTTCTCAAACACCTTCATTGAAAAGAAGCTAGGGGTTTCGGCAACAACAAGGAATTGGGCAACCGTAGAAAAGCTTTTAAGCCTCGGTAAGGCCGCCGCCGATATGTAGGGCAAAAAACAAAGTGAACGCCTTCCCAGACTCCACAAAATTTACTTTGAAAATCACAACGAACCCCAAATAGTCTATGAACCGGAGACATTTTATACACCTTTCGGGGGCTGCACTGACCGGCTTAATCTTTGTGAAAAAAATGAGTGCGGCAAGCGCATCGTATAATATGGTGCACATCCCGGAAAAAGTATTTGTACGGCTTGATGATGGTTTGCATGAATTGATTGCGTCAGGACCACAGAAATGGTCATACGAGGATATTTCTGTTTACCTCCAATATTCTGACGATGCCTTGTCCGTGAAGGTGCAGTCACCAAAAGATTCACTATGCCAGGTTCTATTGCAATGGACATATCCGGCGGACATCGGTGCAACCGTTTTAGGAGACCATTGGGAAAGAACCTACGGCGATGTGTTTTTTCAGCCACCGTTGTTCGAAAGAAAAATGCCCTGGTATTTTATTCAACATGACGGAATGAACACGGCATGTTTTGGCGTGAAAACAGGCTGCGGTACCATCTGTTATTGGGAATTAGGTAATGGCACAATGCGGCTTACGCTGGACACTCGCAGTGCCGGGGTAGGAGTGCAGTTGGGCGATCGAGTGCTGAATTGCGCAGAGATCATTGCCACAAAAACATTGGGTGAGGAAAATACTTTTGCGACCGCACGCCGGTTTTGCAGCATGATGTGTGAGAAACCGCGCCTCCCGAAACTTCCCGTGTATGGCATTAACGACTGGTATTTTGCTTACGGCAACAATTCATCCGATCTCATTTTACAGCATACCTCTTCGCTTGCGAACTTGGCAACGGACGCCGGCAATCTTCCTTTCTCCGTTATCGATGCCGGGTGGGCTTCCTATTCTCCATTGCTTCCCGGCGATTGTTGCTGGCAGGATGATTTCTCCCGGCCAAACGATAAGTTCAAAGACATGCAGAAGCTGGCGAATGATATCAAGAAGCTGGGAATGCGTCCCGGGCTGTGGACAAGGCCTTTGTGTGCGCGGCATGATGCTCCTCAACAGCTGTTGCTGCCATCGGTTCATGGCAGAGACAATCCAAAAAACCCAGTGCTTGATCCGTCGATCGAGGAAAATATTGCACACGTACAACAAAACATCTCCATCTACAATCAGTGGGGGTACGAACTGGTGAAGCATGATTTTACCACATTCGATATCACGGGAAAATGGGGTTTCGAGATGAATGACGGTTTTACTACTGCCGGATGGAGCTTTCACGACAAAACAAAAACAACAGCGGAAGTGATATTGCATTTGTATCAATCGATACGTGAAGCTGCGGGAGAAATGGATCTCATCGGCTGCAACACGGTGAGCCATCTATCGGCAGGCGTCTTCGAGCTGAATCGCATTGGCGATGATACCAGCGGAAAGGAATGGGAACGCACGCGCAAAATGGGGGTGAACACGCTCGGCTTCCGCATGATACAGCATAATCATTTTTATGCCGCCGACGGAGATTGTGTCGGCTTAACCAATGATGTACCGTGGGCCAAGAACAAACAATGGATGGAGCTGCTGGCAAAAAGCAGCGCCCCGTTATTTATTTCTGCACAGCCGGACGCACTCGGCGAAGCGCAGAAGGAGTTCATCAGGTATTGTTTTTCTGCAGCGGCGAAACCAATGCTTGCTGCTGAACCGCTCGATTGGTTGACAAATCAATGGCCGGCAACATGGAAACTGAACGGAAACGTGCGAACGTTCGACTGGAGTTGAATTTTTTACGTGAACAAGACATTCATCTCGTTCCCAAGCTCTGCTTGGGAACGGAGTTCTGGGGGGAGCTTTAAGTGGGAAATACAAGAAAAACGAAACCTCTCGAATCCCGCTTTGCAGGATGAAAGAGGTTTTTGTTTTTTTGAAGAACGGAGAAAAAACGAGATAAATGTATTGTATTTAACACCCTGAAAATGGCTAAATACAGGAATTGGCAAGAACTCCCCCTGAGACTCGACGTTCGCTGACGAACGGAAAAGAAAAAAAACAATGATGAAAGCAACTCATTCTCTCATACCAAAGGAAGGCATCGAACAACGTATCTATTTTTTACGCAGCGAAAAAGTTATGCTCAGTACGGATTTGGCACATTTATACCAGGTTGCTCCTCGTGTGCTGGTTCAGGCGGTGAAACGAAACGCCGATCGATTCCCGGTTGATTTCATGTTCCAACTGACATCAAAGGAGTTTCAGAACTTGAAATCACAAATTGTGATTTCAAGCTGGGGTGGCCTTCGCAGGGCAATTCCGTACGCGTTTACCGAGCAAGGTGTTGCAATGCTCTCAAGCGTTTTGAGGAGTAAGCGGGCTGTGCGTGTGAATGTTGAGATCATGCGGGCATTTGTGCGTCTGCGGCGGATGCTTACCACAAATGCAGATCTGGCAGGCAAGCTTGATTTGCTGGAGAAGAAATACGACGCACAGTTCAAAGTCGTCTTCGAAGCGATTCGTGGACTTATGATACCTCCTGAGCCAAAACGACATCCAATCGGATTTGGACGTGAGAACGATTAAAAGATTTATACATTGATTTGCCTATTCGCATTTTTCCCTTGACTCCCGCTTTGCCACTCCCTAACTTGACCGCGAACAAAGGTGCCAAATCTAAATAGAACTTAGCTCCGGGGATTTGGGTGGGAAAAATAAGAAGAAACGAAGCCTCTCGATTCCCGCCTTCCGGGATGAATGAAGTTTTTTTCCCTCGTTCGCAACGTCCCTTTGGGAACGAAACGTGCCGATGCTCTGCTTCCGAAATATATTCATATTCGATAATGAAAGGATAAGATTATTATGACGTCTGCCGAACGCCTCAGTTTAGTGGCTCCATGCGGAATAGATTGCGGCATCTGTGAACTCTATACATGTCGCGCAGATGCGCGACTCTTCAGTGCTTTGACGCTGAGGGGAATACCAATGGACAAAATACCCTGCGATGGATGCCGGCCGATCAACGGCAAATGTCCGATCATCAAAGAAGAATGTGAAACATACAAGTGCGTTGCGGAAAAGAAAATGGAGTTTTGTTCTGAGTGTTCGGAATTTCCTTGTGTGAAATTGCATCCTTCTTCAAAAAGAGCGGATGTTCTGCCGCACAACATGAAAACCTACAACCTTTGCACGATAAAGCGCGACGGGGTAGAAGCCTTTGTTGAAAAATCGTCCGAGATCAAAAAAAGATATTACACCGGGATCATGGAAATCGGCAAAGGTCCGCAGCTCGTGGATTGAAAGGTTGGAAGTAGGAACGGTCGAAAGACCGTTCCCCGTTTAAAATCTTAGAGTGAAGACCGTCTCTTTATCGGGGATCGAATGGACTGTTATTCCCCCCTTGTGTGCCCGCATTATTTGCCGGGATAAGCTCAAGCCTATGCCGGACCCTTCCTTTCGAGTAGTGAAAAAGGGGATGAAAATTTTTTCCAGCAATGCTTCCGGAACTCCGCTGCCGTTATCGACAATCTGGATAATCGTTCCGCTGCGCCCGTCAGTTTTGCCGACGAGCTTTATCATCGGCGAAGCGCTGCCGGAGAGTGCGCTGATCGAATTCATGACAAGGTTGATAATGACCTGCTCAATTAAATCCGGGTCGGCTGTCAATTCCAAATCTGGAGGTTCAATCGTGCAGGCATACTCGATTTTTTTTAGGTGGAATTTATCGACGAGAAGTTTCTGAATCCTTTCGAACAGGTCGGCCACTTTGATGATCTGGAAATTCGGAACTGGTATGCGCGTAAGGTTTCTGTAATCGTCGACAAAGTGGAGGAGGCCCTCGCTTCTCTTTGAGATGGTATCGAGCGCGCTTTTCACATCAGACAGAATTTCCGCATTCCTTTCTTCAGAATGGAAACCGGACGCCGGAGGCCGGAGGCTGGAGGCGTTATCGTCGTCTCCCGTCTCCTGCCTCCTGCCGCCTTCTTCCTTCTCGCCGATTGCATCCGTCAACAATGAACTCGCCGTCGAAGACAACGAGATGATAGGGGTAACAGAGTTCATGATTTCATGCGTGAGAACGCGAATCAAATTCTGCCATGCTTCCATCTCCCGCTCTTCCAATTCGCTTTGGATGTTTGTCAACGAAACGAGGGTGTAGCGATTTTCTCTCAATTTGAATTCCGTTGCATAGATTGACAGCTGGGAGAGCTCGTTGTCGGCAACGAATTTCACAAGTACTTTGTCGCCCGATTTAATTTTTTGCAGCGCCGCGACGAGTGACGGGCTGACGGTTGAAAGTTCCGTAATGTTCTTAATGTTGTTGACTTTCAGCAGCCTTTTTACCGCGGTGTTTGTCAGCTCGACAGAACCATCTTGCGTAAATGCCAGGAGGCCGATACCGATGTGCTGGACGACAATTTGCAGGTAGCGGTAGTGTTCTTCCTTCTCTGCACGGGTTTTTCTGAATTCGTCGATAACCTCCGCGAATGCGTTATTCAGCTCTTCGAACGATGAGCCCTTTACAGTGCTCCGGAAACTCTGTGAAAAATCCGAATATTTTATCGAATCAAAAAATTTTGCAATGTCCCTGTTTGTCTTCTGGACGTAGTGGACGAGCGAGTAAATCTGGGCAATGATGATGAGGGCGACAATGAACGGTGTAGCAATAAACGTGGTCTGAGCCAGCAAATAAATCAGGATGAACGCCGAGACGCAGAGAGCAATTGTTCGAAGGAGGACGATAAGGCTGAATCTTCTAAAGACCATATTTTTCCAATCTCCGGTAGAGCGCTGTGCGAGTGATGCCCAGTTCCTTCGCGGCTTTTGTCAAGTTCCCGTCGTTTTTGCCGACCGCTTTGATGATCAGCATTTTCTCAGCTTCCTTCAAACGATAATTGGTCAATGCCGCCTTGTCCGCCGATGGACTGTCCGAAGGGAATAAGAAATCTGACGGCTGGAATGCGCTTGACTCGCTCATGATAACTACTCGTTCAAGCATGTGCTGGAGTTCACGAACGTTCCCGGGCCATGAGTAACTCTTTAATTTGTTCAGTGCTTCGACGCTTACCGGTTTCAGTTCTTTATTGTATTTTTTGCAGTACATGGATGTGAAATATTCGACCAACAGCGGAATGTCGCCGGCTCGATTCCGCAAGGGGGGTAATTCAATCTCGACGGTGTTGATACGATAGAGCAAGTCCTGTCTGAACCTGTTTTCAGATTTCAGTTCGCTTAACGACAGGTTGGTTGCACAAATAAGCCTGATGTCGATTGGTTTTGGAATGTTTGCGCCCAGCCGCGTCACCTGCCTGTTCTGGAGCACCGCGAGAAGTTTTACTTGAAGGTTGGGGGTCAGGTTGCCGATTTCGTCTAAAAAGAGCGTTCCCCCCGAGGCGATCTCGAAACGCCCCGCGCGGTTTTCCCTTGCGTCGGTGAACGCACCTTTCACGTAGCCGAACAGTTCACTTTCGAACAGCGATTCGCTCAGTGCCCCGACATCGACACTCAAAATTATTTTCGTACTGCGGTCCGAATGTCTGTGGATGGCTCGTGCGACGAGTTCTTTTCCGGTGCCGTTTTCTCCGAGGATCAAGACATTGGCGTCCGTTCGGGCGACTTTGTGAATCATGGTGAAGACCCGTTTCATCTCGTCGGAAGCGCCGATGATTTCCTGGAACTGGCTGTCGAGGTCGCTCGTCAGCTGTTTCTGTTTCGAGAGAAGATCTTCAATTTCTCTTTTCGAATCGCTGAGTTTCATGGCGGACGAAATGGTTGCAAGCAGCTTTTCGTTCTGCCACGGTTTCAAAACAAAATCTGTGGCGCCTTCTTTTATTGCTTTCACTGCCATCTCGATATTCCCGTAAGCCGTGATGAGCACAACGACGGCGGCCGGGTCGAGGTCAAGAGTTTTTTTCAGCCAGTTGAACCCCTCGTTTCCACTCGTCGTGTCGCCCGAGAAATTCATATCGAGGAGGATAACGTCGTAGTGTTCATCCTTGAGGATGTCCGGAATCTTGTTCGGGTCTTTCTCGATGCGAACAATCGAGTAGTGCTGCTTCAAAAGGAGCCGCGCAGAGAAAAGCACGTCTTCGTCATCATCGACGATCAGGATTTTACCGGTTCTGTTATTCATTCTTCGATTCAATGATCAATGATCAATGAACAATGATCAATGAACAATGATCAATGATCAATAATCATTTGTGGTCGGTCATTGTTCATTGATTACCGATCATTGGAAATTGATTTAATCCTTGTTGTCTTAAGTATTGTAAACAATATTCCGCCAATCTCATCTGCATCCGCATAAAGACTTTCGTGAGCTTGTTTCTCAATGAAACCGGTCCTCTTCAGCAGAGAAATCCAGTACTTCGTTTCCAGACATTCTTTGTACGCAATCGATATTTTGTTTGAAAAGTCGGCTTTGGAAATAGCGCCGTTGGCTTCAGAGACATTTGCACCGATGGACGTACCACATCGCAACATTTGCTTAGAAAGTACAAATTCTCTTTTCTTACTTGTTAGGTATTGATACGCTTTCACTATCCGAACCGCAAACTCAAAGGACTTGTCTTGAACTGCGTTCTCCTTTCTCATTGTTCCCCCCTTTTATTATCTGGATTTATTGATCATCGATAATTGATCAATGAAACATTGTTCGTTTTCGAACGGTAGTGTCCGATATCGAACACCTTAACTTTCAAAGAAAAAAGGAAAGAATCAAATCTTAACGAAAATTGGCACTTTTTTATCATTTTCCTATTGAAGTCAATGGCATAACAATTGCCTTTTCTCATACATATGCAAAAACTATTCCCTAATGGGCAAGAGCCCCGAAAGATGAACATTGGACAAGAAAATAGAAAAAAAGCCGCTTTACAAGCAGACAAGGTTTTGGATTTATAGCGCCGGGTGTCTGTTTTTTCTGACCCTTATTGGACTTATCCTCAATGATACCGGGTCAAAATTGAACGTCGAAGCCGATAAGATCACGGTCTCCACAGTATCGGAAGGAGATTTTCAGGAATTTATCCCTGTTACCGGAACGATACTTCCCCGTACGACTTTTTATCTGGATGCGATCCTCGGCGGAACCGTTGAGCGCAAATTTGTCGAGGAAGGGGCGATGCTGAAAAAAGGGGACAAGATTATTCAACTCTCCAACACCAACGTCCAGTTGAGCACACTTCAGCAAGAGACGTTCACATATCAACAGATTAACGATGCCCGGAATACGAGGCTGCAAATCGAGCAGAACAGCAATGCGCTGCAGAACGCCCTTGTGTCTGCCAATTATAGCCTTATCAACGCCGGTGAAATCTTTGAACGTCAGAAAGCAATGTGGGAAAAGAAATTGATCTCGCTGCAGGATTACCAGCAGGCGGAGAACAATTATCACCTTGCCCTCGAGCAACAGAAGTTGGCACGCCAAAGCTTTGCAGCAGATTCAGTTCTTAAACAAGCCCAGCTTACACAAATTGCGGCCTCGATCGACCGGCTGCAAAAAAATCTTGAGATGATCAGGCAAAACATCGATAATCTTACCGTGAAAGCACCGATCAGCGGCCAGCTGACTTCTCTGGCTGCCGAGACGGGTCAATCGAAATCTCCCGGCGATCAGTTAGGACAAATAGACGCGTTAGATGGATTCAAGGTCAGAGCAGACATCGATGAATTCTATATTGCGAGGGTGGTGAAAAAGCTGCATGCGACGGTAGAAATCGACACAAAGAATTATCGCTTGGTCGTGACCAAGGTATACCCTGAGGTCACAAATGCAAAATTTCAAGTTGATATGGAATTTGACGGCACGGTTCCGGATGGGATACGAAGAGGGCAAACCCTTCAGATTAGGCTTCAATTAAGTGAAAGAACGAAAGCGCTTCTGCTTCCGCGCGGCGGATTTTATCAGAAGACCGGAGGACAATGGGTTTTCGTACTTAATAATTCCGGCACCGAAGCCATGAAAAAAGCAATTAGCCTCGGCAGACAAAATCCGGATTACTTTGAAATTGTCAACGGGATAAAAGCCGGAGATAAAGTCGTCACCTCATCGTACGATAATTTCGGAGAGGTCGATAAGTTGATCATTAAACACTGAAATGGAGGCAGGAGGCGGGAGACAGGAGACGGTTTTTCGGTTTCCGGCCTCCAGCATCCGGTCACCATCCAATAAGAGAGGAGAGGTACATGATAAAAACAGTCAATCTCAAGAAAATCTACACAACCGAAGAAGTGGAAACAACTGCCCTCGGCGGCGTGAACATAGAGATAAACGAAAAGGAATTTGTGGCGATCATGGGGCCGTCGGGATGCGGCAAGTCGACTTTGCTGAACATCTTCGGGCTTCTGGATAATCCCTCCGATGGCCAATACTTTTTTCTCAATGAAGAGGTTTCCAAATATACCGAGCGGCAACGGGCCAACATGCGGAAATCTAACATCGGTTTCGTTTTTCAGAGTTTTAATTTGATTGATGAGCTAACGGTATTCGAGAACGTCGAACTTCCTCTCCTGTATCTTGGCGTTGCAACATCGGAGCGGGAAAAAATGGTCAACGAAGTCCTTGAAAAGATGCAGATCATGCACCGGAAGGATCATTTTCCCCAGCAGCTCTCCGGCGGCCAGCAGCAGCGCGTTGCGGTCAGCAGGGCAGTGGTTGCGAAACCCGCTCTTATTCTCGCCGATGAACCGACCGGAAATTTGGATTCCGCGAACGGCGAAGAGGTGATGAATATCCTGACAACGCTGAACGAAGGTGGAACAACGATTGTCATGGTTACCCACTCCCCGCACGATTCCGAATTCGCTCACCGGGTGATTCACTTGTTCGACGGACACGTCGTCACGGAAAATTACAAAGAGAAATTTCATGTCTAAAATCGATGACTGGAGACAGGAAGCAGGAGACCGAACAAGCGTTTCAAGAGTGCCGCCCGATAACATTGAGACCCGGCTTTCTGTCTCCAGCCTTCGGTCTCCCACTTATAAGAGGAATAAATGATAAAACTTGTCAACATAGAAAAGTTCTACTCAAACAAAATTATCCGAACCTATGTCCTCCGAAACATCAATTTAGAAGTCAAACAAGGTCAATTCATTTCTATCATGGGTCCGTCGGGATCCGGCAAGACGACGTTGTTGAACATCATCGGGATGCTTGATATGCCCTCGGGGGGCGAATACTATTTCCACGACGAGCCGGTTCATAAGATGAAAGAAAAAAAGCTCACGGAACTTCATAAAACTTATATTGGCTTCGTGTTCCAGAGTTACCATTTGATCGACGAACTCACGGTGTATGAAAATCTTGAAACGCCTCTTCTCTATCAAAAGGTGAAATCGGATGAAAGGAAAGGGAGAGTTGCCGAAACTCTCGACCGCTTCAACATGGTTGCGAAGAAGGATTTGTTTCCCAATCAGCTCTCGGGCGGCCAGCAGCAACTCGTGGCAATTGCAAGAGCCGTTATCGCAAAACCGGAGTTGATTCTTGCCGATGAGCCGACGGGGAATCTCCATTCCGACCAGGGGAGGGAAATAATGGAACTGCTTAAAAAGCTGAACGAGCAGGGAACGACGATCATTCAAGTCACTCACTCCGAAACGAATGCAGCCTATGGGAGCAAGATCATACGGCTGCGTGATGGATGGGTGGAGAAATGAAAACTGGAGATCGTAGGCCGCAGACCGGAAAAGATTATATCAATTAGTATCCAGTCTCTCCTGCCTCCTGTCTTCGATTTCCAAACATTGATCATTGAATACTGATAATTGAAGAAATGTCATGTTGAAGAATTATCTCCGCATCGCACTGAGAAATCTTAAAAAATATAAGGCATACTCACTTATTAATATCAGTGGGCTTGCGGTCGGCATCGCATGCTGCATCGCGATCATGCTTTACGTGCAGGACGAGTTGGGTTATGACAAATTCAACAAACACGCCGACAGAATTTACAGGGTCGCCTTTCATGCCGTTCTACCTAACCTTAAAGAGAACGGTACCTTAACTCCTTCGCCAATGGGTCCGGCGCTGCCGGCCGAATTCCCACAGGTTGCCGCTTCCACGCGTATTGAGGGCTGGATGGCTCCGGTGTTGAGATATGGCAGCAAAGCATTCAGCGAGCCGCGATTCCTGGAAGTGGACTCGACATTCTTTGACGTCTTCACTGTCCATTTCCTCAGAGGTAACCCGAAGGCAGCTCTCACACAAACTAATAGTGTCGTGCTGACAGAATCTATGGCCAGGAAATATTTCGGCAGTGCAGATCCGATGGGAAAGATATTGAACATGGATCACAAGAGCGACTGGATTGTTACTGGAGTGATCAAAGACTGGCCGGAAAACTCGCATTTCAAGTTCGATTTTCTTGGCTCGTTCTGTACTGACAGCCTCAGTAGGAGCACCCTCTGGCTGAGCAACAACTGCCTCACGTACGTTCTCCTCAAGACCGGCACAGACCCGAACAGTTTCCAGAAATCGATGAATGAAATCCTGATGAAGAAGTACGTCGAACCGCAGATGGCAGCAGTCGGTACCGCGGCGGCACCCTTTATCTCTACAAGTGGAGCGTGGGAATATTCTCTGCAGCTGCTGACGTCGATCCATTTGTTCTCCCATCTGGAATACGAAATTGAACCAAACGGCGATATCTCTTATGTCTACGTCTTCTCGGCAATAGCGACAGCGATTCTTCTCATTGCATGCGTAAACTTTGTTAACCTTGCCACAGCGCGGTCTGAAAGACGCTCGAAAGAAATCGGCATCCGCAAGACTCTCGGGTCGAGTCGTCCTCAATTGATCAGGCAGTTTCTCACGGAGTCCATTCTGATGAGTCTTTTTGCCGTTGTTCTGGCAATTGGGCTCGTTGAGTTGTTCCTCCCGCTTTTCAACAGCATTGCCGGGGAAAGCATAAGCTTGAATTTATTGAAAAGTCCTCTTGTCATTCCGGCATTAGCGACTCTCGGAATTGTTGTCGGCGTCATCGCCGGCACATACCCGGCATTCTTCCTTTCCTCTTTTGATCCGATTCAAGTGCTGAAGGGGGGCACAACGTCGAAGAGGCGCAAGGTCATGTTGAGAGGCAGTTTAGTGGTATTTCAATTCGTCGTGTCGATAGTTCTCTTCATTGGCACGTTTGTGATTTTCAACCAACTAAAATATATCCAGGCCAAAGACCTCGGCTTCGATAAAGAGCAGGTCATCGTAATAAAGAAAGCGAACGATCTCGGCAGCAGGCTTGGGGAGTTCGAACACGAGCTCCTGACAAACACGAGCGTGGTCAGCGTGTCCGCATCAAGCGCTATTCCCGGGAGTGAGCAGAATCAGTCCATGTTTTGGCTCGAAGGATCTTCCGACCAGACTCCTCGGGAGTTGCACGAGGTATATTGCGACTATAATTTCCTAAATACTTGCGGGATATCTCTTGCCGGCGGCAGATTTTTTTCTCCCGAACACCCGTCGGACTCCGGCGCCGTGGTGGTAAACCAGCAGGCCGAGGCCGCATTTGGTGCCGGGAGTCTTGCGGAAAGGACTTTATCCCGACCCCGTCCCTCGAGGTCCCCGTGGTCGCATTTTCCGGTTATCGGGGTCGTCAAAGATTTTAATTTCCAGTCGTTGCATCAGTCTGTTAATCCTCTCTTGTTGCGGGTTCTGCCGCCTGGGTACGATAACGATGTACCGTATGTTTTTGTTTTAGTGCGTGTCAAGCCGGGGGATTATCCTGCAACGATTTCATTCATTGAAAACACGTGGAAGAAATATGCGGACCACGAGTCCATCGAATACAGTTTTCTGGATCAAGATGTTGGGCGGATGTACATTGCCGACCAGCAGGCGGGCAAAATAATAACAACGTTCTCCATCCTTGCTATTTTCATCGCTTGTCTCGGCCTGCTCGGTCTTGCGGCTTTTGTTACGGAACAACGGACGAAAGAGATCGGAATTCGTAAGGTTCTTGGCGCTTCCGTGATGGAAGTTATGGCGCTTCTCTCAAAAGAGTTCATCAAATGGGTTTTGGTCGCCAACGTGATTGCCTGGCCTCTAGCCTATTATGTTATGAACAACTGGCTGAAGAACTTCGCGTACAAAATAGACTTGAGCTTTTGGGTTTTCGCGGCTTCCGGATTGTTCGTCATGATTATTGCTCTGCTTACCGTGAGCTCGCACGCGGTTAAAGCAGCGACGGCGAACCCGGTAGAATCTTTGCGATATGAATGAGTTCAATGATCAATAATCAATGATCAATGAACAATGATCATTGGTCATTGTTTATTGATAATGAAGGAAGAGCATGTTAAAGAATTACCTGCGCGTTGCATTGAGAAACCTTTGGAAGTACAAGGCATTCTCATTGATAAACATCGTCGGACTTGCAGTCGGCATTGCCTGCTGCATCGCGATCCTGCTCTACGTTCGGGACGAACTAAGCTACGACAAATATAGTAAGAACGCCGATCGGATATACCGGCCGGCGCTTCTTGGTGCGATCAATGGACATGAACTCAATGGGGCAAAAAGCCCGGCTGCGATGGGACCGGCGATCTATCATGACATCCCGGATCTTGCCTCATACACTCGCTTGTTCAAGGGAAGTTCCCCTGTCATACGCTATCAGGATAAAACATTCAGCGAAGAAAAATTCTTCTGGGCCGACTCGACGTTCTTTGAGGTGTTTACGTTTCCGTTTATCGCGGGGGATCCGAGGACTGCGCTCACTCAGCCCAATACGGTAGTGCTCACCGAATCCACCGCTCGCAGGTATTTCGGCGGTGAGAACCCCGTCGGTAAGATTCTTAAGATGGATAAACGGAATGACTTTTCCGTGACCGGAGTGATCCGGGACGTCCCACAAAATTCACATTTCCATCCTGATTTCATCGGCTCTCTCACTTCTGGACAGGACAGCAGAAACCCGACCTGGTTGAGCAACAATTACTATACATATTTCCTCCTTCGAAAGAGCGCAAACCCTGCAGACTTTGAGCGCAAACTGAATGAAGAGGTTAGGAAATATGCCGGCTCTCAATTGAAAGCCATCATAGGGATTTCCATGGATCAATTTATTGCGGCTGGAAACAGGTACGGATATGTCCTGCAGCCTCTTACTTCGATTCATCTTCATTCGCATCTCGATTATGAGATCGAACCGAATAGCAACATCACGTATGTCTACATTTTTTCAGCCATTGCCATCGCGATATTGTTGATCGCATGCATCAATTTCATCAATCTGGCAACGGCAAGGTCGGAGAGGCGAGCAAAGGAAGTCGGAGTAAGAAAGACATTAGGGTCTCTTCGTTCGCACCTCGTTTATCAATTCCTTGCAGAATCGATATTGATGAGCGGTTTCGCTATCCTCCTGGCCGTCGGTATTGTTGAATTGTTTCTCCCTGTGTTTAATGCTGCAGCAAATAAACAAATGGGCTTTAACCTTATCAGCGATCCATCGTCAATTCCATTACTTCTCTGTTTCGCCATTGTTGTCGGGATCGTTGCCGGAAGTTATCCAGCTTTCTATCTCTCATCTTTCCGTCCAATCGATGCACTTAAGTCGGACGTGAAGAAGCGAGGAAGGAAATCGATTCTTAGAAACGGACTGGTGGTATTCCAGTTTACGGTCTCGATTGTTTTGTTCATAGGGACCTTTATCATCTATGCTCAACTGAACTACGTTCGGACGAAAGACCTTGGATTTGACAAGGAAGAAACCGTCGTGATCAACAGGACGGATGATCTTTCAGACCAGATTCAATCCTTCGAGCATGAATTGAAGGGAAATAACGATATCGTCAGCCTCACGAATTCAAACGCGATTCCAGGCGACCAGGGCGGAGACAGTGCATACAGGCTCGAAGGCATATCTTGGGAACAGCTCGAAAACCTCCGTCAGTTGTTTTGTGATTATGATTTTGCTGAGACGTATCGGCTGAGAATGACGGAGGGAAGATTCTTTTCGCGAGAGCATCCTTCGGATAGTGCCGCAGTTGTCGTCAACGAAGAAGTGGAAAGGGCATTTGAAACGAAAAACGTCGTCGGCAGGTACCTCGTCCCTCCTGCGCCGACTCCGGGATCTCCACAAAGATACGAGATCGTAGGAGTAGTAAAGGATTTCAACTATCAATCCCTTCATGAACCCGTTCGCCCTCTCGTCATTCGTCTTCTTCCGGAAAAAGGTTTCACGGGACGTTTCGTTACGGTCCGTTTGGCACCCGGAGACCACCCGGCCACTATTTCTTTCATAGGGGATGTCTGGAAGAAGTACACCGGGAATGAAGGCTTCAGCTATAATTTTCTGGATGAAAACCTGCAGCGTCTCTATGCTGCGGATAGAAGAACAAACGAGATCGCGGGAGTGTTTTCGATCCTTGCGATCCTTGTCGCATGTCTCGGGTTATTAGGACTCGCGGCCTTTGTGACTGAACAGAAAACAAAGGAGATCGGCATAAGAAAAGTCCTTGGCGCTTCAGGTACCGGAAATTATGATGCTGCTTTCCAAGGAATTTGTGAAGTGGGTATTGATTGCAAACGTGATTGCCTGGCCGGTTGCTTACTACATTATGGAGAAGTGGATTCAGAACTTCGCGTATAAGATCGACATCGGCATCGGCGTGTTCGTGCTTTCCGGATTGCTGGCGCTTCTGATCGCGTTGTTGACCGTGAGTTCGCAGGCGATCAAAGCAGCAACGGCGAACCCGGTTGAGTCGCTACGGTACGAATAAGCCCAATTATCAATGATCAATGAACAATGATCATTGATAATTGTTCATTGATCATTGAAGGAAGACCATGCTAAAAAACTATCTCCGAGTTGCGCTGAGAAATCTTAAAAACCACAAGGCCTTTTCTTTTATAAACATCATCGGACTTGCAGTCGGCATCGCTTGCTGCATCACGATCATGCTGTACGTGCAAGACGAGTTGAGTTATGACAAATTCAATACACACGCAGACGAGATATACCGCGTGCACTTCCGTGCTCTCCTAGGAAATAAGGAGGTGAATCAGGCGATAACCTGCGCACCATTACAAGGCACACTGGTAAAGGATTTTCCGGAAGTCGTTGCAGCTGCCAAGATTGCTAATTTCGGTTCGCCCGTGCTGCGGTACAAGGAAAAGGTCTTCGCCGAAAAGAGGTTCTATTGGGCTGACTCGACTTTCTTTAACGTGTTCACCGTGAACTTCATTCAAGGCGACCTGCGATCGGCTTTGACCCAGCCCAACGCTGTCGTCATTACCCAGTCCATGGCGAGTAAATATTTCGGGGATGAGAACCCGGTGGGAAAGATCTTGAATGCCGACCAAAGGATGGATTTGGTTGTCACCGGTGTGGTCAGGGATATCCCGCATAGTTCACATTTTCACTTCGATTTCCTCGCGTCGCTGGTAAGTATTGCCAAATACAGGAATGATGGTGATAATTGGCTGAGCAATAACTACTACACGTACGTCATGCTGCGCAATGGTACGGACCCGGCAACGTTTCAGAAAAAACTCAACGATCATACCAGAGAATATATCAGCACGCAATTGAAAGCCGTCATGGGAATATCGCTTGACCAATATGAGTCCTCCGGGAATAAAATAGGCTATTATCTGCAGCCTCTTACATCCATCCATCTTGCTTCACATGTCGACTTTGAACTGGAGCCCAACAGCGATATTTCTTATGTATATATTTTTTCAGCGATTGCCATCGCTATTCTCCTGATCGCCTGCATAAATTTCATGAACCTTTCAACAGCAAGGTCTGACAAGCGTGCAAAGGAGGTCGGAATACGCAAGACTCTCGGTTCCAGCAAAATGCGGTTGATCGCCCAATTTATGGCTGAGTCCATCACCATTAGTATGATTGCAGTCTTTCTCGCCATAGGCCTCATTGAACTATTTCTTCCTGTCTTCAACAACATTTCCGGCAAGGAAGTGAGTCTGGGGCTATTCGACAATGCGTACTCAGTGCCTTTACTTTTCTTATTTTCGATCGTTGTTGGGATCGTTGCGGGGAGTTATCCGGCCTTTTATCTCTCGTCCTTTCTCCCTGTCCGCGTCCTCAAATCCGGTTCTGGAAGAACGAACCGCAAGTCCGTTTTACGAAGCATACTGGTAATTTTTCAGTTTACTGTATCGATTGCATTATTCATCGGTACGTTCATCATTTATCAGCAACTGCATTATGTACAAGAAAAAAACCTCGGGTTGAACAAGGACCTGGTTCTCGTTATCAGCAAAGCCGATGCTGTCGGAACGCACATGGAACAGTTCAAGCAGGAACTGTCCGGATGCCCCGGGGTAGTGAGCAGTTCAAACTCCGCCTCAATTCCCGGCAGTTTGTATGATAACAATGTCTGGCAGCTTGAGAAGGGGCCAAGCCAGGATGCCCAGGCAATCATGACAATGAGAAGCGATTACGAGTATGCCGGAGTCTACAAACTCGAACTGATTGCAGGGAGATTTTTTTCGAAGGATCATCCCTCCGATTCGGCCGGAGTTGTGTTGAACGAGACCGGAGTGAAAGCGCTTGGCATCAAAGATCCGATAGGAAAAATATTGATACGGCCCGGGAACGCTCCGAAATACGAAGTTATCGGTGTAATGAAGGATTTCAATTACGAGTCGCTTCACGAGAAAATTCGCCCGCTCGCCATCAGCCTTTTCGACCGCGGCGAATACAGCCGGTTCGTCTCTGTGCGCGTTTCTGCCGTCGACTATCAAAGGACGATCGCGTTCCTGGAACGCACCTGGAAAAAATATGCCGGAAATACCGTGTTTCAATGCAATTTTCTCGACCAGAATCTGCAACTGATGTATGAGGCCGATCAAAGAGCCGGCAAGATTGCGGCAATATTTTCGGTGCTTGCCATTCTCATTGCCTGCCTTGGGCTGCTCGGCCTTGCTGCGTTCATCACCGAACAAAGGACGAAAGAAATCGGCGTGCGGAAAGTACTCGGTGCGTCCGTTTTCGAGGTGGCAGCATTGCTTTCGAGTGAATTTGTCAAGTGGGTGCTGATAGCGAATGTTGCCGCATGGCCCCTGGCGTATTATGTGATGAACGCGTGGCTGCAGAACTTTGCGTACAGAGTCGACATAAGCGCCTTGACCTTTGCCGCATCGGGCGTTCTTGCCTTGATCGTTGCCTTGGCGACCGTGAGTTCGCACGCGATCAAAGCGGCGACGGCGAACCCGGTGGAGTCGCTACGTTACGAGTAGACGAAGACCGGAGGCAGGAAGCCGAAAGCTGGAAAAGAAGATTTGCACGGCTGTCTCCGGTCTCCAAATAATCGAAGGAATAATTAGAATTGGGGCCATCTATGATAAAGAATTATTTTCGGATCGCGTTGAGAAACCTCTTGAAATTCAGGTCGCTGGCATTTATCAATATCGTCGGGCTTGCCGTCGGCATAGCGAGTTGTATCGTTATTCTTCTCTATGTCGCCAATGAACTCGGGTATGATAAATTCAATAATAATGCCGATCAGATTTACAGGATTCATCTGGAGGCGGTCGTTAACGGCGGGAAAATAAACGTCGCAATGATCGCAAGGCCGCTCGGCCCTACACTCGCTCGTCTCTATCCGGAAGTTATCAGCTACACACGGATCAAGACCATCGATGCACCGATGGTAAAGTATAAAAACAATGCGTTTACCGAAAAAAGATTCTACTGGGTCGATTCGACATTCTTCGATGTGTTCACGGTTCCCTTCGTTCAGGGGGATCCGAAGACCGCGTTGACACGTCCCAATTCGATCGTCGTCACGGAACCGGTCGCGAAAAAATACTTTGGAAACGAGACCGCGCTTGGAAAAATTGTGACCAACACCCAGACGGGCCAGGAGTATCTCGTGACTGGGGTGGTCGCCGGTTTTCCGCCAAATTCGCATTTTCATTTCGACCTCCTCGCTTCGCTTTCATCCTGCGAAGATAGCAGGAACCCATCCTGGGTTGAGAACCCATATGTAACATACGTTCGCCTTCGCAAAGGAACCGATCCAGACCAGTTTCAGGCGAAGCTAAGGGATGTCGTGAAGAACTATCCCTGGGCGGAAATAAACGCGATGACGAAGATGGGGATTACATTCGAGCAGTTCGAAGCAGGAGGGAACAGGTTCGAGTATCGTCTTCAACCGTTGACCTCGATCCACCTCCGCTCTCACCTCGACTACGAGCTGGAACCCAATAGCGACATTTCCTACGTCTATATTTTCTCCGCGATAGCGATAGCCATCCTTTTCCTCGCGATCGTAAATTTCATGAACCTTGCCACCGCGAGATCTGAAAAACGCGCGAAAGAAGTAGGAATACGCAAAACCCTGGGATCAAACAGGAAGCAGCTCGTTGGCCAGTTTCTTGCCGAGTCCACTCTCACAAGTTTGATTGCTGTTTTCCTGGCTGTGGTCTTCATAGAACTTTTTATCCCGTTGTTAGATCACTTCACCGGGATGCGTATCGCACTCGACCTCTTCACAAACCCCTACCCGGTAATTGGATTGTTGTGTTTCGGAGTTATTGTCGGAATTATCTCCGGCAGCTATCCGGCATTTTACCTCTCCTCGTTCAGCCCTGTACAAATGTTGAAAAAAGGCTCCCGCCATGAAAACAGGGGGATTGTCCTCAGGGATGGATTAATCATCTTTCAATTTGCGGTTTCAATCATGCTTCTCGTCGGCACGTTCATCGTCGGCGAGCAGCTTTCTTTCATCCAGAACAAAAATCTCGGATTTACCAAGGAACAGGTTATCGTCCTAAACGGCACGGATGCTATTGGCCGGGACAAGATCGATGCCTTTGAACAGGAACTGATGAGAAATCCGCGCGTGATGAACGTGACAAGCACCTCCGCGGTACCAGGGATGGGGACCACGGGTTTGTGGAATACCACTTTTACCCTTCGAGATAGTTCAATGGAAAGCGCGCAGCAATTATGGATACTTCTGAGCGATGACAACTTGTTGAACACGTATCAGGTGAAGCTTGCGGAGGGGAGATTTTTCGATAAGGGACACGATTCCGATTCCTCTTCAGTTGTTCTCAACGAGGCGGCGGTCGAGGCGCTTGGATGTAAAAATCCAATCGGAAAAGTGGTCGTCTCGGCAGGCAAGACGCCGCAGGAAAATAAAATGCTTAGGATCATAGGAGTGGTGAAGGACTTCAACTTCGAATCCCTGCATCAGCCGGTCCATCCGCTGGCCATATTCCTTTCAAGGGGCAGCAATTTTTTAACTCACACGTCCGTACGAGTCTCCCCCGGCGACTATCGCGAGACTATTTCTTCATTCGAAGCGGCATGGCACACTTTTGCGGGAAATCAGACATTTGATTACACCTTCCTGGATCAAGGGCTGGCAAATCTCTACAGGGCAGAACAGAGAACGGCAACAATTGCAACAGTATTTTCTTGCCTCGCAATTTTTATCGCTTGTCTGGGATTGCTCGGACTTGTCGCCTTTGTCACAGAGCAACGGACAAAGGAGATCGGAATCCGGAAAATACTCGGCGCGTCCGTATCCGAGATCGTCTTCATGCTCTCGAAACAATTCACACGATGGGTTCTGCTGGCGAATATTATAGCATGGCCCGTCGCATATTATGTTATGCGCAATTGGCTCAAAGATTTTGCATACAGGGTAGAGATAAACCCGTGGTTCTTCTTGATATCCGGAGCGTTAGCTCTGGCGCTTGCTTTGCTGGCCGTAGGAACGCATGCGATCAAAGCGGCAACGGCGAACCCCGTGGAATCGTTACGGTACGAATAAGTACAATCAACAATTATCAATGATCATTGATAATTGATCATCGTTCATTGGAAAACGCATATGTTCAAGAACTACCTAAAGATTGCCCTCAGAAACCTGTTGAAGAATCGGCTCTATTCATTCATCAACATTGCCGGCCTGGCGATTGGCATGGCATGTTTTATCCTTATTATGTTGTGGGTACAGGACGAATTGAGCTACGAGCGCTATAATAAAAATGCCGATCGTATTTGCCGTGTCATTTGGGATATGGATGGTACTCAGATTTTTGCAACGCCCGGTCCATTTGCCAACTGGTTAAAAGAATCTGTTCCCGGTATCCAAGAGGTAACCAGGGTGAACGCCGATGTCAAAAAGCTTCAATACAAGGATAAGAAACTCGATGCAACCGTCCGTTATATTGAGCCTCGATTTTTCGATATTTTCCCATTTCAATTTATAAAGGGCGATCCTAAAACAGCTTTAAACGATGCCGGGTCCATAATTATAACTGAAAGCACTGCGCAAAAGCTCTTTGGCGGGGATGATGCCATTGGTAAAACCATCGTCCAGGCAAACGATCCTTATCCTCTAATAGTCGCAGGAGTTGTGAAAGACGTTCCCCGGCTTACACATGAATACCTGCGGAAAACTGATTGTTTCCTTTCCCTTGAACTTCTCAGGACTTCGCGGAACCCCGATAGCTGGTACGAGCAAAATGCGGATTATAAGACTTACATCCTCTTGAAAAACGGTGTTTCATATTCCACGGTGAGCGATAGAATGAACGGGGAATTCAAAACCTTTCTGGACAAGTACAATCCGGAGCTAAGTAGTCATATAAAGTTCTTTCTGCAGCCGATAACGAAAGCACATCTGTACTCTGACTTCAAGTTTGAAAATAAGGAGGGCAACATTCAGTATGTCATATTCTTTACGCTTATCGCAGCATTCATATTGTTCATGGCCTGCATCAATTTCATGAATCTGGCAACTGCGCGTTCCATAAAACGTGCCAAAGAAGTCGGGTTGCGGAAAGTCATTGGCGCAAGTCGTTCACAACTTATAAAACAATTTCTTGGAGAATCGATCCTCATTTCCGCCATTGCTTTTATTTTTGCCCTGGCTATCGTCGAATTGTTTCTTCCGGCCTTTAGTAATTTTACCGGTAAACCGTTGTCCATCGACTTTGCAAACATCGAGATATTTATCGGCTTGATTTGCCTCCTCATTGTTACCGGCATTATTTCAGGAAGTTATCCTGCAATATTTCTTTCGTCCTTCACTCCGGTGAAGGTTTTGAAAGGACCGGCTAGTGGTCATTCGCGTACATCATTGCTCCGACGGCTGCTCGTCATCGGCCAGTTCACGATTTCTATCGCGCTCATTATCGGGACGATTATCATATATCAACAACTTCATTATATGAGGAATAAGGATTTGGGGTTTGATAAAGAGAATCTGATTTATCTGGAAACGGAGGATTTTGCCGGGAAATATGAAACCATAAAAAATGAGTTGCTCCAGCATCCGGAAGTTATCAGTGTAGCCGCTTCAGGGGATATGCTTTTGAATATCGGCACCAATAACGTTGCCGATTGGGAAGGAATGGATAAGAATGCAAAGTGGGTTAGCTTTCCAACACTGTACGTTACCGAAGACTTTGCGCAAACATTTAAGTTAAGAATGGCGGAGGGAAGATTCTTCTCAAGGGAGTACCCATCCGACGAGATGGAAGGCTTTGTTATAAATGAAGCGGCGGTAAAAGCTATGCATTTGCAAAATCCAATCGGCAAACGATTGAACGCCGGTAGAAAGTGTAAGATTATCGGAGTGGTAAAGGATTTTAATTTCAGGTCATTACGCAGCGAAGTCGAGCCTTTGATATTATCTCTCTATGGATTCAGGCATTTATATATGCGTGTAAAGTCCGACGATATTGGGAAGACTATCGGGATGGTGGAGCAAATTTTTCATCGACAATATCCTGACCACGAATTCAGTACGCATTTTTTCGATGAAGAGATCGACAAACTCTATCAATCGGAAGGAAGGATGGGAAACATCTTCGGGTATTTTTCAATCCTCGCGATATTCATCGCCTGTTTGGGTTTGCTTGGGCTGGTGTCATTCGTTGCCGAGAACATGACCAAAGAGATTGGAATTCGTAAGGTGCTGGGTGCCTCTGTTGCCAATGTGGTGTCGACGCTGACAAAAGATTTTGTACTGTGGACGGCGGTAGCCAACATCATAGCCTGGCCAATCGCGTACTTTGTTATGAATAAATGGCTGCATGACTTTGCCTATCGCATTGAGATACGATGGTGGGTATTTGCTTCATCGGGAGGATTAGCTCTACTGATTGTACTTCTCACTGTATGCTATCAGGCAGTCAAAGCGGCGACGGCGAACCCGGTGGAATCTTTACGATATGAATGATTTCAATGATCAATTATCAATGATCATCGACAATTGATCATTGTTCGTCGGAAACTGGAGGAATCGTATGCTAAAAAATTATCTCAAAATCGCACTCAGAAATATTCTTCGAGCCAAGGTGTATTCGTTCATCAACATCATCGGGCTTTCCATAGGTATCGCCGGTTTTGCATTGATCTTTTCTTACGTATACAACGAGATGAACTACGACGCATTTCACGACAATGCCGATAAGATTTACAGAATCTACAAGCATGAAAAATCACCGGGCGGGGAAACGTATTCTGCCACGACACCCGACCCGCTGCCGAAAGCTCTTAGGAATGATTACCCGGGGCTCGGCATGGTGGCGCGGCTTTTTAGAAACGAGTTCTGGGTCACCCGCGGCGATAAAGCATTTAAAGAGATGGTCTTTTGCAGCGATCCCTCTTTCTTTGAAGTGTTCAACTTCCCGCTCCTCTACGGCGACCGCCGGACGGTGCTGGATAATCCCAATTCGGTTGTCATCGCCAAAGAGTTCGCACTTAAGGTTTTCGGAGATGACAATCCGATGGGAAAAACGATGAAGATTAACAATTTTGATTTTGTCGTCACGGGTGTTCTGCATGATTTCCCCGTCAACTCGAGCATCAAGTTCGACATCCTTATCCCGGCGAAGATCAGGAATTATTTTGATCCCGGTTTCGAGGATAAGTGGTATTCGTCGGGCACTCATACCTTCGTCAAGCTGTCCGACAATGTGAGTCCGCAGGAATTACAGAACCAGTTGACACAGATACTCAACAAGGACTTGCCCGATTACCTGAAGGGACGAACGGCGTTCGGTATCGAGCCGCTGAAGGATGTCCATCTGGATTCAAAGATTACCGAGAATATTGTTCAGCCTGTGTCAAGAAACTTCCTGTACATTCTTTTGGGCATTGCGATTTCGATTCTCGCGATCTCGTGCATCAATTTCATGAACATCTCGACTTCGCGGTACGCGGAGCGTGCAAAAGAAGTAGGCTTGCGTAAGGTGCTTGGAGCGAAGAGGTCTCAGCTCATAAAGCAGTTTATCTGTGAGTCCGTGATGATGAGCCTCGTTTCTCTGATTATCGGAGTCGGGCTGGCAGAACTCTTCCTTGACCAGTTCCGCATTTTAACCGGAAAGGAGATTGAGCTGTTTCCTTTCCTGGCGTTTCCAGGTATGGCTTTCGTTCTCGTATTCGGAATCATTTTGGGATTGCTTTCCGGAAGCTATCCCGCATTTTTTCTTTCATCCTTTACACCGGTTCAGGTGTTCGCAAAGCAGTCGTTGGGAAACAAGAGAAGCATCGTGCGCAACGTCATGGTGGTCAGCCAGTTTACCATAGCCGTTATGCTTATAACGGGAGCCCTTCTCATCAACCGGCAGATAAATTTTATGCGGAATTATGACATGGGGTTTCAGCCCGATGGGATCGTTGTTGTTCCTGTCGAAATTGAAGCGGAACGCGGGCACGGGGCGAATGTCGACGTATTTCTGAACTCGATCAACGCCGATAAGGCTGGCGCGGGCATCACGTCGTGCTGTATCTCGGAGAACGTACCCGGTTACTATTTCAACAATGACTTCGGCGTTATTCCGATGGGTGGCGATAAGAAGAAACCGGTGCAAATGATTGTCTCGTCTATCGATGAGAACTTTTTCGATACGTACAGGGCACAATTGACGCAGGGACGTAATTTTTCACTGCAGTACGGGAGCGACATAACGGACGCGGTAATTCTTAACGAGACTGCAGCGAAGGAACTCGGATGGCCGGATGCGGCGGGGAAAGAGGTCCGGTACGTCCATGAAGATCATCCGCTGCACGTCATCGGCGTTGCAAAGGACATCAACATTTCATCGCTGCACAATCCAGTGCAGCCGGCGATCTTTAGATACGTTGCCGGAGATTATTTGAAACGATTCATCTCCGTCAGAATAGACCCGTCGCGAAGCGCCGCTGCGTTGAGCTTTCTGAAGAACAAATGGGGCGAAGTCTTCACAGGTTCACCTTTCGAATACTTTACTGTACTCGACAAATACCATGAGAGTTATAAGCCCCAGGAAAGTCTGGAAACGATCGCCGGTGTTTTTTCGTCGCTTGCCATCGTGCTGGCAAGCCTGGGACTATTTGGGTTGGCCTCGTTGAAAGTAACTCAGCGAACAAAGGAAATCGGCGTGCGGAAAGTGCTTGGTGCCTCCATCCCCGGCATCCTTTCACTGTTTACAAAAGAGTTTCTCGTCCTGATTATTACAGCGAACGTCATTGCCGTTCCTGTGTCGTATTTCGTCTTGACCGAATGGCTTCAAAATTTCGCGTACAGGACGAACATAGGAATCGGCATTTTCTTGATCGCTGCGGTAATCACCCTGCTGATTGCATTTATCGCTATGAGTTTTCAAGCGATCAAAGCCGCAACGGCGAACCCGGTGGAGTCGCTGAGGTACGAATAACTAGAATCAACAATTATCAATGAATAATGATCATTGATAATTGATCATTGTTCATTGGAAATTACCGAGACAACATGCTAAGGAATTACCTGAAGATCGCGCTGAGAAATCTCCTGCTGCAGAAGACGATCTCTTTTATCAACATCAGCGGCCTGGCGTTCGGATTGGCAAGCTTTGTCGTAATTTTCCTGTATCTACAGAATGAATTGAGCTACGACAAATACAATGTACACTATAAAAGCATCGTGAGAGTTGTGAGTGACAATTATGCCAGCACGCCGGCGCCCCTTGCGGAGAGACTTCGAGGCAGTTTTCCTGAGATAGCAAATACGGTGAGGATTGCTAAGGCAGATAAAGTGGTAATTGGCACTGGCAACACGCGGCTCTATGCGGAGAATGTTGTTTTCGCAGATCCGTCGATACTTACGGTATTTACGTTTCCTGTCGTTGAAGGAGACTATAATACTGCGCTGAACGATCCCTTTTCAATAGTCCTTACTCAAGAAGCCGTTAGAAAATACTTTGGCAGCGCGGATCCACTCGGTCAAACGTTAACGTTCGATAATAAATATTCTATGAAGGTCACCGGCGTAATAAAAGACATTCCGGTGAGTTCACATTTCCATTGTGATTTTCTGGTCTCGATGTCGAGCGCAAAGGAAATCTACGATAAAGATTTTCTTACCAATCCTCTCAACACTTCCGTCTATACTTATGTTTTCCTGCGGGATCCTTCGTGCGAAGCGGCCTTGCGGGGTCGATTACCAGGCTTCATCAAAGAGTATTATCGCGGCTTTCCGGCGTTCATGCCTGCATCGCTCGTTCTTCAACCTCTATCAGCGATTCATCTCCATTCCGACCTTGCAGGCGAGATAGAGCCAAACGGCGATATACGATACATCTATATTTTCTCTGCAGTAGGAATCCTGATCCTCCTTATGGCCTGCATAAACTGCACGAATATTCTCACGGCAGGCTATTCATTCAGGGTAAAGGAAATCGGAGTTCGGAAGGTGCTCGGTGCGGACAGGATAAGCTTAATAAAACAGTTTGTCGGCGAATCGGTGTTTGTGGCGGCAATTGCTACTGCCGTTGCGATAACCCTGGTTGAGCTGAGCCTTCCGACGATCAATTCGTTCGTCGGTCATCAGCTTGCACTGGACTTTATGCATAACATTGAACTTGATATTGTCCTAGCCGCAGTGACGGTACTTACGGGAGTCCTTTCCGCAAGTTATCCGGCGCTCATTCTGTCGTCATTCCAGCCAATGCGCGTAATGAGCAAAGCTCCAACAGGACATTTGTCTGGCATATCCGCCAGAAGCGTGCTCGTTGTTTTCCAATTCTTGGTTTCTACGGGTCTCATCATTTCGACTGCTATCATGTCGGACCAGCTCACGTATGTACGCAACAAAAAACTTGGGTTTGAAAAAGAACACGTCGTCGTTCTTCCTTTACGGGAAGAGAATACGCGGAGAAAGTGCGAGACCTTTAAAAGCGAATTATTGAAAGAGAGCGGAATCATCGCAGCCTCCGCTTCATCCGTTTTACCCGGTGATGTCCAGTATTATACCTCCGTTGCATGGAAAGGAAGCGGCTTCGACAAAACAATGGATTATATTTACAGCGACTATGATTTCATAAAGACGTATATGCTCGGTCTCGTGGATGGAAGAGATTTATCAAAAAGCTCTGCTGGCGACATGAAGGGGGGATATATCCTCAACGAAGCCGCAGTCCGGGAAATAGGATGGAAAGAACCGATCGGCCAGAAATTCGGAGCTGCCGCGCTGCACGAGGGCACGGTGATCGGCGTCGTGAAAGATTTCAATTACAAAAGCCTGCACGAAAAGATACGGCCTCTGTTCATTGCAGTTAACCCGGATGAAGTTAATTATCTTTCAATAAGAATCAATTCCAGCAACATGCCTGCCACGCTTGCTCATATACGCAGCCAATGGAGCAGCATTTTCCCGCAAAGCCCGTTCGAGTACTTCTTTTTTGATAGCCATCTCGACAGGCTGTACAAATCTGAATATAGGCTGGAGGAGATGTTTCAATGGTTTTCGGGATTGGCCATGGTGATCGCGTTTCTCGGGGTGTTCGGATTGGCGTTCATCAGTACCGACGGCGAGGAAAAAAGAAATCGGCATTCGCAGGGCTCTCGGTGCCTCCCTCCCTTCGATCATCGGATTGATTTGTAAAGAGTTTCTCCTTTGGGTCTTGTTAGCAAACATCTTTGCATGGCCATTGGCGTGGTATGCAATGCATACATGGCTTCAGGCATTCTTTTATAGGATTGATGTAGATATACGGTTGTTCGCGATTGCTTCGTCTCTAATTCTTGTTGCTTCGCTTATGGTGGTAGCGCTCCAGGCAGTTCGAGCAGCGACAGCGAATCCGGTGGAGTCCTTGCGATACGAATAAGGGAAGCGAAAGGCGGTAAGAGACGGGAGATCGGTCTTCTTGAATGATTCGACGTGCATGGGCCTCCCGGTTTGATGAATAGTGCCTGCGCACCCGGGCTCTCCAATACATCTGCTTCATACAATTTGTTAGTGATGCTCTCTGCCGTATACCGCTTCCGACTCATGAGCAGCCTCCTTTTTTGATAAATTCCAATATACTATATTGAATCATCTTTTAAGGGCAGGTTCATCAAACGACGACGGGCGTCGGGAGTATGATGCCGCATCTGCTTAATTTCTGAAAGGACGCCATGGAAAAAGTATACGAACGAAAAATTTCATCCGAGGAGGCAGCGCAGGGATATTTTCTCGTTTTAAAAAATAAACTGCTCTTCTTTCCGTCGGTTGGTTCCGCGTTTTCAGTGAAAGTCGGAGCCGGGGAAAAGAAGGCTGCCGTTGAATCGTATCATTGCGAATGCCGGGGACCGGAAGAACCGCACGAACATTATTTTGTTCGGTGGCCCGGATTAGCGAAGGGCGACAGGGTTATCATTCGAAAGAGGGCAAGGGGAAAAGATCTCTATTCCATCAGCATTGAAGAATGAAACAAGTTGCGGAGAATTTTCGTCTATGATTCATCGAGGTTAATGTTTCCGGTCAATAGGAAGGGGCATTCTATGTTTCTTCCTTTAGAGGGTTGAAAGGGTCGCGCAAATGAAAATGCCTGTCATGCATTCATCCCGATGGATACATCCGGCTGTGGTATCGCTCGCGATCGTCTATGCTGCGGCCACAATTTTCTACAGCATCCTCTGGATGGTGGATGCACGTGCGAAATCCCAGCTTCCACCAGTCGAACTTGGATTTGATACTGATTTCATCAAGGCTAAAAGTGCCCAAAGTGTGAAAAGCGTTTATCGGGGAAGTCCGGCAGAGACGGCCGGAATGCTCAAGGGTGATGAAATATTTGCCTTTAATGACCATCCGATTCTCGACGACAGCTACCTTTTCACAATATGGAATCAGCACAAACCGGGAGACTCCATCGCTTTGAGTGTCAACCGTCCCAGCGTTAAATCTCCCATCCATATGACAGCCGTTTTTCGTTTGCGGCAATCGGCAACGAGCGAAGGAAGTTTGGAGTACCTTGCCGGCGAAGTTATTTCATCATTTCCCATTCCGTTCGTTGTTGTCGGGTTGATCGTCTTGTTTCTCCGTGTCGAGGACCCGGTTGTCTGGCTCTTAGCCCTCATGTGCGGAAGTTTTATTGCGTCGCCCTCTCTTACGAATCACATGGCAATAGCTCCAGCGTTGCGTCCATTTGCCATGGGGTACAAAGCAATTTTCAGCAGCATCCTTGCTCCGCTTTTTTATTTCTTCTTCGCAGTTTTTCCCGTCCATGCTCCAATCGATCGTCGTCTCCCCTGGCTGAAATGGATGTCGATAATCGTTGGGATGTCTTTTGCAATATCCGGCTTTCAGACGGGCCAGACATTTCTTCCGCCGCCGTTTCACGCTATGGCCGGAAATATTTTATCCGGAAAGATTCCCTTTATTATTATGATTGCGTTGTTCGTCCTCGGCATGCTTTCACTCGGGATGAATTTTGCGCAGGGGCATGATCCGGAAGTACGCAGAAAAATTCGAGTTATTTTTTGGGGATCGGTATTTGGCATCACTCCAACTCTGATCCGGGCTGGCGCGGAAAATTTTTTTGGATTTCAAACTGATATTTTCCTTGCCACCTTCCTCGTGTTGCTTCTTTTCCTTTTCCCTCTTTCGTTTGCATACGCTGTGGTCAAGCACCGAGTCCTTGAAATTCCGGTTCTGCTCAAGAGAAGCGCCCGCTACTTATTGGTACAGCGCGGCTTCACTTTTCTTCTTTCGCTTGTCAGCATCGGCTTGATTCTCCTTTTCGCTCTTTCGTTGTCCAACTATTTGCAGTCTTTCGTCCAAATCGCGCCGCCGTTTGCCATCGTGCTCGGCTCTGTTTTTGGGACTCTGCTTCTCTGGGGTGGAACTTCTATTCATACGCGTGTAAGCGGAAGAATCGATCGAGCATTCTTTCGTAGCGCCTATGACGCCCGCATTGTACTGGAAAGTCTGGCAGAAAAATCGGCTACAGCAATGGATCGTCGCGAATTGGCGCGACTGCTGGAATCACATCTTGTGCAGGCCTTCCACCCTAATTCTCTGGTTATTTATCTTCGTTTCACCAACGACTCGCTTGAAGCTGTCGCTGGGACAGTTCCCCAAGAAATACAAACGCTTTCCCCCACACTCCCGGTCTTGACTGCATTGGCCGGTCGTGGCCAGCCGGTGGATTTTGCATCGACGGTGAAGAACGGCAATTCCGATGTTTCTGTGCTGGGGCAGCTTCATCCCGAATGCATTGTACCGATGGTGGGGCGGGGAGGGCACTTGGCAGGTTTACTTGTTCTCGGTTCACGGCTTTCGGAGGAGCCGTACTCAAACGAGGATCACCGCATGTTGACTTTTGTTGCAACGCAGGCAGCAACCGCTCTTGAAAATATTTCGCTGGCGGAGGAAATTGCGGAACGAATAGAAAATGAACAGCGGGTAGCTCGTGAGATGGAAATCTCGCGTCGCCTCCTCGAAGCGGACAATAGCCGTAAAACAAAAGAACTTGAAGAGGCGCGTGCGCTGCAGCTATCGATGCTGCCGGGAACTGTCCCCGTTATTCCCGGCCTTGAGATCGCCGTCTACATGAAAACGGCTACCGAGGTTGGAGGCGACTACTACGACTTTGCCGTTGGCCGCGATGGAACGCTTACCGTTGCGCTCGGTGATGCCACAGGGCACGGCGCAAAAGCCGGAACGATGGTCGTCGCTGCAAAAAGCCTCTTCAACGGGTTTTCTGATACACCAAACCTGCTGGATATTTTTGAGAAGCTAACCGATAGCATAAAAAGACTGAACATGAGGTCGATGTTCATGTCGATGCTCCTTCTCCGTATCAGGGACAAGGTCGCCGTCGTATCGTCCGCGGGAATGCCCTCTCCGCTTATCTATAGAGCGGCAACTCGAGAAATCGAAGAAGTGACGCTTAAAGGAATGCCATTGGGTGCGTTTCTCGATTTTCCATACGAAGAAAGAAAAGTGGAACTTCATATGGGGGACGCAATTGTACTCATGAGTGATGGCTTCCCGGAACTGTTCAACGATAAGCAGGAGACGCTCGGCTACTCTCGCGTTAAAGAAATTATTGCGGAGGTGGGAGACAAGCCGGTCCAGGAAATGATCGAGTACTTTTCAAAAGCCGGCGAGCAGTGGGAAAACGGAAGACCGCAGGACGATGATGTTAGCTTCGTCGTCTTGAAAGTTCAATAGTGTGGATCATGGGCAGCGTCATGGTGCTGCTGTATGATGATTGAGCTTTCGAAGCTGTTGCCCTGGAAAATACATCCTTCAATCCGAGCGATAAAAGAAAAAGGCTGCGGAATATTTCCGAAGCCTTTTTCTTTGACCTTCTTGCTTTGCATCCCCTGCGTTTTGTGCCGGAGGCATCGCTTCGTGAGCGGTAAAGTATGATTGTAGGTATCCGAAAGGCTCTAATTTCTTTTTGCCCCCTGGTCGATCCATTCCTTGAAAATCCTGATCTCCTCGTCGGTCAATTTTTTCTTTGTCATGAGCGGCATTTGATCGCCGAACGGAGGGGACGGCTTTATTTTCTCCACAAGGATGCTCCCGTCTCCATTTTTAGGGATGATCGGCTTTCCGTGTTTTCCCCCTTTCATAATATCGGAAAACGATTCCATGAAGAACTCGCTCGGGTTTTCACTGTCCGAGGCATGGCATGGCAAGCAGCGTTGTTTGATGATCGGGAACACATCCTTCGAAAACGAAACATGTTTCTTTTGTTCCGCAGAGCTTTCCTGGGCCGTAACGAAAGAAAGGCAGGCAAACAGCATGGCAAAGAAGAGTGATACGAACAACTTCATTCTGAACGATCTCCTGTTTGGTTCAAAGAACATTAATTATTGAGCGCCCCTTGAGTGATCCAAAGTGAAATTAAGGCGATTGTCGCATCGGGGAGATACGGTCCGCCGAGCGGCATCTGGCTTCCAAAACCCGCAGTTCCTCGCAGTTTTTTAATTATCACGCTCCCTTCTCCATTACCAGGAATCACAACGGGTCCGTGGTTACTCGTGCCGGACATCAAATCCTGGTAGTTGTCGAGGAAGAGATTGCCGTTGCCTCCGTGGCAGGTGACACATCCCTTACCTTGGAAGATCGGAAAGACATCATTTTTGAAGGAGACGAGTGGAACGACGGTTCCGCGAACTTTAAATGCCAGAGTATTACTCGTTGTTCCATTGACGCTCACACTTACATTTCCCGTTGCAGCGGAGGCTGGGACTTTGACGTCGATTTCCGCTATGCTCCACAGGTAAACGGTATCTGCAATCGTTCCGCCGACGGAAACGACGCTTGAACCTTGTGTTGTGTCGAAATTAATTCCGAAGATCTTGAGTGTGTCTCCAGCAAAAGCTGAGTCGGGTTGAATTGCAGTAATGACAGGAACAACAGCCGGCTGGGGAACATTGCTCCCCATGTCGGTGCAGCCATTCAACGCCAGCAAGCAGAAATGCGGCGAATATTCCGATGAAGCAAACATTCTTCATTGGCACTATGATCTCCTTACTGTTATATGAAGAAGTGGAACATTAAATCAAACTCGTCGTTGTTTAATTCAGTGGGCTGTTCCATGTTAAATCGATACAGCGGACGTACTTCAACACCGCTCATCAGGAAAAACTCCGCTCCGATCGTGGTCCTGGCTTCGCTTCCCGTTTTGAGATTCTTGTCCGGATCGTAAAAATCATACCCGAGCTTCACGTCGACGCCGTTGGTGAGTACATAATTCAGTTCGGTGTAGCTCATGAAGCCAGTGGTGTTGGCCCCGGCGACGGGAGTCTGAATGTAATCGAATTCCCCGTTCAAGGTCAACGATTTAAGAACCGTTACGGAACCGAAGCCCCCATAAAATGTTGCTTTTTCGGTCGGGTCGGGGTTGGGATCGTTATAGAAAGATCCCCCGAAATTCACATTGATCCGTTCAGTTTGAATTGTTGCATCCCCGCGGACAGAAATAGTCTTGAATTTCGTTGCATTGGTTCCGTTGAGTCCTGCACTCGGCGCACCATTGAACATCCCGACTTGCAACGAGAAGATGCTCGGGGAGATCCCTGCCTCTATTCCTGTTTGCTCGGCATGATCACCGAACACCAGTCCCTGAGGATACATGGAGAGAGCTGGATTGAGGGGGAAGTACGGTCCTCCGCGAATAAATGTCGTGTGGTCATCGATCTTCGTGCCGTACGACGGGATAAATTGACCCACTTTAAGGTAGCCGTCGAGCGGTAAAACCTTTGCCAGCCCGAATGCTTCGAACCCCGAATACAACCCTTTATCAACATAAAGGAAAAACTGCCTATTCAACCGGAAGTTCAGGTAAAGATCCCCCTGCATTTGAAAAATGCTCGACGTTTTGCTATTGGCCTCGTAGAAATAGAGAGTGCGAAAGTCTGCGCCGTACGAAAGATTCGGCGTGATGGCGGTAGAGAAATCGTCGATGTTTGTGATATCCTCTTTTGTTATCGAAACTTTGCCGTCATCGGTCGTGTCGATGACGCTTTTATAGGTTTTGATCGGGAGCTCCTCACGGCCGTACGTGGAGCCGAAAATATTTCTCATTCCTCCGCCGGTCGGGTCCACATGACACGCCTGGCATTTCACTCCTTCCCTGCTGGCGAATCTCGGAAGTGCAAAAAGCCCGTTTGTTGCGGCGAGCATCATCAACATAACAACACACAGTACGGCTAATTTCTTCATTTCTTTCTCATTGTTGTCCAACGCTGTTTGAAAATGGCTTAGCCAATGTAAGAATTGATTGATCCCTTTTCAAAAGAAAATACTGTGCTGTGGGTGTTAATGGAGTGACGTTCAAGAAGAAAATCGTTTTCGCCTATTTCTGATGTAGTCCACGAAAATAAATTGTCCTAAATCGTTGAGTGAAGAATAATATGCGCGTCCGTGGTTTGCTTTGGTCAATTCTTCCACAAAGTTGATAAGGTATGGATCACGTGCAACCATAAACGTACTAATGGTGATCTTCTCCCGCCTGCATGCAACGGCCTCGTCCAGCGTTTTGTTCACAATTCTCGGGTCGAGCCCGAAAGAGTTTTTGTACAATCTTCCGGCGTCGTCAAACATCGCCGAGGGTTTGCCGTCCGTGATCATGAAGATTTGTTTGTTCACGTTGCCGCACCGGCGGAGAAGGTTCCGCGCAAGCTGCAACCCGGCCCGCGTATTGGTGTGGTACGGACCGACGTTCAAAAACGGGAGTTCGTTAATGCTTACTAATTTCGCATCATCGCCGAACACGACAAGAGCGATGTAATCGCGCGGGAACTTCGTCATGATCAATTCACTCAACGCGAGCCCCACCTGTTTCGCCGGCGTAATGCGGTCTTCGCCGTAAAGAATCATGCTATGGCTGATGTCAAGCATCAGCACCGTGGCGCAAGTGGAAAGATTCTCCGTGTCGTACACTTCCAGGTCATCTTCGATCAGGTTGAAGTTCTCGATGCCGTCGCGTTTGAACGCGTTTGTCATCGTCGACGTGAGGTCGATGTTCGTCGGCATGTCCCCAAAGACCCATTTTTTGGTTTCACTCAGACGCTCGACGCCCGTGCCCGTGTGGGGTGTTTCGTGCGACCCCATCGGTGTTTTCTTCAGGGAAGAGAAAATTTCACGCAATGCATCCTGGCGGATCTTCTGGACCCCTTTGGTCGTTAACACCGGCGTGTTGTTCACCTCTTCGATGATCCCCATCTCTTTCAGCTTTTGGATAAGGTCTTCCATCGATAAATTTTCATCGAAGATACCGTATTCCTCCGCAAGCTGACGCAGCCACTCCATCGCCTCTTCGACATCGCCGCTTGTTTGGACGAGCAGGTGGCTGAAAAGCTGCATCAGGCTTTGAAGACGCTGTTCATCGGTCTTCGATTCGGGAGTCCATTTGGTATAAAGAAAACGCATGGCAACAATTAATAATTATGAATTTCTAAAAAGTACCTTGCCCAATTTCTCCAAGTATGATTCTTTGGCCCCCGCTTTTCATTCTTCTCTCTTTTCTCTTATTTCTTATTTCTTATCTCTTATCTCTTAATTATTCTCTTCCATCTCAAAATCCCCCGCATTTCCTCGTCCCGTAAAAATGCTTCCCACCATATCCTTGTATGTCGTGATATGCTCGACTTCATCTTTTGCAATTTTGGAGTTCTGGTGCAGGCCGTCCAAGACAAATTCCATTGCCGACGCGAGCTCGATCTTGTTGCTTTCTTCGATCTTCATGTGGCGCTTCGTTACGTCGCGAAGCCCTTTCACGCGGTCGAGTTCCGTAAAGTATGCCGCGAGGGGCATCTCATCCGCGACTTCAAGCGAGTTTCCCGATTCAAACCAGCTCACAATCTTTCCGTACTCAGGGTCTTCATGGACCTGCTGTTGAGACCTTTGCCGTTTTTGCAGCGGATCGGGAAAATATTTTTTGAATACCGCCCGCACGGCTTTCCCGATCAATGCGCGGCTCACTTTGATCGACCCTTCCTGCTCGCCTTCGAACACAAGTTCGATTTTTCCCGTCAAACCGGGGAGCACATGCGGCAAATCGCAGATGCGGGGGACAACGCATTTCTCGTTTAACATGATCGCGCGCCGTTCGGCATTGCTTACGAGATTTTCCATCGCCGCAATCGTCAGCCGCGCACTGACGCCCGATTTTTGGTCGACGTATTCGCTCGCGCGCGCCTCGAACGCGATGTGTTCGATGATCTCTTTGAAGTAATGAGGCACCCTCGCATCCATCCCGTTGCGCCGGACCCATGCCTCCTGTTCGGTAATCGCAATGGCATCGTCGAGCGACCGGGGATAATGGGTAAGGATCTGCGAATCGATGCGATCCTTCAAGGGCGTAATGATATTTCCCCGGTTCGTGTAATCCTCGGGGTTCGCCGTGAAAATAATCATCACGTCAAGGGGAATGCGGATGTTGAACCCGCGGATCTGAATGTCTTTTTCTTCCAGGATATTGAACAAGCCAACTTGAATGCGCGGTTGGAGGTCGGGCAATTCATTGATGGCAAAAATTCCCCTGTTGCTCCGCGGTATCAAGCCGAAATGAATGGCCCCTTCATGCGAGTAGTGAAGCCGCTGTGTTGCCGCTTTGATAGGGTCGATGTCGCCGATAAGGTCGGCGATCGTGACATCGGGGGTCGCTAATTTTTCGCTGAATCGCGCATCGCGCTGGATCCATTCGACTTCTGTCGCATCGCCGCGTTCTGCAATCTTGTCTGCTCCGAATTTACTCACCGGAGCAAAGGGATTATCGTTGATCTCGCTTCCTTTAATGATGGGGATGTATTCGTCCAACAACGTCGGAATCTGCCGCACCATGCGCGATTTCGCCTGGCCGCGCAGCCCCAAAAGAATAATATCGTGTTTGGCGAGAATGGCATTAATGAGGGCAGGAACGACCGTCTTTTCGTACCCTATGATGCCGGGAAAAAGCTGTTCGTTATTCTGAATTTTTCGTATAAGATTTTTTCGGATCTCTTCCTTAACGGGAAGAACTTTGTATCCGCTTTTCTTCAATTCACCGAGCGTGGAAGGGCGAGACATTTTTGCTAGGACTCCTTTTTTGGATTGACGGCAGAACAAATATAGCGTGCGCCCGCCGGAAAATCAATGTAAACGTGATAGGACAATCTTCACGATCCGAGTGATCCCTTTTTTTATCGCAAGAATTTCCATTGATGAACAGTCAAGGGATCACGTTTTGAAAACCTCTTGGCCAATTTCCGAGTAGTGGGGTCTTTTGAAGAGTAATGTCATTGCGATCCCGCTCTTCGAGCGGGAGAAGCAATGACATTCATCCAAAATGACCCACTACCAATTTCCGTTGCAAGTGGAAAATCAAAACAGTACTTTGGATCGATCCTAAAAATACCATTCATGTGAAACGATTATTACCTAATAAAACAGTTGTCTTCCGATTAAGTTCCATCGGAGACATCGTTCTTGCGTCTCCCTTGCTACGGGTTCTGCGTGCCGCTGCCGGCCCTAAAGCAAGGGTTGATTTCGTCGTGAAAAAAGAATTTGCCGACCTGGCAAAGTTCAATCATCACCTCTCGGTCGTCCATGAACTCGATGATTCCAAGGGGTTTCCGGCTCTCCAGGAGTTGAGGGAGACGCTCCGCGCCGAGCAGTACGACCTGGTTATCGACCTTCATGACAATCTTCGGACGATATACTTAAGGAATTTTTGCGATACGAAAGAAGTTGTCACCGTCGATAAGAGATTATATGCACGGTGGCAATTAATCCACTTGAAACGCAACGTGTACGGCGATAACGTTCACGTTGCGGACCGTTATATCGAAACAGTCCGAGATTTTGGAATTGCAAATGACGGGAAGGGCCTGGAGCTTTTTATCCCCGATGAAATCCAATTCAGCGTCTCCGGGAAAATGGCGAAACTGCGGCTCAACGAATTTGAAAAAGTCATCGGTGTTTGTCCGGGCGCCAAACATTATACCAAACGCTGGCAAAAAGAAAAGTTCGCCGATGTCTGCACTCGCATTGCAAAAGAATATCATGCGAAGATTCTGGTGTTCGGCGGAGAGAAGGACAAAGACGATTGCAGGACGATTGCCTCGCTCATTAATCAGAATGCGTTTGAGAATGCATCGATAGACTTTTCAGGGGAGTTCTCCTTGTTGGAAGTTTCTGCAGCAATGGAGTTCTGCGACGTAATTGTAACGAACGACACCGGGCTCATGCACATCGCTTGTGCACGCCAGCGGAAAGTTGTTGCTGTCTTCGGCTCAACGGTCAAGGAATTCGGCTTTGCGCCGTATGGTACGGAATCCGTCGTTATCGAAAATAATGCTCTCGACTGCCGTCCCTGCTCGCACATCGGCAGGGCGGAGTGTCCGAAAGGGCATTTCAAATGCATGAACGACATCGGCGCGGATGAAGTGTATCGTGCGGTAACACGATTCATCGGAAAATGAATGTACAACACCCTTGTCCGGAAAATAATTCGCGCCGTAGTGATCGGGACATCTCTCGCGGTACTTCCCGCCGTTCCTTTTTACATTTATACATTTGATGCAACGCTCCGGCAGCTTGCTATTCTCGTTCCCCTTTTCGTTCCGGCGCTTCTATCGATGCTCTTCGCCGATTTATTGCTGATACGGTTTTACCTCAAACCCATCACCGATTTTTACTCGTGTGAAGAATCCGGCCATCCTCTCGACGAGCAACGCCTCTTTCTCGCAAAACAGCGCACGTTGAACTTTCCCGTTTTCGCAGTGCTGAGAGTTTTTATCCCTCATGCCATCATCGGTTCGGGAGTCTATAATCTGTTTATTGTCCTCGGGAACAGATATCTCGCGCTCGGCATCAATCCGGGCGACTACGTCATGTACTGGGTGATCAACCTGACTGTGGTACCTGTCGCCCACGCAGTCTATGAATACTTTGAACTCACGAAAGCGGTGGTTCCGACATTACAAAAGCTGGATTTGAAAGTCCCGCTCATGCCGGAGAAATATTTGTCGCGGGTCGTCAACGTGCGCCTTGCAACAAAAGTTATTGTTATTTTTATCATGCTTGGAATGGCGCCGTTGTTCATTCTCGGCGTCAGTTTGAACAAGAAGCACACGAGCCTGCTCGTTGAAAGAGAACAGCACCACCTGCTTTATGAAGCACAGCTTTTTTCATCCTTGCTGCCGGCGCTCAATGCTTCTCAGCGCCTTGCGATGGTCTCGTCGTATGGCGGAAATGGGACGGTGATTCTTGAAGACACGGCAGGAAACATCGTGTTCTCGGATTCAAAACTCGACGGAGCTTACCGGTCGCAAGTGCTCCACTTTCTTGAGAATAAAAAACAGCCGGGCTCGTTTTTTTCCGATGAACGAATTATTGCCGCGAAGGTTCTTACCGGTGACGGAAAACTGCGCGTCTGTGTGGCAGCGTTAACGAATGAATTGACGGCGGAATCGGCGTCGCTTCGGTATGGCACAATCTCTATCATTGTCGTCTCGATGCTCTTGCTAGGAACCCTCCTTATCCTTGTCGCAAGGGATATTAATCAGTCGACGAAAAAATTAGTTGCGGGTTTGAAAGAAGTTGAGGAAGGCTCCTTCGACCATGACGTGAAGATTTATTCGACGGACGAATTCTCGACGATCGGCAATGGCTTCAACCGTATGATTGCCGGATTACGGGAAAGAAATTTTATCAAGGACACGTTCGGGAAATATGTTGCTCCCACGGTCATGGAAAAAATCCTCCATGATGGAATGAACGCTGAGGGGGGACAGGGGTTCCGTTTAAACGGCGAGCGGCGGGTTGTCACGATTCTCCTGTCCGACATCAGAGACTTTACCAGACGGACGGAAGAATCGAGCGCCGAAGCAATCGTCGATGTCTTGAACCGTTACCTTGAGCGGATGGTCTCAGTGGTTGAACGTTACGATGGAACAGTGGACAAGTACATCGGGGATGCATTAATGGTCCTCTTCGGGGCGCCTTTGGCAAAGGAGGACGACCCCGACCGGGCAGTGGAGGCGGCGTTTGCGATGCGAAGCGAATTGGAACGATTGAATGAAGAAATGAAGCATGCATCGTTGCAAAAATTTTCGCCCATTCGTATCGGCATCGGCATTCATACCGGTGAAGTGGTAGCTGGAAGTATCGGTTCGGCGAACCGGCTGGAATACACTGTAATCGGCGATGCAGTGAACCTTGCTTCACGCATCGAAGGACTGACGAAACAGTTCAAAACCGATATCCTGATTTCTGAAGCCACGGTCAACGCATTGAAAGGGGTGTATCCCCTCGCCAGGCTGCGGAGAACCAAAGTGAAAGGGAAAAAAGGGGGTGTCGTAGTCTTTAAGGCAGGGAAACTCCGTCCGCGTTAAAGTGGATTCAAACGGGAGTGTTTTTTTCTCTTTTGACCCCTCCAAAATCCGATAGAACCTTCAACAAATAAAGTCTTTTTCGCACACGCTCCTTCCGAAGAGCATTTTTATTGATTCTCTTTTGAAGATGCTCTATATTGAACCCGTTGAAATTCACCGAATAGCCAGTCCCAAAAGTCGTGCATGGTCGTCAGTCAAGAAACGGCATCTATTGTCTCGTCGCTCGAGGACTATTCCAGGCATACATTGCGCCATGCCAGCGATCTTGCGTTTCTGATTGAACTCTCCCGTATTCACAACCGCAGGCAAGTGCTGGATGACATCTGTTTTCTCTCGAAATTTCTCGTTAATACAAACAATGTAATGAAGCGCATCGGCCATGATGCGGAAGGCTACAGCAAATTGTCTTATGAATTCACTGAGAATCTTGAGAAGGCATCGACGTTTATTCGCCTGCTCGTTAAGGAAGCGCCAGACGATATCAAGAAGCACTTTACATCGACGTATTTTGGAATGACGCAAGGCGGGTTGAATTCGCTTATGGAATTGCTGTATGATATCACGTGGTTGAAAAATTGGGAAATCGACCATCGCTCCACCGTCCAATGAAAAATCTCCCGGCCGAAAATACGCTGCACCTCCTTCATCAAACAAGAGTGTTACTTGCGCTGGTGCTGCTCATGGTGCTCGCCTCGAATTTGATCGACCCGCCATACTCGTCGTTCGGCATCATCCTGAACTTTCTTGTCGTCGTTGTCCTTGTGTTCACTCTGTTTCGGATTCATCGATCCGTTGTTGCGTTGAAATCATCAACTTCACTCCCATAAGACGGTGCGAAAGGAGTTTGCGATGGCTCGCAAAAAGAAAAGAACAAAGACTGTTCGAGCGAAGAAGAAATTGCCGCGTGCTCGCGGGAAGAGTGCAATGCAGAAAAAAACAAAGAAAAAATCATTCGCAAAGAAAATTCTTGTCAGCATTTCCAGGCCGCCGGCAGTGCAGCCTCTTCGCAGTGCGGGACCGCCCGCGAAGCCGCTCACGTCATACGATGTCGTGCTGCATAACTTCGACATTGCGGCGGCGAAGCTTCAACTGAGCGACGAATTAAAACAACTTATCAAGACTCCCGACCGCGAACTGCGTGTTGAACTCCCCATGATAATGGATAACGGAAAACTCAATACACTCATCGGTTACCGTGTGCAACATAACAACGCCCGCGGACCGAACAAAGGCGGAATCCGGTATCATCCCGACGTTGACCTCGATGAAATACGGGCGCTCTCGTCGTTGATGACGTGGAAGACCGCAGTCGTCGATATTCCATTCGGCGGCGCAAAAGGAGGCATCGCCGTCGACCCGCGGCAGTTCTCGACAGGCGAGTTGGAACGATTGACACGCGTCTTTACCCAAAAGATCGATTGTGTTATCGGGCCGTCCGAAGACATCCCCGCGCCGGATGTCAACACGAATGCACAGGTCATGTCGTGGATGATGGACCAGTACAGCCGGCGGCATGGGCACACACCTGCAGTCGTTACCGGCAAGCCGCTAGAACTGGGCGGCTCTGCGGGGCGGGACGAAGCGACAGGGCGGGGAGTGTGTATTGCCCTTCGCGAAGCCTCCAAACCGTTTAAGTTTGATATCAAGAAAATATCGGTCGCGGTTCAGGGATTTGGAAACGTCGGCGCTCATACAGTAAGAATTCTCGAAGAAGAATTCGGCGCAAAGGTTGTTGCCGTGAGCGACGTCAAGGGCGGAATCTATAATCCGCGAGGGATCCGTTTTAAAGATGCAATTGAACATCTTGCCGAAACCGGGTCCGTTGTCGGTTTGAAAGGAGCCGCAAAAATTTCCAACTCGGAATTATTGGAACTGAAATGCGATGTTCTGATTCCTGCGGCTCTCGGCGGACAGCTGCACGGACATAATGCCGACCGTGTGAAAGCAAAATTGATCGTCGAAGGGGCAAACGGACCAACGACGTACGAAGCGGACGAGATATTCGTCGCGAAGAAAATTCCGGTTGTCCCCGATATTTATGCCAGCGCCGGAGGAGTAACGGTCAGCTACTTTGAATGGACCCAAAACCTCCAGCAGTTCAGGTGGGATTATTCCCGGGTGGTGGCCGAACTTGAAAAAGTAATGATAAAAAGTTTTGCCGATGTTATGAAAATGACGGAAAAATATAACGTCACCATGCGAATCGGAGCGTATATCCTTGCCCTTGACCGCGTTGCCAAAGCAACCAAGCTGCGGGGGATTTAGTTCTAAGAACGAAGAGAGAAGAGAAAAGAAAAAAGAACGTAGGTCCGAAAAGAGGGAGCAGGTAGAAAAAACTAGGAGAGAAATAGCAATCTCTGTGGATGAATCGTTTTGCGGTTGAATTGTCGAGCGCGCAGGTTTTTCAATGATGAAGGTTTTTCCATTTTTGTTTTTTGCAATCACATCCGCTTCTCAATCTCAGTTCGAAACTGCGCCCGTTGTCCGGACAGGCATCGATGTGCTCATCGAAAATAATTTTTCCGCCCTCAAAGGCAAACGGGTAGGGCTCATTACCAATCCGACGGGTGTGACGTCCGGCCTCGCTTCTGCGGTTGATGTCTTCGCACATTCAAACCAGGTAACGTTGGTCGCTCTCTTTGCACCTGAACACGGGGTGCGGGGCGATGCCGCAGCCGGAAGCCGTATTGATTCGTATGTCGATTCGGCAACCGGCATTCCCGTCTATTCCCTCTACGGAAAAACAATGAAGCCGACGGCGGAAATGCTCAAAGGCATCGATGTCCTGGTCTACGATATTCAGGATATCGGCATTCGCTCATACACTTATATCAATACGATGGCAAAGGCAATGGCCGCTGCAGCAGAGCACGGGATCGAATTTGTCGTCCTCGACAGGCCTAATCCCTTAACAGGAATTCGCATCGAAGGGGATGTCCTCGACACAAAATTCAAATCGTTCGTCGGCATGTTTCCTATTCCGTATGTGTACGGAATGACGTGCGGCGAGCTGGCGGCAATGTTGAATAGCGAGGGGTGGCTCGAAGGGGGAAGAAAATGTAAGCTCAACGTTATTGCCATGGAGGGATGGAGGCGGTCGATGTGGTGGGAAGACACGGGATTGCAGTGGGTCCCGACCTCGCCTCATATTCCGAATGCTGCAACCGCGTTATTCTGCGCAGCGACGGGAATCATTGGCGAGCTTGACGGATTGAGCGTTGGCATCGGCTATACACTGCCGTTTCAGCTTGTCGGTGCAACATGGATCGATGCGGCTCAACTTGCTCGCGAGTTGAACGGTATAAATATTCCAGGCGTCTATTTCCGCCCCTGCATGTATACCCCTTTTTACGGCGCGATGCAAGGGAAACAGGTGAACGGAGTCCAATTGTATCTGTTGGATCGCAGCAAAGTAGACTTGGTGAACCTCCAAGTGTACATCGTTCAAGCGATCGATGCATTGTATCCGGCCAGAAATGTTTTTGAGCACTCAGATTCTTCACGGATAAAAATGTTCGATAATGTAATGGGAACCGATGCCGTCCGCATTGCCCTGAAGCAAAAAGTCCCGGCGGCTGCTATCATTACCGGCTGGAAAAAAGAAGTCGATGCATTTATGCCATTGCGGAAAAAATATTTATTGTACGAATGAGATATTTATATCGAGGGGTGCGATTTGCCCCCTTCCTAAAAGCTGTCCGACAGCAGGGAAGTTTGCAACTCAGATGAAATTGTCCTAATTTTACTTGATGGAAAAACAGAGCTCGAAGGTTTCGTTGTTTATTCTTATTGTGAGCGCCGTAGTGTGGCTGGGTGCGGTCAACGTTCGCGCGGTGATCGGCAACGAGCTCCTGAACTTCGGAACGCTCGATTTTAAAGAGCACCTGGACGCAGAACTCGAGCGGGAGGTGTTTCGCCTTATCAGCCTCACGTCTCTTATCGTCATCGGAGGCTACCTCTTAACGTTCACGAGCGCCGTTGTCTTTGTGCGGACAACGACGCTCCGTTTCAAGCAAAACGGCTGGCTGATGATGAGCGCGATATTGTTTTTCATGTTCTCACCCGTAGAATTCTACACGCTTATCCTTGATTGGAAAATGATTGCGCTCGATTTTTTTTCAAACCCAACATTAACGGATTTCAGAGTGCTGTTTATCCATCGGCTGGCGGCACTGGCCGGCGTGCCGATCATTGCCTTGCTTTCATATTACACCATCGTCGGTCTCGCCATCTGGCAGCCGCTGAAGAAACAACAACAGCTATAGTTACTGCATAGTAATGAGCATCGCATGACGATCGAAGAAACACTGTCGGAGCTGGCAACTGTCGCACATGACATGGGTGTCACGATCCGCTACGAAAAAGGAGATTTTGACGGCGGCTATTGCCTTTTACGCGACGAACGTATCATCGTCGTTAATAAAAAACTAAACCCAAGCCGAAAGGCTTCCGTAATCTCGCAGGCGTTCGGTGAACTCGGCATCGAGAATGTTTACATAAAGCCGGCAATCCGCGTATTTATTGAAGACGAGCTTGTGCGCGCGCGGTAGAAACTTTCCACGAAGGGCATGAAGCAACACGAAAGCAGATGATCTAGTTCTTTTTCGTGCTTCTTCGTGTCCTTCGTGGACGAAAGTGTTCATGAATATACTCGTTATCAACGGACCCAATCTCAACTTGCTCGGCACCCGTGAACCTGAGATTTACGGAAGCCAGACATTAAAAGACATTGAGGATGAACTCACGGCGTCCTTCCCTCAGGTGAGGTTTACTTTTTTCCAATCGAATCACGAAGGCGCAATCATCGACAGGCTGCAGTCGGCACAGCCCGAAAAAAATGACGGCATTGTTCTCAATGCTGCGGCATACACTCACTATTCGTACGCCATTCGGGATGCCATTGCGGCGTTGAGCATCCCGGTCATCGAGGTCCACATCTCCAACATTCACTTACGTGAAGAATTTCGAAAAAATTCGGTCACTGCACCGGCCTGCAAGGCGCAAATATCCGGTTTTGGAACGGCAGGCTACCGCATTGCTGTTGAAACGCTCATCCAACACTTACTCTCTTCACAATGATTAAAGCTGTCGTTTTCGACCTCGATAATACGCTTGTCGATTTCATGCTCATGAAGCGTCAGGCGATTGACGCTGCTATCAATGCAATGATCGATGCGGGATTGAACCTGAGCCGTGAAGATATCCAATCCCGTATCGACGCAATCTACAAAGAGCGGGGGATGGAATTTCAGAATGTGTTCGACCAGCTCCTCTACGGCGAATTTCAGAAGCTGAATTACAAAATTTTATCGGCGGGAGTGATTGCCTACAGGCGAGCGCGCGAAGCGGCGTTGGTTCCGTATCCTCATGTGTACATGACGCTCATGGAACTGTTGAAGATGGGCATTCGGCTCGCCGTCGTGTCCGATGCGCCGGCACGGGAAGCGTGGCTGCGTCTCACGTACCTCAATTTTCATCATATCTTCGACCACGTTGTAACGTTCGAAGACACCGGAGAGAGGAAGCCGCATGAGGCGCCGTTTCGTCGGGCATTGGCATTGCTCCGTGTCGAACCGGCAGAAGCGTTGATGATCGGCGATTGGGCAGAACGCGACGTTGTTGGTGCTGCCAAAGTGGGGATGAAAACAGTTTTTGCCAGATACGGCGACACATTCGGCACGGTAGAATCGAATGCAGATTTCGAGATCGATGACATCGCAGAATTGATCGATGTCGTGAGGAATGAAAACAGTTTGAGGATGTAACATGATCCAGGGAATCGGCGTCGACCTTATCGAGATTCAAAGAATTCAGTCGTCGATTGATGAATTCGGTGAAACTTTCCTTCAAAAGATTTTCACCGAAACGGAGATCGCCTATTGTCGGTCGAGAAAAAACCCTGCACAGCATTTTGCCGCGCGATTTGCTGCGAAAGAAGCGGTAAGCAAGGCGCTTTCAACAGGTTGGAGCGGTGAATTTGAGTGGAAGAACGTTGAAGTGGCAAACGAGTTGTCGGGAAAACCGACCGTCGTTTTGCACGGGACGACCGCTGAGGCGCTCAAGAAGAGCAAAGTGCACCTTTCGCTCTCGCATTCCGAATCGGCGGTTGCTGCTTTTGCAGTCATCGAGGTTGGGTAGTTCCCTTTTTCTCGTGATAAGCCGCTGACAGGCAAAAGAATCGATTACGACATAGCTGCTTTCAGGGGAGTCGCCTCCTACAACAGGAGGGACGCGAACGTTTTTCTTACCATTGCCGGATTGTCGGCGATGATTCCATCGACACCCGACCGCACCATGCGCGCGACGTCGCGTTCGGATTTCACACCGTAGACATACACCCGGCAATTTTCCTTATGTGCGTCGTGCATGACATCGCCGTTGAGCTGGTATTTGCTGCAGATGAAAATATCGGCATGGGCTCGCGCGGCGAGCTGCGATGGCGAGTGGCGGAAGTCGGCGATCGGGTTATAGAGGATGCCCGTCACAATATTGCCGTCGATGCGCTTGATTGCCTTCACCATGTGATGATTGAACGACGAGAACATCACCCGATTTGTTGCCTTGTATCGCGCCACCAGCCGGACAATCTCTTCTGCAACTGAAAACCCATCGTACCCCGTCACGTCAGGCTTAATTTCGATGTTGATACCGATGCCGCGTTTTGTAAGAGGGAGAATATCCTTGAGAAGTGGAATCCGTTCGCGCGAGAATTTTCGGGAGAACCAGGAGCCGTTGTCGAGTTCCGTTAGTTCCTTCGCCGTGAAGCGTTTGAGGACACCCCGCCCCTCCGAAGTACGGTTTAACTTTTTGTCGTGGAAAACGACAAACTCGCCGTCCGATGAAAGACGAACGTCGAGCTCGATCATTTCGGCTTTCGCATCGATGGCTTTCTGGAATGCAGCCAACGAATTCTCCGGCGCCTCTTCGGAAAATCCCCGGTGGGCAATAACGACCGGTGAAGCGCTTGATCCGAGATTATAGAGTATCCTTTTTGCAGTGGGCATGACAACCGATCATTTTTTTAGTGCCGACAGCAGCCGCTGTATAATGTCGACGATCTCTCCCATGCCGTTGACATTACGGAGCAATCCTAATTCTTCATAATATTTTTTAACCGGCGCGGTCTCGGATCGATAGATCTCAAGGCGTTTCCGTATTGTTTCCGGGGTATCGTCTCCCCGTTCGCGCAGTTCGCCGCCGCACTTAAAGCATTTGTCGGCAGTGCTGAAATGGTCGATTTCCGAATTATAGATCTTGCCGCAACTTTTGCAGACGAGGCGCTTGCTCAGCCGGTCGATGATCTCTTCCTCATTCACTTCGAGGTTGATCACATTGTTCACCTTGATGTGGAGCTCTTTGAAGATCGGATGAAGCGCCCTGGCCTGAGCAACGGTTCTCGGGAAACCGTCGAGGATGAACCCGTTCTTACAACGGTCGGTCTGTAAGATATCTTTTATCAAGCCGATCATGATATCGTCGGGCACAAGCTTGCCGTGGCTCATGTACTCGTTGGCTTTGATTCCGAGCGGCGTCCGTTCATTAATCGCGTCGCGAAGAATATCCCCGGTGGAAATATGCGGGATATGATAGATGTGTGAAAGAATTTTTGCCTGCGTCCCTTTGCCGACACCGGGAGCTCCGAAAAGAATGATGTTCATGGTCAGGTTTCGAGGATAAGGAATTACCGATTGCATTTGCAGCCGGTCGTGGATGATGTCTATGCCGCTTCGTTCTTCACCGCCAGCTGGCCGCACGCGGCGTCAATATCTTCGCCGGCGCTGTGGCGGATAAAAACGGGAATGTCGGCGTCGCGCAGTTTTTTCGCGAAACGGACAATTTTTTCCTGCGACGAGCCTTTCAGCGAGGCTGAAATTCCATGCGGGCCGGTAAAGGCGATCGAATGGAACGGAATCAGGTTGACTCTGCATGGAAATCGCCGCGAGGCTTTGATAATTTTTTTGGCGTCGTCGTCTCCGTCGTTAACCCCGTCAAAAAGAATGTACTCGAACATCACGTTTTTCCGTGTCTTATGGCAATAATATTCGAGCGCGTCCAATAATTCTTCAACGGAGAATTTTTTGGTGATGGGCATAAGCCGGGAGCGCGTTTCATTATTGAGCGAATGAAGAGAGAGCGCGAGCTTCGGCTTTCGCCCTTCGTCCGCCATCCGTTTGATCTGATCGGCATAGCCGGCGGTGGAAACCGTAATACGCCGTGGGCTGATCCCCATGCCGATATCGGATGAGAGGATGTCGATGGATGTCATCACGTTGTCGTAATTCAACATCGGTTCTCCCATCCCCATGTACACAATGTTCGTGATCGGCTTGTCGCTCATCGATTGCACCGTCAGCACCTGGTCGACAATTTCTCCCGCCGTCAGGTTTCTGCTGAAGCCCATCGTTGCGGTAGCGCAGAATTTGCAGTCGAGAGGGCAGCCGACTTGTGTTGAGATGCAGAGCGTCAGTCTCTTTTCGGCATCGATGGACTCTTTTCGCGGCGGGATCAGGACGCTCTCTATTTTCATTCCGTCTGAAAGCGCAAAGAGGAATTTTATTGTCCCGTCGGACGCCGAACGCTGCCGCTCGGCGACGGCGAGCTGATCAACCGACGCCGCTTCGTTGAGCTGCTCGCGGAATGACTGCGAAAAGGTGGTCATTGCATCGAACGACGACACCCGCTGTTTGTACAGCCATGCGAATAGTTGCTTCGCGCGGTATTTTGGCTCTCCTATTGAAGCAACAAAAGCTTCCAACTGCTGCAGCGGAAGCCCTTTGAGATTTGTCTTGCCCATCTTCCCGGAAAAAATTCTTATCAATGTAGACATTTTCGGGAAGGGAAGCAAGAAAGGAAGAGGGAAAGCCCGGGTTGTGAGGGAGCGCCGGGCTCTCAAATTGCGTGAGGTTACTTCACTACCACCAGCTTCTTCGTCTGCACAAAACTTCCCGCCTGTATCCGATAGAAATAGACGCCAGATGCAAAACTGGAAGCGTTGAGTGTAGCATTGTAAACACCAGGCTCCTTTTCCGTGTTGACGAGTTCACTCACTTTCTGCCCGAGTGTGTTGAAGATCGAGAGCGTTACGTGTGAACGAGTCGGTATTGCGTAGCTAATCGTCGTTGACGGGTTGAAGGGATTCGGAAAATTCTGCGACAGAGAATAAACAATTGGTATCTGATCAGTCTTACTTGCGACGGCCGTTACCATCTTGCCTGCAGGTACTCCAGTCCTTTGGTTATTTCCTTGGAAGGTGCCCCACACGGAGGCCATCGGAAAGCTCTTCACCTTGCTGAGACTAGAAGCCTTATAGGATCCAGTAACAGCAGAATCAGCATTATCATAAAATGCTATTAGTCTTCCGCCGAGTGTTCCCGTGTATAACACACCATTGCTATACAACAACGGTGCATCTATGCTTGTAGTGTCCAGATAATACCAGTGTAGAACCTCACTGGTGTCGAGCGCAAATACCTCTCCGCCGTGATTCCCGAAGTAGATCATATCGACATTAGAGACGGTGGGAGTAGAAAATATCGGCGCTCCGCTTGGATAGCTCCATTTAATGTTTCCAGTTTGAATGTCAATGGCGTATAGTTTGCCATCGGCGGAGCCGACATATAGCGTTCCATTGCCGTCTATTACCGGAGAACCGGTGATGCTGCTGCCTGCCTGCATTTGCCACACGGTGCTTGCTTGTTGATTTGCAGGCATTGTTATCTTGTCAACCTTACCGCTTCCAGTGCAGTAATAAATATTTCCCGTTCCGTCGATTGCCGGCGATCCAAATATGGAATCCGACAGGCTAATCTGCCAGGATGGGCTTGGAGACGGTGAGAGAACGTTCAAATCAAATCCGTATACGGTTCCCTTCACCGTTGCGACGACAAGCTTTCTATCTAGTGTTATCGCCGCTGAGCCAACAATCGGCGCATCGACAAAATAATTCCAGACGATTGTTCCGGATGTTCTGTTTACGGCAAAGAAGTTTTTGTTCGAAACTCCCACATAGAGAGAATTTGTTATAGAGTCCACTGCCGGGGTAGATGTCATTGTTCCGCCCAATGGCAACGCCGGCCAACGGGATGTCCCGAATTTTGAGAACGCATAGAGATTTTTATCTGAAGAAGCAATATATACAGTCGTATCGGAAGAAATCGATGTTGAGGATTTTACATCTCCGCCGACTTCCAGCGAATAGAGATCATTTCCAGTTGAATCAAGCCTGTAGACGGCATCTCCTGTTCCGATGACGTATAAAACATTGTTTCCAAGAAGACTAGGCCCGGCATAGACCGGTCCATTCATCGCAAATATAAATTTGGATCGAGTCACAGTGGCAAGACTCGTATCTGTCGCACCATCATTGTCTTTCACAACGAGCATTACTTTATTTGTGCCTTGTCCAAAATCGTAACTGATTGATTGTTGTTTGCTGATCAAATTACGGTTAATAAACCAGAATACTGAATCAATAGTCCCATCAGCGTCTGTGCTTCCTTGGCTAGAGAATTGGAGTGTAGCTTTCAATATCCTCCCGGCATTAGGTTGACTTACATCGCTTAACTTGACAGCGTGTGGTGGTTGATTGTAAGGCAGGGTATTCACTTCATTGCTGAAGGCACTTTCAATCAAATCAGTGCTCACAACTGAAACGCGATAGTAATAGTGCTTGCCATTTGTCAAGCCGCTATCGATATATGCTAATCCTGTCGTGCTATCGAGAAGAGATGAAGCGGGCGAGGCGTTTCCACGATAAATACGATAGCGCAGAATGTTTGAACTCGCGCTTGCAGTCCAAGCTAATGCTAATGCTCTTATTCTGCGGAGTAGCTACAAGATTTGTCGGGGGAGCTATGGTAGTTGTAAAAGACCAAAATGCTGAGAAGTTACTGCTTCCACCAATATTGAGGGCACTCACTCGCCAGTAGTAAAGAGTATAGTAAGCCAACGATGAAACTTGTTTAGAATTGGTCGTAATCGTTGAATCATTAAATAGTAATGTATTGAAGGAAGAATCTTTTGACACTTGAAGATGATACGATGTTGCCCCAGTTGCCGCATTCCAGGTAAATGGAGTATTGATTGGAATCCCCATTGCCCCATTTGCTGGAGAGACGAGTGTTGGTGTCGGAGGAAATGAGGTAGCCGTTATATAAACTTTCAGTGACGGTTTTTGGGGATCATTGCTTGTAAATGTGAGACTGTCGTTATAAGTAACTACCGGCAGCTGATGGAGAAAATGTCACCAGCACACTATCCATCACTCCAGTAGGAATAGTGAGCGCCGTGCGATTGAGTGTAAAGACCGGGTTTGAGATCGAAATATTCGAGATCACCAGTGAGCTGTCTATGCTTATGTTCGTTATTTTGAGATAAGGTTCCTTTACTATTGCCGGCTGCAATTCCACTAAGTGTCAACGAATCTGATGATAATGACAATGAAGCGCATGAGGGCGATTTAAGAAAATAGAAAAGTGTTGGAGATCATAATTTATTACCGCCAGGTCAAGAGAGCCATCACCATTGAAATCTCCAGATGTGACCGAGTAAGGTTCGCTCCCAGCGCTTGATGTAGAGGTTTGAGTAAATGTGCCGCTCCCATTATTCAAAAGAATGGAAACGGTATTTGAAGCCATATTAGGCACCGCAAGATCAAGATAACCATCACCATTGAAATCTCCAGCAATAATTGAGTAAGGTTGATTCCCAACATTTATTGTTGAACTCCCTTTAAATGTGCCGTCCCCATTATTCAAGAGAATGGAAACGGTGTTCTCAGCGTCATTTGCAACCGCAAGATCAAGATAACCATCGCCATTGAAATCCCCGGTTGTTACTCCAACTGGATAATTCCCCACAGCTGTCGTGGAACTCTGTGTAAATGTGCCGCTCCCATCGTTCAGGAGAATTGATACAGTATTGGAACCTTGATTTGCGACCGCAAGGTCAAGATACCCATCGCCATTGAAATCCCCGGTTGTGATTGACCGTGGATTAACCCCAACACTATCATTGAGCTTTGAACAAATTGGCCACTCCCATTATTCAAAAGAATGGAAACCGTGTTGTTACCATCATTCGTTACTGCCAGGTCAAGATAATCCATCGCCATTGAAGTCTCCTGTCGTGATTGACCATGGATTGCCAGCCACCACTCATGATAGTTGAACTGAGTGTAAATGTCCCATTCCCGTTATTCAAGAGGATGAACAGGAGATCCCCCCCAGCGCTGGGTATCGCAATATCACTATAACCATCACCATTAAAATCCCCGACAACAAGATATCGTCCACCCACACCAGTTGTTCTCGAATCTGCGATAAATGATACCATTTCCGTTGTTCAAGAAAATATTAAGCTGTATCATTAATGCATTGCACTGCAAGATCCAGATAACCATCGCCATTGAAATCACCGGTTGTGGATGACATAGGAGCAATCCCTACACTTGGCGTGGAGCTGTGCAGAAATTTGCCGCTGCTACTAATATCGCTCTTGATTGAAAAACTCCACGAGTAGCCCCACTTTAATGAATCCCCCGAGGCACTTTTTATCCCGTGTGTTAATGTCGTAGTTACCACTTCACCGACTTTGAATGAAGAGGCAGGCGTTATCGTTAGCGTTTGGGCAGAGGCGTTGTAATTGAATGTCGCTTTATGAGGTCCGCTAATGGAGCCATTAATTTTAATTGTCGAGTTATTAATTGTTGATTGATCAATGTTTGTGCTAAATGTAACAGTGATATTGGTGTTCTTGTCAATGCTTAATGCATTGCGAGTCGGGCTGATAGAGACAACGGTTGGTTGAGCGATTGCTAATAATGGTGCAACTATAATAATTACAAAATAGTAAAAAGCCTTTTTCATACTATTACCTTTCAGTATTTACAGACCGTCTATAACAAATAGCTTCTGGGACTCCCCAGCAGAGCGGAAATCAACCCGTTCGTTGCATACTATTCGGAGGGCGTCCATTTCGCTTTTGCAGGCCTCTTAAAATGCAAAAACCTCTTTCATTCCGCAAAGCGGAAATCCAGAGGTTCCTTAGTTTTCTCAGCCCAACCGCACCATAGTCCTCCCCATGAGATTGGTTGTTCTTATTCTATTCGGCACCAAAGTACAGACATTCAGTTGAAAAGTCAAGTTAGAAAATGGCGGCGGTAGAGTTTAGAAAGATGTCGGGCACCTTCTTGATCTACCTTTCCGGATGAGGTATCCGACATCCACTTTGCAAGAATCTTGCAAATATAATTTTATATCACTATTCTTCATTAAAATTTTTTCGATTTCCCTCAACCGCTGAGCATGGCAAAAAAAGAACAAGCGACAGTGCCCCCCAAAAAAATCGACGCTTCGTCGTCTGCGAAAAATGTTCTCAGCATCCGCGGCGCACGTGTTCATAATCTGAAAAATATCAGCATCGATATTCCACGGAACAAACTTGTCGTCATCACCGGGGTGAGCGGCTCGGGAAAATCCAGCCTTGCGTTCGATACGATTTACGCAGAAGGCCAGCGTCGGTATGTCGAAAGCCTTTCGTCGTACGCCCGCCAATTTTTGGAACGCATGGACAAGCCCGATGTCGACCTGATCCAGGGGATGAGCCCGGCAATCGCCATCGAACAGAAAACAAACACGCGGAATCCCCGCTCAACGGTAGCCACGACGACCGAAATCTACGATTACCTCCGCCTTCTCTTCGCGCGCGTAGGAAAAACGTACTGCCGGGTCTGCGGACGGATTATTACCAGGGATTCGGTTCATTCCGTTGTCGACCGAGTCGGACAGGAAGCGGAAGGGGTGAAATTTTTTATCACGTTCCCGATGCGGGAACATGAAGGGCACACGCTCAAAGAGGAACTTGCGGCGTTGAAGAAGCGGGGTTTCTTCCGATTGATTGTGAATGGTGAGTTGATCGATCTGAACGAACGTTCGTATGCTTCGTCAAAGAAGGGGATTTTTATTCTCGTCGACCGTTTTGTCCTTCGGAAGAACGAGAAGGCAAGTGACACACGCCTTGCAGACTCGATTCAAACTGCTTTTGTCGAAGGCGACGGCTATGCGATGCTCTATAATTTAGGAACAAAGGAACAACTTTCGTTCAACCAGCATTTCGAATGTCCGGTTGACCATATACGTTATGAGGAGCCGGAACCGCACCTTTTTTCGTTCAATAACCCGATCGGTGCATGCCCGAAGTGCCAGGGGTTCGGGCGGGCTGTTGGTTTGGACATGGACCTGATTATCCCCAACAAGGAAAAATCGTTGCGCGACGGGGCCATCCAGCCGTGGACGACTCCGAAATTCCGGGAAAATCTACGCGACCTTTTTTCCATTGCAGCAGAAGCAAGAATTCCAATGAACGTACCGTTTGCGAATCTTACGCCGGAGCAGCTGAATATCGTGATGAACGGGTACGGACGCCAGTTCGACGGCATTAACGGCTTCTTTAAAATGGTGGAGCGGAAGGCATACAAAATTCAGTATCGCGTCCTCTTGAGCAAATACCGCGGGTATACGACGTGCGATGAATGCGGCGGATCTCGGCTGCGCAAAGACGCGCTCGATGTGAAAATCTGCGGCACAACGATCGCCGGCCTTGTGGAAATGACCATTGAAGCCGCCGATGAATTTTTCAAGAAAGCCGAATTTTCCGATTTTGAATTAAGCATCGGTAAAAGAATTTTGGATGAGATACAAAAACGGCTGCGATATTTGGTCGATGTCGGACTTGGGTACCTGACGCTCGACAGGCTTTCGTCGACTCTCTCGGGGGGCGAATCGCAGCGCATCAACCTGGCGACATCGATCGGTTCATCGCTCGTCGGTTCAATTTACGTGCTGGACGAGCCGAGCATCGGTCTTCATCCGCTCGACAACGACCGATTGATCCGTATCCTCAAATCTCTCCGCGATATCGGCAACACTGTTTTAGTGGTCGAGCACGATTCCGATATGATGAGAGAAGCGGATGTGCTGATTGATATGGGCCCGAAAGCGGGCGAGCTGGGCGGCGAGATTACGTTTTTCGGAACGTACGATGAAGCCGTTGCCAGTGCCTCATCCCTTACCGGAAAATACCTTGGCGGAAAGCTGTCGATCCCTGTCCCAAAAACGAGAAGGAAGAAAAGCGCGAAGTCGGTGCGTGTGCTGAATGCCTTCCATCACAACTTGAAAAACATCGACGTGACAATCCCGTTGAACATGTTTGTGTGCATTACGGGTGTCAGCGGTTCGGGAAAGAGCACGCTTGTCCACGAAGTTCTCTACGAAGGCTTGAAAAAGAAACTGCAGGCACAGAGCGGGGGAGTGGTGGGAGCCGCATCGATCGAAGGGAGCGAACATCTTTCATCCGTGGAGCTGGTCGACCAATCGCCGATCGGCCGTTCGCCGCGATCCAATCCCATCACGTACATCAAGGCGTTTGAGCTGATCCGTGATTTGCTTGCCAGTACTCAGGCGGCAAAAATTCACGGCCATGCGCCGGGCTATTTCTCATTCAATGTGCCCGGCGGACGGTGTGAAACGTGCGAGGGTGACGGTGTCCAGAAAATTGAAATGCAGTTCATGGCGGATTTGTACCTCACGTGCGAGAGCTGCAAGGGGAAACGGTACAAGAAGGAAGCTCTTGATATCCGCTACAACGGAAAGAATGTCGACGACATCCTTTCCATGACCGTAAGCGAAGCGATCGATTTTTTTAAAAGCCACGCCGATGGAAAGCGCGTTGCACAAAAGCTCAACATCCTGGACGACGTGGGGCTCGGTTACTTGAGGCTCGGCCAGCCCGCAACGACGTTATCGGGAGGCGAAGCACAACGCGTGAAACTCGCGGCCCACTTGACGACGCAGTTCGAAGGACAGACGCTCTTTATTTTCGACGAGCCGACGACCGGTTTGCATTTTGACGACATCTCGAAACTGTTGAAGTGCTTCGGTGCGCTTCTCGAAGCGGGACATTCACTCCTCATCATCGAACACAATCTCGACGTGATCAAGTGCGCGGATTATGTTATCGACCTGGGACCGGGCGGCGGAGTGAACGGCGGCAAGGTTGTGGCAACGGGGAGCCCGGAAGAAATCGCGGCGAGCGCTCAATCGTACACCGGGCATTTCTTGAAAAAAATCCTTTCCGCAAAATAAAAAATCGCCCCGCATCCTGACTATGCCGGGCGATTTTTAAACGAATAAAAGCTTATCGGCGTGATCGAATTGCCGGTCAAGCCTGTTCCTAAAAAGGCGAACCAAGATTCAGCGTAATAAAGAATCCTCCGAAATCCTTCATCTTTTCTATCGTTCCATCATCGTTCTGCATACTGTCGATCCCCCGCTGGATATATTCGAAGTAGTATCGGATGTTGATCCCGGTTAACGTTCCTCTATCGGAACCGAAGTATGCGCCGAACCCGACGTATCCGCCGGCAGTATAATACGCTTGTCCATATTTTATGCTGCTGAAGAACTCTCGGTCATACGGCGTTGTGAACACCATCGACGGCCCGACGGCTGCGTTGACATACGGACGGAAATTATCAAGGATTTCGTCGGCAAAAAGCCGGTACTGTACGCCGGCAAGAAGGGGGATCAAAAGGAACCGGTTGATCTTTCCGGGTACGTACGTTTGGCCGTAGATATCTTCCTCTTCGACTTCGTTAGGGTCATTGACCTCTGAAAATCCGATCGACAGTGTGCCGAATACCTCCTCTGTGTATTGATGTCGATAAAATCCTCCAAGGCCGAACCCGCTGGTGGAAAGCAGAACGTCTATTCCCCCAGCATCGACCAATGAAGCGGTCTGTTGAGGTGTTATGATATCTTTATTGGGTGATTCAAAGACGATATTCGTATCCGGGAGGCTTTTGTCATCCATCCCTTTGGAAGAGAAGAATGTCGATTTTCCTACTGTGACTTCCTGCGAAAAAGAAATAGCGGCCGAAAAAAGAAGTATCGCAATAACCTTGCGCGTTTGGGAGAATAGAGTTGGTTCCATGCTCAGCTCCTGCAATAGAGTCAACTTAATAACAAAATCGAGAATGAAGAGGTTCTGATGTTAGTGCTTATTCGACTGAAAGTAAAGCAAATTTCAAATATTTGGTTTCGGGCATTGCAGGCAATGTCGGATGGTCCGGCGCCGCCCCGCCAAAATGCAGCAACCTTGCTTTCCTTCCTGCTTTGACAACACTATCGTTGATTATGTTTAAAAACGTTTCTTCCGAGATGTGATGCGAACAGGATGCGGTTGCAAGAATCCCGCCGCCACGAAGAATTCTCAATGCGTTGGTGTTGAGTTCTTTGTACCCTTTCGCGGCTGTCGCCACGGTTTTTTTATTTTTCGTAAAGGATGGCGGGTCGAGAATGATGAGGTCGTATTCTTTCTTCTGTTCAATCTCAGCTGTCAGGGCTGCGAATGCGTCGGCGCACGTGAAGGTAAGAGAATGGAGATTGTTCAACGTTGCGTTCACTTTTGATTTCTCGATTGCGAGCTCGGAGCTGTCGACACCCAAGACGCATTTCGCCCCGTAGTGAGCGGCATAGAGCCCGAATCCTCCTTCATTGCAAAAGCAATCGAGCACGGCGGCATCCTTCGAAAACGGACGAAGCGCGGCGCGATTATCCCGCTGATCCAGGAAAAAACCGGTTTTTTGTCCCTCCAGCAAATCGACTCGAAACTTAAGGTCGTGGAGTTCGATAATGGTCGGTTCAACGGTTCCGCGAACGACTCCTTTGCGAGGCGGCAGTTCTTCAAGAGAACGAAGAGGCGATTCGTTTCGTTCGACAATGCCGCGGGGGGAAAAAATCGAAACGAGAACATCGCAGATCAGCGTCAACCGGGAATCCATCCCTGCCGAGAAAGTCTGGACGCAAAGATACTCGTTGTATCGGTCTATAATAAGCCCGGAAAGGAAATCGCTTTCTCCGTGAACAACCCGGTATGCGGCATTCTTCGGATACAATTTCTTCCGCAAGGCAAGGGCCGAGAGAATGCGCCTCTCGAAGAATTTAAAATCGATGTCTTCGTCGTTCGCTGAAAGAAACCGTGCCGCGATGAGCGAGTGCGAATTGTAGAATCCGGTGCCCATCCGTTTCATGTCGTGGCGGAAAATCTCCACGATGTCGCCGCTCTTGGGGGCGCCGTTCACGGCCTGAATTTCATTGCTGAACACCCACTGGTGTCCGGCCTGGATGCGGCGTTCTTCGTTCTTCTTGAGGACAATATTTTTTTTATGGATGGTCGGCATAACCTTTTAAATGATCAAGCTTGTCAAGGTGTGGAACCCCGGCAAGCTTTTCTTCTTACGCAAAGTATCAAGAAAGAGATGGAATGTCAAGGAAAGGGCGCGCACGGCCGTTCCGCTCCCAAAACCGAGGCTCTGCCGGTTCCCTCTCTGAAAATGCTCTTGCAACACAGGCCGTTGTTTCGTATATTTTTATGAAGGTGGTACCACTGAACTTGAAACTTTTTTTCATCGGAGATGATTATGGCTTTAGATTTAGAGAAACTTTTGGGAGCTGATGCAAAGCTGTTGCTTCAGCACAAATGCACTACGATTCCGAAAGAATCGCTTCACTTACCTGGTCCCGATTTTATCGATTCTGTGGTTGCGCTGTCTGACCGTCCGACGCCGGTTCTGAAAAGCCTGCAGGCCTTGTTCGATCACGGGCGTTTGGCAAAGACAGGTTATCTGTCCATTCTCCCCGTCGACCAAGGGATCGAGCATTCCGGAGGCGCGTCATTCGCTCCCAACCCTGCGTATTTTGACCCGGAGAATATTGTGAAGCTCGCAATTGAAGGAGGCGCGAATGCTGTTGCGTCGACGCTTGGCGTTCTCGGCGCGGTGTCGAGAAAATACGCGCACAAGATTCCGTTCATACTAAAGATCAATCACAACGAATTCCTTTCGTATCCGAACACCTACGACCAGACGCTGTTTGCCAGCGTTAAGCAGGCGTACTGGATGGGTGCGGTCGCGGTTGGCGCGACGATCTATTATGGATCGGCTGAGTCCCGCAGGCAAATCTGGGAGGTGAGCCAGGCATTCCAGCATGCGCATGAGCTCGGGATGGGAACGATCCTGTGGTGCTACTTACGCAGCAATGCTTTCAAAACGAAAGAAAAAGATTTCCATGTCTCTGCCGACCTCACCGGACAGGCAAACCATCTCGGCGTGACGATCGAGGCAGACATCATCAAGCAGAAACTGCCGGAGAACAACGGCGGGTACACCGCGCTCAATTTTGGCAAGACGAGCAAATTAGTGTACGAGAAACTAACGACCGACAATCCGATCGACCTCACGCGCTACCAGGTTGCGAACTGCTACATGGGCAGGGCAGGATTGATCAATTCCGGCGGTGCATCATCCGGCGCGAGCGACCTTGCGGAAGCTGTGCGTACAGCGGTGATCAACAAACGTGCAGGAGGAACAGGCCTGATTTCCGGGCGCAAAGCGTTCCAGCGGCCGATGAGCGAGGGCGTGCAAATTCTGAATGCAATTCAGGACGTATACCTTTCGAAAGAAGTGACCGTTGCATAAATGAATCCTTTCGCAGGGTGCGTCTGTGAGCAACCTGCGGATGCACGTTTTTGAGAGACGATACAACAACAAGTGAACCACATTCACATTTGAAAATGAACGGGCGTCCCGCCGTGGCGGGGCGCCTTCTTTATTTTTGTTCTCATGGAATATTCATCAAGGCAGGAGATTGAAAAATCGACGGTTGCGCTTTCGTCCATTGCGGGGGCGTTTTGTATTACCGGATTGAAAGTCAGCGTCGGAGTGTGGACGGGGAGCCTGGGAATTCTGTCCGAGGCTGCACATTCGGGACTCGATTTGCTCGCCGCGATCATTACATTTCTCGCAGTGAAATTCTCTGCAAAGCCGGCCGACAAAACGCATCTCTACGGCCACGGCAAAATTGAGAGTTTCTCTGCGCTCATCGAAACCGTCCTTCTTCTTGTCACCTGTTTCTGGATCATCAACGAAGCCATCAAGCGCCTTATGTTCCACAGCGTGGAAATTGAAGTAAACTTCTGGAGCTTCTTCGTCATCATCCTGTCGATCGTCGTCGATGTTTCCAGGTCTCGAGCGCTGCATCGTGTTGCGAGCAAATACAAGAGCCAGGCGCTCGAAGCCGACGCTCTTCACTTCGGAACAGACGTTTGGAGTTCCGGCGTTGTACTGTTCGGTTTGATTTTAACACTGCTCAAGGTCCCCGTTGCCGACTCGATCGCTGCATTGATCGTTGCCGTCATCGTCATTGGCGTCTCGCTCTCGCTCGGCAAAAGAACAATTGATGAGCTCCTTGACCGTGCCCCGGCCGGCATCGAAGAGAAGGTGAAACGCACTGCTTCAGGATTGAAGGGAGTGCAGGACGTTGGAAATGTTCGCGTAAGGAATTCTGGTCCGAAAACATTTGTCGATCTGACACTGCACCTGAAACGGACGCTTCCCTTTGAGACGGCAAATACACTCGTCCATGTCGTTGAAAAAGAGATCCAGAAAATTCTCCCTAATGCAGACATTATCATCCACCCCGAGCCGACGGAAACATCGGACGAAACGATTGTGGACAAGGTGAAGCTGATGATGTCGCAGATCGGGCTCAGCGCGCATGATGTACAGGCTTTTCAGGTGGACGGAGAATATCAAGTTGAATTTCACCTCGAATTCGAACAGCAGCACGAATTTGTCAGCGCGCATACCATGGTCGATGAGATAGAAACGCGTATCAAGAAAGAGATTCCGAACGTTGCATCGGTTGTTGTCCATATTGAAGACTCACAGGAACGAGTCGTTGAATCGGTGGATGTGACCCGGACATCGCAGGAACTTATTGAAAAAATCACGAAACTTGCTCAATCGCAGGAAGGCGTCCAGGAATGCAGCATTCTTTCTGTGCTCGACGTCAAAGGAAAATACCGCGTGGCAATGAAGTGTATTGTCGATAAAAAACTTTCACTCGCGGATGTTCATACGATTTCTACGGCGCTGGAAAATAAAATCATGGTGGAGTTCCCGCGCATCAAAGAAATCAACATTCACGCCGAGCCTTCTGTAGAATGAATTGTTGAAAACTTAGAATACAGAACTCAGAACCAAGCGCTAAGAACCAGAGACCTAACACCTTGAGCCTATCCAATATTCCTCATCGCCTAAAATGCGTCATCTTCGACATGGACGGCACATTAACGCAAACGAATCAACTCATTTTTGAGTCGTTCAACCATATTGCGGAGAAATACATCAACAAGCGCTTGACGCCGAAGGAAATCGTCGCGCTTTTCGGACCGCCGGAAGAGGAAGCGGTCAAGAACATGATCGGCGCACAGCATATCGATAGTGCAATGGACGAGTACTATCATTTTTATCAAGACCGTCATAACGAATTGGCATCGCTCTATCCCGGCATCAAAGAGTTGCTGGACTTTGTCAAGAGCAATGGTATGATCATCGCGCTCTTTACCGGCAAAGGACGGCGTACGACGGAAATTACTCTCCATCAATTCGGCATTGAGCAATACTTTGACATGGTGGTTACCGGTGATGATGTCGACCATTTCAAACCCTCCGGGGACGGGATTAAGAAAATTATGCAGCGTTACTCTCTGCAGCCCGGTGAAGTCTTGATGGTCGGAGATGCGATCGCGGATATTACTGCCGCTCGCGAGTGCGGGGTGCCCATCGCTTCCGTCGTGTGGGACTCGTACGGCAAGGAGATGGTGATGAAGGCAAAAACAGACTTTCTGTTTCATAGTGTCGGCGAATTTCGTATGTGGCTGGAACAAACGCTTGAACAATGATCAATGATCAATCAACAGTGAACAGTGAACACTGAATTACTGACTTTGAAAGAAGAACTATGACAAATGACCAAGCACTAAGGACTACGGACCAAGGACAACGGCTACGAACGGGGGTTGTCGGCACCGGTCATCTCGGATCGCTTCATGCAAAAATGTACTCGGAAATTTCAGCCGCAGCGTTTATCGGGGCCTTCGATACCGATAAGGCAAAATGCGATGCGGCTGTATCTCATTACCCCGGTGTGAAATCTTTTTCAAGCCTCGATGATCTTTTGGCAAGTGTCGATGCCGTCAGCGTTGCGACCGTAACATCGCAGCATTTCGAAGTCGCGAAACGCGCGCTCAATGCCGGCGTGCACGTCCTTATCGAAAAGCCGATAACGCAGACAGTCGCCGAAGCTGACGAATTAATCGCGCTCGCAAAGGCAAAGGGCTGCACCATCCAGGTCGGGCATATTGAACGGTTCAACCCGGCAATTCTCGCCCTGGAGTCGTACGGCCTTAGACCGATGTTCATCGAATCACACCGGCTGGCCCAATTCAACCCGCGCGGCACCGACGTTGCCGTCGTTCTCGATCTTATGATTCATGATATCGATGTTATTCTGAGTCTTGTCCGGTCCCCGGTCTCTCGGGTCGACGCAAACGGTGTCGCCGTCGTGTCAGAATCGGTCGACATCGCAAATGCGAGGCTTCAGTTTGAAAACGGATGCGTTGCAAACGTCACCGCAAGCAGGATATCTCAGAACAAAATGCGGAAGATGAGAATGTTCCAGTACAACGGATACATTTCAATCGATTTCCTTCAAGGGCTTGCTGAAGTATTTCGTCTCGCCGATGACGGCGAAAGCGTGGGACAGACAACGATGCTTCTTGGGCAAATAGGCGAAGGCAAAAAGAAAAGGAACATCGTGTACGAACAGCCGGAAGTGAAAGATGTCAACGCGCTGAAATACGAACTGGAGTCGTTTGTGGCGTCGGTTCGGGAGAAAAAACAGCCGGTCGTTTCCGGTATTGACGGACGGCTGGCGCTTGAAGTGGCGCAAAGGATCATGAATTCAATCCAGGTGCAAAAGTTTACCGTGTGATGGTCGTATGAGCGGGAAGAAACGACATATTGAGATTCAATCCCCGGAGCTTCGGGTGATCGGCCGGTTGGCGGATACATTGCACATGCAAGTGTACGTCGTGGGGGGCTATGTGCGGGATAATTTACTCGGGAAAGATTCGCAGGATGTCGATGTGCTGGTTGTCGGCAACGGAGTAGAATTTGCAAAACGCGCAGCGGAGGAATTCGGCAAGCAAACCGTAACGACGTACGAAAAGTTCGGCACTGCCATGATGCATTGCGGATCGTTGAAAGTCGAATTTGTCGGAGCTCGAAAAGAAAGCTATTCGAAAGATTCACGAAATCCTGTTGTCGAAGCAGGTTCGCTTCACGACGATCTTTCCCGCCGGGACTTTACCGTCAATGCTCTTGCGGCGTCGCTGAACTCATCCTCATGGGGCGAAGTCGCAGACCCGTTTCAGGGGTATGCTGACCTCGAAGCGAAAATACTCCGTACGCCGCTCGAGCCATCGCGAACGTTCACCGACGATCCGTTGCGCATCATGCGGGCGATGAGGTTCGCTTCGCAGCTTGAATTTTCCCTCGAAAAAAAGACGCTCGACGCGATTGCAGCGATGAAAGACCGGCTCGGGATTATAGCACAGGAGCGGATCACTGATGAGTTCATGAAAATTCTCGCCAGCCCAAAGCCATCCGTCGGCTTGCGGCTGATGTTTGATACGGGCGTTATGAATGTGGTCTTTCCCGAGATCGCCGAACTTTCCGGTGTCGATCAACGAGACGACCATCACCATAAAGACGTTTTTCTTCATACCTGTGTCGTTGTCGACAACATCTCGGCGATGACGAAGGATGTGTTCCTCCGCCTGACTGCGCTCGTTCACGATATCGCAAAGCCGAGAACGAAACAATTTCGCGAGGGCATCGGATGGACATTCTACGGGCACGAGGAACTGGGCGCGCGAATGGTGAAGCACATCTTTAAGAAACTAAAACTCCCGTTCGATAAAATTCCTTACGTCGAAAAATTAGTCCGGCTGCATCTTCGCCCGATGGCACTCGTTGATGAAGAAGTGACCGATTCCGCCGTCCGCAGGCTTCTCTTCGATGCAGGAGATCTCATCGACGATTTGATGACCCTTTGCCGGGCAGATATCACATCGAAAAATCCGAAGCTTGTCCGGGAATATACGGCGAATTATGACCGCGTGTATGCAAAGATGAAAGAGGTTGAAGAAAAAGACCGATTGCGTGCATTCCAGCCTCCCGTACGCGGGGACGAAATCATGCAGGTCTGTAGTTTGGAACCGGGGGAACTTGTGGGCATACTAAAATCAAAAATTGAAGATGCGATCCTCGACGGCCTTATTCCAAATGAACACGACGCTGCTTTGAATTACCTGCTCTCTATTAAAGACCTTGTCATTCGGGAGTTTCATCACATTCCTTAAAATCCCTTGATCAATAAGATGAAAGCAGAGGAGATTATGCTTCTCTTGAGCAAAAATGTTATATTATGCTAAATAAAATCACAATTATATGAAACTTTCACTGAAACCGTGCGTCTACTTACAAATAACGAACGTCGGTTCATGGAAAACTTCGGAGAATGATGTATGAAACAGATGTTTTTGTTGGTTCTTTTTCTCTCTTTTGCGCCAACCCTTTTCGGTCAGGCGGCTCCCGCTAAAAAACTCACATTAAAACAATCGATTGATTTTGCGTTAGACAAGAACGTGTCGGTGGCGCAGACTCAAAATAACGTTGATGCCGCACAAAGCAGCGTGTTGGCAGGATATGGCGGCTATCTTCCTTCTTTTTCTGCGTCGGGCTACTGGAGTCGCCAGCAAACGACTGAGGCTTTTTTTTCTGGTGTGACGTTTGTACACCCAACCACGACCACGAACTATTTTAACTCCACCGTAAGCGCTAATTGGACAATTTTTAACGGCTTTTCACGCGAAGCGACTCTGAAGAAAGCCATTGCAGGAGCCCGATCGACCGACGAAATTTTTGCGAGAACAAAACAACAAATTGTTAATTCAGTGCAAGCAGATTACCTCACTGTTTTGAGGAACGAACAGCTTGTTAAAGTTAGTGAAGAAAATCTGAAGCGAGATCAGAGAGAACTTGAACGCATTACCGAATCACAGAAAGTTGGAACTCTTGCGATCGCAGACGTGTACAACCAGCAATCGGTTGTCTCGGCGGACGAATTGAGTGTTCTTCAAGCTCAGAACACGTACGATGAATCAAAAGCCGACCTTATTGCGTTAATCGGATTAGATCAGTCCGATAACTATGAGGTTGCCGACGAATCAATCTCACAAAATATTAGTCAATCGGAGCTTGATGACACTATGGATACGTATCAAAATATGGGACAGATTCGAAAGACGGCAATCGCATCCCGTCCGGATTATCAAAGCGCATTGGAATTAGTGACAAGCGCTCATGCCGATGAAACATCGGCGATTAGCAGATATTATCCCGGCGTGAATGCGGGCGCCTCGTATGCTCTTAACAACACCGAAATATCCGATTTGACGCAGAACAAGGGACTCAGTTGGGGGCTTAATCTTTCATGGACCCTGTTTGATAATTTTCAAACAAACCAGAGCGTTCAAACGGCTAAAGTTGAGCAGATGAACGCAGAGCTCAATGTCCTTCAAACCGAACGCAATGTGAGTGTCGATGTGAAAAAGGCATTGTTGAATCTTGAGTCCGGACGCAAGCAGTACACGGCAAGCATCAAGAGCCTTCAATCGGCGACTCAAAATCAAAAGGTTGCGGAAGAACGCTATAATCTCGGCGCGGGAACGCTTGTTGATTTGTTAACAGCCGACGCCGGCCTGGTGAACGCCGAAGCAAGTAAAATAAACGCAGCTTTTAATTACATCATGTCAAAAATGAACCTGGATCTCGCCATCGGTAATATTTCATATTAGAGAGAGCAGAACAGCGACATTATTCTTAAGGAGTAGCACGAAATGGCAAATGGAAAAGGGAAGAAATCGAAGAAGAAGCTTTTTATTTTTTCGGGCATCGGCGTAGTGCTTCTTGCGCTCGTACTGATTGTGCTGCTGGGGAGTAAACGAGAGAATGTGATCAGCGTACAGACGGAGAAGGTGCAGCGAAAATCGATCACTCAAATTGTCACTGCGTCGGGGAAAATTCAACCTGAAACAATGATTAAAATAAACTCCGAAGTCAGCGGGGAAATTATTTCATTGCCTGTGAAAGATGGGCAAAAAGTGAAGAAAGGCGACCTGCTGGTGCGTATCAATCCGGATATCTACCAGGCCCAAGTTGATGCAGCCGATGCAGCTCTCGTATCGGCCAAAGCCTCGCTTGCGTTAAGCCAGGCCAATCTTGAGAGATCAGAAAGCGAGTATAAGCGGGCGCAGGGTTTGTACGAAAAGACGCTGATGTCGGAACAGGATTTTGTCGTGTCGAAAACAGCATTCAAGGTTGCGAAGGCGCAATATGAATCCGCCGTTTCCGGCGTCACCCAGGCAGATGCAAACCTCAATCAAGCGAAGGAAAGCCTTGCCAAGACTTCCATTTATGCGCCGATCGACGGAACAGTCTCTCAATTAATATCGGAACTCGGCGAACGCGTAAGCGGCAGCAGCTTTACGGAGGGGACTGAAATTATGACTGTTTCGGATTTGACGAGGATGGAGGCCCGCATCAACGTCGGCGAGAATGACGTTGTCTTGATTGCCGTCAACGATACGGCGACGATTCAGGTCGACGCCTATCCGGACAGGAAACTCAAGGGTGTTGTGTATGAACTTGCAAACACTGCAACAACGACGGGAGCGGGGACACAGGATGAAGTCACGAATTTCCAGGTAAAAATCCGTGTCCTTGACAAAGATATCCCGTTGCGTCCCGGTATGTCGATGTCGGCCGATGTCCAAACTGAAACGCGAAACAATGTGCTGGCCGTACCGATTCAAAGCGTGACCACCAGGACTCCGAAAATAAAAGAGGGCGGGAAAACAGATTCTACTTCTAAAGGGCAAAAGGCGGACGTTGTCAGCGCTGATGTAAAAAATAACCAGGCAAATATGTTGGATAAACCTATTGAAGTCGTGTTTGTCGTCGACAACGGAAAAGTCAAACAGGTTCCGGTGAAGCGTGGCATCAGCGACGAAACGACCGTCGAGATCATGAGCGGTGTGTCGGAGAACGATGAAGTGGTTTCGGGAAGCTATAAGGCAATCAATCGGGATCTGGAGGATGGATCGACAATAAAAATTGACAACACCGTGAAACGCTTCGGCATGGTGAAGAAGGAAGGGACCTAATCTTCTTTATTTTTCTTAACGCGATGAAACGATCCATTCTAACTCTCGCTACGCTCTTTGTTTTGACATCATTTTTTTGTCCAACGCGAGCGCAGGTTGACAGCACCGGCATTGAGCTTATCGAACAGCATAAATATGCCGAGGCGAAATCATTCTTCGAAGCTGCGGTTAAAACAAACAATAAAGATGCCGAATCGCACTACCAGCTGGCCAGAGTGCTTCTTTACGATCGCAATGCGGACGATGCAGAAGACCAAATCGATGAAGCTCTGGAATTAAACGATTCAAACGCTCATTACCATTTTTTACGGGGGCAAATTCTCGGCCAGAGGGCACGAAACGCAAATGTCTTCAAGCAAGCGATTCTCGCTTCAAAAGTCAAAAATGCCTTTCTCCGGGCTGTTGAATTGGATCCCACGTTGATCGAGGCACATATCGGATTGTACAACTTTTACGTTATGGCGCCGGGGATCATGGGCGGGAGCGACGAGGAAGCATTGAAGCAGGCGAACGAGGTGGAAAAGTTAGATCCTCAGAGGGGTCATGTGTTGAAGGGAGACTATTATCAGCGGAATAAAGATTTTGACCATGCTGAAGAAGAATATAAAAAGTCAATCGACGCCGATCCTCAAAAAGTCGTTGGATACAAACTGCTTGGATATTTCTATATCACGCAAGGGAAATTCGAACAGGCCGTTTCTCAATTTAAAAGCTATGTTGCATTGGACCCCAAGAACCCCGACGCATACGATAGCTACGGAGACGCTCTCATCGCTCAGGATAAATTTGACGAGGCGATCGAAAAATATAGTTTTGCTCTTTCGCTTGACAAGAATTTTTCATCTTCGATTTATCAGCTTGGCTTTTGCTACGAGAAGAAGGGGATGAAAGCCGAGGCATTAGAGTCTTACCGGCGGTATTTGACGGTGGACCCGTCCGGGAGGTATGCAGAGTCGGCGCAAAAGAAGATCAAAGAGCTTTCATAACATCACTGGCAGGATTCGCTTATGAACGTCATCAACATCAAGAATATCAGCAAAACGTACATCATGGGGGAAGAAGCGGTGCATGCGCTTCATGATGTTTCTATTCAAATCGAACGCGGGGAGTACGTCGCGATCATGGGACCTTCCGGCTCCGGCAAATCGACACTCATGAATATTCTTGGATGTCTCGATACGCCTTCGACGGGACTGTATGAGTTCAACGGCGTCAATGTCAGCGAGATGAACGACAACGAACTGGCTAAAATTCGAAATAAAGAGATCGGGTTCGTTTTTCAGACGTTCAACCTTATCCCGCGGTCGGATGCGCTTCACAATGTCGAACTGCCGCTGATTTACGGCGGCATCAATGCCCATGAACGCAAACGTTTGGCCGCCGAGTCTCTTCAGCATGTCAACCTAGGCGACAGGATGCATCACAGGCCGAACGAATTGTCCGGAGGACAACGGCAGCGTGTGGCAATCGCACGTGCACTTGTGACGAAGCCGTCCATCATCCTGGCGGACGAACCGACAGGAAATCTGGATACGAAGACCGGCGACGAGATCATGGCGCTGCTCGAAGAACTTCACCACAACGGCAACACCATCATACTTGTCACACACGAAGAGTATATTGCCGAGCACGCGAACCGGATTATCCGCATCCGCGACGGCGCGGTTGAACGGGACGAGATGGTCCAAAAGAGAGTTGTCCCGAATGTCGCAGCACAAGTATAATCGGTCTATCATCCCCTCAGATACAACGTTTCACTTTTGGTCGAACTTGAGGATAGGAATTGTATGGGAATGAAAATTGCAGATTTTGCGTACGAGCTGAAGGAAGGGTTAGCGATATCCTTCCAGGCAATTCGTGCCAACAAGATGCGTTCCGTTCTTACGACACTGGGGATTGTCATCGGCATTGTGTCGGTGACATTGATGGGTACTGCCATTGAAGGATTGAGCCGTGGGTTCACTGAAAATATTGCTAAGCTTGGCGCCGACGTGCTCTATGTAGAGAAGTGGCCATGGTTTTCGGGTGGGGACTGGTGGAAGTACCGGAACAGGAAACCTGTCAAGTACGACCAGGTACAAGGCAATTGAACGTCAAGCCACGCTCGTGAGAGCGGCCACTCCTGAAACTTTCACAAAGGGTCAAGTGAAGTATAAAGACCGGAGTTCTGACGGCGTTTTGACGATCGGCGCAAACGATCAATACTTGGAAACTTCCGGAATTAATATGGACCTTGGCAGGTTTTTCAGTCAAGCGGAGGCGGACGGCGGCAGGCCGGTCTGCGTGATAGGGTCGGATGTTGCAGATAATTTGTTTCCCAATGAGACCCCTATCGGGAAAACAATCAGGATAGGGACGGCCGCTTTTCGGGTTGTAGGAGTCGTAGAAAAACAGGGGAGCCTTCTCGGCATCGAAAGCCTCGATAATCAAATCGTGGTTCCAATACAAGCCTTTTTCCAGAGGTTCGGGACTGATCGCTATGTTCGCATTGCAGTCAAAGCATCGGATCTTAAGAGCCTGGACGATACAAAAGAGGAGTTGCGCGGCATTATGCGGAAAGCACGGCACGTTCCGCCGGCAGCGGAAGATGACTTTGCAATCAATCAACAAGAAATGTTCGTCCAGACGTTCAACGCAATCGGCGTGGTGATTGCCGGGATCGGATTATTTATTACTGCGCTTTCGTTATTTGTCGGCGCGATCGGAATTATGAATATCATGTTCGTCTCAGTGACGGAACGGACGAAGGAGATCGGAATTCGGAAAGCCATCGGGGCAAAGCGAAGCACCGTTCTTCTTCAGTTTCTCATCGAATCCGCCTCATTGTGCCTGATCGGTGGGATTATCGGAATCATCATATCCTATCCCTTGAGCCTTCTTCTCAATCAGGTCTTGCCGACATCGATGCCATTGAGCGTTGTGGGCATCGCGCTTCTTATTTCTATTATCGTCGGAGTCATTTCCGGTTTTCTTCCGGCAAACAGAGCTTCGAAACTCGATCCGGTAGAAGCGCTGAGGTACGAATGACAATTAAGAATTATGAATTAAGAATTAGGAATTGAGATAAGACATGAATGGTGATGGTATGAGTTTCTCTACCTCTTATCTCTTTTCTCTTATTCATTAGAGTGTTATGCAGATACAAGAAAGCTTTAAAATGGCGATCAACGCCATCCGAGTGAATAAACTACGCTCAACGCTGACATTGTTGGGCATCGGCGTTGGCGTGTTTTCCATTATCGGCGTCATGACGGCGATGGGTGTGCTGCAAAATGCGATTGAGAACGGACTGAGCGGTCTGGGGACAAATACGTTTCAAATCCAGAAATTCCCCGCAGGGAATTTCAACGACGACCGTTCAAAATATCGGAACCGGAAAGATATAACATTCGACCAGGGAGAAATTTTTGTCGAGCGTATGACGCAGGCAAAATACATCGGCCTTGAATCGTGGTTCGGGGTCAAACAAGTGTTCCACAACGGCGACAAAACCAATCCCAACGTCTCGATGGTCGGTGAAACAGTCAATGGTTTTCCAACAAATAACTGGACGATTGACCAAGGAAGAGCGTTCACAAACCAGGAGGTTGAATACGAAGATCTCGTCTGCGTTTTAGGAAAAGGGGTGGTTGATAAATTGTTTGAACGTGGATCTCCGATTGGAGAAGAGATAAAAGTCGATGGACATCAATTTAAAGTGATCGGGACGATCGAATCGAAAGGTTCTTTTCTTGGCGGGAATCAAGATAATTTTTTTGCAATTCCGATCACCACGGCGATGGCACTCTATGGGAAACAACGGTCGATCAACATTATGGTCCAAACAAGAGACCAGGAGAGCTATAACGACGTCATCGAACTGTCCACGGCAATTCTCCGAACGATTCGTCATGTTCCGCCCGGGGCGGACGACGACTTCGCGATCTTTTCCAACGACACGCTGATCAAGCAATTCAACGACCTTACCTTTATGGTGAAAATAGGAGCGCTCGGCATCGCATGCATCGCGTTGCTTGCCGCCGGCATCGGTATTATGAACATCATGCTTGTTTCCGTGACGGAGCGGACAAAAGAGATCGGAATTCGGAAGGCGCTCGGCGCAACGAAAGTGAACGTCCTCTCCCAGTTTTTGAGCGAATCGGTCGTGTTTAGTCAGATCGGCGGGGTCATCGGAATTATTACAGGGTCAATGCTCGGAAATGTCGTCGCCGTGCTGACAAGCGCACCTGCAATATTTCCATGGAACAGCACGGTCGCGATTCTTTCAACCCCGTTCATGAACTTCTCGGCACTCGGATTGAATTTTGTCGCACTCATCTTTTGTTCCCTTATCGGGATCGTGTTCGGTGTTTACCCTGCATGGAAAGCGGCAAACCTCGACCCCATAGAATCGCTGCGATACGAATAGGACATTTACGATTTTCAATTTGCAATTGACGATTGGAAAAAGCAGACATCAGACTCAAAGCAATCGTCAATTGCAAATTGTAAATTGTAAATTATATCTCACCAGTTCTCCCTTAATTTCCTCCGACAACTTTGGCAGCTCGTCATATTGCTTCGTTAAGGTGTCGTATTTGTTGAAAAAATCCCCGACTCCTTTCGCTATCGTTTCCGTCAATGCATTCCTTCCCATTTTCGTGTCGATTGCGAATGCCATAAGCAAGCCGGCGGCTGCGCCGTAGTTCTTCTCGAATGAACCCGAAAGGTTTGCATTCATCAGCAATTCTCGCGCACGCGCATCGGAGATGTTGGGAGACTGAAGCTCCCGCATTGCGTTATTCAGCACGAGAACCGCGTCTTTCGCTTCGTTAAAAATGTGCGGTGGAAGCGAGCTTCCAGTTCGTTCCTGAAAAGAAATGCGGTAGGCGATTCCTTCATTCTGCACAAGCTCGGCGAGCGACCAGAATGTCCCTCTGCGCGCGTTGATTTCTCTCCACACCGGCGACGAGGATTGATAGACTGCGAAGACTGCATGGAATGTCTCGTGAGCAAGTGTGCTCAGTGTTTCGATGAATTGTACGTTTGTTGGCATGCTGTTTCCGATCAGCCGGAGCAGATTTACGACGATCACCGGTTCGCCTTCATTTTCGCCGACGAAGATCGGCGTGCTGCCGTTCCACACAACCCTGCGAACGAACGCCGCCGCATTCTCGTTTCCGAACGCGACGACGTAGACGGAAAGTGTGGTGGAGACTCTTGCATCGGCGGGAAAAAATTGCTCGACGGTTGCAATAACACGCCGGTCCAGTTCCCCTTTTTTTACTTCGGCAAGCAGCGCTTTGACCTCGGTGAGGTGAACGCGGGTTGGTACAAAGCCGAAGATGTCGTCCGCACTTTTGGAATTGTCGCGGAGGAGCTCGAGTTCGCGCTGAAATGTTTCGGCGGGAAGCTGCCTTCGTGAAAGTACGATGCTTGTGGCTGCGGCAAGTTGGCTGCCGCGAAGGTCTGCGACGCCGTTCACGTTGTGCAACCGGCCTTCGCAGAGGTCGATGATTTGTTCCGCGGATGAATAATCCACCTGCAAGTTGACGTTGAAATTCGGGTTTGCTTGGGAGTAAAGACTGAGCGGGACAAAAACAACCGCAAGAAATAATCGCATACGTGTATAAGAGTTATGAATATCCATGATGAATATCTCTTTTTCCCTTTCTATAGTCAAAAAACAAAAAGGCGCCCCGTTTTGCGGAACGCCTTTCACGGCAAAAAATCATTGCTATGTTTTCTTCTTCGCAGGTTTTGCGTGAGGTGTTGCTGCTGGTGGCTGGGGAGCCTCCGCCTTCGTTACGACGCCTTCAAGCTCGTCCGCGAGCGGGGCCGCGTCGTACACTTTTCGCAAGCATTCGATCATCGCGGCAGTGTGAACGGAAACAGCGCGGTTCTTCTCGCCGTCGAAGAGAAATCGTCCCGGGAGGCTTTCGATGTTCCCATCAAAGATCAATCCTACAAGCTCTCCGTCTTTGTTGATAGTAGGAGACCCGGAATTCCCTCCTATAATATCGCACGAGCTGACGAAATTGATCGGAGTTGCGAGATTCAATTTCTCCTTTCGCTCCTCGTATCGTTTCGGGAGCGCGAAATCGCCCGTGTTGTCAAAGCTATAGGCGCGGTCGTACAGGCCGTAGAGTGTCGTTTTAGAAGGGGCTTTCGTTCCGTTCATCGGATACCCGCTTACCGTTCCATACGATAGTCGAAGCGTGAACGTGGCATCGGGATATGTATTTTTCCCATAGACAGCGAATCGCGCTTTGCCAATTTTTTCTACGGCGGCAGATTGAACACTGCTGACATTGGTTTCAGTCCATTGCCGTCTCTCTCGTGCCTCCGGGTCGAGCTTCCGAGCCAGGACGATAAGCGGGTCTGTTGATTCGGCCACCGCTTTTTCTCCTCCCTTGACAAGTTCCTTGCGAAAATCTACGTTGCTTATTTTTGTTCCCCCTATGAATTCCTTCGCAACATCTGCGGGTGCGCGCCCGCCGAGGACAGTTTGAATAAAAGGATCATTCGGCCCTAACTCGTCAAGAGATTCCTGGAGCCCGTCGGCGAGGAGCAATTCGTCCATATCGTTATAAATCGGTGCGCGCGAAAACATCCGGAATTCCAACGACGCAAGGTTAGCATCTTGAAATTCCGCCAGCCGCTTCTCGTTCGGCTTTGTCACTTCGGTAACGTATTGGACAATTTGCACTGCAAGGGCGGTCAATCTCGACCCGCGGAGTGTCCGGTACGTGTTCTGCATGATCATCGCTTTTGAGCGATCAATGGCAACGATAATCGAATCCCATGCATCGCCGTACGCCTTCTTCCATTCCGGCTTTCCATCGACGAGAGAGCGCAAATCACTATCTTCTTTTCTCTTTTTTTCCATCAGACCGGTATCGAGTAATCCCTGGTATTCGCCGCGAGAGGCTTTCAAAGTATTTTCAAGACCAAAAATTTGGTTGAGAGCGCGGCGTTCCTGTTCGGGTCCGAGCTTTGAATACTTCTTCAATACCGCAAGGCGCCGCTGGAATGTTTTGAATCGCAAGGGATAACTGTAATCGCGCAGGTATTCAAGCTGCGCGATGGTCTGCAGCCTGTTCGTCGATCCCGGATGCCCGGAAACGAACACGAGTTCTCCATCCTGCGCTCCTTTTGAATTCCACTTCAAATAATGTGCGGGCTGGACCGGCTTATCATTTTCGTACACACGGAAGAGTGTCATATCAAGATCGTACCGAGGGAACGTGAAATTGTCCGGGTCGCCTCCAAAGTATGCGATCTGTTGTTCCGGAGCCATCACCAAGCGGACATCGGTGTACTTCTTGTATCGGTAGAGCCAATGTTCGCTTCCTTGATAAAACGCCACAACGTCCGAGCGCAAGCCCGTTTGGTCCAAACTCTCCTTTGTTATTTTCGCAATTTCCTCTTTTTGCGCATCATAGGCTTCCTTCTCCGACATGCCGGGTTTCACAGCCGCTTGCATTCGTGCCGTCACGTTTTCCATTGAAATGAGCACATTCAGCTCGAGGTCCGGACATTTAATTTCTTCTGCCTGGGTCCTGGCGTAAAATCCGTCGGCGACATAGTCTTTATCTTTTGACGACATCTTTTGAAGCTGTCCAAGTGCAACGTGATGATTTGTGAGCACTAGTCCGTTCGGGCTGACGAACGATCCCGAACCGCCGTCGTTGAAGCGTACGCTGGAAAGGCGGATATGGTCGAGCCATTCCTGCGTCGGCGTGAAGTTGTATTTTTCCTGGAGCAGCTTCGTCGGCGGATTGTCGAATGTCCACATGCCGTCGTCTGCGAATGCCGGCAAAACGAGGCAGCACACGAATGCAGCCGTAAGAATAGCTAATAGAGCTTTCGTCTGAAGTTGATTCATTGGGTCTTTCCTTGTGGTGTATGAAGTACTTGATTATTGTTCATTGTTGATTGCTGATTGTTCATTGACATCATGCTTTCATTCTCTTTCCTTTTTCCTCTTCCGTGAAGATCCATCCGACAATTTTTCCCGGGTCGATGTCCGTAAAATTCTTCCAATACTCGCTGTTGCGTAAATAGCGTGAGCTCGTTTCGCTTTTCGAGAGCTGGTCGGATACGTCGATCGCCTCTGCGAATCTGCTTTTCCACTTTTCCATGTTACTTGTGCGGAGGTCTACCCATCCGTTTCGCGCCCATTCGTCGATCAGTTTATCGTTGACCTTTAGTTCATTTTCTCCGCGGTACGGCGGAATCTTGATTTCCTTTCCACGGAGGAGCGTCTTTCCGTCCGGAAGAAGAATTGGGATTCCGATAGAGATGATGTGCGAGCGGAGCGTCTGATTTTCTTTGATAAGTGTCGTGAGGGCATGGGACAATTCTTTGGCCGACGTTTGAACGACAGTTCTCATCGTCATGAACGCGACTTTGAGAAGGTAAGCTTCATAGAGGAGTTTCGAAAGCCGCGGCGGGCCGAGAATTTCGAAGGCAACGCTGTCGACGTGATGTTCTTTCTCGAGCGCCTTCATTTTCTCCAACGCACTATTGAACATGAATCCCGCACGGTATGTCGGCTCGAGGGTTGCATTGTCGAGAGCATTGATGATGTCGTGCCCGGTGTTTCCCCCTTTTATTTCGTAGATGACATCCTGGGCGATTTCTTCCGGCGTGACGTACTCCATCTGTCCCGGCGTGGAAATCGCTTCGAATTCCCCGCGCGAAAAGATTCCGTTCTCACCGGTATCGATGAATACGGATTGCAGGAGTTGATGGGTCGGCTCTGCGATGCCGCCGTCTGTTTTAATCTTGAACGTGTTCTTGAGAGCAATTCCTTTTTCAGGAGGGCAGTCGTACAGTTCGATCGGCTTGCCGCGTTTTGCGATCTGGCCGAAGCCGATTTTTTTCCATGCGATCGCGCCGGTCGGTTTTATTTCTTTCGTGATCGGAGCGTCCGGAGTTCTGCCCATCAAAAAAAGAAGGAGCGTATGGGCTCCCGCCACAGCGGATTTGCTCAGCAGCACGCTCGACGGTTTTTCTTCGCTGTGTGTGTACGGGATATTCAACCCCATTCCGCCGGTTCCGCTTGTCCCGATCTTCACGTACACCTTCGTTTCTGCTTCGTTCATCGATTTATAGAAAATCTGTACGTGGCGGATAAGCTGAGGGATATACAGCGTACAGAGAAGCTTTTCGATCGATTCGTGCAGCCCATGAGACGCGGATGGCGTCGTCTCTTTCAAATTTTTCATCACGTCGCGTGCGCTCTGAAAGAGATCCTGGTACGCGATCGCGGTAGCCGAGTTGATACAATCGATCACGACATCGGGTTTATAGTGGGAGAGAAGTTGATACAGCGCGGAACGGTGAAGGACAGGCTCCGTCAGTTCATCCACGATATCGTCGATGTACATCCGCCGCAGTTTCGGGTCGCCGAGAATGTCTTCCCGGTTCACATCCTTCAATTCATGCCGGGCGAAGACGTTTCCCCACCACGGAAGGAAAAAATCCTTCCCCGTTTTAGGGTATTCTTTCTTCATTTGCGCAACAGCATCTTTTGCTTCCGATTCCTTCAACGATGTAATAATAATGCGTTTCGGATGTTCTTCCATCAGCGAACGGCAGACTGCGGAGCCGACGAGCCCCCAGCCGCCTAGGACCAAAACTGTTTTACCCTGGATATCCATAAAAATTCCTCTACGATAATTTTCTTAATAAATAACCCGCACGAGTGAACTGCGGGCTATGGAGTGCACCTAACGACGGAAGGAGATTTCGGCTCTTTTCATATTTTCTGCACGACGCATGCAGTCCCATACGCCAGCACCTCGGTGACACCGTTCATGATCTCGGTCGCATCGTAGCGAAAGCCGATCACTGCATTGCCGCCAACCTGTTCGGCGTGCTGGATCATCACTTCGTAGGCGTCACGGCGGGTTTGTTCGCACAAGCTTGTATACAGCGTAATATTGCCGCCGAAGAGAATCTGAAACCCCGCCCCGATATTGCCGAACAAAGAGCGTGACCGGACAACAATGCCGCGTACGACGCCGATGTTTTTTACGATCTTATATCCGTCAAGCTGAAAGTTCGTTGTCACAAGTGAATGATCCATGGCTCCTCCGGTTGGCAACTAGGAATTATGAATTAGGAATTAAGAATTATGAATTAAGAATTAGGAATAATAATATGAGTGTTCAACCTTTCGGTACAACCGTGTCATACCAGAACTTTTTCTCACGCGTGCCGGTCTCGTCGATGTGCACATGCTTTGTTTCGGTATATTCTTTCAATCCGTCCATGCCGAACTCGCGCCCGACGCCGCTTTGTTTGTACCCGCCGAACGGTGCTTTCTCGGAAAGCAAATGCCACTCGTTGACCCACACGGTTCCAACACGCAACTCATGAGCGACGCGCAAAGCTTTTTCTTTATCCGACGACCATACGCCTCCGCCGAGTCCGTATGTGGAATCGTTTGCGATGCGAATCGCATCCTCGATCGTCTTATATTTGATGACGGATAAAACGGGCCCGAAAATTTCTTCCTGCGCGATCGTTGAATGGTTATCGACATTGGTGAAAATCGTGGGCTCGATAAAAAAACCGTCTTTGAGTTCTGGTGAGGAAGGGGGCATTGCCGCCGCAAGCAAGGAGCGCTCCCTCAGACATTCCTTTGGAGATATACCCAAGAATTCTGTCCTGTTGTTTTTTGGATATCACCGGTCCCATATCTGTCGTTTCCGATTTCGGGTCGCCGAGTTTTATTTTTTTTGTCTTCGCTGTTAATTTCTCAACAAATTCGTCGTGAAGTTTCTCGGGGAGCAGCAATCGGCTTCCCGCTTCGCAGCATTGGCCCGCATGATAAAAGATCGCGTACATCGCACCATCGATCGCGAGAGGAATATCGGTGTCGTCCAGGACAATGTTGGCAGATTTTCCTCCGCATTCAAGTGTGCATTTCTTCAATGTGGAAGCCGCAAGGGACATGACGCGCCTTCCGACAGCGGTCGATCCTGTGAACGCTACTTTATCTACCATCGGATTCTTTGCAAGCTCTTCGCCGACATCTTCGCCGAAACCGGGAACGACGTTCACAACTCCTTCCGGTATCCCGGCATCCCGGCATATCGCTGCCAATTCCATCGCAGTGCAGGGGGTAAGTTCGGAGGGCTTTAACACGATGGTATTGCCCCCAGCGAGCGCCGGGCCGAGTTTCCAGACTGCCATCTTCAGCGGGAAATTCCACGGAATGATCGCCGTTGCAACGCCCACCGGCTCGCGGACGACCAGGTTTTGCGAGAAGCCGGGCTTCGTCAACCCGTCTACATTCTCTGTCAAGTCGTTTGCCGCGAGCTTTGAATAATAATTCATGCACCGGGCGCTGAGAAAAATATCTTCCTTTGCTTTACGCACCGTGGAGCCTGAATCATCAACCTCAAGAGCAATCAGTTCTTTTGCTCTCTCGTTGATCTTATCGGAGACGGCTTTGAGAAGCGTACTTCGTTCGCCGCGCGACATCCGTGGCCACGGTCCGTTGTCGAACGCATGCCGTGCTGCGCGAATCGCTCGCTGCGCGTCAACGACACCTGCCCGTGCTACCTTCGCGATAACTTGCTTGTTAAACGGGTTGATAGAATCGAATGTCTGTTTCGATTCGGCATCGATGAATTCACCGTTGATGTAGAGTTTGTACTCACGCATACATGAGGTAAGGAAGTTGAGTGTTGGGTTAGAATTCCTTCTTCTCGATGATCATTGAAATCCCTTGTCCTACTCCGATGCACATCGTGGCAAGCCCGTACCGCACGTCGCGCCGCTGCATTTCATGGACAAGCGTTGTTACGATGCGTGCCCCGCTGCATCCGAGCGGATGCCCTAATGCAATTGCACCGCCGTTGACATTGACGATGTTCTGTTGGAGTTTGAGTTCCCTGATTACTGCTAGCGATTGTGCGGCGAACGCTTCATTCAATTCTATTAATCCGATATCACTCATTTTCAGGCTTGATTTCTCTAATGCCATGCGGGTTGCCGGAATGGGGCCAATACCCATGAACCGCGGGTCGACTCCTGCAACTCCTGTTGAGACAATTTTTGCAAGCGGCTTCAATCCAAGCGATCTTGCCTTTTCTTCGGACGCAACGAGCAGGCCGGCCGCGCCGTCGTTCAGCGAAGAAGAGTTGCCGGCAGTGACGGTGCCGTTTGCCCTGAATGCCGGTTTCAATTTTGCAAGCTTTTCAATTGAAGTGTCTTCACGCGGTCCCTCGTCGAGGGAGATTGTGAGGCTGCTTTTTTTTGTCCCTGTTTCAACCGCAATAATCTCTTTAGAAAATTTCGCCTTCGCTTCCACCGCTCTCCGGTGGCTTCGAAGGGCGAACTCATCTTGGTCCTTCCTGCTCACCGAATATTTTTCGGCAACGTTCTCGGCCGTTTCGCCCATGGATTCGAGGGGAAACATTTTTTCCATTTCGGGGTTGGGAAACCGCCACCCGAGGGCGGTATCGTAGGCAGTGAGATTTCCGTACAACACACCGCCCGAAACATTTTTCGGGACGGCATATGGCGCACGCGTCATGCTCTCGGCCCCCCCCGCGACGACGAGCTCGTTTTCACCCGACCAGATCGCACGTGATGCTTGAATGATTGCCTCGAGAGAGGAACCGCACAACCGGTTGATCGTCGTCCCCGGGACTGAGTGGGGAAATCCTGCGAGCAGCAGGGCCATGCGGCCAAGGTTTCGGTTATCTTCCCCGGCCTGGTTTGCACACCCCCAAAAAACATCTTCGATAGAAACGGAATCAACGCCCGTTCGGTCCACCAGAGCGCGGAGGACGACGGCGCTCATATCATCGACGCGAACGTCTTTAAGCACGCCGCCGTATTTTCCGACTGGAGTACGGACTGCATCGACGATGACCGCCTGATGAACTCGATTCATGCAAAAACCCTACGCGTTGGATACAAAATCATTCACCGGTCCAATGGTGCAGCGGATCAAACACATCACGGTGCTATATGTACATCCGGGCTCAACAAGACGCCGACACCGTATGCGATCGTTGCGGTCAGCAAACCGACCAGCGTCATTTCCAATCCGCTTCGCCACCAACTGCGTCCCGTGACGATCGTTTTCAACACACCGACAAGAAAATGTGCCAGCGTGCTGATGATAAGGCTGAGCACGATGGCTGCCGTTCCGAAGAGGAACATGAAGGGAATGACCGGAATAATTCCGCCGGCGGCTGTCGCTGCCGTCGCGGAGAATGCTTCCTTTACCGGGTTGGGGAAACTCGACGCCGAGAGCCCCAGCTCCTCATGGGCTAATGTTTTCAAAAATTGGTCCGGGTTTTCCGTGAGACGCTGCGCCATCATTGCGGATTCTTCCGGCGTGAAGCCTTTTAATTGATAAAAAAGTTCGAGTTCTTGTTTTTCTTCTTCGGGGTTTTCTTCGATCTCTCTCCGTTCTTTCTCAAGTTCAGCCTCGTATACCTCGCGTTCGGATTTTCGCGCAAGGTAGGCACCCGACCCCATCGAGAGAGCACTCGCGAGTGTCCCGGCAACCCCGGCTACCCATACGACGTGGCTCCCTCCGGTGTAGCCTGCCATTCCCGTCACGATCCCGAAGACTGCGCCGAGACCGTCATTTGCGCCGTAGACCGCTTGGCCGATCCATCCCCCCGAATGTCCAGCGTGCCATTTTTCTTTTTTAAAAATCGCTTCGAGCTTTGCTTGCGGCTGGTCGTTCTCGGTCATCGAATGAAGGATCTTGGCGTGAACTCTTTCTTCTTTTTTAATTTCGCTCATCGCGGCACTGTCGCTCGGATTGTCAGCGAGAGTGGCTTCCGCTTCATAACGGTCTGTATCCCGGTCTTCCTGCTCTTCGAGCCGCCGGACGGCGTTTGCCGTGCCGCTTCGGACTAGAAGCCATCGCTGCAATTTCTCGAGCGGCGAGTCAATCTGCTTTGGCGGTGCTGCACCGAGTTCTTTCAATCGGGCTTCCCATTTTTTTGCGTGTTGTTCCTCGGCGTCGGCGAGCTTGAGAAGGATCGTTTTTTGCTTCTCATCCCGTTCTCTCTCGGCAAGCTCCTGATACGTTCTTGCACCGGCTTTTTCTTTTTTCCAGCTCGTTTGAAGCGATTGAACTATCTGTTTATTTTCAGACATGAAAAGAGCGCTCTTTCAGATGGATTGATTTTTTTAGCATGTCAGAATCCCATGTTTGGGGATTTTATTTATTGAGGTGAGTCAGGATTATCTGCCGCTGAAAAAGATACTGGAAAAAGGTTGAAAGGGCAAATTCACGTCGTAGTTCCTTAGCGTTCTTCGCGTCTGCGGCAAAATAAAACCGCAAAGGTGAAGCAACGGCCTGTTCTAATAGAAATACTCCGCTTGATTTTCAGCGCGAAAGTATTTATGATTGTGCATCAAGATTCCGTTGTCCCATCCTGGAGACTCAATGAGAGAATATCTGGACCTCGTCGACCGTGTCCTTTCGAAAGGTGTTTTGAAAAAGAATCGGACGGGTGTCGATACCATATCGTGCTTCGCAGAACACTACACCATTGACCTCAGCGAAGGGTATCCCTTGCTGACGACCAAGCGGATGCAGACGAAATCTCTCTTCTATGAAGTCCTCTGGTATCTTTCTGGCGAAGACCATATCCGCAACCTGCGGAAGCAGACGAAAATCTGGGATGCCTGGTCGGACGAAAACGGAAATCTCGAAACAGCATACGGCCGCTACTGGCGGCGGTTTCCGAGCGCGCAAGTGAATCCTGCGACGGGGAAATACGAGGTGAAAGAGATCGATCAAATCGCCGAAGTGATTCATCTGTTGAAAACGAACCCGACCTCGAGGCGGATGGTTGTCAGCGCGTGGGAGCCGGGGAATGCGCTCCACAGTAAGCTGCCCCCCTGCCATTATTCGTTCGTGTTCAACGTCCAGGGGAACAAACTCAATTGCCATCTCACGCAACGTTCCGGCGATATTGCACTCGGCATTCCGTTCAATATCGCGGCATACTCTCTTCTCACTCAAGCGATTGCTCAAGAAGTGGGGCTTGAGGTCGGGTATTTCAGCCATACAATCGTCGATGCGCATATTTATGTTAATCATATCGACGGGCTGAAGGAACAGCTGAAGCGCACACCGAAGCCCCGTCCAAAACTTCTTATCGCGAAGAAGCCTCTTGACCAGCTGCAGTACGAAGACTTCTCTCTCGTCGGATATGAATGTGACGAGCCGATTAAGTTCGAAGTTGCAGTGTAACCGTATCGCTTCTCATCATAAATTATTATCCGATGAAACTCATCATCATTGCCGCGCTGAACAGAAAACATGTCATCGGCAGCAACGGAAAACTCCCCTGGCACATTTCGGAAGATCTGAAACGCTTCAAGCGTCTTACAGTCGGCCACACGGTGTTGATGGGAAGAACAACGTTTGAATCGATGGGGAAGCCGCTGCCCGGCCGGCGCAATGTCGTTCTCTCCTCAAAAGAAATTCCCGGCGTTGAAACCTATTCCACGATCGACGCGGCGCTCGATGCCCTCAAGGCACAGGATAAAGTCTTTGTTATCGGCGGCGGGAAAATATTTGCGCAGTTCATAGAGCGTGCCGATGAACTCCATCTCACCCTCGTCGATATTGATGTGGACGGCGACGCATTTTTTCCCCCCTACGAGCATCTCATCGGAACACGCTTCATGCTGGTCAACGAAGAGAAGCATGAAGGCTATGTGTTTCGGGATTACAAAACCAAATAACATTCGATAAATTTTCTCAAGTGATTCGATGAAAGATCTTCTTCGTTCCGCTGCAGAACGCGCAATCCATTACCTTGAAGGATTGGACAACCGTGCAGTGAGGCCGGACCCTGTTGCCGTTGCGCGGCTCAAAGAATTCGATATTCCTTTTCCCGAACAACCGGTTGAGCCCTCGGCAGTTTTGGCAATGCTCGATGAACTTGCTTCGCCCGCAACTATGGGCATGGCAGGACGGAGGTTCTTCGGCTTTGTCATCGGCGGATCGCTCCCGGTTTCGCTCGCAGCGAATTGGATGGCCGGTGCATGGGACCAGAACAGCGCCCTCTATCAAGTGACGCCGGCGACTGCGTATCTTGAACAGGTAGCGCTTCAATGGCTCATCACGCTCTTCGGCCTCCCTCCGGCGAGCGGAGGCGCATTTGTCACGGGAGCAACGCTGGCAAATTTCACCGCACTCGCCGCGGCGCGCCATGCGGTTCTTGAGCGCGCAGGGTGGAGCGTTGAGTCCGATGGATTGTTCGGCGCCCCGCCAATCACCCTCATTGTCGGCGAAGAAGTTCACCCGTCGCTCATTAAGTCGCTCGGACTTTTGGGGTTGGGACGCAGCAGAGTGGTCAGGGTGCCGGTTGACGGCCAGGGGAGAATGCGTGCGCAAACAATTCCTCCGATCAAGGGGCCGGCGATCGTTTGTGCGCAGGCTGGGAATGTCAATACCGGGTCATTCGACCCGCTGGATGAAATTTGCGAGCGCGTTCATGGCGCGGGCGCATGGGTTCATGTTGACGGCGCTTTTGGATTATGGGCAGCCGTCGCGCCGACAAGAAAGCATCTCGTCAAAGGAATTGCGGAAGCGGATTCCTGGGCAACCGATGCGCACAAATGGCTGAACGTTCCGTACGACTGCGGCCTTGCGTTCGTGCGTGACCGCGAAGCCCTCCGGGCGGCAATGTCGATAACCGCGGAATACCTGCCGACCGAAACCGAATTTCGTAATCCATCCGACTATGCACCGGAGCTCTCGCGGCGCGCGAGAGGAGTGGAAGTGTGGTCGGCGCTCATGTCGCTCGGACGGTCAGACCTTGAAGAAATGATCGAGCGATCATGCCGGCAGGCAAGGCGCTTCGCAGAAGGATTGACTGAAGCCGGTTATCGAATTCTGAACGACGTCGTTTTGAATCAGGTTCTCGTTTCCTTCGGGGATGCTGAAATGACACAGGGCGTGATAGAAGCAATTCAGGCGGATGGCACGTGCTGGTGCGGCGGGACGGTATGGCAGGGGCAAACGGCAATGCGCATCAGCGTTTCATCTTGGGCGACGACGGATGACGATGTCGAGAAAAGCCTTGGCTGCGATGATCTCGATGTGCGAAGAAACATGCCAGCTAACAGCTAACAGCTAACAGCTAACAGCATTAGGACATGTCTTCAATCGACGATCCGCTTTTCCAATCTGCAGCCGCGGCTTCGCCGGCGACGTAGCCGGTCGAGAACGCCGCCTGCAAATTATATCCTCCTATCGGCCCTGCAACGTCCAGAGCTTCTCCGCAAATATACAATCCTTTGACGACGCGAGACTTCATGTTTTTTGCGTTGACTTCGCGGAGGTCAACTCCTCCTGCCGTTACTTCTCCGCGTTCAAGAGGAATTTCTTTCACCCGGCCGATTTTCCAATTTTTCAACGTCCGAACGATCGCGGTCCGTTCCTCTTTTTTTAGCTGATGGCATTTCTTCGCACCGTCGATACCGGCCGATGCTAAGACAAAGCCTGCCAATCGTTGCGGCACAAACTGCTCGACCATCGTTTCCGTTTTTCGCCCCCCGTTTGCGGCGATGTCGGCAATACAATGTTCTTGAAGTCTGGTCTCTGGTTCATCGGGTACCGCATCCACAAAAATATCGATGTGATGATCTTCCAATGCAAGAGCTGTATCACGGCTGATTTCAAGAGTTGCCGGGCCGGAAATTCCCTGGTGAGTGAAGAGTATGTCGCCGCGTGCCGCCGCTGCGGTTTCCCCTGCTGCTTTTGCTTTCAGCATACAATCTCGAAGTGCAACGCCTTGCCATTCCGACGGAGGCGGAGGAGTGAGAAGGATCGGCGCAAGTGCCGGGCGGAGGGGGATAATCGTGTGTCCGAGTTCTTTCAACCAGGGAAACGCATCTCCCGATGTTCCGGTCTTGGGGTATGATGCCCCTCCTGCTGCGAGAATGACATGCCGCGTTTGAATTATTCCATCCGGCGTCATCACCCCGCACACCCCTTCGTCGTCTCTGATTATTTTTTCAACTGGGACCGAAAGCCGAATCTCAACATTTTCGCGCTCCATCATTCTGCGCAAGGCGTGGACCACATCGCCGGCTTTTCCGCTCGTGGGAAAAATTCGTCCGTCTTCCCGCTCGTACGTTTCAACTCCGAATTGATCGATGAAAGAAAGAATGTCGCGGTTGGTGAAGCGGTACAGGGAATGTTTCAGGAATTTCGATTCATTCGATCTGAATTGCTTGCAAAGATCTTCGACTTTTCCGCCGTGAGTGATGTTGCATTTGCCTCCGCCGGAAATGAGGAGCTTGATCCCGAGCTTGGAATTTTTTTCGAGGAGGATCATTTTTGCGCCAAGCGATCCTGCGCGCCATGCTGCGATCATCCCTGCGGCGCCGCCGCCGATGACGACAAGGGAGAGTGGTTCGTTACGATTCATTGCATAAGATAGCTATTTTCAAACCTCGTTCCCAAATTCCATTTGGGAACGTGATTATGGAATTTAGAGTTCAACCCTTGATGCAGAGCTTCACTGAAGACGTTCCCAACGGGACGTTGGGAACGAATGACTCCCTTTTTTGAGTCCCTTCACTTTGGAACCCCTCCCGCCGCTCACGACTTCATGGACGACGACTTATCTTGGTGAGAATTGCTTAGGGTGAGCAAACTTTTATGTGATCAATGCCATCAAAGAGTATATATTCACCCTGTCGTTGCGAGGGTTTCGCCCGTAAAATAGCCCGATATTCTCCGTTTTTGATTGACTTTTTTTCAACAAAAGGTTAACTTATTCTCTAGCGTTGCCGTGATTTCCCGCTATCCATAACTAGGAGTTGAAGGTTTGAACAAAGGTCCCGTTCATGCGACAGGCCAGGACAAGAAATTGCAGGAGCAATTGCGCCATAGCGGGGAAGTTCCGCAGCATGTTGCGATTATCATGGATGGCAACGGCCGATGGGCGCAGAAAAGGTCGCTTCCGCGGGTAGCGGGGCATCATGAAGGGGTAAACTCGGTCCGGGATATCGTCGAAGTGTGCGGGCAGCTCGGCATAAAGTATCTTACGCTGTACGCATTCTCGACTGAGAACTGGAAGCGCCCGAAAGACGAAGTTTCGATGCTCATGCGGTTGCTGTTAAAGGCGCTCCGCGATGAGCGCGACAGGCTTCACAACAACAACGTCCATCTGAAGAGCATCGGCGATATTTCGGCGCTCCCCCACGATGTGCAGGACGAATTGCTCGACGCAATGGAACTTATGAAGCACAATACGGGTCTAACATTAGTGCTTGCGTTGAGCTACAGCGGACGATGGGACATCACGAATGCCGTGAAAAAGATCGTGACCGACGCCGGCCATGGAAAAATAAAACCCGACCACATCGACGACACATTCATTTCACAATATCTTTCGACGAAAGACATTCCCGACCCTGATTTATTAATCCGCACAAGCGGCGAACTCCGTATCAGCAATTTTTTGCTCTGGCAGCTTGCGTACTCGGAGATGTATATTACCGACCTCTGCTGGCCTGAATTCCGACGGCGTTCGCTGTACGAAGCCATCGCATCATTCCAGGGGCGTGAACGCCGCTACGGCATGGTGAGCGAACAGGTGAAATCTAAAAGGAAAGACGCGGCAACGACGTATGTCGAAAAGTTTCTCAAAAGTGTTACAGGTAATTAATGTGAAGAGCTTCATGCTCACCCGATGGTGTGTTCTGTTGTACCTCTCGTTGTTTGGATGCTCACTTCTATTCTCGCAATCGACGCGGCCGCAAGTTCAACAGTACAAAATTCTCGGCATTTCTGTTGATGGGAATAAGACGGCCGAGACTCCGGCGATCATCGCCAATTCAGGGTTGAAGCTGGGAGACGAGATTACCGTGCCCGGCGAGCAAACCCGCACAGCCATCACCCGGCTATGGGCGCTGCGGATTTTTTCGGACGTGGAAATCGACATCGAGAACACGATCGGAACCGGAGTCTATCTTCTCATCAGAGTGAAGGAACATCCGCGCCTGGATAAAACGGTTATCACCGGAGAGGATGAGATCAGCGAAGACGACCTCCTTAAAAAAGTCAATTTGTTGAAGGGCCAGATCCTCACGCCCGAGGAAATCAGCCGGATTATCAAGACGATAAAGAAAGCGTACGAGGACGACGGGTATCTGCAGGCAAGCATCAAAGCGGAAACGGTGGAGAGCCCGGACAGCACGGCGCGCGGCAAGGTGATATTGAAATTGACGATTGACGAAGGGTCGGAAGTCCACATCAAGGAGATTCAGTTCTACGGCAATAAATCGTTCGATGCCGACGACCTGAAGGGAGAAATGGACGACACGCACGAGCAGATTTGGTGGAAGTTCTGGCGCGGCTCGAAGTTTGACAAGAAGAAATATGCGGACGATAAGAAGAAAATCATAGACTATTATCATAAGAACGGTTATCGCGACGCGGAGATCCTTGCAGATTCCATTTCCTACACGGAAAAAAAGGACCACATGATCATCCGCATTTTTGTCTCTGAAGGCCCGCAATATAAAATTCGCAATATCACGTGGGAAGGAAATACGGTATTCAAGACAGACGTGCTTAACGAGCGCCTCGGTGTGAAGACCGGCGACGTCTATAACATGGAAAAGTTCGACCGTAACCTCAAACAGAACGAAGAACAAACCGACGTCGCTTCCTTATACCTCGACAACGGCTACCTGACGATGTCGATTGACCCGGAGGAAGTCAAGGTTGCGCCGGACAGCATGGACATTATTATCCACATCCGGGAAAGAAATCAATTCCGCGTTGGCGCGGTGGAGATTCACGGCAACACGAAGACAAAAGAAAAAGTCATTCGCCGCGAATTGTACTCGCGTCCGGGGGATTTTTTCAGCCGGGCGGCGATCATGCGAAGCGTGCGACAGCTCTCAGTCCTCAACTATTTTAATCCGGACAAGATCAAGCCGGACACGCGCATCGTCGACGACAAGACTGTTGACGTTATTTACGATGTCGAGGAAAAATCGAGCGATACTTTCAATATGTCTGTTGGCTACAGCGGGGCGTTCGGTTTTACCGGTGCGTTGGGATTAACGTTTAACAATTTCGAGCTGGCGGAACCCTTTTCGGGCGGTGGCGGCCAGATATTGAGCTTCGATTGGCAATTCGGCGAGGGAAGCACATATCAAAATTTCTCAATTTCGTTCCGCGAGCCATGGCTGTTCGGCAGCCGCACCTCGTTTGGTTTCAGCTTGTTTGATACGAAACAAAATTATATCTATTCGGTCGACCAGGAAGGCGGCACGATCAGCATTGGCCGTCAATTTAGATTTCCCGATGATTACACGAGAGGCGATTGGATCTTTAGAATACAACGCATCGACAATCTCAGCGAGAGCGATTACTACGGGCCGCCGGGCGTCATCGATCAGTACAGCATTACGCAGATCCTCACGCGGAACAGCATTGACAACCCGTTGTTTCCGTCTCACGGGAGCAATATCTCTCTTTCGACGGAGCTTTCGGGCCCGCCGCTTCTTCCCGGCACTGCCCGGTATACAAAGCATATCATCAGCCTCGACTGGTACACGCCGATCCTCAACAGTTCGCGCCTCGCGTTGTACCTCGGGACTCAATACGGAGAGATTATCACGCTTAATAGAACTCTGGCAGCCAACGAAGTTCCGTACATCGAATATTTCTCCATGGGCGGGACCGGGCTTGGGCAGATCAACGTCACTCCGCTGCGGGGCTACGGGGACCGGGGTATCGGCCCGTTGAATTCATTGAACGAAGTGTTGAGCGGCCTGGTCATGGAGAAGCACACAGCGGAACTCCGGTTCAACGTCTCGATGAACCCGATCCCAATCTACCTTCTGTCATTCGCCGAAGCGGGCAATGTATGGGCCGACGTGCAGTCGACGGAATTGTTCGACCTTAACCGGTCTGCGGGAGTTGGTGCACGCATCATGATTAATCCGATCGGTTTATTAGGGTTTGACTACGGTTACGGATTCGACGACCCCACGAAGACCGGCAGCCCGTCGGGATGGCATTTCCATTTTCAATTTGGAAAAGGATTTTAATCCACAATTATTAACATGCACTGTCCGGCAACCGCAGGTTTCCCGGGCCAGTGAAATTTTTCCATGAAACAATAACGAGGGTACAGTGAAAGCTTCTATATTTAAAACAGGAAGAGTGCTGTTCGCACTTATTCTATTCATCGTTGCGGCAGTGTCACTCGGAAACGCACAACAGAAAATCGGCTACGTCAATTCGGAAAAAATTTTAGCGGAACTTCCTTCGGCGAAAGAGGCAAAGGACTCGCTGGCGACGATCGTTAAAATTTGGCAGGGCGAGTTAGACAGGATGTCCAAAGATTTACAGGACAAATATGAAGACTACCAGAAGAAACAGGGGTTGTACAACGATCAGACCAAGCAGGTGGAACAAAAGAAGCTGATCGAAGACGAACAGAAAATGAACGACTTTAAGACGCAAAAATTCGGACAGCAGGGAGAACTGGCGCTGCAGCAAGAACGCTTGATGCAGCCTATCAAAGAGAAGATCTTTGCCGCCATTAAGCAAATTGCCCTTGAGAATAAACTCGCATTCGTTTTCGACAAAGCCGGCGACGTCGTTTTGCTGTATGGAGAGACCAGCGCCGACTACACGTACAAAGTTATTGATCGCCTCAAACGCGGCGATAAGTAGTCCCGAATTTCAAGGAAGAGGTTGACCATGAAGAAATTTTCGTGTATGATACTGCTGTTGATGGCATCCGCGATCCCCTCGTCGGCACAAATGAAGATCGGGTACATTAATTCGGAGGCGATTATGCTGCAGCTGCCGGAGGCGCAGGATGCACAGAAACAGCTGGATGCTATCTCGACCGACTGGCAGGCCGAGCTCACAAAAATGCAGACCGACCTTCAGCACAAGTTCGAGGATTACGATAAAAAGAAGCTGGTCATGTCCGACAAGAGGCGGGCGGAAGTAGAGAAGGAACTGCAGGATCTCGAAAAGAAGATGGTGGATTTCCGGACTTCAAAGTTCGGAGCGAACGGCGAATTGTTCACTAAGCAGAACGAATTATTGAAGCCGGTTCAGGACAAACTCTTTAAGGCGGTGAAAGACGTTGCCGACGAAGGCGGCTATGACTACGTCTTCGATAAAAGCAGTACGACGCTCCTCATGTACTCAAACGAGAAGAACGACCTGACGTCAAAAGTACTCGCCAAGCTGCAGCAAAAATGATATTGCGCAAACAACTACATGCATCGTGATGACAGTCCGCGAGATTGCATCGTTTCTTGATGGAGACATTGTCGGAAATGCATCGCTCGAAATTGCCGGCATTGCGAAAATTGAAGACGCAAAGGCCGGCGAGCTGACCTTCCTTTCAAATCCAAAGTACGAAAAATTCCTCGAGTCCACGAATGCGTCGGCGGCCATCGTCGCGCGGTCGTTGGATATATCCAAATACCAAAAGCTTCCGCCGGCGGTTATCCAGGTTGAAGACCCGTACGCCTCTTTTGTTATCGCGATCCAAAAATTTTCACCCCGCCCGCCGCTCCTTCCGCAAGGGATTCATCCGACAGCGGTTGTTGATTCTTCGGCCAAGATTGGAAAAAACTGCGCTATCGGCCCGCATGTGGTTATCGGTAAACAGTGCGAAGTCGGGGATGACACGACAATTCTTCCATGCACTGTCCTCGGCCACGGCGTGCATATTGGAAATAGCTGCCTCATCTACTCAAACGTCTCGATTCGCGAATTATGCATTATCGGCAACCGCGTGATTATTCAGCCCGGCGCCGTGATCGGGGGCGATGGATTCGGATTTGCCCCGAGAAAAGACGGCTCGTATCAAAAAATTCCCCAGCTGGGAATCGTCGTGATTGAAGACGATGTGGAAATCGGTTCGAACACGTGCATCGACCGTGCTACGATGGGTGAGACGCGGATAAAACGCGGAACGAAGCTGGACAATCTTGTCCAGATCGCGCACAACGTTTCCGTTGGTGAGGATACAGTTATTGCCGCCTGCACCGGGATCGCCGGCAGTACGAAGGTTGGCAACAAGGTCATGATTGGAGGGAACGCGGCCATTACGGGTCACATTACAATCGCCGATAGAGTGAGTATTGCAGGACACGCTGGCATTTCCAAATCGCTGACAAAGGAAGGCGAATCGTATTTTGGATATCCAGCAAAAGAATTCGGGAGAGCAAAACGCATCGAGGGAGCTCTTCGGCAGCTGCCGGAGCTGCTGTTCACGATCAGGGAAATGGGAAATCGAATCCAGCTGCTCGAGGAGAAAATCAAGGAATTCGAAAACCGGAAATAAAGATTGTTAAGACAATATCAAGGCGAGCATTTCGTCGTTACTATTTGGAGGATGGATGTTAGTTCAGCAGCGAACGATTAAGAAATCGGTGGTGATGTCGGGCGTGGGTCTGCATACGGGAACGCAATGCACCATGACGTTTAAGCCGGCGCCGGAAAATTTCGGCATCCGTTTTCGCCGGGTTGACTTGGGCGGGAAGCCCGAAATCCCGGCGGACGTCGACCACGTTATCGATGTCTCACGGGGTACGACGATCGGCATCGGTGAAGCGAAGGTCCATACCGTTGAACATGTGCTCGCTGCGATCGCCGGCCTTCAAATTGACAATATCGTAATCGACCTCGAGGGCATTGAACCTCCGATCGGCGACGGAAGCTCCAAGCCGTACGTGGATGCACTCCTCGATGCAGGATTCGACGCACAGGAGGCGCCCAAAGACTATTTGGTGATCGACCAAACGATCAGCTATAAGAATGAAGAGAAAGGGGTTGAAATCGTCGCTCTCCCGACCGATGACTTCCGCGTCACGGTGCTTGTGGACTACAACAACCCGGCGCTCGGCAGCCAACACACGGGATTGTTCGACCTCGAGAAAGAATTCATTCCGGAATTTTCGATGTGCCGAACGTTTTGTTTTCTCCACGAAGTCGAACAATTGCGCGATGCCGGGCTAATCAAAGGGGGCAACCTTGATAACGCAATTGTCATCGTTGATCGGGACCTTTCGAAGGACGAGTTGAAAGAATTGGCCGTCAAACTCGGGGTGAAAGATTCCGTCATTCTCGGAAGCACCGGCGCCGTGAACAATAAAGCCCTGCATTTCAAGAACGAGCCGGCACGCCACAAATTGCTCGACCTTATCGGCGACCTTGCGTTGATCGGCGCCCCGCTCAAAGCACAAATTCTCGCCGCGCGCCCGGGTCATGCCAGCAATGTTGAATTTGCAAAAAAAGTCCGCAAGCTCTATCAGCAGAAAAAAATCATCAAGAAATATCAATACGTCAAAAAAGAGGGAGTGCTGTTCGATGTTAACGCGTTGCAGCGGATTCTCCCGCACCGTTATCCGTTTCTTCTCGTCGACAAGATTATCGATTTTCAGTTGAACGAAAAAATCGTCGGCGTGAAAAACGTATCGATCGGCGAAGCATTTTTCCAGGGGCATTTTCCCGGTGCGCCCGTCATGCCCGGAGTGTTGATCCTGGAAGGACTTGCACAAACCGGCGGAGTTCTATTGTTGGATGGGTCCGATCGGCAGGAGGGGAAGCTTGTCATGTTCATGGCGATCAACAACGCAAAATTCCGTAAACCCGTCGTTCCCGGCGACCAATTAATCTACGAAGTCACGATGATGTACCGCAAGCCGAAAGTATGCCAGGTGATGGGAAAAGCATACGTCGACGGTGTGCTCGTCGCAGAAGCCGAACTGATGGCTTCGATCGTCGATCGTCCCGGCGCATAGTAATCCACCCTATTACAAACGACCTTTCTATGAGTAACGAGATACATCCCACCGCAATTATTAGCTCCAAGGCTGAATTGGGCGACAATATATCCATCGGTCCATACGCCGTTGTTGACGGCGATGTGGTCATCGGCGATGGAACGCAACTTGGTCCGCACGTGTATTGCGCAGACGGCGCGCGAATCGGCAAAGACTGCAGGATCCACAAAGGAGCGGTCGTCGCAACGCTTCCGCAAGATTTGAAGTTCAAGAACGAAAAGACTACGTTCGAGATCGGCGACGCGACGACGATCCGGGAGTTTTGCACACTCAACCGCGGGACGGCGGAACACATGAAATCGACCGTCGGTCGCAACTGTTTGTTGATGGCGTACGCTCACGTTGCCCACGATTGCACGATCGGCGACAACGTTATTCTCGCCAACGCTGTTCAAATGGGGGGTCACGTGACGATCGAAGAGTGGGCAATTGTCGGCGGACTGACGGCAATTCACCAGTTTGTCTCTATCGGACGGCATGCCATGATCGGCGGGCATTATCGCGTTCCAAAAGATGTACCTCCCTATATCCTTGCCGGCGGGGCGCCGCTGACGTATGAAGGGTTGAACATCGTCGGACTGCGCCGACGTGGTTTTTCCCGTGAGGCGCTTGACGCCTTAACAAAAGCTTACCAGCTTCTCTATTTTTCTAAACTCAACGTCAGCCAGGCCGTCCAGAAAATCCGGCAAGAACTTTTGTTGACTCCTGAAATTAATCATCTGCTCACATTCATTGAGCAGAGCAAGCGCGGCATCATTATCCGCTCGAAGCATGAATAATTCTCCGGTGAATGCACGGGTCATCGACCGATGGCAATTTTTGAATTCAGGATTCCATTCCGGTCAGTATAACATGCGCCTGGATGAACTTCTTGCCGAACGATTAGCGGCGCACGAAGGTTTGCCGACGCTGAGAGTCTACGGCTGGAAGCCCCACACGATTTCCCTTGGATACAATCAGCGGGACAATGATTTTGACACAGCGCGATGCGCAGCCCAGGGTATTGATATTGTCAGGCGGCCGACGGGGGGGAGGGCAATTTTTCATGCTGAAGAACTGACGTACTCCGTGACCATGTTTTCGCAAGGGAAAAACATTAACGATGCATACTGTGAAATTAGCCGGGCGTTGATTTCGGGATTGCATTTTCTCGGGGCTGATGTTCAGTATGCCCAAACACAGCCGAATTTACCCCAGCTCTACCGAAGCGGGATTTCAATCCCGTGTTTTGCAAGTTCGACCCGGTACGAGATCCAGTATAAGGGGAAGAAACTTGTCGGGAGCGCGCAGCGACGCTTTGCTGCTTCCGGAGGAGGAGAAGTTGTGCTTCAGCATGGTTCGATCCTGCTTGGGCCGGATCATAAGCGTCTTTCAGAGTTTGTAAAGGCTGAAAGTGAAGAAATTCGGGCAGCACTCCGTGAAAGCCTTGAAAGGAAGACGACCGAGCTTGATGCTGTTCTCGGAAGAAATGTTTCTTTCGATGAAACAGCGGCGGCTCTGAGAAAAGGTTTTGAGGTCGCGTGGAATATTGTCTTCACGGAAATCACGGCTGACGAGCTGCGGACAGTTCAGGAAACAGAATCTGCGGTTCACGACTAACGCTCCAGAAAAGGAGATGGCAATGAGTTCTCATCCGAACGAATACAAACGGATCACGACAAAAGTGATTCTGAATATGAAAAAAACCGGTGAGAAGGTGGCAATGCTGACGGCGTACGACTACGCAACGGCTAAGCTCCTTGATGAGGCGGGCGTCGATATTATTCTTGTCGGAGATTCCGTCGGGAACGTCTTTCAGGGATTGGAGACGACGCTTCCGGTTACTCTTGATGAAATAATTTATCATACGAAAGTAGTTCGGCGGGGAGTGAAGAGGGCAATGCTCGTCGCGGATATGCCGTTCATGTCGTTTCAAGTGGACACCGAAGAGGCGGTACGCAATTGCGGCCGGGTGTTAAAGGAGTCCGGCGCGGAGGCCGTAAAGATGGAAGGCGGCAAACGAATTGAACCTCTCGTAAAGCAGTTGGTCGATATCGGGATTCCCGTCATGGGCCATTTGGGATTAACCCCTCAGTCGATCTATAAATTCGGGACGTATGAGGTGCGGGCGAAAGAAACGGCTGAAGCAAAAGAGCTGGTGGAAGATGCAAAAATTCTGGACCGCGTTGGGGTCTTCGCGATCGTGCTTGAAAAAATTCCCACATCTCTCGCGGCAAAAGTGACGAGCAACGTCTCATGCGCGACGATTGGTATCGGCGCAGGAGCACAGTGCGACGGCCAAGTTCTTGTGACAAACGATATGCTCGGCATGAACGAACAGTTTCATCCCCGCTTTGTCCGCACTTATGCTAAGCTCACTGAGACGATGCGTGGGGCATTCAAGGGTTACATCAACGATGTAAAGGGGAAGAAATTTCCATCGAAGGAAGAAAGCTATTAGTCTGCAATCGAAAGAACAAAAGGGGGTTTAAAAATTGTAAAAAAATACTTGACAAATAGGTCGTTTCTTGTTAAATTGGAAACTAAAGAAACTTTAATAGTTTCCTGAGTAAATATGCAATAAATTGATATCAAATCCGTCATAAAAGATGGATTATTTTTTGGAACTTTGGGAACTGTTAATACGTTAATAGTTTCCAAGGTGTTTATGGAGGTCTTATGACGACAGATACTGAAATTCGCGAACGCATTATTTCTTTCGCGCGGGAGCACTTCATGCATGAAGGGTTCAGCAAGGTAACCCTCGATGAAATCGCTGCTGAACTGGGCATGAGCAAGAAAACGCTCTATAAATATTTTGAAGACAAAGAAGACCTGCTTCGTGCCGGCATCGAAGAGAATTTGCGAAAAATCGCTCTGGAGATAGACGCGATTGCAGCATCGGAATGCCCCTTCGCTGAAAAACTTGCGAGAGTGATGATGCTGATCGGAAAGCAGATGTCGAGATTAAGCCGGGGAGCGATGCTCGATATGCAGAAATTCACCCCGGAGCTATGGAAAAAAATTGAATCATTTCGGAGAGAGCAAATATTCAATAAGATAGGAAAGATGATAGCGCAAGCGCGGGAAGAAAAGATCTTCCGGGCGCACGTTAACGAGCAAGTCCTCACTCTCATGATTATCAATTGCATTCAAGGGATCCTCAATCCGGAAGTCCTCTCGCAGAACTCTTTTTCTGCGGAAGAAGCGTTCAGGATTATTTTTAGGACAATTTTCGAAGGCGCGCTGACAGATGACGCGCGCAAAGATTTTCACGTTTTTGATACACCTCTTACAAACATCTAATTTTTCAAAAGGTCATTATGAAACATTTCTCTATTTTTGCGGCCGCAATTGCGGGCGTCATGGCGCTTGCAGGGTGCAGCGACAAGCATGCGGGTATGATCGAAGCGAGCGGCACACTGGAAGCCGTCGAAGTCAATGTTAGCGCAAAAGTGGCCGGACAAATTCAAACTCTTTTCGTCGATGAAGGAAGTATTGTAAGAAGCGGTGATACGCTTGCAATCCTTGATCATGCGACGAACGATATTGAATTGCAGCAAGCAAAGGCCGGCGTCGATCTGGCCGATGCACAATACCGATTGCTCGTTATCGGCACGCGTTCGGAAGACCTTCGGCAGGCCGAGGAAGCAGTCCGCCAGTCGGAGTCCTCATACAAAACGGCGAAAGATGATTACGAGCGGACAAAGGCATTGTTTGCCACAAAGAGCGTGACACAGAAAGAACTCGACGATGCCGAATCAAAATATACCATTGCGCAGGCGGCGAATACTTCGGCAGAGCAAAACCTGCAAAAGTTGAGACACTTTGCGCGTCCGGAAGATATCGCTGCTGCGAAGGCTCGCCTTGACCAGGCAACGGCGGCGGCAGATCTTTTGCGGAAAGAAATTTCCGATGCCCACATTATTGCCCCGGTGTCGGGAACCGTCACGCACAAGCCCGTCGAAGCCGGAGAATTAGTCAGCGTGGGAACGACAATTGTAACCATCTCCCGCCTCGAAACTCTTAACTTGATGATTTATGTCAGCGACACAGAATTGGGAAGGGTGAAATTAGGCGGGCCGGCGGATCTCGAAATCGATACCTATCCCGATAAAACATTTCCGGCGAAAGTCATCTACATTTCCCCCATCGCCGAATTCACGCCGAAGAATGTTCAAACAAAAGAAGATCGTACCAAATTGGTGTTCGGTGTTAAGCTGGAAGTTGATAATAAAGATGGAATTCTTAAAGGCGGAATGCCGGTCGACGCATACTTAAAATGAGCAGTCAATGAGTGTAATGAATTCATCCAACGAAAAAACGAAACCAACGAATGCCATTGAATTGCGGTCTGTCACGAAGAAGTTCGGAGACATCACCGCTGTCAACGCATTGTCGCTCGAAGTCAGGAGGGGAGAAATGTTTGCTCTCGTCGGGCCGGACGGTGCGGGGAAGACGACAACGATCCGCATGCTATGCGGGATCATCGTTCCGACTGAGGGCGAGCTCTCGGTCCTCGGCTATGATCTCAAAAAACAGCCGGACGAAGTGCGAAAAAGGATCGGTTATCTCTCGCAGAAATTCAGCCTTTACGGCGACCTCACGATCGATGAAAATATTGAATTTTTCGCCGAGATTCACGGCGTAAGGGATTACAAGCCGCGCCGGAACGAATTGCTCGAGTTCACGCGGCTGACACCGTTCCGGTCACGGCTTGCCGATCGGCTTTCCGGCGGGATGAAACAAAAACTGGCGCTTGCATGCACGCTCGTCCACACTCCCGAAGTCATTTTTCTCGATGAACCTACCTCTGGAGTCGACCCAGTCTCGCGGAGGGATTTCTGGAAAGTGCTTTCGAACTTGCTCAAGTCCGGTATCACCATTGTCATGACGACGCCATACTTAGACGAGGCGGAACGGTGCACTCATGTTGCGCTGATGAACCAAGGAAGGATATTGGTCGCGGATACGCCTCCCAATGTGAAAAAAGTGATGAAAGGTACGATTGTGGAAATCGTATGCAGTGACATCCGCGGTTCCTTCAAGCTCTTGAGACAATATTCTCTTGTGAAAGAGGTTCAAGCATTTGGCGACCGCCTGAACATTGTTGTCGACAACGCCGACCGTGATGTTCCAGCAGTACTTTCCCATTTGGCAGACCATGGGATCACAGTTGACGATTGGAGAATAATTCCCCCGTCATTAGAGAACGTATTTATTTCGTTATTATCCGACCATCCATCGCAAAAAGAAAGTGAGGTTGCTGCATCGAAATGAACGGACGCTCAATTGTTTCACTTCTTCTCGGTCTCGTTGCACCGGTTCTTCTCGCGCAGGAACGCGTGCTTACCATCGAAGAAAGCATTGCCATCGGCCTCGAAAACAGCAAGGCGCTCCATTCCTCTCAAATGAAACTGGAATACGCGGATGCCAAGGCGAGCGAAACTGCAGCCGGAATGTATCCGACATTAAAAGCGCAGGCGTCGTATCAAAAAGTGAGCGATGTTCCAGAGTTCAAAATTCCTTTACCCGGGTTCATCGTTGACTTTCCTGTCATCCTGAATAACTACGGTACGAAAGCAACCCTTCAACAGCCTCTTTTCACAGGATGGAAACTGCAAAGCGGCGTCAACAGCGCTGAATACACGGCAGAGGCGTCAAAAAAGGATGTCGAAAATGATAAAGCCGAATTGGTGTACAACATTAAATCGGTATACTGGAATTTGTACCGTGCGAAGGATATCAAACGGGTGAGTGACGAGAATGTCACACAAATTAGCTCACACCTCAGCGATATCGAAAGCATGTTTACGCAGGGAATGGCGACGACGAATGATGTGTTGAAGGTAAGGGTGCAGTTTTCCAACGCAAAACTTCTCCAGAGTGAAGCGGCAAACAATGTTGAGATTGCCATGATCAGTTTTAACTCTACGCTTGGCATTCCGCTCACGACGCAGGTCGGGATCGGTTCGCAATTGACGCCGACAACGAAGGAATTCCCGGATGTCCAGAAACTTCTTGAGGTTGCTTTCACCGATCGCCCCGACCTACAGGGGCTGGACTGGCGTTTGAAGGCGGCAGAAAGCGGTGTGGCGGGGGCAAAAGCAGGCTGGTCGCCCCAAATTTTTCTGACGGGGAATTATTATTACGATCGTCCGAACCCGCGATATTTCCCGCCGTTGGACGCGTTCAAAGACTCGTGGGATGTCGGCGTTACGCTGCAATTCGACATCTGGAATAACTTGACGACGGTGTATCAGACCACGGAAGCACAGGCGCAGTATGAACAGACAAAAGACGCGATCGCGATGTTGAAAGATGGTGTCACATTGGAAGTTACTCAAAGCTACCTTTCATTTAAACAGGCCAAAGAAAATATCCAACTTTCTCAGCTCAGTGTCGAGCAAGCGAATGAGAATCTTCGCGTGACACAGCAGAAGTTCAAGGCCGGCTTAACGACGAATTCGGAGATGCTCGACGCAGAGGTGGCACAACTTCAGGCAAAACTTCAATTGACCCAAGCGCTTGTGGATTATGAATTGGCACAGGCAAAACTGGAAAAAGCGGTCGGAGAAGTAAAGTGAGAGCCAGGAGTAAGGGTTTTAAATGATCTGCTATTAGAAGCGATCTCAAAAATAGAAATATGGTCATTGCGAGGACTCGCAATGACATTTTCAAGTGTTTTTGAGATAGGTTCTAGTAAGATAAAGACGGGAAAGAACAAAAATGACGACGAACGCAATCGAGGTTGAGAATCTCACAAAACGGTTCGGTGATTTTTATGCCGTCGACCATATCAATTTTGAAGTAAAGACGGGGGAGATCTTCGGCTTTCTGGGCGCGAACGGCGCCGGGAAGTCGACGACGATCAGAATGCTCTGTGCCTTGCTGCAATCGACCGAAGGGACGGCGCGTGTCGGCGGGTTCGATATCAACAAAGAGCCGGCAAAAGTAAAAGAAAACATCGGGTATATGTCGCAAAAATTTTCTCTGTATGAGGACTTGACCGTCGACGAAAATATTAATTTTTTTGGGAGAGTTTACGGATTGAGCAATAGCGACCTTCAACACCGAAAAGAATGGGTGCTGGAAATGGCAAGCTTAACCGGTCGGGAAAAAAGCATAACGAAAACGCTCCCGGGGGGCTGGAAGCAACGCCTTGCCCTCGGCTGTGCGGTGCTCCATCGCCCAAAAACGGTCTTTCTCGACGAGCCGACCAGCGGAGTTGACCCCGTCATGCGGCGAAAATTTTGGGAATTGATCAACGACCTTTCGGCAGAAGGAATCACCGTTCTCGTCACGACGCATTTTCTGGAAGAAGCGGAGTACTGCAACGACATTATTCTCATCAACGCAGGGAAAATAATTGCCGGCGGGAGCCCGAAAGAATTGAAGCTGAACTATATTAAATCTCCGCTGTTGGAGGTTCAATGCGAAAACGTCGTCGAAGCAATGACGGTTATCGAAAAAGAAACGTGGGCTGAAGAGACGTCGGTGTTCGGTACTTATCTGCACGTCAGCGTGTCGGACGAACAGGCAGCCCGGCAGAAAATTCAAGCGATCCTTCACGAGCAGAAGATCGGCTGGACGAAGATTGACAGAATTACGCCCTCGTTGGAGGACGTGTTTATTTATTTGCTGGATCAGGAGACAAAAAAGCAGCGTGAGAAAAGCCAATAGTGAAATTCCAAAAGGAAGTCCATCATGATACGACGCCTGATCCCAATCATTAAAAAAGAATTCCGGCAAATCAGGCGGGACAAGCGCGTACTTGCGATATTGACGCTCGTCCCGGCACTGTTGCTATTGCTCAACGGCTATGCGTTAAACTTCGACGTCTCCCACATCAGGATGGCCGTCATCGACCAGGAGAACAGCAAGACTAGCCGTGATTTTCTCAACGCGTTCGTTACTTCCGGATATTTCGATTACGTGCAATATCTCAATTCAACGGACGAGGCGATGCGGATGATCGACGACGCAAAAATCAAGGCGGCGATCGTCATCCCGACAGATTTTTCTCACAGGCTTTTGTCCAATGAAACGACCGATGTCCAGGTGCTTGTTGACGGGATGGATTCCAATGCTGCATCGACTATCCTTGCGTATGTGCAAGCCGTAACGCTTCAGTATTCACAGAAAATAGTGCTTACCAATCTCTCAAAAATGGGACGGGGAAGTTATCTTCCGATTCAGTATGATGCACGGGTATGGTACAATCCGGAATTGAAAAGCGCTAAATTTCTTGTCCCGGGTCTCATTGGGTTCATCATTGCCATTACCGCGGTCATCGCAACATCGCTTTCCATTTCGAAGGAAAAAGAACGAAACACGATCGAACAAATCGATGTCTCGCCGATTACGTCCTTCGAACTCATCGTTGGGAAGATGATTCCATACGCACTCATCTCGCTTGTCGCGGCGACGCTGGTGATTGTCGCAGCCTACTTTCTCTTTGACGTTGTCGTCAAAGGAAATTATTTTTATCTATTTGGCGCTACACTGTTGTTTATCATTGCAGCTCTTAGTATCGGGCTGTACGTCTCGACAATCGCGGATAGCCAGCAAGTGGCATTTCAACTGGCCTCGCTTTTTTCCATGCTGCCGACGATGATTCTTTCGGGCTTTATGTTCCCGATTCGCAGCATGCCGTGGTGGCTCCAGATCCTTACCAACATCACGCCCGCGAAGTTCTATCTCGTTATTCTGCGGTCGATCATTCTGAAAGGCGTCGGGATTGCCGCATTCTGGGATCAGGTGTTGTATCTCATGATCTTCATCTCATTCATGCTTTTTATCAGCGTCAGGCGGTTTAAAAAAACATTAGGGTGATCTATGAACTATCAGCGGGTCATGGCCCTGTTGACGAAGGAGTTCGGCCAGCTCTTTAAGGATAAAAAGCTGCTGCCGCTTGTTTTTGTGGCGCCAGTACTCCAGTTGACGTTTATGGGATTTGCGGCGTCTCTCGACGTGAAAAATATTTCCGTCGTTCTCTGCGATCTGGATAAAACCGAATCGAGCAGAGACCTTATCGAGAAATTCACCAACTCAGGCTATTTTACAATCGAATATTCTACGGAAGACTACAGCACGATTCAGAACTATCTCGACGATAATAAGACAACCATGGCGCTGATCATCCCGCAGAAATTTGGGGACGAAATTCTGCGGCACGAACCGGCAAAAGTGCAAGTCCTTCTCGATGGGAGCGAGGGAAACAGCACCGCCATTGCCATGGGGTACGTTAATCAGATTCTTGTAGACTATTCAAACAATGTATTAGCCGAAGTGTCAGGGAGCGCCCGCATCGGCGGTATCAACGCACAGACGAGGGCCTGGTTTAATCCATCGTTGAAAAGCAGAAATTACATGGTGCCGGGGGTGCTTGTGATGATTCTTTTGTTCGCAACGATGAACCTTACTTCGATGGCCGTTGTAAAAGAAAAAGAAATCGGCACACTTGAACAAATTATGGTGACGCCGATTACACCCACCGAATTGATCCTGGGAAAGCTGATACCGTTCACGATCATTAGTCTGGTGAACTGGTGCGTGGTGCTTGTGGTAATGGTTGCCGGGTTTGGAATAACAGTACACGGAAACGTCCTGCTGCTCTTTGTGTTGTCAATTTTCTTTTTGCTCACGTCCCTGGGCCTTGGCTTGTTTGTCTCTACAATTTCCAACACTCAACAGCAGGCGATGATGACGTCGCAGTTTTTCATTCTTCAGCCGATGATGTATATTTCAGGTTTCACGTTCCCTATAGAAAACATGCCCAAAGTCCTTCAAATTCTGTCGTTTGGCATTCCAATGAAGTTTTATCTCGTCGTTGTCCGTTCAATCATCTTGAAGGGCGTCGGACTCATGAGCCTGTGGTTCGAGGCCGGGGCGCTTCTCTTTATGGGCGTTACGATTCTTATCGCGAGCGTGCTGCGATTCAGGACAAAGCTCGACTAACTATATTGTGAAAAATATCCGGAAGGAGTTCCATCATGGAATTAGGATTGCGAAACAAAATAGCACTGGTTGCAGCGGCGAGTCAGGGATTAGGGAAGGCGATCGCGGAGTCGCTGTCGGACGAAGGAGCGACTGTAGTTATCTGCGCGCGCGATAAAAAAGCACTCGCGGCAACGGCAAAGGAGATCTCAGCAAAAACGAAGGGAGAAGTGTTTCCGGTATCAGCCGATGTGAGCAAAGCAAAAGAGATCGAGAACTTGGTGCATGCTGTCGTCAAGAAATTCGGTACGGTTCACATTCTTGTGAACAACGCCGGCGGCCCTCCGGTTGAAACATTCGACCGCCTGTCCGACGACCATTGGGCGAAGGGGGTGGAACTGACAATGATGAGTGCGATCCGTTTAACCAGAGCTGTCCTCCCGTTCATGCAGAAACAACATTGGGGAAGAATCATCACGATTAACTCGATTGCCGGAAAACAGCCGATACAGGAATTGGTGATTTCATCGACTCTTCGGCCAGGCCTGATCGGATTGCACAAAGTGCTTGCAACACAGTATGCAAAGGATGGAATTCTTATCAACACCGTTTGTCCCGGATTGGTTATGACCAAACGGCAGGAAGAAATTTCGGCCGTCCGATCTGCAAAAGCAAACATCACAGTTCAAGAGTACATGGATCTTCAAGCAAAAGAAATTCCGCTTGGACGGTACGGTTCGCCGCAAGAAATCGCGGACGTCGTCACGTTTCTTGCTTCAACGCGCGCTAGCTTTCTTACGGGGGCCACGATCAGCGTTGACGGGGGAATGACGAAGGGGCTATTGTGAGGGGTTACACACGCGCTGCTGCGAGAGTGATCGCGTCTTCATAACAACGGGTACCCGAAGGAAAAGTACGCCATCACCGGGCCGAGGCTTAAAGGCTGGGACAACAAATCTCTCCGAACAAAAAAGCTCCTTCCAACAGAAAAGCTTGCCTTTCCGGCCGGAGTGTTGACGGCAATTCCGGCACCGACTCCGTGATGAAGATCGCGAAGGCTTATGCTTTGTTGTTCGGGCCAAATCGAACCGAAATCGTATCGAAGGGTGAAGTACGTATCCCAGAAAACCTTAACGGGAAGCATTGCACGGTACTCCACGTTAATGACAAAAATCTGCCTTCCTCGCGAATCGTCTTCGTTCAGTCCGTAGAAAGAATCCTCCCCTCCGAGATAAAATTGCTGTGAAAGCGGAAGCGTTTGGTCCGCAAAGCCAAACACGATTTTCGGATGGAGTGTTTGCCCTTCGAGATATGTCGAAAACCATTCGTACGAGAGAAAAAGTTTTGAATAGCCGATTTCTCCTGCACCGATTGACGATGCGGTCTCCCAACTGAGGTTCATCAGCGAACCCGAACGTGCGAATGGAAACTGATCTTGCGTGTCGATGGTGGATGAAAGTTTCAACGTTTGAAGCATGAACTTGTCGGTGGAATATCCGGTTCCCGACAAAGAATTTATTTCATTCAACCCCAAGCGATATTCTGCGGTCACAGTGCCAAGCCGCTCAACCTGACTGCCGAGGGAAAACGACCCGCCGTCTTCGATCTGCCGATATTCTCCCACCCGCACTCTGTTGAACGATGCGGGTGATTGAACGGTAGGATCGTTGGCGTACGTGTAAATATCCTTCAAATCATAAAAAGAATTCAAATCGAAGGTATAGTACGAATTAAAAATGCGGTTCGCTTTGAATTCAACCAGATATGTTCGATTCCGCAAGCCGCCGCCAAAATATGCGCCGAGCTCGGTGGCGGCACCGAGGAAATTCTCGTCACGAATTTCGACAGACGGTTGGACATCGCGTTCGTTATCGATACGCAGCCCCACGCCCACCAGCTCGGATTTTTTTTCTGTGGCCTTGATGACAATTTCTGTTTTATCCCCGATGTATCGGACGTCAATCAAGACCAGGTCGAATAAATTTGTTGCCATGAGATTGGCGATTGCTTGTTGAGCGTTCGATACTGTGAAGATGTCTCCTACAGTAAACGGGAGCTCTCTCCATATCACCCAATCGCGCGACTTCGTTGTTCCTTCCACCACCATGTGATAAATAACGCCTTCATCGATCGCTATTCGCAGGACTCCCTGTGTCGAATCCAATTGCACGGATTGAATCCGGGCAAGAGAATATCCCCGGTCGCGATACAAAGCGAGAATATCGTTTAAAGCTGCCCGCGTGCTGTCGGAATTTGCCGCTTTGTCCTTTAACTGATTGATGAAAGGAAGGAGTTCTTCTTTCGCGATGACTGAATCGCCGGTGAGTTCGATGGAACGGATTTCTGGATTTGGGATGTTGACGAATTTCACCGAGGCTGTCGAATCGTGGAGCTCAATTTCGGCGTAGGTATCTCTATAATTTCCACGCGAATACAGGAAAGAGACTTTTTCTTTGATGAGTCCGATGGTGACTTTTTTGTGAGCGGTCAGGCTGACAAGGTCTGCTTGTACGTTCATGGGAAGTTCGGAGCCTTGAAAACTTACGTCAGATATTTTGATTGAACGCTGATCCGCGCTGGGGCCGGAAAAATAATTGGCTGATTGTTTTTCTTCGATGCTGTCTAATAACGCCGGCATTTTTGCTTCTGCTGCCGATGCTCCTTCTGCAATGAGCGAGTCGAGACCGGAAAAGTCTGTTGCAAGATGTCCCTCCAGGTCAGGCTTAATAACGATGGTTGCCTTTTCAAGGGATTGTTTGTTCGGTAACTGGGCCATAATATTTATGATCTGATCGGCGACCTCCCAGGGAGCATTTAATTGGCTGGCTGTTCGGAGCGGACTGGAAACATCTACCGCAATAACAATGTCCATATTCATATCGCGGGCGACTTCAACGGGGATATTTGAGATGAGTCCCCCGTCGGTCAATTCCATCGAGTCGCGCTTGACAGAGCTGTACAACAGCGGAATCGAAATGCTTGCGCGGAGTGCTTCGGCAAGGTTCCCCGATGCAAGTACGGCTCTTTGGCCGGAAACCATGTCCGTTGAAACCGCACGAAACGGAATTTTCAATTCATCGAACGAATGATTAGGATGATAGATGCCCTGTAGGGTCAATTGGTTGATAAAGGTTGTGAGCCGCTGTCCGCTGGAAAGGGCGGATGGAATCACCGGGGTGAGCCCATCGAACCGAATAGTCAGTAAATTTCGATCGGCGGCCTGCTTTTGACCGACGAAGAGATCCGTTCGGTTCGCTTCGTCAGCAAATGATAGCACTGCAGGCCAATTGGTTGTATCGACAAGGGTTTGCAATTGTTGGGTTGAATAACCAGACGCATAGAGTCCGCCAACCAGACTGCCGATACTTGTGCCGACAATAAGGTCAACCGGAATATGGTATTTTTCGAGCACTTTCAAGACGCCAACATGTGTAACACCCCGCGCTCCGCCACCGCTCAATACCAGACCGATTCTCGGCCGTCTAATCTCTTTTAGCGTAACGATATCGTGCCGGGTGCCGCTGTATTCGATAAATTGCGGATGAACCGTTATCGTGTTTTGAGCATAAAGGGCCGAAGCGTCCAGAAGAAAAACAAAAAAACAAAACCTGAAGATTGTGTGAAGTTCCGGCAGAATAAGGCTGTTTTTGGAACGAAATATTTTACTCATACAGAAAATTAAGAAAATTGCGGCCTAAAGGCAATGAGGACTGGTGCGCCGTTATCGACCGAGTTACGATTTATGCAATACAAGGGTTTCGAGATAAATGGGAAAGAAGTTTTTTTTTGCGCATTTATCGCGAAAAATCTTTGATTCAACTTCAATGTACGGGCATCACAATATTCCGTATGAATGACTGAAATCACAACGCGTTGTAGACGCAATTCATATATATACATGAATCTTTATTGTAGGATATTTCGCAATAACAGGGAGGAATAGCATGAGCTGTCCGAATTGCGGTACCTTGGTCTATAGGAAAGACTTCATATCGTTATTTGCCTTGGCGTCGCTGGCAATTGTTTCTTTTGGTGTCTCTCTTTTATTTTTGCCGTTTGGATTGTTCTTCATTTTTTCTTTCATTTTGCTTTTTGGATTACGCTACATCGAGAAGCAATTTCAGACTATCGATAGGAAAGAGATACGGTGCACAATGTGCGGACACATTGTGAATGTCGCTCACAGCCATTGATTCTCCGTCTCAAACGAATTGCAAAAGCCAGAGTCGATCTGGCTTTTTGCGTTACAGCCTTTGCAGTCGGCGTTCCCTCCATCCTTGCAATTCCTGCGCAATTTTTCTATTTTAATCAATGATGAAAGAGCTTCCCCGAGAAACGTATTCCATCCTTATCATCGACGATGAAGTATCAAACGTCGAAGCGCTTGCGGTCGTGCTTGGGCACGAGGGGTATACGGTGTTCCAGACGACAACAGGCGAAGAGGGGCTTGCCATACTCGAGAAAGAAAAAATTGACCTTGTTCTGCTGGATATTCTCATGCCGGGCCTGGATGGCTTTGAAACCCTCTCCCGTATTCGCGTTCATAAAAAAACAAAAGACCTTCCCGTTATTTTCCTCACAGGCTTCATGCGCGACTCTCTCTCCATGGAACGCGGGTTTAACCTCGGAGTGAACGAGTATCTTCTGAAACCCATCGATACCAATGAGCTCATCGTCCGCGTTAAATCCATTTTGAGGATGACCGTCGCTGAAAAGAAAGTGATGCAGCTGCAATCGGATTTTTTTTCAATGTTAGTCCATGACCTTCGCGGCCCGCTCACTGCGGTCCGCGCCTTTACGCAATTGATGATGGAAGAAAAGAATCTTAGCGAGCGCGATAAGGATGAAATGCTCCAAACAATTGAAAAAGCCAGCGAGCAAATGCTCGATCTCATCAACGATATTCTCGACCTTTCCAAGCTGGAATCGGAATATGTGACGCTGAATAAACATCCAATAGATTTGATCGGGATGATCGATCATACGTTGATACAAATGAAACCCCTTGCAATAAAAAAATCCATTACCTTTCGCAAAAACTATGAAGCGGCTGAAGTTTCCGTTGTTGCCGACGAAGCGAAGATTGAACAGGTCATGGATAACCTTCTGATGAACAGCATCAAATTTACCGGGGAACAAGGCGAAATTGCCGTGACCGTCCGGGAGGCCCGAACGTACGATAAAGCCTTGAAAAACGCCGGTGCGGAAAAGCCTTCAATCGTTGTATGCGTGAAAGATAATGGCCTTGGGATCCCTGCGAAAGAAATCCCTTTTATTTTCGATAAATACCGGCAAATCGTAACGTCGGCTGTGACCGCCGGAAAAGGGACCGGCCTCGGCCTCGCAATCTGTAAGAACATTGTTGAAGCCCATGGGGGTAAGATTTGGGTAGAAAGCCAGGAGCACGTCGGCAGCTCTTTTTATTTTAGCTTACCGTTGGAATGATTTTATGATTTCGTTGATTGTGCATGGAGGTGCATGGGATATTCCCGATGATTTGGTGGAGGCGCATCGCGACGGTGTGCGACAGGCTCTTGCCATCGGGTGGAACATTCTCACGAATGGGGGGAGCGCAGTGGAAGCCGTTGAAAAATCGATTAATTTTATGGAAAACGATCCGACGTTCGATGCCGGGCGCGGATCATTTGTGAATTCCATCGGTGAAATCGAGCTCGATGCAAGCATTATGAACGGGACGACTTTTCGGGCCGGCGCTATTGCCGCAGTGCAAAACATCCGCAATCCAATTTCTCTTGCCCGGGTCATTATGGACAAGAGCGAGCATATTTTACTTGCCGGAGGGGGCGCTGTTCGCTTTGCTGAGGAACATGGAATCATACAATGTTCGAAAGAAGATCTTCTGGTCGGAAGAGAGCTCGAACGGTGGAAAGAAATCAAAAACAGCAAGCGAAGTATCTCGACGAAGGACGCTTTTCGGAAAAAGACTCCACACGATACCGTTGGTGCGGTTGCCGTCGATCGCAAGGGTGTTATCGCTTCCGGGACTTCCACCGGTGGTACACCGAATAAGTACCCCGGAAGGGTTGGCGATTCACCTCTCATCGGATGCGGAACGTATGCAGACAGCTCTGTTGGCGGTGCGTCATGCACGGGTTGGGGTGAAGCAATTATCAAGGTTGTGCTCGCAAAAACGGCAATTGATTTAATGGAAAACAACGGCGGGGACCCCGCAGCGGCGGCAACACAAGCGATCCAGCGATTGGAAAAAAAGGCTGACGGTTTCGGGGGAGTTATTGTTGTGAACAAGAGCGGTGTCCCTGCTGTGGCGTTCAACACGCCGCGCATGGCGCGCGCCTATCGAACTTCTGATATGAATTCTGACGTCGTTGAAGTGTAATCCTTGAAAACATCTTCGCTTATCGGCCATACCGTCGAAGTGTATGGCCTCATCATTCGCAGCGAACATCCGGCCGACAGCACTATCGATACATTTTTTCGTTCACACAAATACCTCGGCTCGCACGATCGCCGGTTTATCGCTGAGACCGTGTACGGAATGCTTCGGCATAAGAAACGAATAGCATGGCTTTGTGAAACTTCGGGAAAGAAATTCCTCGAATCGTCGGACAACCACGCTGTTTTTTTGCAGTGCCTCGTTTACAGAACTACCATTGCGAACGAAGGGATAGATATGTTGGTTCATGAACTTGAGGCTGATCCGGTTGAGAAGCAATCGTTGTTGCTCCTCCTCAACGAAGCAAAGAATCGGAACGACAGATTTGAAAAAGAGGTTCCGCTGCATTCCGACAAAGTGTCCTCTCTCTCTCTCCGGTATTCATTTCCGGAATGGATGCTTGAGGAATGGCGTGAACAGTTCGGAGAGGATGAGGCTGTTCAACTTTGCGCTGCACTCAATGCCCCTGCGCCGCTGACGCTCCGCGTAAATACGTTGAAAACGAGCGTTGAAGAATGTCAGCAAGCTTTAGCGAAAGAGAGCATCGATGCCGAACGTACAAAATTTTCCGGCGTTGGTTTGACGGTGCGTAAGAGGATGAATGTTTTTCAGCTCGATATTTTTCGGAAGGGATTTTTTGAAGTTCAGGATGAGGGAAGTCAGCTCCTTTCCATGCTCGTTGACCCAAAGCCGACTTCGAAGGTCGTTGATGCGTGCGCCGGCGGAGGCGGAAAATCTCTTGCCCTCGCTGCGTTAATGAAAAACCGCGGCGTCATCTTTGCCCTCGATACGAATGCTTTTCGCCTGGAAGGCTTGCGTAAGCGCATCCGCCGGAGCGGCGTTGATACCATTCGCGTGTGCACTGTTGAAGAAGGTCAGCTTCCGCCCGGTTTGGCCGATGCAGCTGATAATGTTCTCGTCGATGCCCCGTGCAGCGGCCTTGGGACGATTCGCCGCAACCCGGGAATGAAATGGACAGTCACTCCTGCATCCGTTGCAGAGTTGAATATCAAGCAATCAACGATTCTGAACCATTATGCGCAATGCGTGAAAGTGAGCGGCAGGCTCATTTATTCAACATGCACGATGATGAGGTCGGAGAATGAAGGCGTTGTCGAGAAGTTTTTGAGCGATCATCCTCAATTTGAACTCATGGAGCCGTCGGCTATTTTGCGCCGCTACCAGCTTGAATCGCTATCGCCGGGAAAATTTTTTCGGTTGAAGCCGCACGTCCACGGGACGGACGGTTTTTTTGCGGCAGTCTTTCGAAGAAAACAATAACACAATTTTCAAATACATCCGAACGAGGAGAAGTCATGAAATTCAGTGCCTATATTGTTCCCTGTATTATCCTTTTTCTTGTCGGCTGCGCCAAGATGACGGAAGATGAATTCTGGCAGAAAGTGGAGCAGTCGCGCGCCAGCGGGAATACGGATTCAACCGTTCAAATGTGCCAGGCTATTCTTAAAGAGTATCCCGAAGGGAAAAATGCTCCGGCCGCGCTATTCATGCTCGCTCAGACCTATAACGCGAAGCAGGACTTTCATGCCGCCGTGAATTCCTACAGCGCGTTTATAAAAAAATATCCTGATTTGAATTCAACACCCCTCGCGATGTTCTTCATCGGCTTTATCTATAACAATAACCTTCAAATGGTCGATAGCGCACGTGTCGCCTATCAAAATTTCATCGCAAAATTTCCGAATCATGAACTTGCGGCCTCGGCGAAGTTTGAGATCGATAATCTCGGTAAGACGCCGGATGAAATCATCGGCGTGAAGAAAGAAGTTGCGATGAAAACGAAGAAACCTTCAACGAAAAAATAATTGACGGGAAGATGGAGCAAGCGCTCACATATCTCCAACCCGAAGTCGTCTCGAAACTTGCGAACATGGAGCTTCGCGCACGCATGGTGGTGGAAGGGTTCATCACCGGGATGCATAAAAGCCCGTACCACGGTTTCAGCGTTGAATTCGCCGAGCATCGGCAATACATGCCGGGAGACGAAATTCGCAGCATCGACTGGAAGGTTTATGGTAAGACCGATCGCTACTACATCAAGCAGTACCGAAGAAGAGACAAATCTCAAATCGTACATCATCCTCGATGCCAGTGCGTCCATGTCGTTTGCTTCCGAGAGTTCGAAAAAGGGGGCGGGAAGAAGGATTTCAAAATTGGAATATGCCTCATATACAGTTGCCGCGCTTTCCTACCTCATGGTGCAGCAGCGGGATGCCGTCGGCTTGACGGTGTACGATGAGAACATCCGGCTGACTCTCCCGCCGCATGCAACGAAGGCATACCTCCGGAGGATTCTTGTCGAGCTTGAAAATCTTTCAGCCGGAAAAAAGACAGGGACCGCACAATCGCTTCATCGTATGGCAGAGCGCATCACCCGCCGGGGGCTTATCATTATTGTTAGTGACCTGTTCGACGACCCGGGGAAGGTGATGGCCGCGTTGAAACATTTCCGCCATAACCATCATGATGTCCTTGTCATGCAGGTTCTCGACCCGTTCGAGCGTTCGTTTGCATTCGGCAGCGATGCTGTGTTCAGAGACCTCGAGACGGCGGAAGAAATGACGACACAACCGTACCACATCCAACGGGCGTATCAGCAGGAGATGCGCACGTTTCTTGAACGGTATAAACGCGAGTGCAGGGAAAATGATATCGATTACGTCCTTCTCGATACGGAAACCCCGTTCGATACGGCACTGTTTCAGTATCTGAATAAGCGGAAAAGAATCGGCTGAGCTTTAACTTACGAATGAAGAATTAGGAATGAAGAATAAAAAAATAGAGCCAAGAGGCAAAAGGCTAAAGACGAACAGTAAAATACCTGTTTCTCCGACGATTCCTGTATTCAACATCCTCGACCTCGGCTGCGGGCTTCGCAAACGCCCCGGTGCGATCGGCATTGATGTGAACCCGCGCTCTCAGGCCGATGTCATCCACGATCTGAATCGCTTTCCGTACCCGTTTCCCGACAATCACTTCGATGAAATTATCTGCGACAATGTTCTCGAACACCTCGACGACGTGCTGAAAGTGATGGAAGAACTTCATCGGATAGCAAAACCGTTGGCTCTTGTGACGATCGTCGTGCCTTTTTATTCGCATCAACAGGCGCATACCGACCCAACGCACAGACATTTCTTCGGCGTCCATTCGTTTGACTATTTTATCGAAGGAACGCCGAACTCTGGTTTTCAATATTCGAAAGCCCAATTCACACTGCTATCGGTTGAATTTGAGAAAGCACTGACGCAGCGTCATTGGTTCGACCGGATGGTCGTTGCCTTTGCGAACCGGCGGAAGGATGTGTACGAAAATCGGCTGGCGAATATGTTTCCGTTGCGGAACCTTACGTTCGAGCTGCGCGTTGTAAAGTGATTTCTCGGATTACGCTGATTGGACTCAGATTGCAGATCCCGCTGATGCCGCGCTGGTTGAAAGGTGAGCAGATGTCTACGAAGAGCCCTCGCATTCCACAAGAACGAAGGTTCGTTTTTACAGAGAGATTTTGGTCACGAATTGCTTTGCATTTCCCGCCTCCAATGAATATCTTTTATTTCTAAGTTCGGAATTTATTTGAAGAATGTTGGATAAGCAGGCTTGCGTGCCAACACTCATCGAGAAAAAATACACCTGCCAGTTCAAGATACTCTGAATGCAAGATCGAAACCTTCTTACAGTAAAAGGAGCCCGGGAGCACAACCTCAAGAATATTGATGTTGAGATTCCGCGCGATAAGCTCGTTGTCATCACAGGGCTATCTGGTTCCGGTAAATCGAGCCTTGCCTTCGATACGATTTACGCTGAAGGCCAGCGGCGGTATGTCGAAAGCCTCTCTGCCTACGCCAGGCAATTCCTGGGTTTGATGGAGAGGCCCGACGTCGACTACATCGAGGGATTAAGCCCGGCGATTTCCATCGAACAGAAGACCGTCAGCCATAATCCGCGATCGACGGTGGGAACCGTGACTGAAATCTATGACTTTCTTCGATTACTCTTCGCCCGGGTCGGTGTGCAGTTTTGCGTCAACTGCGGAACGAAGGTGCAGAAGCAAAGCGTTGACCAGATCATCGATGCGATACTGAAAATGCCGGGGGGAACCAAGATCCAAATTTTAGCTCCCGTGGTGAAGGGACGGAAGGGACATTATCGTGAATTGTTCGAACAGATTGTTAGAGACGGGTTTCTTCGCGTTCGGGTTGACGGCGACGTGAAGGAAATCTCGAAAGGGATGAAAGCGGACAGGTATAAAGTTCATGATATCGAGATCGTCGTTGATCGCATTGCCGTAAAAAGAGAGAGCCGCAGCCGCATTGCGGACTCGGTGGAGGTTGCTCTGAATTTTGGCTCGGGCGTCCTCATCGTGAATGACGGATCATCCGACCATCTTTTCAGCAAGCAATATTCGTGTCCGAACTGCGGGACGAGCTACGAAGAACCGGCGCCAAATTCTTTTTCGTTTAACACGCCGTACGGTTCATGCCCCTCGTGCGAAGGATTGGGAGAGAAAAAGGAGTTCGACCTGTCGCTCATTATTCCTGATGAAAAACTTTCCGTCAGCCAGGAAGGGATCGCGGCGCTCGGCAAACCGCGCCAAACATGGTTTTTTAGCCAGGTGCGTGCGGTTCTCAAGCGACACGGCTACGATTTCGATTCTCCTTTGAAGTCGCTTTCTAAAGAAGCCCGGCAGGAGCTGCTATACGGCACCGGAAAAGAGAAAATTGAAATAGAATATTCGCACGGCGGCGGAAGGCCGGTGGTCTACAAGCATCGGTTCAGCGGAGTGGTCGGCATGATGCAGAACTATTACTCGGAAACAGCGTCTCCGAAAATTCGGGAATGGGTGGAGGGGTTCATGAGCACGACGCGGTGCGGCGTTTGTAACGGGGGGCGTCTCCGGAAAGAAAGCCTCGCGATCAAACTTGAAGATGCTGCCTCTGGAAAACAAGTGAACATTGCCGGCATCGTGGAATTATCGCTGACCGATGCGCGGCAGTTTTTTAAAACGCTGAACCTCAATCCGCGGCAGATGGAAATCGCAAGACAGATTCTAAAAGAAATCAGCCAGCGGATTGAGTTCATGGTGAATGTCGGTCTTGGGTATCTCACACTGGACAGGGCAGCCCGAACGCTTTCCGGCGGAGAAGCGCAGCGCATCCGGCTGGCAACGCAAATCGGTTCGCAGCTCGTTGGCGTTTTGTATATTCTTGACGAGCCAAGCATTGGGCTTCATCAACGAGATAATAGGAAACTGATCGACTCGTTAAAAGACCTCCGCGACCTTGGCAATACCGTGCTTGTTGTCGAACATGACAAGGAAATGATCGAACAGTCCGATTTCGTCGTTGACCTCGGACCGGGGGCAGGCGAACACGGCGGGAACGTTGTTGCGGCGGGGGAGCCGGGGAAGTTAAAAGAGATAAGAGAGGAGAGAAAAGAAAAAGGGGGAGAGAACGGTGTGTCGTCGACGATTGAGTATCTTCAGGGAAAGAAGAGGATTGAGGTCCCGAACCAGCGGCGTAAAGGAAGTGGAAAATTTCTTACGCTCAAAGGTGCCGCCGGGAATAATCTCAAAAATGTCACGGCGAAAATTCCGCTCGGCGTGTTTGTGTGCGTCACGGGAGTGAGCGGTTCCGGCAAATCGTCACTCGTCAACGAGACGCTTTTTCCGATTCTCTCAAAAAAATTCTATAAGACAAAGATCAGCACGCTCCCGTACGCATCGCTTCAGGGCGTCGGTGAAATTGATAAAATCATCGACATCGACCAGTCGCCGATCGGAAGGACACCGCGTTCAAACCCTGCGACATATACCGGCATGTTCACGATGATCCGCGACCTCTTCACACAGCTCCCGGAGGCAAAAATCCGTGGATACAAAGCGGGACGATTCAGCTTCAACGTAAAGGGGGGGCGGTGCGAGAGCTGCGAGGGGGACGGCGTAAGAAAGATCGAAATGAATTTTTTGCCCGATGTCTACGTCGTGTGCGACGTGTGTAAAGGAAAACGCTACAACCGTGAGACGCTCGAAGTACTCTTCAAGGGAAAATCAATTGCCGATGTCCTGGAGATGACTGTGGAGGAAGCGCTCGGATTTTTCAGCGAGATGTCTCGCATCCAGCGAAAGTTACAAACTCTCTTTGACGTTGGAATGGGCTATATCCGGCTGGGACAACAGGCAACGACACTTTCCGGGGGTGAAGCGCAGCGTGTAAAATTATCAACCGAGCTTTCAAAAGTCGGCACGGGGAAAACGCTGTACATCCTCGATGAGCCGACAACCGGACTGCATTTCGAAGATGTAAAAATGCTGCTCTCCGTTTTAAACAAGCTTGTTGACAAAGGCAACACCGTCATCGTCATCGAACACAATCTGGACGTCATTAAAACAGCGGATTGGATTATCGACCTTGGCCCCGAAGGAGGCAACGAAGGGGGGTATATTGTGGGAGAAGGAACACCGGAAGAGATGAGTAAAAATCCAAAGTCGTATACGGGAGAGTACCTTGTAAAGGAGCTTGTGCTGCAGTGAGAAAAAGTTAAAAGTGAAAAGTTAAAAATTGAAACCTCAATGGTGCGTTCCCAATAGGAAAATTTTAAGCCCAATGCTTCCGTCAGTTGGTGACTTTCATTTTAATTTACGACTTTTAAGTTTGAATTTATTCTTTTACGAATGACTCGCCCAATTTCTTTATTGCTTTTGCTTGCGGCGTCCGTCCACTTTCTTGCCTATGGCCAGGATTCAACGTCAACGGAGTTTCAAAGCACCGAGACGACAACATGCGAAAATGCGGTGGAGATTGTTTCCGCTGTTGTTTTAGTTCCGTTGACGATCGGTTCAACCGTTATCAGTGTCGTTCCGCCGAGCGGCGGCACTGTGATGCGCGACGGAAAAGCAAACGGCATTCTCACATTCGAAACCGGTGTTGGATTTGGAGATCAAATTGACTTGAAGCGATTTTCCGATACGCGTTTTACGGTCGGCTATAGTCATATTTTTTCCCAAGACCAAAAAGATTTTTTCCGTGTCGAGGCGAAAGAAGATTTTCATCTAAGCTTTGTCGACCGCCGGGAACTCTTTTTATTCGGCGTCAGTCCCTCGGCAGGCATTATCACCGATTTTCCATCAACGGGATACTCAGTGGGCATCGCCTCGTGGCTGATGACCCCATGGCTTTCATATCTCGGGTTCATTCCGCAGCACACCTTTGGCATAACGTATCGGTACAATAAATATTTCGGCGGAAAAGAATTTGGCGAAATTTCCGCAGGAATGTCCGCCGCATTTACATGGGGGTGGCAGTAATATTGATTGACTTCATTTTTTATTCGTAGCTGTCGGACACCTTATCCACGAGATGGTGATATATTGAAAGTTTGACAAAGTAAATCAAGAATGTGTCCGACAGCTGTCTAAACTTTGACACTTTCCTCTTGCCGAGCCGCTGGTGGTGTCTCAGTTTGGCTCGAAGAATGTCATGCCCACGAAAGTGGGCATCCATTTTGAGGTCAAGAGGACAATACCTGGATTCCCGCTTTCGCGGGAATGACAAACTGAGACGCTACCGAGCCGTTTGACAATTATTTAAACATCATTATATTTATATCTAATGAAAGCTCTTAATTTCCAGATCGATTCAATAAACTGTTGCCCAAGTGCGTGTTGTTGTGCAGCGTGTTGTTGCTGTACTCCGAGCGATAGTATTGATAGAAGTGGAAGGCGGGCAGGCGCCTCATAAAAACCGCATATAAGTTTTAAGAAACGGACCCTCTTCTATACAAGAAGAGGGTTTTTTATTTTTAACTATTTTTCGAAAGGAAACATCAATATGTCAAATGGAATTTCCCTTGTTGACAGGACAGCGCTCAAATTCAATCAGGGGTCGATCATAACGCTGGTCGCGGCAGCATTTGCTCTCCAGCTTCCCTGGCTTGTAGCCTTGCTTGCACTGGTGCTGCTGGTTGGAACGATTGTTCCTTCAGCAGGAGTATTCAAACTTCTCTATGCCAACGTTCTTCGGCCGTTGCGGATTTTACGGCCCGATGTTGTTGAAGAAGACAATGTGCAGCATTTATTTGCCCAAGGGCTTGGGGGGATATTTTTAAGCGTTGCGTTCATATTTCTTACCGTGCTCAATCAGCCGATTGTCGGATGGATTTTAACTTTCCTGGTTGTAGCTCTTGCGCTTATCAATGTGACGATCAACTTTTGCCTCGGATGTGTTCTTTACCTCCGGTTACGACGGCTATCATTTTTCACGAGAGCGTTTTTTAAACGTGTCACGACCGACTAATTACTACACGAGGAGGATCTATGGCTTCAAACAGCGGGTATGCAAATCCCGATGTTCTTGTTACAACCGGCTGGGCATTAGAGCACCGGAAAGGCGAAAATTTTCGTCTCGTCGAAGTAGATGTTGATACAAGCGAGTACGAGAAAGGGCATATCGAAGGGGCGATCGGATGGAATTGGAAGACACAGCTTCAAGACCAGACACGGCGCGATATTCTGAGCAAGGAACAGATCGAACACTTTCTCGGCGAATCGGGAGTCAGTCCCGATACAGGATTGATTCTTTACGGGGATAACAACAATTGGTTTGCAGCGTATGCATTCTGGCTTTTGAAATATTACGGGCATGCCGATGTTCGGCTCATCAACGGCGGAAGGGAAAAATGGGTTGCCGAAGGGAAACCTCTCACGACCGACATTCCGCACTACGGTGCAAAGTCCTACAAGGTCTCAAAAGTGGAAACAGATCTTCGCGCGCTTCGGGATTTTGTGGCCGCTCATCTCAATGAATCATCGCATGGTCTTGTCGATGTCAGATCGAACGATGAATATACGGGAAAAATCCTCGCGCCTCCGGGATTGCAAGAATTGTCGATGCGCGGCGGACATATTCCTGGCGCAAAAAACATTCCCTGGTCCCAAGCGGTCAACGAGGATGGGACGTTTAAATCTGCGGCCGATTTGAAAACACTGTATGAAAGCAAAGGGATTGTTCCGGGGTTGAAAGAAATCACCGCATATTGCCGTATCGGTGAACGATCCTCGCATTCATGGTTCGTGTTGAAGTATCTTCTCGGTTATCCGAAGGTTCGCAATTACGATGGCTCGTGGACTGAGTGGGGAAATCTTATTAACGCACCGATAGAAAAATAGAAAGTGATCTATAAGTCGAGGAGAATCGGGCGGCGGAGGCTGCCCGATTTTTTTTTGGGATGCAGCTTAAGCATGAGTTTGGGCGAACCATTCCATCATTCCCGGAATTCCTTCACGAATGGTGGGGTTCTTAAGACTGCCGATCATGCTTTTCATTTTTTCGTTTGAGTATCCGCAGCCCCTGCTTAAGACTTGTGCCCAAAGGCGAGCACCGTAATGAAGGTTGACGAGAGAGGTGAGTGCATCCGCCGCACCGGCCACGGCATATACAATCGATTCCGGAATTCTGCCGATCTTCACCTTCCGGCCGCTTGTTTTCCCGATTGTTTCAAACCAATCGATGTACGTCGTTCCGCCATTGTCGACAGCATGGATGATTTGATTTTCCGCATATTTGCTCGAAGCGGACATTGCAATTGTTGCTGCCGCGTCGTCGACGTGAACGGTTCCAAGGGGAGCGGTTCCTCCGTTCGGCAGAGGGACGAAATATGGTCCTATATTTTTTATGACGCTCAACATCGGCACGAGCCATTCGGCATTTGGTCCGTATACAAGTGCGGGTCGAATGATTGAGTAGGTGAAACGGGACTTCCCGGAGAATTTTATCAGCAAACGCTCAGCCACTCTCTTCCACTGAAAATAGGGATCCGGAAATTCGACTCCCGTCATTTCCTCTGTCAAAATCTTGGGGAGCGGTTGAGGAAGCCCTCCCGCCATAAACGCCGAAACAAAGACGAATCGTTCTAAACCCGACGTTCCCGCCGCTGCTTCAAGAAGAAGGCCGAACGCTTTGATGTTCTTTGCGTCAAAATTCTTTTCTTTCGTTTTTGCTTCCGCGATATGGATGGCGGCATTTGCCCCCGCCAAACATTCTGCAAACATCTTTGTCCGGTCCGCCGGAGTACCTGCAAACAAGTCTCCTTGGATGTACTCGATGCTGCCAGGAGTCGACGGCTGCCGGGATTCGAACATGTTTTTCGCTTTCCCAACATCGCGGACAAGCGCCCGTACATGCCATCCATCCTGACATAATATTTCGACCACGCGCGAACCGATGAAACCGGTTGAACCTGTCATAAAGACAACTTTGTTCGAAGGTGATGTCATGATCTTGTCGAAAAGAATAGTGAGTTGAATATTACAATTTCCGCGTACGAAGTCAATTGCCGCTTCGGTTCATTTTGACAATTTTTTGGCAAAAAGCAGTATTTTCGTCGTCTTGACATCCGGCTGTTTTTTTGCAATATTAGGCCGTGCAAGACACGCTCACGTTATGACCTCATTGATGCTGTAACATCGAAGTGCCAATCCCCCTGGAATAACCATCATGCAACTTTGATCATCGTGCATCACTTTCGTTTGGCTCTTCCTCGTCCTTTTTGTTCGGCACTGTAATTTTTGAATTGAATGTTCTCACGAATCTCATCACAGCGGCGCAGGGACTTTTATGAATAAGCATCTACTTCGTGGTGGTATGTGGTGTTTGATAGCGATGGTTTTACTAATGTATGTATCGACAGCACCGGTTTCCGCGCAAGAAACAAATCTGCAGACAATTGGCATTCTCTACTTCGAAAACAATAGCGTCGTTGATAAGGACAAGCTTGATCCCTTAAAAAAAGGATTGGCGGACATGCTCATTACGGAGATGTCCAAAATCAACAGCCTCCGAGTTGTCGAACGGCAGCGGATAGAAGCGGTAGTTGAAGAGTTACATCTTAGCGAAATGGATTTAGTTGACAAAGATACAGTGCAGAAAATTGGAAAGTTGCTTGGTGCGAAATTTCTGTTGTTAGGCGGATTCTCAAATTTGTTTGGCGATAAACTCCGCATCGACGCCCGCATTGTCTCAACTGAAACCGGGCTCACAATCAAGGAGGAGGAAGAAACAGGTAACCTCGACGAGTTTTTGACGACGTTGAAATCGCTCGTGAAGAAGGTTTCAGGCGATCTCGAAATTGACGTAAGCAAAGGGGAAGAAGATCGGCTCGCGTCGACAAAGGATGGAAAATTCGACGGTTATGTTGCTTACGCCCAAGGGCTCAACCTGGAAGACAACGGGCACAAGCTTGAAAAAGAGGGGAAAGGTGCCGAGGCAGCTGCGATGTATGAATCTGCGCGGTCGATGTTTCAAAAAGCGTGGGATGAATCGAACGGCTATGAGCCTGCCAAACAAAAAATGGAAGAGATGGCTGCGTTGTCAGGGAAAATGAAGAAAGGGAAGAAATGAAGGACGCCGGGAAGATCAAGGATTCTTTGGACACAGCCAGGAGTTGAGGATTGAGACTCAAATGGATCTACTGAAAGCTGTCTCAATACAATGTCCCTATTGTGGGGAAACAATAGAGATAATGGTCGACTGCACAGTCCTTTGTCAGGAATACATCGAAGACTGTGAAGTGTGCTGTAGGCCGATGGCCATTTCCGTTAACGTGGCAGGGGGCGATTCTCCTCACGTTAAGGCCCGGCAGGAAGATGAATAATATTGTTTTCCCCCTGTCAGGGTGTAAACCCTTAACAGGGGTGTCAGGCTTCTTACGATAAAGAAACAAAAAGGCTGGTACGCGATGTGCGACCAGCCTTTTTATTGCTACCCGAGAATGCCTCTTTCGACATTCAGTCGTTAAATCTCTCTATTCACCAATGCTTTTTTCAATTGTGAAATATGCCACGTGATGTTGATTTCCTTCGGGCACGCTTCAATGCAATTGAAAATCGTGTGACAGCGCCATACGCCATCCTGGGTGTCGACGATGTCGAGCCGCTCGTCTGCGGCCTCGTCGCGCGTATCGAAGGTAAAACGGTACGCTTTCAACAGCGAAGCGGGGCCGAGGTAATTTTCATTCGTCCATAGGGATGGACACGAGGTCGAACAGCATGCGCACAGGATGCATTTTGCCGATTCGAAAAGTTTCTCCGCATCTTCATTGCTCTGCAGCCGTTCCGTTTCAGGAGGGTTTGTTTTTGTAATAAGATACGGTTTTACCAGCTCGTATTTTTTGTAGAAATCCGTCAGGTCGACCACTAGGTCTTTGATCACCGGCATCGACGGAAGCGGCTCCAGCGTAATAACCTTTGTGCAGTCGAGGACCCCCAAGAGGATCGAGCACGCCAGGCGGTTTCGCCCGTTGATGCGCATTCCATCCGAACCACAAACACCGTGGGCGCACGAGCGCCGGTACGTGAGCGATCCGTCCGCCGAACCCTTGATCTTTTCGAGCACGTCCAGCACGCGCCACGATTCATCGACACCATCGACGACGTATTCTTTATAGTACGGCATCGTGTCGGTCTCGGGGTTATATTTTTGAATGCGAAAAGTTACCTGCATTGGACTATCCTTAGTGTAAGTGAAAAGGTATCGGATGTCTGTTTTGGGTTCTAATACACTCGTTCTTTCGGTTGAAATTTCGTGATGACGACCGGCTTATACGTAATCTTCGGCTTGCCGCCATTGTAATCGATGAAAGTGTGCTTCAGCCATTTCTTGTCGTCGCGCTTCGGAAAATCTTCACGGGCATGCGCGCCGCGGCTTTCCTGCCGGTTCAGTGCGGAGACGGCGATCGTTTCAGCCGTACCGAGCAAATGACGAAGTTCGATCGCCTCCATGAGCTCCGTATTGAATTTTTTCCCGTGGTCGGCAATGGAAATCTTTTTATAGCGGCGTTTCAATTCGTGAATTTCGCCGACAAGTTCCTTCATCATCTTCGCTTCGCGGTAGACCGAGCACTTGTCCATCATTTTTTCCTGCATCTCTGTCCGGATGGCCGCCGCGTTTTCACTCCCTTTGTTCGAGAGAATCCCGTCGATCATTTCTCGTGTTTTGCCGTCCGGGTGTTTGGGAAGCGGAGTGAGCTCAGCTTCTTCCAGATACTGGGCGATCGCTTTGCCTCCCCGTCTGCCGAAGACGATGATGTCAAGGAGTGAATTTGTCCCCAAACGATTTGCTCCGTGCACCGAGACGCACGCGCATTCGCCCGCTGCATAGAACCCGGGGAGGATTTTTCCTTTTGCATCGAGGTAGACGCGTGCGTCGTTATCTGTCGGAATTCCACCCATCGCATAATGCGCCGTGGGTTGAATTGGTATCGGTTCCTTCAACGGTTCGACGCCGAGGTACGTTCTCGCAAACCCGGTAATCTCCGGAATCTTATCGTGAATAACTTGTGCCCCGAGATGGGTCAGGTCGAGATTGACGTAATATGTTCCGTCGCTTCCTTTAATACCGCGTCCTTGTTTGATCTCGGTATAGATCGCGCGCGAAACCATATCGCGCGGAGCGAGATCTTTCACCGTTGGCGCGTATCGTTCCATAAATCGTTCACCGGCATTATTGCGAAGGATTCCACCTTCGCCGCGTGCGGCTTCCGAAATAAGGATGCCGAGTTTCCACAATCCTGTGGGATGGAATTGAAAGAATTCCATATCCTCCATCGGAATTCCGCTCTCGTAGGCGATGTTGCAGCCATCGCCGGTTCCGATCAAAGCGTTCGACGTAATCCGGAATGCCCGGCCGTAACCGCCGGTCGCAAACATTACCGCCTTAGCATGAAACGTATGAATCTCGCCCGTCGCGATCTCCATCGCAACGACGCCGCAACAGACGCCTTTATTGATAATGAGGTCCGTGACAAAAAATTCGCTGTAGAAATGTACTCCCTGCTTTATGCAGCTTTCAAATAACGTATGGAGCATCACATGTCCGGTTCTGTCCGCGGAATAGCAGGCACGGCGCACGGCGACGCGTTTTGAGTTCGGGTCCGCGGGGTTTTCCGGCCGTGTATGTCCGCCGAATTTTCGCTGCGCGATCTTTCCTTCCGGAGTGCGTGAAAAGGGGAGACCCATATGTTCAAGTTCGATAATCGCTCGGATGGCATCGCGGCACATGATTTCGATAGAATCCTGGTCGCCGAGGTAATCGCTCCCCTTGACCGTATCAAACATGTGCCATTCCCACGAATCTTCTTCTTCGTTTGCGAGCGCCGCGCAAACGCCTCCTTGCGCCGTTCCGGTGTGAGAACGTGATGGGTAGACCTTCGATAATACTGCGCAGCTGCGTTCCTGCGGGATTTCTAACGCTGCACGGAGCCCTGCGCCTCCTGCCCCGACGATAACGACATCAAACGTATGCACCATTGAAAACTCCGATAAAAAAACTCAGGTTCCAGAAATAAACCCTCGGAAAATTTTTTCAGCCGTCAACGTTTCATTATTTCCGTTGCGTGTTCCGAAAGTCCGTCGAGTGAATTAAAATGATAAAATTGTTGAGATGCCCAGGCTGACGAATGTGATACCGGCGAGATACAGAAGCCCGAGAATACTCCAGCTCAACCAGGCTGGCATCTTGTAATCGCGAAAAATGTTCCAGGTACCCGATAGTCCGTGATATAAACCGAGCACGACAAATGAAATTTGAAGAGCTTTGTACAAAGGGTTCTGCATTCGTGCAAGCACGGCGTCGTAGGTGTGGCCGGAATCGAGATGATAATGCATAAGGATGTAATGCCCGATAGCGACGACAAAAAGCGCAACTCCCGAGACTCGCTGCAAGTACCATGCTGGCGCTCCCGAACCCCGCGAACCGTAATATTTTGAGGACATAGCGTCGATCCCTTTGGCTTAAAATGTTTTTATTTCACCGCTGCAACGGAGTGAAGCGTATCCTGCGTGAACATGATGTAGCCCATGCCGAAAAATAGAATGAGGCCGACAATAATAGCGGCATAGTACAATTTCTTATGGTAACGCGCCCCCTCTGCGAGATCCACCAAAACGATACGGATGCCGTTCAGGGCATGGAAGAGGAGGAATGCAAAGAGGAACCATTCCAGAAAAAGAAATATCGGTGTGCGGAAAAGGAGCATCTCTGAATCGAAAGCTTCTTTTCCTTTTTGCAGCGACATCAGCGCGAAAATGTGCAGCATGATGTAGCCGGTTAGGACAAGCCCGGTGATGCGGTGCAGGACCCATGCCCAGCTTCCGGAAAATTTGTGGTATGCAAGGAGGACTTTTGCCCAACCGCCGGGAGGATAGTTGCTAGACATGAGAATTAAACTCCTTTATGAAGCTGCAAATAAATAGTGGTGACGGCAAATGCTGCCCTGTCATTATCATTCATCACACGCGACAGGCCATGAAAACGTTGGTAATGTATGAAACAATATTTATAATCTCAACTCTAAACGTTTCTAAGGCGATATTCCCATGGCAAGGGTTATGCTCTTTTAATTTGTCAGTGCTACGCTTTCGCTTATGAATTTTCTCACAGAGATGACGCTGCCGAGGAGCCCCAGCATCGTTCCCGCTGTGAGAATGATGAGGTAAAAAGTCGGCTCTACAAAGACAATCGCGGCCATGTCTCCTCCGAATATTTTCGATGCGTACTCGACGAAAAGATAGATCACCCCGGAAGAAAATAGTCCTCCCAAGACCCCCTGAATAATTCCCTCAACCACAAACGGGAGGCGAATGAACATTCGGGTCGCGCCGACAAGTTTCATCGTCGTAATGATTTTTCTCTTTGCATAAATCGCGAGTCGAATGGTGTTGGAGACGAGGAAAATTGCGGTAATCAACAGCGCAACGCCGGCACCAAGGCTCGCAGCCGCGAAGAGCTGCGCGCGCTTGTCCAATAATTCGAGGAGTGTTTTCCGATAAATAACATCGTCAACGCCCGGAACAAGCTTTAATTTTGCATAGACAACCTTCGCGCTGTCGGAATTTTTATATTCTTTCTCGAGATATATTTTGAACGAAGGGGGGAGGGGATTGAAGTCCAGAATGTTGTGGATGTCCTCGCCGTATTGCTCTTTAAATATCTTTGCTGCTTGATCCTTCGAGATGTATTTCACCTGGTTCACTCCCGCGATAGCGAGAATCTTTCGCTCGACGATCGGAGAGGTTTCGTCGGTGATGGGCTCTTCGAGGAATGCCTCCATCTCGACCCGGTCGCGGAGCGATTCAACAATTTGGTTCGTGTTACGGAAGACGATAGTGAAGAGGCCGAGGAGGATGAGCGAGATGGTGATCGTGAAGATCGATATGACCATGGACAACCGCGCCCGTTTGAAGCCTGAAATTCCTTCTTTGAGGATATACACGATGTTCATAAGACTGCTTTTGTTGACGATGTAATCATTGTGGTGTTACAATCTTTCCGGTTTCGTATGACCCGAGGTTTTTAAAGTAGGATGTCAACTCCTGTAAATGGTTCAACGCGTTGACGCACTCCTTCTCTCTGGCATCGCCTTCGATATCGAGATAAAATAAATATTCCCACGGCGCGCCGATAATAGGCCGCGACTCGATCTTCAGGAGGTTAATATTCCTCAACGCGAAGACGGAAAGGCATTTGAACAACGCACCCGGGATATTTTTTGTCGCGAAGATCAACGAAGTTTTTGCATTCTTTTTCGGCCTGACTTGTTTTGTCCCTATGACAAGGAAACGGGTAAAATTCCTGTGGTCGCTTTCAATTCCTGCGCGCAGAATATTCAATCCGTAATCTTTTGCTGCCTGCAGGCTTGCAATGGCGGCTGCGTCCCGTCGGCGATCCGTAGCGATCATTTTGGCTGCACCCGCGGTATCGTAGAATGGGTTCGCCGATACGTGCTTCAACGACCGCAGGAATTTTTCGCACTGTCCGAGCGCTTGTGGATGGGAATACACTGCACGGAGGGCCTTTATCCTGACGCCGGGGAGGGCGAGCAAATTCATTTTAATGCGGAGTTTAACTTCCCCCACAATCTGAACGCGATGTTTCCAGAGCAGGTCGAAATTCTGGTGCACGCTTCCGTGTAAAGAGTTTTCAATCGGAACGATCGCGTACGGCGAGCGGCGCCGGACAACATCTTCAAATATCTCATTGAAAGTTTCGCGCGCGACGGTGCCGCAAGTCTTTCCGAAGTACGCTTTTGCTGCTTGCTCGCTGAATGCGCCGGGCTCGCCTTGGTAAGATATTTTTTGGTAAGAGGACAAAGGGGGATGATTTTGAATTAATAATTAAGAATTATGAATTGAAGAGACAGAGCTCAACGCCGAATTCTTGGGACTGGGAGCCGCTAACTAAGAACTAAGAACTACAGAACTAAGAACTAAGAACTAAGAACTAAGAACTAATACCAAGCCATCCCGCTAAAAGTTCGATTCATCATTCCAGCGAGCAATTTTCCATTCGTCGTTGACGGTCGCCCGTTCGAGTGTGAGGCTTGCATATCCGTCAATGCTCACGATATCGGTAGGGCTGAAGGTAACGGTCAAATTGAAATTTCTCGTTACGTTGACTGTTACATCAACCGTATCGCCTTCAATAGGTATGCTGCCGTTCCACACGAGGTCGAGACTCTGAGCATTTTGAAACAATCCGTTAGTGGTACGCATGTCGTCGTCGCGGCCCCAGGAGACATCAGCGCCGATGTCGTAATCAAGGTAAACAAAAATAAAATCGGGAGCGAGCAATTGTCCGTAAATCGTAGTGTCCTTGAATAGATACGCTTCTTTAAAATTCTGGAAAACCCCGTCGATCGTTTTTTGATCCCCGAGGACCGAGCCGTTTGTTTGACTCGAATTATCGAGTGCGGGTGCGAATGGATTCACACAGCCGATCAGCGACATTGTGCATGCAATGATGAGAGCCGCCGCTTTCATTGACTGAATTGTCCTTTCAGATCGCTCCAGCTTAACGTTGAAATGTTCGAAGTCTGAACATCCTCCCAGCGGTAAATCACCCACGTTCCGGTGTTCTTGTCCGGCAGCATCGAGAAGCGAACATGCCCGGTGTACGTCGTGGGGGAAATAAAAACGGTATAATCAGTTTCATACAATGCCGAATCGGATTGGAACGGTGTAAGGGCGACATTGGAAAACGATACGGCAGGCGTAAAACCGGCGCTGATGCTCGTCATTATCTTTTTGAAATAGTTCAACTCCGAATCTGTTGTCCAGTGTGAAAAAATGGCGGAGTAATTTCCGGCTGCTTCTTGGGTCGGAACAAAGACGTACTGTCTCCCCACGGACTCGACATCGGAAAAAATTTTTTCGTAATCGTTGACGTTTTTATTCGCGAAACACGACTGTAAATTATCGATGAGTATTTGGGGCGTCGTTGCCGGCGGATTAGCCGTATTACCCTGGTCGGGCGGCTGCGGGGTGCGCGTTTTCAGCAGGTCGCACGATCCGGTCATTGCGGCAAGGAACAAGCACGCCGGAATGATATATTTAGAGCGCAATTCGTCCCTCCAGCGCACGCGATAATGTGGCCTCGTCGGCAAATTCCAAGTCTCCCCCAATGGGAAGCCCTCGTGCAATACGGGTCACGTTCACATTCAGCGGTTTGAGCAGACGGGATAAGTACACCGTCGTTGTCTCGCCTTCGACGTTTGGATTCATCGCAAGAATAATCTCTTCAATATCATCGGTGATACGAGAAAGGAGTTCTTTGACTTTCAAATCTTCCGGTCCGATATTATCCAATGGAGACAATGCGCCTCCCAAGACGTGATACAGCCCGTGGAACTCATTCGTTTTCTCAAGCGCCATGACGTCGTTTGGTTCCTCAACAACACAGATAATTTTGCGGTTGCGTTTTACGCTTGAACAGATGTTGCACGGATCGCTTTCGGTGATGTTGCTGCAAACAGAACAGTAACGCACTTTTTCTTTCATGTTGATTAATGCCGCGGCAAACGCTGCCACTTTTTCTCGCGGCATTTTTAGAATAAACAATGCCAGACGCAGCGCCGTTTTCTTCCCGATGCCCGGAAGCTGAGCAAATTCTTCTACAAGTTGTTCGACCGATTCCGATGTGTAGCGCATTACATTCCCGGAAGATTAAGCCCCGGAATATTCGGCAGCATACCGTTTGTCACCTTCGCCATTTCGGACTGCGCAAGCTTGTTGGATTCTTCGAGCGCCTTATTCACGGCTGCCACGATCAAATCTTCAAGCATATCGCTTTCCTGGGGGTTGATGACTTCTTTCTCAACGGTGATCTTGAGTATCTGCTGCTTTCCATTGGCGGTGACTTTTACCATGCCTCCGCCCGACTCCGCGGTGACGGTTTTTTGTTCTAGATCTGCCTGCACCTGAGCCATTTTTTCCTGCATTTTCTGGACTTGCTTGAGCATCCCCTGCATGTTGCCCCCCATTCCCGGAAAACCTTTCATCCCGACCATCCTTTTAAAGTAATGCTGAGAGAAAAAAATTCGTTATTTGAGACATTTGCAAAATCGTTTCGCGTTTTTGCGTCTCAGCGCGAGCCCTCTTTTTGGAATGACTCTGTTATTATCCAAACATTTCCTGTTCGACTTCCTGAAAAATAATATGTCCGATTGTGATGTGGCCTTCCTGAATTCTCTGTGTATCATTCGATGGGACGATAATTGCGAGGTCGACGAGTGCTTTTGATGCTCCCCCGTCTTTGCCGAGGAAAGCGATCGTCGCCATTTTTTTCTCCCGCGCTTTGATGAACGCGTTGTTGACGCTTGCCGAGTTTCCGCTTGTGCTGATGCCGATGAGGACGTCCCCTTCATTGCCGAGGGCATCTACCGACCGGGCAAAGACCGCGTCGTAGCCGAGATCATTCGCCCCGGCGGTAAGCGCCGATGAATCGGTTGTGAGGGCAATGGCCGGCAGACCGGGGCGTTGAATGCCGGGGGAGAGGCGGATGACAAATTCTGTCGCGAGATGCTGGGCATCTGCAGCACTCCCGCCATTGCCGCAAAGAAGGATCTTCTTTTTGCCGTTCAATGCCGCGACGATGATATCAATAGCTCTCGAAATATCGGCATTGCATTGCTCAGCAATTTTCAGCTTTGTTTCAGCACTGGCTTTCAGAGAATCCTGAATGAAACTTTGACGGTAGACGAGCGTGAGTGGAAGATGGGCCATAACGATTCTTTCTACGTTTCTCAGTATAGATGATGTCAGCGAACGTGAATTGCGGAGGCAAACTCCTGTATGAGATTTTTTGATCCGTCCCGCTCCAAAACGTTTCCTGTAACGATAAACTTGGCTCCGGCTTTTACTTTCTTGTGCGCATCTTCCGCCTTGCATATCCCTCCGCCAACGATGAGAGGCACGGAGCAATATTGCGAAACTGCCGCGACCATTTCATCCGGGACGGATTGCTCTGCGCCGCTGCCGGCTTCTAGGTAAAGGAGCTTAAAGCCGATATACTCTGCGGCGAGTGCATGGGCGACTGCAATGTCCGGCTTGTTGCGCGGGAGGGGTTTGGTGTTGCTCATGAACTCCGCCGATGTCGTCCTGCCCGATTCCACGAGCATGTAGGCCGTGGAAATTGCTTCGAGGTTCATTCTCTTGATGATCGGCGCCGCCGTTACCTGGCTTCCGATGATATGTTCGGCGTTGCGGCCGCTAAGGAGCGACAGATACAAGATCGCATCGGCCTCTCTTGAAATCTGCTGGACACTCCCCGGAAAGATGACAACCGGCACGTTGGTACTCTTCTTGATGGATGCGATGCAATCCTCAAACGTATCGGCAAGGACCAAGCTTCCGCCGACAAGAAATCCGTCAACGCCCGCATCCGTCGCTTGTTCAATAAATTTTGGAAAATTTTTTTCGTCGACCTTATCGGGATCGACCAAAACAAGGTATCCCGCCCCTTTGGTTTTGGCGGCTGTAACTAAAGTTTGATAAACGGACATTTGATCAGCTCAGAGTCATGTAGAAAAAAAATAAATCCAGCATTAAAACTTTTCACTTTTCACTTTTAACTTTCTATATCATTCCCTGCACCACCCCCGCCACACTTCTCAGCGCCTCGTCGAGCTTCGCGATATCTTTACCGCCGGCAGTTGCGAGATGCGGCTTCCCGCCTCCGCCTCCACCGACAATTTTTGCGACAGCACCAACAATCTTACCCGCCTGCATATTTTTTATTTTTATTAAATCGTCGCTCACGATGCAGACCAGCGCCACCTTATCGTCGATGATCGATGCGAGCAGGCCGACGCCGCTGCCGATTTTCGAGCGGAGCGTGTCGCCCATCGATTTCAGCGTGTCCATGTCCGCCGCCGTGACTTTCGACGTGACAAGTTTGAATCCGTTGATCGATGTTGCCTTCACAATGAGCGCTTCGATATCCGAGGATGCGGATTTCAAATTATATTTCGCGAGTTCTTTTTCGAAGGTTCTCTTCTTTTCTGCAAGCATCAAGATGTAATCTTCCAATTTCCGGGAGCGCTGATGAAGCTCTGAAAACTCTTGCGAAAGCTTTGCGGCGACGATCGAAGTGGGCGTTTCCGGTACTTGCTCCAGTTTGCGGAGCTCGATATCAAGGTTGAGTGTCTCCTCTTTGGACAATGGTGAAGTGCCGTTGCTTAATTGGACGACGTCTTTTTGAATCGATTGAATTTCGTCGATGAGCTGGTATCCGCGCTCTACGAGTTCTTTGTAGGTTTTGTTTTCGTTCTTAAGAAACTCGACCGCGTACTCATGCGTGATCGCTTCGATGCGCCGAACTCCGCTTGCGCTGCTTGATTCGGCTCTGATCTTGAAGAAACCGATGTCGCCGGTATTCTTTACGTGCGTGCCTCCGCAGAATTCTTTGCTGAAATCGCCAAATTGCACTACGTTCACTTTATCCCCGTATTTGTCCCCGAAGAACATCAACGCCCCCATCTTCTGCGCTTCCTCGAACGGAATGTTGCGCCAATGTTTGAGTTGAATGTTCTCCGCGATCTTCTCGTTGACAATGTTTTCGATCTCTGCAAGTTCCTGCTCGCTCACCTTGGAAAAATGAGCGAAGTCGAAGCGTAAATGTTCCGGTGCCACAAGCGACCCGGCTTGATGAACATGTGTGCCGAGCACTTTCCTTAACGCGGCATGAACAAGGTGCGTCGCGGTGTGGTTTCGCATGATGGAAAATCGGCGTGCTTTGTCAACCTTCGCGATCGCTTTGACCTGTTGCCGAGGCCAATCGAATGATTTCTCTATAATGTGGATGTTGACCTTTCCCGACCTGACGGTATCGACGACGTTAAGTTGATGTCCGGGTATCATGAACCAGCCCTTATCGCCGACCTGTCCTCCCGATTCACCGTAGAAGGGAGTATTGAGAGAGAGCACTAAGTTGTCGACGGCGGAGTGGATTTCCACCTCTTCTTCAAGAACATCGTAACCATCGAACCTGAATTTCTCTTCAATAGCCGTTGCGTCGAGATCTTTTATTTTCCCTTTACTTTTTGCAAGGTTAATTTCCGGGCTAATGTCTCCGCGAAAATCTCTGGACCGCTCTCGCTGCTGGTTCATCAATTTGGAGAATGTTGCCTCATCGACGTCAAACCCTCTTTCTTTTGCCATCAAAATAGTTAAATCCAGCGGAAATCCGAACGTGTCGTAAAGTTTGAAAGCGTCTTCTCCACTTATAACTTTTAACTTTGAACTTATCGCTTTTCGTTCAGCCTCCTCGAAAATTTCCAAACCTCTGTCAAGCGTCTGATTAAACCCCTCCTCTTCGCCCTTTATTACTCGCTTAATGTGTTCCTGCTGTTCTTTTATCTCCGGGAAGACATGCGACATCGTTTGCACGAGTGTGTCGACCAACGTGAACATGAATGGTTCATGCAAGCCAAGATTCCGCCCGAAACGCGCCGCGCGCCGGAGGATTCTTCGCAAGACATACCCGCGGCCTTCGTTGGAAGGAATAGCACCGTCGGCGATTGCAAACGTAAGTGCGCGAATATGGTCGGCAATAACGCGCATCGCGATATCGGTTTCGTCGTTCTGGCCGTACGGCTTTCCGGAAACCTCGGATATCTTTTTTATGAGCGGAGTGAAAACATCCGAATCGTAATTGGACGATGGATGTATGAAATTGCTTTTCATCGCTTCCATCACAGCGCAGACACGCTCGAATCCCATGCCGGTGTCGACATGTTTCATCGGAAGATTTTCGAGCTGCCCATTCGCGGTGCGATTGTTTTGGATGAAAACGAGATTCCAGATTTCGATCACTTGCGGAGAGCCTGCATTCACAAGTGAGGCAGTTGCGCTGCCGTTAGCCGTCAGGTCCATATGGATTTCTGAGCACGGGCCGCACGGACCGGTCTCTCCCATTTCCCAAAAATTATCTTTCTCCCCGAACCTGAGAATGTGCGATGGGTTGATGTCGGTGACTTTTTTCCAGAGCTCAAATGCTTCGTCGTCGGTCGTATAGACCGTGGCCCACAATCGTTCCTTGGGAAACTTCCACACACCGGTCAACAATTCCCACGCCCACGCGATTGCTTCTTTTTTGTAATAATCGCCGAACGACCAGTTGCCGAGCATCTCGAAAAACGTGTGGTGGTACGTGTCGCGGCCGACTTCTTCGAGGTCGTTGTGCTTCCCGCTCACACGGATGCACTTCTGCGTATCGGCGACGCGTGTGTAATCGCGTTTGCCGGTTCCGAGGAAAACTTCTTTGAACTGATTCATTCCCGCATTTGTGAAGAGGAGCGTCGGATCGCCGTGCGGTATTACCGGCGCGCTCGGAATGATGCGGTGCTGTTTCGATGCAAAGAAATCGAGAAACGATTGTCGTATTTCAGGTGACGTCATGTGCGATTACGGCTTTTCTTCCAGTGATCCATTAATTTTCTTGAGGAGTTCCTCGGTCTCTTGAACGTCTTCCTTATCCCTCTTCCCGGTGTCAATTGCGGTTTCAGCATAAAGCTTTGCCTTCTTCAGGTCGCCGCTTTTGTAGAGGAGCGCCGCGTACGTATCAAGCAACATATATTTAGGACTTTTCTCCACGACGTCGCTCATCCACTTCGTCGCCCGGCCGACGATTTCTTTGTCGTCGCATTGTTGGTAAATTGTCCAACTGTAACTGTTCATTGCATTTTCATCGAGCGACCCGCCGGCATTTTTTGCGCTGTCGACAAGGTTCGCAAACGTTGTCCATCGTTTTGTGCCGCCGTAGAACCGGAGCCTGTAATTCAACCGTGTCTCATCGACGGGTCCGCCGACATACTTTTCCGAAGCGGCGATAACCTTTTCCAAAGCGGATTCATCATTTGCTTTGACAGCACTGCGCAGGTCGGACGAGAGAAATGTGCTGATTGAATTCTCGACATCATTCGCGCCGTACATTTTCTTCAATCTGTCAAAATTCTTATACACAAATTCTTTGTACTTATCGGTCGCCAGGCTGCTAAATCGATATAAAACCGACCACGCAACTTCATCCGAAAGGTCCTGCGCCGATGCTAAAAACGAGTTTACCGTCGCACTATCGGGCCGTTTTCGGAGGTCGCCTTTGAGAAAGGAATCTTTGTAGAATTGCGGGAACCCCGGGTCGAGTGCGGCCGAAATTCCGGTTAAATGATCCTGCTTGGACGGGTCGAGTGCGGCGCTGAGGTCTTCAAGGAACTCTTTTGATTTACGGTATCCGAGTATCCGATAGACAAGTTTTCCATCGGGCGTGAAAATGAGGAACGTCGGGAATCCATTGACGCGGTATTTCGCCGACATCATCATCCCGAAACCGGTTTCCATTTCGTAATGCACTGGGACAAACTTTTCGTTCATGAAATTTGCCACGGCAGTGTCGGAGAATGTTTCTTTATCCATCACTTTGCACCAGATGCACCAATCGGTATAGGCATCGATGAAGATCAATTTTTTTTCTTGTGCCGCGATTTCTTTTATTTTGTCCCACGACGTTGTTGTGTCTTTGAAAGGGATGAGTTTGCTCGCGTTACCGCATGCAGAAAAGGCAAGGAGCATCACGATTATCGCAAAAGTCATTCGTCTCATTTGATTTCCTTCGTTATACTTCGATTTGAGTCATTAATTCAATTTCCTCGAGGATGCGTGTGATTTCCAGGCATCGAGTCAATTCTCCGGTATACACGCACGACTTGCCGGTGTTGTGGACCTCCCACGTCAACGTCTCTGCCTTCGCGCGGTCGCATCTCAATGCTTTGATAAGCTGGTTGATGACCTCATCAAACGTGTGGACTTCATCATTGAACAAAATGGCCCGTACCGGCTCCTTCAGTTTTGTCTTGTCGATGATGTCTTCAAGCACATCAGAATCTGTTTCAGCCTTCTCGCTCATCGCGCGTCCTTTTCTCGCACTAATCGATGAAAAATAACGAAAAATCGACTGCCGTGCAAGGTAAACTCTTGCGGAGAAGGCTGAGGATTCATATATTTATGCTAGAAATTTGCCACGAAAACCCCATTGCTAAGGAAGCATTATCATGATTTTCGATCTCGAAATGATTAAAAAATTGTACGCCGGTCTTCCGGCAAAAGTTCAACTTGCCCGAAAGCTTGTCGGGCACCCTTTGACCCTGACCGAGAAAATTCTTTATGCTCACTATTTTGAGACTCCGTCGAAGGCGGCCGAACGGAGTACTTCGTACGTTGATTTTGCTCCGGACAGAGTCGCGATGCAGGATGCTACCGCACAGATGGCGCTCCTGCAATTTATGTCGGCAGGTCGTAGCAGAGTTGCAGTGCCTTCGACGGTCCATTGCGACCATTTGATCCAAGCACAAGTGGGTGCGAAAGGAGATTTGCTGAGAGCGAGTGAGGATAACAAGGAAGTCTACGATTTCCTTGCGAGCGTCTCGAATAAATACGGCATCGGATTTTGGAAACCGGGAGGCGGGATCATTCATCAGGTGGTGTTGGAGAATTATGCGTTCCCCGGCGGGATGATGATCGGAACGGATTCGCACACGCCGAACGCCGGTGGTCTCGGTATGATCGCTATCGGCGTCGGCGGCGCCGATGCAGTGGATGTGATGGCGGGGATGCCATGGGAATTGAAATTTCCGAAAGTGATCGGCGTGCATTTGACGGGAAGGCTGAACGGCTGGACTTCCGCTAAAGATGTCATCCTGAAAGTTGCCGGTATCCTCACCGTGAAAGGGGGGACGGGCGCGATCATCGAGTATTTCGGTGAAGGGACAAAATCCATTTCATGCACGGGAAAAGGCACCATCTGCAACATGGGAGCGGAGATCGGAGCGACAACTTCTGTTTTTCCGTTCGATTCCCGCATGGGAGATTATCTCCGTGCGACGGAACGCGCTGAAGTCGCGTTACTCGCTGAAGGGGTGGCGGAATACCTGACCCCGGACAGAGAAGTAGCTGCCACTCCGGATAAATATTTCGACCGCATCGTAGAAATTAATCTCAGCGAACTTGAACCGCATGTGAACGGGCCATTCACGCCTGATTTAGCCTGGCCGATTTCAAAATTTGCCGAAGCCGTAAGGGAAAATAATTATCCCGAAGAATTGAAAGTTGCACTGATCGGAAGCTGCACGAATTCTTCGTACGAAGATATCGAGCGCTCGGCATCAGTTGCTCAACAGGCACTCAGCAAAGGATTGAAAGCAAAATCGGAGTTCACGATTACTCCGGGCAGCGAGCAGATTCGTGCAACGATCGAGCGAGATGGTCAACTGAAGACGTTGACCGATATCGGCGGGCTGGTTCTTGCCAACGCGTGCGGTCCGTGCATCGGTCAGTGGAAACGGCACGATGTAAAAATGGGAGAGAAGAACTCCATCATCACCTCGTACAACCGTAATTTCACCGGACGTAATGATGCGAATCCGGCGACGCATGCTTTCGTCGCGAGCCCTGAAATTGTCACTGCGTTTGCGCTGGCGGGAAAACTCACCTTCAATCCGTTAAAAGACTCTATTGTAAATGCCAGCGGAGAATCAGTGAAGCTTGACCCCCCGAAAGGGGATGAACTCCCGAAGAAAGGATACACTCCCGGAGAACGGGGGTTCATCGAACCGGCGAAAGACGGGTCTGCCGTACAGGTCAAGGTCGACCCGAGAAGCGACCGTCTCCAGATCCTTCAGCCATTTGCTCGGTGGGAGAATAGCGATCTTGAAAATCTCCGGGTGTTGGTCAAGGTGAAGGGGAAATGCACGACCGACCACATTTCTCCAGCCGGAAAGTGGCTGAAGTTCCGCGGTCATCTCGACAATATTTCGAACAACATGTTCATCGGAGCAGTCAATGCTTTCAGCGGCGAGGCGGGCAAAGGGAAAAATGTCTTCACCGGCGAAGTGAAGGATTTTTCGGCCGTGGCCCGCGACTACAAGGCAAAGGGGATCGGCTGGGTAACGATCGGCGACGAGAACTACGGTGAAGGCTCGTCGCGCGAACATGCCGCAATGGAACCACGCTTTCTCGGCGGACGGGCCATTATCGTGAAAAGCTTTGCCCGCATCCACGAAACCAATTTGAAGAAACAGGGAATGCTGGCGCTCACGTTCAGGAATCCGTCGGACTATGATGTAATTCGGGAAGACGATATCGTCTCGATCCGGGGGTTGAAGTCCTTCGCGCCCGGCGTTCCGTTGAAGCTTGAAGTAAAGCACAACGATGGATCCATCGTTACGATTGCGCTGAATCATTCCTTCAACGAAGGGCAGATTGCATGGTTCAAGGCGGGAAGCGCGTTGAATGCAATGAAGAATTGATAATTAGGAATTTTGAATTATGAATTGAAAGGGGGAGGTTCGAAGCAGGGGAACGTTGTTCAGACAAAAAGTTATGAATTTTCTTTACGCGTTATACGATTGTGCCGATCTGATTCGAGTGAAAAAAAGGATCAGATTCTTTTTCGTCAACTTCGGCGGAGTGGCACTTCAATCGGAGCGAATGTCGAGGAAGCAATTGGGGCGCAATCGAAGAGGGATTTCTATGCGAAACTTTATATTGCCTACAAAGAAGCAAGAGAAACTCATTATGGGCTTCATCTTTTAGAAGATTCTGGATGCTTGGAACCAAAGATCGCCGTGGAGATGTTAGAAAGATGTGACGAGTTACTGCGAATAATAGGTTCGATTTTGAAGACTTTGAGGTCCAAGTAATTCCTAATTCCTAATTCATAATTCCTAATTATTAATTCTTAATTGGAGTTCCAATGTATGATCCAGTAGCAATCCAGCCATTCCGCGATGAACTAACGAGAATCGGAATCCGCGAGCTGCGGAGCACTGCAGAAGTAGATGATGTGATGAACCAAAAGAAAGGGACGCTCCTTGTCGTCGTTAATTCCGTTTGCGGCTGCGCGGCGGGAAGGGCACGGCCGGCGATAACAAAAGCGCTCCAGCATCCCAACAAACCCGATGTGCTGACGAGTGTTTTTGCGGGACAGGACATGGAAGCGACGGCGCGGGCGAGAGAGTGGTTCGGCCAGATACCGCCATCGTCACCGTCTGTAGCATTGTTCAAAGACGGTGAGCTTGTGCATTTCATTCCACGGTTCAGAATTGAGAACCGCGATGCGGATGCAATTGCTGCTGATTTGACGAATGCGTTCGACGAATTTTGTACGGCAGAAAAAGTGAGCGTGTAAATGTAGTAGTGCGCGGAATGAGGTTGGCTAAAGTTGATGGCCGCGAGAATTTAAAACCGAGGGAACGCATTGATGCGGCCCCTCGGTTTTTTTTGTCATTATTTTTTCTTATACATGTCGATAAATGGGGTTAACAGTTCCATCGGGAATGGGAAAATGGTCGTCGAATTATTTTCCGAGGCCACTTCCGTCAATGTTTGAAGATACCGTAACTGCAGGGCTATAGGATTCTTTTGGATGATCGCTGCTGCTTCGCCCAATTTCACACTCGCCTGTAATTCTCCTTCCGCGTGAACAACTTTCGCACGGCGTTCACGTTCTGCTTCCGCTTGTTTCGCCATTGCCCGCTGCATCTCCGGGGGCAGGTCGATCTGTTTCACTTCCACGGTTGAAATCTTAATTCCCCACGGCTCGGTGTGTTGGTCGATGATCATTTGAAGTTCATGATTGATCTTTTCGCGCTGTGCGAGCAGCTCGTCTAATTCAGACTGCCCGAGTATGCTGCGGAGCGTCGTCTGCGCTAATTGCGATGTGGCATAGATATAGTTCTCCACGCTGACGATCGCTTTATCCGGCTGCACGACGCGGAAGTACACCACCGCATTTACCTTGATCGAAACGTTGTCCTTTGTGATGACGTCTTGAGGCGGAACGTCTAAGACCACCGTGCGCAGGCTGACGCGAATCATTCTGTCTACGATGGGGATAAGAAAAATTAGCCCCGGTCCTTTCACGCCGATCATCCTTCCGAGACGGAAGATGACGCCGCGTTCATACTCAGATAAAATTCGAATTGCATTCGAAAGAATAATGATGGCAAAAAAGATAAGAATGATAAGAAGAACTCCGATTGGCTCCATAACAAACTCCTTTTGATGATTGAGAGTGAGAGATTCCTGATCTCTTACGAGGGCAATTTGCCCTGAACATCCTTTTTTACTCGTAATAACAAATCACGTATTTCTGTGACGATGACGCCGGAGTCTTTCGGCAGAGGACCGTCGAGACTTTCCGCGTTCCATAGTTCACCGTGAACTTTGACCTGCCCTGATGGATTCAGTTTTGTAAACGCAATGCCATGTTCGCCGACGATCCCTTCCGCGCCCGTTGCCGGTTTGCGCCGCTGCGCCCTGAGTCCGGCGCCGATGGCGAAAACAAAAAACGCAGCAGTGAGAAGGACGGTGGGAAGGATGACGTTCAACGAAATATCCTGGAATTCGAACCATGCGTCTGTATTGATAAGCATAATAGAACCGAGAAAAAGTGAAATTGAACCGCCGATCGTGAGTAATCCGTAACTTGTAATTTTTATTTCGAGGAGAAAGAGGATGATGCCGAGGACGATGAGCGCCACACCCGAATAATTGATCGGAAGTGTGTGCATTGAATAAAGAGCGATGAGCAAAGAGATCGCGCCGGCAACGCCCGGGAAGATGGCCCCCGGGTTGTACAGCTCGAACAATAATCCATAAAGGCCGATCATCATGAAAATATATGCAATATTCGGATCGCTCAACGTGTCGAGAATTTTATATTGCCAGCCCATTTCCCACGATTCAATTGCTGCGCCCTTTGTTGCCAGCGTGACCATTCCGTCATTTGTGGAAATTACTCTTCCGTCCAACGAGTCCAATAATGCAGCCCGGTTCTTGGCGATGAAGTCAATGACATTTTTCTTCAACGCCTCTGTTTCTGTTATCGACAGGCTTTTACGGACGGCTTCTTCCGCCCAGAAAATGTTGCGGTGCCTCTTTTCCGAAATTGTTCTGATGAAGGCCGCTGCGTCGTTCGTGACCTTTTCCGTCATCGTTGAGTCCATGCTCCCCTGCATATTCACAGGGTGGGCCGCTCCGATATTCGTTCCAGGAGCCATGGCGGCGACATGGGCAGCCAGCGTGATGAACACTCCCGCCGATGCTGATCGGGAACCGGAGGGGGAAACATACACGACAACGGGAACGCTCGACGTTAGAAAGTCTGTCACAATCATCCTGGTCGATTCTAACAAACCGCCGGGGGTATTCAGTTCGACGACGACGCACACCGCATTTTTTTCCTCCGCCCGCTTGATGCCCTCATGGAGATAATCGGACGACGCAGGATTGATCGAACCGTCAACTTTGAGGAAAAGAACCAGGCCGTTTTCTGCAAACGAGGATTGGGAGAGTGTGAGAAACAAAAGGAGGGCAAGTTTCTTCATAGCGTATCGGTAAGAGTTGATCGCACCGCGGTCTTCATGACTCAAAGTACGGAAATAGATGGGGGAAAGCAATGATGTATGGATTTGGGTAGTGCCTGAGTTTGTCATTCCCGCGAAAGCGGGAATCCAGGTATTCTTATTTCAACTGTAAAAATGGATGCCCATTTCCGTGGGCATGACAATCGTGAATTCAAATTCAGGCAGTACCTGGATTTGCCGGTATGAGTGAGGCTTCTACTTTATCAATTAAATTAGAGAGAATTTTAACGGTAAATCCGCCTCAATGAGAAATAGCCATGGGAGCGCTCTTTCACCGGTTCCTTTGCGATTACGATAATGGCACACTTTCAAAGTAAATGGTATTCCGGCGAAAGCCGGAATCCAGGGCTTATGGTCATACGTCCATATGGATGCCCGGCCTCGACGGGCATGACAAATCTTTTTTCATTCTGGATATTCACGATGTCCTGCGACCACGATTAAAGAAGGTTTGACTATCAAGGCTATTTTTTCTATATTTTCAGGAATTTTTTATCTATAAATAAACGAATCGAATTAGCTAAGGGACATTGTATGAAACTACTACTCCAATTAGGCGTTGTTGCCGTTGCGCTTGCCGCAATGATGACGACGGGTTTTGAATGTGCATCATCGGAAATGACGAGTGCAAAATTATATATACAACGAAAAGAGTACGACAACGCAAAAACACAGCTTCTTAAAGAAATTGCAAAGAATCCAAAGAACGAGGAAGCGTATTACCTGCTTGGTAAGGAAATTCAGTATGTGCAAGGGGATTTCAGGGGCATGAAGGTATCTTTCGACAGTGCGTTGGCGATTGCTCCGACGCACAAGAAAGAAATTCAGTTGCTGACGTTGAGCGCATGGGGAAAATTGTACAACCAGGGGGTTGACGAAATCAATAGGGCAATCGACACGGCCTCGTATTTGGGGAAAGCCATTGGAACATTTTCGACAGCGGTTGTCGTGCTGCCGGAAAGCCTTATGACGCGCCGCACTCTTGGGCTGGCGTATCTGCGTAATGACGATATGGCGAACGCAACGGCTCAATTTACGATTGCGTTCGAGCAGGGGAAGGATACGTTGTCTGCCAAACTTCTTGGAAAAATTTATCTTGACAGCGGGAATGTGCTGAAATCAACGTTCTTGGCGGCTCATCGTGAAGAATATGAGGCGATGAAAAATTTGGCCAGCATCCACGAGAAAATAAAAACCGCCGATGTCAGTTATTTACTCGGGGATTCGCTCATAAAGATTTCGAAACCCGCAAAGCCGAAGAGAGGCGATACGAAGGAAACATGGAGAATTGAAAAATATCATTTGACCTTGTCGGTGGAAAACGGCCTCGTGATGAATTTGAAGTATGATGGCGATAAGCCGTACGCTCCTCAAATTGATTCGACCCAGTTCAAAGCGGCAATCGATCAGTTTAATAAAGCAGTCGCTGTTATGAAAAAAGCGCAAGTGATGTTCCCGGGAGATGCGGACATTTCCGAAAGCTTGATGAAAGGGTACATCGGGGCCGAACGTGAAGAAGAAGCCCGAGTGCTCCTCATGGAGCGCGTGAAAAAATATCCCGACAGCAAAGTCGATCACTACAACCTTGGCGTCTTTTTGCTGAAGGATTCATCATTCGCCGACGCGATCACAGAATTCAAAACGGCTTTGAGTCTCGATTCGGCGTTTTCCGATGCTCTCTACAATATTGCTGCGACGTATGTCAACTGGGGTGTCGTTGAACAGACGAAGTTGAAAGCTGAAGGAAAGGACGACGATGTCTCCTATAAAGAAAAGTTCAAAATGGCCCTCCCCTATCTCGAGAATGTTGTAAATATGAAAAAGAATGATGTTATGATGTGGGAATTGTTAGGCCAGGTGTACGCGAACCTCAACATGAAGGAAAAAGCCCTTCAAGCGTACGATAAAGCCGATGCGATTCGGCAAGGGAAGAATTGATGAGAAGGATGATGATCGATGTAAGGTGAGGGATTCAACGTTCGACATTCTTCGCTGTGGGGATGTGTTGTTCGCATTGTGCAATGCCTGAACGTGAAGAGTGTATACTACCTAACTATGAAGAGGAAATGTTGATGAGCAATCCACAGCCCCCGCAGGGGCAGCAGATTAATATCGAGTTGGGAGAAAAAGAAGCCGAGGGCATTTATTCAAATTTGGCGATCATCACTCACTCTCCCGCTGAATTTGTCATCGACTTCACGCGGATATTGCCCGGCGTTCCAAAAGCGAAAGTCTTTGCACGAATCGTAATGACTCCTCAGCACGGACGATTGTTGTTGAATGCTTTGAAGGACAATATAGAAAAGTACGAATCAAAATTTGGCGAGATTAAGATTTTAGGCGACGAACCGCCGACGCCCAACTTCGGCTTTCAGCTTCCCACTAAAAAAGAAGAAAAAATACACTGACAGGTTTTATTTGAGTGTCGGATACATCACGTAGGTGTCCGGCACTTTCCTTTCTATGGTCTCTGCGCCGTGTATGACGCACATCAACATTTGCCCAGTCCACATGATATACATTGAAAAGAGATGTGCCATTTCAGTCAAAGGACTGTGACCTTCCCAATGCCGAAAATCGTTTGCCGCACCACTTTAGTCAGGAGGATTGTATGAAGTTTGTTCCCAAAATGAAAGTTGAAAAAACAAAAATCATTTTGTTTTTCCTCCTTCTTCTTATGCTGCCGCTTTCTTTCCAGTGTATTAAGGCACCCCTTGAGCCTAAAGCTCCATCGTGGCAGGTTCCCCTGAATATCGGGCTCATCGACCGAACTTTTACGTTCGAGCAAATGATCGATAAGGATCCTAAATTCGATTCTTCGTCGGGGAGCATCGTGTACCGGCCGTCAGCTCTTGTGAATCAACCTTCGGCCATTGTTCTTCCTGAATTAACTCCAGCATCGAGTTCCGTATCCAATAAACTTGGGCTCGTGCCGTTGAGCATCCCATCGATTCCCGCCGTCAATGTGACATTCAAAGATATGTTTGGCTCAGACCCGCCTACCGTTCCTTATCCTGGGCCCGATGCAACGGCTCCCGTAACCGACAACATTGCAAATCCCAGCGCGACGTATGATTATGTTGTTTTCGCAAACGGCCGGATGTCTTTGACAATTACCAACACATTTCCGTTTGCCATTAGCTTCCAGAGTCCCGGCGTTCAATTGATCAACCTCGATCAAGGAGGGAGCGTTGTCGCAACTTTTGTTTTTCCGACTATCGGCGCCGGCCAAAATGCTACCAGTACTTCCGATGTTTCCGGAAAGCTGATGAGTGCAAATTTGAAAATGAGTTTCACCGTTCAAACTTCAGGGATCACGGGAAAAACGATTACCTCAACCGAAGGCCTGTCGGCGCAATTAAGTATCGACGGAGGAACAACGGGTTCGACGGCAACATTACAGAGTGCGAAGGTCCAGTTAAGTTCGAACTATCCGGTCGCAAGCATCCCCGATTCGGCAATTCAGCTTATCGATGATTCTACAAAAATCAAACGAGCCGAATTCTCGGACGGAAAATTTCAGATTAAAATTACGAATGATATTGCAACCAGTATTTATGTCGATTTTAAGCTGGGCGAATTTGTCGACAAAGTCACGGGCCATCCCTTTATTTTGAAGAACGATGCCAACGGCGATACCAGCGGTGTTATACCGGCGAACAGTACGTTCATTCAAACCGTCAGTATGAGCAGCTATGCCATCCAATCCCAGCAATTTACAGTGGTTGGAGGAAAAACCGATACGCTCTCAACTCCAAACGTCCACTTTTCGATCAGCATTAAAACCCTGGGAGTAACTCAAGGCCGAGTTTTGATCTCAAAGGATGACTCAGTCCGAGTCGATGTCACGCCCCTCAACAATAACCAGAGCCCGCCCAGGAAAACGTACGTTCTGAGCAAAGTCATCGGCAAACTAAAGCCAACGATAGTCCCCATTAACACAACGGTTGACGCTTCGATCGGGGACATCGGCAGCAAGTTCACCGCCGATAGCATCAAGTTTGACTCCGTGTCAATAACGCTGAATATCCTCAGTACCGGGTTGTTCCCGACAGATTTGACGATGAAGGTTATCGGGCTGGATAACAATGGGAATCCGCATGGTTCACTCGTCGCACAGGATGTTAAGCCGGGAGGCGGGTTGACGGACACACTTCGTATTTATCCCGGTCAGACAAAAAAGATCGTTTTCGACAGAACGACAAGTCAAGGTGCCAACGGGATTGATCAGTTTCTCTCAAGCTTTTTCAGCAGCGGAAACGCAAGCCTTCCCTCCAAGCTCCAAGTTGTAGGACAAGCCGTTATTGACCCTGTGTCCTATTATCAATATCCGGACAGCACGGGGACGGTACAGAAGGGCGACAGTGTTTTTACATCGGTTAATTTTTCATTCCCGGTTATTATCGGTATTATCAACGGGACATTCAAAGACACCATTGTCATTTCGGATACTTCGGGGAATAAAATCGACAAGAAAAGCCTTACTCAAATCGACAGTGGAAATGTTATTTTTACGATCTTTAATGGATTCCCTCTCCAGATCTCCGTCGGTTCGAAATTGCTGCCGGGGCTTGCATACAATAAATCGATTCCGGATACGGTCGTACTGCTTTCGCTTCCTAAAGTCGGAGTCATACAGGCGGACAGTGCCCGCTATGTTTCCAACCCCAGTTCACCCATCGGCTTAACGGGAACAGTGATCAGCCTTGATACGGCCGATGTTGATAAAATCAACCCTGCAAATTTTGTGGCCGTCACAATTCATTTGAACACGTCGGGAAGCAATGTGCCGGTTGAGTTTAAGCCGAGTTATTACGTGCAGTTGAAAGCATTCGTCAGCGTAGTCTACAACGTCGATTTTGACAAACTTAAATAATCACACCACTCATGAACAATGATTCAAAGGAGACAACAATGAACAGCGTTAGTGAGCAACGGCACTTTACCAGCTTGATCCTCGCTGTGGTGTTGGGTGTGGTTATTGCAAGCACATCGAACGCCGGCAACGACCTCTTCTCTGGACGAACGGTTGGCATGGCAAGAACGTTTACCGCATCGTCTCGCGGGCTTGACGCCATTGGCCTCAACCCGGCGAACCTTGCCCTCGACGATCGCGGGAGCAGCGTTACATTTCAGATTGCCCCTATCTTCGGGATGGGCGTTTTAGCAGGGAGCGATTTTCTCAATTATAAAATTTACCAGGATGATTTCACAGGAGTCGATAGTATTGGTGCAAACGGCAAACCGACCGGTGTGAGGGTTGCAAAAGTACTTTCCCAATCCGACAAGGATGAGATCCTGGGTTTGTTTCCCGGAGGGATCTCGCATACGCAGGTGAATGTTGCCGTTACGGAATTCGGGTTTACCGCTCAAGGGGCTGCGCTCGGCGGTATTGGATTTTCCGTGAGCGACCAAGCTAACGTGAACCTGGACATCCCTGAAGGCTATTTGAAAATGTTGCTCGACGCTTTTCCTACGACAGGGGGTGTCTACTCGCTTGACAATACATCGGTCAAGGCCTCGTGGTTACGAGACTACAATCTTTCGTATGCGCGCATGTTGCCGGTAGATCTGAAGTGGATGAAGAATGTTGCAGTGGGCGTTGGAATAAAATACGTCCAGGGCTTCGGTTATTTTGGAACGGACCATTATACCGGGGATATTCAGGTTGTTCCGACCACTACAGGAAACGTGCTGACCTCCGAGCCAATCTCGGGGAACGTTAATTTTCTCCAGTATCAATCGCATGTTAACTTCGACAGCGCTAATGCTTCAGAGTTTCTCAGTAAGCCTGCGGGGAGCGGACTCGGTTTTGATATTGGCCTCTCGGGAGAAGTTTTTCAAGCCTTGCGTCTGGGTGTGAGCATAACCGATATTGGAAAAATAACATGGAATCAAAACACGAAAGTCATTGTCGGGAACGGCGGCTTTTCAATTTCGGATATTGGCCAGCAAGATTCCTTAAAGGATGCCTTCAAAGGCCAGACGCGCGATACTACCTCCTTTAAGACAAGCCTTCCGACTGCGTTGCACATCGGCGGGGCATTTCAGGTCGACAAAGCTGCTTTTGTTTCATATTTCCCCGGTCAGCTTCTCGTTGCTGCCGACCTCAATGTCGGGTTCAACAATGAGCCGGGAAACACGACAACGCCCCGCTTTTCGCTGGGCACGGAATACCGTCCTGTCGGAGCGTTCCCGATTCGAACCGGAATTTCTTTCGGCGGTAGAGAAGGATTTTATTGGGCGGTTGGCGTAGGGATCAACACGCCCGTGTGGGATTTAGACCTCGGAACGCAGAGCATATCCCTGCTTACAAACCCGAACAGCTTCCGTGAGGCGTCGTTCACCTTGGGGATGCGGTTTAGGATTTGACGGTTAACATATTTTTTAAAATCGGAAAGGCCCGTTCTGCATCGCAGAATGGGCCTTTTTTTCGCTGGAGTCGTCCGACAGAGCTAAAAGCTACAATATAAACCTGCTCAAGTCCTTATCCTTAACAATGGTATTGAGTTTCTCCTCCACCATTTCTTTTGTGATCGCCAATTTTGTCGCCGAGATTTTTTCCGGTGCTTCAAAAAGAATCTCTTCTAAAAGTGATGTCATGATGGTGTGAAGCCGCCGGGCGCCGATGTTTTCCACTTCTTCATTCACTTGCGTTGCGATACGTGCAATCGCTCGGATCGCATCGCTCGTAAATTCAATCTCTATCCCGTCCGTTTTCAGCAGGGCGGTGTATTGTTTGATGAGCGCGTTCTGCGGCAGTGTCAGTATCTTCACGAAATCTTCTTCCGTCAGGCTCTTTAATTCGACGCGAATCGGGAATCGTCCTTGCAGTTCGGGAATCAGGTCGGAGGGTTTGGAAACGTGAAATGCGCCGGAGGCGATGAACAACACGTGGTCCGTCCGGACCATGCCATACTTGGTCGCAACCGTTGACCCTTCAACAATCGGGAGCAAATCGCGCTGCACGCCTTCCCGTGAAACGTCTGGACCGCCCACAGCACCCCGGCTTCCCGCGATCTTGTCCACTTCATCCAAAAAAACGATACCGGAGTTTTCGACCCTGTGGATTGCATCTTTCACCGCCGCGTCCTGATCGATGAGTTTTTGTGCTTCTTCCTGGACGAGTATTTTTTTTGCGTCGGCAATCGAGAGTTTTCTTTTTTTCATTTTCTTCGGCATCAGGTTGCCGAACACGTCCTGCAGGTTGACGCCGATTTCTTCCAGATTCATCGGGCCGAGGATTTGCATAGCGGGGAATTGATCGCTCGGAACATCCAGCTCGATGACCCGGTCGTCGAGCTGTCCGGCTTTGATTTTTTCCCTGAAGCGTTCGCGGGTTTTTTCGTTCAGTTCTTCGTCGGAAGGCGTCTCGGCCGCAGCATTCGCATCGGCTTTTGATTTGCGGACGGACGGGATAAGGATGTCGAGTATCCGCTCTTCGGCCAGACGTTCCGCTTTCTCCTGAACCTCCCCGGTCCTTTCAGACTTCACCATCACGACGGCAAGCTCGGTTAAATCCCGGATCATGGAATCGACATCGCGTCCGACATACCCGACTTCAGTGAACTTTGACGCTTCGACTTTGATAAAAGGGGCATTCGATAATTTTGCCAGCCGTCTCGCGATCTCCGTTTTCCCTACGCCCGTGGGCCCGATCAAAATAATATTGTTGGGCATAATCTCCTCGCGGAGATTTTCCGGCACTTGAAGCCGTCGCCAGCGGTTCCGGAGCGCAATGGCAACCGATTTTTTTGCGTCGTGTTGCCCGATGACGTACTTGTCCAGTTCGCGAACGATCTGCGTTGGTGTGAGCTCGTCCGAGCCTTTCCGACCGTCGGTGCGTTCTCCCGCTGAGGGCCGGGATTTCTCTGTTGTACTGAGTGTTTTCATCTGTTCACAATTCTTCAATTGAGATATTCTGGTTTGTGTAGATGCAAATTTCGGCCGCGGTTTTCATCGATTGAGTCACAATTTCCTTGGCCGAGAGCTTGGTATAAGCAACAAGCATTCGAGCGGCGGCAAGAGCATAAGGCCCTCCCGATCCGATGGCAACGATGCCATCGTCGGGTGTGATGACGTCCCCCGTTCCTGAAATAATGAATGCATGCTCCTTGTCGAGGACTCCGATCATCGCTTCGAGCCGGCGCAGGTATTTATCGGTCCTCCAGTCTTTGGCCAGTTCCACCGCAGAACGCTCAAGGTGCCCCTGGTGTTTCTGAAGTTTTTCTTCGAATCGTTCCATCAAGGTGAACGCGTCGGCCGAAGCGCCGGCAAAACCGACGAGGACGGAGTTGTTGTACAAACGCTGTACTTTTTTAGCCGTATGCTTGACAACGGTCGTACCGAGCGTTACCTGGCCGTCGCTGCCGAGCGCGACTTTTCCGTCGCGTGCAAGGCCGATAATTGTGGTAGAATGGATGGAATTGTCCATGGGATGTCCGAATGCTAGGTGATTAAGAAATTTTTCTTCGCAGGCGCGCCACAGGAATCATCATCGATTCCCGGTATTTGGCAACCGTTCGCCGTGCAATGTTGAAACCCCGTTCGTTGAGGATTTCCGCGATACGGTCATCGCTCAGCGGCTTGTGCGGGTCTTCTGTTTCGAGGATCTCTTTAATGCGCAGCTTCACTTCCTTATTCGAGACATCCTCGCCGCTTTGCGTGCTGATGCCTTCGCTGAAGAAATAGCGCAGTTCGTGGACGCCGAAATCCGTCTGGACATACTTCCCGTTCACGACACGGCTGATGGTGGAAATGTCCATCTTGATGACCGCGGCGATATCTTTATAGATCATCGGCTTCAGCCCGTCGCCGAACTCGAAAAACTGCCGCTGTTTGTCGACGATCGTGCGCATCACGCGCAGCATCGTATCGCGCCGCTGGTAAATCGATGCAATGAACCATTTCGCGGCTTCAAACTTTTGACGGATGAAGGTCTTTGTTTCCGCATTGACCCCGTTCTTTTTCTTCCGCGACATCATTTCCTTATAATCTTTGTTGATGCGCAGCGGCGGAATGTTTTTGTCGTTCAACTGGATGATGAACTCGCCGTCCTCGAAGTGGACGATAAAGTCCACTGTAATATAGTTTTCCTGAGTTGAAATTTCTCCCTCGCCGGGTTTCGGGTTGAGATGAGAAATTACGTCGAGAACTTCTTTCACTTCCGGGAGCGAGATCCCCAGCAGTTTTGAGAGCTGCTCAAAATGTTTCTTGGTGAACTCGTCAAAATATGTTTCGAGGATGACGCGCGCGAGTTTTTTCAACCGCGGCTCGAATTCGCGTCCCTCGAGCTGCAGCAACAGGCATTCCTGAAGCGTGCGTGACCCGATCCCCACCGGCTCGAGTCGCTGGACGCGCCGGAGAACAAGTTCTGCTTGGGGAACCGTTAATTGGAGGCCATGGGAAAGGTTCAGGTCCTGGACGATCAAGCTTAAATCGCGGCGCAAATAACCGTCTTCATCAATGTTTCCGATGATCTCATCGGCGACAAGCATGCCCGTCTCCGTCAGGTCGACAAGTTCGAGTTGCGCCCTGAGCTTTTGTAAGAGCGGTTCGGGAGCAGGCATCGGGATTTCGTCGTGATCTTCATCATCCTGCTGATTGCTGGCTTTCGGTGTATACGCGTTCTCATCGTTGACAAAATCCTCGAAAGTGAACTCTTCGTCCTTCTCTTTCTTTTCTTCAGCTTCAGCGGTCGCAGGTTCTTCAACTTCCGGAGCTTCGTTCTCGGCGTCCTCCTGGGCAAGCTCAATCTCGTCTTCAACACCTTCTTCAAGAAGCGGGTTTTGTTCCAGTTCCGTTTTAATTCGCTGTTCGAGTGCAATGGTGGGGAGTTGAAGGAGCTTGAGGTACTGAATCTGCTGCGGTGTGAGTTTTTGAAGCAGCCGTTGCTGCTGTGAGATTTGGAGCATAAATCCTAATCGCCTCTTTGAGAATTACATGAATGCTCTTCGCATTCGGTCTCGAACCGCTGATACCATGTTCGTCCGTACGCGCGCACCAGAACATCTTTTAAAAATTTGAACAGCGGTATTTTCTCGCGGCTTCCTTTTTTGAAAGCCGGTTCGCATTCATGTAAGTACTCAAACCTCAATTGTTCCGGATTACCGTAGCTCGCCCGTAAGGGAAACAGGTGGCAGGAGAGTGGTTTCCGCCACTGAAGTTCTTTGTTGTGATACCCTCTTTCGAACGAACATTTTGCAACACTGTTGTCGTAATAGACAAAAACGCACGCATGCTCATCTTTGCATTGTGTGGCATAGTATCCGGGCGCACCTTCCACCAGACCATGGAGTTCGATCCAATCGGTGTGTTCTTGCGGAAGATATTTTTTTACGACAGAGTACGCATTGTAAATTTCGTCGACTTCTTCGTCGGTGACCGGTGCGCCGCGCCCGCCTTTCAGGGTACAGCATGCACCTTTGCATTCACCAAGATCGCAGGCGAAATGAACATCGGCAACCCTGCCGTCAACTTTGATTTCATCGATTGTGAACATACGGCTCACAATAAAGATAGTTATTTTTGAGCAAAAACAAAAGGTTTTTTGGCGTGATTATTGTGCTGTAGAAAGCGGTCTTTAGATTGACCGTTGCCTTCGCTACAGCCTTTGAAACATTTTCCCTGCAAGCTGTCGGACAAGACCTTTGAATTCCAGGCCCAGCAGGTTGACTAATGTGTCCGGGATCGAAAGGCCCGACTGTTCTGAGACAACATCGATGTGCGACGGCTCGGATGTGAGGAGGTCGAGGATTTTTTGTTCGAAGATTGAGAGGGGGACGGGTGTTTGCGGCTGCGCAAATTTCAAGATGGGAGAGAGTGAATGCTTCAATTCGGCGATAATGTCGTCGACCGATTGGACGAGTTTCGCGTGTCCGTCGCGAATAAGCCTGTTAGTGCCGAAGCTGTATTTTTCCGTGATATTGCCGGGGATGCAGAAAAGTTCGCGGTTCTGGTCGAGCGTTGTCGACGCGGTAATCATCGCCCCGCCGTTCTCGGCGGTTTCGACGATGAGTGTTCCGAGCGACATGCCGCTGATAATACGGTTGCGCCGCGGGAAATTGCCCGGGTCGGGTTTTGTCCCCATAAAAAATTCTGAAACGACGGCGCCGCTCTCCTCGATGCTGTTCGGCAAGTTTTTTGTTTTCAGACGGATAAATAATATCGATACTTGAACCGATCACTGCGATTGTTCTTCCTCCGGCTTTTAATGTCGAGGAATGGGCGATTGTGTCGATGCCCCGCGCGAGCCCGCTCGTGATGGTAATCCCTTTTTCTGAAAGCTCTCTCGCAAACCTGTCGGCGATGAATTTTCCGTACGCTGAAGGAAGCCGCGTCCCGACGATGGCGACGGCATACTTATCATTCTTCTCCATCGTACCGAGGACGAAGAGAAACGGCGGAGGGTCGTAGATCTTGCGGAGATAATCCGGATACTCATCGTGCCATAACGTGACAATTCGTCCATTGACTTTATTGACAAGAGATAGTTGCTCTTCGGCGAAGACTTCTCCACCTTTGAAATGAGCGATGGTCGAGGCAAGCTTCTTGTCTATTCCTTCCGCTCGGATCAGCTCGCGCGGTGAAGCTTCCAGCACAGAAGTGGGCGATCCGAAATGCGTAACGAGTGCACGTAGCCGGTTTGCCCCGACTCCCGGAATAGCGGAAAGCCGCAGGAGGTCGGAAATATTCATCCCGCTTTGCGTCGTTGAACTTTGCATTGTTGAAGGTAATTGTACGGCAAGGTCCCCTGAGACCTTTATGCTTCCTTAACGTCGAAGCCGTCAACGACAGCAACGATGACGGTGTGAACCGGAACGTCTTTTCGTTTCAACGCCTGCTGTGCGCCTGCTCCCTCTTGAATGATCAAGACTCTGTCGCCAATGCCTGCATCGACAGTGTCGAGTGCAAGAACATCTTTCCCCATCAACGCGCCGTTCAAATCAATTGGCCGAACGACGAGCATTTTGTACCCTTTCAGCGTTTGATTCTTTTGCGTCGATACGATCGTCCCCGTGACTTTGCAGAGTGTCAATGTAATCTTCTTCTCGTTTATGGCTATCCCCGAACCTTCGTTCGGCGTTGAGAGATCAACCGCCGATTTCTTTTTTGAATTTTTCGACGAGAGCGGCGGCTTCTTCGTGTGATCGTGCTTCGGCGATGACGCGGATGATCGGCTCTGTGTTCGATTTTCTCAGATGAACCCAGGAAGATGCGAAATCGATTTTAAGCCCGTCATCCATGTTTGTCTTTTCAGTCTTCGAATATTTCTCGTGCAGCGCACGAAGAATAACGTCCGGCTTCAGCGATCCCAGCTCGATTTTATCCTTCACGATGGTGTATTGGGGGAGGCTGGATTTAAGGTCGGAAGTTTTTCCGCCAAAATCCACCAGGAGCTGAAGAAACAGCCCGATGCCGACAGCGGCGTCCCGTCCAAGATGCACTTCCGGCAAGATCACACCGCCGCTTCCTTCTCCGCCGATAACGGAATGGACCGCTTTCATTGTTGATGCAACGTTGATCTCGCCGACCGACGTTCGCACAACCTTTGCACCGTATTCCGCCTGCGATATCGTCGACCGCCCGCGTTGTGGAAAGATTAACGACAACGGTGTGGTTCTTTCTGCCTAATTGTTTTTCTGCGCCAAGAACGAATTTTACTGCGGAAGCGATTGTATATTCTTCGACGAACGGCTTTCCGTGTTCATCGATGAAGACAAGCCGGTCAACATCGGGGTCGACGGCAATGCCGATGTCCGCCTTTTCCGCGACGACCCGTCTGGCAAGGTCGCCAAGATTTTCTGGAATCGGTTCCGGTGTGTGCGAAAAAATTCCGCTGACGTCACAATTCATTTCAACAACAGTGCAGCCGAATTCACGCAAGAGCTTCGGGATAATCGCACCCCCTGCCGCGTTGACGCAATCGACAACAACATTCAGTTTTCGTTTACGGATTTGATCTTGATGAATGTAGGGAAGAGAGAGGATGGATTGTATGTGATGATCGATATGTGAAGAATCGGCAGTGTATTTTCCTTGCTTATTCCAGGGCGAAAAAATAAAATTTCCACGTCCGGCAATCTGCCAGAATTTCTGATTTTCGTCGCCGTTCAGGAACATCCCCCCCGGGGCCATAAATTTCATCCCGTTCCACTGTATCGGGTTATGACTCGCAGTGACGGCGATTCCCCCCGCAGCATTTATTTTTTCCACCGCGAGAGCAACAGTTGGCGTCGGGCAAATGCCGATTGCGACGACGTTGCACCCCATTTGAAGAAGTGTGGAGCTGACGATGTGTGCAATGCTCGATCCTGTGATCCGCCCGTCGCGGCCGATGACGATCGTCCCCCGGTTGCAATATTCCGCGAACGCTGCCGTGTATTTTACGACAATATCGGGTGTCAGGCTTTCACCGACAACACCGCGAATCCCCGAAATGCTCACCATTAACGACATACTTAAAATTCCTCTATAAAAATGTAAAAGAAAATAAGAAAGAGATTTAACGGAAGCAAGGAGGATGATGGGAGGGGGGTGTTACAGTTTGAAAGTCATTGCGGGCGGAGCATGGCAATCTCCTATGTGAACAGAGATTGCTTCAGCAAAAGAACGCTTTGCATTGAAGACGTTTCTATTTTTTGAGACTGGTTCTACTAAATAAGTGGCTAATGTGAGGAAATTGTTTGTTTGGTTGGTTTGTTGTACTTTATATAACAAGAAAGGAATTGTCTATTCCATCAATGGATTGACAAAAACGGGAAAATGAAGACTCAAGAACTGAAAATCGAAGGAATGTCGTGCGGGCATTGCGTCATGAGCGTGAAAAAAGAATTGGGCAAGCTGGCAGGTGTTATCGTAGAGGACGTTCAAATTGGAAAGGCAAAAATTCAATACGACGAGACAAAAGTGTCCAGCCAGATGATTGCGGACACGATTGACGGGGCGGGATATAAACTTGTAGGTACGAATTGAATTTGTGAGAAGGTCATGACGTTTACAAAGAACAGCATGAGTATTTCCCGTCCACAAACAATAAGTCTTCCTGTCGAAGGAATGACGTGTGCAAGCTGCGTCCTGCGCGTTGAAAAAGCGTTGAAGAAAATCGACGGCGTTTTGGAAGCGAATGTTAATCTTGCTACGGAAAAGGTCTCATTGTCTTTTGACGAAAAGAAGACGAACCTGCGTGTTCTCTCAGATGCGGTTGGTGACGCAGGCTACAAGCTCTTGCTGCCGGAAGAGAAGACCACTGCATCGGGAATATCCACAATTCCTGAAGATGATGGCGATTCTCATCAGCAGAAGGCCTACGAACAATTAAAAAAGGAATTTGTTTTTGCCGCCGCGCTGGCAATTCCGATTATGATTGTCAGCATGATGAGTATGACGCAATGGTTTATGCGCCGGTCGCCGTTAACATCCGATGAGATCAACAAGCTCTTGCTTGTTGTGGCGACGCCGGTGATGTTCGTTTCAGGAAAAAGATTTTTTAAGACCGCATGGCAGGTTGGAAGACATTTTTCCGCCGATATGAACACGCTTGTTGCCGTTGGAACCGGCGTGGCATATCTCTATAGCGCCGCTGCCGTGTTGTTTCCTGAATGGCTGGGCTTGACCGCGGGAATGCAAACAGTGTATTTTGATACTGCAACGACAATCATCACGCTCATTCTTATGGGGAGACTTCTTGAAGCCCGTGCAAAATGGCGAGCGTCCGGGGCGATCAAAAAACTAATGGGACTCCAGCCCAAGACTGCATGCGTGATTCGAGACGGAGTCGAATCTGAAACGGCGATTGCATCGCTTATTGCCGGCGACATTCTTCGAGTTCGTCCCGGAGAAAGAATCCCCGTTGACGGCGTTATTACTAACGGCTTTACGACAATTGACGAATCGATGGTGACGGGCGAAAGCCTTCCCGTCGAAAAAAGCTTGGGAGATTCTGTGGTTGGCGGGACGATCAACAAGAATGGCAGCATCGAATTTCGCGCAACGGCCGTTGGTAAAGAGACGGTCATCGCCCGCATTATTAAACTTGTGGAAGAGGCACAAGGATCGAAAGCTCCGATTCAGAAGTTGGCAGACAAAATTGCATCCATCTTTGTCCCGGTTGTTATCGGGATTGCTGTTGTGACGTTCGGCTTGTGGTATTTCGTCGGGGGGATTGGGTTTACTTCTTCCATGATTAATTTTATTGCCGTGTTGATTATTGCATGTCCTTGCGCGCTGGGCCTTGCAACGCCGACTGCAATTATTGTCGGAACCGGGCGCGGAGCGTCGATCGGCATCTTGATAAAAAATGCTGAAAGCCTGGAACGCGCATTGAAAATTCAGACCGTTATTCTGGATAAAACGGGGACAATTACCGAAGGGAAGCCGTCGGTGACGGACGTCTTCGCTTTCAACGGGTTTGAAAAAAAAGAGATGATCCGGCTTGCAGCTACACTCGAAAAGCGGTCCGAGCATCCTCTTGGAGCGGCAATCGTCGATTACGCTGAAATTCAAAAAATCTCAATGAGTGAAAACATTGACTCGTTCCAGAATTTCGAAGGACGGGGCGTTACCGCTTCTATCGATGGAAAGCGTGTAGCGGTAGGAAATCTTGCTCTTATGGAAAATATTTCAGTCAGGATCGCTGATGCACATTCTATAATTCAGAAACTCTATGCCGAAGGGAAAACTGCAATGTACGTTGCTTCTGACGGAAAGCTGGCCGGTGTTGTCGCTGTTGCCGATACGATTAAAGCTAACTCCAAAGAGGCGATCTCACGATTCAAACAATTGGGGATCGAAACGATCATGATGACCGGCGACAACGAACATGTCGCGAAGGCGATTGCGTTGGAGGCAGGGATCGATCGCGTGATCGCCGGGGTTTTGCCGCAAGAGAAAGCCGCCCATGTGAAAGCTGCCCAGGCTGAAGGGAGAATTGTGGCAATGGTGGGCGATGGTGTGAACGATGCGCCTGCATTGGCTCAAGCCGATGTTGGTATAGCGATGGGAAACGGAACGGATATCGCGATGGAGTCTGCCGACATTACGTTGATGAGGTCCGATCTGAACGGAGTCGTTGAAGCCATTCAATTATCCCGGCGGACAGTTCGCATCATCAGGCAAAATTTATTTTGGGCATTCATCTATAATATTATCGGGATTCCGCTTGCCGCGTTTGGAATGTTGAATCCTGCAATAGCCGCGGGAGCGATGGCGTTCAGTTCGGTAAGCGTGGTGAGCAATTCGCTGAGACTAAAGAGCAATTAAGAATTAAAAATTATGAATTAAGAATTACTGATTAGATATATCGACCGTGCTTTTGATGATATCTTACTCATTTTAATTCTTAATTCCTAATTCCTAATTCTCCACCGGTGTTCTCCTCCCATCATCCGCGGCAAGGGAAGTCCTCATCATCAGAATGCCGTAAAGAACCGGCGAGACTCGAGCTCCTATCGAGAACCATTCTCCTGCCGATTGCACCGCACATTCCGACCGGCGATTCGGGTCAATCACACAACTCCGGCGCCCATCTCCAGACAAAAAAATCTTTGGGCTGTATTGAAAAAGTTGAAACAATGTGCTATCTTGGGCCATTACGTTTTTGATTTACCCGGGAACTGGTAGGAGCGGCCGGATCAAAGAATAAAAACAGAATTATGAGCTTGCCGATTGCGGTTATTATTATCATCTCCTTCGTTGTCGTTGCAGGTGCGTTAACGCTCGCGGGATTCGTCTGGGCGGTCCAGTCGAAGCAATTTTCCATCAAGCAGTTGAATGAGGGAGCGAAGCAAATTTTTGACGACGAAGAACCAATCGGCATGCCTCAAGATATGATATTCAAAAAACCTTCCAATGGCAGTATCAACCACCACTAAAGAGCCGTTCGTTTCGTTTGCCTCCGACGCTGCTGAGGATGTCTCTGAAAAACAGCATCGCGTTCAGATCGACGAATCCGTTACCAGTCCCGTTGTCCTGTATTTCGCTACCGGAATTGCCTGGCTGCTGTTCGGTTCGCTTGCCGGGACTTACCGCCGCGATAAAATTTAATTTGCCCGATTGGCTCGGCGGCACACCGTTTCTCACTTTTGGGCGGGTCCGCATGGCTCATCTCAACACCGTGATGTACGGGTGGGCATCCCTCGCCGGTGCGGGAATGATCGTGTGGCTGACTGGCAGGCTGTGCCGTGTCGCGATACAGAAAACCTGGGCGCTCTATGTCTCCGTAATTCTCTGGAACATGGGCGTGCTCTTCGGAGTTGTCTCGTTGTTGTTCGGCTACAACCAGGGAATGGAATGGCTTGAGTTCCCGAGACCGGCCGGCGGTCTGATCGCGCTTGGATTTTTATTTTTCGCATACTCGATCATCTCGACATTTCGTAAACGTCAGGTTGAACATTTGTACGTCAGCTTGTGGTACATTCTCGCCTCGATGTTGTGGTTTCCAATTTTATACACTGTTGCAAACCTCGGCATCTACGACGGCGTTACTGAAGCGGCAATGAATTGGTGGTTTGCGCATAACGCCCTTGCCGTCTGGTTTACGCCGGTCGGCCTTGCCGGGGCATATTACTTCATCCCCAAAGTTATCGGACGGCCCATCTACAGCTACTATCTCGGCCTTCTCGGATTCTGGGCTTTTGCTCTTTTCTATAATTGGAACGGCATCCATCATCTTGTCGGCGGACCGTTGCCAACGTGGCTTGTGACAGTTTCGATCGTTGCCAGTGTCATGATGTTTGTCCCGGTCATGGCGGTTGCGGTGAACCATCATCTCACGACGCTGGGACATTTCAGAATGTTGAAGTACAGTCCGACTCTTCGTTTCGTTGTCTTCGGTTCGATGAGTTACACGGCGGTGAGTTTGCAGGGTTCCATTGAATCGCTCAGGTCGTTCAGCGAAGTTGCACATTTCACTCATTACACGATCGGCCATGCGCATCTCGGCGTTTACGGTTTTCTCTCGATGATTTTGTTCGGAGCCGTCTATTATATCATGCCCCGCATCGCGAAATGGGAATGGCCATATCCGAAACTTATTAAGCTGCATTTCTGGATGAGCGCGACAGGCATCGCACTGTATGTTATTGCGATGTGCATCGGCGGTTGGATACAGGGGACGATGATGAATAACCCGTCGCTTCCCTTTATCGCTTCCGTGAATGCAACAAAACCGTATTTGTGGGCGCGGTCCATCGGCGGTACGATGATGCTCATCGGGCATCTTGTTTTTGCGTTTCAATTTGTTCTTATCATCTATCGCTCGGGACCGGCGCGGTATGTGCCGGCATGGTTTGAGTTGCGCCCGACGGCTGAATCAGCCGGGGAGATGAAAACGGCATGATGTTCTTCCGCTCATTTATTTTCTTTCTCGGCGTTCTCGCCACGCTTCTGCTCGGCTGGGCAGGATTGGTCGGCATTCCCAATATGATGATTTCTGAAGTACAGCCGCCGAAAGGGTTGGAACGCTACACGTACGAACAGGCGTACGGCCGTTCGATCTATATTCGAGAAGGATGCCTGTATTGCCACAGCCAGCAGGTTCGCCCCGTTGGGTTCGGCGCAGACCAGGAACGTTTCTGGGGACGCCCGTCGGTACCGGCAGACTACGTGTACGACAAGCCGCATTTATTGGGGACGATGCGCACCGGCCCTGATTTGTTTAACATCGGCGCACGTCAGCCGAGCGAGGAATGGCATTTGCTTCATCTGTACAATCCGCGCATCGTTTCTCCAGGATCGGTGATGCCTCCGTTTCCATGGTTGTTTGAAGAAAAGATTACTGCCGGTCCTGAAGATAAAGTTGTCGCGCTTCCAGATTCCATTGCGCCGAAAGGAAAAGTTGTCGTGGCCACGCAAGAGGGGCGAGCGTTGATTGCCTACCTTATCGGCATGAATCACACATATCCCGTGAGCCAAGCACCGGCGAGCAATGATACGACCAAGAAAAAATAAACACTCTGTCTCGAAGCAACGAACACTCAAAAAAGAGAATTCCCCCGCTCAGGAGATTCCGGAAGAGAAACCGGCAGGATTAACAAGCGGCATGGGTCTCTCGGATGAAAATGGGGCGTTTGCAGATTCCGATGCGTCGGATGTTAACAAGATTCACCTTCGCATCGTCTCACGCGAGCAGGGTGAACCGGAAGAAGGGTTTGAACCGACACCGACATGGGTCTGGGGGATATCTGTGCTCTTGCTGTTTGCAATGGGTTTCTATCTCGGAAAATATGGCGGGACATTCGGGACAATCGCGCATGAGGTCGAGCAGCCTCAATTGTCTTCAGGTGGTGAAGCGAAACCTGAGGTCAAAGGGGATATGGTCTTTGCCGGCGTTTGTCAGGCGTGCCATCAAGCCGATGGCAAGGGGGTGGAGGGAAAATATCCGCCGCTTGCCGGTTCGGAATGGCTGACGCAGGACGCATTTACTCCCGCACGGATTGTGCTGTTTGGATTGGAAGGAGAAATTCGTGTGAAGGGGAACGGTTTTAACAACAAGATGCCGGAATTTCAGGATAAGCTTTCGAATGAAGAAATTGCGGCCGCACTATCGTTTGCGCGATCGTCGTTTGGCAACAAAGGAGCGGCGGTAGTTCCTGCCCAAGTGGACAGCGTGAGAAAAATGTATGGCAGCAGGGGTCCGTGGAGCGCAACGGCCTTAGAAGATCTGAGGAAGAAATAGTAATGAGTTTTTCATCCTTAAAATTTTCTCTTCGAATATTTGTTCTCCTTCCGGTTGGATTCATCGCCATCATCGTGTCCGGCTGCACGAAACAAGAACTGAAGCCGCGTCAGCCGATCGCATTCAGCCATAAGATCCATGCGGGGGATTACCAGATGAGCTGCCAGTATTGTCATAGCGGAGCGCGCAGAGGAAAAGCGGCGATGATTCCGTCGGTGCAGACCTGCATCGGATGCCACCAGCTCGTTGCAGCGACGAAGCCTGAGGTTCAAAAAATCCGCAAAGCGTGGGATGAGAAGGTGCCGATCCGGTGGACGAAAATGAACGTGCTTCCGGACTTTGTCTATTTCAATCATCAGCCGCACATTATGAAAAACATTCCATGCCAGAAATGTCACGGTGAAGTTCAGACGATGAGCGAAGTCGTGCCGCCGTTCAAACTTGCGGACATGTCATATTGCGTCGGATGCCACAGGGAGAACAACGCAAGCATCGATTGCTGGACATGCCATAGGTAATTAAAAATTAAGAATTATGAATTAAGAATTAAAAATTAGGGAAGAAAACTTAACGGCTAAAAGCTAATGCCCAACAGCCAAGGCCTTATTCACCAAGGAGGAAGATAAATGCAGGAAACGCCGCAGCAGTACACAGCAAGGATTCTCAGTTATCAGCAAGGGCAGGAACCGTTGAAGGATCTTAAGCGGAACGGCAAAGAAGATCGAGCGCCTCATGAAAGGCGTACCTCGGAAGACATTGATGACACGGCCGGAGCCGGCAAAATGGTCTGTAGCTGAAATCTTAGCTCATCTTACAGACACGGAGCTTGTTTCAGGTTTTCGGATCCGGTTGACGCTTGGCATGAATGGAACGCCGATTCAGGGATTCGATCAGAATGTATGGGCGGAGAAATTCAATTATGGAAAACGCGACCCGCAAAAATCGTTGGAAGTTTTTCGGGTGCTTCGCGAGAACAACCTTGCTCTTCTGAAGTCTGTTCCAAAGTCTCTATGGGAGAATTACGGCATGCACTCTGAACGAGGAGCGGAAACCGTCACGCGGATTACGGAGATGGTTGCGGGACATGACATCAACCATATGGCTCAGATTGAAAAAATCGTGAAGGGCGCCAATAAGAGTAAGTGAAGGTAATTATCATCGCCGCCGTTGTCTGTCCGTCCGGAAGGCACGGCACGTTCATCGAATGTTTCACACAATACATTTTTACTAAATGGGTTTGCAGCGTAGAGATTTTCTCAAACTGGTAGGAGCGACAACAGTTGCTACCGCGTTTCCAGGCTGCGGCATCAAGAAGCCGAAGTCGCTGATACCGTACGTGATTCCTGAAGAAAATATCACTCCTGGGAAAGCGGTCTGGTATGCGAGCGTCTGCCAGGAATGTCCTGCAGGATGCGGGGTCTCAGTCCGTGTTCGCGAAGGACGGGCGGTTAAGGTGGAGGGCAACCCTCTTCATCCTATCAATAAGGGAGCGTTATGCGCCCGGGGCCAGGCGTCTTTGCATGGGCTATACAATCCGGACCGCATTCAACAGCCGTTGAGGAAAAAACCGGATGGGACGTGGGAAGCCATAAGCTGGGAAGAGGCAGAAAAGTATTTTGTCGAAGAGCTGCAGAAGGTTCAAAAAAACGGACGGGGGGGAGATGTTGTTTTCATGACGCAGCATTTGAGCGGGGCGATCGACGAGCTCGTTGACCGGTGGCTCGCAGCGGTTGGATCTAAAAAACGCTTCCGCTATGAACCCTTTGCGCATGAATCGATCAAGAAGGCGAACGAACTGATGTTTGGCATCAACCAGGTGCCGGTATACAATTTCGTGGACGCCGAGACGGTGATTGCATTCGGTGCTGATTTTTTGGAAACGTGGATTTCGCCCGTCGAGTTCACAAAAGGTTTTACGAAGCATCGAGGCTTCAAAAATGGAAAACGGGGATCTTTTTATTTCGTCGGTCCCCGTTTATCGATGACAGCAACGAATGCCGACGAATGGATCTCCGTCAATCCCGGCACCGAGGGAATATTTGCTCTCGGCCTCGTCAAAGTTATTCTCGACAACAAAGTGGCAAGCGGAGTTTCGCCCGCCGACTCATTGCGTATTGCGGGGATGGTGAGTGCATATTCACTCGGCGAAGTTGAAAAGATAACGGGCATTGCGTCCGATAAAATTCTTAAAACGGGCCTTGCCTTCGCAAAAGCAAAATCCAGCCTTGCAGTCGCAGGGGGAACCATCGTTGAAGGGGATGATGGCGCGGCGATCGTTGCTGCAGTGAATTTGCTGAACTATATTTGCGGCAACATAGGGAAGACGGTAACGTTCAACAATTCCAGCATCTCCAGGCTGAACTCATACCAGGATGTGGCCAAGTTCGTCGACGAAATAAATCTGGAAAAAGTATCCGCCTTGATTGTGGCGGACGCGAACCCGGTGTTCAGCACTCCACAAGGGCTTGAATTCAATCAGGCAATGAAGAGAGTTCCATTCTCGGTCAGCATCTCCAGCTTCATGACCGAAACCTCGGCGTTGGCACATCTCATTCTTCCCACGCATACGCCGCTGGAAAGCTGGGGCGATGTGGAAACAACGCCCGGTGTCTATGGATTGATGCAGCCTGCGATGCAGCCGGTGTTTAAAACGAAAATGTTTGGCGATATTCTTCTCGAGACCGGGAAAAGGCTGGGCACATCACACGAATTCAGTGCGGCCACAATGTACGATTATGTCCGCGAGCGATGGAGAGCCATTCAAAAGAGTTCAGGCGATAAATCTGACTTCGAGGTTTTCTGGATCGAGAGTTTGACACGCGGAGGTTATTGGGAATCGCCAACACCCAAACACCAAACCCCTCGATTATCGGGAACTTTTAGCGCAGCGATCTTTTCCCGGATGAAAAAAGTCGAGCACGAACCGGGAAAGAATTTCGCGCTCGTTGTTTATCCGTCACTCAGCCATTACGATGGACGCGGTGCAAACCGGCCCTGGCTGCAGGAACTTCCGGATCCGATGATGATGAATGTGTGGGACTCGTGGATTGAAATTCATCCGCAGGATGCCTCGGCTGTCGGGATCACAACAGGTGACGCAATTCAGGTATCGTCTCCCTACGCACAGTTTGACCTTCCGGCCCAGGTTTCGACGGCTGTGAAACCCGGCGTTGTCGCGATTCCAATCGGACAAGGACACACATCCTACGGAAGGTATGCCAATAACGTCGGACATAATCCGATTGATTTGCTGGACCCAAAGCCATCCGAGAGAACCAGCGGGCTTGAATGGGTGGGCATGAAGGTAGAGCTGCTGAAAAAATCCGACCGGCTTGTTTTAGCGACGGTTTCGGGGAGCGATACTCAGCATGAGAGGGGAATAGTGCAGAGTGTTCCTCTTGCTGCACTGGTCGAGCCTCACGCGAAAAACCCAGAAAGTGAACATAAAGAAGCGCTTTCGATGTACGCCGACCATGAACATCCGAATCATCGTTGGGGGATGACGATCGACGTCGACAAATGTACCGGCTGCAGCGCATGTGTCACAGCGTGCTATGCGGAAAATAATATACCGATTGTCGGCAAAGAGGAAGTAGCGGTCGGACGGGAGATGGCATGGATTCGTATCGAACGGTATTTCGATGAACACAGCGAAACGCCGCACGCAGATTTTGCGCCGATGCTCTGCCAGCAATGCGATAACGCCCCCTGCGAAACGGTGTGTCCTGTCTACGCTGCATACCATACGGAAGAAGGCCTCAACGGACAAGTCTACAATCGCTGCATTGGCACCCGTTATTGTGCAAACAATTGCCCGTATAAAGTGCGGCGGTTCAATTGGTTTGAAGCACAATGGGTCGAGCCTCTTAACTGGCAGCTGAACCCGGATGTCACTGTACGCTCAAAGGGCGTTATGGAGAAATGTACGTTCTGCGTTCAGCGCATCAGTGATGGAAAGAACATCTGCGCGGAACGAACGCCGTCCGGTGCGGGACGGAGAAATTATTCCGGCATGCGCGCAAACCTGTCCCGCCGAGGCGATCACCTTCGGCGACCTGAAGGATGTTAACAGCTCAGTTTCCAAACTGATCGCTGAAGAAGACCAGAGAGATTACAAAGTGCTTGAGGAGCTGAATACGCGGCCAGCGGTGACGTATTTGAAAGCAATTAAAAGATCATTATGAATTTTGAATTAGGAATTAAGAATGATCGGGACGGCCGGAACGAAAATATTGGGCATGATTGATTGCACTTATGACTGAGGACTACAGACTAAATTACACCGAAACGGACATCGACCTGACGCAATCGTTAAAGGCGCCGGGGAAAGGCTACTGGATTCTGCTGACGTTTCTTTTCTTGTTGATCTGTGCCGGCGGGTATGCATGGGGTGTCCAGATTGCCAACGGGATCGGAGAAGCTGGAAAAAATAACCCGGTTGGCTGGGCGATGTATATTGCGACGTTCGTCTTCTGGGTCGGTATTGCGCACTCCGGTACTCTCATCTCTGCTATTTTGTTTTTGTTCCGTGTAAAATGGCGTGCAGCCGTCTATCGCAGTGCTGAAGCGGTCACGATTTTTGGGCTTGCAACGGCAGGGTTGTTTCCATTCATCCATCTCGGAAGAGTTTGGGTCGCGCATTGGATTCTGCCGATCCCGAATTTCGGCGGGCTGTGGCCCAACTTCCGCTCGCCGCTCGCCTGGGACGTTCTTAGCAATTACAACCTATCTTACTGCGAGCACTTTGTTTTTTACTTTGGGAATGATGCCCGATGTTGCTATTGTTCGGGACAAAACGAGTGGCTGGAGGAAGAAAGTTTACGGCCTCCTTGCAATGGGCTGGCAGGGGAGCGACAACCAATGGCGCCACTACACCGCGGCGTACGTCTTCCTGGCTGCTCTTTCTACTCCGCTCGTCATTTCCGTTCACAGCATCGTCTCGTGGGATTTTGCCATGAGCGTGATTCCCGGCTGGCACAGCACGATCTTTGCTCCGTACTTTGTGGCTGGCGCGATCCATTCCGGCCTGGCGATGGTCGTCCTGCTCCTTGTGCCGATGAGGAAGGCGTTCAAGATCGAAAAATATATTACGATGCATCATCTTGAAAGCCTTGCTAAATTCATGATTTTTACCGCACTCATTGTAGGGTTCGCGTACTCAATTGAATTGTTTATCGCGTGGTACAGCGGCAATCAGTTCGAGCGGGCGATTTTTATTTATCGGATGACAGGCGATTATGCCTGGGCTTTCTGGCTGTTGATCACAACAAATGTTGTGGTGCCGATGCTCCTCTGGTCAAAGAGAATTCGAACGAGCATTCCATGGCTTGTGGGAATTTGTATTTCCGTAGAGATCGGCATGTGGCTTGAACGATTCATCATCATTGTCACCTCGCTCGCGCACGATTATTTACCGTATGCATGGGGCATATATAAACCGACCCTTGTGGACAGTTTTATCGTGATTGGAAGCTTTGCATGGTTTTTCTTTCTCTTTATGGTATTTTCAAAAACGCTTCCCGTGGTTTCGATGTGGGAAGTGAAAGAACAAATTGAACCTCCGATGAAGGAGCAATCGTAATGCCGATGCCGACCCGAACATATCGTTTTGGCATCTTTGCGCATCTCGACACGTGTCTTGCCGTCATCAAACAATTGCCGGGCGAAGGGTTTAAAGAGATCGAAGTTTATTCTCCGACGCCTCATCATGAAATTTCCCACGCGCTGGGGAGAAAACCAAGCCCTGTGCGCGTCTTCACGCTCATCGGCGGTTTGACCGGACTGATCACCGGATGGGCGATGACGATCGGCTCGACGATGATCTATTCGATCATTGTCGGGGGAAAACCGATCATTTCGATTCCGCCGTTCGGCGTCGTCGCGTATATAACGACGATTCTCTTCGGAACAATTGCTACGTTCATCGGCTTCCTGGTCAACGCCCGCATGCCTCAAATAAAAATTGTGGAAGGGTATGATGAGCGCCTTTCGTCCGACCATTATGGCGTGCTTGCATACTGTTTGCCCGAGGATGTCGTGAAACTCGAAAAATTATTGAAGCAGTTAGGAGCTGAGGCCGTTACCAGGTCGCAGGGTCTTTAAATGGGAAGAATACAATCTAAATATTGGCTCTCTCTTTTTTCCTCTCTGATTCTTTTTTTTATGATGTTCCTTGCAGGATGCGAAAGCGAGCAGCCGGGCGAACAAACGGAATATCGCACGGATATGTACTACCAGCCGTCGTTCAAACCGCAGAAAGACCCGCTCCCTCATGTTGCAGGGACCGTTCCGATGTCCGGTTATGAGCCTGTCATCAAAGACTCCATGCAGGCCGCGCACTTAAAAAATCCCTTTGTGTTTACACGAACATCCGAAGACACGGGTAAATTTTTGTTTAATACGTACTGTTCCGTCTGCCATGGCGTAGCGGCAAAAGGAGACGGACTCGTTGCTCCGAAATTTCAGACGCCGCCGGATTTGACCATGCCGTTGTACAAGAAAGCTCCCGACGGCTACATCTATTTTGTTATCCGCAAAGGCCATAACATCATGCCGTCATACTACGAGCACACAACGCAGCGGGAACGATGGCTCATCATCGCGCATCTGCGGAGGCTGCAGCAGCAATGAGTGATTCACCAATGATATTTCCTTCTCAAGAACTCTCGAGAGCGCGCGCGCGGTACGCTCTGGGCGTTTCGTTCGTGATTGGGGCGATCACATTTGCCGCTTCTCTTGTCCTGGGGTATGCACAGCGGGCCTGGCAGATTTATTATGTCAATTTTATTTTATGGACGGCAATCGCTCAGGGCGGCGTCGTTTTTTCCGCAGCCTATCGGATGACGAATGGAACATGGGGCGAGCCGTTTCGTCGTACCGGTGAAGGAATGGTAAGCTTCCTTCCAGTCAGCTTTGTTCTTTTTATCGGCGTTTTTTTAGGACGGTCGGAAATCTATCCATGGTTGCACGAGGCGACGGGAAAAGAATCCTGGTTAAATACGCCGTTCTTCTTCACGCGCGACGCGGCAGTTTTTTTGTTCATGATGTGGCTGAGCTATAAATATGTCCGGACGTCTCTTCGTCCGGAACTTGGACGATACCGTGCACATCTCCCCGAAAAATTCCAGGGATTCGTCGGGCGCTTGACGCGCGATTGGGAAGGAGATGAACTGGAAACTGCAAAGAGTGCATCGGCGATAGCGAAGCTTGTTCCGGCAATACTGATCTCGTTCGCCATTCTGTACACCCTCCTGGGATTTGACCTTTTGATGTCGCTCGACCCTCAGTGGTACAGCACATTATATGGATGGCTCTTTTTCCTCCACGGATTTTACGGCGCGCTTGTCGTGATCGCGATTCTCGCTATTGCCGCGCGAAAAGCCTTTGCGCTTGAAGCCGGTTTCAGAACGAGTCAGTTCCACGACCTCGGAAGATTGGTGATGGGCTTCTGCATGTTGTCCGGAGGTTTTTATTGGTCTCAGTATTTGGTGATATGGTACGGGAACCTCACGGAGGAAATTCCGTACCTCTTCGTGCGCTTTCACAATCCTCTCTGGGCACCTCTTACGTGGTATTATATCGTCTTTGCTTTCTTTTTTCCTCTCGCCATCTTCCTCAGTAAACGGGCGAAAGAAAAGCCGGTGATCCTTCTCATCGTGGCATCGATAATTCTTTCGTCGTTGTTTGTGGAACGCTTCCTCGCAGTAGCTCCGTTCTTATGGCATGAATCGACTTTCCCGTTCGGCATCATGGAGTTGCTCGTGTCGCTCGCCTTCGCCTCAGGGTTCGCGCTTGCATGGTTCCGTTTTATTTCGATGGTCCCCCTTATCTCAAAGAAAGTTTGAACCGCCAAGGCACAGAGAGCGCCAAGAAAAGATTACTTTTCACGTCTTACTATTCACGCTCCTAAAATGTCGCTGCCAAATCCTACGTCTAGAAACATTCTCTGTGACCAGTGCGGCTTACCCTATAGCCGTTCCGAAAAAGGCCGCGGCGGAGTGACGCAATTGAAAGGCGGCATTGAATTTCATTTTTGCTGCTACGGGTGTTCGTTTACGCATTCGTTGACTGGAGAAAAAGGAGAAGGAGGTGTTGCGTCGATGTTTCTGCTCCGGCTCGGGTTCTCTGCTTTTCTCTCAATGAACATTATGATCTTGAGTTGGGTGTTGTATGCCGGCAAGGGAGGCTGGCTCGGCATTGAAGGGGATGTAATCCCGGCGATGAATAAGCTCTTGTTTGTCCTCTCCACGCCGATCATGGTGCTTGTCGGATATCCGTTTTTCAAAAATGCCATTGTTGAAATTCGCAGGTTGCGTCTTTCGATGGACAGCCTTATCGCCCTCGGCTCACTTGCAGCATACGGGTTTTCAACGTACGAAGTTTTCACCGGAGGCTCTGCTCTCTATTTTGATACCGGGACGATGGTCATTGTCCTTGTCACCGCAGGTCGATATCTCGAAGCAACAGCGAAGGTTCGCACATCGACTGCACTTCATTCGCTGCTCGACCTTCGTCCAAACAGCGCACGCATCATGCGTAATGGCATCGAGGGAGAAGCCCCCACTTCTGAAATCGGCATGGGGGAAATAATCAAAGTGCTTCCGGGCGAACGCATTCCACTTGACGGAGTACTGATCGAGGGTTTGACGTCCGTGAACGAGTCGTTTCTTACGGGCGAATCGCTCCCCATCCCCAAAGACACGGGGTCAAAAGTTTTTGCCGCAACGGTCAACGGTGAGGGGACGATCCTTGTGCGGACAACTTCGATGGAAAACGATTCGCTTCATGCGCAGTTCATTCGCTTGATGGAGGAGGCGCAGCGCACTCGTTCACCGATCCAGCAATTAGTCGACCGGATCTCGTATATTTTTATCCCCGGTGTGATCGGAATTGCAGCAGCGACATTTGTCGGATGGATGATAATGGGGACATTCGCTTCAGCCTTGCTTCATTCGTTAACCGTCCTTGTCGTCTCATGTCCTTGCGCCCTGGGTCTTGGAACTCCCCTTGCGACAACAATCGCAATTGCGCGCGCTGCCGAAGAAGGCATCCTGATCCGCTCCACTATCATTCTCGAAAAGCTCTACTCTATTAATGTGGTTATCTTTGATAAAACCGGAACGCTCACTGAAGGCAATCTCAGTGTGTCTTCGGTAATATCTCCCAATATGTTCCCGGATAAATTGTTGTCAATCGCTGCGTCGCTTGAAAATAATTCGGAACATCTCATGGGAAAAGCAGTTGTTCGACATGCGAAGGGAAAAAATGTTCCTTTATCCGAATGCCGAAGCGTTTCAGCGCTCCCCGGTTTGGGCGTCAGGGGGGAAGTCAACTTTGATGGGAGGTGGACGGAAGTCGTTGTTGGCAGGAGGATCCTGATGGCGCAGATTGGCGCGGATTTTGACGCAGATGTAAAGAGGGATGGCTCAGATCTGTCGAAGACAAGCTCGTTGTTTGTTGCTTGGGAGGGAAAAGTGCGGGGCATCATCCAGCTGTCTGACACTCTCAGGCACGGCGCAATTTCGGCGGCGGAATTGTTGGAGCAAAATAACGTCGAGGTAGGTATTCTATCGGGGGATTCAGGCGCCGTTGTCGGTGAAATCGGAAAACAGCTCCAAGCCCGCTTTGCGTTCGGCGAGTTGATGCCGAACGAAAAAGTTGAGAAGATCCATGACTTCCACACATCGGGCAAATATGTTTTAATGGTCGGCGACGGGATCAACGATGCCCCGGCGCTTGCATCGGCCGATGTCGGAGTCGCCCTCGGTTCTGCTACAGACCTCACAAAAGAAAATGCCGACATCACGATTATTGGAACGCAATTAGCCAAAATTCCATGGCTGTTGATTCTTGGAAAAAAGACTTATAGAATTATTCAGTGGAATCTCTTTTGGGCGTTCGTCTACAATATTATCGGCATTGCTCTTGCCGCGTTCGGCCTGCTCGACCCGATCGTTGCGGCTTTTGCCATGATCGTGAGCAGCGTTTTTATTATTTTCAATTCGCGGCGCCTCAACGGCATCCGCTCCTCAATTAATACTGATTAGAAACTCAAAAATACTTGAAGGTATCATTGCGAGTACCGATAGAAGACGTCGGGATCCTCGCAATGACCATGTTTCTATTTTTGAGACCGCTTCTCATAATCTCCATCCCATTGATGGATGATTTCTTGTGATTCTGCCAATTCCGGAATAGGCTAAGCGTAGCCGCGAAAAGAAGATCTTTTTTAAGGAAACGATTGGCGTTATTGTTTTGTTATTGCAGTGGATGTAGGTTTTTAAAATCCATCATAATAACAATACTTGGCTGCCGAAGCGTATTGCCGTACGTTAGGCAGCAGAAAACAACGAGGGTTAGTAATGTCAATACGAGCGGTCAAACAGATTATTCAAGCCCAGCCTACAATGGAAGGGGCGGGTGTGAAATTGCGCCGCGCATTTGGTTTTGGAAAAACGGGGGACTTCGACCCATTTCTTTTGCTCGATGACTTCCGAAACGAACATCCGGAGGATTATCTCCCGGGATTTCCATGGCACCCGCATCGCGGCATCGAGACTATTACATATGTTCTCGCAGGTACAGTCAACCATGGAGACAGTCTTGGGAACCGGGGCACCCTGGGAGCGGGCGATGTGCAATGGATGACTGCAGGAAGCGGCATTCTTCATCAAGAAATGCCTAAGGGGGACCAGCAGGGGAGAATGCATGGGTTCCAGTTGTGGGCTAATCTTCCGGCGGACCTTAAGATGACATCGCCGCGTTATCAAGACGTCACGTCCCGGGATATTCCGGAAGTGATTGACGATGACGGAACAAGTGTTCGAGTCGTCTGCGGAGATTTCTGGGGAAAAAGCGGACCGGTTGATGGGATTGCGGCGAATCCCCGGTACCTCGACGTGTGGGTTCCCCCGGGGAAGCGAAAGACGTTGCCCGTCGAGACGAACCGGCACGCCTTTGCATACGTATTTGATGGAACCGGTTCGTTCCGCGGCGCCTCCGACCCCGTTTCGATCCAGACAGATATTGTGGGTTCGGACGGCAAATCGAATATGAGCATAGCGGGAAATCGGTCACTGGTCCTCTTTGATAATGGCGATGAGGTGACAGTGCAGGCGGGAGAGACAGGCATGAGATTCCTCCTCGTTTCCGGCAAGCCGCTTAAGGAGCCGGTTGCCTGGAGCGGTCCGATCGTAATGAATACCGAGGAAGAACTACGGCAAGCATACGCCGAGCTCCACAACGGAACGTTCATCAAAGAACGCTAGCACAAAATTACCCGGGTGAGGTTTATGCTGTATCAATAGCCAAAAAGAATGTGCGTATGAAAACCAGTACTAATCCAATTGAATCTGCATCCGGTATCCTCAAGCAATACAAAACTCTTGCGGATAAAGCGTTGGAGCAGGTAAGTGATGAGGAATTCTTCCGGCTGCCGGAACCGGAATCCAACAGCATAGCCATTATTGTCAAACACGTAAATGGTAATTTACTCAGCCGGTGGACGGATTTTTTGACCACCGACGGGGAAAAAGAATGGCGGGATAGGGACAGCGAATTTGAATTGGATAAAATGGAGAGAAGCCAATTGATGCAAATGTGGGAACGAAGCTGGCAATGCCTGTTTTCATCCCTTGAAGCTTTGATGATCGATGATCTAGAAAAAATTATCACTATTCGGAGTGAACCGCATTCGGTGTTGGAGGCTATTAATCGGACCTTGGCGCATATCAGTTATCATGTTGGGCAGATCGTTTTTCTTGCGAAAATGTTCAAATCCGGCCAATGGCAGACACTCACTATTGCAAAGAGAAAATCAAAAGAATTTAACGAAGAAATGAGCAAGGCGTAAGGAAGCAGGCTATGCTGTGCTTTATTCGTTCCCTCAAAAAGCAGTTGCAAGTAAACTTGAATTTCAGTATTTTAAACCAGTTAAACTTTTGATATACCGGAGGCTGTAATGAAAAAAGGAATTCACCCCGAATACAAGCGTGCAATCGTTACATGTATTTGTGGGAACACGTTCGAGACCCGTTCCACCGTTGGGAATATTCACCTTGAAATTTGCTCGAATTGCCACCCCTACTATACCGGCAAGCAGAAATTGGTTGATTCGGCGGGTCGTGTCGAACGGTACAACAGAAAGTATGCAAAGAAAACTGTTGCAGCACCAGCGCCAGAACCGGCTGCATAATCTTCGCTGGAATACCAATGTTGATGCAAAATCAAACGGAATGTATAATTTATACATTCCGTTTTTTATCTTTGAACAACTGGATTTTTCGTTAAAGAGTTTTTCGCTTCAGCGACGGCAAATAATTCCGTAGCACCTTTTCTCACCAGATGGCTTTGTGAAAGCAGATGCCAACGCAGATTTGTATTTTTGAAGATAATTATTATTCCCGGCTTCTTCCTCTCGTTTACTTCCGCCCGGTCTACAACCTGAAATGCGGCATCTTCTCCTTGCGGGAGAAAATTCAACGATGGTACCCCGATGTTCCCGTCACGCTTCACTGCCGGCCGTACCTTGTGGATTTATTGCGTCTGCAGAATCCAAAGAATTCAGTGAATGAATTCTCCTCGAAGGAGTATCTGTTCATTAACGGACGCGTGATAGCCGATGAAAAATTCGTCAGGGCCCTTCCTCTCAAAGGCGGTGCCAATACTGCCTATACACTTGGCCAGCATATTGTTGCGGCCCGCATTTCCGGAGAGAAGTTAACCCGATGGAATGAAAGGGTGCCGGAAGTTTTCTCGATGCTGGATTTCGAGGGGATGGAAAGAAAAGAAGTTGATGTGAAGATGGTGAATTATCCGTGGGAACTCGTCAACAACAACGGTGCGCAATTGCGCGCTGATTGGGCTGTCTTGTCGAAGGCTATCAAAGGGGCGAAGAGTGGAGGCAAGATTTCTGCCGGTGTGCACCTTATTAATAAAAAGGAAATTTTTGTCGGCGATGGTTCAGTCGTTAAACCGGGAGTTGTCATTGATGCTGATGACGGGCCTGTGTTCATCGGGAAAAACGTCACGGTGCTTCCTCAATCGACGATCATCGGTCCGGTGTCTATCGGCGATGGTTCGAAAATAAAAGCGGGAGCTAAAATCTACGAAGATACAACGATCGGCCCGATGTGCAAGATAGGGGGGGAGGTCGAAGCATCGATTATTCACGCGTATTCGAACAAGCAGCACGATGGATTTTTAGGGCATTCATATCTCGGTGAGTGGATAAATCTTGGCGCTGGAACCACGACCAGCGATTTAAAAAATAACTATAGTCCGGTGAAGGTCGTTATTAGCGGCGAACTGATCGACAGCGGCTCGCAGTTTGTCGGGGCAACCATCGGCGACCATACAAAGACAGCCATCAACTCGGTATTCAACACGGGAACGGTGGTCGGAGTTGCGAGCAACGTGTTTGGGATAGGCGTTCCGCCGCAATTTGTTCCGTCGTTTTCCTGGGGCGCCGCCGGGGAAACGTTCACAACGTACGACCTCGCGCGAGCAATCGAAGCCGCCAAACGCACCATGTCCCGTCGCCAGATCATTTTCTCCGATACCGAAGCCGCGCTTTTCAAAAAGATTTTTGATTTGACGGGCGAAGAGCGGCATCATCGGGGTGCGCAGCGTTAATCGCTCTCACGCAGGACAACCGCCGAACGATCATACGATACCATGGAAGTTGAAGAGAAGAAATTATTATTTCACGGGGTACGCGGCAGCGCGGTCAAAATCCTTAACAGGGTTGAGAGGGCAGATGCCTATCTCGACAAGCTGCTGGAAGCCGAACTGCGCACGGAGGATATTAACGACCTCGACAAATCCCTGCTGACGGAAATTGTCAACGGAGTCCTGCGCTGGCAGATGAAGCTGGATTGGGTGCTCAACGGCTTCTTTCACGGTAACTTTACCAAAGCTGAAGTGACGGTGAAGAACGCATTACGCGCTGCGTTGTACCAGATCATGTTCCTGGATAAAGTTCCGCACCATGCTGCCGTGAACGAAGCGGTTGAATTTGTGAAGCGCATTCGGGGGGAAAAGGCCGGGAACCTCGTCAATGCCGTCCTCCGCAACATTATCCGCAATCTTGACGGCATCCATTATCCGGATGTGACCATCGACGCTGCACAGTATTTGGCGGTGATGTATTCGCATCCGTTGTGGGTCGTTCGCCGCTGGATGAACCGTTTCGGTTTTGCCGAAACGGAAAAGCTTTTGCATGCCAACAACGAACGCCCGAGTCTCTCGCTCCGCATCAACACGTCGAAGACCACGGTTGAAAATTTTCTCGAACTCCTGCGTAGCCAGAATGTTGTCTTTGAAAGATCGAAGTATCTCGGCAACTTCGTGAAAACGACCAACCTTTCCAACATTTCGCAGACAGAACTTTTTCGCAAGGGATTCTTTTCCGTGCAGGACGAGAGCGCCGGTATCGCCTGCCAGTTGCTCGGCGTACAGCCGGGCGACCGGGTGATCGATATGTGTGCTGCGCCGGGCGGTAAGACGAATTTTATCGGCGAGCTGCTGCACGGCAAAGGAGAAGTGATCGCGGTCGATAAATACTTGACGAGGTTAAATTTAGTAAAATCGAGCTGTGAGCGCCTGGGCATCGGCAATGTGAAAATCGTTGCCGCCGACAGCAAAGAATTTTCCACAGACCCTGCGGATAAAGTATTGCTCGATACTCCTTGCTCCGGGCTCGGCGTGCTCTCGAAGAAGCCCGACGTAAAGCTCAAACGCGATGCTGAGGATATTCGCGACCTCGTCAACCTTCAACGCCTCCTTATCAATAACGCCGCAACAATGGTGAAGAACGGGGGCGTCCTGGTCTACAGCACCTGCACGACCGAGCCGGAAGAGAATTTTTGTATCATCAGGGAGTTTCTGGAACACCATTCGGAATTCGACATCGATTCCGCGGCGCAGTTTGTTCCCCTTTCACTGGTAACACCGGACGGTTATGTTGAAACGTTCCCGCATGTGCATGGAATGGATGGGTCGTTCAGCATTCGGCTTAAAAAAAACAAATAAATGCTAAAAAAAAACAGAAATGTGAATTATGAAAGCGATTACGAAAAACAAACCGATTGAAGGTAAAGAATGGGCGACGGGGTTTCAGCTTATTGAAAAGCCGGTACCCGCGGTCGAATCTCCCAACGATGTGATCATTAAAGTGTTTGCGGGGGCCATTTGCGGCACCGATGTCGGCATCTACAACGCCAAAGAGTCTCTCCGCGTTGAAATGTTGAGCGCGCTGACCGATCCTGTGACGGTTGGCCATGAATTTTCAGGGCATATTGTCGATGCCGGCGCGAAGGCGCGGAGACATATTGCCGGGATCATTTTTGCGAAAGCAAAGAATAATGCCGCGGTGAAAAAACTTTTACGCGGTGAAACAGAAGCCTCTTTTGCGAAAAGCAAAAAATTCTTTTCGATCGTGGGAGAGCATTTTCATGCATCGGCAGAAATGCACGTTACATGCGGGGAATGCTACCAATGCAAGCTTGGAGAAAAGCATGTCTGCCGCAACACGGTCATCAAAGGTGTACAAGACGACGGTGCGTTTGCAGAGTACGTTAAAGTCCCGGCGAGCAATCTTGTCTTGTTCCACAAAAAGGAAATTCCGCTGGAAATCATTGCCTTTATGGATGCGATCGGCAATGCGACGCATACGGTAATGTCTGTTGATGTCAAAGGCCGGAACGTGGTCGTGCTCGGCTGCGGGGTACAGGGCCTGATGGCGACTGCGGTGGCAAAATACGCCGGAGCGAAAAAAATATTTGTTACGGATGCTTCCCACGGTGAGTTCTCGCATGAGAAGCTGGAAGAACGCCGTTTCCGGACGGCACGCCTGTACGGGGCAACGGATTGTTTCGACATGTCGCTGCCGGGTGAACGGGCTCGGTTCCACTCCGTGGTCATGAAAGAAACAAACCAATCGGGCGTTGATGCCGTCTTCGAAATGTCGGGAAGCTATACAGCGTACGAAGATGCGTTTCAAGCGATCCGGATGGGCGGGACATTCTCGCTGCTTGGACTTCCGGCGGGGACGATGCCCGTCGATTTCGCTCGCGACGTAATCTTCAAAGGCCTCACCATCAAGGGGATCATCGGCCGCCGGGTGTTCGACACCTGGGTCCAGATGGAAAAGATCCTCAAAGCCGGACTTGCCAAAAAGTTCTTGACAACCGGTTTCATCACACATCAGTTTCCTTTGGAAAAATATGAAGAGGCATTCGCGGTAATCCGGCGCGGCGACGCCTTCAAAGTGCTGCTGAAACCATAATTATGTAAAGAGAAAATAAATCGCAAAAAGCCAAGACGCAAACGAGATGTTAAAATGCTTTTAATATTAAATTCCTTTTCTTGGCGACTTCGCGTTTTGACGGTTCAAATCATTTTCCTCCAAGCACAAACAACCTAACCTGAAACTATGAACTACATCGAACTTGTTACCTCCGAGCTGTCGCGCATTCGCGACGCCAACACTTACAAATATGAAACGCCTCTGGAATCGGCGCAAGCGGGCGTCGTAAGCGTCAAAGGAAAACCCGTCGTCATGATGGCGTCGAACAATTATCTTGGCATGTCGAATCATCCGGTTGTCCGCAAAGCAGCCATTGAAGGAATCAAAAACTACGGCTACGGCGTTGCATCGGTCAGGTTCATCTGCGGCACGCAGACGATTCACCTTGAACTTGAGAAAAAAATATCGAAATTTGTCGGCACGGAAGATACGATCCTCTTTTCATCATGCTTTGCCGCGAACGAAGGATTTTTTGCAAGCCTTGTGAACGAAAAACTTGGCGTAGAAAATTACAAGGATGTTATTTACACGGATAAGTTGAATCATGCCAGCATCATCGACGGCATGCGACTGTGCAAGCCGGAAACCACGGACAAGAAAATTTACAACCACGCGGATACAGCACATCTTGACCGGCTTCTCGAAGAAGATAAGGACAAGGGGTACCGCCTTCGCATTGTCGCGACCGACGGTGTGTTCAGCATGGAAGGCGATCTGGCGCCGCTCGATGCACTCGTTGAAGTAGCGCACAAACACGGCGCAATTGTATTTGTCGATGATTCTCATGCGATTGGCGTGTGCGGGAAGTCCGGAAGAGGGACGCCGGAACATTTCAACGTGCTTGGAAAAGTCGATGTCCTTTCGGGAACACTCGGCAAAGCGATCGGCGGCGCGGCAGGCGGGTATGTGAGCGGAAAGAAAGAACTCATCGCGTACCTCCGCCAAAAATCGCGGCCGTATACGTTTTCGAATTCATTGCCCCCTGCAATTGTTTGTGCCTGCCTTGCCTCATTCGACCTCCTGACAAAAGATAAATCCATCGTTCGGCGGCTGCACGAGAACACTGCGTACTTCAGGAAGGAAATCAAGGCACTCGGATTCACAATCATCGACGGCGAACACCCGATTGTACCGGTCATGCTCGGCGAGGCTTCGCTCGCGCAGGAAATGAGCGCTGCGATGTTGAAAGCCGGAGTCTATATTAAAGGATTGTGGTTCCCGGTTGTCCCGAAAGGAGAAGCCCGGCTGCGCGCACAGGTTTCCGCCGCACTTTCAAAAAAGGATATTGACCGGGCACTCGATGCATTTGAGTCGGTCGGGAAGAAGATGAAAGTGATCTAACATTTCGGCGGTACATCGTTATCAGGACGGCAAAGATCGTACCGCTCTTTCTATTCCTCTTTTCATTCGAACAATGTCTCAACAAGATTCGCAGCCGCTCTCTCAACCGTTGCCGAAGCCGCGCTATGTTTACATCGACCTGCTGCGCGGCTGGGCCGTGTTTGTGATGATAGAAACACATGTCACGAATACGTTCCTTATTCCCTCGATTCGATTGCAGCCATGGTTTGGAACGTTGAATTTTATCAACGGCATCGTGGCGCCGTCGTTCCTTTTTGTTGCAGGGTATTCGTTTGCGATTGTTGGACAGCGAAAATGGAACGACTATCTTTCGATTCAACGGCGTGTTTTGGAAGCAGGTCGGGCGCATTCTTCAAATCTGGGCAGTTGGTTATGCACTGCATCTCCCTTTTTTTTCATTCAACAAGCTCGCCTTTCTCATCGGCTGGGATGAATGGAGATCGTTTTGGCCGGTGGATGTTCTTCAGTGCATTGCGGTTTCGCTCTTGTTGATGCTTTTGCTTGTCTTGATAGCAAGAAGCCATCGTGTCTTTCTTGTTCTGCTTTGCCTTGGCGGTTGTGCTGTTGCGTTTGCAAGCCCTGCTATGTCGACAATGAATGTCGATGGAATGCTCTCGCTTCCCTTTTCGAATTACATCAATTCATTGCACGGCTCTCTTTTTCCGGTCTTTCCCTGGATGAGTTTTGTCTTGTTTGGCGGCGCGACCGGCCAACTGTTTGCATTTCTCAAGGTAAAGATGCCGGAAGGGAAATTCTTCATGAGAGTGTTCGCCGTTGGGATTGCGCTGATCGTTCTCTCAATCATTGCGAATATTCAGCCGGTAAAGATTTTTCCGCAACATGATTTTTGGGGTGCAAGTCCGGAATTTTTGTTCGTTCGGCTTGGCATCGTTTTGATGATTCTTTCGACGCTTTGGTTGTGGGAGCGCACCGCGCGGTCGGCAAGGTCAATTGTCAGCCTTCTGGGGTCGGAATCGCTCGTGACGTATACAGGACATTTGCTCGTCATCTACGGATTATTTATTAGGGGAGATAGCCTGGCCATCATCATTGGAGCAACGCGTTCTGTTCCGGAGGTTCTGGGAATGACAATCCTCCTCATCGGGGCAATGGCGGGAATTGCGTATGTCTGGAATTCATTGAAGAAAAAGAGTATGTTATACGCGCGGGTGCTGCAGTATTCGATTCTCGCAGTAGTTTTGTTTGTTTTTTTTACGAAACCGTATTAATCAATGAACAATGAACAATCAACGAAGTTGAGAGACTGAGACTCAAACTATGGAAATTGTAACACTTATTTTAGTCGTTGTCCTTGCAGGTTTGGTTGGAGTATTCCTTTTGAAAAAGCAGGGAGAGCAGCCTGTCGGAAACGATCAATCGGCGGCCTTGATACAGCAGCAAATTGAGTCGCTGAGAGGCGAAGTCTCCCAGAACCTAAAAACTGCGACAGATACGATGTTCCAGAGCATGCGGGCGACGTCGGAAAATCTGAATCAACAAGTCGCGCTTGTGACGCAATCGATCCAGAAGACGACGGAGCAGGTCAATCAGCAGCTTTCGGCACAGACGAGCACCATCGGCACGAGACTCGACACGGCCGCGAAAGTGATCGGGGATTTGCAAAAGAGCCAGGGACAATTACTGCAGGCAACGGAAGAAATGAAACAACTCGGCGTGAGTGTAGCCCAGCTTGAAGGGTTGCTCAAGGCGCCGAAACTTCGGGGCGGGCTTGGAGAATCGATGCTCGAGGACTTGCTGAAACAGGTCATTCCAGCTTCTTCCTATGCCACCCAGTACCGTTTTCGCAACGGCAATACCGTCGATGCGATTGTCAGGACGGCAAACGGCATTATTCCGATCGACTCGAAATTCCCGTTGGAGAATTTCCGGAAGATGGCAGAATCGTCAAGCGAGGCCGAGAAGAAATCTTCGTATAAATTGTTCGTGAGCGATGTGAAGAAACACATCGACGCGATTGCGCAAAAATATATTGCACCGGATGAAGGAACGTTCGATTTTGCGCTGATGTACATTCCGGCGGAGAACATTTACTACGAGACGATTATCAAGAACGACGATTACGACGACGAGACGAACATCTACAATTACGGAGTCCAGCGCCGGGTCTTTTCCGTTTCACCGAACACCTTTTATGCGCAGCTCCATGTGCTGGCGCTCGGGTTTAAGGGGATGGAAGTAGAGAAGAGTGCTAAAGAGATTATCCAAAATCTTGATAGGCTCCAAGGAGACCTTAAAAGATTTGCCGACGAGTTTGAGACAGTGGGGAAGCACCTCACCAACGCAAAGAACAAATATGACGAAGCTGCGCGCAAGCTTGATACCTTCGAGGAAAAACTGAAGCATTCCTCAGCCGGTGCACTCCCGGCATCTCCCGTTCAGGGCGAGCTCCTGTCATAGAATTCGTGCCCTGTTATCTGCCGATGACAACGGACCATGGCCGGATTTCCCATCGAGTGACCAATCCATTTTCGACGTAGGGATCTTTTCGAATAAATTCCTCGATCACTCCTTTGTTCTTTACGCGAAAAACAAGAAGCGCCCGGTCTGCAGGGTCGCTGAAAGCTCCTGCTAAAACCAAGTCTCCTATGCTGTTTGCTTCTTTCACAAGGCGAAGGTGCCTTTCGCGAAAGGCAGTCCTGCGCGATAGATAGTCGTCGACCAGGTAGTAGATGAGGGCAAAGTATTCCATTGTAATCCTATCTTCGTTGTGATAAAAAGTCTTTATTTTCAACCGCTTACTTGTTTAAATCGACATCGACGATTGGCACATCCCAGTGGCCGAGGAGAATTTCAAATCGCCGCTGTTCTTCTTTTTTGTATGTCTCCTGATCGGGATACATTTCGCGGATCAGGTTTGCTTCATCAAACCCGTCATCCGTTACCTGGATGTTTTTCCAGACAAGCGTCACCTTGTAGTCCCACCGGCCGTCCTCGGTGGTATGATAGCGTGGTTTTGTCACCGAAATCTGAAGAATTCTTCCCATCTCCATCTCTTTTTTCATGACAGGAAAATGATTCTTTTTGTAGAGCTGGATAAACTCATCCGCATATCCCCACTTTGCCTTATAATAATACTCGACAATGTATGGCTTTTCTTTGGGCACTGTCTGCGCGGGAGCTACTCCGTAGATTGCCATCACGAAAATAAATCCAAGATAGAGAAAATGAAGTCTACGGGTACGGTCGGCAACTTTGTCTTCAGCATGTTCCATTGGGGTTCTCCTATTCATGTGCATGTGATTGTTTGATTAGGGTCTGACGCAAGGTATATCCTTTTTTCCTCGCTTTCATCAGGAAAATTCAATGGTGCTGGCTCAGTTTGTCATTCCCGCGAAAGCGGGAATCCAAATAGTTTTTTCCCTCCATCATGGATGTCCACTTTCGTGGGCATGACAATTTCTTACTTAAACTGAGCCACGACTAATTCAATTGGGTCCTTGAAACAATGTAAAAAAATGTCGATTATTTAACTATCACTTTTATTCAAGTATCGTCATGGTCATGGGAAAGAAAATACTCTTCGTCTGTTTAGGCAACATTTGCCGATCTCCTGCGGCAGAAGGCATCATGGAAAAGAAGTCGGATGGATTAGCGATCGAAGTTGACTCAGCCGGAACGGCCGGCTATCATATCGGCGCACTTCCCGACGCGAGGATGCGCTCCCATGCGAGCAAGCGAGGATATCCTCTCAACAGCCGGGCGAGGAAATTCAACCCTGCCGTCGATTTTGATAAATTCGATATGATCATCGCAATGGACAAAGAAAACCTCCGGGATCTTCAATCGATGGACACAGGAAAACAATACCGGAAAAAACTTTCGCTGATGACCGACTATTGTCAAAAGATAACGGCAGATGAAGTTCCCGATCCGTACTACGAAGGGCCCGAAGGGTTTGAACATGTCCTTGATATTCTTGAAGACGCGTGCAACGGGCTCTTGAAAAAAATCGAACATGAACCCCGTTAGCTCACTTGTCGAACATGCGTTGCAGAAGAATGTCGCTTCCGTAATGCCTCTGGGAGGCGGGTCGATCTCGACGGCGATGAAAGCGACGCTGAGCGACGGAGAAATTGTCTTCGTCAAGACTTCGCCTCAACAGACGGATATGTTTTCGAAGGAAGCACAACGGGCTTCGGGAATTGGCGAAAGCCGATGCAGTCAAAATTCCCGCCGTTATTTTTGCGGACGAAAAGATTCTTATCCTCGAATTTCTCCCCCCTTCATCTCCGCCGAACCGGAAAATTTTTTTTGAAGAATTCGGCAGGCAATTCGCGGCGCTTCACCGCTGCACGTCGTCGATCGTTCGGTTTTTTCGAGGATAACTATATCGGTTCCACACCTCAGCAGAATATGCCGCGAAGCATGTCGTGGAAAGAATTCTATTACGGCTGTCGTCTGCAGTATCAATTCCATCTTGCAGAAGAAAACGGGTATGCCGACGCCGAGCTCGGCAAGCTCTTTGCTGCCCTTGGACGTCGCGTGGACGAGCTAATCCCCGACGACGGCGAACCACCGGCACTGCTACACGGGGACTTGTGGGCAGGCAATTTTCTTTGTGTGGAAGGAGGGATGCCGACAATCGTCGACCCTGCTGTCTATTATGGGCACCGTGAAGCCGATCTTGCCATGACACTGCTCTTCGGAGGCTTTGGAGATTCGTTTTATTCGGCCTACGCTGAAGCCTATCCGCTCAATCCCGGCTGGCAAAGGAGAATGGAGCTATACAAACTCTACCATCTCTTTAATCATTTGAATCTTTTTGGTGAAGGGTATTACGGGCAGGTTGCTGGGAGACAATGCGAGAGTTAACCAAATAGGTTCGCGAACGAGCTTTTTCTATTGTGGCGCAATAAAGTTTGTCGATGATTAAGGTTTCACTTCCGATCACGTTACTCGAACACGATCGTCTTCCCTCCGTAAACAAGAATGCGGTCCTGAAGATGCAGGCGCACCCCGCGGGCCAGCACCAGCCGCTCGAGGTCCCTACCTTTCCGCACCAAATCTTCCAATGAATCTTTGTGCGAAATCCTGATGATGTCTTGTTCGATGATAGGGCCTTCATCGAGAGCTTCCGTAACATAGTGGCTTGTCGCGCCGACGATTTTTACACCTCTCTCGTATGCCTGCTTGTACGGATTGCTTCCCGCAAATGCCGGCAGGAATGAGTGGTGGATGTTCAGGATGCGGTTCGGATATTTCTGCAGGAACGCGGGTGACAGCACCTGCATATACCGGGCAAGAATAATTGTGTCGACATTGTTTTTTTCTAATAGCAACAACTCCGCTCTCTCCTGAGCAACTTTGTTTTCCTGAGAGATGGGGAAGACGTGAAAGGGAAGATGATATCTTTCCGCTAAATAGCCAAGGTCGGGGTGGTTCGAGACCACCAAGGCAATGTCTGCGTCGAATTCACCAAGCTCGTGACGCCAGAGAATTTCCTGGAGACAGTGATCGTATTTCGATACGAAGATGGCCAGCCTGTGTCTGTTACGATTTAACCGTATCGACCATTCTGCTTTGAATTCCTTCGCCATTGGGAGAAACGCTTCCGTAAGACGGTCGGGGCTGACATTGAATTCCTTCATATCCCATGCGACCCGCAGGAAAAAACGCTGCTCCTCGGCGTTGACGTGCTCAACGAGGTCAAGGATATTCCCTCCCCGTTCGAAGATGAAGTTTGAAGCCAGGGAAACCAGTCCCTTTCTGTCGGGGCATGTCAAAAGAAGCGTTGCTGTTAGTTTTTTTTCGGGCATCGTTTTAGCTGGGTTATGAACGTATTCCCTTATTGTATGCCCTCGCGGTGGCATTATTCTATAGGGTTGAATGATTCATATTTTTTCGCCGCAAGAATTATCAGCACAGAAATACATACGGCATTGATCAAAATGACCATCACTCCTTGAACAATCAAATGAAAATGTAGGAAAAATCCAAGCGTTATCGCGAGGCCAGAGCAGGCCAACAATCTTTCCGGCTGAAGCTCGAATGAAAGATCGTCGACGGCTTTGAGACGACCATAATACTTTGTGAGATGTGAGATCGAAAGCATACAATGGCCAAGTGAAATTGTGATAACGTTTTGTTGCGGTAATGTTTCACGATCCTTTATTCTTCAATTCCCGCAATCGATACCGCACAAGTTCTCGTGAAGCATTTCCCATCGAATCGGACGCGGTAATGTGCATATACTCTTCATAAATTTTTCGAGCAGCAGAAAGGTTCTCCATCTCTTCATAACATTCCCCTAAATAATACAATGCGGCTGGATACAATGGCCTGACAGCGATCGCTTTTTTGTATGCATCGATTGCTTCAAGAGTTCGTCTTTTGGAAAAATAGAGCGACCCGATTTGAAAATAAAGGTTGGCTATCTCATCAGGTTGGTGCAGGCCGACCATCTTCCGGTAGACATCAGCGACCTCGTTGGTTGAGTCCAGCTTTTGGTATGCCAGGGCGAGGTTTGCATAGTAGGAGAGATTCTCATCGTCGATGGAAACAGCTTTTAGGCTGTAGATGATCGAGGAATCGCAGTGTGCAGAAAAATAGTAACAATATCCGAGTTGGGCAAAGTAGCTGGCGTTTGTCGAATCGAGGGCAGCTGCTTTTTTGAAATAGAGAATCGCATTTTCATATTGGCCAAGCTGTCGATAGCACAGTCCCTCTTTGTATGAATAGTCGGCCATTCCCGGGCGGAGGTTTGCGACATTCTGGTAAAGTTGCAGGGCCCGTGTGTAGTTCTTTTGCGCGTAGTACAGAGAGGCAAGAACATCCAATGCCGGTACGAAAGCCTTATTGAGTTGAATGCAGCTGTTCAAAAAAGGGATAGCGGAGTCTTGTTCTGCCAATGTCGCCAACAGCGTTCCCATATAATATTGTGCAAGATAGTCGCGCGGATTTTTAGCAATGACTGCCGAGAAATGTTCCATCGACTGGTCGTAGAATTTTTGGTTGTAGCAAATGAGTCCCAGTTGAAAGGATGCCGGGAGAAACGAACTATCGATGGAAATGATGCGCAGGTATTCTTCTTTTGCGGTCTCTACCATCCCGCTCTGCGCAGAAAACATTGCGAACTGAAACCTATATGAAACATTGAATGAATCGATTGTACAGGCCTGTTTCAAGAAACGCAAAGCATTGTCATAATCGTTAATGGCAGAGTATGATAATCCTAAAAGGGAAGAGATACGGCCGTTTGCCGTATCCATGCCGGTATCTCGCAACATCGTGATCACGTTGAGGTATTGTCCGTTCGTATAAAGTGTCTGAGCCTTTTGAACAACGGCATCCAGTGAGTCCTTGTCCCTATTCCTTTGGGGTTGAGCATTGGCGCGGCAATGGTTCGGGAATAATGTGGCGATGAACATTATAAGAAGAAGCAACGTTTTTTCCATGATCGGAGACCCTTTCTCGTAGACCGAATAAAATTCGACGCGATGCAATAAGGACGGTTCCCTAAGAGGCCTTCAGTGATGCTGCCAACGTCTCGGTTCTCCCGCTCCGTTTTGCCAATATAACTACCGCTCAACGGAGATGCAAAGAAAAGAAGAAAATGACCCGGCAGGAATCAAAAAAATGAAAGATCAGGCTATCTATCAATCGTGAGAGAAGCAAGGAGGTGGTCAAAATCAAGCTTTGGAATATTGCCGGTGCGGCGAAGCCCTGAAGCAGATTCTTACGGAATGTCATCGGGCGATGATTGTTTTTTCAGCGGAAACACATCGGGATACAATAATTTTGCGCAGTCGGGACAAATGCCGTGCGAGAATTTCGCTTCAGAGTGTTGTTGAATATATCCCTCCAATAAGTCCCAGTATCCCTTGTCGTTGCGTATCTTTTTGCAATTAGAGCAGATAGGAATAAGGCCGCCTAAAACTTTGATGTTAGCCGTTGCCTCTTGTATACGGGCTTCCAATTCTTTTTTTCGCCGTAAGAGCTGCAGCAGGCGTATTTGATATAAGCCAAAAGACATCGCCCCCAGCGCAACAGCTATAAATCCAAAGAACCAATACGTTTGATAGAAGTGAGGCTGCAGTTCGAAGGCGAAGCTGGCTCCGGTTTCATTCCACACGCCATCGTTGTTACAGGCCATCACCCGAAACCGATACTTATTCGGCGGAAGGCCCGTATAGTAAGCCACCCGTCGCGTTCCAGCATCGATCCAATCTTTGTCGTATCCTTCCAGTTGGTATTTAAAAAGAACGCGCTCGGGGACGAGATAACTCAGTGCCGTATAATGGAATTCCAACTTGTCTGCGCCGGGAGCTAAGCTGGCAAATTGCCCGACCGGTATTGCTTTTTGATCGACGATTGCTTGTTCGATTAATACCGGAGGCTGTTGTGGATTTTGTTTGAAGGCTTTCGGGTCAATCATGACAGCTCCTCTCTTTGTTGCGAACCAAAGATGTCCGTCATGCGTTTTGCAGCCGGCAGGCGGCCAGCTGCCGAAGCACTCGTCAGTTTTCATCCCATCCGCAGTTGCATAGACTTTTGAATGTATTTTGTCTATGCGCCCTTCGGCGAAATCATCGAGTTCTTGCCGCTGGACAAATCCGATACCGCTCGGGCTGCTTAACCAAATTCCCCCCTGATCGTCGCCAAGAACGCAATAGATCTCATCGGCAAAAAGACCAATCTTGGTGTCATACGGGGTGAATTTTCCGTTTCGAAAGCGTGTCAACCCCCCTTGAGGAGAACTGATCCACAAACTCCCCTCGCGGTCGTCGTAGATTGAGCTGACCCAGTTGCCGGCCAAACCGTCTGCGACGGTGTAGCTCGCACTCTTCCCGTTTTCTATTCTGACTAATGAGTCTCCGGTTCCGATCCACAAAACGCCTTTTCGCTCCGGGTAAAAGCAAGAAATAAATCCTTTAAAAGGATATTGCTGCCCCCCCTTTAAATACGGCTTTAATTGTCCGTGGACGAACCTGAAGATCCCCGTATGATCTATATGAATGATTAAGCTTGTGTCGTCTTCAGTAACGGCAGAGATCCAATCTGAAGATAACCCGTTCGTTGTATCGTACCGCCTAATTCGGCCATTCTTGATGTTGGTCAGCACGCCGCTTTGGCTGATCCAGAGACTGCTATCGCGCGCGACGTAAGCCGGCCCCACCACGACATTGAATTTTGTGATCTTGCCATTGTTTATTTTAGTGACGCTCGATCCTTGGTCGCTGAGGAAGTAAAGGCTTCGGTCGGGCGTCTCAATAACGGTCGATATATAATCATTGGCCAGCCCGTCATAGGTTGTGTATGTCGTGATACTAACATTTTTGAATTGGTTCAGTCCATCCGATGTGCACACCCAAAGGCTTTTTTCGCTGTCTTCCGATATTGAAAGGACTTGATTGTCCGTCAAGCCGTCATTTTTTGTAAAGCTTGTCCATTTTCCGTTGGAGAGGCGGTTGATCCCACCCCGATTAGTTCCTACCCAAATATTCCTGTCCCCGTCTTCATAAATTGCCATAATATGATTATCGGAAAGGCCGTCGTTGCTGGTATACACCTTCATCGTACCGTCTTTCCAGCGTACTAACCCGTTGACCGTACCGATCCAGACGTTTGCCTGGCGGTCGATATAAGTGCATGTTGTTATGTTGTTCGGCAATCCTTCCGAAGTTGTCAGGTTGATGATGTGTGGCTGCTGGTTATCATCAGTGATCCGAACGCCTCGGTGGGAGCCGATCCAAATGTGTCCCTTCGGGTCTTCCGCGATGCTGAGAATGTAATTTGTGTTAAGTTGAGCGGGAAGGAATTTTCCATTGCTGAAGATGTAAGCGTTATTCGATGTGCCGATCCAGATGTGCCCGGAATGGCTTTCGAGCAGGCTTAATATTTGTGTATCTTGAAAACCTTCTTTCGAGCCGTAGCGAAATATTCTTCCACTTTTAATACGGCGCAATCCGTTGTACCCCGTTCCGACCCAAAGGCTGCTGTCTTTAGATTCGAGCAATGAAGAGACGGTTTCATTTTTCCCTTCTTTCTCGGCATCGAGGTTCACTTTTGTAAAGTTCACGCCGTCAAAACGAAAGAGTCCTGCCGATGTGCCAAGCCAAAGATAGCCGTCGCGGGTTTGCAGGACGGCGTTGACGGCGTTTGCAGGCAAACCGTTTTTCCGAAGCCAAACATTCTGTCCGTACTGAGCGATTGATTTTTGGGGGTCGAGGGCGAAGAGTAATGATGGTACCCCCAGCGCGATAAAAAAAAAGATTATTGCAGGAAAAAATCGCAGGCTGTTGTTGCTTGACATTCTGCCAATCGGGCCCATCTTTTGCGGAGCCCCCTTTGCCGGAGCGTGTGTGTAGGGTAAACTTGTTGAGAGCGGAGGGGAAAAATTTTAAGGCAGAAATGTTTTTCTCTTCCGGCTCAGACGTCAGTGAAGGAGTGAACTGCAAAATTGCGGTCCACTCCTGCATGAGTATCGGCAAAAACTTCTATAAACTCAAGAGAACGTTTCTCAAATAATGCTTTATTTGAGAAAAAAAATATCGCCGTATAATTCTGCGAATGCTATAACTTTCATTGCTCTTTAAGTTGCTCACGCAAATAATATTCACTGGCGGTGCAGTTCAACTGCATCGTGGGGGGACGGTAAGCGCCTCGCGTCTGGTCACGGATTCATTAATCGATAACTAACAAAAGCGACTGTCTTGCTGTCAGGCGACCACGATGGGACATTGATTGTGCCTTGTCCCCCGAAGAGTTTCGCGAGGACTTGAATTTCTCCTCCGGCTGTCGGCATCATGCGCAACATCACATCCTTGTTTGCCGGATGTCCCTTCACTTCTTTTTCGAACGAAACAAACACGATCCACTTGCCGTCGGGCGACGGGTGGGCAAACCAATTGTTGTAATTGTCCGACGTGATTTGCTCCTGGCCGCTCCCATCGGTTTTCATTCGCCAGATTTGCATCATCCCGGTGCGGTCCGAATTAAAATAAATGTACTGGCCGTCCGGAGAATAGTCGGGGCCGTCGTCCAAGCCCGGAGTGTTTGTCAATCGTTTTTCTTCTCCTCCCGCTGCCGGGACAGTGTAGATATCAAACTCGCCGTTTCGTTCACCGCAGAAGGCCAATGTCTTCCCGTCCGGCGACCAGCCATGCCAGTAGGATGGGCCGACGGGGGTGATTTGACGCGGAGTTCCTCCGTTGATAGGCAGCACGTAGATGAGCGACTTGCCGTCTTTCGATTGGTCGCTAATGGCAAGTTGCGTGCCGTCGGGCGATATGCCATGGTCGTTGTTGCAGTGCGTAGCAAATCCTGTTTCGAGCAATTGGGGTACTCCGCCGGCTGTCGGAAGCGTGTAGAGACGCCCGTCTTGGTTAAAGATAAAATATTTCCCATCGCGGGACCAATTCGGCGCTTCAAAATGATCCATGCTGTGGTACACCACACGCCGGTCGGTTGAGGCGATCGTTACTGTTTCGAGTGTGCTTTCGAGCATCGGTTCACCTGTGGATTTTTGTTTTCCTGATGTGATTTCAACGTTAGAGAAGACCGCTTGTTCAACCGCATCGCTGTCGTGGGCGCAGACACCGAGTCCGATATAAAACGGATCGCTCAATGTGAATTTGAATGAGCCGCCGGCTGAACGGAGCGTATCGCCTTCATGTGCAAGGGACATGAAGACGTAGTCCCCCTCTTTTTCAATCCGCACTCTTTGCGGCCCGGAAATGTTGGCTTGAATCTCTCGGGTCGGCGCGCCCGCAGTTTCACGATATTGAAGAGACGTCAACCCTTCACCGTGGACAGCGACGTCGGCATACGGTGCATCTGCTTCAAGGCTTTGCCGGATGAGAAGGCATGCTTTGCGATGCGGATTACCGCCTGTTCCGATCCAATGGATATCCGCGGTCAGCGAGACGTCACCCGACATTTTTTTCCAAACAAATTGAAATGCATCGCTGGTAAACCACATGTTCACGCCGCTTCCGCTGATACTGTAGCTTTTCTTCACCGCATCGTATACAGCCGACCCGGGATGCAGCACGTGGCCTATATCACCGTGCCCTTCAAAAAGCCCGACCGTGGAGTCTGCTGGCGCCGCAGAATTCGCTTGCGCGTAAATGAAAAGGCCAAAAAAAATGAGAAGAACTGGGGAGAACAATCGCATGGAACCTCCTTTTTTAAAAATTGTGGATTGAAAAGAGTCTGCATTATTTCATGGGAAGTAGAGAATACTTTGAACAAGAGAGAAGCGTTTCACCTCCAGCACTTGCCTCAACACAGCATCGTCATACGGATGGTTGACTCATCTGTTGGGGGATGGATTTGGGGATGTTAAATATTGAAGCAAATATAGACAAGTTTGCAAAGAGTTCCAATCTCTAGTTTTTCTCGGTAGCGTCTCAGTTTGTCATTCCCGCGAAAGCGGGAATCCAAATATTGTCCTTTTGACCTCAAAATGGATGCCCACTTTCGTGGGCATGACATTCTTCGAGCCAAACTGAGACACCACCTTTTTCTCAGTAACGCTGTGGTTTGGGGAGATGTCGAATGCCTTCGTGATTTATCTTCCACGAATGTTAACATATCGAGATTTCTCGGTGAAGAGTCTGACATCTTTATAGAGAAGAATGGATGAGTAAGACCATCACTTGATTCTTGCGGACTTGCAGAGGGATCGACAATTCTCCCGCTTTTTGCTCAAAAGGGATTTCCTTTTCGGAGAGGATATCCTTCACGTCTTTTATATCTTTTCCATCGATATTCACTTCCAACGTACCAGAAGTGGGGTGGTTTTCCGAATTGATGACATAGATAATAATGGTGCTGTCAATGGTATGCACTTTAAGATTCAGGAATGCATGATCTGTGGAACGGAAAACCGCGTCGGGCGTAACCCCCGATTCACTTGCAAAATGTATAAGGAGTCGATTCACTGCATTAGCAGGTGTTTCATAGTAACTGGCTCCTAACGGCACCGCGCTCAAGATTGCCACGCCTTTCCCGTATTGATGTTGAATGACCGCAGGCTCGCCATTATCGATAAAGGAGCCTAACACTTTTGCGTTCCCTGTCGGCTGAAGTTTATCGCGGAAATATTTTCCCTCGAATTCAATCGCGGGTTGTTCGTTTTCTTCCTTCATCCGTATTTTGAAATATTGCTTTTGTCCGATCCAATCGGGTCTGACCGCACCGAAGAGTTCGTCGAGGCCAGCGCCCGGGCTGGTGTGATACGCGAAATCAAGCTCATCGAGCGTTGCAGTCCGGGCGTCGGCGACAACCCATCCGCCTTGGCGGACAAAAGCTTTGAGCACATCGGCAATCTCACGCCGCATAACAATCTGAAACGGGAGGTAGATAATTTTGTATTGCTTCAGAGCTTGCAGATCAAGGCCGCGGTCCATTCTCACCATATCGACCGCGATGTTGTCTTCGTATAACGCTTTAAATACACCTGCATTGCTTTCGAACATAAATTTATTTGTGGATGGTTCGGTCGTTTGCTCCAACGTTTTGAGTAACCCCGCCATATCTACCAGGATAGCGGCCCGAGCTTTTTTTAGATGTGCTTGAAACAATGTTTCTCCGTACTTCTTGATCACCGCTCCAATATCTTTTACCGCTTCTCCGCGGGGCGCAAGAACTCCATCGACTTGAGTCAAACCTCTCCCGAGTGACTGACGCCCCCGTATAAACGGAGTCCACTTCCAATAAATGATTCCTTTGCAATCGTTCGCCAATGCAGTCCATGCTAACTCCCCGGTGAAGTCCCGCCCAAGATAGCCGTTGAGCGCCAGGCCGTTTTGCGCGTTCGTATACAATTCGGTAAGGATATAATTTTTCTTTCCGGAAGCGCTGCGAATGGTATTGAAGGTAAGATTATGCAGCCAGAATGGACAGGGTGCCAGATCATGTTCTCTTTCCCAGCCATCGGGATAGTATGATATACCGTCAATGTCGTCGTTGTCGGCGATCGGCCAGTTGTCGATATTATACCAGCCGAAATTGTTAAAACTTGCCCACGGTGTGCCGACAGGGTTTGCATTAACGGGATGGACGGTGTCATACTTCCTGAGAGTTTGAACGAGCTGGTGTAATAACGCTCCGTTCAGTTCATTCCTAAACGTGACCCAATCGATCTGCGGCATGGAAGAATTCCAGTTGTCAGTCAGGAATGGAGAGACCTGGTCCCAATCCGAATACTCTTTTCCCCATGCGTGCCGCAATGACGGCAACGTTCCGTATTTGGCTTGCAGCCATTTTCGGAATCGTTCGGTAACGTGGCCGGCGGTCGAATTGTAGTGAGGCTCGTTCCAAATATTATAGAAGCTCAAGGCCGGGCTTTTCCCGTATCTTTCGATAGCCGCTTTAAAGTATTCCTCCACAAATGGGTAGATACGCGGGTCGGCGAAATCAACGTTCTCCCGGTTGTTTTTATTTCCGTTGTTCAGGTTATATTCTTCCCATAAACCAGGGATCTCCCTGAATTTCCAGATGGGAAAATAATGGCTGCATTGCTCCTCTTTCAGCATGAGGGGAACAAATTTCATATGCTCGGCTTCGATTTTCTTCACCAGGTAATCGGTTCGTGTCCACAAAAGCTGTTTGGTGTCGGGATCCCACTGGTTCATCGGAAAAATCATCACATGCGTAATGTTGGCTTCCTTCATCAAGGCAATATCTTTATCAACCTGCTGAAAGAATTCTTCGTCGGTGGCAAACTCCTCGTGGAAAATGTTATAGACCGTCCCAACGAAGATAGTCTTCGGCATCTGGGCAAGGGAAATTGACGCCGCGGAAAAGTAGACGAGACTGCTCATCGCCAATTTCATTCGGTTCACTTTCTTTGTTCCATTGATCATTTCTTCCAACAAACGTCCAGCTTACAAAAGCTCTATTTCTTTTTTCAACTTGATATCTTTTGACGATGACCCGATATGGATGACAAATGCACCTTTCTCAGCATACCAGCCCTTTGTTTCCGGATTCCAAAAAGAAAAGTCTTGTTTGGTCAATCGCAGTACCGATCATTGCACTTTCCCCAGGTTCTATTTCTATTTTTTTAAATCCCTTGAGTTCTTTGATAGGGCGGGGAACAGAAGATTGTACGTCCTGAACATACAGCTGAGCAATTTCTGCTCCTTTCGTTTTCCCGGTATTCTTGACGCTGAAACTAATTATGACGGTATCGTTTTCGTTGAACTTGTCCTTCGATACTGTAAGGTTGCTATATTCGAATGAAGTATATGCAAGGCCGAACCCGAACGGATAAAGGGGTTCAATGTTTTTCTCTTCATACCACCGATAACCGATAAAGACCCCTTCTGTGTAATTGATATCGAAGACGGGGTGGTCTTTTTCTTTTCCATCACCCCAACCGGTATACAGCGATTCGCCTGCCGGAATATATCCGTATCCCGGCGAATCCCTGAAATCTTTTTCGATGGTGATCGGTAGTTTGCCCGACGGGTTCGTCTTTCCGGCAATGATTTCGGCCAGGGCTTTGTTTCCGATCTGTCCGCCGTACCATGCATAAATGATTGCCTGCGCCTTATCGTTCCAAGCGGTCATTTTGATTCCGCTTCCGGAGGTCACGATGACGACGGTATGCGGATTATTTTCAACGCACTGCCGCACTTTTGTTTCCTGGTCTTCGGGCAGTGGAAACGGCCGGTCCCAGCCTTCGCTGTCTTCCGTTCCAACATTGCACAAAACAATGTCGGCGGATTTGATTTGCGTGGAACTTGGATCCTTGATGTACGTGAGCCTGTCGCCGAACTCTTTTTTGAGCTCGTCGAGCATGAGCCTGTTGTTATATCCTGTGACTTCCGCAGCGCCCCCTCCGACGGCTAATTTTTCGACGAAATCACCGGTCAGCAAAATTGTCTTGCTCTTTTCCGTGATGGGAAGAATGTTTGCTTCATTTTTGAGAAGGACGATTCCTTCTCGTGCTGTTTGCAATGCGATGCGTTCGTGATTTTCGAAATTGCGGTAATAGGAGGTATCTCTTTTCATTTCATCGAACTTCATGGCAAAGTATGTTCGTAAAATGCTTTTTGCCATTCTATCGATGTCAGACATTTTGACTTTTCCATCATCGATAAGCGAGCGAGCGTTCTTGAGAGCGACGGCAAGAGGCATCTCCAGGTCCTGGCCGGATTTTGCGAGTTTTTCTCCGTCGTATACCGACCACCAGTCGGTCATCACCAGCCATCGAAACCCCAGCTGCTTCCTTAGAATATCATTGATGACCGTCTCGCTTTGGCCGCACCACTCGCCGTTCAGTAGATTGTACGACGTCATCACTGCCTTGGCGCCGGCATCGATGCCTGCTTTAAAAGGGGGCAAATAAATTTCGTGAAGCGCCCGTTCGTCGATTACCGAATTACTCCTTCTTCTGTAATAATCGGTATTGTTCGCGACAAAGTGCTTCAGCGTTGCAATGGTTCCAGTGCTTTGCACGCCCTTCACATATTCTTCAATCATTCGAGACCTGAGAAACGGGTCTTCTCCGAAGTATTCAAAATTCCGGCCGCATTGTGACTGCCGGTACGCGTTCATGCCCGGACCGAGTAAAATGCCGATTCCGCCAGCCCGGCATTCTTCGCCGATGGCTTCTGCATATTGGTAAGAAAGTTCAGGGTTCCATGTTGCCGCGAGCAAGATAGGGGCGGGGAAGGACGTTGATTTTTCCAGCTGATATTTTGATAGATCGATACCGGTAAATTTCTCTCTGATATGGACGCCTTGAGTGGCGTCGGACATGTATACTTCCTGAAGATTCAACCTGGGGAGAGGCCGAATGAAAAATGATCGATCGCCTCCAACCAGGGCGATCTTTTCATCGGTGGTCATCAACGTTAAGACAGAATCGGCTTTTCTATCCGCCTCTTCAAAGGTTAACGGTTGAAACTGCTCGTGGTGAATCTTTGCCGATTGAGCGTTGAGCCGTGTCAATGAAGTGAGAAAAACAACCGAAGCTGATATCAAAAGAAGTATTTCTTTGTCCATTGTCTCTCCAATTGAAATGGTTGGATGGGGCGAGATCTTTTATGACGATAACGACATGTGTTAAACTTTAACCCACACACCCGCATTTGAGCTTTCCATAATCCTATCGATCACTTTCATATTTGCCACTCCGTCAGCGATCGGCGTTGGCACCGGCGAATCGTTAATAATTGACTGAGAGAACAAATCTCCTTGGATGGTATATTGATTACACGCCTCAAAAGAAATTTCTTTTCTCTCCTCTCCGAGGAATTGGATCATCGTCGCTTGGCGATCGGGGTTGGGCGTAAATGGCCTTTCGATTTCAATCCTTCCGTGCGTACCGAAAATTTTGGCATACTGGTGGTCGGCGAGCTGAGTCGAACATGTAACGATAGAGGTTCCCTCCTCGAATTCCAAGATAGCCGATGCGAGGCGATCGACCATTAATTGCGGGTCGAATTCCACGATCCCGCATACGCGTTTTGGTTCGCTGTTGAAGAGGAATCGTGAAAGAGAAATGCAATAACATCCAATGTCTAAAAGCCCTCCTCCGCCGATTTCCGAATTGTTGCGTATGTCATCCGGATCGTCGTTGTAGTACGAAAACATTGTCTGAACGTTTCTCAACTTGCCGATGATTTTGTTGTTGATCAGCTCTCTGGCTTTCAGCATCTGCGGATGATGCCGATACATAAAAGCTTCCATAAGCTTCAACCGTGGAAAGCTCTTCGCTTGGCGTTGTAAGAATTCTGCCTCTTTGAAGTTCATTGCGATAGGTTTTTCACACAGGACATGCTTTCCGGCCTGCAATGATTTGAGAGCCCATGCAACATGGAGATGATTGGGAAGGGGAATATACACGGCATCGATGGCTTTGTCCGCTAGCAATTCTTCGTATGAGCCATACGCCTTTGGGATTCCCAGCGCAGCCGCGGCTTGCCGGGCATGTGCAATGCTTCGGGAAGCAATGGCATCGATCCTCGAGTATGTTCCCTTTTGCATTGCCGGAATGACTTTCTCCAGGCCGATTTTTGCCGTGCTTAAAATTCCCCAGGAAACTTTTGCCATCTCCATGTTCTCCCTCATCCTAAAACAGCAGTTTTATTCCAAACCCTTACGGCGCCTGAACAATCGCAATCTCAAACGGCTGAATGGTCAACGCGACATTGCTGATAACGGGTCCCTCGAACCGGACGAAGGATGTATCCTCGCTTACCGTCAACTGTTTACCATGCACGAGCTCCGTCCAGCCGGCTGCCGGAATTTTATTTTCGAATCGAAGTGAGAGGGGAGCCGCTTGATCGGTCATATTATAGAGGACGTATTGTTTCTCCCCGAACATGTACATGGCAATACCGCCGGGCCCATCCAATTGTGCTTGAAGGTCCTTGATGAACGGGCGGCGGATAGCGTTCAGAGCTTGGGCCGGGAGCCGTAGTAAATCGTAGCTGTTCTCGGGCATGTTGAGGACGTACATTGTTCCTTTCAGATATTGCGCGCTTAACAAAACTCCATAGTCGTAATCATCCTGTTCAACGGCAACGTCGCGCACATAAGGCCATGTAGTTGTTTCAATGCGTGGAAAGAGGAACGACTTGTCCGCTTTGATGATCTGCTCGTTCCAACCAAGCCGCACTCGAAACTCGGGAGAAGCTACACTTCCGCCGGTTTCTATAAGGCTCAACGTATTCTTGAATTCCGTATTTTGCAGCTTAAGCCAGAGCCCCCATGTCATGAATACATCGTGGCCGTTCCGGAGCCGGCCAAGCATTTCCTCGGCAAGTTTTGGATCCTGCAGCGAATGCAGTGTGAAAATTGCATTTTGGCTTTCCGTCGGAAATTGAGCGACTGGGGTCAGCGGAATTCCCGCCATGCCGAGATAGCCGAAAATATTATACTCACCCGTCGAACCGTATGGGAGATAGATCGGCACACCGCGGGAAGAGCCGTTCAGGAGGCCGGCGACTCTGTCGAATTCCGGCAGCATCTCAAGGAAATGAGGATAGACATCGCTCGACGGATTGTCGGGATATAGCTGTCCTGCACACCAGAGGATGATTTCAGGCGACCCGGCGAACACCGCCTGCCACACCTGCGCAACATAATCGTTATCGTCTCCCTTCATATCGTAATTATCCAGCCACGACCCAACCCACTTTGCTGGATCGACGCCGGAGAGCCATTTTTGAAAAATGTAACCGCTGTAGATCGGGATGTGCTGGTCATGCGTCATCCGGTTGCGCGTTTCGATGCCGACCGCCATGTTGTCGAACTGCAGAGTCTCATGGTACACGTCGTAGCCGTTTTCGCGATGCCCTTCGTACCAGTTGGGATACTTGATGATCACTTTCACATTCGGATTCACTTCTTTCGCGGCATCGATGATATATTTTTTTGACTGCTCGAGAATCAGTTTCGTGCGGTAATCTGCCCAGCTTTGATTGCCTCGGTCTTTAACGCTCTTTTCGTCGGTAGCTGTGGTGAAGAGCCAATCGTCGAGAATAATATTGTTGAAAACTTTCGCAAGCGCTCTCATCCGTCTTTCGAGTGAGGCCATGTCCTCCGCATTATTGTAAACCGATGGGCCGCGGCGGCCGACGGGGACCATCGAGCCGGAGACGTTAATCCCGCGCGAGCGAAAGCGGTCGGCAATTTTCTTCATGAGCGCAACATCGATCTCCTTTTCACTGCTTCCTTCGAGATACACTTTGTACGGTTTTATCGGTGCGAAATATTCCATTGTCCTGACAAACTGTGCTGAATCGACGAGGAGATGTTCGACGTCTTCTGACGTGAAATATATTGCGTACTTCACGTGTTGCCAGCCGTTGTTCGCAGGCATCTTTTGTGCGTGAAGGTAAGCAGAGGGAATCCATGCGCCCAAAAGTAAGATGAATATGAGATATCTGAGGTCGAAGCTGTTACATTTCGGGACGGCTTTTTTCATTGGACGCTCCTTTGTGATGATCGTTGAGTAAGGGCAGCTGTATGGAATGCAGGATGACTGGGGCCGCAAATTCACTTCATACCGTTGAAGTAAGCGATATTCCCTTCAATTTCTTGTCATGACGCAAACAGAAGGTGCAAAAAATTAACAATAATCTCAATCTTTTTTCTTGATGGGGGGACTTGCAAGTTGATGTATGGCAGGCGGGGCTATCTTGGTTGAAGGGGGGATGAGAAGGTATCTCAACGGAATGCCCATGCATTTTTCAACGCGCTCATTCCATTCGCTTATTTTGTGTCCCAGTATTTTTGCAGTGTTCAGCTTGAAGGTCATTGCGGTCAGAGCAATGACCTCTTCTTCTTGGCTATTCAAGAACAATAACGATATCGTGTTCTCCTTTTATTGTCGAAGCTATTGAATAGTCCATTTGTTCTTTTCCATCAAGCGTAAAAGATCTAATGGTATGGCCTTTTCCTTCGATCGTAATGTTCAATTTCGAATCACGATACGCGAGATCTTTTAGTTCAATCGAGTTGATTTCCTTCGGGTAAAAATGGAGCAAAAGACAATGACTCTGTGTTAAATTTCATGCCAAACAAACCATTGATTACCATCGAAATGTACGCCGTTGCCGACCATGTTTGAAATTTACACGATTCCCAGTGATAATTGGGACGCGATTCACCCCACGCTTGATAGCCGCCATCCGGTTTGCCGGAATACGGGTTGTAGACTTCTCTAAAATTATAATTGCCTTTATCTTCGTCGAGTGCCAGGTGGGTCAAGCTGGAAAATTCATGATTGAATGTTTCATAATTTTTAGTTTCGATTGCCGCTTTTGCGAAAAAGCCGTTTACCATAGGCCATATGATATTGTTATGCCTGCCGGGCATGTCCTTCGAATATCTTGGAAAATCGGGAGATATCGAAGTAATTCCATACTTGGAGACCACAGCGTTTTTGACCAATTGATTTGCTTTTTCTCCATCGATAACCCCAAAGATCACGGCAAATGATAATCCAAGCGCTTCCTGCGAAGTATCAACTTTTCCCCGATGGTCGATCAAATAGTTAAAGGTATTCTTCTCGCTATTATAGAAATTCTTCAAAATGTTTTTCTTCAAGCCTTCTGCTTTTCGCTGATATATTTTAGATGTTTCACTTTTCTCGTCGACAAGGCTGCTCATCCGGCTTAATGCGATATAGGCGCCATAGTAGACACAATTTGTGCTTAAGCATTTAATGTGATATGAATTTTTATGGTCGAGGACACCGCTCGAGTAATTGTCCGGTTCGTAAATTGGTTCGGGATATGCTGCAATACCATCGTTAAAGACTGACGGCCCCATGAATAAGCTGTCGCCGGTGTCAAATGTTATCAGTTCCAACTCTGCCATTGTATTCACCGAACATCGATACGCCTGAGCAAGAAATTCTTTATTCCCTGTGACCAAGTAATGATGATACGCAGCAATGGTCCATAATATTTTATCCCAGTATTGATGGCCGATCGTATCCCTATTGATAGTAACACTCCACAACGATCGTTCCGCTACTTTTGGGCGAAGTAAACTGACACCATTCCACGAATTAATGGCAATATCACGAGTCCATTCTCCGCCGTAATCACCTCCGGCAGCAAGTATGCCCCGGCGAATATTGATGTCGACAGTTTGAGTCGCTAATCTAAATGCATCATGAATTTCAGGGTTATCGGAAGATAACTCTTGCGTGAATGTCTGTGTCGAAATCAATAAGGATAGGAGGAAAAAAAGTTTTTTCATTTTTTATTGCCGGCAGTCCGAATTTGTTGTTCACTGATATTACGCATCATCGTTGTAAAGCCCTTTTCAGCTTTATAAAGCAGAGACGGCACGAAGGTTTTCTTAGTCTTTACGTACCGTCACTTTTTTGCCGTTGTAAGATATTATCATGTCCGGATTTCCTTCAGCGCTCAATCCGGATCCGTGTCCGCCGCGAACCCAAACCACGTGAAATGTCCTCTTCGCAAGCATCCCCTTGAAACGGCCATCCCGTTTTCCAATAGTCAACGTTTGGGTTGACTCATTCCACTGAATAGGAATCGTCGTGTAGATTCCTCTTTCGTAGTTAAAATTATCGTTCTCATCTTCGTATAAAGAAAACGATCCGTTCGCTCCGGTATAGACACGCAGTTCAATTTCACCGTTTGTTTTTTCTTCGGCGTATTGAATGAACGGCCCCATCGGAACGATCGATCCGGCTTTAACAAACAGGGGAATTGTCTCCAGCGGGGCTGCAGCATCGATTGTTTGATTCGGTTCGTACCTGACGCCGGTCCAAAAATCGATCCATCCCCCCTCTGTTTTCGGCAGATAGACTTTTCTCGAGTGCGCGTATTGTTCGACAACGGGGGAGACGAGGAATTCATTTCCAAACATAAACTGGTCTTTGATGTTGTACACATTCGTATCGCTCCTAAAATCCATGACCAGAGCACGGTAAATCGTAAAATCGTTCATCGTTACTTTTGCGCCGAGAGAATAGATATACGGCATTAATCGGTAACGCAGGTTGGTATATTTTGTGAGGAGCGCGACAGTGCCGCTGTCATAATTCCAGAATTCGGTCTTTCTGCACCCATGGACCCTAAGGATGGGCAAAAACGTTCCGTACTGATACCAGCGTACCAGTAATTCAGGATACTCGGGCGAGTCGGCAAATTTATAGGGAACAAAGCCGCCGATGTCCACTGTCCAGTACGGCAAACCGGTGATACAATAATTTAACCCGGCTGGAATTTCTTTGCGGTAGGTGTCCCAATCCGGGCTGACATCTCCGTTCCATACTGTTGCCGCGTAACGTTGCTGGCCGACGAAGGAAGAGCGGGTCAAAATATACGGACGTTTTGCACTTCCGGTCGAGAGCTGCCCTTCGTATACACCTTTCTTGGACATAAACGGGTAGGCATTCAAATAGCGGTTGCCGGTTCCCATTGCAGTATGTGCCCGAGAGAAATCATATCCCCATTCAGGCTCGGAGGCATCCATCCACCATCCGTCGAATCCGAGTTTGAAGAGCCGTTCGTTCATGAAGCTCCAGAAGAGTTTTCTGGCCGATGGATTGAACGGATCGTATGCGGCATTCGGCAAATCATTCTGAAGAACGACGCCCTCATTCGTATTTGCAGCCGTGTTTTGAAGCCCAAGTAAAAAGCCTTTTGCATTCATGCTATCGTAGACATCCGTTCCCTTGTTGATCCGAGGCCAAACGGAGATAATGGTGTGCGCGTGTTGATCGTGGATATGATCCACCATGGCTTTCGGATTTGCATAACGAGCAGAATCAAAAAGATGTGAACCCCATAGATTGTCGGGATACAGCGGCCAGTACTCGGCGTCCTGCACGACGACGTCGAGCGGAATTTTCCGTTCCCGATACCCGTCGATCACGCTTTGAATCTTTTCCTGGGTCTTCCAGCCGTATTGACTCATAAAAAGCCCGTACGCCCATTTCGGATAGAGAGGTGCGTGACCGGTGATCGTCCTCATCCCTGAAATGATCTGATCCGCCTCGGGACCGTAGATAAAATAGTAATCGATCGCATCGGCAATTTGCGATTTGAACGACATCTCACCGGCCATTTCCGGCGTTCGGCAGGAGAGTGCTATTTCGTTGAGGAAATGATTGTCGGTGCTCGTCGACCCGCCAGTCCATGATAATCGGGCGGAGGCTCCGCCGCCGTCTTGATAATACTGGAGTTCAATCGCGTAAACTTTTCCCGAATCGAGATCCATGATGTAGCTGTCGGTTTCCGGCGAACGGTCTCTCCAGTCGTCAATCACTTTCTTTCCATCGATAAAAAGCCGTGCGCCATCATCGGCCGTCACGTCGATCGAAACACCCTTGATCGTTGCGGGAGCAATCAGTTTGCCTGTCCATCGGGCGGAGTATTCGACGGTCTTGAAACCTTTTTGCGGCGAGCCGTTCCCCCAATCAAAATCGACCACTGAGTCGACTCGCGTGAACGACGGCGCACCTTCGAGCTTCATGTTCGGGAAATATTCTCCTTTCAACCCGTGCTCGCCGGGTTTCCCTCCATCGGGAATTAAAAACTGAGAAGAGATGACGGGAGTGATCTTTGTTGCGAGATTCTTTATGTTGAAGTGGTACGTTTTTCCGGCTTGAAGGTCCGCTTTTATGATCGACGGAGAGTAGCCAACACCGGCGACAAGACTAAAGACTCTTTTCCCATCTAACGTCATCTCAATCGGCGAGGAACCCGGACGGTCGAGGATAAAAGTATACGTCCCTGAAGTAGCCGGAAGGAATTGAGCCCCGAGATTATTATCGTCGATGCGCTGAAGTTGGATGCTGTCTCTATTCGAATTGAACTCCGTGTAGGAATAGTTGTCCCAGAATAATCCGTACCCTTTTGTGGAAACGATGACCGGGCTTGCGATGGCGGTGTTCTGCTGCTTCATTCGCATATATCCGTTCTTCCAGTTCATCACATCGAATTGATATTGACCGAGTCCGAAGATCGCTTCATCTCCTGAATGAAATTGCTGTTCCACAATCCACGCTGTATCGCCGGGGGAGTATGACTGCGCAAACGTGGCTCCGTATTTTTGTTCACCCAAAAGAACGTTTCCCTCCTTATCGATGAAATTGAGCGCCCCATCGGCTTTGTCGATCGTTATGATCAGTTTCGGCGTTCTCAGTATATATCCGGTTTTCGTCGGCCCGAAGAAAAATTTACCCGTCTCTCTTAGATTGTCGACTTCCGATAAACTTTTTCTCTGCGGAAGCTGGTCTGTCGGGGATTTAATGACTTGGACAATATCGTCCCGGATCACGCGCAGCTTCGTGATGCCTTGGGGGGTGTGTAGGATGACTCCGTCCGTCGTTTTTTCGACAACAGTGTCTGCCAGCCCTTGCGCGCAGAAAATAAAAAAGAGGAATGCTATGGTACTTTTCACAGTGTGAGTCCTTTATTCAATTCTCGTTGAAAGAGATCGTCGGTATTTATGGATTCATTTTTGCAGGCTGCCAAAGTTCGATCGGATTGCCTTCGTGGTCATTGAGGCGGGCAAACCGGCCGTTGGGATAATTCGCCGGGTCAATCCACCGATGCCGGTTACTTTTTCCATTTTGATTTCTCCCATGATAAGTTCGACGAATTATCCGGCATCGAAGAGAGATTTATCAAAGACATCTTGCGTTTTTTTTAAAACATATCCGAGCTTTTTGTAGAATACATGTGCTTCGGCTCGCACAATATTTGTACGAACGCGAATCCGGTTGCATGTCTTTTCGTGTGCCCATTGTTCCGCTACGGCGACGAGCTGTTTGCCGATTCCTGAGCCGCGATGCGACTCGGTGACAACAAGCCCGCGAATTTCCGCAAAGGATTCACTTTCCACTGTCTCGATGACCGCAACGTGGATCCACCCCAGGATACCGCTATGTTCCGCGACAAAAATGCCGTGTTGCGGATTGGAACAGAGCACCTCTAATCGGTGTTTCATCTCTGCGGATGTTGCTGGATATCCAAGCTCTTCTGCAAGCGCTGCGAGCATTGCCGCATCGGATTTTTGTGCGCTCCGAATCGTGACGCTCTGTTTTTTGCCCATGCCTTGCCTTCCGGCGTGTTATGGATCAGGTCTTAGCCAACGACAGGTCAATCACAGGAGGTCGATTTGGCTCTAGGATTTGCTTTAAGTTCTGCAAATGATATTACAGCGTTACAAACGATTCCGAGGAACATCGTTTTCATGATTTGCACGGCGATGACAGAAAGAGAAAAAACAAATAATCCGTAGCAATCGAGATACCGATACAGCCCGACGCGGAGGCCGAGTATTGATCCGGTAATTATTCCCAACTTGACGGTATTGTTTGCAGCCATGGGCTTGACTATTTTCCTTTTTTCCCCGCCAGCAGTGCAAATTCACGCCATTTCCAATAGCAATCGACATCATGAAAGCCGATCTCTCGCAACCATTGGAGTTGAATCTCAGCGCTGACACATTTGTTGGAAGGATCTTCCTTTGCCACATCCATGCCGATCGCGGTGTAAAAATCTTTGTGTAACGACGGGGTAGGAGAAGAAACGTGCTCCAGGTTACAGAAAATGCCGTCGGGTTCGAGGATGTGGAAGATTTCTTTGTAGAGTGAAAATTTTCGTTCATCGCTCAAATGATGAATAGCAAGACTCGATAGCACCGCGTCGAAGGTTCCGAGATCGGGCAATGGTTCGTCCATGTTGTGTTCGACCACTGAAACGGAAGGGTCGTTCCCGAATCGTTCCCTCGCTGCAGCGAGCATGGTCGGAGAAAAATCAACAGCGACTCCTTGCACTTTGGGATGGGCAGTTTTCAGTATCGCAAGGAGCCGGCCGTCTCCCGTGCCTAAATCCAGCGCTCGTGTGACCGGGCGCGGCATCAATTCTAAAATGACGGCTTCACCCTCGGTTCGATGGGGGAACGTATCGGCTCGTGCCAGGTAACTCAGGGCATGGCTTGCTTTCGAATATTCATTGAGTTTTGGATTGTCCATGGCTGCTTGTTGGTTGTTCTTAAACGTGAATCGCTGCTTGTATTGCCAGTTATGTCAGTTGGCTTGCCCGCCACGGCGGTCGAGTCCCGCTTTCAGGCGGTCGAAAACGGAATCGATCGGAACTGACCGGTACCTGCATTTAGTCTACTGCACTTCAATATCGTATTTGTCCAAGAGCCCGATAATCCCTGTCATTGAGAACTTCGCTTTTGTGATACGATTTCTTTCAGGGTCAATTGAATAATTGTACGATGTTCGAAAATCTGTTTTTTTTAAAATTGTTCTGTCGAACTTAGCCTTCGCCAGGTCACAATTGTCAAATAGTGAACTGCTGAGATCGCATTCGGCGAAATCGACTTCCTGAAGGCTGCAATTTTTGAATTTCGTTTTCTTCATGCTGAGCTTGTAAAAAGATGAGAGGTTGAGAATGCAGTTTTCAAATGCAGCCGAGAAGGAAAAGCTGTTGCAATATTCAAAATGTACGCCTAAAAGTTTACAATCGGTAAACGCAGCATTTCTCAGGGCAGTTTTCTTCATCACCGCCATACTGAGATCACATCCGACAAATTCACATCCCGAAAAAATAATATTGGATATATCCGAGTTTGAAAAAACGCAATTTGTAAAAGTGCAGTTTTCGTACTCGTCCTTTGCCGGTGCATCTTTAGAAAAGTCAATTTTTGTAAATGCTGTTTCTTCGATAAAGGAAGTGGCCATTCTGTCGTTAAGAGATTATTGCTTCATATAACCGGTTTGAAGGGCGATGGCCCAATCCGGATGTTTGTTTTTGCGCGCTTGATTCGCCGCTTCTTCGAAATTGTACGGCACGGAAATCAATTCTACCGCCCACGCATGGTCATAATGCAAGACCGCATACCGCGCATGGGGTGAACCTGATTCGATAACGTGCGGTTCTGGCAGTTCATCCTGATATGCCGGCAATCCGACGCTTCCAGGATTTACGATGAGAATATTTTCGCCGGCGTCGACAAGCCTTTGAATATGCGTGTGCCCGCACAGCATCAGTGGGGTTCTCGTGTTGCCAAGCTTTTTGGCGATCTCGCTCCGGGCTGCAAGGACGGCTCTGCCGTGTTCAATAGTTTCCAGAAGGTAGTCTGAATCGCTGGTTGGTGTGCCGTGGAAGAGGAAGACGTTTTCATCTACCCGGACATTTGCCGGTAACTGCCGTAACCATTCTTTTTCCGAATCGTTGAGGACATTGAATGCGTATCCGTCGGATAAACCGTGGGTCAGCGGGTCCCGTGCGACGAGTTGCCTGTCATGGTTCCCTGAAATCTGGGTCCAATTTTGCTGCATCAAAAATTGAATTGTCTCTTTGGGCCAAAGGGGGCCGGAAAGATGATCTCCAAGATTAACAACGGTATCGACCCGTCTTCTTGCAATGTCGCGCACGACCGCTTCGAGGGCGAGGATATTTCCGTGAATATCTGAAATTGCTGCAATGGTTTTCATCGCTCCTCGTATCGATAAAGGTTGGGCGTTGACGGGTCCAAATTCCGGTCCTCGAGCTAGTCTTTTATTCCTACGAGCGTCCCGACCGGCGTAAGGAAATATTTTTTGTTGTTGACGATGTCAAAACGGATAAGCATATCCTTTCCTTGTTTCGATTGCGCATAGTCAGCATAACCAATATAAAGATTCCCGCGAGAAAAAAGACAAGTGCTGACGTCTTCTTTTCCTGTGAAAAGCCGCGTCGTTTTCCCGCCTGAGCAAATAAACACATTGCTCGGAGGCCCTTCGAATTCCTCGAACATGGAACGGCCCCCATCTTCACACATGAACGCAAGCGCACTGTCATTCAAGAACAGCATTTGCGTTCCGGGCACTGAAAACTCCATTTCAGTGTCGGGCGGTGTAAAGATTTTATTGGAATGCTTGTAGAGGTTGTATGCGATCACGTTATCGAGAGTTTGAAATAAAAGAAGCGAATCCGACTCCCAGCCGAAAGCACAGTAGCTGTCGCCGGCAATTGAAGGGGCAACATCGTACAAAATCGTCCGCTTGATGCGATCGTAGAGTGCGGTCTTCCATGCACCCTCGCCGGGGAGATAACTGAATGCAATGAGGGCATTCGATGGGGAAATCAAAGCGCCAAAATTGAACTTCGTGTTGGACTTCACGATTGTGATCTTTCCGTCCAGCAACGAGTAATATCCTACCTCCCTTTCCGGGCGGGACTCATCTGCAACCGCCGACTTCGTGAAACAAATGAAATTGCAGTCCCGGCTCATGCTGACATCCTGTATCATAAAAGGCGCCCGCCAAACCGTATCCAGCGTGTTTTGATCCTCCGAGCATCGGACGATGGTAGAATCTTTCTGAAAGTAGAGTTCTCCTGCTTGCGCAAAGAGAGTAAGGGTCGACGCCATGAGCGTCACTACAAGAAATGGTCTGGTCATGATTGCCCTGAGAGAATGAGTATGTTGGGGCATCGACAGGCGTGCCGTAATTCTCAAAATCTTTGTCTTCGTTGCGCATTCTGCGAGCGGTAACGATTGGCGCATTGCAAATTCTACTTCTGGCGGTGCTGATTTTGGGAATTCAATTAAGATTATGTTGATGAAGGCCTTGAAATCGGACCGGCATGCTCTGTGATAAATTGCGCCAATTGCAGGCTCGTGCCGTTTCCAACCCATTTGGCATCGCCAATCTCGATGACCGGCAATGTACGTATCCCTTTGGAAATGAGCAATTCGGGTTTGAAAGTGACATCCACCTCACGAAATTCAAATGACATTTTCGATTGGAGTTCCTTCAACCTGCGTTTGACGATCGGGCAGAACGGACATCCAAGGCCTGTATAGAGTGTGACGTTCCCACCGACATGAGCAACTTGTGTTGCCGGTTGATCCTCAACCGAGCCGTATCCCATATACCGGGACATCGAAGGAAAGTTGCGAACATACAACCAAAGAAAAAGCGGAATACAGAGAAGCCACACAACAGCCTGCACGTAGCTGCCTCGAAAAAGATAGAAGGCTAATCCGCAAACAAGGACCAGCCAACTCCCGTAGACGAATGATATGTGACATTGCTGTTTCATAATATTTCCTTTCGAGAGGCATGATTGGATTTTGAAGAAGGGCAGCGATCCCTTGAAGGAGAGACGGCTGTATAGCAACTTGCAAAACCTGTTGTTCTTGGTAAAAGCAATAGAGCAGGCGGCCGATTACGCCTTGTTGCTTGGAACGGAGAAGCGTTCGTAGATATCGGGGCCGACTCGTATCGGCTTCCGCGAGCGCAGGTTAATCGGGCACCAGAGAGAACGTGCTCGAGCCAGGACCTTCAGGTCGCTCGACCGGACAAGTTCGGTGTGCCGCTCAAAGATATTTTTGTCGGCGCTGCCCACCCAGGTGCGCGCAAGAATTTCGTCACCCAAACGGGCGGAACGTATATAGTCAATTTCATGACGGACAACGACCCATCCAATCGCTTCTTTTTGAGCATCTGTTGCAGCAGCATTCCAATGTGCCGTTGATACTTCTTGGACCCAGCGTACGTAGACGACGTTATTGACGTGGTCGAATTGGTCGATGTCTTGAGGGAGGACTGAGATCGTTTGTTCGAACTGCTCTGTTGCAGGATTAAGCGTCATACAATTTTTTCGTTTTTGAATTGCTGCTCCCGCGTCGAGGAGCCACGCTACACCGACGATGGAAGCGGCTTGTGGAAAGATCAGCTATTTTTTCCCTTACCCGGCTGCGCATCATCTTCCTTGGGCGTTTTTGATGATGCCTCCTTGCCGCGAAAGCCCCGGCTTAATCCACCGAATATCACCAGCGCAAAAGCAAAAAGAAATCCGCCTACGGTCGAAGTGATGGTTTTTGAAAGAAGAAGAAAAGCAAGTATCACACAAACAATAAAAAATGAAGTAACCGCATTTTTTCTTTTCATCTGTCTCTCCTTGTATTCTGGAAATTATCTCACGGGCAATCGTTATGCAGAGATTCTGACGACCCGATTCCTTATAGTGCGCGACTAATGACTAACTTTTATCCCTGCCAGCGTTATAACGTGCTTGATGTCTGCTTTCTTCTTTATTTCGAGACGTAAACCTCTTCCTTCAACATAGTGTTTTGCGTTCTTCAATTCTTGAATCATCTTCACTGGTAGATCGCTCTCTTCAACTGCGCTAACGGCTTTGTCCCCAAATATAAAGGCTATTCTAAAATATTTTTCACAGGGCGCAAAGAAAAAAAGGTTTCTTTTTTTCAGCAGTAACTTGAGCGTCCACCCTGAGCTGGCGCCGTAATACTTCCATTCCTCTGTCAGCGCTCCATGGTTGGTTTCCAGCGTGTTTTTTATTTCCTGCCAATATTTGTACGATGGGCCGAGGGTCCCTGATAACATTTTATTATTTGGCTTAACTGATTTATCTAAAAAAAGGCCTGCCATATGTTTCTCTTCAGTAAGGTATTGTGAGAGTTACAAAATTGACCGGAGCTTGGCTTCGGCAAGTTGTCTCTCCATTGAAGTCGTCATGTCAATTTTTTGAAGAGCTCATCGACCAATGAGCATCTCGTAATTTCCATCCTGTTGGAAAATTTTCTGCGACGCCTGTGAAATAACCGGCCGATGTGTCTTGTCCTCCTGCTGCACTAATGAGGACTTCATGGAAAGAAGCGGCCAATACCGCCAAATGCGGTGTAAGGGAATCTATGCGAACGTCATCCCAGGTGAGGTCGATCTGGCGTATTGTCTTCGCAAACGTACGAACAAATGCAGACGCGGAGTCATTGTTGGGAAAGGCCAATTGGCCGTTTGATGCCATGAAGAAGTGTTTCGATGCAGAGAAATATTGGAGCCACGCAACCGGCCCATCCTTGTGCAAGTCTCGGACGATGGCCTCTGCCATACGGTGTACTCCTTTTTCCACTCCCATTGTGTCCGTTTGGCCGGCGCTTTTGCAGGAGAGTAAAATCTGTATCATGCAAATGGCCAAGAATGAGACGGGCGATATTTTTGAGCATGTGGATGTCCTCATCGTAGAGAGATTGAGTAGCTGTCGATAGCGCAGCGGGCAGCCGTTCAGGCTGTCGGCTTTTGTTGAGCGGCCGGTTCCCGTAACGGAAGCACTCCCGCAAGATCGCCGATAACATTGACCAACTCTGCATTTCCGGATATGACGACTTTTGAATTCTTCTCGAGCGACGTTTGAACGGTGTCCAGCCTTTTGAGAAGCTGCGCATTTCCAACGAAGTACTTGTTGGCGGCATCGTTGACGAGATGGATTGCTTCGGCGTCTCCCTCGGCCTCGAGAATCTTAGCCTGTCGGACGCCCTCCGCTTTCTTGATCGATGCTCGCTTTTCACCGTCTGCGGTAGTTTCCGCAGCGGTCGCAAAGTCGATGGCGGCGATTTTTTCGTTCTCCGCTTTTACTATTTTGTTCATCGTGTCTTGCACATCTTTTGGAGGGTCAATTTCCTTGAGCTCTGCGCGAACGATGTCTATGCCCCACGATGAAGTTTCCTGAATGAGAATCCTGTGAAGTTCGTCGTTGATTTTCCCTCTCTCGCTGTTGGCCGACTTCAAGGTCAATGTCCCGATAATATTCCTCAAGGTTGTGCGGGCAAGGTTCACGATTTGGCTGTTGACGTTGTTCACGTTATATTGCGAACTCTTGACGCTCTCCTCGTCGGGCTTTACTCTATAGTAGATTTGTGCATCGACCATGGCGTTCAGGTTGTCGTTTGTGATGATCTCCTGCGGCTCTGCGTCGATCATTTGCTCGGTTGTATTGATTTGGTACATGCGGTCGATAATCGGAATGACCCAATGAAAACCCGGGCTCGCGAATTTTTTGTATTTACCCAGGCGTTCCACAAGGGCTCGGTGTGTCGGGCGAATGATACGAATGCCAATGATGAAAATTACGGCCACAACTATGCCGATGATTACTGATGTTCCAAGAGAATATACTTCTTCCATGGCGGTGTCCTTTAATGATGGGGTTCGATGGTTTCGATGGATCCAAAACCGGAAGCTAAGCAGCCGGCAGTTTTCACATCACTATGCCGGCGTCAGTGAGTATTTTTCTTTTGATGCTCTTCTAAAAGGTATAACGTGTGCTCGAGTCCTTTGTTATCGGTCCAGCCAAAGTGTCCGGGAATAACGTACTGCGGGTTGGGAAATCGCTTGATCACGTTTGTAACAGCTGCCGGCCACTCTGCGAGATTGGCATCTTCGAGATAGCCGAGGTCGTGCGCTTCGGTACTCTTGATCAGACACCCGCCGTAAAGCACTTTTTCGTCGTCAAACCAGATCACAATATTATCTTTTGTATGTCCCTCACCTGGGTAATAGGTTGAAAAGCGATGGCTTCCGACGATGAACGTCGTGTCTTTTGTGAAGAAATATTGTGCTTGCCTTTGATCGCGTTCTTTGCATAAATCAAAAGTCTGCTTTGATGAGTAGGTTTTAACTCCCCTTTGTCTGAGAAAATCGAGCCCGGCTGTTCTGTCATCGTGGAAATGCGTTGCTATGCAGAGCACAACATTTGTATGATACCGAGATTGTATGCTGTCGAGCAACGGCTGAAATTGTGTTGTGTCCCAGGGCGTGTCGAACATGACAGCGCCTTTGTTGGTTATCACATACATGCTGTTTGAAGGAATTGTCGTTCCGTTAAGCGATCGGTATGTGGTGTAGACGTAGAAATCTCCGGCCAAATGTGAAATAGCGAGGCTCGGTGCTTTCACCTGTCCATCCATGGTGAGTGAAATGACGAGCCCCATCAGAATTACCGATAGGGTGGAGGTAGGGTTCATACAATAAATATTAATTGATGCTGTTATACTATGGAGTTGTTTTATCAGATTGGAGCAATGGTGCAGAACAAGACAAACAGTTAGAGAACTAAATACTATCATTTGGATACGTTTCGCATCGGGGCCTCTGCGTGGAGAGGGAGCGCTTGCCTCCCGGCTGACAAATTTGTCACACACAGCCCCATCGTCTTTGACGCCATTGCGACAATGAAGTCATCGTCTATAAAATAAAAAAGCCCCCATGATCGGCAATCCAATCAGGAGGCGATAAACCGTTCGCCCCCGAATCGGCTGTTTTATCTGGAAGAATGTACCGGTAATCGACGGCACAATCAAGAAAAAAAGTATTGGATCATCATGAATCATGGGCTATTGCGGGGCGTTTTTGCCGGAGATTTTTTTTGTTTAATGAAAATTGTCCCGCTGTGCGGGAGGCCGTAAAACTCCGCCATTGGAGCCTGTCCTGTATTATCCCAGCCGTAAATGTAGCATTTTTATCGATCTGAAAAAATTCAATACTCTCAGCGAAGACAAATATTTTTTATCCCAGTATTCCTCCAAATTGATACGGGAGTAAAAAGGAAATTCGTCGATGATCGTTATTCTATTACTCCACTTGGCAACTGCTTTTCCGGAATTCACTCCCCACACCATACGCACCAAAAGTCTTGATGTCTGGCCGCGTTTGCGATTATCAAGGAAGTGATTTCTCAGCCAAAGGAACTTTTTTGAATAAATCTCAAATGTTATTTCGCTCCCGGGAAATTCTTCAATGATATCCAGGAACAAACGCTTTATTTCTTTTTCTTCCAAATAAACTAAGACCCCGCCAGCCATGAAGAAAACCTTTGAATGCCGTTCTTGTATGTCGTTGAACCAGCTTCTGTCGAAGACGGACTTGCCGATAAATCTGTTCCGTTCTCCTTCGGGAATCAACGTTTTCCGCAACGCGATCGAATCCGGCAGGTCAAGGTCATACCAGAATATCCTGCCGTTGTCGACTCGTTGAAATGTCGTATCAAGTCCGGCTCCAATGTTTATGATTGTAGCATCCGGATTTTCGCCGATAACTTTTCTAAGGACAGAATCCAAATGGTAGGCACGAATGGCAGAATTGATTATGATCGGCATAGGCAATTGTTTGAATGCGGTGCCGAAATCAACCTCTAATTTTTGCACAATCTCATGGGCGTATTTGTCCTTCACCAGGGAGTGATCTTTTTCGTACTCTATTGCTCGGCCAAAGAGGGGAATGAGGAGAGTCCTCTGAACGTGTCCAAGATCGATTCGTACTTTATTATTCAATTTGCGTTTTTCCTTGAATGTTGTTTGACTGAGGCAGAACAATGGCTTCAAAAAAAAGAGCTCTTAAACCCCGTAGAGCTCTAATGGACTTCTTACATTCAGATTTGATTCCATGACATGAGTGTAAATCATTGTAGTTTCGGGAGTGCTATGGCCCAACAGTTCCTGTATGATACGTAGGTTCACTCCGGATTCCAACAAGTGCGTTGCGAAAGTATGGCGAAGGGTGTGAGGCGTCACCCTCTTTGTGATTTTTGATTTCAACGCGGCACGTCTCACGATTCTCGATATCGTTGCCGTGTCAAGATGCCATCTTCCCTTATTGCCGGTCACCGGATCTTTAAACAGTTTTGTTGAGGGGAAAACAAACTGCCACTTGGCTTCCTTCCCCATATCTTTGTACTTCTTTCCCAATCTATTCGGCAAAAAGGCGGTTCCATAACCATTTTTGATGTCTTCAGAATGCAGTTGAACGACCTTCGCGATATGAGCTCGAAGCTTGCCGACGATTGGCTCCGGCAATATTGTGATTCGATCCTTGCTCCCTTTTCCTCCGACAACGTTGATTCTTTTGAGGTCAAAATCTATGTCCTGTATTCGAAGATTTAAAAATTCATTTACCCTTAAGCCTGTGCCATACAACATTTCAATGATTAACTTCTTTGTTCCATCCTCGCTTTTCAGCAATGTGTTGATTTCTCCCTTGCTTAAAACGATTGGCAATCGTTTTGACCTGAAAGCTCGTACAGCATTAATATCTCCGCTTAAGGTGATTTTCAGGACTTCTTTGTATAAAAAAAGAATTGCATTCAAGGCGACATTCTGTGTCGATGGAGCAACTTTTTGTTTCACCGCCAGATATGTCAAATATTTTTCGATGTCTTTTTCATTCAGTTTTGAGGGATGCTGCAGCTTATGAAATTTGATGTATTGTACGATCCATCGGATGTATTGCTCTTCGGTTCTTGGAGAATATCGTTTCAGCCTAAATTTGTTCCGGAGTTGATCAAGGAGTTTTGGGGGAGTTTCCATAATGTGTTAACGATAGGAAGATAGAGTGGATATTTTCGTGTTTGGAATATTGTTTATTAGATGAGATGACGGCAAGTATTTTCGATTTGGTGGGGCGTTCCGCGTGCAGGAAGGTTTGTGCCAAGATGATGGGGGCGTTTACCCTGGCAAAATTGTCGACGCCTGATTTCTGATTTGCGAATGTTTTTCAATTGAGCCTATCGGTTAATCTCAACAAGTAAGACCCACGCATTGGGTATTGCCATAATAAATGAAAGAATGACTGCCGGAACCAACCGATAGAAGCCGTTCGATAAAATAGTAATCCCTGATATGCTATACGAGAACACCGCAAATTGATTAGAATCGGTCTCAAAAATAGAAATATGGTCATTGCGGGGAGCGAAACGACGAAGCGCCGCTATACAGGATCCCTTTGGGACTTCGTCCCGATAAAAAGCGTCGGTCGAAGACTCACCTTGGCGAGGACTCGCAATGACATTTTCAAGTGTTTTTGAGATAGGTTCTAGAATAATGATTACCGATGGCTTATTCATCGGTTATTTCTTTCATGTATGGGCAATTTGTCGTTGCACGAACTGCAGCACGGCAATTTATTTTTCTCTTACTCGGTTTGTGCTGCAAGCTTTAATTAGCCAACGCTTCTAATGCATTTTATCGACAAATGCAATGCTTAACATGATACTCATGCAGACGACGCCGGCAAAAAAAGTAAGCAAGCTCCAATTATTTGTTTTGGAGGCTTTTCCTACTCTGAAGAGGATATAACCGATGAGAAAATTGCCGAGCCCCCATAAAACATTTACCGTTGGAGATGATAATCCTTTACCCGGCGGATTTGAAAATGGGGAGGGAAAGCTGTCGCCGGAGATGCCATGAATAAAATGCGGAACGGTATTAGCTACAAAAAGGCCGGCGAAGAAGCATGCAAGATAGTGATACCATTTCATAAAGTTCTCCTTGAAAGATGTTTGTTGAGTGCCGCCTAACGAACTTCGATCGCCGCGGCTGTGTGCAATCGTTAGTGATGTTCTCTTTTTAAAGGGGATAGAGTGCCAGCGCACTCTTCACAATCCCGTATAAGAACAAAAGCATATTTTAGTCGTCAATCGCTTGCTGGAGAATCCGTCGCTTCATCGTAAAATTTTTTTGACTCCTCAGATCATAGGTCTCGTAGCTATCGCCGGCACTGATGATGCCGCCGATGAGAAAGCCTCCTATTGCGCCAGTAACCATGCCGAGGGTGGCAGCACCCGCCTGGTTAGAAAGGGAATTTAATGGCTTGTTTGGTTCTGGGCTAGATGACACGTGGCCGATGATTGCGCCTGTGGCTGCGCCAACCAGAAATCCAATAACGGCCCCTAGCAAGAAATGTCCCTGTTTGAAATGAACCAATACCGCAATCGAGTCGATGGGAGTGCTTATAGATTTATCATTGCGAAGGGAGAATAGGCGTGTATCGGAAAGTGAGGCGAGGCTATTCACATGAAGCTCATTTCCGGAGATGTCAATTAACCTCCAGGGGAAATCAGCATCACCATTTGCAGATTCTTCTTTCACTTTTTCATCGATACTTTTTTCCTTAACAAGCATGACGTCGAATGTCTTGATTTCATCCCATCGGAATGTCAATTTTTCCCCCGATTGTAATTGGAGAGTTACCGATTGGTGCTCGTGTTTTTCCACAATTGTGCCAACTACTTTGCCTCCAGCTTTTAGAAAGATTACATCAAATTTCTTTTGTGAAAAAGATACTGCAAAGAAAATAAAGCATAATGCCGCCAGTCTGAGAAAAAATCGTAAAGGATTCGTCGTCATTGGCTGTTTACCTTTCATTGTGGTGCGGCCATTTTGCGAACAAGAGTATCGATTGGCCCGTTGAACATCGCGTAAGAGATCCGCCCATCGACAAAATTTGTTACCCCCCCGCAACAGCTTAATCATTTTGAGCTAGTTGCCGTACTAATATTTTCCGACTGTCTCATAGGATGGGTACCGTTTTGACATGATCCAATGAGCGGGAAGCCGAATACAAACGAATTTCTTAAATAGGGATTAGAAGTCCTATGATGCACGTCAAAATCGTCGTTAGCCCTGATCAATGTGGCGAATGTTTTTGCGAGACCTGCCGCTTTTCGGGTGGAGTAGCTGATCTGGCGGCTGCATGCCATTCCACACATCAGTTTAAATATGCTGCGGCTTTTTCAAAAATTTCATTGAAACTTTTATTTACCAGCGATTCTAATGCATCGTCTACCGGAAATGGATTGATGTGTGTATAGGGATACGGGAAATCCATGATTTCTACTTGCGTGCCAATATCCCGGTAATCACCTTTCAACGTATTCAGGACTTCGTTCGCCGGAATCACATCGTCCTTCTTCAATGCCACGGCGCGCAGCTGGTTTTGCAATTCTCGGATTCGCTGTTCACGCTTCTCTTTATTCTTTTGGTAACTGAGCAACATTCTAAAAACAAGCCCCACGGGATGCGCTTCGCTGAAATAATGCTCGATGCGATGATCCAAACGGAGTTCGGCTTCCAGGCGCTCCGTATAAAAAGAATAGAGTGCAATTGTTGCATCGCTATCGAGGATGAACTTAGAATTCGGGGACATCCGATCGAGCGTTGGCCCTCCGCAAAAAATAAATAATTTCGATTCCTTGAAAAAGTCATTCGGATTCGCCATCATCAAAATTTCGCTTAAAAACGAGCCGATGGAGTACGCAAAGAGATCAAAGCGAGCTTGAGAGGCGATCAATGGGTGGTGTCCACTTTTTATCTCGGTTACTAAAGACACGACATCATCGAATGTTTGTAGCCCCGACCAGAAGAACCGCTGTGGAATCATTTCAATGCGCGCACTGATTGCTGCGTTGGCAAAGCTGGAATTTACAATAGCAGGAGAATGGCTTCGACGAATAGCGGAGACGACATTCATCGGCCGTGATTTTCCCCATTCTGACGGCGTGCGGTTCATATGAAATGCGATAGGGAAAAGAATCACGGCCTTTCCCGTACGCTCAACTAATGTTTTTGCCCACGGTAAATACTTATCCCAGGAGCGTTCATTCAGCCCGTGAAATAAAAAAATAACTTCATCGGACCGGGCGGGTTCCGCCTTTTTGAAAAGTGCATACGTAAATTCTTTATTCTCCTGAATATCGATATCGCCATGCTTCAATGTTTTTGGATACGGCTGCATCCTATCGCGAATACGGGATTCGAGGTCCTCATGGAATTCTTTACCATGCTCCGTGCATTGGTACAGCGTTGCTCCGGGCAGCATTGTCCAATTCTCAGACTTGAATGTGCAATGGTGAATTTCAATGTTATGTTGCAGCGAATAAAAGGACTTCTCCGGTGTGTCACAGAGCATGTGTAATGTATTATACGATTCTCGATAGGTCATAGACTTGTTATAAAGAATGATACGACAAAAACGTTTGCAGAAAACCATCGACGGCCGGTTCCGTCAGCTTGTCGAGCGTTGTTGGCGGGATCCGCTATTTTTTTGCGAGGGCAAACGGTTAGAATGCGCGCGGCCGAATATTCAATGAACAAACACAAACAAGTTAAGTGAATACCGTTTAAAAGCCAAATATAGTTTCAATAGCGCGTTCAATCGGGTCTCAGCTCTCGGATGATTAAGCTTTAACGATCCCAAGATCGATGAGGCTGCGCGCTGTATCGATGATGGTTTCCTCGACCGGTCTCGGAACCCAGCCGAGCACTTCGCGGGCATGGCCGGCGTCCATTTTTCGAGTCCTGCCAATTTCGCCCGCGACTTGCTTGACCATCGGATTGAACATCGCTACCAGCTTAACGAGAACGTCCGGCAATCCGCGCGTTGGTACTTTCTTCGCCTCGGCGTCAAGCTCGCTTTTAAGAATCCGGGCGACATCAAGCATTTTGAGGAAGGGCCCGGCACAAATGAAGCGTTCGTCCGCCATACCGGGGGCATTCATCGCGCGCACGTGCATATCTGCAACATCGCGAACATCGACAATTGCAAAGCCAATATCAGGACATCCGGGCAGCGCACCTTCGAGCAGCTTCTTGACGATCTCAATTGACGAAGAAATGTCATGGCTCCAAACCGGTCCAAACACCCCGCTTGGATTGACAGAACAATATTCCATATCGTTGCCCTCTGCCGCCACCCAATCGCGTGCGGCGCGTTCGGCGATGGTTTTGGATTTGATGTATGGTTGAACATCCGGACTGGTGACATCGGTCCAATCGCTCTCGATAAAAGTCTGCACCTTGTTACCGTGCCCGTAGGCGATCGCGGCGCAAGAGGACGTCATCACGAAACGCTTCACCCCGGATGCCTTGGCTGCGCGCAAGGCCCGAATTGCACCATCACGCGCAGGAATGATCAATTCATCCTCATGTTTGGGTACGCCAAGGGGAAAGGGCGATGCAAGATGCGCAACATGACTGCACCCAACCATGGCCTCTACCCATCCATCATCTGACATTAAATCGGCCGCAAAGAATTTGAGCCTCGCATTATCGACATTGATCAGCCTGCGAATTTCGGTTTCGCGCGCAAGATTGCGGATGGTGGTATGTACCACCCATCCTTCATCCACTAACTGGCGGATTAAGAAACCCGCGATATAACCGCTGCCGCCCGATACCAATGCCGTCCCTGCCATGGTATTCTCCTTCTTATCCGGAATATTTCGATTCAGCAATACAACATTTGCTCACATTATTGTCAAAGTTCACCGAGTGTCGTCTTCAGCCAATTTTTTTCTGATGAACTGGTTAAGCTCCTGCTGTCGTATTCCAAGAACAGTGTGAACAGCCTTATAGAAATCGCTATCTTCTGTCCCAAAAGAAAAGAGTTGCTTGAGAGCCGGCAAGCCGCCTTTTTCAAGAGCTAATTTGCAGAACAAACCGCCAAAAACGTACTTGGCATCAGTGTAAGAATCATAATATGGAAACGTCAAAAGACTATCCAAATCGACGTCCGGATGATCTTCGAGATATTTCTGCATTTTTTTCGTATGCCATGAAAGGTCATGGCCTCGAGATCCGCCGAGCAAGGCTGCATAACCTTCAAGGAAATAATAGTGCGCTTTAGGGAAAAGCGGATTGATATACACATGCACGAATTCGTGTGGATACCACTCGTTCTGGCCAGCGCCATACACGATACGATTTGCGATATCGGTGAGCCCTCCCGTTCCTCGATTGTAGCTTTCGCCCACGTAGAAGTCGAATCCCAGCATTTTCATAATATCGCTCAAATCGTCTGCAAGATAGAATTCGGTCGGGAAAGGCTTGATGTTCCAAATCGCCGTGAGCGAATCGACGAAGGAGTTCATGCGTTGCGCCAGCTCCCGGTTAAAACGATGGCTGGCAGGAAAAATAAATGTTATGCTGCCGACAGTTTCCTTTTGCCAAGTTTTTGTGTTGATGGACAGAATGTTGCCGAGTCGGAACTCGCCGTTCTCCTTAGATGCCACAACACGAATAATACAGAAAGGACGAGAAAAATGAGAGTCCGTTTGTGCGGCAAACAGCGTGCGAATAATATATCCGCTGTCGATCTGCGAAACACTCATCACCGTTGGTTTGTAATACGCAAGGAAGTAGTACAGGCTAGGGTTGAAATAAACACTATTGAGGAAATCAAACTTTGGATACCGCTGTTTTTCTGAAGCGAGCCAGTAAGGGTTATCGAACGCGCTGTCGGGATGAGCGTTGAGATAATTGTCCCAAAGGTGAATGACTTGAGAGATCTCGACGTTAGACGTGTCGATATCAGGGTTCACGTACAGGGCAATATGAGACTGTTGTGCAAAAAGGCCGCCGCACCCAACCATCAATAGGTAGAAGACTTTTCTTAATGGCATACATGCTCCTTGTCAAAGAACAATGAAATGTGGAGTCGTTTCCTTATTTTTTTGCGAACGAATCGTCGCCGGCTGATCTTGTCAGCGTGGACTGGTCGTGAAACGGGACCCGTAGGCCGTTGTTGTTATATTCTGCACAGCCGTTGTTTTAAAACGCAAAAGCTAAATCGTTGCGCGGTAAACCGCGCCCGCACTCCTTCTTTCAACATTGCACCACGTTACTTCTCTTACTTCTTTCCCGGGATATTCAAAAGCGGTATCAGCTTTTGGTCGAACGGCAAAATAATCGTCGAGTTATTGGGACTATTCACAACGTCTTTGAGCTGGCTGATGTAATACCATTGCAGATAATTCTGCGTCAACCCGTTGCCGATTATCTTTTGAGCATTTGAAATGCCTTGAGCCTCAATCGCTTTTCGCTGTGCTTCCTTCTGAGCATATTGTATCGTATACTCCATTTGCTGCGCTTCCTGAGAAGCCTTAAGTTTTGCGGCAATAGCATCGCTGACGGTTGTCGGCGGCTCGACATTCCTGATAAGAACGTTATCTAAAATTACCCCTTTGCCGTTCAGTTCCTGCAGCAACAATTCGGTAACCGTTTTTGTGTAGGCATCTCTTTGGAGAGACATCACATCGCTTGCGTCAAATCTGGTGGCAGCATCTACCAGGGCAGTTCTGATAGCCGGTCGTACAATCACTTCTTCATAGTTAAGCCCGATATTGCTGTATACATTATTTGCCTGCGATGGATCCAAATGATACCAAACACTGACATCGAATTTTAGAATAAGCTGGTCGCGCGATAACGTGGCAACCGCGTCGTCACCGACTTTATTCCCTTCGTTGTGGACTGAAGACATCGTGTAATCTTTCGTCTGAATGGACATTTTGTAAACATCAGTAAGAAAAAAGATCGGATGAAGTCCAGCCTGGAGAGACTGTGAACCGACATTGCCAAACGTAACGGGAACTCCTACGTATCCTGGTTCGATAATCGTAAAAGACGCAGAAATCAATGAAAAAAAAGCTAACGCAAAGCTTGCATATCCGAGTCTCTTAAATTTAATGGGATAAGAGACATCCCTTGGTTTAAAAGTCAGCAGAGCAATTCCTAGAGCAATAAATAGCAGAATAAAGAATGAAGTAGTCATGATGTTCTCCTTTGTTTTTTGTTCTGATGGGTATTTTTCAGTATGGCAATTTACAAATTAATAGAACACTTCGCATGATATTGTTTCCTGTCTGCCACCTTGTTTCGCGCTGGCTAACAAACCGGAGCTAAACTGTCTACAGAGACCCGATTCGGAGAATCGTGATAAGCTCGATGAGCGGCGGCGTGCAGCCAGTTTCATGAAAGCATGTCCACGCGGCCAAATCGTCAACGCCTGGTTCGGTCGGCTTGTCGAGCGTTGTTCGCGAGACCTTCCGTGTCTCGACGGGAGGGTTTTTCTTCTCTTCTACCGTAACTAACCCGGATGTCAGCGCGTAATACATATGACCAAAAATAGGAGTATAAAATGAATAAAGTAATAAAATTTGGAGAAGATGTTGAAGGATATAACATCCCCGTTTTAAATGAACGAGAAATAAGAGCAGCGGCAGGAATATTATTTTTAGCTATGCTTATCTCACTCATGCTCATCATCTTTAACTGGTATTTTTTACTGATAAAGTATGTTATAACTATATTCCTTGCCGATTTTATAGTACGTGTCTTTGTTAATCCTAAATATTCTCCTTCATTGATCATTGGGCGTTTAATTGTCGGGAATCAAGTCCCCGAATATGTCGGGGCTCAGCAAAAGAAGTTTGCCTGGACAATTGGTTTAGTGTTGGCAACGATAATGTTCATTCTCCTCGTCGTGGTAAATGCATTTAGCCCGATAACAGGTTTTATCTGCCTCATCTGTCTAGCATTCTTATTCTTTGAATCGGCGTTTGGTATTTGTTTAGGATGTAAATTTTATTCAATGTTTCATAAAGAAAAAGCTCAATACTGCCCCGGCGAAGTCTGTGATGCAAAATCAAAACAAGCTATTCAAAAAACATCGAAAGTTCAGATATCTATTATCGTTGGATTTATTGCGTGCATCTTTCTTGAAATCTTTTTATTCAATAATGATTTTAGTAAAAAACCATATGACCTGTTTGGAATTTATAGTGCGACACGATCTAAATAATTGAGGCTTATCGTTGCCGCGTCTTAAGGCCAATAGGCGATAACTATCACGATGGAGAAGCTTACTGTAATGACTCCAGGTAGACGCTACGTACGGCAGACATCGCTATTTCCTCTTGTTTGCAAACGGGAGTGGATCATACAGGCCCCGGCAAAGTCCCTCGGTGTAATTGCCTTGTGATGCCAGGAAAGCGGAAACATTTGTCAGTACCGACTACTCCGACACGTTCATTTCGTTCAAAGATAACTCCGGATGTGTATCCGCCAGTTGCACCGAATGCGCCTACATGGTGTTTTCCCCGATCGCTGTACGTTGCCCATCCGAGGCCCCCTGTAAGATGCTCGTCGAATATCTTCGTTGTCTTCTGAGCTAAAAAATAATACGTCGTATCGCTCATATTCGCTTTGAGATACTTTACCAGGTCTTTGGCCGAAGATTTTATGCCGCCCGCTCCCGTTAGTGCGCCGCAATCACCGTCGTCGTAGGGAAGCACTTCACCTTTGGGATCTCTTCCTCGGACCATAGATTGCGTGCGCTCGTCGTTGAGCGTAACAAATGTATTTTTCATCCCTAGGGGAGTGCAGATAGTTTCGAAGAGAAGCTCTTCGTACGATTTACCTGACATCAATGTCAGGACGTGGCCTAATAATCCTCCGCCAAGATTCGAATATGTTCTTTTTTCGCCCGGGGTTGATTCGATCGTCATGTGATTGGACAGATAATCATAAAGCCTTTTCACGTCATAAAATCGGTAAGGGCTGTAGGGATCAAATGGATGTTCTTCGTTGGCTTTGACGTTGCTCGGTTCGAAGGGGAGTCCGGAAGTGTGATTAGCAAGCTGGACGAGGGTGATCTCCTTGCCATGGAGAGAGCTTTGGCGCAAACGCACAGGCAGTAAATCTTTGATTGGCTCATTAAGATCGGCCTTTCCATCGTAGACCAGCTTTGCGAGCATTGTGCCCGTAAATGTTTTCGTGATGGACCCAATTTCAAAGACACTATCGCAGTTGTTGATGTACACCAAAGAATCATTGCGCCGCTCAATTCCGACAAACTTCTCTGCATCGCCTATGATGATGCAAATGGAGAGTTGCGTCTCGTTTGGGAAGTGCCGTGCATAATTAAAAACTATTTGCGCCTGTGAAGAATCGAGCAAGCCGGGGTACTCTGACACCGGCAGCCTCGCCAATTCTTTCGGACCAAATAGAGAGCAGGAAACAGTGCTTAACGACAGCATAAGGGCAAAAAATATTTTTTTGTGTGATGTCATTCTTAGATGTTCACGCTGTGAATGCATATCATAGCCTCGCGCATTCCAGTAAAGAGCGATTGGCCGGGCGGCTGCCCTTTTTCTAGTCGAAGAATTTCAGCTTTCGCAACTTCTCTATCGCAGATTCTACTTCTTGACACGGGACCATCAGTTTGAACTCGTTAATAACGTGACCGTCATACTCTCCCGACGCTTTAAACAATGTATAGTCCGGACCGCCAAGCGAGATAGGGCTCGCCTTACGTGAAAAGACGAGCGGATGAAGGCCGGCCGTTTCCAGAGAACTCTTTGCAAATTCAATCTGGACCGCATCGCTATTTCCAAGTACCCTTGCCATTCCTTCATAGATTTCAAGTGCGTCGTGTTCATTGCACAGGAAGTGATTCTTGACCCTGTGACCGCATTTTGAACAAGAGGGCTTGGTGCAGACAATACATACTCCGGCTGCGCTTTGCTTGGGATGTTTGTCGCAGTGAACATCGTCTGCAAGAAGCTCTCCGCACGTCGGACAGAAGTCATCATCCGATTTAACTTCAGCCTCGCAGTACGGGCAAAGAGATGAATCGTCGTTTGTCTTTGTCATGTATTCCTCCTGATAGTTTGGAGCTAATTGCAGCTGCCTAATGGGCCGGAACTTCGCCGAAAGATAGCGCACGGCAGGCAAGTACACTGTCTACGACTTGTAGAGCGGCGACCACATCTAACGTGCTTTCTCATGAGGGTAGTGCTCAAGAGCTAAACGATCATAGGTAAGGTTTTGATACGATAGTCTATCGGCGCGCTTAAATACCCAATATACATCGATCGCAAGGGAATCAAAGCCTTTAATTGTCACGGTTGAGAAGTCTATGACGTGCGATTCAATAGCGTCCAAGTAAGCTCTTCTTACTTTACCATCGTCGGTTTCAAGGAGGAGAAATCGATTGCCGAATTCTTGAGGTAAAGATGTTTTGTTCAATATCGTTACATGCGCGCGAACTTTGGCCTTTGAATTCGTCAGTGGCTTTGGTGAAGGATCGATTCGCGCTACGATCGTAAAAGTGGAATCCTCCGATTTCAGAACGACGTATCCATTCTCCTTTTGGCAACTAGCGAGCGCAATGCACAACGGAAGAATGATGTATTCGATTGGTTTCAATTTGTCGATGTAGACAATTGAGGTTGCTGCTTGACGGCCTGCAGCGATTTCCTTCACTGGGTGCCTTTGGCGCCCAGGCGTAAAGAGCAACTTGAGCGATTGGATAGGGCACAATGCTTAATGTGATTGCGTTTCTTGCTTGTTGTTTTCTCCTCTTGATAAACCAACTTCTGAATCTCCCGCTTTCCGAACAACGTTGTTTGTTAGTCGGACAGAAAACCATAAAATTAAGAGTATAATAGCGAAAGTGAGTATCCAAGATGGGTAGACTCCGAGAGAAAAGACCAAAATGATGAAAACAGTCAGCAATGCAGAGTGTGCAAATCCCCGCATAAGATAATACTTTTTTTTTGGATAACGCGGAATCAACTTGATCCAAGTCGCAAAGGCAGAGACAAAAATCGAAACTATTATTACTTCTACAACAAAATAGAACATGAGATCCTCCTAATGTTCCTCATCTTCATTAAAGAGATAATTTAACAAAACGCACAACATGTTGCTGTGCCCTAATGTACCGGAGCTTCGCCAAAAGATAAAGCACGGCAGACAAGCGAACTGCCTACCGTCCTGCAAGTCGTACACTCGTAAACCGGCGAGGGACTATTGAGTCTGGGTTTTCTGCCTCATTTAAAAAGAGTCAGATCAACGGCCTCCGCTATCATCCGGTGGCCTGTTTCGCTAGGATGGAGATGATCGCCAGAATCAGCTGCAGGCAAGAGGTGCAGCGGATTCGCCGGATCATGCAGAGCAGCATCGAGATCAATGACAGCATCAAAGCGGCGGCCATTCCGAATCCATTCGTTAACCTTCTTCCACGCCGATTCTCGATCCGGCGTATCGTAAAACGAACCGCCAAAAGGCATTAACGTTGTTCCATATACACGGATGCCCTTAGCGTGGGCGCTATCGATCATCTGTTCGTATGCGGCGATCAGATCCTGTACTACTGCGTCTGCGGCTTTTGTACCTTGCACCCGGCCGATGTCGTTTATCCCTTCCAGAATAATTAACCAACGAACCTTGGTTTGTTTAATTACGTCGCGCCCAAACCGGCTTAGGGCAGAAGGTCCGAGACAATCACGAAGGACACAATTCCCCCCAATTCCCTCGTTCAGAACTGCTATGTGCCGGCTGTTGGGGTTTTCCTGAAGGCGGCGCGCCAGTTCATCCGGCCATCGATTTTGTTTATTTGTGCCTGAGCCGCGCCCATCGGTGATAGAGTTGCCAAGCGCGACAACGGCGGCTGCGGAATCCGCTGCCATGACATCGATGCAGTTGATGATGTACCAATGATCCGTTCGGACAGCGCCGGGGAAGTCCGCTGCGGAAACCTCATTCCCCGGAAACAAGTATGAGGTTGTTCTCGATCCTGGATGACCCGTCACATCCGGTGATGTATCGCCAAAGTAAATAGTGATTGTTACATCGGATCGCGGTTTCAGTACGAACCGGAAAGGATCTGACGTAACAGCACCGCCTGGTTTCATGATGGTCTGCGGCTCTCCATCGAATCTCAATGTTTTATCGGTGTTCGGGTCAATTGTGCTGCCCCCGGCCGAAACGGCAATATGCACAGCAGCCAATGTTACGGGACTTGTGCTGAATTCGTTAGAAAATCGTATCCGCAGGCTGTCACCGCCGAGGGAAACGCGAACTACTTGCCGGAGTGTGTTGTGGCTCAGCCCTGGTTCCGGCGGCATATTGTGCGGTTCGACGAGCTGTGGTGCTGTGCTCCAGGTTCCGACCCACTCTTCGGCGGGTTTGCAAAAAGAGAAAGAAGTAAGGATGAGGAGTAGACCGGCCAAAACCGGTAAGGCTGCGAACGTATGATGAAAAGATCGAAAAAATTTATGAATGGAGATGCTAAGCATATGAGGTTTATAAAACATAATGGGATATTCTCTTTTTTGTTTGAAAGCTTTGAGTGATCCGGCCATTGCAGATGGCATCATCGAGATTGGTCAAAGGATAGAAAAAACTACTGAAATTGTTCATTGAAAATTATCGATAGAAGAGCAAAACCAAAAGAACGATTACAATAACGACGAGTGGAATAATCGCCAGTCTATTTCTCAGTCGGCTTATTTGCTTCAATCTGACTTCATCGAGGTAATATTTATTGTCGGGCATTTGGACTATGACTTTACGACGAACTTGGATATGAAGAAGGTTTGAGTCTGTTATTCTGAGTTCAGAAAGAGTTTTGCTGGCAGTCGGTGAAGTAGCCGAGGAAGCACGAAATGCTTCAAAAAAGTTTCGCCATTTTTTGGCCATGACGTCAGCAACCATAGGAGCACTTGGACCCGTAACCATACTTGTGCGAAATTAGATTTGTGGATGTCGTTCTTAATTTGCCAGTCCCATTTCTTGGCGGAAGCGACTGGCGGGGGATCGACTGCAAAATCATTTCTTGCTTAATCCCATGCCTTTGTATTTGGAATGCAACCACCGGCGAATCCGTGTGCGCGCCCACAGATAATGGGCTGCTGTACTGGCGCGTAAGTAGTCACTCAACGTCCACGACGGACCCGTCCAGGAAAAACGATTTAATGTGACCAAATCAGAATCCGGAAGAGCTTGGATCAGCTCGATGACACGGTCATGATAAGATCGATAGTCTCGCATCACAGCCTGAAGCGATCGACGATGATGTTTATGATAAAGCATCTGGTTCAGTCGGGGCAGCTCTCGAAGAGTGAACCCCGGTGCTGGCATTGCTGGCTTTTCTCCTCGCAGTCCCGCGGCATACCAGTCGAGGTTCATTTGTTGCCACTCGACCAAATGGGCCAGGACATCCTTTACGGACCATCCTCCGCGAGTAACGCCCGCCTTAGTCATTTGACGAATCGGTACAAGTGCGAGTGCCTCGTCAAGCGCATTTCGTTCGCGCTGGATTTCCAGCAGCAGTTCTTTCTTGCGTAATCGTTTTCCCATGAGTTTTCCGAATGTAGGATCCACCGTCTAACGGATTGAAGCTAAGCTTTGGCGACGAACTGCGTTTTTTATGCAGCTCGTTGGGCATCGCGTGGTGCATCGGTTGTCGGCTGGTTCCGTCAGTGAGTGCCAAAGGCGCCGTTTCTTTTACGTCGTTGAACCAGCTTCTGTCGAAGGCGGGCTTGATTTTCCACCGTTCGTCTTAACTCGACCGAATCCACACGTCAAATATGTCAAAATAGCCCCGTAATATTTCCTTGATTATCCACATCGACATTCTCAGCGGCCGGAATAGTAGGAAGACCGGGCATGCGCATTATTTCACCTGTAATCGGAATAACGAATCCTGCGCCACTGGCAATCTCGATTTCTCTGACGACAATCAAGAAATTCTCGGGCCTTCCGAGTAGTTTCGGATTATCCGAAAGCGAATTTTGAGTTTTAGCCATGCACACAGGAAGTTTGTCGAGGCCCAGTTTTCGTATTTTTTCCAGGTCATCCTTCGCTTTTGTCGTAAATTCAACTGCTTTTGCTCCATAGATATTTTTTGCGATGGCATCAACCTTCGTGGGAATATCCCAGTTCCAGTCGTACGTCGGTTTATATTTATTTTCACATTTTCGAGCGATGTCGCATACAATTTCTGCAAGCTCTAAAGCCCCCTCGCCGCCTTTACCCCAGACATCTGCAACGGATGAAGGAACCCCGAGTTCTTTGCATCGCTCTTTTAGTATTTCAATTTCTTCGTCCGTGTCTGTCGTGAATTTATTGAGAGCGACTGCGGCCGGTACGCCGAACGCAAGGATGTTTTCGACATGTTTTTCAAGGTTTCGCATTCCTTTTTTCAGTGCTTGCTTATTCGGCTGATGAACGGATCTTAAATCAGCGCCGCCATGATATTTTAATGCCTTTAAAGTTGCTACGAGGACGACTGCTTTTGGCGAAAGGCCCGAATAGCCGCATTTGATGTCAAAAAATTTCTCAGCTCCTAAATCGAATGCAAATCCGGCTTCAGTCACGACATAGTCAGAAAGGGATAGACCCATTTTCGTTGCGATGACGCTGTTGGTCCCTTGGGCGATGTTTGCAAAAGGCCCGCCGTGAATAATTGCCGGATTCCCTTCGATCGTCTGAACAAGGTTCGGCATGATCGTGTCTTTCAACAGGGCAGTCATTGCTCCATGTGCCCTTAAGTCGCGGGCGTAAATCGGATTCCGGTCAAACGTAAATCCAACAAAAATATTTCCCAGCTTCTTTTTCAGATCCATGAGGTTTTCTGCCAGGCAGAGAATCGCCATCACTTCAGAAGCAGCCGTAATATCAAACCCTGTTTCGCGGGGTATCCCGGAGAGAGTTCCTCCAAGCCCGACAATAATCTTCCTCAAAGAGCGGTCATTCATATCCATCACTCTTTTCCAATGAACTGTGCGGGGATCGATCCCCAGATTTCTCTCTTTGCTCTGAATGTTGTTGTCGATTAAAGCGGCGAGCAAATTATGTGCTTTTTCGACCGCCGAAAAATCTCCTGTGAAATGAAGATTAATGTCTTCCATCGGCACTACTTGTGCGTGCCCGCTTCCGGTCGCGCCGCCTTTAATCCCGAACACGGGCCCAAGCGAAGGTTCCCGCAAAACGACCGTGGTCTGTTTACCGATTCTGTTCATGCCTTGAGTCAAGCCGATTGAGACAGTGGTTTTTCCCTCTCCCGCCGGTGTTGGAGAGATAGCGGAAACCAGGATCAAATTTCCGTTTCTCAATTTGTCGGGGTCGATGTACTTCAATGGGACCTTAGCCTTGTACTTGCCGTAGAGAATGAGATCGTCTTCGGAGATATGAAGTTGTGAAGCAATTTCTTTTATGTTTTTCATTCGAAAGGAACCTCTCGTAAAAGGTAATGACTGTATTGTTCGGAGAGATACAGATAGCCAAATTGGGGGCGGGCAAAACTGAATTTCACCTCTCTTCTAAGAATTTACGCAACTATTAGGAAGTTGCCAAATGAGTCGAGTACTATTTTTCAAGGAATGTCAATGTTTGAAGTGACAGAAGGTGTGTTCCGCCTGCAATTGTATTTCTGATAGAGTGATCCGCCTCAGTTTATATTTTGGTGCGCGGTTTAGGCAGCTTGAGCGATTGGTTAAGGCGTGGAATGGTTGTTATCCTCAACTGCTATGAATTCTATCTAGAGAATAAATGGCAATAATGCCTTTACTCGTTGAGAATAAGATTCATACGAGTTTCCAAACTTTGCTCGCATCCATTTCTCTTCAAGTCTTAATTTATGCCACAAGACCGCGAAAACAAGGACTACCGCGAGCAGCCCGCGCCATTTGCCAAGAGCTATTGCCGAGCCGAGAAATGCTAACAGAAGACCGGTATAAATTGGATGGCGTACAATAGCATAAGGCCCGCTTGTAATAAGTTCGTGACCTTCCTTGATTGTCACGGCTTGGCTCCAGTTATTTCCAAGGTGATTGCGCGCCCAGATTGAAAAAAGTAAACCACCCATGGTAATTGCAGAGCCTACCCAAAAGTGCATGATTCCCAACGGGATAAAACGTTCGTCGAGTAGAGCAAGTGGAATATTTGGGAGTCCGAGAAGTACCAAGGCGCAAACAATTGAAACAGATCGAATGAGCCTCGAACGGGGCAGATTCGCTGCGTTCTGTTGTTTTAACGTTTGTAGACTTTGCCCACCAATAGATCAAATAGGCAAACCACATTGCAAGAAAGAAATAATCGCGGATGATCGCCATATGCAATTTCCTGCGCCCTAACGGATCGACGCTAAGCGGCGGCAACGAATACCTTCAAATTGCCCCAAACGAAACGAGGAGGATGTTAACAAGTTACCCTGCCAATAGCAAGACCCTATTGCCCGAAGCGCTGCTCCAGATCCCCGAGTTCAGGAAAAGCACTCCATCCTCCGGTCTTACCTGATAAAATCACTCGGCGTATTTCGTCTTCCAATCCGGCTTTAGCTGCTTCCCTTTGTTCTACTTCGCCGGAGTAATGCTTCCAATCCAATATGCTCAGCACAATAATTGGAGCGAACACAGATGGACATCACGATGCTGCTTATCCAACCCACACTAATCCATTTCACAGCCGTTCCAAAGTCAAGAGATATAAAGTATCCTTTACTCCATTTTTCTTGGGAACCAAACCCTCATTTTGCCTACGCCCCTGTTTGACCAAATATAATAAGGGATTAATGTTAGGTTGTAATATTTCTTTGCTCGAATTGTTTACGTTTACATTTGCCGTAATAATATTTACTGTATCTGATAGAATGTCTCGTTCCGCAAGCCTTAGTTTAACATTGTCAGGGATAACTACATTTGATAATTGTTTATCATTATCAATTTCTTCGGCACAGTATAAAATTGGGCCATATTCAAATGCAACCTTGTTGCGATCTTCCTGCACGTTCTGATTGGCAATAACTTTATGAATGTTCATGGGTAGGATCAGTTCAATTTTATCGCCCTTGACCCATTTATTTGTAATTTCGATGTAGCCTTTGTTTATCACATAGTTCTTATTTGTCCCGTTAATTCTCAGGACCGCACTCTCTGAATTTTCACCGACATATTTATAAAGATTGCCGGGAACGGCGGTGTTCTGAGCCCATCCAGGGATGCGTAGATTTATGGTAAACGCAGTCCTCGTTTCGGGATTGACGGTAATGTCCACCCGGCCTTTCCATGGATAGCCGGTTTTTTGAACGATCTCTACCATAGTTCCATTTATCGAAATGTGTGCCTTATTCGACATGAAGAGATTGATATATAAACTATCCATATGAGTGGCGTACACAAGTCCGGGAATCGAAGGCACAAAGCGAATTAAATTGGTAGGGCAGCAAGAACAATCGAACCATGGCTGGCGGGTGCAGGAACCCATATTGAAAGCATATTCGCCATCAGATTCCATTGGGTTGGGGTAAAAGAATTTGTTTCCATCTACAGATATTCCCGCAATAAGACCATTGTATAATGTTCTTTCGATGATATCATAATATTTTGAATCACCGCTCAACAAAAACAGCCGCTGGTTCCAATATACACTTCCGATGGCAGCGCACGTTTCGTTGTAAGCTGTGAGATTTGGTAATTCGTAGTTATCCCCGAAGGCTTCACCTTCATGCCTGGAACCTATACCGCCGGTAAGGTACATTTTTTTGTTTACCATATTCTCCCACAATTTCCTCACGGCGTTGAGGTAAGCCGAATCGCGATACATAGCTGCAATATCAGTCATGCCGGCGTACATATATACGCCTCTCACAGCATGGCCGACTACTTCTTCCTGTTGCGTAACGGGTAAATGATCCTGATTGTAAGGGCCGTATAATTTATGAGAGGTTGAATCTCCTCTCTGGTCGAGATAAAACTTTGCGAGTTCCAGATACTTGGTGTTGCCGGTAATTCGGTAAAGTTTAATTAATCCTGTTTCGACAATCTGATGTCCAGGCGGGTTATGTAATTTGCCGGGACCAAAATTAGCCACCAATAAATCGGCATTCTTAAGAGCAATGTCGAGAAAAGTTCTTTTGCTTGTGGCTAAATAATGCGCACATGCAGCTTCGAATAAGTGACCGCTGTTATATAATTCGTGGCTGCTGATTTCATTCTCCCATCGGGTTTTAGACGGTTTAACCCAAGGGGCGGGAGGATTGAGCCGATCAATAGTAAACCAGGTTGTAATATACCCATCGGGTTCCTGCCCAATTTTAATAATGGCAATGATTGAATCGAGGTACAGCATCTAGGACAGGATTTGGCTTGCTAATCAGGGAATAGGACGCACCTTCTATAATTTTATAAAGGTCGGTATCATCGAAAGGCATCTTTCCGTGCACTTTGCCCTTATTCTTTCCACCTGCTATAAGGAAATTTTCCATACGGCCTTCCTTATAGCACTTGTCGAATGCGTACCGAATAGTGATATCCTGAATTATTCTGATTTTGGGTAACCAGAAACTATCGATTAACTCCACATTCTTAATGCTCGTAGCAGTTATGGGGTAGTCGTGATATATGGGCGGTTCTTTTGCATAGCCAATCATTATAAATGTTAATAATAGATAAATAGAATGTTTCATTGTGCTATTCTAATTATACAGAGATTACATGACAACTAACGGACCGCAGCTAAGCTCCGGTGACGGTTAGATTTCGATTCCCGCATTTAATGTTAAGACTCTGTTCTTACTATCAGGTGGATTGGGTGATGAGTTTAGGACTCTCATACCAATATCATATCGAAGATCGACCATAAGCGTTGTAATCGGTAAATTAATATTTATCCCTGCACCGACGATAATCCCGAAATCCGTTGAGTTAACGTTCTGCAGATCCTGTTCGCTTGATGGCGATCCGCTTATCGCTTTACTGCTAAGCTTGAAAGCAACTTCAGGACCAGCAAATATATTTGGCCTGATGGTTCTGAGTGAAGAAGTGTTTAGCTTTAGGAGCACCGGAATCTCTAAATATGAAATCTTCGCGGTCACAATACCAGAACCAAATGGAATGGGTCCTATTACCTCCGGGTACTGGATAGCTCGCTTTATATCCTTTCATAGTGTAAAGTAGCTCAGATTGAAGTGCAAGCAAGCCAGTAACGTCGAATGTAGCGAACATTCCTGCGTTAAAAGAGGTGATCGATTGGCTACTTCCATCTGTGCCGCCGGTGGTCGCGCTATTGAGCCCGACTTTCACACCCGTAGTTATCGACTGACAAAGACCACCTGTTGATATAAGTAAAATAATTATGCATATGAAAAAAAAATGTCTTTTCACTTTGAAGCTCCTTTTGTCAAAGGTACAGAAGAATGAATCGGAAAAGCCAATTCTGTTATCACACATTTTAATTTTGGATCCATTATTTACAGCGCCTAACGAACCGCGGATAACCTGCGGCGGAAATTGCGTTGGCACGGTCGCCCGTCCGCGCGAGGCATGTTCAATCCAATAGCAGCTATTTATTTCGCGCGTGCAAAATTATCGATGGCTGCTTTCTTTAATGGGCGCCAAAGGCGCCATGGCGTAAAGCGCCACGCGAGCGACTGGTCAAGCGGACATGCTCACAAAAATATATTTAGGCCAAATGCAACACCAGGACTACTTAGTGTCCATCCTTTGCTCGTCCCTGAACTATTAGTTTGAGAGGAAACATAATTTGGGTATGTCGAAGAAGACCAGTCCTGATTCGATGAATTCGACCCCCATCGATACTGAATGCTCTCGCTGTAATCTGCATGCAAGGATAACCATCGACATGCAAACCATTCAACACCGACAACACCCGATCCGCCGGCTCCCCATTGTGTAGAACTTGAACCATATGCATCATTCACCCAATACCCTTGATTACTCCCGTTATTATTTAGACTATAAAGATAAGGATTATCTGTGGAATATTTTGAATAACTGTATGAAACTAATGGACCAAGTCCAGTAAAGAAATGAACAGGACTGTTTGGATTCATATACCACAAGTATTGGACGACAAAAGATACTGTTGCCGATTTCGTTGAATTACTTCCCGGAGCGGACCCATCGCTGGTATCTGCGATCGAGCCCGAATTTGAGGTTGTTCCATCGTTAGTACTGCCATTTATTGTTATTCCGCCTCGAATAGCATTCTTTTCAGAAATTCGATATAAGGCTCCGAATGTGGACCCTTGAAATGATGTGAGGGTAAAGTTTCCAGCAATTCCGAAGTCGAGAGCCCAAGTACCGTCTTTAAGAGAAGCACTATCTGAAGATTGAGCGTGAGAAGAAAACGAAACTATCATTGAAACCAAAGCTAAGAATAGGATCCTATTGAAGTGTTTATACATATGAGTCTCCTGATGAATGATGTATATGCTCGTCTAACGAACCGGAGCGACGGTAGTCATTCAGCGCATGGTATATCCCGTTCGATTGTAATTGATTATTTCGCACGCATTAAATCACCGACGGCAATTTCCGTTTCCTCGAGCGACTGATTAGGGCGCAGCTTCGATTAAACTTAAGTGAACAAACTATAAAATTTTTTATTGGTTTACGCCTCCACTGATAATGACTCCTTTTGGTGAGAGTCAACGGCGTGCTTCTGGTGATACGTGCAGCAAGAGTGGGCTACAAAAGTTTTGTGAATTCTTTTACGCTAGTGTTTGCCTGTCATATGATAGCCTGTGGAGTTTCTCCATCTAATTCATGATGATCGGGGACAACAAGCTGCGCGAACGGACCATTTCGCCGAAGAATCATGTGGCTACCATGCTGGCGTTTTAGGACAGAGAGAGCTTTTACGCGATAACTCCCCGAAATTCGGGGAAGGCCGCTCGTACTGCCGCAACGAGTTTCGAATCGTTCAGGAAGAACTGGTCGATGATCTTCCTGCAATAGCTTAATATATCCTTCAATTGCCTCACGGATGTTCGTGATGGCTTCTTCCTTTTTTGCTTTGGCTGTCGCGTCCCGGCAAACTTGGACATTCTACCACCTCAATATTCGCCTTCTCCGGGATAGACAATTACCTGCCTTGTTTTGGGCTAATATAATTAATGGTCAAATATACCGTTCTTCTAATTCAGTTGCCAGCCGCTGTCGTCCGTAATTTCGAAAACACAAAATTGAGCTGCGCCCTAACGGACCGCAGCGGCGGTAGCCATTTCGCGCGTGTAAAATTATCAGTGGGCTTCCGCTGACGCTTCGCTATTTGGCAGACACCACCAAACTTCAACAGCACAACATCTCTCAACCGACTTTCGCGGGAGAGTCCTTCGCTGACGTATAGAAAAATTGCGGCTGACTATTATTCAGACTTCCAGCTAACGAGGCACAAAAACGTCAGGTAAAAAATCTTAAAAAACACTTGCGTCGTAAAACAACTATACATATATTTGTAGTCAAATGACTACACAATGAATCTACGAAGAGATGTTTTCCAGGCCATAGCAGACCCGACAAGAAGGGCTATCCTTCTGTTGGTAGCTTCACAAACCATGACGGCAGGTGCAATAGCCTCGAACTTTGACACGGCAAGACCGACAGTGTCAAAACACCTGCAAATACTCACCGAGTGCGAATTGCTTGAACAAGAGCAAAAAGGCAGAGAAATATACTATCACTTAAATCCCCAGAAGATAAAAGAAATAGCGGGTTTTATTGAACCGTTCCGCAAACTGTGGGATGATAGGTTTAATAAATTGGAAACCATAATGAAACAATACAAATCAAAAAAATAGAAGGATAGTATGGAACAAAAAACAAAGATCAATGCCGAAGACGGCAAACAAGAATTAATGATAACAAGGGGATTTGATTTGCCGTTGGAATTGCTTTTTAAAGCGTATGTAGAGCCCGACCTTGTTGAGCAGTGGATGGGAACGAAAGTGTTGAAACTCGAAAGCACGAAGCACGGCAGCTACCGATTTGAAACAACCGATGCTAAAGGAAATGTGGTATTTCGGGCCAATGGCGTGATCCATGAGTTCAGCGCGAACCGGAAAATCACACGGACATTTGAAATGGAGAATACCCCTTTTGGCGTCCAGCTTGAGTTCTATGAATTTGAACGATTAACCGACAACACCAGCAAACTCACAATGCACGTAATCTATGAATCGGTTGCACACAGAGACCAGGTGCTAAAAATAGGGATGGGGCCGGGGATTAACATGGCACACAACCGAATTCAAGACATCGTAAGCAAATTAAAATAACATACCATGACAAAAAGTAGAATGAACCCAAAGGTTGATTTCTATTTTAATAAAGCTAAAAAGTGGCAGGAAGAACTGGAAAAATTGAGAACGATCGTTCTTGAGTGTCCGCTGACCGAAGAATTGAAGTGGGGTTGTCCTTGCTACACGTATCAGGAACGTAATATAGTTTTACTACATGTATTTAAAGAATACTGCGCGCTTTTGTTTTTCAAAGGTGCTTTGTTAAATGATGCCGATGGTATTCTCATCCAACAAACGAAGAATGTGCAGGCGGCACGCCAGATTCGGTTCACCAATGTTCGGGAAATCGTTAAGATGAGAACCATCCTGAAAACCTATATTTATGAAGCCATCGAAGTAGAAAAAGCCGGTTTGGAAGTGAGATTTAAAAAGACTTCGGAATACATCCTTCCTGAAGAATTTCAACATCAATTAGATGGAATCCCTGCCTTGAAAACTGCTTTTTATGCTTTGACGCCGGGACGACAAAGAGGATATATTTTTTATTTTTCTCAACCCAAACAATCCAAAACCCGGGAGTCAAGGGTTGAAAAATGTTTGCAGCGAATTCTCAATGGAAAGGGATTAAATGATTAGTACATTCGATGAGAAAATAAATTAATCAAACTTTAAGCTATTACCTCTCTTTGCCTTCATTCGAACTCCTTTTTGGACAAACCATTTGCAAATCAAACGAAAACACTTGAATCATACCAGCACTCAATACTTCGTTTTGAAACTCGGTTCCACTAAAAATTTTATTCTTTCTTTTGTTTTAGATAGTCCGGATCGAACACGATGGTAGCAGGGCCGTTTGTGACGAACATCGGATTAGCACAGCCTACTTTAGGAGAGTACGGTTTGGCTTCGGGGGCAGTACCGTTGATCAGGGCTTCGGCCAATTGTCGCATTGCCGTGATGTACGATTTATCAAATGGCTTCTTCACGAAATAATAATGGCCGCAATAAATTTTTGTGATTCCGCTATCCATCAGCTTTTCCATCTTGAGGCATGAATTGACATAGGTTTGCATCGGAGCAAGCGGCTTCAGTTGCAGCCAGACATGATTCGAACCGAATGCATCGCCCGAATAGCAGTTCCCTGCTTTTCGGTCGAGCAGAACAATAGAACCCGGAGTATGAGCAGGCATGTGGCTTACTTCAATTTGTGCTCCACCCAAATCAAAAATATCTCCGTCTTTTACAAAATGAATTTTACCAGTGTACCCTTTTTGTAATATGACCGTATCGGCAGGGTGCATCCATATCTCAGGAAAATAATTGATATTGCCGGCATGATCGCCGTGTGCATGGGTAATCACGACCATCAGAGGCTTTTGAGTAAGATGACTGACGATAGTATCGAGATCTTTAATTTTCGTTCCGGTATCTATCAGAAGTGCTTTTTGTGTCCCTTCTACTAAGAACATGTCCGTTTTATCGGAAGCTTCCAATACCCACATGTTGTCTTCAAGTTTGGTAGTGGTGACGGTGGTGTATTGAGAGAATTGGCATGCCGAAAGAAAGCAACATCCCAAACAGAATAGCAGGACAATAAATGACGTAAGTTGGTTCATAGTTTTTTCCCGATAGTATAAGTGAATTTGTTTTGCGCGCCCGAGCGGACCGTAGCGACGGTAACCAGTCCGCGCGTGATATGCCCCGTTCGATAGGAACTGGTTGTTTCGCGCGTGCAAAATCGTCGACGGCTGCTTTCTTCAGCTTGAGCGGCTGGTGAGGCCACTCGCGATCAATCAAAAACGTATTCCTCGTCCCATTGTGCAACAGAAAACTGTGAATATAATTACTCCATAGAAAATAAAATTCATTTGGTGTTTAGTTAAAAAAGATTCATCCAAATCGCTTGTTCCCTTATAAAGATTTTCATCAGATTTTCGTAAATATTTTGGTATCAGTAGCATTGGGAAGAACATTGGGAAATTTAATGCCTCTATAAAAGTGTCACTTGAATGTGGTGTAAAAAATGAAACTGCAATTAACGCTGAAACTCCTGCAGACAAATACGGAATTAAAAATAATTGCCGTAATTGTTGTTTTGAAAAATGATGTTCACGAGAGTTGAATATTGTTAGGGCTGCACTAACAATTAACTGAAGAAAGATACGATAGAATGAAATACCGATGGCTACTAAAAATATTCTCCATGACAGAAGTTCGGCAGTTCCTTTAATATCAAATGCAAAATCACCCTTATTAGTTATGCCTGCGTAAAAACAAAGCCATGAGAACCAAAATAAGTTAAATGTCATGCTATGCAACAAAAGGAATTGGGTATAGGCTTTAAAGTGGTTTGCTCCTCGTAGCAGTGTCCATAGTAGTAATCCTATTCCAAGGTTAGTAAGCGGTCCAAAAGCGTCTGTAATAAAACTATGTGTCTGACTTCTAAAATAGACAGAAGTCAACAAAGTAATTTTTCCACCCGCAATTAAACATGCTCCTCCATGCCCTATTGCTTCATGGGCAATATCTGCGATTATATATGATATTGTCCCAATGGAAACCAGGGTCAAGTAATGATATATTTTTTTTCTCGAGCGTTGCTTCAATTCGTCAATCATTATTTCTTGAAATTGTTCAGTTCCGTTGTTCTTGCAATATTGTAAAATAGTTATTCCTTTACTGAAACGCTCGCCAATAACTTCTATAAAAGCGTAAGCGGTCTAACGGACCAGCCATTCCGCGTGTGGTAAATCGCCAACGGCCGGTTCCGTCAGAGAGAGCGATTTTCGCCATCACGCTCCGCGTGACTTGAGCGACTTGTTAGGCGGCACATCATTACCCTTTGGCTTTTTTGGAAACAGCATTGGAGTTCGGGATTTGTACTCGAGATAAGATGACCCAAAGCGAAACTCTAATTCCCGTTCCTCATATACTTTCACGAAGAAAAGTATTGCTGGTGTAAACAGGATGAGCACCCAGAGCACAAACAATATTGATTGGAACCAGACACCCAATGAGAGGCCCAAAGCCAAGGTAGAAAGCACCATAGGATTACGCGTCCTCGCATACAACCAATCTACCGCCAATTTTTTACTGAGTGCTATGAAAAAAGGTGCGCCAAATCCTTTTAAGGCAAGGTTAATTACGGTTAATAACGTGGCACCACCAGTGATAATGACCAACGAGAAGCCAATTTCTGTCGGTATGGGGAGTGACCAGCCAGACCAATCTTGATGTGTGGTTAATGCTCGAGTGATAGGAATGCCAAATGTAAAAACTAGCGCAGAATGGACAAACGTCGTTATCCATGCGACATGGCTTTTTGTTTTGTTCCGGTCTAGTATTTTCCTCCCGAACCAAACAATAGGGAAGGTCAACAATACCGCTCCCCAAATGATGGACTGATTCATGTCATTGGAAAGATGTGCATAGGACGCCCACGATAAGAGATATAGGATAACCGCAAAAAGGATAACCCTCGCAAAAATTTCAATAATCTGTCTCATCGTCCTATCCTTTGATTTCTCTGGTCAGGCGGCACACGTTAGGTCGATTCGATTGATGCTGGCTTTTGATCCTTTACACTCTTAATCAAGAGCCAAAGACTAAGGGAAAATTCCGCAATGAACATAACAGGGTACAATACGTAAGTCATTACTTCGAAGCATGGGAAAAAGAAAAATTGAAAGACTCATGTTAAAACTGCAAAACAATCAATGCTCAACAATATACCTAAAATTTTGGGAAGGGAACCCGACTTGAAAACTAGATAGCCAAGAGGAAAGAGCCAAATGCCATAAAATACATTAGCAATCATAAACCCATTTGTGCGAAATTGTTAAGGAACATTGCCAACGATTGTGGTTGAGTTGTTTGGAATACTTTCAAGTAATCAGCACTGCTCAAGAGCAGCAGGACAGCAAATTGACTCAGTGTGCTAATACACTGAACAGCGACACCGCTCAAGTTTAATAACACCAACAATAAAGCCAAGTTTGTATTGACATGTTTCAATAACACGTATAAAGCCCATGCCGCCAAAAGAAAAAATACGGTAGAGAGTAGCTCGCTCATAAAACCGATCCGGATAAGCCATTCATGAGCTAAAATATTCTTGGCCGTTTGTTGCTGCATCTCCGGAAAAAATGGGGGATTGAACAATCGTAGAGAAGACAAGTGTTACTGTAAAAATAAGATACAGGAACCCCGCGATTTTTGCGACTTTGCGTTGTGACATATCGGTAATAAAATTCGTCGTTTCAATTCCGCTGACTTCTTCATAAATGAGATTATCAGATACTTGCCTGTGTTACCTGACGGACCGTGGATAACTTGCGGCAGAAATTGCGTTGGCACGCGTGCCCATCCGCGCGTGACAAATTGTCGACGGCTGGTTCCATCAGTGAGTGCTTTTCGTCATCACGCTCCGCATGACTTGAGCGACTGGTTAGGCGGCGACAAAGCTGATTCCCATTTCACGATCGATGGTTGCAGTCGAAGATGCTTTATTTAATATCTTGATTCGCAAGGTAGGCTTCGACAGTCTCGATAGTAAGTCCATCTTCTGAGCGCATCAAAAGCTTCCCAGCAGAGTCGAATAGCAATTTTGTTGGAAGCATACGTATGTTAAAATCGCGAATAATTGATCGTGATGGTAAATCTATCAATACTGGGTAATTAAGGTTGAAGTCTGTGACAAATGCCTTGATTCCATCCTGTTTGCGGCCGCCTGCGACGAGGTCGCCACAAATCGTAAGAAGCGTAAAGTCCTTTCTCCCTTTGACTTTATCAGCGAATTGTTTTAACGATGGAAGTTCTGCTCGACACCCGCTACACCATGTCGTCCAGACATCGACGAGAACAATTTTGCCTCTTAACGAATCCAGGGAAACGTCTTTTCCGGAGAGAATGTTGCGGTAGGTTCCTGAAAGCTTGTGGACAGAATCCTTGGGGACTAAAGAGAATTTGTGTCTGAGTAAAACTGCGTGCTCGTAGCGTGATAAACCTCGTAATGAGTCGGCTTCGATGTAATATGTTCGGATTGTATCCCTGGAAATGAAACTATCGTCGGTCTGGGCAAGGAGCATATCTAAAGTTTTACAGGCTTCTTCATTTTGTTTCTCTTCGAGGTATCGCTTTACAACTTTGAGCGCAAAGGTTCCGCCTGAGAACTTGTACGTAGTATCTTTTTTGAGGTACTGAATAAGGCTTGCGCGTGCAGCATTTGTATTACCGGAATATAATGCGTTATCGATATCCCAAAAATTTCTTGATTCTTGAAGTCGATCCTTGAGTAGTTGAATCACTTGGTATATGCCTGCACGTTTGAGAGACACTTGTGAAAGGCAAGTATCCATAAGGGCGTAAATGTCGCTATGCACTGCATATATTTTGTCCCACTGTGTTTTTGGCAATGGGGTGTAGATGGCGGTGTTTAATATGTTGTAACAATCCGGCAGCCAGTTCGCAAGCCTCATGATGCTCGGAACATGGGCATAATAAGAGTATTCATTAAGGAATGTTGGTAGCCAATAGGAAGAGAAAACGTACTCGAAAACGTATTTGTTGGTTTCCCATCCCGATTCTCTTTTCAGCACATAATCATAAACATTGCTGCTAAGAACTGCACCGCCGATCTGATGCGTGATCGATTCCGGGTAGATGGAAACATCATTCAACGTGGTCACTTCCTTGAAATGTGCTTCATACTCTCTGTTCCAACGGGACTGCAGTCGGGCGATAAGTGTATCGAAATCTGCACTGGTATTTGCCTCAAGTTGCTCTTGCCGAAACTCTTGGTTGAGGATATTAATTTGGTAAATCGTAAGATCTTCAAGGAACCATTTACCTCGGTTGACAGCTTCAATTGCCCAGCTCTGCACCGTATCTTTTTGAATATGGCCTTTTGTGGCAATGAATTTGCGATTATCACGATCTGTTCCGTTAGATTGTTTTTCAACACCAGTCCAAGCGCCTAGTGTATATTTGTACTCAACCGGTTTTCCATCGGGCAAAGTTAACTCCAAAGCGTAGTTATCATTGCCTATCGCATGAAGTATATACGATGAGTCATTCGGCGACCAGTTATTGAAAGAACCGGCAATGAACACGCTCGTGTAAGGATAGAGTGTTGAAGCATGTGTTTCAAATCGTACGACAATGTCTTCCGCCTTCGCTTGATGCAGACCGACGGTCAGTATGAAAACTAATATGAGAGATTTATTCATGGAAGCCTCAGATTGACCTGCCCCCCAAAAGATGATCCAATATAGTATATTGGAAATCATCAAAAAAGGAGGAAGGTCATGAGTCGGAAGCGGTATACAGCAGAGGAGATCATTAACAAATTGCATGAAGCAGATGTGTTACAAAGCCAGGGGAAGACAATTACGGAGGTGGCACGGCAGCTGGAGATCAGTGAGATGACGTATTACAAATGGCGGAAGGAGTACGGAGGACTGAGAGTGGATCAGGCAAGGCGATTGAAGGAGCTGGAACAAGAGAACGGCCGCTTACGGAAGGTCGTGGCAGATCTGACGATTGACAATTCGATATTGAAGGAAGCTGCACGGGGAAACTTTTAAGCCCGGCAAAGAAGCGCCGGGCAGTCGAAGAGGTTCAAGAGAAAATAGGATACTCGGAACGTCGAGTGTGCATGGTTCTGGACCAGCCGCGATCCACACAACGACAAGA
>CAVYWA010000008.1:0-12158 GCA_963772165.1 uncultured Bacteroidota bacterium | reverse complement strand
GCCACCGATTATCATCGGAACCAAGAAGCTGAGAAATATCAACGAAACAAAAACCGTCTTTTTTGTTTTCTGAATTGATGAAGGAAGGGCAAAGTACATCAAAGGCACGACAGCCATGGCCCATGGTGTCAGTCTCAACGACCAAATCACATTAATTAAGGCTAAGAGAATAATGAACAGCGCTTCCGGTCTTTCCTTTCTGAAAACAAAATTGAGAATCATTACCAGCATACTGTATGCATCAATCCCTCCTGTTGAACCGTCAAATCCGATAAGTGTGGTAATATTTTGTTCAAAGAGAAGATCGTCAAATTGGTTGATACCAACATCTGCCGCTGATCGAAAACCTGCGTTTACGTAATTGAAAAAGACCAGATATGACAAGATGACGTAGATTATATACGTAACGTTCACGAATTTCAAGAACTTTGAAAAATCAACTTCGAGGCTGTCAAAAGCAAGGAAGAGGAATGAAAAGTAAATGAGGAAGGAGATTTCCCTCCAGTTGACACCCCAGATTGGCGCCAGAACAAGGTTGATCAAAACGACCAATGCAAAGATCGCTTCTTTTCTTTCAAAGCTCCCATCGGTCTTGGCAGGATAATACTTAAGAAACAAAATGAAAGAGAAGAGTGCGTACAATCCAGAGAGCGCGGGATATCTGAATGTCGTTAAATAAACAAAGAAGGTTAGATAAAAAAGGACGTTATACATCATTCGCACTTGCCGGCATTCTTGAGCACTGTCACAAACTCATAATTTTGACTGTCAACGACGGGATCGGCATTAACAACAAAATTGCTAATGTAATCCCCAAACTCCTTCCAATTTTTTGGACAAAAGATGCCCACCGTATTCATAATGGAATCGGCATCCTTGTTTTTGACCTTCATCAATCCTGCCAGGCTTGCGGACGGGAGACCGAGAAGTTTTGCGTTAATTAACGCTGACGAATAGGTGGATAGTACAATGTTGCTGCGGCTGTAGAGGGATTCGACCGGTAAAAACGGGTCATCAATAATAACAGCGCCTTTCACCTCACCGAATTTTCCAGGTTTCTCGACTGGGTGCATCTTGATCACCAACTGATAGTCAGGCAACTCCGATCGAAGCTGGTCAAGGCAGTCGATCTCTTCGGTCAATTCGCAATCGTGTGCTTCCACCGATGCATTTGAAACGTAGATCATACATTTGCGGTCCGATATAGCAACTTTTTTTTTGAGCATTCGATTAACTTTCGAATTGTCGATCACCGACAATGGAAAGGTGCGCTTGGCTGCGATGGCACTCTTTTCGGGAATACTGGCTAGTGAATATTCAAACAGCCCAGATTGCCCATAACCAAAACTTTCACTGATATGCTCCAACCTGAAAAGTCTAATGACAGATTTTTTTATGCTGTCAAGAATCGCATTTTTCGAAGTGCTATACGCTACGATTCCCTCATCGACCAGGAAATTTACGCTGCCGTTCATCTCCATCGAAAGACTCGCGAACATTTCCAACGGCTTCTCTTTGTCACTGAAGAAGAAGACATTATCGATCGGCCCCATTTCAATCAGAATTCTCCTGATCCGTTCGACTTCTCTTTTGTGATAGCCCACATAATCGTAAAGGTTCCAGATTCGTTTTTCGCCGCCCCGGTCAAAGCTGAGTTGTTTGGAGAAAAAAGACTCGTAATTGAACAGATGGTCGAAGGAGTTGAACTTTTGCGTTGGAGACCCCCCTCTGCCGCCAGAGTAGTTGTAAACATTAAATGTCACGACATAGGCCTTCGCATGCTCGCATTTCTGGGCTATCAAGTCGGCAATTTGCGCGCTTCGAAAGACGTGGTACGGTCTATGGCATAGGAACAGGTTAGTCATATCAGGGGGTATCTTCGATTAAGAACGTGAGATTGAAGCCATGCCTAATTAGCCTGCGAAGAATGATCACATAGTAGACAATTGGAATAAGAAACACGAGTATGGAACTAATATAGCCATTGATAAAGAGGAAAAATAGAATCGTAATCGTCATAGGCAGAACGACATAAAAGAAAAGATACTGTAAGATGTACCGCAGGCTTTTTTTCAGATAGGTCAAACTGATGATCGACACTGAAACAGTATACGTAAGAATTCCAAGGGTTGAGGCGATGGCGATCCCTTCGAGCCCCATCCCCATGGTATAGAATACATACGCGCTGGCAACCTTTATTCCTATCGAAATCACAAGAACGATGATTAAGATTTTTATCTTAAACAGCGTGCTCAATATATTCACGCCAATTACTGTGACAGGAAGAATAATAAGCTCCGCTGCGGGGATGCCGCTGACGTAGGCCGGCAGGAATCTCCTGACTACGAACGGTAGCAAGTACGTGAGCAGCCCGATCATCAGCGGCATCGCTGACGACAAGAGCATCGCCGGAATGATGGCGATATTATCAAGAGCGTCGACTCGTTTCAATCGGCCAAAGAGAAGGTTGAGTCGAGGATAGATGACCTGACTGATTGCGTCGGGCACTTGCTGCGAAAAGACAAAGAGCATGATCGCCAACCCGTAATATCCAAGCATCGTGAGATTGTAAAAATGCGTAATCAATATCCGGTCAATGGTAATCAAAAAAGTATAGGCAATGCCGATCACGATCAGCGGCAATCCTATCTTGATGATGTGCAAGTACGCGGGAATATTGATGCGGAACGAAAAGTGGTGGTATTTTCTGGCGTAGACAAAAAGAATAGCTGCTAACGGAACAATTGAGATAGACACGAGTTGTCCCCAGATATTAAAGAACCAAACGAACAGAAACGTCAGCAGGAAAAGGGCAATGGAGTAAAAGGCCATTGCCATCGACGCGATGCGAAAGCGGCTGTGTGCATAAAGATACATAATGTCGTATTCGTACACCGCATTGAAAACGACCCCGATGGATGCCATGATGACCGCAAACAACGCCAGACCATTCAGGAAAACAAAGGAAAAAGTGATGAAGCAGAGTGCTACCAGGCCCGTCGTCGAGAGCAACCCAGTGAAGCCCGCATCATTCAATTCTTCGACATACTCTTCCCTCCCCCCACCCAGATTCAAAGGGATCTCGCGACTTATACCGCTGGAGACTCCTATATTCGAAAGAGGACCATATTTGCTCACCAGGTCAATTAAGTTATAGAAACCAAAGTTCGTCGGTCCCAGGATTCTTGCAGAAACTATCCCTACCAGGAATTTCGAAACAAGACGCAAAGCGTTCGAGACAAGAACGTAGAAGCCGGATTCGAGGATTTTCTTAAACAAAGTGCATCAAGTGGTTATAATGAAAGAGTACACGCGAAGGTTTCCGATCGGCCCGATGCCTGCATCAGATTCTAGAGTGCGCTACGAATCAGGCTGCAGATGCGTTCCATGTCCGTGCTGGCGATGCCCTGGTGGACCGGGATCCATACGCATCGTTTGAACTGTGGGCGCAGCAAATTACGGTTGACGTCGAAATGATAAAGGTCGGTCCAAATCTCAGAGGCCAGCAGCTTTTCTTTTATTCTGACGAGCACTTCTTCCTTGGCCACCAAGGGCAGGACATACGGAACAATCTCCCTTTCCAGATTCTGAAAAAAATCATAATCTCTGAACATATCGAGGGCGAGGTGATAATTCTCCTGCCGCCTCTTCATGGCACCGGATCTCATTTCTCTCCGCGCGAGATTGAGCGACAGGGTCGAAATCTTTTTAGCTGAATCAATTCTGCCGTAAGCCATCTCCTGTATCCTGTTAAAAAAAGGATGTTCTCCCATGTCTGTAAGAATCCTGGAGACGTGCGCAAGAGTGCTCGTAAGTAACTCATGATCGCGGCCCACAGCCTCAGATGCATACGCTCGCAGTTCATCATTAGCGGATAGCAACGCTCCCCCTTGCACAGAAGGGAACATTTTCGACAACGAGAAGATCGCCGCAAGACCGAACGTTCCTACACGGCGCCCCTTGTAATATGATTCATAGACATTCACGCAGTTTTCTATCACAAACCATTTATTGTCTTTTGCTTCACTCAGTATCTCGTCCATGGCCTGGGGAAATCCGTATTGATGGTACACTACGATCCCTTTGGTGTTGCTTGAGGGCGATAAGACCGGGAAACAGACCTTGTGCATCACTTGATAAACACTCGTACAGAGCCATCGCGAAATAATCACTTCTGTATTCTTGTCCTCGATCTCCCCTCGAGATTTCAGGAAGTCGAGAATAATCTTGAGGGCCGCCCGGGCGGTGCCAGTGTAAATTACTCCGTGATATTTTTCCTCCAACACGGGACTTTTCTCTGGAATCATCCCCAAGGCCAGGTCCATCAGCGAGTAGTATTTATTTTCCCGGAACTTGAATTTCATTCCGCAGCTCTCGCAGGCATCACATCCTCGAAGTTGTTCAACAGGATCTCAATATTCTTGTTCAGATCTTCGCTCAACCGCCTCTTGGTAAAGTACTTGATCCCCCTGTATAACGGCTTCGTCTCACCCCCAAATCCTCTCTTAAAAAAAGATATACTCAAATCCTTCTTAGATGGATGATCGAACACTTGTTCCCCGAAATGCTGCCAGCCGATTTCGAACGCTTCATGGTTTCTCTTTTTGTAGTACTCCACCGCAGCCCAAAGGATTGCATGTTCAAGCGGAAGATCGGTTTTGAAATCCGGGTCATCAGATGAGGACCCGTAATATACAGAGCGTTGGTGATGGAAAAAGTAACTAAACGCAACGTAGTCTTGATGATGCTTCAAACAGATCAGGGACGCATGGTCATTCTTCAGCATGCCGTATTGAATCTCGAAGGTCTTGAGATTGCGCGTTACTCGCCCTGCAGCCTTGTGATGCAGCAGTCGATATTTCTCGTGGATGTCGAAGGGACAATTTGCATGATCATAGACTTCAATGGCAAACATCTTCGACGTCTTATTAATGATCGCCTGAAAACTTTTCCTCAGATTTTTCCATAATTGCTCACGACTGTTTTTCAGGTCTATGATCGCGGTGGCAAGGCTGGTATCAAGATACCCGTACTCAGTTAGATAGTTATGGTCGAAACATTCTGCCAAGGGATCCAGCAGGAACAGGATTTTTTCGATATTATGGCTGTGGCCAATCCGGTCAATCTCAGAGAAAACCGCCCGTTCGATTTTTTTTCTGAAACTATTGTCGATCTTCCTGGAAAACAACGGCGCCCGCAGGTATTCACCCCCCGACGAGAACTGCAAAACATCCATCGATTTCTCAAGGAATAAAGGTGCGATGCTCACGGCGCGGTTATTTTCTACAACAGCGAATGAGAGGTCTTCGACGAATTTCTCGGATGCATAGACCTTTTGATACTCGACAAATTCAGGAAGATAATTCCAGGAAACATTGTCGTTCTCCTCCAGGAAGCGTTGGTATAATACCCCAAAGCTTGGATCAGAGCAGTGGACCAATTGCATTCTTCAATCCTCGGTCAATTAAGTCGCTTAAACCCTGAATGGCAAACCGGCCCTTTTAAGTACTTATGAGGATTTCCTTCCACCAGTGCCTTCTTAATAAAAAGCATTGTATCATCACAAGCTTTCAGATAATCTGCAACGAGATGGTCTTTGTGGGCGAAAGAAGAGTAGAAGGCGGTTGTCGCAAGAAAGCCTCTCTCGAGCATCGATTGAGTAAAGAGGGTTTTCAGTACAAGCGTTTGTTCTCCTTTGAACGTAAAATGTGCAAGAGGTTCAATGCCGTCCACTGTCACACTGAGGCCATGCTTATCCGACAATCGCGTCCATCCATCCTTCACCGATTTTCCGATCGAAACCAGATGTTTCGGGACATCGTATTTCATCATTTTGCGAATCGTGGAGATCGCTGCCACAGGTCCGATTCGCTCGGTCCAATAGGTACTGCTGATAAAGCTTGACTGAGCAGCATCCATCACGTCCGACTTCCCTATGATGGCAGCCATCGGATAGCCGTTGCTCATCCCTTTTGCAAACACCGAAATGTCGGGTTTGAAACCGAGCAGCAAGTGAGCGCCGCCAATGTTCAGTCTCCACCCTGAAGATACTTCATCAACCACGAGAATAATATTTTCCTGCTTCGTGACGCTTCCTATCGTTTCGATAAATTCTTTTTGGGGATAGATATTTCTGACCGGCTCAACGATGACCGCCGCTATTTGTCCACGGTATTTCTTGATCAAATCCATGAACTGGTTTGTATCATTATATTGGAAGGGGAAAGCGGACCCCCGTAATCCACGCGGCACACCGACCGGACTCAAACCGGGGATGAGATGCCCATCCAACGCTTTTTCCTCGGCAAGGTTTGCAGCAAGGTACCAATCATTCCAACCGTGATATCCACAGAAGAGGACGATATCCTTCTGAGCCTTTGCCCTTGCTATTCTGACAGCAACCGCCATAGCTTCGCCGCCCGACCTTGCATATCTCACCATCTGCGCCCATGGATGCAGTGTTAACAGCAGTTCCGCAAGTTCAACCTCTTCCGGTGAGTTCAGGGTGTTCATGCTTCCCTTATCTATTGCGCTCTTCACTGCGTTGTCTACGTCTTCATCGGCATAGCCAAGGGTACATGCGCCAATACCCATATAACTCATGTCAATATATTTATGATTATCGAGATCCCAAACCTCACACCCCTTAGCCCGTTCGAAGTAGGCTGGCCAGAGATCGGGCAGGAACATTTCTGGCCTCTTGGAAAGCAGCTGTGTTCCCCCGGGTATCATTCCTTTCGCTTTTTCATAAAGCCGTTGTGATTTTCCCATCATCGTAATCCTTTGAATTAAATAATCCGCTTCTTGTTCGCTATGCGCGTTTGTCTTTCTTCAACGAAGACAGATAACCTTCGTTTCTTTGAATGTGTGTATTAATTTTCGACAGGTTTTTGTCTTTTTTAAATAAGTCCACGATCGCACCGAGGCCGACGTAGGTTTTGTCGTTTTCCAGCCGTTGATAGATAAGCGAGATAAGCTTGTAATCCTCAGCGTTATCCAGCGTGAGCCTGATCGTTTCCAACTTCTCATCGCTTTCAAGATTGCCAATGTTGAATTGTTCTTTGTGATTTCTGATAAATGGAGTAACATGCTCACGTTCGGAAAGCAATTCAGCCTTTTTCCAACACTTCTCTAAAGCGGAGGTTGTAAAAACTTCGGCATCCATTCCATCTGGAAATGTGGGGGGATCAACATTTGACACATAATCGAATCCTCCCTCCAAAAACATTCCAATAACGCTCTCGACTATCTTTGGATCTATCAACGGACAATCGCCCGTTATGCGAACAATATTGTCTGCTTTCGCCCATTTTGCAGCTTGATAAAACCGGTCCAACACATCTTGAAGATCGCCTCGGTAAAAATCAATCGACTCGGCTCTTGCCCATTCAGCCAGCGGGTCGTCCGATTTGTCGATACTAGTGGCCAAAATCCTACGATGAATTTTCTGACAATAAGATAGCTGATGAAATACCTGGCCGATGACGTTCCGCTTCCCCAAGGGCATGAGAACTTTTCCCGGCAGCCGGGTGGAACTCATTCGGGCCTGCACTATTGCCACATTGTTCATAATTTCCAATTCGCCGGATTCAAAAGACCAGTTTCCTGAACCCGAATTTTGTCAATTTCGCCAACCAGCGTCATGTCAAAATTCTTCCGTGCAACGTCGAGATTCGCTTTGAGCTGTTCCAGCGTTTCGACACCGAAGAGAACTCCATCGATCATTGGCTGATGAAGTGCGTAGTTGAGAGCCAGATCTTGGATTCCGATCCTGCTTTCCTTTGCCAATGCATGAATTCTCTGAATGTGTTTTTGCAGGGGGGTTAGGCCATTGGGTACGTTTTCGGGGTGCTTAAAGAACAACCCTTGCAAAAAAACAGATCGGGTGTGGAGTGTTTTTCCGGAGCGCTTGGCCTGTTCCATCAGATCACCGCGCAATGAAAGATTGTCCAGGAGATTGAAGGGGAACTGAACCACATCAATTTCCTTTGCCTCCAACACACGGGCAAACTCCTCGTTCGTATAAACTGAAACACCAATCTGTTCAATTAAGCCACGGCTCTTGAATGTGACCATATCCCGAAGGACCTCCGGAAACTGCACAAAATCGCCGAACCGATGGAGCATAAAACAGTAGATGCTGTTCAATCGAAGCCGCTGGAGCGAAACCCTGATCTCCGACTCCAAAGGGGCAAGTTGCCCCTCAATCCGAAATTTTGTTATAACCCTAAATTCTTTACCGGTTGCGTGGAATGCGCCAAGCAGTTGAGCAGCAGTACCGTAGCCGTCAGCAGTGTCGGCAGTCCTGACGCCTTGATCAAATGCCTCTTCAAGAATGCTCAGTCCCAAGGCGGCAGAAGGTTGACCGGTCGTGTTGTTGATGCCGTATGGCATTCCGAGTTGGACTGTGCCGAGAATCAGCTTCGAAATGTTGCGGCTTCCGATTTTCGATGTGACAGTTTCGTCGGACACTACACGATTTCCCATGACACCGGCGTACCTTTCTTCACGTCTTTCTTAACCGTCCGTCCCAAGACGACTTCGTAGAATTTAGGCGGCAGACCGAGTCCTGGTCTAATGATTCGAAGATTTTCCGGTGTGAAAGTTTCTCCTGTTTTCATGTTTTTCGCGACATATAAAGAACGGCGGAACTGAATCGATTTTTTCTCTTTCTCCGTGGCACCGTACGCGATCGTTCCCAAGGATTGCCACGCCTGTTTTGATTCGATGACGAGCGCTCTCATTTCATCGGGCTCCAACGAGAACGCGGAATCGACTCCACCGTCGGCTCTTCTCAGTGTAAAATGCTTCTCAATCAGCCGTGCGCCCAGCGCGACAGCCGCTATCGACGTTCCCATGCCCATCGTGTGATCCGACAGTCCCACGAAGCAGTCGAAGAGCTGCTGCATGTGCGGAATCGTTGCAATATTTGTGCTCTCAGGCGTTGCAGGATAGGTGCTCGTACATTTTAGCAGGACGAGATCCTTAACCCCTCCCCTGCGCAAGATATCGACCGAGTCTGCGAGCTCTGAGATGCTTGCCATTCCGGTAGACATGATTACAGGTTTCCCGGTCGAAGCAATTTTTTTGAGAAGCGGATGATGGATGTTCTCGAACGATGCGATTTTGTAAGCAGGAACATTCAGTGACTCAAGGAATTCAACTGCCCCTTCGTCAAAAGGGGTACTGAAAGCACTCAAGTCCGAGCTCCTGGCATCGTTTGAAAATAGGTGCGTGCCATTCCCACGGGGTGTACGCTTCTTTATAGAGAGAGTACAGAGACTTCCCTTTCCACAGGCTTTCCTTATCCTCGATAATGAAGTCGGGAGAATTCACTTCGAGCGTCATGGTATCCGCGGTATACGTCTGAATCTTCAGTGCAAATGCGCCGGCGCCGGCGGCAGCATCGACGATCGCCAGTGCTCGTTCAAGCGATTGATTGTGGTTACCCGACATCTCCGCCACAATAAACGGCGGATGATGAGGGCCGATGACGTGCTTTCCAATAATGATTTCTTTCATAGTTCTATCCGTTCACATCAGTTGATGCGTCGATAAAAACGAGTGTATCATCCCCATGGATTTTCGTCTCTTCGAACAGTCGAAAACCGGCGCCATAGAAAGCATGGGCCGAGGAAGTGTTTCCTTTTTTCACGTATCCCAAGATCCTCATGTTCTTTCCATCTAAGAGAGACCGTAAATATTTAGTCCCTCTTCTGAGGATAAATTTTCCGATTCCACGTCCGCGATATCGCTTGTCGACCGAAAAATTGATCAGGAACGAATTCTCTTCTTTCTCAAAACGTATCTGTCCGACCGGATCTTCTCCATCACAGCAAACAAACAAGAACGACGACGGACTTTGGAGTTTTGCCTGAAACCATATCGTGTGGGACTCGAGAGATATTTCTTCCGTGTTGAAGGAGTTTCCCCGAACATCCACATCATTCGCCCATGTTAAATAAAGAGCCACGTCGTTTTTTGTCGCCCTGCGAAAATGGAGTCTGTCTTCATATTGTGCAGACTGCGTCTTCATTGCCGTGCGAGCATAGCTTCAACGACTCTTCCTGCCCCCAAGCCATCGACAAGACTCATTGCACTTCTCGACATAGCTTGACGCCTCTTTTCGTCCCTGATCAAGTCAAAAATCGACTCACGAAGCATATTCGGGGTGACTCGATCAGCGGGACCGAGGTACACCCCGGCCCCTCTCGCATTAAGCGTCTCTCCCACCGAAACTTGGTTTTCCGCCACACTTGCCATCACAGCCGGAAGACCGAGACAGCATCTCTCCCAAGAAGAAACACCTGGTGCACCTGCCGCAATGTCAGCCTCAAAAATCAAATCGACCATGTTGTCCACATCGAAATGGAAAGAGGTCCGTTCCATGCCACGACACATTTCTTCGACCAATGACCGATGGGGATTGTTTTTTCCAACAACCACACTGACAGAGACTTCCCCGATATCAATTTCCTTCAGGGCCTCCAAAGTCTTCCTCGTTTGGTTGGATCGGTCAACTCCGCCCCAAAATACCAGAACCGTTATTTTTCCATCCCTTCGAGCCGGACGATGTGTACGTTTCTCTGCGAATTCCGATCGAAGGAGGGCGTAGAAAGGCCCGAGCAAAATCTTACAATTCGACGGAACGAGACCTCTGTATGATTTTTCCTTTTCACTTATTCTATTCTGATCGAGCAGGATATCACAATCGTGGGGCCTGTCAGCGAGGTCGTCAATCACCAGCATATATCGCGCTTTCGCGCGAAGCCGCTTTTCCCACCGCTTGTCAATTGCATAGTGATCAATAACAAGCCAATCGACAGGGGAATCTGCCGCCAATACACTCAAGGTTTGTTCGGCATCGGTTTCCCAGTCCACACCCAGCCAATGCGCATATTTCAGTTGACTTTCCAACCGAACTCCGGTGCTCGACGCAAGTCGTTCCACCACAAAACCATTCTTCCGCAGTTTCTCGGTATAATCGCCCGGGAATTCTCGACACACAAATCTCACCTCTGCATTTTGCGACCGCAACTTCTCTGCGAGGGCAATGCACCGCATGACATGACCGCTTCCGATCGTTGCGGAAGCGTCCGTTCGAATGCATACTTTCATCTATACTGCCATGTCCAATATCGTCCGATGAATATATTCTAAATCTTCCAGAAGCAATCCGGGATACATCGGAATCGATACTTCCTGCTCGTAGAACTTTTCGGCAACAGAAAAATCGCCCCTTGAGAATCCAAACCGCTTGCGATAATACGGTTGAAGGTGGACAGGAATGTAGTGAACCTGACATCTGATCCCCCGTTCAGCCATCTTTCCGAAGAATTCCTTCTTCGTTGTCCGGAGACTTTCAAAACGAATCCGAAGCGGGTAGAGATGGAAAGCATGCAAGCTCTTCGCTCGGACTTTCGGGATTATGAACCGTTCATCGCCCACAAATGCCCGGTTGTAAAACTCGGCGACCTCGCGGCGTTCTTTCAGAAAACGGTCAATTTTTCTAAGTTGTGTCTCTCCGAGAGCACATTGAAAATCGGTGATCCGATAGTTGAATCCCAACTCTTGCATTTCATAATACCATGGGCCTTCCCTCTGAAGAAGATCCTCGTTCTTGGTGATACCATGCGTCCGCAGCAACTTGAGGCGCATGTCGACACTGTCGTTATTGGTGAGTATGGCGCCCCCTTCGCCGGTCGTAATGTGCTTGACCGGATGAAAACTCAGGCAAACCGCATCGGCATATTTCGCCGCATACATAATATCGCCGTCGTACTGTGCACCAAGTGCATGGCAATTATCGTTGACAAGCTGGAATTCGTATTTCTTCGCAAGAGATGCAAGTGCAGACCAATCGCATGGATGTCCCGCATAGTCAATCGCCACAACTGCCTTCACTGTGCGTCCGGCCTTTGCATAAGTTTTCAGTTTTTCTTCAAGCTTGTTTGGATCGATCGTACAATAATCATTCTCTATATCAACAAAGTCAGGTCGAGCGCCGGCATAGAGTATGCAGTTTGCGCTGGCAACAAAAGTCATCGGTGCGGTAATCACCGTGTCCAGTTCATTCCAACCAAGTGCAAGACCAGTCAAATGAAGAGCAGCAGTCCCATTTGCTACTGCCGAGGTATGCTTTGCACCGAGTTTTCGAG
>CAVYWA010000007.1:0-9900 GCA_963772165.1 uncultured Bacteroidota bacterium | reverse complement strand
ACTTGAGCAGCGTAACCTTTTTTGTCTCTGCAAAATTCCCTGACACCATTCTGCAAAAGTATACTCCGCTGGGGACATTACTCGCCACCCAGTTTACACTGTAATTGCCCGCATTCTTGAAACCATCGACAAGCGTGATGACCTCTCTCCCAAGGACATCATAGATAACAACGGACGCGTGTGAGGATACGGGAATTGAGTATTCAATAGTTGTACTTGGATTGAAAGGGTTGGGATAGATATTGAAGTTGTAGGGTGGACTGTTGTTATCTCCTTCTTGTACCAGAGTAGCGCTGACACCCAAGAATGCATCCATCGCAGCCGTTGGCTCTTCCGTTGAAGGATTCCATGCTCCGAGTTGATATCCCTGCCAGTTATAGCTTTCGGGTTCCCAATAAAACACGCCCAGTCCGCCCGCCGACTTCGTTTTTGCGATGAGGTCCAGAAGATACTGATTGGCTGCGACCGGCTGGTTATACAGATATCCAGCCTCCACTGCCATGACCTTCGTCTGATACCGCTTGATCATATCTTTCATGTTGATCAATGCCAGGCTGTCATCGGCAGCCCACGACAAATTCGCCCAATAGGGATAGACCGACATGCCAATGATATCCCATTTGGCGCCATTGTTCTTCAGAGCGTCGAACATTTGCTCGAACATTGCATTCTCATGCCCGTTCGCCAAATGAACGATGACCTGGATCGAACTATCAACAGCTTTAACGGCGTTATATCCGCTGGTAATCAATGCAGCAAAATTATTCATATGTGTTGAAGCTCTGCCATCCTCCCACAACATGCCGTCGTTAGTTTCGTTTCCAACCTGTACCCATTTAGGAACAACGCCGAGTGATTTCAGTGTATCTAAGACGCCGTAAATATGGTTATAAAGATCCGTGCACAATTGCGGAAACGAATCATTGACCCATGCCGCCGGTTTGGTTTGATGCCCCGGATCAGCCCAGGTATCGCTGCAATGAAAATCTATCAACACGTTGAAACCCATGCTGTCTGCGCGGTGAGCCATGTATGCCACGTCTTTTTTCCCGCAGTAGCCGCCGCTCGGATTCACCCACACCCTGAACCGAAGCGCATTGATTCCTTCTTCCTTCAAAACTTCCAAGCAGTTTTCTTTGATCCCCGCATGGTCCTTGAACACATATCCTTGCGCTTCCATTTGCGACAGCCATCCAACGTCTGCTCCGTTCGCAAATTGGGCCCTGGCCGGAAACGGGGTGCAAACGGCGAGTAGAAAGACTCCAAGGGCCGATGCGATTATTGCCGAAAGCGTTACATTTGATTTCTTCATGTTTTCTCCTGTACAAATCTTGACTGAGGGCGACCTATGGAAAAATTGCTGAAGGCACATGACTCTGGGGGCGCTTTGTGAGCGACATCAAAGAATCCAGAACGAAGACGGTCGGGGCTGGACTGCCGTCGTCGTTCCACGCACCGCGCTCGGGGGCCCAATAGAGAACGCCAATTCCTTGCGGCGCTTTTCTGACAGTGTTTATAATATCTGCCATGAATTGCAATCGTCCTTCCGGAGTGACGGGCCATACCATATTGTCGTTGTTCTTCACCCTCGTACTATCGTATCCGGTCTCCGCCACAAGGAATGGTTTGTTGTATCGGTTCGCGCACTGCACCATGGTATTCCAAAGTCCCTCCAGCGTGCCGTGATGCCACTCGGGATAGAAGCTCTCACCGATAATGTCGTAGTCGACGTTCGCAGCCTCCAGATGATCGAAGAACCATTTGGTCGCCGGCCAATTCGAGCCCTGGTCGATATGAATCACGATTCGGGGCGGCGTGCCTCCGGAGGCGGACTTCACACCTCGAATGCCGGCCTTCAGAATCCTCGTCAAATGATCCCATTGCCTGGTCTCATCGTACGGTTCGGGGGGATTATACTGAGCAGAACCTGGAATCTGAACCTGTGCCAAGGGCCATAATGTTCCCCTCGTAATCTCGTTGCCGATCTGAACCCAATCGGGCATTGCGCCGGCATTTTTCAGCTGCGTGATAACATCGCCGGCGTATGCCTCTACCCGGCTTTCCAACGTATCGAAACTCAATCCCTGCCACGCGGCTGGAATATCCTGGTGTTGTGGATCAGCCCACGTATCGGAGAAATGAAAATCCAACAGGAACAATGAACCGGAATTCTTGATTCGTTTTGCAAGCGGGATTGTATTCTCCAACGAATTGTCCGGAGCATTCCTCACCGGTGAGATGAAAACACGCAGGCGAAAAGCTTTCCAGCCATGGTTCGAGAGAATTGTCAACTCGTCGCTCGCTTTCCCGTTTTCCTGGTAAGCGATTTTCTTCCGGGCATACCTGCCGCGGCCGGGTGCATCAAGTGCAGAAATATCAGCCCCGAGAACGAACCCTGGCGGTTTGGCCAGCGTTTCATTTCCGACGGCTAACGTCACTTCGTACTCCGGCAAAGCTTTGACAGATTTAACTTCTGCAATCTGCGTCGCTCCATTGAAGGAAGGCCACTTATTCTTTGGAATGTAGATCGGTGCATCTTTGCGCAGCGGGAGGATATTCAATTCGAGTCCATTCAACAACAGACCCGGACCAAATCGCTTAAGACCGACTTCCCATGCGGTCCCGTTGAAGAAATTATCGTCAAGCAGCCGCTTCCCTTCATACAGCCTCCCCACATCACCGGCATAATTAATGTCGAGAAACAAATCGCTGAGTCCCGGCGGCATGTTCTTTGGCAACGTAACTCGCCAGACACCGGCTTTCTCGAATGTCGAATCATCGGGAGAACTTGCCACGGCACCATTGCGCCAATCGACCACTTTGCCCATTTTCACCGGCGGGACCGTCTCCGCCTTACGGATCTGGCTCAAATAAACAGCAATGTTCTCCTCTTTTATAGATGCGATATAGCGTGTGAAAATACCGTCGTCTCCTGTCCTTTTGACGGTCACATTTGAGCTAAGTTTATTCTTCAAGTTCGGAAATATTGAAACTGAAAACGATTTCGGATCACACGACCGTAAATGAATCGTATCGCCCGCGGCAAAAACATCCGCCTTCGTGATCAGCATATGCTCGCGTCCGTTGAACCGCAGCTTCCACGAATCTTCCGCCTCCTCCGGAGTGAGCACCACGATATGAACATTTTTCCCTCCCACAGGTTTCACCGTTATCGCCTCTGCGGTTGAAGGACCAACCCTTCGAACCTCAATGCGTCCGCCACTCCGGCTTATGCTTCCGGATTTTGAGTGCAAGGAATCGACCGTCGACGCATCGAACACAAATTCCGCATCAACGTTCGGAGATGTCATAAAGAAATAGTACGACTCCTGCTCATCGGCCAATGTTGCAAACGGCTGCGCTGTCGCGTATTTCAAAAGGGCGCCATCCAGATCGAGATTGACCGGCCAGTAGCAATACGACTGCGGCGGGATATTAATCGGTTCGCTCGGGATTGATATTGTTTCCGAAGGGAGCTTGAGGTGAACCTGAACCCCTTTCTGTTCGGGCAGCGGATAGTTTCGCAGATAGTTGTTGAAGAATAGAAAAGCACTTTTGCCGTTTGCTCGAGCGGAAACACGCAACGTGGTTGTGTCGCGTGGGCCGGAAGGAAGAAGATCGGGAACGACCGCCGTCATCGTATCCAGATCGGTTCCGAAATCATGAATGAACTGGTGGAGGATTTTGAGCTTGCGAAATGCGCCGCTCATCTGTCCGAATTCTCCAAGCGGAGCCTGGAAATCATACGATATGACCGGGACGTCGTTTGGATAATCAGTCGCCTGCGATTCCTGGAGCGTTGACAACTTTCCGTCGGGATTCGCGCCTCCATGAAACATGTAATAGCCTACAAGATTCACGCCAGAGCCCAATGCAGAGAGCGTCATTGATGCGATATCATCCGGCGAAACGACGACGCGACGGTGATAGGTATCTTCCATGCCGCCGCCGAGCTCTGCAGTGAATCTCGGATAGTGTGAGTGCTGCACTTCTTCGGCAGCAGACGTCACGCCTTGCATGATTCCGGCCGTCCCGACGGGTGTCGCTACGTGAAACTGATAGACACCTTGCGGATCCGGCTTGAGCTCGCGCGTGCTGCCCGACCAGGGTTCGTCCGGATAGCCGCCGTACACCGGCACAAAAGCATGAGGTGGAATCACGGCATTGTCCCATCCCGTCACGGTGTACACTGGAACGTCAAGCCCAGCTTCGATCGCCATGCTCTTCAGCTTTAATAGATATTCTTCGCCGCCGTTCGGGGCGCGGTTCCCATACTCGTTCTCAATCTGGATTCCTATAACGGGTCCACCGTCTTTCCAGAGCAAGCCCTTCAGTTGCTTTCCGATCTCACTGTAAAATGTACGCACATAGGCGAGAAATGTGGAGTCATTTACACGCTCCGGGCATTTGGTCAACAGCCAGTCGGGAAAACCGCCGTTGCGTACTTCGCCGTGCGCCCACGGCCCGACACGCGGAAAGACATAAAGCCCATGTCTGGCACACAGTTCGACGAATGTTCGCAGATCCCGCTGACCCATCCAGTCGAACTGCCCCTCAATCTCTTCATGATGAATCCAAAAAATATAAGTGGAAACAATCTGAATTCCGCCCGCTTTCATTTTCAAAATTTCTTCTTCCCAATATCTCTGCGGATAGCGGCTAAAGTGAAACTCCCCCATCACAGGCATCCATGGCCGGCCGTCAAGCATCAAGGAACGACTATTCACCGAAAGGGTGCTCCGGCCCGGCGATCGACCGGCATCGTTACTCCCCATTGTCAAGTAGCCGGTCTCAGGCACGGCGACGGGCTTGCCCGCATCGATAATGAAAGGGGTGATTTTGCCCTGCGTTGATTGCGCCAACACCCGTGGAAGTCCGAGCAAGACGAAAACTATGAAGCAGGGTACAATGTATTGAACGATTATTCGGATTCTCATCGCGTTCATTATCGGATCTTTCACAACTTATGCTATGTGCACATTAGCTCGATGTCTGCAGAAATCCGAGCACGATTAACAACCAACCTTGAATCTGGATATGAACTCTATAGGAACCACAATAGAAAATGGAAGAGCCTGCAGTCCGCGACAGACTGCAGGCATGATCCATGCTTCATCTAGGAGAAAAAAATGACTTCACTATTTCAGGAGAAGCATTTTCTTCGTTAATGTAAAGCTACCAGCTTGAATCTTATAGAAATAGATTCCGCTTGCCAGTCTTGAAGCGTCGAAATTTACGGTATAGTTGCTCGCCTTTTGTTCTTGATTCACTAACGATGCAATTTCCTGGCCCAACACGTTGTACACTTTAAGCGTCACAAAACTATTTTGAGGAATGCTGTATTCAATCGTTGTTGCCGGATTGAATGGATTCGGATAATTTTGGCTTAACGTGAACTGCATTGGCACTGCTGAAGTATTTTTTTGAGAAACGGCAGTGATCTGTTCCGGGAACCAGTTCAAATCGCCGAGCGCTTTCCCGTCGGAACCTGCAGTCTGAAGGGCGGTATTCGAGTAACGTAAATTCTCGGGGACGGGATAGCCAAAGCCGCTAGACGATCTCCAGGTGGTTGGCACATCGGTCCATGTGGGGGGATCGTATAAAGAATACGTATAGGGGCGAATGCCCATACCCGATTGGTTGTTGTGCCACAATGTATCAACAAAGACAGCCATCCGGCCTCCTGCCAGTTGCACCAGTGCGGAATTAAATCCCGGATCGACGCTGTCATTATTCGCCGCATTAATGTTGGGCCACGCTGTTTTATTCGTCAGCATACCCGGCTGTGTGTTTATAAAATCTGGTATTCGAAGAGGGGTGACCCCCGAGATACCAGCAGTATTGAGTTGTGCCCATTGGTCTGTTATGGGTTGCGGCCAGAAATAGGCATTATTTGTGATCGTGATGTGCCTGCCGGCTTCCGTCAAGTTGTAAGGAGCCACCGCCAGCGAACGCAATGAGTCTATTGGAATCAGCGAGGATCCCCAGCTGCCGGGGACATTGTTGTACCACGACGCCGGGTAGGCTGCCGAAGAAACGCCGAAGAATATATTATTTTTTATAACTGTGTTGGTCATTTGGTACAAATCGAAGGCCCCTCCCTGCCCAGAAATAAAAATAGTGTTGTGTTCAAAATCCAGGTATGCACAACCGTAGTTTGATGAACCTAGAACGTATCCACCCGTCAGAAAGAAGGTGTTGTTTTTGAATATCGCGGTATCGCATGGGTAACTTCCAGCCGCCCCATCCACCCAAGCAAAGCCCGGATTCTGTGGATTATCATCCTGGTTATTTCTGAATTCGCAATTGGTGACATAAAAGCTCTGATGATCATGGCCCCACGTATCAAAAAGGTTGGGAGTACCGGCACCGGAAATATTCTCAAGGATACAGTGGTCATAGATATAGACATCGCTGTCGCCAGCCGGTTCGACAAAACGGCCTGTAAACGATACGGTGTCGGTGCGTGTACCCATGAAGTATATGCCCTTCAGCGCGAGTGTATCATTACCCTGCGGATTGAAAAAATACGCGATCGACGAGTTGTCTGCAGCAATAGACGGTGCGACGACCGGAGGGTGGCCCGTCGTTGGGTTGATGTAGCCAACGATAGTGATGTTTCCTTTCGATGAAATGGGCGCAGTTAAGTAATAAACAGTGTCCAAAGCGCCGGTTGGCTTCAATAGAAAGACTGTGTTAGGTTGAACGAATCCTGCCGCAGTCGTATCCGCGTTTATGACGTTATTGAGGTTGCCCCCGAGTGGGTAGGCCGCCGTCAATGCCGATACGATAACAGTATCGGCAGGTGCCGCCATCGACGTTGATGGCATAAAGCAGAGTACTATCAGGGCCATCAAGAACATCGTTGTGAGTATTGTTTTCATATAAACATCCTTTCGTTGAAGTTTATATTTGTGTTGATTGGTTATTACAGCAAATGGGGAAAATAAACTCAGGTACGTGTTGTTCACATAATCTTCTCCTTTTCTGGTTAAGTTCATGTTTACGTTGATTATTGGTCTGCACAAACCTCTTGGGAATAATGGAATACGCATATCGTCCCTGCCATTTTGCATAGGCAGTGTTTTCGCATCTTCATCAGCATCCAGGCGTCAATATTCAAGAAATCGTGAAACACAATTTGTTTTATTCTAACCTCCACCGAAATCCTACATCGGCCGTCAACCCATAATTGGATTCCGAATTCGGGAAGCCGGAACCTCTTACCAAGTAATCGTCCTCTTCGCCGTTGAGGTTATTCAAGTCGACATATACCTCAAGACCGTTCAACGGCAATCCTTGTTTCACGGAAAGATCCCATCGCGTATACTTTGATTTATCAGAACGAAGTGAGTTATAGAAGTTCGTGCCACTATAAACCTCGGCCTGGTATATCATGGAGATTAATACCGAAAATTGTCTATAATCGTATCCCAGCGATAGGTTGACAATGTCATTAGGCTGCTGTATGAGTCTGTCGGTGTAGGTGGTGTCGACATGAATCGTAGGAAATGGATAGACTGGCGAATGGACTGTATTGTTGTATGGATATGTTGCTTCGGAGAATATGTGAGTGTAATTGACATTCATCACTAATCCGCTCAGGGGATCGGGTAAATACCAAAAATGGGTCTGCCACTCGGATTCAATTCCCCAGATATCAACCCGGTTCGGGTTGTTGATATAGGTAGAGAGTGAATAGGTCTTTGTATAACTGGGTACTCCAGGATAGATAGAGGGATCGGCGATGTACGTTTGCTGGCTGAATATCTGATCATCAATTCGCTTGAGAAATGGACTGACTGCGAATAGCCCGACGTTGTTGTCATAGACTGCCACCTGAAAATCGTAGTTTTGCGACTGCGCCGGCCGTAAGGCATAATTATTCCAAACCACATAGTGGCCGCTGTTGCTGGAAACATCCTCTCTGGGTATGATTTGGCTAAAATCCGGATATGCGAGTGTGCTCGTGTAAGAGCCGCGAACACTTAGCCACAGTTGCGGTTCATATTTCACACTAATATCCGGCAGCCAATATCCATGGTACTCATCTTGTGTCACTACGGTGTGGAGAAGCGGTTGCGGATATGGATCCGTGGCATCTGCATTGCCAATAAAATGAGGAGCGGTATAGGAGGTCTTCAGCCCCTGATACCGGACACCGGGAATAATAGTCAGCTGAGGACCGATGTTAATTGTTGCCATGAGATATTCAGCGCTCCTGAATTCATTTCCGGAGTAATCACTGGCAATGCTGCCATACTCGTCTGGAAGGTAACTGGGGACTGTTTGAGATTGCGACGTTGTTGCACCCAATGCTTTTACTGTGTTCATTATCGTATTGATGGTACCTGCATTGACTGCTGAATACATTCCATAATCACCCTTAAGGAATTTTCCAAAATTCATTGTTGGATCATAGAATCCATGAATATAGAAATATTGGTTGCCGGTAGGATCAAAATTATACGGCGCTTGCGTGAGCCACGGGAGAGCCTGAACGAGCGATAATCGAAATCCCGTGGCAGAACCACTGTATAGACTGCCGTAACCGTCATCATAATTGTAATAACGGGTAGTATACCTGTATGATCCTCCCCCCTTCAATGCGACGGAGACTACGTCCGACAGATTGAAATTGTCCTGCAAGTCAACCGAGCCTTGTTTATCGTCCTGTTTGTTGAAGCTCCTCCAGGTCGAATTACCCTGCCATATCATGCTGTTCAGGTTTATCAGTTTCCCGGCTGCTTGAGCTATTTGCAAAGGATCTTCATAATTCGGTATGCTGCCTGTCCCGGCTGAAAGCTGATCGAACGTCACATTCCAACCGTTAGGAGTGAGATTATCCGAGTAGGCGTTGGATAGCTTCACATTCAACTTGAGTGAACCTGCAGTTTGCTCAAAGTCCAAAACATTTGTTACCACGTTGAGCACATTAGATGACATCTGCGTTCCGAATTGTATGTCATTTCCGTAGTTCGCGAGGTCGTACGTTTCAGAGTGGGATTCGTTCGTTTTGTTGCCATGACTCAGCAAATTCACAAGAGATATCTTACCGTTGGGCAATCTGTAATCCAATGTTAGGGTCCCATCGTATCTCTGCTCTTCGCTCGGCGAAAATCCTAGATTCAAGCTGCCGAGCACTATCGAGTCCGGCTTGTCCTGCTTGTCGGGTTGATAGTAAGAACCTCCGAGTTGGTCTGATGTGAGATTCTGCCTTTGCGCAATACCCTGAACAAAAACACCCAAGCGGTCGTCGAAAAATCTTTGCTCTAAGCTGGCGACGAACTTGTAATCGTTATAGGTGCTCATAAGATTATTATACGCTCCCTGAGCAAGGAACGAGATCGAAGGTGCGCCGGAGGCTGTTCCCCTTGCTTCCTTGATGTCGAAATTCACTGTGCCGCCAAGGACAGCAGCATCCATATCGGGTGTTACCGTTTTGTAAATTTCAATGCCTTCCAGCGAGCTTGATGAAATCATACTCATGTCCACGGCGCGGCCGCCGGGACTATTCGCAGGCGTAGCGTAACTGCCGCTAACAGAAATGCTGCCGGCATCGTTTGATGGTATTGGGACTCCATCAATGGTTATCGTATTGTACTGCGGCTGAAGCCCACGGATGACAACCTGTGTTGCTTCTCCCCCCGACCGAACGAGCGAAACGCCGGGCAGCCTCCCGATGGATTCTGCTGCATTTGCATCCGGAAGTTCCTGTATACGCGCGGATGAAACCACATTCGCAATATTTTCTGAAGTTAGCTGTTGATTAATGGCCGCATTTTGACCGCTTGCCTGGGCGGTGACAACTATTTCCTGTCCTTCGATAGCCTGGGGTATTAAACGGAATTCCTGTTGAAGCACACCGTTCTCAGGAATGGTCACCTCTACCGTGATCAT
>CAVYWA010000006.1:0-22407 GCA_963772165.1 uncultured Bacteroidota bacterium | reverse complement strand
ACTCGTTCTCCTGGTCATTATCAATGTTTTTTCCTTCGTGCGTTTATCTGCGCGTAGCAGCGATATGCAAAAAGAGCAAACCCTGGCATCATTCGCAAGAGAATATAATCTCTCGCATAGTCAATATGAACGGATGGGATCATGGAAAACTTCACGAAGAATAAGCTGGCCGTTGCACTTATCGTCGTACTGGCACTGCTTAATTTTCTCAGCGTTTCGTTTATTTTGTTCTCGCCGATGGGACCGGGATTTATGAAAGGGCGGGACCAGGTGCAGGGTTTTATTGAGGATGAATTGAAATTCTCCGATGTGCAGAAAAAGCAGTATGACGAACTGCGTGAGCAGCACTTTGCACGGGGCGACAGCATGGCGGTAATTCAAGCGACGGCCCTGAATGCCTTGTTCACTCTTATGAAAAGTGAAACGGTGGATACCAATGCCGTCAGGCGCAATGCGGAAATACTCGGCGGCATTGAGACGGCCCGTTCCATGGGGCTATTCGAGCACTTCCGCGCAGTCCGTTCGCTTTGTACCTCCCGATCAACAGAAAAAATTTGATGCAGTTATTTTCGAAGTTCTGAACAGAGTCCGCGATCCTCACGGGCCCCCGAAGCCGAGGAACAAATAAGCAAAGTGATAGAAAGGCTATAAAGGGTCTTCTCGGGGTCGCCGAGAATGATGCGGATCTGGGAGGGCTCACGAAAAAATTGAAGCGATGAGAAGGGCAAAAAGGATTGAGCCGTTCACAGCTATCGAAGTAACGCTGTGGTGATTGAGGATATTAGCTTGCACCTTTTGGACATTCTAGTGCCGTTTCCGATATTAAATCTTGTATTATAACCGCAAAGGACGCTAAGATCGCAAAGAAGTTTTTGTAAAAAGGCTAAGAAACCTTGCGTCCTTGGCGACCTTTGTGGTGAATTAGTTTTTGAAAAATACAATATTTGTTTTTGGAAACAGCACTATACGCTTCTCTGCAACACGGCAATCGCGAGTGTCAACAAAAATAAACGTCTTAGACATTTGCAGATCTCTTCCCGGCCGAATAAATTATGTAACAGGCCCATGCGCTCTACCTGACCATCGTTCGCTGCATTGAAGAGCAGCGAGCTTCTTGCAGACTATACGGGGGATGGGTTCCGTCAATAAATTCCAGAGACACCATCACGCCTTTAGCGCGACTTAACCGACTGATCAGGGTAATTTCTCTGGTTTTACTTATTGGCAAGAAAATATTTGCCGACAAGAGAATCCTCAAACGTGACCAGCGCGCTTAAACCTGTGGGCCAGAAACGCTGACAGGAATCACACCACAGAAGTCCCGAAATATTTAACGTGTCAACAAGGGTTTCTTTTGACATGACAATTGTCATTCCTTGAGTGCCGACACATCCCATTTGTCCAGCCGGCAAAACCGGGTCCGTCGCGCCCCACAAATTGTTGGTATTGACTATTGAAATGAGATGGGAGAAATCATTGGCGGACACTTGGGAAGACATATAATTCAGTGTCGCTCCGTTTTGAGCGACTAAATACGTAATTGAATCTTGATTGACAGTCACCAACGTCCGTACGGGCAAGGGAACAACAGCGCCTTTATTCAAGAAACTGATGGACAGAATGGATTCAGTTGGCGTTTCCGGATTAGATTTTTTGCAAGCTGTAGGAAAACAGAAGGCTGTTAGAGCAAGTATGAATGTTAAGTTTCGGGTGCTCATATTTTCCTCCTTTCGAAAGAAATGTCAGAAGTTGAGGGCACGGAGAAAGTATTCTCACCACAACGAGATTTTACACCGCAGCTATGGATCGTTTTTTGCTATGAAAGGGACCTCCTCATTCTGGGGGTATCCGGCAGGATTCAGAACGCCCCCTCTGTTGCAAAATTACTTCCATTCACGCACAAATGCAATTCAACAAAACCTCTCTCGTTACAGAAAATGGCCTCCAGGATTTTTTGGAATAATAATCAAAAAGTGTTGCTAAGAAGACGGCGGTGTTCAGTTTGAAGGGCATTGCAGGTGGAGCGAGGCAATAACTTTTTCGTGTAAAGAGAAACCACATTGTAATACTACATCAACGAAATGCCGCTTGCGATTGATGTCAATCTCTCGTAACTTTTTCGCAATCCGATTTCACACTCTCTGAAACGCGAGAATTTGAAGGGGCTGCAAAGATCCATCTTTCTAAGGGAGCAATCATTTTCACTCACAACCCGCATTTTTCCAATTTGTCAGGAGAGCCATGAACCCGCGCCGTTTCTCCATCGTTGTCGCACTTGCTGCGATAATTTCGACCGTCGTTTTTTCTCAGCAGCCTTTAGGACTCAAGGATACCCTTCGTCTCGACTCCAGGATTACGAAGGGCAAATTTGCCAACGGTCTCACGTACTACATCAGGACGAATAAGAAACCGGAAAACCGGGCCGAGTTGCGTCTCGTCGTCAGAGCGGGCTCCGTTCTTGAGGACGACGACCAGCAAGGGCTCGCGCATTTCGTAGAACATTTGGCGTTCGACGGAACAAAATCCTTTCCCAAGAATGAGCTTGTGAGCTTTCTCGAGAAAGAGGGGGTGAAGATGGGCCCGGATATCAACGCATATACCAGCTTCGATGAAACGGTATACATGCTGCAGATTCCGACGGACTCTGCCGCTCTGCTCAGAAAGGCGCTTCAAATATTGAGGGAGTGGGCCAGCGCTGTTACTTTCGATGATGCAGAGATCGAAAAGGAACGCGGCGTCGTCATTGAAGAGTGGCGGCTTGGTCGCGGAGCAAACGAGCGAGTCCAGAACAAACACAATCCAATCATTTTTTACAAATCGCGCTATGCCGAACGTCTTCCTATCGGCAAGAAAGAGGTTCTCGATACCTGTTCGCACGATGCGATAAGAAGATTTTATCGGGATTGGTATCGTCCTGATCTCATGGCAGTTATAGCAGTCGGCGACTTCAATCCGGATACGATAAAATTACTTGTTGAAAACAATTTTAAGGAATTGAGAAATCCGAGCTCGCCCCGTGTGCGGCCGGAATATGACCTTCCTAACCACGAAGAGACCCTTGTGTCGGTTGCAACGGATGCAGAACTCCCTTACACGACTGCGAACGTCTTCTTTAAGCGAAACCTTGAACAAGAACGGACCGTGAGCGACTATCGAAGAGATATCGCCGGCGAACTCTATGACGGCATGCTGAATGCGAGGATCCAAGAACGCCTGCAGCAACCCAATCCACCCTTCATTTCCGGATTCACAGGTGATTCGCGATTCGTTGGGGACAAACAATCGTATTCTCTTTACGTGAGAGTGAAGGAGGATCAAATCCTTCCCGGCATTGAGGCGATGCTCTCCGAAGTATTCCAGGCGAGAGATCACGGGTTTACGCCAACGGAGCTCGACCGGGAAAAGAAAAACATGGTGAGGGGAATGGAAGAGGCGTATCTGGAACGCGACAAGACCGAATCAGTTGTTTACGTGAATGAGATCATCCGAAACTTCCTCCAGGACGAGCCGATGCCGGGTATCGAATCGGAGTACGCAATGGTTCAACAGTTTGCACCATCGATCACCCTCGAGGAAGTGAACGGCATGAGTTCAGTGCGCATCACGCCGACGAATCGCGTCGCGACGCTCTCGGCTCCTAAAAAGGAGGGAGTTGCTGTGCCAGCCGAATCTGAAATTCTCGCGGTATTGCATCGAGCGGAAAGTCAGAAAACGGAAGCGTACGTCGACAAAGTCAGTTCAAAAAAACTCTTACCGGCGTTGCCGAAACCGGGTATGATCGTCGGAGAACGAAAAATTGATTCGATTGGGGTGACAGAGTGGAGGCTTTCCAACGGGTCGCTCGTCGTTTTGAAGCCAACGGATTTCAAGAATGATGAGATTCTGTTCTCGGCATTTTCGAACGGCGGCTTGTCGCTCTCTTCCGATCAGGATTATCTTTCGGCGCGTTGGGCAGCGGCGGCAGCGAGTGTGGGTGGAGTAGGCAATTTCGACGCCGTGGCTCTTGAAAAAGCACTCGCCGGAAAAATCGTCAGAGTGTCTCCCACCTTGAGCGAGTTAGCCGAGGGCTTCAATGGGATGACCTCCCCGCGAGACCTGGAAACCCTGTTTCAACTCACCTACCTTTACTTTACATCTCCACGCGAAGACACTGCCGCGTTCAACGCTTTTCTCTCTCGCCAGAGAGCGGCACTGCAGAACAGAAATGTGAGCCCCGAAGGAGCCTTCTATGATACCGTCCAGGTAACAATGGCTCAGTATCATTATCGCGCGAGGCCCTTTACAGTACAGACGGTCGACTCCATCAACCTCGACAAAGCGATGAAATTTTATAGAGACCGATTCGCCGACGGCAGCGGTTTTACATTTTTCTTTGTCGGTAATTTCGACACAGCCAACATTAAACCGCTCGTTGAACAATATCTCGCCGTTCTCCCGCCTCTCGACCGGAATGAGACTTGGCGCGACTCGGGAATTAAACCGCCCAAAGGAGTCATCAACAAGAGCGTTATGAGGGGAATCGAACCGAAGAGCCTTGTCCGCATGATGTTCACCGGACCGTTCGAGTGGTCGCGTCAAAACCGGTACAATTTTGAGTCATTACTGGAATATCTCAATATTAAACTTCGCGAAGTGATGCGTGAGGACAAAGGTGGAGTGTACGGAGTCAGCGCAAGCGGTTCTCCATCGCTTCATCCCCGGAAGGAGTACGAGCTCACAATTTCGTTCGGATGCTCGCCGGCTCGTATAGATGAACTCGTTGCCGTGGCAATTCAGCAGATCGACAGCCTCAAAAGCACAAAACCTGGCGATGACTATATTGTAAAAGTGAAAGAAATTCAACGCAGGCAACATGAGGTGAATCTGAAAAAGAATGGGTGGTGGCTCAACAGCCTTCGCTTTTCCTATGTCAACGGAGGAGAGCCGCAAGGGATATTGAATTACCCGGGGCTGGTAGATAGCCTTACTGCATCGGCGATCCAGCAGGCGGCAAGGAAATACTTCGATATGGGCAACTATGTAAAAGTGGTGCTCGTGCCCGAAAAGAAATAGGAATTCAACAAATTCTTTCATCCTGCCTTATTTCGGTTTGCGTGATTACGACTCTCGATTCGTAAACGAGGTCGGCGAGGGCCGATTCGCGGCCGGCTGAGCCTTGCATTGATGGAGCCGCACATCCATATAAATGACCCTGATGTTACAAAAGAAGATGCTCCTCGTTCATTGAGAGCAAACGAACATCGACGAGATGATAGGTGGGTGGGCGTCTACGACCTTGGATACCTAATGTTCAATGACTCTTCCAAAACGCCCCGGCGGCGCGCAGCGAAGAAAGATCTCGAAACAGGATTTGGGTTTGTTGGATAGAAAAGCGATGTTGGGAAAAACATTCCTTTGACAAGTGTCCCCAACGAGATTCGAACTCGTGTTAGAAGCTTGAAAAGCCGGTTCGGTGTCGAATTTCGTGTGGATTCGCCAAAAATCGGGGTGATTTTCGGGGACGTTGTTAGCAGTCTGTTGGCAATTTCATTCCGAAAACCAACACGCAGAAAAGTAGCAAACAAAGATCAAGACGTCAAGTGAGAAAGACGAATTTGGTTCGAAAAACTCCCTGTATACTCTGACTCGGAAAAATCCTAGAACTTCTATGCACATGATTCCGGACACTTAAAAAAAGACGTGCTCTTCGAGTGGTTTCATGAGGTCTTTGGCGGCAATGGAAAAAAGATGCTCGTACGGTTCTTGTACTCCTCATAATCAGTTCTCCCCTCGTACTTCTTTTCGAGAAGCGGAACCCCGGAAACAAAAAGTATGAGCACGGTTATGGTGAGCGGACCAATCACCGTACACCAGCTGCCGGGCAACGATTGAGCAACGACAAATATTCCCCACCATTGAGTGACCTCGCCAAAATAGTTGGGATGGCGGCTGTACCGCCAAAGGCCTTTATCCATGATTCTTCCTTTATTAGCCGGATGCCGGATGAATTCTCTTAGTTGCCGGTCGCCGATACTTTCGAAAGAAAAGCCGGTTAGCCAAATCGCCAGTCCAATAAGGTCTATCCATCCCAACGCCGATGCAGGGGCGTGATTGATAAAGAGAACAGGTACGCCGGTGAGGTACAGAAGAATGCCCTGCAACATATAGACTTGGAGAAAGCTTCGAAGTACAAAGTGTTTCCATTCCTTCCGCCACGCCTGGTAGCGGTAGTCTTCGGCTTTGCCGCGATTGCGGCGGTGAATGTGCAGCGCGAGCCGGGTTCCCCAAAGAGTGACCAGCAGATTCACGAGCAATGATCGGACCGTAAATCCGGATAAATACTCAGCCACCCAGGCAAGCAAGACAAACCCGAAACCCCATGCAATGTCGGCGACATCGTTCCTTTTCTTGATAAGAGAAACGATGAACCAAATTGTCACGTACAAAAAGAGCGTTGAAGCCAGGATAAGGTAGTAGCTCATAGCACAAATTTTGTGGCAATAAGATAGCTTGTCAATGAGACCGATGCTGACAATGTCGCTCCCCACGCTAAGTCCACTATCGTTACCAGAACCGGCCAGTTCTTTACCGTTGCTAGGTTAGTGAGGTCGTAGGTGGCGTACGTTATAAGACCAAACAGCGCACCCATCAGCAACGCGTCAAGCCACATGCGTTTTTCCACGGCCGGAGAAATGACAAACAGAATCAATCCGGCAATGAACAGCAAATAGAAGATGATGGCTGCGGGCCAATTGATATCTGTTGCCATCAAAAAACCAATTTGTTCACGATAGAAGTTCTTTGCCACGAGCCCAAGCCACGTCATATCAATAGCAAAAAACACAGGGAGTGTGATGAGATAGAGTTTTATGAACATACGTCACCGTGTGATTAAGTTTAAGATAAATCCATTACAGCTCATTTTTTGGCCAGCTCCTGCGCACGATCGTTCCGGTGCGACAACTACGGTTCTTGCTCCGGCCTTATCTCAATCTGTATTTCATTTCTTCGCAGGAACCAGGGCATGAACGGAGGATCATAGCGGGCAATGACGGGCGTCCCCGCAGGGACTAGTCCATTTTTTACACACCATTCCATCAGAAGTTGTCCGTGTTCGTCCATCGACGAAGAAGTCCAGCGGCCTGAAAATTTAATGACGGCAACTCTGCGCGCAGGAATTTCTCGGATCTGTATGGATGAATCGTTGGGTACAGGCGTCGTACCGAGAGATAATTGCTCCGGCATGACAAAGGCTATCAAATAACCCTCGACCGTCTTCATCGAAGTCACCGGTGCGGTCATCTCTATCTTTTCCGATTTCGACGTGGTTACGGGGGCCGTCATTGCAACCTCTGTCTTCGATTTGTTATCTCCCGAGATATACCGAAATAGCTTTCTGAATCCTTCGGTCGATGCCTCGTCGAGGTCGGAGGATCGTACGTAGGTCTCCGCGACACAGTACGACACGTATTCCCGGATTTCGCAATCACCATCCGCCTTGATCACTTTGTACGCCGGTTCTTTGGCAGCCATGCATGTTGCTCCTGCGAAGAGTATCGCAAATAATGAAGGGAGGAAATATTTCATGGTATGATAATGCTGTAAGTTGTAAGTGATCAGTGTTAGAACGAAAGGTTATTCGGTCTTGTATAGACCATCTGCACAACGCTGATGTTGCGCATCACAAACGCACCTTCGCAATAGGAGAGATAATAGTTCCACTTACGAATGAATCTCTCATCAAACCCCAACAGTCGAACCTGATCCAGCCGGCTGTTGAAGTTTTCTCTCCACTGTGCCAGCGTTCGTGCATAGCTGAGGCCGAACTCCTCCATGTGCTGCATCACCAGGTCACCGGTTCTGTTGACGGCCCTGTTCAGAGCGCCGATTGACGGGAGCAATGAACCGGGGAAGATGTGCTTCTGAATCCAATCGATGCTTTTTCGCAGCGAGTCGTACCGCGAATCCGCGCACGTGATGACCTGGAACGCGAGGACGCCGTTCTTTTTCAGAAGCTCGTGGCATTTCGCAAAATACGTTTCGAGGTACTCGTGTCCCACGGCTTCAAGCATCTCGATGGAGACGATCTTATCGTATGAACCTTTCAGCGTTCGATAGTCGGCAAGCTTGATTTCTATCCGGTCGTCGAGATGTTCGCGCTGAAACAGCTCTCTGGCATACATATACTGCTCCTCCGAAATCGTCGTTGTAGTTATTCTGCACCCATATTTTCTTGCGGCATGGAGTGCGAAAGCACCCCATCCGCTGCCGATCTCGAGGAGGTGGTCGGAAGGCTGGAGTTCTAATTTCCGGCAGAGCATGTCATATTTTTCCTCTTGGGCATGTTCCAGCGGCTCGTCATTCGCCGAAAAGTAGGCGCTGGAGTACGTCATCGTTTTGTCGAGAAAGAGCTTGAAGAAATCGTTGTTCAGGTCGTAGTGCTCGGCAATGTTCTTCCGGCTTCCCCGGACGTTGTTTGCCCTGAGTTTGTGAGAGATCCTGTTGAGCACCTTGAGGAAATTGCCCGGAACGAATTTTTTCCTGGAACCTGACAGAGTGGGAGCATTCTCGACATTGAGCAAAAACCATTTGATGACAGCTGTAACGCCGTCAGTGTCCCAGTCTCCGTCCACGTATGCTTCTCCAAATCCGACATCCCCGAAGAGAACGCATCTCCGGAAAAAGGATTCGCGAATGATGCGGATCGTTGCTTTGTAGGGAGAATTCTTGTCGCCAAACTCGCGGACCTCGCCGTCCGGCAGCACAATTCGCATGAACCCCTGCGTCATTTCTGATAAGAGGCCGAGCACGATCCGTTGGTAGAGAGAGACGTGCCCGCCTAGTCGGCGCTCGAGCGCCATTGGTTGTGGTGTTACTTGTTCCATGTGAAGACTTCCTTCTGTAGGTCTGGGTTGTCGGATTTCTTGTGATAGGGGAGTTTCTTTAAATAGAGCAATCCCGCGTGAATGTGGATAAGGGCAATCACCTTGAGCGTTACGAAGGGAATGCGGAAAAAAGAGCGGAGGAGATTGAAATCGGTCAACGATCGCGCAGTCCCGATGAGAGAGCTGAGAAACGCCTTCCTGCCTTCGTTGTAATCGTCGATCTGGATGCGGAGTGTTTCTCCCGGCACCCGGAGCTGAAAGTCGAATGTTGTGTTGAGATCAAAAAATGGGGAGACGTAAAAATGTTTCACCTTACGCTCCCGGAACACTCCCTCCCGAAAGCTGTCGCGTGCGAGCAGATATGGTTTCAACTCGCTGAATGTATTTCCGACTTCGGGAATGGCACACACGGGATTGCTCTTTTCATCGAAACAAAAGTAGAACGATACGGGATTGAAAACATACCCTACCGTGCGCAGATTGGTCAGCAGATAGATCTTTCCGTTGCCGATATCGATCCCCGCGGATTTCAAGTATTCCGTGATATTTTCCTTGATGGACGATTGATGCAATGTTAAATGGTCCCGGTCGCGCAGCGTAAAGAGATTAAACCGATTCCTGCTGAAGAACGTAAGGCCGGCATCGATGGCGTCCAACTCATCGAGATCGAGATAGAACATAAAAACTTTGTACACAAATCTGTGCCTGAGAGGTTCAAGACGGTGATGCATGACGGTGCAGTCGAACATTCGTGAATTCATGATTGACGCGACTCCTCCCCGGCGGGCCAGATTGGTACGTCCGTCAATGACCTGCAAAGTTCAAGAGCTGAAGTGAATGCATCCTCATGAAACCCGTATTTGAAGTAACTGCCGCAAAAATATACGGGCCCTTCTTTATTGACCAGGGGCAGCTCTTTCTGCGCCGTGATCGCTCCGAGCGAAAAGACCGGATGCGTGTAATCAATTTCTCTTAGTATCGAACCGGGATCAGCGGTCCCCGGATCGTCGATGGAAATAAAATAATTCCTCTTCTTCGATACGTTCTGAAGACTGTTCATATAGTAGATCGTGGAAGATTTTGAGGTTCCGTCGGCACCGGTGTCGAGCCGGTAATTCCACGATGACCACGCGAGCTTTGTCTTCGGCATAAGACTCGCATCCGTGTGCAGTGTGGCCTTATTGTGCTGGTATTTGAATTCTCCGAGCATTTTCCTTTCGAGCGTCGTGGGCGCGTCCAGCATTTTCAGAGCCTCATCCGCGTGGCATGCAAGAATCACGCGATCGTGCAGCGCCTTCCCGCCATCCTTGAACCGCAATTCGACCTTCCCTTCCTTTCGCATAACATTCACCACCGGGTTGCCGGTACGGATTCTCTTTGCGAACGGAGCGATGAGCTTATCACGGTAACTTCTTGTGCCGTTGACGACGGTGCGCCATTGGTGCTGCGTGTCCAGGCCAAGAAAACCGTGATTCTTAAAAAACCGCACGAGCGTGACGGCCGGAAACCGGAGCATCTGGTCCGGAGGTGTTGACCAGACCGCCGAGCTCATAGGTACAAGGTATTTTTTCAAAACATCGTCGCCGAATTTTCGTTCCCGCGCATACTCTTCCAGTGTGTAGGATGCGAATTTCTCATCCGCCAGAACTTCAAGGCACTCGTTATTGAAACGGTTGATCTGCCATATCATCCGGACAAACCTTGGGCTGAGGATGTTCTTACGCTGGGCGAACAAATGGTTCAAACTGGATCCGGAAAATTCCAGGCCCGATGGGACATGCTGAACGCTGAATGACATGGAAGTATTTTTTGTTTCAACATTCAATTCATTGAAGAGTCTTACAAGGTTTGGATAGGTGACCTCATTGTAGACCATGAAGCCGGTATCGATCGGTATCTCCGTTCCGTCCTCGTCTACCGTTACCGTATTTGTGTGCCCTCCGACGTAATTATTTTGCTCGTATATGGCGATATCGTGGGTCTTATGCAAAAAGTGTGCACATCCCATTCCCGCGATGCCGGTGCCGACAATTCCTATGCTTGTTCTTGTTGATTGTCTCTTACTTGCCATAGGCTACTTTTTCACAAAGAGGTAATGACTGACAAACCATTCTTCGCCGCCGTTGAACCCCCACAATTCGGCGCATGCCATAAAAAATACTCTCCAGTAGACCCACCATTTTGTCGCCTGGCCATTGCCATAGGTTTGAGCAAGAAGCGGGAAGATCTTTTCTTTGTGGGCATCCATGTTGGCAAGCCAGGCTTCACTCGTTTTGTGGTAATGCATGCCCGAAGCTCTCCAATGTTCCTCGACCGCCAAATCTTTCGCAAAATAGAGCAACAAGCGATCGCTGGGCATGATCCCGCCGGTGAAGAAATATTTTGACATCCAGTCTGAATCATCCCGGACCTCAAATTTGTAAGCGAAATCCTTATGGGTGAAGATGTGGACAAAGAGTTTCCCTCCTGGATGCAAGAACCCGGCCACCTTCGCCATCAACCGTTCATAATTTCGCATGTGCTCGAACATTTCCACCGAAACGACCCGGTCGAATTTCTCATCGGTTGTGAAATTGTTGATGTCAGCCGTGATGACAGTAACATTCTTCAGACCGCGCCTGGCAGATTCGGCGTCAATAAAAGATTTCTGTGTGCGCGAGTTTGAGACGGCCGTAATATGCGCCTTTGGAAATTGTTCCGCCACGAACAGTGACAGGGACCCCCATCCGCATCCGAGTTCAAGAATGTTCATGCCGTCGGTGAACTGCGCCCTTCGACAGGTGATGGAAAGCATGTCGGCTTCCGATCGGTCAAGATCGGTCACACCGTCGTCCCAGTATCCCGAGCTGTACTTCATGTGCTTTCCGAGGACCAGTCTGAAAAATTCCGTAGGAACTTCATAATGCTGTTCGTTCGCGACCTCTGTGCGAACTGCGATCGGACTCATTCTCAGCTCTTTCACGAGATCCATGAGATGTTGCTGTTGCCGTTCGGCGTCGGCTTTGGTCTCCTCCTTTAACCGCTGATGCAGCAGCCTCCGAATACCGGCCCTGATCAGCCAATCGGGGAGAACATTATGTTCGAGCAAAGCTGTAATCACCTAATCCTCAGAGAGACTGCCAGGTTGTTTCATCGGCCATTCTTTCGATGGTTGTAATTGTCCGGGCGGGCGATTAATTCAAACTCAGCGATTGAATCGCAAAGATGATCGGCCTTAATCCGATTACCAAATCGTGCCCTAATATTATGTCCGCCTATAGCCAGTATTGCTCGCGTGCGACGGGTTGCACGTTGGACGTCGTTATTCATCGCATTAAGAAATTTTCGCTCATTCTCTACGATCGTTGCGCTAAGTGCAATAAGGTCTGGCTTGTGTGCCTTGATCGCGTTGACGACCGATTTCGACGGAGACGATTGCCCGAGAAAAGTAACGTGCCAGCCTTCAGTCTCGAGGTAATATCCTACGCAACGGATGGCAACATCGTGCAGATCTCCTTCAAAGCAGGCACACAGCGCTTTCAGTCCGTTCGGTTCTTTGTGGTGGATCTCGGACTGGAAGAGAGTCAGCGCTTCCTTCACGGTGTTCGTGGCGACGTGTTCCTGATCGATGGAAATTGTTTTTGCGTGCCATCCGTCCCCGATTTCGCTGAGGGCAGGGAAGATAACCGTTGAACAGACTTCAAGGAAACTCGGCTTCGCGGCGAAAGCTGTACGAACAACATTGAGCGCCCCATTCACGTTTCCTGCGAGTATTTCCTTTTTTAATTCCGGTACTAGCTTATGAATATTGCCTGCAATGACATGGACTCGGAGATTTTCGTTCTTGATGCCCTCAGCGGAAAGAAGGGGTGCAGAGAGTTTGTGTTGATGCACGAACTGCATGACCGATCCCACGGAAAACCGCCGATGTCCCCCCCGCGTCTTAACACACTGCAAGTCACCAGCGTCCGACCACCGTTTGACGGTTGATTCATTGACATCAAAGAGTTTCGCCAGATCCGCTGTTGAATATGTCGCTTTCATCAAAATACCTGTTTTGAATGATATGCCTGTTTTGCACGATTTAAGGTATGGAAAGATTTGTGATTTGTCAAGTACTTTCTTGGCATCTATTCAAAAAAAGAGCACCTCCCGTGCAGGTTTGCCCCTACAAATGAACCTCTTCATGCCTGTTGGCGAACGCTCGGAAATTGTCTGCGGAAGGCGCGTTGAGGCTTGAATCACATCGGAAGAATATTAACGCTTAGCTGCTCTTTTGCCATTCTATGGAACCCTCGCAACGGCCCTGATGTTGAATCACTTATGAGGAGAGCTATGTCCATGATACCAGGCATCCAGTGCGTAGCGCAACGATGACCCTCGTTCGTCGGCTGGCTCGTTTCTTTCAGCGAACCCTCGTTCGACCGCTTCTCTCGCTGCTTACTCAGGGACTTTCCCCGGAGAAGCTGGCGTTGAGCGTTGTGTGCGGGGCAACGATCAGCACATTCCCGGTCATTGGATCGACGACCATTCTTTGCACAGTCGCGAGTCTTATTCTCGACTTGAATTTACCCGCCATACAGCTCGTGAACTATTTTGCATTTCCTCTTCAAATACTTCTTCTTCCCATGTTCATACGGATCGGCGAAATTCTTTTCAATGCTTCGCCGATGCCGCTGTCTGTGTTACAAATAGTAGCCATGGTGCACACAGATGCTCTTGGCGCAATCCGTGCGTTGTGGTGGGCAACACTGCACGCGATCGCTGCATGGGCTCTCATCGGTCCCCCGATAGCATTTCTCCTCCATAGGATGATGCTACCAGTCTTTGTCCGGCTTGCTTCGGCCAACGTGCATGATCAGGAATAATACTGAAACCATCCGTTTGCACGGACCAAGCCTTCCCGCACGAAGTTCAGATAGCATTCATCTTTTTCTGAACGCAGAACCAGCTGTAGCATCAGTACTTCCGACAGAGAATGATTTCGATTCGAACGAGGTCTTTCGGGTGCAGCCCCTTCAATGAGAAGTGAATGTTCTGAAAAACAGATCCGGCAGAATTGATCATCAACAAACTGCAAGAAACGGCTTTTTTGCAAACGAAACGAATGTCGTTTGACAAATCTCGGAAATAGTCGCACATTTTACGAAACATCTAGGATTCTAAAGAACAACGCTCTTTGCTTATTGTGCGGAGTCCTCAAGTCATAGGATATATCTGTTGCAGGCCAAGGGGCATGGTTGAAGGCAATTGTCTCGTACGCTGGTAAGACCGTTAAAAGTTATGTGCTTCAAACAAGATAAGAGGATTGATGTGGTCAAAAGATCTTTTATTCCAATTTATGTACTCCTTTGTTTATTAAGCTCACCACAGTATTCCATCGCACAACAACTCTCATTCACAGCAGACTGGTCTTCTCTTCACAATTATAGAGTTCCTGACTGGTATCGGGATGCGAAGTTTGGGATCTTTATGCATTGGGGCGTTCAAAGCGTTCCGGCGCATGAAAATGGATGGTACGCGAGACAAATGTATCAACAGGACAGCGCAGAATGGGGGCACACGTACGATTACCATGTTCAGCACTACGGACATCCCTCTCAATTCGGATACAAAGACCTCATCCCATTATGGAAGGCTGATAAATGGGACCCGGATTCTCTCGTGAGGCTCTACAAAAAGATCGGCGCAAAATACATTGTGCCGGTAGCAGTGCATCATGATAATTTTGACAATTATGCTTCCACGTACCAACCGTGGAATTCGGTGAACATGGGACCGAAGAAAGATATTGTCGGTGAATGGGCGAAAGCCACTCGCAAGTATGGGCTCAGGTTTGGCGTCTCATCTCATTCAGACCGGAGCTGGGATTGGTTCCAAACCTCTCATGGCAGCGACACTAAAGGTCCATTAAAAGGTGTATCGTACGATGGGAATCTGACGAAGGCCGATGGCGGAGGCAAATGGTGGAATGGCTATGATCCGCAGGATCTGTACAGCATGAAGCATAGTAAATATGAAGGGCCAGACTCTGCCTACTGTACTAAGTGGTTTAACCGCACAAGAGAATTGATCGATAAATATCAACCCGATTTACTCTGGTTCGATGGTCCCTTGCCGATGATCTGCTCTTCACCCGCGTGCGCGGAAGTTCGCCACCAACTTTCGAAATACGGATTGGAAATCGCAGCTCATTTCTATAACGAAAATAAAAAATGGCACAATGGTAATGAGGAAGCGGTGATCAATATAAAATCATGGAGTCAAGGTGATATACCCGACTTTGGCGCCATTGTGCTGGATATTGAAAAAGGTCAAACGCAGGATATTTTAGAAAATGCGTGGCAAACAGATACATCAATTCCAAACAGCTGGTATTACGACTCGGCGCCGCCAGAATTAAGCGATACAACCATTATTGATAATTTATGCGATATCGTTAGTAAGAACGGCAACCTGCTGCTGAATGTTGGTTTACGCGCTGATGGAACGCTTCCAGAGGATCAAAGGAAGATCTTGTTAAGTATTGGTGAATGGCTTGATAAGAACGGCGAGGCAATTTACGGTACCCGTCCGTGGAAAATTTTCGGTGAAGGTCCGACAAATGTAGCGGGCGGAGATTTCAAGCAAAACAAAGCAACTATGACTTCCAAGGACATTCGCTTTACGACGAAAAACGGATCTTTGTATGCAATTGTTATGGGTTGGCCGGGCGACAACACGATTGTAATCAATTCAATTACAAAGCAAGCGATGCCATGGCTCGGAGGAATAGGCTCTATAACTTTATTGGGAGACGAAGCACCGCTTCAATGGAGAGTGAGTTCAGAGAATTTAATAATTCATCTGCCGGAAAAGCATACCGGTCAGCTGGCGTATGTGATTAAATTATCGGGGAACTAATCCGAGCCTCTCAGCACAACGAGGTTGTCTTCAATGACGTTGGGGACAGTGTCACTAAACGTCGCAGATTGTTTCAAAGAGGAAATGTGCATTCTTTCTCGTCTTGTATTATACTACGCATCATTGTCCAACTTATTTCCAAATCAACCATATAGAAACTAAGTAAGCAAACGCCACCTTGGTGTGTCCCCAACGGAACATGCAGAAAATGCGTGTTCTAATACGTTAGTAGAATGCGTCGAGATTTCAATTTAGCATTGTAGGACCGTTGCGCCGGTAGAGCGCACCACTTGTAATGGAGGGGAACAATTTATTTGCGGGATTTGGTAAGTTCTAAATCCGGGGAATTATCTAAAGAAGAGAACGGTAATGCAGGCTACGGCTTGCATTTTTTATTGTTGACGATCCGAATGATTATGAGTAGATTTATCCCATTCACGAAGCAAAAAACTAAGACAATCACAATGTTAAAGGACCTTATCGCCACATAACTAACCGCAACATATAGTCGTTCTACTCTGAAAACTGTCAATTTTCATTCCTTCGGCAAAACGCGGGTGTACCCATTTGGGCGCACTCATTGTGTTTTGCCGAAAGGTATGACAGTACCTCAGAGTAGAGCGCAATGATGTTGCGCCCTTTTTATTTTGAACCACACGGAAAGGATTCGGGGATGAAAAAAATTCTCTTTATTGCCTTAATATTGGTAAATCTTACAAATGCTCAGACTGATTTCAACAAAGGCTTTGGCGAATATACGTTTGGGAGTTCTTTCGCGTCGATTGTTCAAAAATTAACGAAAAAGCATTTTGTTTCAATAAAGGCTGAGCATAAAGATTCATGGAAAACAGTTTTCGATCATTCTTATGTTATCCTCACTTGCACAATCTTTGATAGTCTGGAAACGGTGGTTCCAGGCGAGCTTTTTAGCTTTGAGTTTTTTAATGATAGTCTATTCGTGATTAATTTAGGCGGAAGCGGCTCATTTGAAAAGTACTTAGACGGTCAATTAAGCTTTATACGTCAAACCGAAACATCCTTGTTCGTCCAGCCACATGACAAATATCCCAAAGATTCTGAGGGTTTCCATTCTATCGACCAAGTGCGTATCAGATTTACTGAGGCTGATAATCCGAGATATGAAATTCGTCTTAAGAGTATAGACCACGAATACCTTGAAATAGAGAAAAAGGTAAGACAATTACAGAATGGGGGGCTACATTGGGATCAGATCAAAGGATAATGGTAGTGTTACAGTTTGAGATGTCATTTCAAGTTAGCGGTCGATTAAAAATGCAGTTAGTCCATTCACGGGAACGAAATGAAAACAGACAAAGAAGCGACAAAGAAACTACATGATGCTGGATTCAGCCGGAACTTAGCCATTAACAAAACAGAAAACGGCTATTCAATTTTTGATACACGATTGCGGTACCAGCGTCATACTCCCACCCATCGGACGGTTGAAGAATGTATCACGGATGCAAAGAATGGGCTCAGGCCGAAAGAGCGTACTTTAGCAGATCTAATGAATGGCGATTGATTTTTCAGGAGTGCCTAAAGCAGTTTTTCCTATATATCATTTTTGGGCAGAATCCTTCTCAAAAACGAAGACTCCCCCGGTAATTCTCACCGTAACGCAATCCTTCTCGTTCTTTACGAATGGGACTTGAAAAAACCTTGTAAGAAAAGCGATGAAGCCGCCCGCTTCTCGCTCAGGATTAGCACTCTTTAATATTACCAGATCGCTTTGAATCGGCGGCGTTTGCATGTGATCGTTTCCCTTTCACAGTTTATACTTTTGAGAGAAAATGACCTAAGCCATTGACGAGAGCAAAAAGTCTATGACAACTGTACTCAAAAGACTTTTCAAAGATCCGAATTCTGGCAATTCCATTGCAATGTCGGTGAGGAAAACCGCCGCCTCTTCACGGGAGAGCACTGTACTCGAAGCATCGACAACATCCGGTGTATCCTCATGCCCCGAAAAATCAATCCATTCAGAATTGGAGTTTACCGCGAACACGCGTGGGAGCTTTGGGAACTTAGACCGCTCTTCCCCCGATAATTCAAGCAGAAGTCCCTTGAAATTTTCTCGATTGTTTGTTAAAAGCGTTGCTTTCATAACGACCTCCATATCTAACAAAAAAAGGATAATATCCATAATGTCAAGCCCCCTTTTTTGAGTTGCATTTCGGCTTAGAAAGGAGTAGCTTTGCACTAAATGTGGCGGGAATACACAAAACCTCACCGAATGAAGCGAGGGGGCGTTCAGAAACCTTCCGAGCAATCCCTCAATTTTTAGAATATCCTGCAAGAAGCAGGAATCATATTAATATATATTGCTTTTCTGCGCTATCTAATCCAATCGTTGTTAAGCTGGCGCCTTAATATGATCACCAACTAAAATGGACTTTTCTCAATTCCTTTCTGATCTCATCTCCACTCTCTTTGGGGCTGGTCTAGGCTTTTGGGCTGCGCTTGCCTTGGAGCGCAGGGTTCACAGGCGCGATGAGAATCATAGCAAGCTCGAAAGAACTGAGCGAATGAACCGGGTGCTTGTCCTCATCGATCAAGAGCTTGCCTTCAACCTATCGGCGCTTAAGCAAATCGATGAGAATATTCTAAGCACATATACTCCAATTCGATCAGAAACTTGGGATGCGTTTTCCGATGGTGGAGAGATTACCGTCATAGATCATCCCGAAACACTAAGCTCGATTTCCACTGCGTATGCCCGAATCAAGAATTTTGACCAACTTTTTGGGAAACTTTTCAATGTTGAGTTCTTCCCGAGCAACAATACATATAATTTCGAGATAAAACGGGTTTTGGTTAACCATACTTTGAAGGCAAAACATGATGCCGTTCTCGCGATCGAATTTGCAGCAATAGCAATCAGTAAAATAATCCCAGCGACAAAGGGCAATTTTCAAAACAGTTCATCCGCGCCAGTCTAACCAGTCGCTCGAACTGAAGCTAATTACAGCACTAAACAATATGACAATTACGGAGGCGGTTACCGTCTTTACTAGCGATTCTTTTGATGAGCACCGATACTCATCTTTTGATTATTGCTACAACCATTTTAGGGCCAATCATGGTGGAAATCTTTTAGCGGATAAAGAAAAATCTTCCGCAATTCTCGGCTTTTATTTAGCAAGTTGGGGAATGATGAGAGGCTCGAGTTTCCTATTGCAAAAGAGTTATAGATACTTTATCCCTTTGATTGAATACGTTGCTGATTCAAACGCAGTAAATTGGGAAATCCAACCTTCTCAATATATTGAGAAGTTCGAATTGATTAGAAGCTGTATGATGACATTGGGCTCTTAGTGCTTGAAGATAATAATCGTGGCATTGTACTCATAACGAAAATCATGCTCGGTGTTTTTGGAATATACCAGCCTTTGACGAAAATTTTTGTAAGTGTTTTAGAATGATTGATCCTAACAGATCAAGATTCGCGTCGTTCACAAAAATTCAATGGCTGTGATTCAAAACTTTTACGAAGAGAACCAAGCCGAAATTGATACTCTATCAAACCTAATATGCACGAAAGACTTTAGTTCAAGTCGAAGCAGGTTCAATTATCCTAAAGCGAAAATAATTGATATGTATGGCTTCGAGGAAGGTGCTTCTATGAAATGAATAAAATTGTAACCGGTCTAACTAATCGCTGAGGTCACGCCAAAGGCGGATGGCGCTCATTGACGGAACCAGCCGTCGCTGATTTAGCACGCGCGAAACATTTAGTTAGCATTGGACCTAGCCTGCCACGCGAGGACTGGCTACCGTCGCTGCGGCGCTTCACCGCCGGAGCATGGCCCCGGTCCATTGGATCTCCAAACCAACAACAGAATGATCACCGAATGACATTAGCATTAGCTTGGATACGCAAAGTTAAAAAGATTGAGGAATTGGTTATTGCGTCTGACAGCAGATTGCGATGGGGGCAAGCTTGGGATGCATGTCCAAAACTCTTCAAGACGGCAAGGGAAGATACCGTGCTCGGATTTGCTGGTGATACAAAGTATTCGTATCCCCTGATCCTTCAAGCTTCTAACCACATTTCATTGCATCGGGCGTCTTTAAATCGCGCATTAGACATCCATGATCTAAAGGGTCATCTTGAACGAGTATTCAATAGAATGCTTAGCGATCTCTCAGATTTTCCGGTTGCGCTACGACCTATGCGATGCCCGAGTCTCTTTTTGTCATGGCAGGTTATTCTTGGCGCGATCGACAATTTGCTATTTGGAAAGTACGATATGACCAAAACTCAAAAAAGTTTGTATGGGGCTCCAGTGGTGGACTCAGATCCGCCGGGGGACCAAATAAGTTGGATACTGGATATCCCTCGATGAGTGATCACAAAAGAAGGGTACAAATTAAGAACCATCAATCTCCAGAACTCTCCCGAGAAGAAGACATTAAAATAATCGCCTCTCGCAGAATAGCAAAGCTCGTGAAACAGAGAGGGGGTCTTTCCACACGAGGATTTGATATGGAACCATTCGAGGTTCTTCGAGATATGTTGAGAGAAAACGTGTCGCCTCATATCGGCGGGGCTCCACAACTCATGAAGGTCTACCCGTCAAGCAACTCAGCAATTTTTCTGCGTCCTCTGGCCTAACAGAGAAAGTAATTCAGTAGCTGTCTCCGGGCGAAAACTTCTACCCTATGAACGTCTCGATTGTCCAGTAATAGATCCAGATACTCTTGAGACTGGGTTTCACCTCTGGCCTCTAAAGAGTAATTAAAGATCACTTATAAGTCGTAAACATGTTTTCTTCAACCTCTTATATTTTTGTAGCTGTCTAACCAAATCGCTCAACCATCGACAAATTTATTTCGTAAAGTAACTCTCCATGAACGAAATGTGCTCAATTTGTGGCTGCAAGCTCCATCGCAGCGGTAAATACGCAACCCCAGACATAGAAGGACGCTCACATGCAACGGAACATCATTTTGTGGCGGAACGATTCTTTGGCCGCTCGAATACCCGAAAGGGGGAGCTACGCGAGCCCATTTTCCGCGATTGCCCTTGGCCAGTAGAAGGACAGAAAGCTGTCTTTTGTTATGAATGTCACGAGGAGTTAATACATAATCCTGTCTTTTTGCCCAATGACATCGTGAATTTCGCAAAACTCGTCCTTCGGTGAGGATTGAATGAATCTCAAAAAAATACATCCACGGATAAACTCGCAGGGCGAATTGCTCTCTTTCACGAGGTAATTGAGAAGGGAATCTCTTCTTTACTTAATGACAACGCGATGTAAAGGAAACATTCTGATTGCACGCGCCACAGCTTAGCTCAGATTCGTTAGGCCGCCAAATCAATTAGGTGCTTATGACCAAACAACAAATAGGCAAATGCGGAGAATTGCTTGTCCAATACAGGCTTTTGCTCAATGGTATTGAAAGCGCTCCAATGACAACCGATGCCGGAATTGATCTTGTTGCATTTTCTTCTCGCAAAAACAAAGCAATGACAATACAGGTAAAGACAAATCTTAAACCGAAGCCTGGCGGTGGAAGGGGTAGCCTTGTGCGGAGTTGGTGGGTGCCAGACGACTCTCCTGCTGACTTGGTCGCTTGTGTTGACTTATCGGAACACTCGATTCTACTTTTTACTCTCTCTGAATTTCAAAAACTAGCGCAACAACACTCAAGCGGACGACGCCAGCTCTATATGTTCGTTGATAACGATGTGGCTGTTCGACTCCGGCGAAAAATATTTCTTAATCAATTCCTTAAATACAAATTCGAGACAAGAATAACCGACCTATTCTAATTTGCAGTGGCGGCATAACCTGTCGCTCAAGCTGACGGAACTAGCTGACGGCGAAATTACCGCCCATTGTGGCACGAGGAAAGGAATTAAGGGGTATCGTCCTCACTGTGACAAATCCTGAATGACTATATCCGCAGTAATAAGATGAAGTCATTGAAATTGAGTCGTCAAGGACTCTACCAGCAGATCTGGTCTGTTCCAACGAGCAGACTGTCAAAAAAATTCGGCCTCTCCGATGTCGGGCTCGGTAAGATTTGCAAGAAATATGCTATCCCTAAGCCATCAAATGAGTATTGGATGAAGATCGCCCATGGCCATTCCCCATGCGAATTCCTTTACCACCGACCCAAGGAATCTTGGCGAGGTCATAGAAATTGAATCACACGACTCACCTCAAGATGCTGCACAAGCAGTGAAATACAAGGAAGTGAAAAATGAATTTGGCTCGATCAAGAGTGAAAACTTATCCCTGGAAGTCATAACATCGTCAACTAAACTTCACCCCTTCTTAAAAGAGTCACTTAAATACTTTAATTCAAGAAGTCCTGATGCCTATTCTAGGTTAAAACCTGGTAGAACTCCATGTGTTGACATATGGTTTCTAAAAAATCTCTTGAAAGAGCGCTCATGCTGATGCACACGTTGTTCAGATTTCTTGAAATGCAAGGCTTCTCTATCAAAGTTAAGGAACGATATGGGATGAAGTTCGTTTATCGAGGTCCATGGAGTAGAAGTTCAGATTGGGCTTTCGGAAAAAGTTACTCGAAGTCCGGCCAATTGCCAAAAGGATCAAAGAGCCTCATCTACTTCGAGAACAAGTATGACTTTCTAACCACCGGAGGACTCTCCCTCAAAATAAAGAAT
>CAVYWA010000005.1:0-690394 GCA_963772165.1 uncultured Bacteroidota bacterium | reverse complement strand
CAGTAGAGGTCAAAGGTAGTTTCCTGCAAATATCTCCGAGTTTCGCCACTTCCTGTTTCATTCTGCACTGAACTCAGCACTCCTCACTTGCAAAGGAGTGAGCCTTCCGATGTTTCTCTCCAAAACTTCCAGGGGTATCTACTACCTATTCTTCAAGGATTGCAACGGCAAACGTAAAGCAATTTCCACGGGGGCGCTTCAGAAGGCCGATGCAATAAAATTCCGGCTATCAGTTTATTCGCATCTGTCAGGAAGCGAATTGCACAAAGAGGTGAACCGGATTGCCGTTTCGTTGAATTGACGAGAGATATTTCGGCTGGGGCCACTGGTCATATAATTCGCGATTCGCGAATTGCGAATTACGAACAAATTGCTATATTGATTGAAAAGAGAGAAGCCTATGAAAAAGCATAATGGTATGCGTCCCCAAGATGTTGTTATCCTGCTGAAAATTGCGGCCAAGGACGGTAAGAATTGGCGTATGAAAGATATTGCCTCGGAGCTTGGCATTAGCGGAAGCGAAGTGAGTGAGAGCTTCAATAGAAGCATTCTTGCCGGGCTGTTGAATTCAGACAAACATCAATTGATGAAATCAGCATTACTTGAATTTTTACAACATGGCTTAAAATATGTTTTCCCTCAAAAGCCGGGAGCCCTTGTCAGAGGAATGCCGACGGCTCACGCCGCGCCTCCGCTCCGACAGTTAATTGTGAGCGAGGAAATATACGTGTGGCAATCGGCTGAAGGAAAGGTACGGGGTCAAAGTGTCGAACCGCTCCATCCCGCCGTCCCCACAGCGTGTTTGCGCGACCCCAAACTGTATGAATTGCTTGCACTGACCGATGCTCTTCGGTTAGGGAAAGTCCGCGAACAAAAATTGGCGTTAGAAGAATTACAGAAACGTATTTAGATGAGAAATACCACAGCTAATGTAAAGGCAATCAAAAAAATCGCTCATGCTTTAGGCGGCTTGAATGATGAGGTTGTTTATGTTGGGGGTGCAGTCATTAGCCTTTATATTGACGACCCCGCCGCTGAAGATGTGCGCCCGACAAAAGATGTTGACATTGCATTGAACATTGCATCGCTTCGAGCATTGGAAGCCCTTCGGATAGACCTGACGAAAAAAGGTTTTAAACAGACACCAGAGGATGGGGTCATGTGCCGCTTTCGGTTTGATGATATTAAAGTGGATGTCATGGGGACGAAGGAAGTGGGGTGGGCTCCTGCCAATGAATGGTTCGCTCCGGGACTTGTTCTTGCAGAGGAGGTGGTAATAGACGGAACGAAAATTCGCATCCTGCCTCTGGCGTTCTTCCTTGCCTCAAAGTTCTCGGCATTTCATACCCGCTCCGGCAAGGACGTGCGTACCAGTTCCGACTTGGAGGATATAACATATTTATTAGACAACACCATAAAACTGGTGGACATTATTTTGAGTTCGCCGGAGGATGTCAGGTCATTTTTGCAAAAGGAATTTGCAGAAATCAAGAGCAGTGATTTGTTGAAAGAAGGAATCCTTGGAAATCTTACCTACCAAACAAGAAATGAACGCTTTAAAATGATTGTTGAAAAATTCGATTCGATTTGCAAAGAATCTTGAGGTCGGTAAAGGACAAGAAATGAATCGGTAAACAAAGATGCAGTAAGTATAATTCGTTCAAGTTTGTCACTTACATCTAATTGATTCTCCATTGAGAAAAAATTACTTTGGTCTTAGAGGCTTACTGAGTATGAGGAGAAATTTTCAAATTTTCTTTCTCCATCAAGTGATTGTAATACAATAGCCCGTAGGGCAAAGCCTTCAGCAAGCCTTCCTACGGGTTTTTTAGTGGTTAGAAAACTGGATGTAAAACTTTTCAAATAGAGCATATGCCGATAATGAAAAATCACAGAGCTTCTTTTGACAGAATGAACGACCTGTTAAAATTAGGGGAGAAGGAGGGCGGCGAAGCTCTACCTGCCAAACGGAGGAATATATTTTCGTTGCCGGATTTGCGACAGGCTTACCTATCAAAGTTGTAATGACAGCCATAAATTCGACGCTATGGTTGCTCAAATTTCAAGAACTTCAGGAGTTCTCTTCTCGCAAGTAAAAAACGTTCTCAGTCCCAAAAACTTTATAGCTTAAACATCTTGCAAGTTGGGATCTGACGTTGTATATTTGGAGTGAACACAAAGACAAAGAGATGGCTTCCGAAAAAAGACAAAAAGATTTTGATCCGTAAGGGTGAAACGCACAAGTGTTCAAAGGTCGGAAGCCTCTCGCTTGTGCGTTTTTTATTTAAGTGAGGATGTGCTGGAGCTCTGCACTAAACTCGGCGCTCTGTGTACAAATTTTCGGTGTCAAAGTTTAGTAAAACGTGCAGAATTGAAGCAAAGTATAGAAAATTGATTGCTATCCCCGGGCTCTTAGCTCAGTCCCAACGGGACTTCGCTTCAGCCCTGCCAGGAAGCAGAAACGGGCTCTTAGCTCAGTTGGTTTAGAGCGCTACCTTGACACGGTAGAGGTCAAAGGTTCGAATCCTTTAGGGCCCACAAAATCCTCCCCGTTGTGTTTCTTCCACCGTTCTAGATAATATAATACCGTCAAACTGTAGAATCAGCAGGTGGAAGCGTTTTGCTCGAATCTCTAATACATTTGCGTCACTGAGCTTTTTGCCGGATTGATGTGCGGGGGAGTGGAAGAAAATTGAGATCTAAAACTATTTAAGCTAAGCGCAAGTCATTCGCGAGGGGGGAATTATTTTGAATCAAATGTCATTGCGTTCTTTGCCGATGTCCTGAAGGTCTGAAAGGATTTTTTGGAGTATCCAGGGCAGCGGCACTTCGCCGTGGGCATCCCCGCACATGACTCCATCCTTCAAAGTAGCCCACAACCGCACCGGCTTATTGCTGTAATAATTTGTACTTATAGAACTCACCTTTTGCTTGCATCAGCTCGTCGTGTGTTCCGGATTCCACGCATACGCCATTCTTCAGTACTAAAATCCGGCCCGCGTTTCGGATCGTTGATAATCGATGTGCTACGATGAATGTCGTTCGGCCCTTGATCAACCTTTGTATTGCCTCCTGGATCAAAGATTCAGACACAACGTCAAGCGAAGAAGTGGCTTCATCAAGAATGATCACTTTTGGATTCCGCACCAGCGCTCTTGCAATTGAAATACGCTGGCGTTGCCCGCCGGAGAGCCGTGTTCCTAATTCGCCCAGTTTGCTATCAAGCCCATAAGGCATTTTCGAAACGAACTCTGCCGCATTTGCCATTTCCAAAACCTCCCAAAGACGGCGATCGTCGACGGTATCGACGCCGTAAACGATATTTTCTCGAATCGATCCGCTAAAGAGGAGAGTGGTTTGCGGTACAACCGCCAGGAACCTGCGGTACTGGCGCAGGTCGAGCTCTCTCATGTCTGTTCCGTCCAGCAATATCCTTCCCGAAGTCGGCCTTCGGAAACCGATCACGAGGCTCATTAACGTTGTTTTCCCCGAGCCCGATTCGCCGACACAGGCGACTGATTCTCCAGCAAATATCTCGGCGGTAAGATTTCTTATCGCCGGCTGCTGCGCTTTGTCGTAAGTGAAACTCACATTTTCAAAAGCGAATTGTCCTGATACCGAAGTCACGGCGCGTTTTCCAGTATTCTGCTCCACATCCGGGGATTCAAGGATCTCTCCGATGGAGCGAATCGATTCAAACCCTCGTGCAAGGTCCGGATACGAGTTTAAAATCATGTTCACGGCTCCCACGATCATCGCAAAAAAGCTCTGGAACAAAACAACGTCGCCGACGCTGATGACTTTTCTGAATGCAAGAACGGCGGTAAACATCAGGCACACCAGCATCACGATTTGGAATGACGTCCATGAACTCGCGCCGAAGATCGCCCCGATCATCTCAAGCCGTATGCCTTTGCTCTTCACTTTCTCCAGCCGGGAATTCATCTTGGAAACCTCGACCTCCTCCACACCATGGGCCCTGGTTATCGGGATCATTTGAATCATTTCAATGACATTGGCCGAGAGAGATTCTATTTCATTACGGTATTCTTTGTTCCTCGCCGTCATTTTTTTCGAAAAAACAAAGACAAGGCTCGACGACACCGGTACGGATACTAAATAGAAAAACGCGACAAGCGGCTGTTTAGCCACAGTGAAGGAAAACGCAAAGAGAATGGTGAGAATTGCCGGCAGCACGGAATTCATAAGATTCCGCGAAAGTATCTCCAGCGTTTCGACGTCACGCAGTACTTTTGTCTGGAGCTTGCCGGATTGGTATTTGTCGTGAAATGATATGGAGAGTTCCTGAAGCCGCTTGATGATCGATGATCTCAAGTTTAGCTGCATCGTATTGACAGCACTGCTGAACATCCGCACGTAGAGGGTGTGCATCGGAATGTTTTGAATGATGATCAAAAAGAATATTCCGCCGACCATCCATAAATCGTTTGTTGAATATTTGGAGGTATCGCTGATAATGTTGATGATCCGTGCGATGACGACGGGGAGGAACCACACGGGGGAATGTTTTATCGTGAAGAAAATTATTGCGAGGATGATCTTCAGGTATTGGCCGGTGTAGATATGCAAAAAAATTTTGAGGGGATGAGTATGCTTAAACTCAAACTGTGATAAATCTTTGTCAGGCATTGTGGGTTGAAACGTTTAATTTCCAGCCAATGATAAGGATAGATTGCGGCGCTCGGAACCATAACGACACGCATACCAAACATCATTGCGGCAATCACGGGTTCAGTTCAAAACGCAAAAAAACCTCCGTCATCATATCAGGAGGTTCAAACCGTGGTTCCATGAACTCAACCGTATTTCTCAACGAATGTAGCAGGAATCGGCGGGAGAATCAAGCAAAAAATGATAGTGCAATTTTGGAAGTTGCCGGACATCTCCTTGATTTATGCTGCAAATATTCCAATACATCTCATTCTCTCGGATAAGATGCACGAAGCACCCAATGACTTCTTCTTGAGAAAGGAAACCAAACTGTAACATTACCCAATGACGGGTGCTGGCTCAATTTGTCATTCCCGCAAAAGCGGGAATCCAAATATTCATTTTTTACCGTGCAATGGATGCCCACTGGAGTTTATCCCGTACTTGACACGGGACGGGCATGACATTTTTTTCAAATTGAGCCACTGCCTAATAACAACGAGATTTGCTTTCGTAGTTTCCCCTTGGTACATTCTCTGGCACATCTGTTTGAAACCGCCTATTTTTTTGACCGAAAATTTTTTAGGCATTCGCATCCCAGGGAATAACAACTCGAGGGGAGAAGCTTATCTTTTGTATAAAGCTCAAATGTCGCCACACGGTAGTGCCTGAGTTTGTCATTCCCGCGAAAGCGGGTCGAAGACTCAACTCGGCGAGAATCCAGGTATTCTTATTTCAACTGTAAAAATGGATGCCCACTTCCGTGGGCATGACAATCGTGAATTCAAATTCAGGCAGTACCCGCCACACGAAGCAGTTGAGTTTTCAAATATTTTGCCCTATTTTAAAGATCACCTTACGGCGAGAACATTTACAATAACGCTACGAAAGAAAATGCATGACAGAACCTAACTCACTCCGTGTCCTTCTTGTAGATGATGAGGACTCCTTCCGCCTAAGCATTGAAATGGGACTCAAGATGACAAGCAGTTTCGCCGTAGAATTGTGCGGGTCTGGCGAGGAGGCAGTGGATCTCATGAAAAGAGAAACTTTTGATGTCATCCTGCTCGATAATCGCATGGGTGAAATGTCGGGAATGGACGTTCTGGAGTGGATGCATTCTCAAAAGATATCGACTCCCGTGATCCTGGTAACAGCGGCCGGTTCGGAATCAACTGCCATTGAAGCAATGCAGCTCGGCGTGTATGACTATATACGAAAAGATCATCTCGACATTGAGCGCCTCTCCATCGCGGTGAAAAGCGTTTATGAGCGGTACCAATACCGGAAACAAATTATTGAAAATGACGCAAGAGAGCGGCTGCTGCAAGAGAAGCAGGATGAACTCGATTCGCTGCACGCCTTCCACGACACGGTGAATTCCGTGGGACAATTGGTGGAAAAAAGCCTTGCCGACCTTTCGGCCAATTTAAAGCGCAATGAAAACGAATTGCTGGCCAATGTGAAAGAGGGAAAAGAAAGCCAGTGCAAGGAAATTTTTGCTGAATTGAAACAGGGCATTGAAGTGGTTTCATCGGGAGTGAGTTCCATGCGCAGCCTCTCGACAATGGTTACCCGGAAACTGGATGAGATTCATATCGCCCCGACACACACCAAACATTGACCCCGTATCCCGTAACGATAATTTCTATTCTCCATACGCCGGGAAGAAATCTCTGTTCCATTGAATCAATCAGCCTCCTTTTCATCGCTTTTGTGTTGCATCAATCAAATTGCTAAAAATGATTTATTCTATGAGGAATGCTATGCGCGCTTCGTTCAAAATATTTTTTCTGCTTTGTCTATTCGGTTTTTTAGCCCTTGCACAAACTCAAAAGAATGGGTTGACCCTCGATGACATCTTCAACTCATCCAAGTTCATCGGGAAAACGGTAAGTGGGGTCCATTGGCTGAAGGATGGATCGCACTATTCATACTATGAGAGAGACACAAGTGCAAAAGCGACGAACATATTTGTTTTTGGGGTGAAAGAAAAAACGAGCAGGCTGCTCCTGAGCACTGCCGCTCTGAAGTTCAACCAGAACGACCCGCCGTTCCGCTTCACGACATATCAATGGTCGCCGGATGAAAAACAAATTCTATTTATTTCCGCTCCCCCGGAAAGGGAATACCTCTCCCGCCTTACGCCGGCGGGAAATATTTTTCTATACGATGTCACGTCAAAAGCATTCCGCCGGTTCACCAACGTGACCGAACCCCAGTATAACGTAAAATTTTCGCCGGATGGAAGATTTGTCGGCTTTGTTCGCAACAATAATATCTATACTATCGATATCGCATCCGGAGTTGAACATCAATTAACAACGGACGGAGCGGAACACATCATTAACGGAAAATTCGATTGGGTGTACGAAGAGGAGTTCGAAATTTCTGACGGCTGGCAATGGTCGCCGGACAGCAAACATATTGCGTTTTGGCGCCTGGATGAAAATCGAGTTCCCGAATATACGCTGACCGAATGGGATTCCCTGCATCTGGAGTTGATCCCCATGCGTTATCCAAAAGCCGGGGACCCCAATTCGATTGTCAAGATTGGCGTCGTGGACATCCAAACTTCCTCCACGCAATGGATGGACCTTGGCACAAACGACGATATCTATATTCCAAGAATGCAATGGACCCTTGACCCGGCAGTTTTGTCAATACAACGGATGAACCGAGGACAAAACATTCTTGAGCTTTTGTATGCCGACATTTCCACGGGAACAACTCGGACTGTGTTGAAAGAAACGGATGACAAATGGGTTGAAGTCACCAACGATCTTACATTCCTGAAAAATGGAGATTTCATATGGCCGTCCGAACGGGACGGTTATCGGCATCTTTATCTCTACAAAAACGACGGAACGCTTCTCAACCAAATTACGAAGGGGAAGTGGGAGGTGGAATCATTTTATGGTGTCGATGAAAAAGGCGGTGATGTGTATTATTCGTCGACAGAAGTTTCCCCTCTTGAAAGACAGATTTATAGAATTCAGTTGGATGGAAAGAACAAACGCCGGTTGACAACGACTCCTGGAACACATGCTGCAAATTTTTCACCTTCACGCCAATATTTTCTCGATACGTATTCAAACATTGCCACTCCCCCCAAAATTGCCCTTGTCAATAACGATGGAAAAACTCTTTCCGTAATTGAGGAAAACGCCGATCCGGCACTTCGCGATATTCAATTAGGAAAAACCACATTTCTTTCTTTCACAACGACGGACGGAGTTCAACTGAATGCATCGATTCTAAAACCCGCAGACTTCGATTCGACAAAAAAATATCCTGTTCTCGTCTATACCTATGGAGGACCGGGTTCTCAGGTCGTCCTTAATATGTGGGAAAGAACGTCGGAGGTATTATGGTATACATATCTCGGTCAACACGGATATTTGATCTTCATGGTGGACAACCGCGGAACCGGAGCGCGCGGCAAGGCGTTCAAAACCGCAGGCTATAGAAACTTGGGCAAGTGGGAGGTGAACGATCAAGTCGAGGGAGCTAAATATCTCTCGTCCCTGCCGTACGTCGACAAAAACAGAATTGGCATCTGGGGCTGGAGCTATGGCGGCTATCTCACAAGCATGGTAATTTTAAACGGGGCAGACTATTTTAAAACGGCGATTGCCGTTGCCCCGGTCACGAGTTGGAGATATTACGATAATATCTACACCGAACGTTATATGGGCACTCCACAAAATAACCCGGTTGGGTACGTGGAGAGTTCTCCGATCACTCATGCCTCGAAACTGAAAGGAAAGTTTCTGATCGTCCACGGCACAAGCGACGATAATGTCCATTTCCAAAATACGGCGAATTTTGTGTCGGCGCTGGAAAAGGCAAACAAGCAGTTTTCGACCATGTTCTACCCGGATAAAAATCACGGCATTTACGGGGGCGTGACGCGCCTCAATCTTTATACACTCATGACGAATTTTATTTTCACGAATTTGTAGACTTCTGATAGGGCATTATTCAGTTATAGCGGTTGGACATCTTATCCGAAAAAACGCGGCATGGCGGAATATTCAGTAAAGTAACTCAGGAAGGCGTCTAACGGAAGTTCAAACCGTGGCACCGCTTCATGGCAGGCGGCGGGCTGCTTTGAGAAATAAAGTCATTGCGAGTATCCCGACGCTTTTCATCGGGAGAGGAAGCAGTCCTCATGAAACAAAGGAATTGTCCCGCTGTCCGGTGTCCCGTACAGTGGTGCAATCTCCATTATACAAAAAGATTGCCACGCAGTACGTGGTGGCGTAAAGCGCCACTTCTCCCGCTCTTCGAGCGGGATCGCAATGACATTCATCCAAAATGACCCACTATCAAATGCGATTGTTTGTTGCATTTCTCTTCTCTTTTTGCTACTTTATATGTAAACAAGGGAGCAATTACTGGAAGTGATTCATTACGGAATGCAATGTGAATGAGGTAGTCTGTGCATCGGAGATTGCTCGCTCCGATTTTTTATTTTTTGGGTTATAGCCTGATGAAAAAAGTTACAATTACTTTTCCTGATAACAACACAAAAGAATTCGAAAGCGGAATTACGGGAATTCAGATCGCGGAAAGCATCAGCCGTGGTTTGGCAAAAAATGCGCTTTCGGTTACCGTGAACAGCGAAGTATGGGATTTAAGCCGTCCGATCACTGACAACGCTGCGGTAAAAATCAATACCTGGGATGCCCAGGAAGGGAAATCCACGTACTGGCACAGCTCTGCTCATTTAATGGCCGAGGCAATTGAGGCATTGTTCCCGGGAACAAAATTCGGCATAGGACCTTCCATTGATAACGGGTTTTACTACGATATCGACATGGGAGACCACTCATTAACGAACGAAGACCTTGCGGCGATTGAATCGAAGATGAAAGAGTTCGCCGGCCGCGATGTGCCATATCAGCGTGAAGAAGTCCCATGGGAAAACGCGGTCGATTACTTCAAGAAAAAAGGAGATCAGTATAAACTTGAATTGCTGAACGAGTTCAAGGGGCAAACGATCAGCATGTATCACCAAGGAAATTTTACAGATCTCTGCTATGGTCCTCACATCCCTTCGACGGGAAGAATCAAGTTCATCAAATTGATGAGCGTTGCCGGTGCCTACTGGAGAGGCAACGAAAAGAATAAAATGCTTCAGAGGATTTACGGCATCACATTCCCGACGAAGCAGGAACTCGACGAATATCTTTTCAGGATTGAAGAAGCCAAGCGCCGTGACCATCGAAAGATCGGTGCTGAGATGGAATTATTTCTCCTGACCCCAAAAGTGGGGAGCGGATTGCCGCTGTGGCTACCTAAAGGGACAATCGTCCGGGAGAGTTTGGAAAAGTTCTTGCGCGAAGAGCAGCAGAAGCGCGGGTATTTGCCGGTCGTAACTCCGCACATCGCAAATTTAGAATTATACAAAACATCGGGACATTACCCGTACTACAAAGATTCGCAATTCGCGCCGATAACGATGGAAGACGGCGAGCAGTTTCTGCTGAAACCGATGAACTGCCCTCACCATCATCAAATTTATTCGGCGAAGCCCAGGTCGTATCGCGATCTGCCGATTCGTTTGTCGGAATTTGGCACAGTCTACCGCTATGAGCAGTCCGGCGAAATGAGCGGTCTGACACGCGTGCGCGGCTTTACCCAAGACGATGCTCACATCTATTGTTCGCACGACCAACTCAAAGATGAAATTGCGCGAACCGTGGAATTGACTCAGTTTGTTTTTCGGACTTTCGGAATGGAAGTGACAACACGGCTCTCTTTCCGCGATGACAAAAACGTCGAGAAATTTGGAGGCGAAGCTGCTTTCTGGGAACAAGCACAGCGTGAGATCAAAGAAGTCGCCGACGAAATGAAGCTCGACTACTTCATCGGAATCGGCGAGGCGTCGTTCTACGGTCCGAAGATCGATTTCATGGTCAAAGATGCAATAGGGAGAACCTGGCAGCTCGGGTACTGTTCAGGTAGATTACGTTATGCCAGAACGATTTCAGCTTGAGTATACGGGCAGCGACGGGCAAAAACATCGACCGGTGATCATTCACCGGGCGCCGTTCGGATCGTTCGAAAGGTTCATCGGCATTCTCATCGAACACTTTGCCGGAGACTTTCCACTCTGGCTGGCTCCGGTGCAGGCTGTCGTCATTCCCATCACCGACGTTCATGCGGAATATGGCAAGGCAATATTCGAAGAACTGAAGAAAGCTGACATCCGGGTTGAATATGACGACCGGAACGAAAAAGTCGGCTATAAGATTCGCGATTGGGAATTAAAGAAAGTTCCTTATATGCTTGTCGTGGGGGAAAAAGAAAAAGCGGCAGGCACCGTCTCCGTCCGCCAGCACAAAAAAGGAGACCTGGGAAGCATTGCGCTCAAAAAGTTTACCGAGCAAATCCAACACGAAATCCAACAGAAATCCATCACCGCATAGGAGATACACGCATCAAAAGTAAAGGTCCTCGTATAAACGAAGAAATCCGCACGGCGCAAATTCGTGTCATCGACGACAATGGCCAGCAGCTTGGAGTAATGACACCGCGTGATGCGCTGACGATTTCGCAGCAAAAAGGTAAAGACCTTATTGAAGTTGTTCCGAATGCCGTGCCGCCGGTCTGTAAAATCATGGACTTCGGAAAGTATAAATACGAACTTCAAAAGAAAGAAAAAATACAGAAAAAACACCAGCATGTAAGCTTGGTCAAGGAGCTTCGTTTTCATCCGAACACGGATGTCCACGATTTCGAGTTTAAAGCGAAGCACGCGCTGCAATTTATTGCCGACGGGCATAAAGTGAAAGCAACGGTTATCTTTAAGGGGCGTGAGATCACCTACAAAGATCACGGTGAGAGCCTGCTGAATAGATTGACGGAGCGCCTTGTTGATGTCGCAAAGATCGACCAACCCTTGCACATGGAAGGGCGCAATATGATTGTCTTTTACGCGCCGGACAAGTCGGCCAAGGTCAAACCGGAGAAATCTGAAACAGAGAACAAACAAGCATAATACAAAGGGAAAACATGCCAAAAATGAAGTCGCACCGGAGTGCTCGCAAGACGTTTAAGGTCACCGGAACCGGGAAGATCAAACGCCATAAAATGAACAGGAGACATATTCTCACAAGCAAATCTACAAAACGCAAACGTCATCTTCGCCGCCCGGGACTGATCTCGGCGGTTGACGAAAAAAATATCAAACGTTTGTTGATCATGTAAATTGTTTATCTAATCCACTTCCATTTCATAACCACCAAAGGAGAAAAGAGCAACTATGCCACGTTCGCAAAACAAAGTTGCCTCCCATCGCCGTCGCAAGAGAATTCTCAAAGAAGCGAAAGGCTATTGGGGTGCGAGAAGCAAAGTCCTGACGGTAGCCAAACACAGCGTTGATAAAGGCTATCAATTTGCCTACCGGGACAGAAAAGCAAAAAAGAGAACCTTCCGACAATTATGGATTGCGCGCATCAATGCCGCAGCCCGATTGCACGGAATAACCTATTCCACACTCATTGACGGCATGCACAAGAAGCAGGTCGACATCAACCGTAAAGTTCTTGCAGAACTAGCGGTCGGAAACCCGGAAGCATTTGCAGAAGTTGTAAAATTTGTTAAAGCCTAATATTTTTCTTCCCGCCATGCCATGCTATCGGTGTCGGCGGGAAGTTTTGTTTTATTCCAGAAGAATAGTGCTAAGACAATGCCTGATTCGTCTACGAACTTAGAACAGTCCATCCATTCGGTTCGCGAGAATGCTCAAACCGCTGCCGGAACCATCGTTTCTCCGGAAGGCTTGGAAAAGTTTCGAATCGAATTCCTCGCCCGAAAGGGGAGCGTCGGACAGCTTTTCGACGAACTTAAATCAGTCCCGCCGGAATTGAAACCGGCTTTTGGAAAGCAGCTCAACGAACTTCGCGCGTTCGTCGATTCGCTGTATCAATCAGCGAAAGAGCACATCGAGTCAGCCGGCGCCGGCAAAGAGAGTTTCATCGATCTGACACTCCCGGGAAGAACTCCGCCGGTGGGCACACGCCATCCAATCACTCAAACCCTTTCGGACATCTCTGCCATTTTCTCCGCAATGGGGTTCAGTGTCGTCGATGGTCCGGAAATTGAGGACGATTATCATAATTTCGAAGCTCTGAATTTTCCCCCAAACCATCCGGCGCGGGACATGCAGGACACGTTTTTTATTGAAGATAACATCTTGCTGCGAACGCACACTTCGCCGGTTCAAATACGGGTAATGAAAGAACGCCGACCGCCGTTGCGGGTAATCATGCCGGGCCGGGTTTATCGAAACGAGGCGATTAGTGCAAGAAGCTACTGCCTGTTTCATCAAGTTGAAGGGTTGTACGTAGACAGGAACGTGAGTTTCAGTGAACTGAAGGGAACGCTTGTTGCCTTCGCCCGTGAATTTTATGGAAGTAATCTAAAATATAAATTCCGCCCCAGCTTCTTTCCCTTTACTGAGCCCAGCCTTGAGATGGACATCACGTGCTTCTTGTGCTCCGGAAAAGGGTGCCGTGTGTGCAAACAATCGGGATGGCTCGAGATCCTTGGCGCAGGTATGGTCCATCCGAACGTCTTAAAGAATGTAGGGTATGATCCTGAAGAATTTTCTGGCTTCGCATTTGGAATCGGCGTTGAACGAACAACACTGCTGCGTCATAACATTTCCGACATCCGCCTTCTCTTTGAAAACGATATAAGGTTTCTAAAACAGTTTTAATTTGTACAACTATGCGCATCTCTCTCAATTGGTTACGTCGTTACGTTCAATTTAACATTAGCCCTGAAGAATTAGCTCACATGCTCACCTCGGTTGGCTTAGAGGTGGAGAGCATCGATCAACTCGGACGCTCATTTGAAAATTTTGTTGTCGGCGAAGTCGTCTCTGTAAGGAAACATCCTAACGCGGACAGGCTTTCTGTTTGTAATGTCAGAGTCGAAGGAGAGAAATCTCCCGGAACATCCTCGACACTCCAAATAGTGTGCGGTGCTCCGAATGTCCTTGCCGGAGAAAAAGTTGCTGTGGGTTTAATAGGTGCCGTCGTTCCGAAAAACCAACACGACCCGGAAGGGAAACCGTTTACCCTTTCAAAAGTTAAGGTCCGTGGAGAAGAATCAAGTGGAATGATATGTTCGGAATACGAACTGGGACTCGGCAAGGATGCCAGCGGCATTCTTATCCTCGACCCCTCCGCGAATACCGGAATGCCGTTGGCAAAGTATTTGGGTTTGGACGACGTCGCGTTCGAGATCGGGGTAACGCCGAACCGTCCCGACTGCTTGAGTCATATAGGCGTCGCGAGAGAAGCGGCCGCGATATTGAAGGCAAAAGTTCTTGTCCCAAAAACAAAATTTCGCGAAGAAAAGGGGAGCGATATTACGAAGCGTATCTCAATCGAGATTCGAAATAAAGAAGCATGCCTTCGCTATTCCGCTCGACTGATCACAGATGTTAAAGTTGCTCCATCTCCGCAATGGCTCCAATCACTTCTTAAATCCTGTAACATCAGGCCGATCAATAATGTTGTCGACATCTCTAATTTCGTAATGTATGAGTCGGGCCAGCCCTTACACGCGTTTGACTATACGAAACTTCTCGGCGGAAAGATTATCGTTAAGGATGCGCTCGAAGGAGAAAAATTTACGACGCTCGACGGGACGGAGCGCACACTCTCATCATCAACGCTGATGATCTGTGATAATGAAAGGTCCGTTGCAATCGCCGGGGTGATGGGCGGTCAGAATTCGGAGATAGCAGATGCCACGACATCAGTTCTCATTGAAAGCGCCTGCTTTGGGCAAGCAAGCGTTCGTAGAACTGCAAAACAACTCGGAATTTCTTCCGATGCTTCGTACAGGTTCGAAAGGGGAACAGACCCCAACGGAACAGTCTTCGCGGCAAACCGAGCAGCAATGCTTCTTTCGGAAATTGCAGGGGGACGAGTACAAAAAGGAATTGTTGACGTCTATCCTAAAAAAATAAAGGAAAGGGCAATCGGACTCAGGATTTCTCGGGTGAATAGAATACTCGGGACAACCATTTCGGCCTCTCGCATAAAAAAGATGCTGCCGCCGATCGGTATTAAAATCCGACCAGCTTCCGGCGGGAATTTTGCCTGCACTGTACCTACTTTTCGTCCGGACATGGAGCAAGAAATAGATATCATTGAGGAGATAGCGAGGCTTCACGGTTATTCTCATATTGCCGATACAATGACCGCCACCGTAGACTTTTCGCACTACATCTCAAGCCGAAATATTGTGGATGATATTCGTTGTTCACTTGAAGGGCTGGGTTTTAACGAAGTTGTGACCAATAGCCTCATCGACGAGCACGTTGCCAAAATGTTCTCTGATTCCATAATTCAAATCAAGAACCCGATTAGCAAAGACCTCTCCGCGTTGCGCCCGAGCATGGTGAGCAGCATGTTACAAACTGTTTTCTACAACTCTAATTACGGCACAAATGATATCAGGGCATATGAAATCGGGAGAACATACAAAAAGGTCCAGAAAACTGAACCGGGCTCTGTCATCCCAGGCTTTTTGGAAAAAAAGGTTCTCTCGTTATGTTTGGCAGGAAGGAAAAGTCGGGTTGGATGGTATTCAGATGACCGTTTAGTCGATATTTACGACATGAAAGGGGTTGTCGAGGGCCTGTTGAACAAAATTCTACTTGACAAATTTCAATTTATTTGCTATGATAGCCGTAGTGCTTTAACTGAAGAGACTATAGCCGTTGAAAAAAATGGCACTTACATCGGCTTTCTGGGCAAGGTGAAAAGGGAATTGCTCAAAAAATTTTCACTTGAAAGTGATGTTTATGTTTCCGAGCTAAGCATTGAAGAATTGACTCAAGAGGAAAAAGGCTTCAAAAGCTACATTCCATCGCCGAAATTTCCTCCGGTTACGCGTGATTTGGCCTTCATTGTAGAAAAGAAAGTTCTGGTGGAAAGTGTTGAGCAGGTGATACGCGCAAGCGGATCGCCGTTGTTGAAAAAAGCGACGCTGTTCGACGTTTTTGAAGGAGAGCCGCTCAGAGAAGGGAAAAAAAGTTTAGCGTTCGCGCTGGAGATGACTTCTTTGGAAAAGACTCTGACAGAAGCCGAAGCCGACGCGGTCATAAAAAAAGTTGTGTCCGAGGTTTGCAGCAAATTTGGTGCGGAACTCCGAAGTTGATAGTGTTATTGCGATCAATGCAAAAGGTCTGATGTGCAAGAACAGCTTGAGCAGGAAATAAGTAGCATAGAAAATTCTCTTGAGACCGCGCTCAAACAGCTTTGGGAAAGAGCCTATGCGGCCTCAACGGCAATCAGTTCTTTGCGTGAAGAGAAGCACGCAATCCAACTGAAGGCGAACGAATTAGAAGCCAAAATTTTACAGATGCAGACCGAATTATCTGCCAAGGATAATGAAATTGATAAACTCCGAAAGGAAGTCGATACGATGTTGCTAACGTCCGTTTCCAACGGAAGCCTCAACAAAGAGGAGAGGATGCTGTTGCATGAGAAAGTGAAGGCAATCTTGGATAAAATCAATTCCCATCTATAAATTATACGAGGTAGTGTTATCGCTGACGTTTGCTAAATTTTCCCAACTTACAATTAGATAGCACATTGGAATTAACAATGGACAGGAAAAGCGTGCGAGTTAAAATATTTGGGTCTGAGTATCCGTTACGAGGTGAGAGCGAAGAGTTCACAAAAAAAGTGGCCGGATACGTAGATGCGATGATTAATTCAATTCACGATAAAATTCCTGAACAGCCGCCGCTTACAATTTCTGTCCTAGCCGCGCTCAACATCACTGAAGATTTGTTGAAGGAGAAGGACAAAAGCCGGGAGCTGATGAGTAATTTCGAAAACGAGATCGTCAAGATCTCGAATTACCTGGATACGTCACTCCAAAGCAATGGATAATTCTATGTGCCACCTATTGTAGGAGGGTTTTTTACTCTTTTGTTGGGCTAATTGAGTCCGCACCGTCAGCCGTAGTCAATCACATTAAAGAACCTGACATTTGTACTATACAGGGAGTTTGACTCATAATCGTCATATTACAGGCCTCAGCTGTTCCCCTTTCGGCGGAACGGATTTGCGAAACGCCTTCGGGCTTCTTGCCTTCGCAGGATAGCAGACAGTGGAAGTAAGAAACGGTTAGGCAAACACCCACCGTTTAAAAGAACGAGGTTCTTTAAACACACTTGCCTAGGGTAGCGGTGCGGATTTTTATTTTCGATCGAATATATTTACTTTTACTTTATTTTTGAGAGGGATGGAGAAATATGCAAGTAGTGATTATCATCCCCATGGTAGTTGTTTTGTGCAGCCTGGCAGCGTACGTCGGATGGTACCTTAACGCCCGTTCAGGACAGAATAAGATCATGGGGGCAGAGGAGCGTGCAAAAAAAATTATCGCTGATTCCGAGAGAGAGGCGAACTCCGTCATGCGCGAGAAGCTTCTCGAGGTCAAAGATGAATGGTACAAGAAAAAACAAGATTATGACAACGAATCCAATCAAAAACGGAGTAAGCTACAAGCGTATGAGAAGCAATTAACATCCCGGGAAGAGAACATCGACAGGAAAGTGGACCTGCTCAACAAAAAAGAGAGGGAACTTCACCAGGTTCAGCGGGAGACCGAAGAGAAAGCAAAGACGCTGGAATCGCGCCAGGCCGAGCTTGAAAAGGTCATTGCAGAAGAGATCGTCCGCCTTGAACGTGCTTCCGGTTTGTCGCGTGAAGAAGCGAAGAAAATATTGATTGAAACAATGACCAATGCCGCAAAAACTGAAGCGGCGCAGACGTTGAAGGATCTGCGGGATAAAGTGCGGGAAAGCGCAAAGCAGGATGCTCAAAAAATCATCGTTCAAGCTATTCAGCGCTCGGCTGCCGACCACGCCGTTGAAACGACCGTCAGTGTTTTGAATATTCAAAGCGATGAAATGAAGGGAAGGATCATCGGCCGTGAAGGAAGAAATATCCGCGCATTTGAAGCTGCGACAGGGGTAGATGTTATAGTAGACGACACGCCCGAAGCTGTTATTTTATCCGGCTTTGACGCATTTCGCCGAGAAGTCGCTAGAATATCATTGGAACGGCTTATTGCCGACGGCCGGATTCACCCGGCTCGCATTGAAGAAGTTGTTGAAAAAGTAAAAGGGGAGCTGGAAGAAGAGATTATCCGGGCTGGCGAAAATGCTCTGCTCGAGGCGGGACTGCCGGGAGCGCATCAAGAAATAGTGAAACATATCGGTCGAATGAAATACCGTTCGAGCTACGGACAGAATCTCTTACAACATAGCATTGAAGTCGCTTACCTCTGTGGAATCATGGCTTCGGAACTCGGAATCGATCCTCTTCTAGCGAAAAGATCGGGCCTTATGCATGATATAGGAAAAACTGTCGATCGAAGTGTCGAGGGTCCTCACGCGTTGCTTGGCTATGAGCTGGCAAAAAAATACAATGAACATCCTATCGTCGTTAACGCCATCGGCTCGCACCACGATGATATCCCGATGGAACATCCGATTGCCGCAATCGTTCAGGCAGCCGACGCCATCAGCGGAGCGCGCCCAGGAGCACGAAGAGAATCGGTCGAGGGGTACGTCAAACGATTGGAAAAGCTCGAGTCGATGGCTCAATCGTTCCAGGGTGTTGCAAAAACATATGCCATTCAAGCCGGACGCGAAATCAGGGTCATTGTTGAACATGACAAAGTCGATGATGCAATGGCCGATCAATTGGCCCATGACATCGCACAAAAAATCCAGCAGGAAATGGAATACCCGGGACAGGTCAAGGTCATTGTCATTCGCGAAGTCCGGTCAATCGCATTCGCAAAATAGCGGCAGGTTTTCGTTCCGATGCTGACACGAATAGGTGTTACGGGGGGAATAGGAAGTGGAAAGTCCGAAGTCTGTAAAATAATTTCATCCTTTCAGGTCACCGTTCTTTCTGCAGACCTTATCGCCCGCCGGCTCACCGACTCAGACCCCGCGATAAAAAAAAAGATCATCTCGCTTTTTGGAGATGATGCGTACAACCCTGCGGCCGGAACGCTGAACCGGGAGTACATAGCATCTCTCGTCTTTGGCAGCAGAAAAAATCTTCTTGCTCTCGATTCGGTCGTGCATCCTCCTGTCTTGAAAAAAATCGACGAGGAAATTCAGGCTATTGAGAAAAAGCAGAAATCGGGATATATTGCCGTAGAGGCTGCCATCATGTTCGAGTCCGGATTGGATAAAAAATTAGATTATATGCTGACCCTCCAGGCCGATGAAGCGCTCCGCGTGGATCGTGTACAACGGCGTTCGAATCTTACGGAAGAACAAATTCGACTGAGGATGAAAAATCAAACCCCGGTTGAGGAAGCGATTGCAAAATCGGACTTCGTTCTCTACAACAACGGAACTGCCGATGAACTGCGGCAAAAAGTAGTATTTTTCCATGCAATATTTTCAACGTTGAAACCACACAGAGAGAGAGATCATGGATATCCTGGATAACGAAGCAAAACTATTTTTTAAAACATACAAACGGCTTCCGCTGCTCGTTGAACGGGGTGACGGTTGTTATCTTTTTACTATGGAGGGGGAAAAATACCTCGATATGTTCTCGGGCTTAGCGGTCAATGCCTTGGGATACAACCATCCCGGCGTGATCGCTGCCATCGAAAAACAGGCCAAGAAATACATTCACCTCTCGAATTATTTCATCCAGGCGCCGCAGGTCGAACTTGCCGAATGCCTTCTTCGGCATTCGAAGTTTCAGAAGATCTTCTTTACGAATTCGGGGACTGAAGCGATCGAAGGAACGATAAAACTTGTGCGCAAATGGGGAAAAGCGAACAACAAAACAAACATCTTCGGCATGACGAATGGCTTCAGCGGCCGGTCGATGGGTTCGCTTTCAATTATGGACAAAGATAAATATCGGGAAGGCTATGGGCCATTCCTCGACAATTGCGGCCACATCAACTTCAACGATGTCGCGGATTTACGTTCAAAAGTCGATGACACAACGGCGGCGGTTTTTCTTGAATTCATTCAGGGTGAAGGAGGGATCGTTCCCGCCTCAAAGGAATTCATCGCGGCACTCGATTCACTCCGCAATCAATATGGGTTTCTCATTGTCGCCGATGAAATTCAATCGGGGATCATGCGGACAGGAAAATTTTTTGCGTTTGAACATTTCGACTTTCGCCCGGATATCGTCACCATCGCAAAGCCGATTGGAGGAGGGCTTCCCCTTGGCGCAATTTTAGGGAACGAGGCCGTTGCTAATGTTTGGTCGTATGGCGTGCATGGCACGACGTTCGGGGGAAATCCCGTCGCCTGCGCGGCCGGGAAGGTCGTAATTGATACGGTAACAACCGAGGCGATGAAGAATCAAATGAAAGAAGCATCTTCGTATTTATACGCTCAGCTTCTTTCTCTTCAGAAAAAATTTGAAATCATCAAAGAAATACGGGGTTCAGGATTCATGATCGGAGTCGACCTCTCGACGGATAGCGCCCCGATTGTTGACGAGATGCTCGCACGGGGAGTTCTGGTGAACTCGACTGCAAAAACTGTCGTAAGAATTCTCCCCCCGCTCATAGCGCAGAAGAAGGAAATTGACCTATTCATTAATGTTTTTGAAGCGGTTCTTTCATCAAATCTGAAAGAGAAGTGATATTGCGCAAAGATTAAGTTTTTGTTAACAAATTTCTTGACATTTCGGGGACTCCAGCATATATTTGCACTGCAATTAACAGCCCAAATTCATCACCCAATAACTAACTTTTCGAGGTCCGCTATGAAGAAAATCTTTGCTATTGTTGCAGCAACGGCATTAATCTCTTCTTTGAGTTTCGCGCAGCTTGCACTACACGATATTGGCGGCGGAATCGGTTATGTTTCCGTTTCGTTCAACTCAACTTCTGATCAGACTCTCGGGGGTTTTCTGATCGCTGCACATGCGAATTTGGGAGACCTTGCGAAAGACCTCAATCTCGTACCTGATATTGAATACTTTAGCACTTCAAAAGACGTCGATGGCGGAACATTTAAGGTGAGCAACTTCGCTATCAATGCTAACGTGCATTACAATTTTGAAATGGAAGGTATGATAAAGCCATACGTTGGGGCAGGGCTCGGGATAAACTTCCTAAGCACCACAGCTTCAGCCACCATTCCCGGGTATAGCATTGACGGCTTTACTGAGCCTGCACAAACTTACAGTGCCACGGCATCCGATACCCGCCTTGGCATCAACCTTCTTGTAGGAGCAAACTATAAGCTGAACGATAAGATGACATTGCTGCTTGAACCGCGTTACGTCATCGCGAGCGACTTTGACAATTTCCAGATTAAAGCGGGTGTAACCTGGGCATTGAATTAATCCAATCAGAGTAAGTTCTTAGATTGAAAGGCGTCTTGCAGGACGCCTTTTTTATTTTAATTTTTATTCGTATCTTATACCTATATGGAAATAAAAACGGATTTTCTTGTTCTCGGGAGCGGCATTGCCGGCTTGTTTTACGCGCTGAAGGCTGCGGAGTTTGGGTCAGTTGCGATTGTAACAAAAAAACAAAAAGCCGAATCGAACACGAATTATGCTCAAGGGGGGATCGCATCGGTTTTGTCGTCCACGGATTCATTCGAATCCCACATCGCCGACACAATGAACGCCGGGGCGCACCTGTGCCACCGCGATGCGGTGGAAGTGCTGGTAAAAGAGGGGCCCGATCGCGTCAAGGAACTGATGCACATCGGTGTAGAATTTACACGGCAGGGAAATCAACTCGACCTTGGAAAAGAGGGGGGACATTCCCAGCATCGCATCGCCCATGCGGCAGATTTAACGGGGAAGGAAGTTGAACGAGCGCTGCTCGCAAAAGTGGCGGAACATCCGAATATCACGATCTACGAAAATCACATTTCGATCGACCTCATTACCGAACATCATCTTTTCGAACACGCAAAAAAACAACATTCGGAAATCCATTGCTGGGGCGCATACGTCCTCGACGTTGAGAACAACGTTGTGAAGACATTCTTGGCGCCCGTGACGATGTTATCGACGGGCGGGGCAGGCCACGTTTATCTATATACAACGAATCCATCGATTGCAACCGGAGACGGAATTGCCATGGCGTTTCGCGCCGGCACTGCGGTCGGCAATTTGGAATTCATACAATTTCACCCGACGGCGCTCTATAATTCCGGCTCGCCGGTGTTTTTGATCTCGGAAGCGGTCCGCGGGTTTGGTGGAATTCTCCGGACGACGGCGGGCGAAGATTTCATGCCGAAATACGATAAGCGGGGCTCGCTGGCAACAAGAGATATCGTTGCCCGTGCGATTGACTCAGAACTCAAGAAAAGCGGTGCAGAGCATGTTTATCTTGATGTGACTCATTTAGACGCGGACGCTGTAAAAAAACATTTTCCCAATATTTACAAACGCTGTCTTGAGTTCAAGCTGGACATTACAAAAGAATTAATTCCGGTTGTGCCCGCCGCTCATTTCGTGTGCGGAGGAGTGGTGACTGACCTCCACGGTCGGACATCCATTTCAGGCCTCTATGCCTGCGGCGAAGTGAGTATGACGGGAGTTCACGGCGCCAACCGTCTTGCAAGTAATTCTTTGTTAGAAGCGATTGTCTATTCCCACAGAGCTGCTGAAGATGTTAAACATCGCCGATCGCCAAAGGAGGCCATTCCCGATATTCCTGCATGGGACGACTCGGGTACGATCAACAGCGAAGAATGGGTCCTCATCTCTCATGACCGCCGTGAAATTCAACAAGCCATGTGGGATTATGTCGGCATCGTTCGATCAACGGCCAGGCTGCAGCGCGCCCAGCGCCGTATTCAATTGATTCTGAAAGAAGTGAACGACTTCTACAGGCGCACAAAAGTCACTGAAGGACTTATCGAGTTGAGAAATTTAGCTTGCGTTGCCGACATTATCATACGCTCGGCGCTCATGCGCCACGAAAGCCGCGGTTTGCACTTCACAACGGATTACCCAAAGCTCGACGACGAGCACTGCCTCAACGATACCATTATCACATCGGATATTACAAATGAAAAGACTGCAACTCGATAAGGACAAACCGCGCTGCGCCTGCGGAATATTCGGGATTTATGGACATCCACAGGCTTCATTGCTGACGTATTACGGCCTTCACGCGCTGCAGCACAGGGGACAGGAAGCCAGCGGCATCGTGACGAGCGATTACGACGCTAAAAAGCAAAAGCATCATTTCAACAGCGTCAAAGGGATGGGGCTCGTCACCGACGTCTTCAAAGACTATAAGGTTGTGCAAGACCAGCTGAAGGGTGTTTCTGCAATAGGACATAACCGCTATTCGACGGCGGGTTCGGCGAACAACCGTTCGAACATTCAGCCTTTTACAGTCAATTATCGAAACGGGAATCTGGCTCTCGCGCACAACGGCAACCTCACTAATTTTCGGACATTGCGCCAAGAATTACAGGAAGAGGGAACGATCTTTCAAACAACGTCGGACAGCGAGATCGTTCTCCACCTTATCGCAAGGAGCAAACAAAAGCAGCAGATCGATCAGATACAAGAGGCATTGGAGAAAATTGATGGAGCGTTTTCCCTTCTCATCCTTACCGACACTTCTCTTATTGTTACGCGGGACGTTTACGGTTTCCGCCCCCTTGCGCTAGGTTTGAAAGATGATCGTTTCGTTGTTGCGTCTGAATCCTGTGCGTTTGACTTGATAGACGCGACGTATGTCCGGGATGTTGCTCCGGGAGAAATTCTCGTTATCGATGATAACGGAACGAAAGCAAAAAAACTGCACTCGCGCTGGCTGCCGAAAAAAGATGTAAAACCTCATCATTGTATTTTTGAGTTCATCTACTTCTCACGCCCCGACAGCCAGATATTCGGTGAAAGCGTAGACAAAGTCCGGCGCAAGCTGGGAAAAGCCTTGGCCCAAGAAGCGCCGATTGCTCCCGACGGCACCGATACGAAGACGCTCGTCATCAGCGTCCCTGACTCAAGCAACACGGCGACCCTCGGTTTTGTCTCCGAAAGCAATAAGCGGGGAATACCGACGAAGCTTGAGATCGGGTTGATCCGAAACCACTACGTCGGCAGGACGTTCATTCAACCCGAGCAGGGCGAGCGCGAAATGAAGGTCAAGACAAAATACAATACTGTAAAAGGTGTCCTGAAAGGGAAGAAGGTCGTTCTCGTGGACGATTCAATCGTAAGAGGAACCACATCAAAACAACTCGTTAAGTTATTGAAAGAAGCGGAGCCTAAGGAGATTCATTTCAGAATTACTTCGCCGCCGATTATCAGCCCATGTCATTGGGGAATGGATTTTCCGCACAAAGAAGAGTTGATCGCCGTGCGTTGCAATGAGGACGTTGAAACTATTCGGCGCGAGCTGGATGTTGACAGCCTCCATTATTTGTCATTAGAAAAAATGCTTGAGGTCGTTCCGCAAACCGGCGGCAAGAACTATTGCACAGCATGCTTCGGCGGAAAGTTTCCGACGAAAGTTGAAACAACGACCGATAAAAACGGCCTTGAATCGTAGGTATGGGTGATTCGCTGCTAAAAGGCGCTCGCTGTTTTCTTGCTATCGCCGCTTTTACACTTTTTCTTCATGCGTTAGTCCACTCACAGAATTTCGTCCCCAACGAACTCATCGTAAAATTCCGGAGCAATGCTCCCGATTCCGTTCTCAATCAAGTTTTTTTAAAAAAAGATTTTTCAGCTGTAGCCTCTCGGAATTATACCCAATCAATTAGAAAAGTTTCTTCTTTCAATGTTGAAAGGAGGAGCGCACCCTCCGGTACAAATGCGCTATCCCAAAAACCAAGCTCTCTGAATGCATCGCATATTGCACGTGTCATGTTTACAGACGCTCAGACCTCCGAGAATGCCTTATCGGAATTTCAAGAGAATCCCCTAATCGAATATGTTCAAAGAAATTATATCTACAAAGTAAACCAATTACCGGATGATTCGGCATTTTCGAGTCAATGGAATCTTGACAGGATTGGAATTTTTGAACTTTGGGCAAGCGGCTTTTTTGATCAACCCCTTCCCCAGGTTGTTGTCGGTGTTCTCGACACTGGAGTTGATTATACCCATCCCGATATAGCTTCAAGAATTTATGTGAACCCTGGAGAAACCGGGCTTGACGAATTCGGGCGCGACAAGCGCACCAATGGCATCGATGATGACGGCAATGGCTACATTGACGATTGGCACGGATACGATTTTGTTGACCAGCCGATTCCCGACATCGGCGACTGGTCGACGCGGGACAATGACCCGATGGATGAGAACGGCCACGGCACTGCGGTGGCGGGAATCATCGGAGCAGTGCCAAACAATAAGATCGGAATTGCTGGCATTTCTCCGATAGCTCAAATTGTTCCCCTTCGTGCGTTCAACGCAAGTGGGGATGGCACCGACGCTGATATTGCTGCGGCGATAATGTACGCCGCAGATAACGGAGTTCAGGTGCTGAACATGAGCTTCGGAGATGTGATATTGTCGCCGCTGTTAAGAGATGTGATCCATTATGCCTATGAGAAAAATGTTGTGCTGGTTGCTTCAAGCGGCAACGATGGAACAAGTTATCCTCATTATCCTTCTGACTTTAGTGAAGTTATTTCTGTCGGATCAATTTCGCAGGCCAATGAGCGTTCACTTTTTTCATCGTATGGCCCATCACTCGCTTTAGTAGCTCCGGGCGAATCTATCCCCACGTTATCTCTGGGTGGAGGTTACCAGCCGTCATTTACGGGTACTTCAGCTGCCGCACCACATGTTTCAGCAGTTGCATCGCTCTTAATCAGCCTTGCTCAAATGAAGTCGGGAAACAATTCCCCCTCGTTGACCAACGATGAGGTTCGTGCAAATCTTCTGGCTGGGTGTATAGATTTGGGGGATAAAGGGTGGGACAATTATTACGGAGCAGGGATGGTCAACGCGAGAGTTCTATTGTCTTTGCCCCAAAGGAATGTCGTCCAGATCGTCTCACCGGCAGTTGACGCCCAGCTCAGCAATTCAATGGTACCCATCATCGGGTCAGCAACGACAGATCAATTGGATTCGGTTTATGTTCTATATGGGATTGGCGATTCACCCGCTTCCTGGAATGAAATCGCGGGATACGGAGGACGCAGTTTTATTAACGACACACTTGCGGTATGGAACATAACATCCTTACAGGAAGGGACTTACACTCTCAGATTACAAGTGACAAATATTCAGAGTGGAAATGTCGAGAGCAGGATACGCGTTCTTATAACAAGATCAGCCCCAACGGTTTTGAGCTTTACTTTCCAGGATTCTGTCGTCATTCAAGAACAAGAGGGTGCGCTTATCACTCTCAAAGTCGATAAACCTTGCTCGGCTGCACTCTGGTACCGCCCGCATTCCTCGCAGGGGACGTTCAAGGAGATGGCTGCGTCCGGTATTGAACTCGACCATGCATTCCTTCTGACTCAAAAAGATTTTTTGGCGGGAGCATGGTATGATTTTTATGTCGAGGCAGCCGACCAGGCAGGGAATGTAGCCCGTTATCCGACTGTTGCATTAAGCGGTACCGATTATTTCACTTTTACTTTCCCCAGCCAGAATATATCGACAACAGGTTTTACGGAATTGCCCTTAACGCTGCCCGCAGGATATATTTTAAACAAGAGCAGCGCGATCGCCGGAAAACCTATCGTTATTCTCAATCAATACGATGCATCAGGCAGTTTCGGAAAGCTCATGGCATTCCAGTATACCGGCGGTGCGTTCACGCCGGTCGATTCCACGCAACGGCAATGGGTTCCGCACGACCTAAAAGATGCGTTCAATGATGGAAGACTTTCCACTTTAGTTCAGGACCAGGGCTATACGGAACTTCTCACGTCGAATGCAGGAGGAAGTTCGTTCTTTTCAACAACGACGTTCGTCGATTCAATAGACGTGTGGGGGAGTCAATTGTACGACTTTGACGGCGATGGAAAACTGGACCTTATTGCGCGCACGAGTTCGCAATATTTGGTGTTTAAAAACATGGGAGAGAATAAGTTTCAACTGATGGCTCAACTGAGCGATCCAACGCCTCCGCTGTCCGGGGACGCGGCTAATCAATTTGGGCCGCCTCGAACTGTGGTCGGCGATTTTTCCGGAACGGGAAACGCAGAAATTCTCTTTGCCGATTATGACGGAGACATGGTGATGTACCGCCAGGTCAATAAGCTGACCGCTCCATTCCAGTTTGCCCTTGTGTGGACTGATACAACAGATCTCCTTGAGACGAGCGACTACCTTGCTGCCGGGGATTTTAACGGGGATGGGCATCTTGATTTTGCCGTTGCAGGGCATTCGAACCTTGACTTAAATGCAGAGCGCGAATACGATCCGCCGACGTGGACGGTTCGAATCTTTACACACCAACCGACCGATTCCTTGAATGGATTCACCAAAATATGGAGTCAAACTTTTTACGGCGTGAAGACCGGATTCTCGTACGACAATGGAATAGCCTCGGGCAAGATTTTTGCCTCTTCTAACGATCAGCTATTCCTCAGCCTGAATCCGTATCTCTACGTTATTAATTATGATAGCGTAGCGCAGAAATTTGTTCCGGTGTGGGTCCATTCATCGGTTTCAAACTCTGTCCTTGTTTCCGATTTCAACGGCAACGGTATTCCCGAATTTGGTTTTAATACGGATGGAATGGTCCGATTCTTTGAACGAACATCGACAGCTTCTCAGCCTCAAGCACCCTGGGGAATTTCTGCGATTCCGCTGTCATCGCGAGCTGTCGAAATCCAATGGAACTCCATCGCTCCATCGTCGACGCATAAAGTGTATCGGGATACCGTTCCGCAACCCCAGATTTTGCTGGCGAGCGTCACCGGCACGAGCTTTATCGACACAACAGTCATTTCCGGAAAAACATATTGGTATGCGGTGACGCTGGTAAATCCGACAGAAAGCGACCACTCTGTTTCCGTGTCGACCATGCCTCATAACCCGGCACGCGTCGACTCGGTTGCCCAGCAGACGCTTAATCAGATTTCTCTGTGGCTGTCGGTGCCGGTCGACCAAACCAGGTTGGCGGTTGCGGAGATTTTTGTCGATGATACCGTGAAGCCGACGTCGATCGCGATCCATACTCCGTCACAGCTTTTGCTTACTTTTGCACAGCCATTTGCAAAAGACACGCACACTGTCCGGATCAAAAACCTGTTCGATATGTACGGCATGGAGTCGGATACGCTCCAACAAACTCGCTTCTTCGCGCAGATCCAGCAGACGCATACGTTTTATCTTGAGAAAGCATCGTTCGTTACTCAATCGATGCTGCTCATAGAATTCAATGATACGCTTTCAATGTCGGCACTGGATGTAGCAAACTACCATTTTTCCAATGCACTAAGGTCTTTTGCACTTAAAGATGTGAAGCTCGATACGGTATCGCGGTCAAAAGTTTATCTTTCTCTTCAGGATAACGAACATCTCACTCCCATCGGTCTCAAAATGGATTTAACCGCGAGCGAGAAAATTCAAAATAGCAACGGTGAAGCTCTCAATGAAGGGAAGGGGCAATCTGTTTCACTTGTCATTGACGTCAATAATCTCGATAATATTGTTGTCTTTCCGAATCCATTACGGTATTCAAGCGTTGACGCAAGCCGGAATCATCTGACGTTTGCAAACCTCCCCGAGTATTGCCGTATTGATATCTTTGAACCTAATGGAATGAAAGTCACATCCATTTCAGGAGACACTCGGGCCGCCGGGCTTGATTGGAATTTAACTGATCAACATGGAAGGTCCGTTAGCTCCGGCGTATACATTTTCATGGCAACTCAATTGGATGCAAACAGTAATGAAATTCGGACTAAACTCGGAAAATTTGCCATCATCAGGTGATCGATGAAAGAAAATCCTTGGACCGTCTCCAACATGTTAAGCGCAAGCCGTATTCTCCTGATGGCGCCCGTCGTTTATTTCTTCCTCGCGCCGATAGAACACAACAGGGAATATGCAGTCTTGTTTACACTCCTCGCCGTCGCTACCGACGCCCTTGACGGATATTTTGCACGCCTCTTCCATCAGGAGTCGGAGTTGGGCAAAGTGATCGACCCGCTGGCCGATAAAATCGGCGTGGGAATCGTTGTTGTTTTACTTCTGATATTTGGCGATATTCCTCTGTGGTTTGCCCTTCTTGTCGTCTGTAGGGATATTATCATCTTTTTGGGTGGATTATACATTAGAAAACGCACGGGGATTATCCTTCCCTCAAATATGGCAGGAAAATTCGCCGTGTCCTTCGTAGCGTTAACGCTGGTTCTTTCAATGGTTCATTATCGTGTTTTTTCGATTATCAGGGTCGTTTCCATGTACATAAGTGTCGCCGTGCTCATTTTTTCATTCATCGGATACATAAAGCGATTTATGGTTGTCCTTTCAACTGAGAAGGATAAGTCCCAATCATGAGTTTTTTCGATTCCATAAACCTTTCTCGTTTAAAAAACAGCCTTGCTAAAACCCGCGATGCCTTTGTCACGAAGATCGGTAAATTGGTTTTTGCGAAAGGGAGTGTCGACGCAGAATTTCTTCATCAACTGGAAGAAATTCTCATCGGAGCGGATGTCGGCGTCGAGACGACGCAGTTCATCCTTTCATCGGTGAAACAACAGGCCGAAGAGCAGCGTTATGAAAACCCCGATGAACTGAATGCTTTGATTCGTTCATCGATTGCAAATGTTTTTGAAAACAGCTTAACAAAAAATGACTCCGATCCATTTGCAACTCCGGCAGCATCGAAGCCGTACGTCATCATGGTTGTCGGCGTGAACGGGGTTGGGAAAACAACGACGATCGGCAAGCTTGCTTTCAACTACAAAGCAGCCGGCAAAAACGTCCTCATCGGTGCGGCAGATACGTTCCGCGCTGCAGCAAACGAGCAGTTGGAAGTGTGGGCACGGCGCGCCGGCGTGACGATCATCCAACAGGCTCAGGGATCTGATCCTGCCGCTGTTGCATTCGACACAGTAAAAGCGGCTCAAGCGCGTAATGCTGACGTTGTGATCATCGATACGGCCGGCCGTCTGCATACAAAGGTCAATTTGATGGAAGAACTAAAAAAAATTAAGCGAGTGATAAAAAAATGTAAGGAAGAAGCGCCGCACGAAGTTCTCCTGGTGATTGATGCTTCGACCGGTCAGAACGCGATCCAGCAGGCGAATCAATTCGACGCTGCGGTGGGGCTCACCGGATTGGTCGTTACAAAACTCGACGGAACGGCCAAGGGGGGAATTATTATCGCGATCAATCGGGCGTTAAAAATTCCCGTTCGATTTATCGGCGTCGGAGAAGAAATCGATGACCTGCAGCCGTTTGACTCTCGCGCGTTCATCGATGCACTTTTTGAAAAAGAAGCCGTGTGATTTTTTTTCTTGCGCTGACTTAAACACGGCACACTGGGCATTCAAGGAGGAGATTTTTGGCAGGTACGATCACCATATTACCGGAACATCTGGCGAACAAGATTGCAGCGGGAGAAGTCGTTCAGCGCCCGGAGTCCGTTGTGAAAGAGTTGATTGAGAACTCGATCGATGCTGGCGCCACTTCCATTGCAATAAGGATAAAAGAAGGGGGAAAAAGCTTCATTCAAATTTCCGATAATGGATCGGGGATGATTGATGAAGATGCCGTCATCGCTTTTGGACGGCATGCAACGAGCAAGATAAAATCATACGAAGACCTTGAAAACATCAGAACGCTCGGGTTTCGCGGGGAAGCGCTGGCTTCAATAGCAGCGGTTGCACATGTAGAACTCAAAACGCGCCGTGCAGCCGACGATGTGGGAACCCTGGTACGCATTGAAGGGGGCGACCTTAAAGAACACTCGAAGACGGGCACACAGCCGGGGACCATCATATCGGTGCGTAATCTCTTTTACAATACTCCCGCCCGCCGGAACTTTCTGAAATCCAACAACACGGAATTCAAACATATTTACGACGTTGTCCAGCGTGTCGCGCTCTCGCGCCCCGACATCGCCGTCCAGTTGACAAGCGATGAGGAAGACCTTCTCGACTTAAAGTCCGGCAAAATCGAAGAGCGATTGAAGAGCCTCTACGGTGAACGCCATTTCGAAACACTCCTTCCGTTTGAAGAACAAACCGAGCTTCTTTCAGTTTCGGGTTTTATCGGTAAACCTGATTTTGCGCGAAAGTCGCGCGTCGACCAGTATTTGTTTTTAAATAAACGCTCGATCGTCAACCGGTCAATAAATCATGCAATCTTTTCCGGGTATGAACATTTAATTGAGAAAGGGAATTTTCCGTTTTATCTCGTTTTTCTCGAACTCGACCCTCACAAAGTCGATGTCAATGTGCATCCTTCCAAAATGGAAGTGAAATTTTCTGACGAGCAAAGCATTTATCGCTTCGTCATTTCTGTCGTCCGCAAAGCTCTCGGCTCAAACGACCTTGTCCCTTCTCTCGAAGTGAACCCCGCAAACAGTTTCGACCATTCATTCGCATCGTTACGGCACGCCGCACTTCCGCAGCATTTTACCGGCGGTTTCGGAAGAACAGAACGAAATATTTTTCCATCGTCATCCTCCAGTATGAGCCAAGGGCCGGCAGAAGGCGATTCGTTGAACCTTGACAAATTATTTTCAGACATTCCAACCATCCCGTTGCCGGAGACCGGCAAGCCGCAGCAATTTGCTCACGGCACGCGCGAGAATGAAGCCCAGGAAGGAAAGGCAATATGGCAGCTTCACAATAAATATATTCTCTCGCAAATCAGGACCGGGCTGATGATCGTCGACCAGCATGTTGCCCATGAGAGGGTTTTGTACGAACGGGCGCTTGCAAGCTTTGAGAACGCTGTTCCCGTCTCCCAACAATTGCTTTTTCCGCATACCGTCGAACTCACCCCCGGCGATTTTGCCCTTGCGAAAGAGTTAATTCCCCATTTGCAGGCGATAGGTTTTGACCTGAAGGTGTTCGGAAAGAATACCATCACGCTCGAAGGCGTACCCACCGATGTCAAAGCGGGCACGGAAGGGAGCATCCTTCAAGATATTCTCGATGAATTCAAGAACAACCAGCATCGGGTGAAACTTGACGCACGCGATAATGTGGCGAAATCGTTTTCGTGTAAAGCAGCTATCAAGGCTGGCGATAAACTTTCAGAGGTTGAAATGAGAGTGTTAATCGACCAGCTTTTTGCAACATCGATGCCGTATGTTTGCCCCCACGGCCGGCCGGTTGTGGTTAAGATATCGCTAAGTGAACTAGACAGAAGGTTCATGAGGACTTCATGAAAACGATTTCAATGAAATTTTCAACCGATTAATTTGGTTTAACTTATAGTAGATTCGGAGAAGCGGATTCAATGGTAAAGACCGGAAGGGAAGGGCACATGTCTGAAAAGAATAACAGCGATTCAATCAAGCGCGCAAAAAGCGAATGGAACGCTCACGCCGGCAGGGCGGAGAAGCGGCAAAGTATAAAATTTACCACTGTGAGTGGTGAACCGATCGAGACTCTGTACACTCCGGACGATATCGAGAACGTCAATTATCTTTCTGATATTGGATTCCCCGGCGAATTTCCGTACACACGGGGGGTGCACCGCAATATGTACCGGGGGAAATTGTGGACGATGAGACAATTCGCCGGCTTCGGAACCCCGGAAGATACTAATGGAAGATTTAAGTATCTTCTGGAGCACGGCCAAACGGGATTATCGACAGCATTCGATCTGCCGACTCTTATGGGACGGGATGCCGACGATCCTCTTTCCGAAGGCGAGGTCGGAATTTGCGGCGTATCGATAAGTTCTCTCGCCGACATGGAGATTCTCTTCAAAGGAATTCCGCTGGGTGAAGTGTCGACATCAATGACCATCAATGCTCCGGCTGCAATGATGCTAGCGTTTTATATCGCGGTCGCCGAGAAGCAGGGAGTCGCCTCGAGTTCGTTGCGCGGGACCATCCAGGCGGACATTCTCAAAGAGTATATCGCTCAAAAGGAATGGATTTATCCCCCTTCGCCGTCGATGAGAATCATCACTGACATGTTCACGTACTGCGTGAAAGAACTTCCTCAGTTTAATCCTATTTCAATAAGCGGCTATCACATACGGGAAGCTGGTTCAACCGCAATTCAGGAGTTAGCATTTACTTTGGCCGACGGGTTCGCTTATATCGAAGCTGGAATTGCCGCAGGAATGGATATCGATGAGTTCGCGCCGCGCCTCTCTTTCTTTTTCAACTCTCATCTTGATTTTTTCGAAGAAGTCTCAAAATTCCGCGCTGCCCGGCGCATCTGGGCAAAGAAGCTACGATACAAGTACGGGGCAAAAAATCCCAAATCCTGGATGCTCCGCTTTCATACTCAAACTGCCGGGTGCTCACTGACGGCTCAGCAGCCGGAGAACAATATCGTTCGGACTGCGTTGGAGGCTTTGGCGGGGGTTTTAGGCGGAACGCAATCACTACACACAAATTCTATGGATGAGACATTGGCGCTTCCTTCCGATAAGGCTGTGAAAATAGCGCTCCGAACTCAACAAATTATTGCCCACGAGGTCGGCGTGACCAACACGATAGATCCGCTGGCAGGGAGTTACTTTGTTGAATCATTGACGACGCGAATGGAAGAAGAGGCCGAGCGGTATTTTGAAAAGATCGAAATGCTCGGCGGAGTCATTCCAGCGATTGAAGAAGGTTTTTTCCAGCGCGAAATAGCGGAAGCGGCATACCGTTACCAGAGTGAAATTGACAGGAAAGAAAAAATAATTGTCGGCGTCAATGAATACGTTGAGGATGAGGAGCAGATCGAAATCCCTCTCCTGACCATTTCACCGGAAGTGGAAGCGAAGCAAAAGAAACGCCTCGCGGAATTACGGCGTCAGAGAAATGCAAACGATGCTGAACAGGCGATTTCTGAGTTGCAGCAGGGAGCGGCGGACGGATCGAACATTATGCCGCTTCTGCTTAAAGCCACGCGCGCGTATGTCACGCTGGGCGAAATGTGCAGCGCATTAGCTGTGCACTTTGGGATGTACGAAGAGCCAGCAGTGTTCTAGAGGAAATCGGCAGCAACCGGAAAACTACAGAAAATTTTCAGACGAAGAACAATGAACTATTACTTTCGACTCCTCCGGCCTTCGCAATGGATCAAGAATGCTTTTATTTTTGCTCCGTTGGTCTTCTCAAAACATCTTTTTGACCCGCAGCTGTTCATCGTTACGCTCAAAGGCTTCATCTCATTTAGCATCGTCTCCAGTGCTGTTTATGTCTTCAATGACATCTTCGACAGAGAGGCAGATGCAGCGCATCCATTGAAAAGAAATAGGCCAATCGCGTCCGGCGCAATTTCAATTCCGTCGGCCTCATTTTTTAGCGCGATCCTCTTATGTGTGGCTGCTCTCGTTGGTTTTTCGCTGCCACAAGGGTTTCAAATCGTCCTTCTCTCATATCTTGTCCTCCAACTCCTGTACTCCGTTGCTTTAAAGAAAATTGTCATCCTCGACGTTTTCATTATCGCATCCGGCTTCATGCTCCGGGTTCTTGCCGGCGCAGAGATCATTGACGTGATGGTTTCACACTGGATCATTCTCTGCACAATGTTCCTTTCGCTCTTTTTGGCTCTCGCAAAACGGCGCGGAGAAATCATCCTCTTCCAACACGCGGATAGCACATCGGAACGAAAAGTACTGCAGCAATACGATATTAACTTTCTCGACAGTACCATAGTGATTACTTCATCCGGAATGGCGATATCCTACGCTCTGTATACGGTTGCTGACCGTACTGTCAGTGCTTTTGGGACAGACTATCTTATCTTCACTACCATTTTTGTCCTCTTCGGAGTTTTCCGCTACCTCTTTCTTGTCATGAAAAAAAACATGGGAGAAAACTCGGTTGCAATTATTTTCAAAGACAAACCCATGTTCATCAACCTTTGCCTCTGGTTTATCTCCTGCGTTGTCATTATTTATCATTGAGTGGCTTGAACCGACGGCGAAAGCTGCCATCTGCATCGATGGATAACGAAAAAGCGCGGTTTCCGGCTTTCGCCTGAATGCCTTAAAACAAGACTGAGACGCTCCTCAGGGTATTGGTGCTTTCCGAAAAAATCTTTATATTTGTCCAGCAAATTCTTCCACAATGTCAGGGACAGGACAATGATTCACCCCCGCGTCGCGGTAATCAAAACTCATCCGACAACAATTCTTGCGGACTACGAAAAACTCCTTAAGCTTGCGGGCATTGAGCAAGCTCTTTCGAAGTCATCGCAAACAATTCTGAAAGACAATATCAGCTGGCACTTTCCCTATCTCAGTGCAAATACAACGCCGTGGCAGTTGGAGGGAACGGTCAAAGCACTGCGAAACAGCGGGTTTTCGGACTTGGTCTCCGTCCATAATAACACAGTTGTGACCGATCCGTACCGAGGGGAAAAACTCAACAAGCTCAGCCCGATCTATAGAAAATATTCAATCGAAGAACGGTACAATTTTAAGAGCGATGAAATCAAGTGGATTCATTACGAGCCGAAAGCACGGATGCGTGCGCTCCACAAAGTCTATCCCAACGGAATTCATCTCCCCGAATATTTTTTCGGGAAAAATATCGTCCATCTCCCAACGGTGAAAACTCACATCTACACAACGACGACGGGCGCGATGAAAAATGCTTTTGGCGGCCTGCTCAACACCCGCCGTCATTATACGCATTCCTGGATCCATGAGACGCTGGTGGACCTCCTTGCCATCCAAAAAGAAATTCACACCGGGATCTTTGCCGTCATGGACGGAACGTTGTGCGGCAACGGCCCGGGACCGCGGACGATGATACCGGTAGAAAAAGATTATATCCTCGCCAGTGCGGACCAAGTGGCCATCGATGCCGTGGCCGCAAAGATGATGGGCTTCGACCCGCTCAGTATCAACTACCTTCGGCTGGCGCATGACGACAAGCTCGGCTGTGCCGACCCGCACGATATCGAAGTTGTCGGCGAAGATATTTCCAACGTGAATTTCAGATTCACCGTCGGGGACAATCTGGCGAGCCGTGCGGGGGACTTCTTCTGGTTTGGTCCGCTTAAATCGATTCAAAAGCTTTTCTTCCATACGCCGCTGGTGTACGGGTTTGTCTTCGGGTCGTACTTTTACCACGATTATCTTTGGTGGCCGCTGAAAGGGAAGAGCGTGATGCGGAAAGTGCGCACCGAATCGAAGTGGGCAAAGCTCTTCGACGAATACGGGAGGGACGACGTACAAGGATGACCCCTCGTAAAAAAGCGGAACTTGTCCTCCTTGCGACCACGGCCATTTGGGGCGGGACGTTTGTCGTCATGAAGCTGGGTTTTGCAGATGTTTCGCCTTTCTTGTTCGTCGCAATTCGCTTCACCCTGGGAACGATCATCTTTGGGTCGCTTTTTTTCCCACACCTTCGTTCCATGCACGGGCCCACAATTCGGAAGGGCGTAATTCTCGGTGTGTTGCTCGGCGTCGGTCTCATCCTTCAAACGTACGGACTCCAGATAACGACCGCGTCGAAATCGGCGTTCATTACCGGCATGATGGTTGTTTTTACCCCTGCGGCGCAAATGTTTGTCAGCCGCCGTCTTCCAAAACCGGGAAATCTCATCGGCGTCGTTGTTGTGACGGCCGGTCTGTACTTTCTTACTTCCCCCAGCGGATCCCGTTTTAATCTCGGCGACGGATTAACTCTTGTCGGCGCGTTCCTCTTCGGTTTTTATATTGTCTACCTCGACATCTATTCAAAGGAAGAAGAACTTCTTCCATTGGCATTTCTTCAAATTGCTATCACTGCGGTTCTTGGATGGTTTCTCGTGCCTTTCGAGGTTCCGCACATCCACTTCACTTGGAATCTTCTCCGGCTTTTTTTCTATACTGCGTTTCTTGCAACCGTCATCACGACGTATACCCAAACGCGCTTTCAAAAAGACACAACTCCAACACGAGCCGGAATTCTGTTCACTCTCGAGCCCGTTATTTCAGCTGTTCTGGCATACTTTGTTTTGGGCGAAATTTTGGGTATGTTGGGAGTGTTCGGTGCTCTCCTCATCGTCATTGGAATCCTGATTTCGGAATTGTCGGACAAGTTCATAAAAAAGCTTCATTGGAATTTTCCCTTAGCTGAAGAAGAATGAAGTTTATTTTCGTTGAGCAGTTTGTTTGACTATGGATGTTCATGCGACTATTACCGTGCGGGGACTCGTACAAGGTGTAGGATACCGCTGGTTTGCCAATCGGCATGCAGTTGAGCTTGGCTTGAAGGGATTCGTGAAAAATAATTTTGATGATACTGTCCATGTTGAAGTGGAAGGTGATCGCTCGCTTGTTGAAGAACTCATCAATCATTTAAAAATCGGGCCGCGGTCGGCTCATGTGAAGGATGTCTTCGTCGAATGGAGTGAGCCCAAAAATCTTTTCCTCGGATTTTCAATAAAATAAGGTAGACCCTTACGACGACTATCAACGTAAGACTCCTGAAAAACCCCAAAGGTGCGGCTCGCGCAAAAACGCAAAGGTGTAAATCGACTGTAAAACGGAATCTTTGAGGCTTGGCCAGGGGCAGTTTTTCAAATGTCGCTGGCTATCGATCATCGACACAGGCTTGAGAATGAATAGAATAGGTTTCGGATTTGATGTCCATAAGCTCGTTGCCGGAAGAAGGCTTATCCTTGGCGGCGAGGATATTCCTTTTGACAAGGGGTTATTGGGGCATTCGGACGCCGATGTTCTGGTCCACGCAATTGCCGATGCCCTCCTTGGCGCAGCGGCACTGGGGGATATCGGAAAACATTTTCCCGACACTGATCCACAGTACAAGAATATATCCAGCATCACGCTGTTAGAGCACGTCGCCACGCTGGTGACTGAACGCCATTTTGAAATTATCAACGTCGATTCGACCATCGTGCTGCAGAAACCAAAGATTGCGCCGTACGTAGAACAAATGAGGAACAACATCGCCCGTGCTCTTCGACTGGATGCCGACAATGTGTCGGTGAAGGCAACGACGAACGAGGGTTTAGGTTTTATCGGCGCCGGAGACGGTGCGGCTGCCTATGCTGTTGCCCTGATTAATTCAAAACCATAAACAATTTTATTCCTGCTTTGGAAACGTTCATCCATACACTTGAAACACTCAGCCCGACGTTAATTTATTGCTGCCTTTTCGCAATCGCATACATTGAAAATGTTTTCCCGCCATCGCCGAGCGACGTCATCGTCGTTTTCGGCGGCTACCTTGTTGGGTTGGGAACAATCGATTTTACGATGGCTCTCATCCTAACGACGGTCGGCAGCATCACCGGCTTTATGACGATGTACAAAGTCGGCGACTGGTTTGGAGAAGCCATCATCGAGAAGAAGAGGTTCACCTTTCTTCCGCTGGAGAGCATTCACAAAGTGGAAGAATGGTTCCGGAAATACGGCTATTGGATCATTGTCGCAAACAGGTTCATGTCGGGAACACGAGCCGTCGTGTCGTTCTTTGCAGGGCTGTCAAAACTCCGGTTGCTCCGAACAACAATCCTCTGCGGCATCAGCGCACTTGTTTGGAATTGGCTGATGTTATACGCGGGAGCACTGCTCGGCAAAAATTGGAATTCGATAGCGTTGTATTTATCGACCTACAGCCAGATTATCACCGGCGTCATCATCTTTGCATTTGTCGTTTGGGGAATTCGCCGGCTCTATCTTCGCAATAAAGCCAATGTTTGAATTTCTCTACTCAATCGACAAAGCCGTATTTTTTTTCATCAATCAAACCATCAGCAATCCGGTCTTGGATTGGCTGATGCCGTTTCTGACCGACCTCAACAAAAACAAGGCTGCAGTAGCGATTGTTGCAATTCTCTGGCTCTGGCTGATGATCCGTGGTGGGAAGACAGGAAGAACCGCAGGGATCCTTCTGGTGCTCTCAATCGTTGTCGGCGACCAGTTTAGCAGTTCAGTTCTAAAAAATCTTTTCAGCAGGGTTCGCCCGTGTCATGCCCTCCAGGGCGTTCGCCTCTTAGTCGATTGCGGGAGCGGGCTCTCGTTTCCTTCGTCCCATGCCGTGAATAATTTTGCCGGAGCGACGATCCTTTCGCATTACTACCGAAAGTATGCATGGGGGTGGTTTTCGCTTGCTTCCCTCATTGCACTTTCCCGGCCGTATATTGGCGTTCATTACCCGTCGGACATTGCGGGAGGAGCGGCGATCGGTTGGGCATGCGCAACGTGTTTGATTGCAGCATGGGAATTTGTGGAGCTAAAGTTTATTCAAAAGGACGTGAAAACGCAGTCATAAACTCAATTTGCAAAATTCGTTTCTTCTTTCTACCTTTATCAAGTATTATTTCGATTCAAACTCTTCGTGGATAATTTCATTGAAACGAAACATGCACCGCGAACCAATATCGCTCTTGCACTTTCGACGGGCATCTTATTCGGTTGTTCGTTCCCACCGCTCCCCCTGGGGTCGCTGGCATGCATCTCGCTGGTGCCGCTGCTGCTTTTAATTGAGCGGCTTCGCTCTCTTCGCAGACAATTCCTCTACTCATATTTTACGTTCTTTGTTGCCTCATGCATTGCACTCTACTGGGTAGGCGGATTCACTCATGCGAAGGACCCGTTTCTGATGCTCGCAGGAGGATTGGTTCTTGTGTGGGAACCGTTTTTCTTTAGTGTGATCGTTCTTTCATATCTTGTTGTGAGAAAAAGTTTTGGACTGAACGCCGGCCTGGTCGCGCTTCCGTTCATCTGGGTTACCTTTGAATGGTTGTATGCTCTCAGCGAATTCGCTTTCCCCTGGCTCACCCTCGGAAATACACAAACGTACGAGCTTGGAAAGATCCAGTTTGCCGAATGGTCCGGGGTGTACGGGATTTCGCTTTGGCTTCTCATCATCAACGTGTTGTTTTTCATCCTTGTGATGAACGTGATGCGAGAGAAGAAAATGTCGATGAAGGTCAATCTCCTTACGACCGCCGCAATTGCAGTGGTCTATCTCTTGCCGAATCTTTACAGCCTGACGATTGACGAGAAAAGATTTTCATCGTCCGAAATTCCTTCATTAAAAGTTGGGATCGTGCAGCCTAATATCGACCCGTGGGAAAAATGGGAAGGCGCAAGCACTCTTGGAGGAAGGGAGAAACAAGTTCAACAATTTCTGGAAATAACCGGCAGACAAAAAGAATCCGGCGTGCAAATGAGCGTATGGCCTGAAACTGCAATTTTGTTCGATCTTCCGATGATGAGAGACGATCGCAGAACAGTAACGAGAGTTCTTGATTCACTCGGAACTTCGCTCGTCAGCGGATACATTGATTACAAATATTATGAAGCCGGCAAAGCCCCTGTGAGCAGCAGCGTTATTCGTGGTACGAACGTTCACTACGACTCGTACAATTCCATCTTGTATCTGGAGCCGAAAAGGGAGCACGTTCAATCGTACGCAAAAATGCGGCTCGTCCCTTTTGCGGAACGCATTCCGTACGCGGAGTCTATGCCTTTCCTGATCGAGCCGCTCCGATGGGGAGTCGGGATCAGCAATTGGGGAATTGGAAAGGATAGTACGGTGTTTGAGGATTCGAGCCAGCACGCAAAATTCCTGGCAATGGTGTGCTATGAATCTATCTTCCCGGAATTTGTCAGCTCATTTGTAAAGCGTGGAGCTGAGTTCATGGTTTTTATCACCAACGACAGTTGGTGGGGGAATACATCTGGTGCGCGGCAGCATTGCCAATTTGCAGTGCTGCGCGCGGTCGAAAACAGGCGATGGGTTGTCCGGTGTGCCAACGGCGGCATTTCTTGTTTCATCGATCCCTACGGAAGAATGTACGATAAGACACAAATGTACACAGAAGCGTCCATCACACGGATGATCGAACCGCGGACAGAGCAAACGTTCTATACGCGGCACGGCGACTGGCTTCCCCGTATCGCAGGAATGATTGCTCTCTTCACGCTCGCTGGAAGCTTAATTCAATTTCTTTATTTACGAACCATAAAACGAAATCGACACGACAATGACATACATTGACCTGAGAAGTGACACGGTAACCAAACCCTCTGCCGCAATGCGGCAGGCTATGGCGAATGCGGAAGTCGGAGACGACGTGTTCGGTGAAGACCCCACCGTCGTTAAGCTTCAAGAAAAAGTAGCCTCGCTTCTCGGAAAAGAAAAGGCTCTCTACGTACCGAGCGGCGTCATGAGCAATCAGCTCTCCATCAAGGCTCAAACCGAGCCCGGCGATGAGATCATTTGCGAACAGGATGCTCATATCTTCAATTATGAAACGGCCGCTCCGTCTCTGATCTCATCGGTCCAGGTCAAAACAATCCCGGGTGTGAGAGGTGTCGTCCGCGCCGAACAGTTAGCGGCAGCAATAAGACCGAAGGTGTATTATATGCCCCGCTCCAGAATGATCTGCCTGGAGAACACGCACAATCGTGCCGGCGGAGCAATCTATCCCCTCGATGAGATTAAGAAAATTTCTACTTTCGCACGATCTCATGAAATGTTGATGCATCTCGACGGTGCACGCTTATGGAATGCATGGGTGGCAACAGGAATCCATCCCAAAGAATATGCGAAGTATTTCGATTCTGTGTCGGTCTGTTTTTCAAAAGGTCTGGGGGCTCCCGTCGGCTCTGCCGTGGTTGGGTCGGCGTCGATGATAGACCGCGTTCATAAATGGCGCAAGGTCTTTGGCGGAGGAATGCGCCAGGCAGGCATTATCGCCGCCGGGGCTTTGTATGCCCTCGAACACAATGTTGAACGGCTGAAAGAAGACCATGAAAAAGCCAAATACTTTGCGGAGAAAGTCTCTGTCTTGCCGAAGCTATCTCTCAACATGGAAACCGTCCAAACGAACATCATCATCATCAATACTGAGAAAACCGGAAAAGATCCCGATAAGATTATCACTGCATTGAAATCGAAAGGCTTGCTTGTCTCACTCGGTTCATACGACAGCATTCGGATTGTCACGCATCTCGATGTGTCGATGGAACAGATGAAACAAGCAGTCGAAATTTTCACCACGGTATTGAAATAAACATGGACAAGAAAGTCTTTCATCATAGAACGCAGGTCAACGTCCGCAACTATGAGATCGATTGGCAGGGGGTCGTGCACAATGCGATCTATCTTCATTATTTTGAAGTCGGAAGGATAGAATATCTCAATACGATCGGCGCAACAGTGGACATCAATACCATCAACCATGAATCAAAAATAGTCATCGCCCGGAATGAGCTTGACTACCGTGCGCCTGCGCGCTATGGAGATACCATCAATGTCTATTCGCGAATATCCGCCATCAAGAAGTCAAGTTTTATTTTTGAAGGATTATTGGAGCGGAGTTCGGACGGAAAAATCATTGCGGAGAATGTTGCCGTTCATGTTTGGCTCAATCACAAAACCGATGCCCCCGTGCCGGTTCCCAATGATTTTCGCAAGCTGGTCCAGCGCTTCGAGGGAGAACATTGCATGATCCAGTGGCCAGCAATTATTGTTTGAGAGATTATGACAAGTTTTGAAGAGTTCAGAAAACTTTCGCGTGGCGGAAATATCATTCCGATCTATGAGGAATTGATGGCCGATACTGAAACACCCGTTTCGGTTTATCTAAAACTCAAAGATGAAAGCCCGTATTCATTTTTACTCGAGAGTGTCGAGGGAGGGGAAAAAATCAGCCGCTATACCTTCCTCGGGTACAATCCGTTCATGGTGTTCGAAATTCGAGGAAAGTCGTTCAGCATCAAACCGCGTCACCCCGACGTGCAGGTGCTTCCGACGCTCGTCGATTCCTCCATGGACCCTCTCGTTGCGTTGAAAAAAATATTTGCCCATTGCAAGACAGTTCCGGTTGAAGGATTACCCCGATTTACGGGAGGTGCGGTCGGATATTTTGGTTATGAAACGATCCAACTTTTAGAGAACATTCCCTCCGCAAAATTAAATACCCTCGGATTCAATGACGCAACCTTGATGTTTTTTGATACGTTGCTTGTTTTCGATGCCGTGAAACGAAACGTGTCCGCCGTTGCGAACGCGTACATCCCCGCAGGAGCAACCGAGACTCAATTACGAGAAGAGTACGATAAAGCCGTCATCGAGATTCATAAGCTGAAAGCCATCCTGCAAAAAAGTGTTCCGTATGCAGTACATCCTACCGAATCAATCGGCGAATTACAATACCTGATAAGCAAGGATGATTTTCTTTCAAACGTCGAGAAGGCAAAGAAGTTCATTATTGAAGGGGATATTTTCCAGGTTGTGCTTTCGCAGCAGATGAAAATGGAGTATACCGGCGAGCCGTTTGACGTGTATCGCATGCTGCGGATCGTGAATCCTTCGCCTTATCTCTATTTTCTCAAAATGGAAGGCATGTGCATCATCGGCTCCTCTCCCGAATTGTTAGTGCGGCTTGATAATGGAATTGTTGAAACACGCCCGATCGCAGGGACGCGCAGACGCGGCGCAACGGCGGCGGAAGATGCCCTCCTGGAAAAAGAATTGTTGGCGGACGAAAAAGAGCGTGCAGAACATCTGATGCTCGTCGACCTCGGCCGAAATGATATCGGGCGTATCAGCGAATACGGAAGCGTCGAAGTCACTCAATTTATGGCGATTGAAAAGTATTCGCATGTCATGCACATCGTGTCGAATGTCCGGGGAAAATTGCGCAACGGCCTGTCCGCCGTCGATGCACTCTATTCCTGTTTCCCCGCAGGGACTCTCAGCGGCGCTCCGAAGATCCGTGCGATGGAAATCATTGCGGAGCTGGAACAGAATAAGCGCGGCGTGTACGGCGGCGCCGTCGGGTATCTGGATTTTTCGGGCAACCTCGATTCGTGCATCGCCATTCGAACAGTCGTCGTCAATCACGGAGTAGCGTATTTTCAGGCCGGGGGCGGAATCGTGTATGATTCTATTCCAGAAAAAGAATTTCAAGAATCAATGGACAAAGTTGCTGCAACGGTGAGCGCGGTGCAGAAATTGCGGAAGGTAACCTAAGACCACATGGTCCTGATTATAGACAATTACGATTCGTTCACCTTCAACCTTGTCCAGTACATCGGCGAGCTCGGCGTCGAGATACGCGTTGCCCGCAACGACGCGCTCACTATTTCGGATATTGAAAAAATGGGACCGGACGGAATCGTGATTTCTCCCGGCCCCTGCACGCCGAACGAAGCCGGGATCTCGGTCGAGCTCATCAAAAAATTTCACGGAACAATTCCAATCCTCGGCGTCTGCCTCGGCCATCAAGCGATCGGGCAGGCATTCGGCGGTGAGATCGTGAAAGCGCCGGCGGTCGTCCACGGAAAAGTATCGACGATCAATCATACCGGGAAGGGAATCTTCCTTCACGTGCCGGATAAATTTTCGGCAGCTCGGTACCACTCCTTGGTCATTAAAAAAGAGACTTCCCCTCGAGAGTTGGAAATCACTGCGTGGGCGGATGATCATACCATTATGGGCGTCAAACATATTCATTCCGCAACATTCGGAGTGCAGTTTCATCCCGAATCCATTGCGACGCAGTACGGGAAAATTATTTTGGAGAACTTTGTAAAACGCCGTTATTAATTCAGCCAACACACGAAAAGGAATTTCACCATGGCATCGGTAAAAACAGAACATGATATCGCTCAGGATAAAACACTCGACCAACTTCTCAAAACTCAAGATGACATCTGGAGAGTGTTCCGCGTGATGTCCGAGTTTGTCGAAGGATTCCAAACGTTTTCCCGTCTCGGCCCGTGCATCACAATATTTGGTTCGGCCCGGACAAAACCCGGCACACGCTATTATGAAATGACGACGCAAGTCGCCAAGGAATTTGCTCATAACGGATACGGCGTTATTTCCGGCGGCGGGCCCGGTATTATGGAAGCTGCCAACAAAGGGGCGAAAGAAGCGGGGGGCGTTTCGGTGGGAATCAATATCGATTTACCGTTTGAACAAAGCGCCAATCCTTATATCGACAAAGATAAATTGATAACGTTCCGGCACTTTTATATCCGCAAAGTCATGTTTGTCAAATATGCCCAAGCGTTTGTTGTGATGCCAGGGGGATTCGGCACGCTCGATGAAATGTTCGAATCTATTACGCTCGTCCAAACGAGAAAGGTCAGCAGATTTCCAATCGTTCTTATGGGGAAAGAATACTGGGCCGGATTGTTTGATTGGATAAAGAAAACAATGCTCGCTGAAGGAAATATTTCAGAAGTTGACCTGCAGTTGTTTTCCGTGACGGATGACCCTAAAGTTGCCGCACAAATAGTCACTGATTTCTACAAAGGCGCTGAACACGCACCAAACTTTTAGAGATTGAGATGGAAAAAGCAAAAGTTTCCGACATCCTCGACCAAATTGGAACCCTGTTGGAATTGAAAGGAGAGAACCCTTTCAAATGCCGCGCATACCATAATGCCGCCCGGGCAATTGAAGGAGCCACCGACGACCTGGAGACGCTCGTTCGTTCCAATGAACTCAGGAACATCAAAGGCATCGGCCAGGCCATTGCGGAAAAAATAACGGAGCTCGTAACCACGGGAAAATCGGAGTATTATGAGGAATTGAAATCGTCCCTTCCCGAAGGATTAATGGCGATGCTGCGCATTGCAGGCGTTGGACCGAAAAAGGTTAAACTTTTGTATGAAAAGTTGAAGATACAATCGGTTGAGGAGCTTGAAGCAGCATGCAAAGCCGGCAAGCTTGAAAAGGTGGAAGGCTTCGGGAAAAAAACCGAGGAAAATATTTTAACGGGGATCGAAGCGCTCAGGAAGCATAGTTCCAAATTTTTATATTCGGTGGCGGAAAAAGATGCAAAAAGCATTTACAGTGTCGTTCAGAAACAAAAGGGAATTATTCGGGCAGAAATTGCCGGCAGCCTGCGGCGAAAAAAGGAGATCATCGGCGACATCGACATCGTCGCCAGCGCAAAAACAACTGCTGTTCCTGGAATTATGAAGGCATTTACTTCACATCCCGATGTGGAACGCATCACCGGCCAGGGTGAAACAAAATCGAGCGTTGTTCTCAAATCCGGGATCAACTGTGACCTCCGCGTTGTGGATGACTCCGAATTTCCCTTTGCGCTGAATTACTTTACGGGCAGCAAAGACCATAATGTTCGCCTGCGAACAATCGCCAAAAAATTCAACCTGAGTCTGAACGAGTACGGTTTCTCGAAACTTGGGTCGGAAGAAAAAAGGGGAAAGGCAAAACAAACTGTACCGTGCAAAGACGAGCAGGGCATCTATAAAACCCTTGGCCTTGAATATACGCCGCCGGAACTGCGCGAAGACTTCGGGGAAATTGAGGCCGCGGAAAAAAACAAACTTCCTCAGCTTGTCTCCGAAAATGATATCCGGGGAACATTCCATTGCCATACAACTTACAGTGATGGAATTAATACCCTCCTGGAAATGGCGCTGGCCGCTCAGAAATTAGGGTGGGAATATCTCGGCATAGCAGACCACAGCAAAATTGCCGTCTATGCCAACGGTTTGACCGAAGAACGTGTAAAAAAGCAGCAGAAAGAAATTAATACCTTGAATCAAAAATGGCCCAAATTCCGTATCTTTAGTGGAACAGAAGTCGATATTCTGCCGACAGGTGCACTCGACTTCAGCGATAAAATTCTTTCGACATTCGATTACGTTGTCGCTTCCGTACACAGCAGCTTCAAAATGTCGGAAGCTGAAATGACGAAGCGAATTTTGAAGGCAATAAAAAATAAATATGTGACGGTCCTGGGACATCCAACGGGGCGATTGCTGCTTCAGCGGGACGGTTATCCGCTAAACCAAACGGCGATCATTGATGCGGCGGCGGAGTATGGAAAATGCATCGAAATCAACGCGCATCCTTCCCGATTGGACCTCGACTGGCGGATGTGCAAGTATGCGAAAGAGAAGGGCGTCAAAATATCAATCAATCCTGACGCGCACGTCGTTGACGGATTGCACGACGTGCGGTACGGCGTCGGCATTGCCCGAAAAGGATGGCTTGAGAAAAATGACATCCTGAACACGATGGACTTGCACCAAGTCCAAAAATATTTTGCATCGTTTAAACGGTAACTGTAAAGGAGAAACACATGAGCGCGCATCGAAGGCCGTATCTTGGCGCATTAATACTTATCACGCTTGGAGTCCTTTTTCTGCTTGACAACCTCGGCATCGCGGATTTTGGCTCCATCATTTCTACCTATTGGCCCCTGATTCTTATCCTTATCGGGATCCGGATTTTTTTCCGGTATGGGCGGAGTTCGACTCAACCGCCGCCGGCCGGCTCTGTGAACACCGGTACGACACAGGAATTCAATGCCTCAATGGTCAACAACTCAAATGTCTTCGGGGATGTCGACCTCAAGATCAATTCAAAGGAATTCCGCGGCGGGTCGATCTCGAATACATTCGGAGACATGAATATTGACCTCTCTGAAATAGCATTAGCAGAAGGGGAACAGCTGCTCAAATTGGACGGGGTCTTCGGCGACTTGCACGTTCTGGTTCCGAAGGATATCGAGATAGCGGTGACGACCCATTCGGTGTTCGGGGATGTTAGGGTCCTGGGCAACATGAAAAGCGGATTTGGCCAGGAGATTTTTTATTCATCTCCAAATTATTCCACAGCATCAAAAAAACTTCGCATTGTTTCACACCAAGTGTTCGGCGATGTGAAGGTATGGTAGTCCGATGAAGGCAGGTAATTGGGTTGCGAATTTCTTCAAAATGCATCGCCGGAGAAACAAGTAATTTAATTCTTGCGAGCCGGCGTCTGCCCCATACCGGGGGCGCGCCCGGTTTCACACTATTCAGGTATAAACGAGACAATAGGAATGAGCATCTTCAGCGAACTTGGGATTCCTTCGAGAACGATCTCCTACTGCGTAATGCACCAACCGGGCCCGGGAGCGGAGTTAACCGACTCCCAAAAAGGATCCAGTGAATCTTCTGAAAAAGCGAATCACCGTGAAGAATTAAAAGCTTCCCTCCTCAATACTCTTGCGGAAGCCACAACGCTCCGTCAAGCCTTCCAATCGTCTCTTCTTGAAGCACGGAGCAAATCAGCCCAAGTTGCACAAGGAAGCCTGAACCAATATCTGTCGACCCCGATCAAATCCGACAACGCCGATGTTCAGAGAATCATCAAGGAGGCTCTCGAAAAATATTCCGATCAAATTCTTCCTGCGGTCGATATCGGGATAGAAGACGCCTGGTCATCCCGCGTTCTCCCCGATGCAAAAATCGTCAGCTCTCAAACAAAATTGTCCGTGCTTGTGCGAAAAATGCTTTCAGGGGGAAAACGCAGCTTAAAGCACTTAGGCTTTGCGCGTGGAAAAACTCCCTCAAATATTTTCGAAACAGTGTATCGTCTGGAAACAGGGATCAACCTTGACATCCTGGAGCATATAATTCGCAAAAGCATCGCCGCAGGAAATCTATCGCCGCTTGCCGAACATACCTGGACGGGAATATATAACGTGCTCTCGACCGTCGGCACAACCGAGCAAAGGGGAAGCTCGTGGGAGGCGGCTCTGTATCCGCAAACGAGGGGAATCAAAAGCGCAGAGTTCATTGCGGAACTGGAAAAAATATTTGACACGTTGTCAAAAGAATTTAACCTCCACCAGTTATCGTTGTTGCAAAATAAATTCCCATTCCACGAAGACAATAATTTTACGATTCGCATCGTGTTGATCCCGGATCAAAAATTACTCTTTGAAATTATAAGATGGCTCGGATTAATAGAGAATGAAAACATCAAGAAAGCCCTGACAGCAGATGCCGCTCTTATCGTGAAGGAGATCATTGCATAGGCATGGAGAGGAATCTACAGGGAAGCGAGTCGACGCAAGAAAAAGCTCAACGCGCGCGCATCATACAATCGTTGCTTCAAGACCGGTATCCTTCTGCTTCTATAGCTCTCCATTACACGAATCCACTTCAGCTCTTAATTTCCGTGATTCTTTCCGCGCAATGTACCGATGCCCGGGTCAACATGGTGACACCGGCGTTGTTCAAAAAATATACCACAGCCGAAGCGTTCGCTCATGCCAATCCTTCCGAGCTTGAACACTCGATCCATTCGACGGGATTTTACCGCAACAAGGCAAAAAATATTATCAACTGCTGCAGAGTACTTATCGAAAAATATGGCGGCGAAGTTCCGCCGTCGATGGATGCACTTGTTCAGCTTCCGGGAGTGGGACGTAAAACCGCAAATTGCGTTCTCAGCGGCGCGTTCAACATGACATCGGGGATAGTCGTCGATACGCACGTTGCACGCGTATCACAACGGCTTGGGCTAACCAGAAATGCAAACCCGGTAAAAATCGAAACGGACTTGTGTCAAGTGATCGAGCGGAAGGACTGGCTTTCTTTTGGGGATGCGCTCATTCAACACGGAAGGCAGATATGCGGGGCGCGAAAACCGCAATGCGGGCTCTGCATCCTCAATTCCGTGTGCCCATCGTCAGAGGCTTAAAGGCTGCGGAGTTGTCAGATATTTGAAGCATCCTCATAGAGCCGAAGAATGCATGCTTTGCAAAAATAGGCGAGCCTGGAATCTCCAATTTCCCTTTCTACGAGCTGTTGTTTTTCAAATAGCCTCTTACAAATTGCGCATGCTTCATAATCCTTCTGGCTTACTGGCTTGACTGATCTCATAATGAAGCCGTAACCATAAAATATTATGGCGATGAGCATCAAAAGGAAAAGAACCGCCAAAATTGATAATGTCATAAAAAATCCCTTTAATGAATTAGTAAAATGTAGTAACTCCTCCCCCGAAAATCAAAAAAGAAAGGACGGTTGTATGGACCGATCCAGTACTCTTGCGCTGTTATACGAATATACAAAAAGTGAAAGCCTTCGGAAGCATGCATTAGCGGTTGAAACTGCAATGCGCGCGTATGCAAAAAAATTCTCCGCCGACGAAGAACTGTGGGGCGTCACGGGATTGATTCACGATTTCGACTACGAGATGTATCCTCAGGCGCCCGACCATCCGGTCAAAGGCTCGGAAATCCTGAAGACAAAGGGATACTCGGACGAAATCCGCACCGCAATCCTTGGACATGCCTCGTATTCAGGCGTCCCCAGGGAATCGCTGATGGCAAAGGTGTTGTTTGCATGCGATGAATTATGCGGGTTCATTGTCGCCTGTTCTCTGGTACGTCCAAATAAAAAGATTGAGGGACTGGAAGTCAACTCAGTGAAAAAGAAATTGAAAGATAAAGCATTCGCTCGAAGCGTCAACAGGGAGGAGATTGTGCAGGGTGCAGCGGAACTCGGCCTCCCGTTGGAGGAACATATACAATTCGTCATCGATGCTTTGAAAGCAAATTCATCTGCCCTTGGGATGTAAACGGTTGAACCTTCCTCCCAGACTTTGTGTTATAGTATAATGTAAACAAAACCTTTCTCAGCAAGGATATTACTCGTTTGAACACGATTGAGACAACTGTCCGGCCGGCGGTGTACCATACCATGTTATCGGGAATGGTAGGCAATACACCGCTCGTCAAAATGAACCACATCGGGAAAGAACTCGACGGCGTAGAAATTTATGGCAAAGCCGAATGGCAGAATCCAAGCGGGTCTGTGAAAGACCGAGCAACGCTCAACATGATTCGCGTAGGAGAGAGATCCGGCAGCCTCACACATGAAAAGACCATCGTCGATGCGACCAGCGGCAACACCGGCATCGCATTGGCAATGTTCGGAGCGGCGCTTGGTTACCGGGTTCACATTTTCATGCCTTCCAATGCCTCTGCTGAGAGAAAGAAAATGATTGCGGCTTTTGGAGCAAACCTTACTCTGACAAACCCGTTGGAGGGTACCGACGGGGCACAACGGAAAGTGAAACAACTCGTAGAGGATAACCCGGGGAAGTACTTTTACCCGGACCAGTACAACAATCCGGCAAACTGGAAAGCGCACTACCACGGAACGGCAGAGGAAATTATTCGGCAAACAAGCGGCACCGTAACCCATTTTGTTGCGGGATTAGGAACAAGCGGGACATTTGTGGGAACGGCCCGGCGGTTGAAAGAGTTCCGTTCAAGCATTCAATGCATTTCTGTGCAGCCGGATTCTCCTCTTCACGGACTCGAGGGGCTCAAACATATGCCATCGGCAATTGTGCCCGGCATCTATGACCCGTCGACTGCCGATGACGCTGTGGAGGTATCCACCGAAGAAGCGCAGGCAATGATGAAAAGGTTAGCACGAGAAGAGGGATTGCTTCTTGGAATTTCTTCGGGCGCCAATCTTGCGGCCGCGCTGAGGATTGCAAAAAAGATTTCTTTAGGCACCGTTGTGACGATCTTTTGCGACGACGGTTCGAGATATTTAAGCGAACATATTTGGGAAGACCATGCTTAAGCTTTCGCAATCAGTCTTCGAAGCAATTCGAAAACATGGCGAACGGGCCTTCCCGCATGAGTGCTGCGGTGTCCTCTTCGGCATAATGAAAGGGGATCAAAGGATTGTCGGTGAAGTCTTCGTCATAGAGAATCAATTCGAGGAATCGGAACGATACCATCGGTTCCTTATTACGCCCGACGATTACCGGGAGGCAGAAAAAGCTGCGCGGGCAAAAAAAGTTGACATTATCGGATTCTATCATTCCCACCCTGACTCGCCCTCGGTTGCCTCGAAATACGATCTTGACCATGCATTCCCCTGGTTTTCGTATGTCATCGTCTCGATCATAAAGAATAATTACCATGACATCCGTTCATGGGTGATGGAAAACGACCGGAGCAAATTCAACGAAGAGAACGTTGTTATCGAATAATTACTAATCTTACGAGGAACAATAATGCCGGTTCAAATATTGATCCCAACGCCGCTAAGGCAGTTTACGAATAACCTGGAGTCTGTGGTTGTCGAGGGAAGCTCCGTTGGAGAAGCAATGAAAAATTTGTGTACGAAGTATACAGCGCTTCAAAAACACCTCTACTCCGACGACGGGAAGCTCCGGAATTTTGTCAATGTCTACGTTAACGACGAAGACATCCGTTATTTGCAAAAAGAATTAACACCGCTTTCGGCAAAAGATATTCTCAGCATTATTCCTTCTATTGCGGGGGGAAGCATATAAATGGCGAACGTTGAATTGTCGGGAGAAGAGATACGCCGTTACGGCAGGCATCTCATTATGCCGGAAGTCGGCATGGACGGTCAGAAAAAATTGAAAGCCGCGAGTGTCCTGTTGATCGGCGCCGGCGGCCTCGGCTCACCGCTTGGATTGTACCTCGCCGCTGCCGGAGTCGGAAGGATCGGTATTGTCGATTTTGACGTCGTTGATTATTCCAATTTGCAGCGTCAAGTCTTGCATTCAACAAAAGATGTCGGGCGGCCCAAACTTGCCTCGGCAAAAGAACGGCTTGAAGGGATTAATCCTTTCGTAAAAATTGAAACGCATGACATGCATCTCAATTCGGAAAATGCATTAGATTTGTTTTCGGGTTATGACATCATCGTCGATGGAACTGATAATTTTCCAACCCGTTATCTTGTTAATGATGCCTGTGTCATGACAGGGAAACCGAATGTCTACGGAAGCATTTTCCGATTCGAGGGACAAGTCTCTGTTTTTGCCGCTGAAGACGGCCCGTGCTATCGCTGTTTATACCCCGAGCCGCCTCCGCCGGGCCTGGTTCCAAGCTGTGCAGAAGGAGGAGTGCTGGGAATTTTGCCGGGAATCATCGGTACAATTCAAGCGAATGAGACGGTGAAGCTTATTATCGGAAAAGGAGAGCCGCTGGTGGGACGGTTACTGCTCTTCGACGCATTGAAAACAAAATTCCGCGAACTCAAGCTCCGAAAAAATCCCGATTGCCCTGTGTGCGGCCAGCATCGCACAATAACGTCGCCTATCGACTACGAAGCATTTTGCGGCATCCAGGCAGGCTGGGATTCTTTCACCCGGGAAGAACAGCACGAGATCACTGTTGATGAGTTGAAGAAGCGGCTCGACAATAAAGACGATCTTTTCATCCTTGACGTGCGGGAGCCGCAAGAATATCAAATATGCAACCTTAACGGTTACTTGATTCCCTTTGAGGGATTTGCCAAAGCGGATTAGCGAGCTTGATACGGCAAAAGAAATTATTGTGCATTGCAAAGTCGGCGGTCGAAGCCGGCAAGCGGTCGAATTTATGAAGCAATCCGGGTTCCGGAAGGTGAAAAATCTTGTTGGGGGAATCGATGAATGGGCAGAACTCATCGACCCGGCTATGCCGAGATATTAGTCAAGAAAAATACACGTAGTTCAATCTTCCCCGAGACCGAACTACGTGCTCGCTATGGCTACAACCTTTCAAACCTTGCCTGGAAAAATCGCAAGTACTTCGGTTCATAGACCATTTTCATCCCTTTGATCTTGTCACGCTGCTCGAATACCGATTCCACTGATTCGGCCGTCACGTCGCAATGCGCTTGCGTGTATACGCGTCGCGGGAATGTGAGACGCACTAATTCAAGCTTGGGGTAGTAATTCTCGCCGGTCTCTTTCTTCCGCCCAGCTGAAACGATACCCCGCTCCATTGAACGAATACCGGAGTCCATGTACAATTCAGCGGCAAGAGTCTGCGCGGGAAATTCAATCTGTGGAATATGGGGGAGAAATCTTTTCGCATCGAGGAAGATTGCATGGCCTCCAACCGGGAGAACGATTGGAATTCCAATGCTTTGAAGTTTTTCGCCGACATATTCGATCTGGCCGATCCGTGCTTTAATGTGCGCCTCTTGAACAGCCTCCTCGATTCCCCGAGCCATCGCTTCCATATCGCGTCCTGCCATTCCGCCGTATGTGTGGAGCCCTTCGTACACCACGACCATATTGCGCGCTTCTTCGAAGACGGTGTAATCGTTGAGAGCAAGGAATCCGCCGATGTTGACGAGCAAATCTTTTTTACCGCTCATGGTAGCGCCGTCGCTGTAGGAGCACATTTCTTTCAAAATTTCTGCGATCGATTTCTTTTCATATCCTTTCTCGCGCACCTTGATGAAATATGCGTTTTCAACGGCCCGCGTTGCATCAAGAATAACCTTAATGTTATGCTTAGCCGTCAATGCGCGGATTTGACGTAAATTGTCCATGGATATCGGCTGGCCCCCGGCCATATTCACTGTCGCCGCAACAGTGACATACGAAATCTTTTTCTCTCCGACTTTTTTGATCACGTCTTCAAGTTTTTGCAGGTCGATATTTCCTTTGAAAGGATGTGTATTTTGCGATTCGTGCGCCTCATCGATGATAACGTCGATGAATGTCGCGCCCGCTAATTCCTGGTGAAGACGCGTTGTCGTAAAATACATGTTGCCCGGAACGAAATCCCCCGGCTTGATAAGCAATTTTGAAATGATATGTTCGGCCCCGCGTCCTTGATGGGTCGGCACGAGGTACTTGTAGCCGTAATACTTCTGGACATTTTCTTCGAGGTGATAATAATTTTTGCTACCGGCATACGCCTCGTCTCCCAGCATCATGCCAGCCCATTGGTAGTCGCTCATCGCATTCGTTCCGCTGTCAGTCAGCAGATCGATGTACACATCTTCCGATTTAAGAAGAAACGTATTATAGCCAGCTTCACGAATTGCTGTAAGCCGTTCTTCGCGGGTTGTCATTTTTAACGGCTCGACGACTTTGATTTTAAAGGGCTCCGCCCACGATCGACGTTCTAATTTTCCCATATGTGCTCCAAATTCAGTTCGTTGACTTTCGAAAGTGATTTTGCTATCATAACCTAAACGCTATTAATATACTGATTCCCCATCCGATGTTCAACGCCTTCTCTTCGATGATAACGCTACTTCAATGATCAATCCGGCTATTCTCAAAAAAATATCTCAGATTGTCGGAAAAAATAACTATCCTCCATTCCCAGGAAGACAGGATATCGTATTCGTATGACGGCACACCGTTATTGCAATTCCTTCCCGAAGCAATTGTTCTCCCGCAAACAAAAGAACAAATCTCAAGCATTCTCACGCTGGCAAACGAAGAACATTTTGCAGTAGTTCCTCGCGGATCAGGTTCGGGGCTAAGCGGGGGATCAATCCCCGTGGAAAATTCAATTGTCATGCTCATGTCTCATTGGAATAAGATTCTGGAAGTGGACGCGGAGAATCTCACTGTGCTCGTCGAACCGGGCGTTATCACCGCTGATATCCATGCCGCGGTCGAAAAATTAGGTTTATTCTATCCGCCGGACCCGGGAAGCATGAATATCTGCACGATCGGCGGAAACGTCGCGGAAAATGCCGGCGGTTTGCGCGGACTGAAATACGGGGTAACGAAAAATTATGTTCTGGGGCTTGAGACCGTTCTTCCAAGCGGTGAAATAATTTTTTCTGGGGGAAAAGTGGTCAAAGACGTTGCGGGCTACAATCTCAAAGACTTTTTCGTCGGCTCTGAAGGGACTCTTGGTATCTTTACAAAAATATTGTTGAAGCTCATTCCTAAGCCGGAGACCAGCAAAACAATGCTGGCCTACTTTCAGAAACGAAATGATGCCGCAGAGGCTGTCTCTGCAATCATTGCTGCACACATCATTCCTGCCACGGTCGAATTCTTAGACCGAACGACGATTCGATGCGTCGAAGAATATGCACATCTTGGTTTGCCAACGTCCATTGAATCTTTGCTGCTCATCGAAGTCGACGGCCGCTCTGCCGTTGTAGAAGAAGATACGGCGAGAGTGGCTGAGCTATGTAAGCGCCACCAATGCATTGAAATCAACGTCGCACACACTGAAGCAGAGGCGATTCGCTTAAAGACCGCCCGTCGATCTGCATTTTCAGCGCTGGCACGCGTGAAACCGACAACAATCTTAGAAGATGTTACCGTGCCGCGAAGCAAAATTGCTTCGATGCTCGAACGAATTGACTCCATTGCAAAGAGCTATGATGTGATGTTCGGAATTTTCGGCCATGCGGGCGATGGAAATCTTCATCCGACATGCCTTACCGATGAACGAGATAAAGATGAAATTCAGCGGGCAGAATCGGCGTTCGAAGCAATCTTCTACGAATCGATCAACATGGGAGGGACAATTACCGGCGAGCACGGCACGGGTCTATCAAAGAGAAAATTTCTTCCCGCTGCCGCCGGTATAGCGGCCGTTGAAATGATGAAGTCGATAAAATCATCAATTGATCCGCAAGGCGTGTTAAACCCTGGAAAGATTTTTTCGATCACACCCAAGTGTGAAGGGAACCTGCCCCGAACGAAAGATCAAATCAGGAAATTTGAAGAACTGGGTGCGTGGACCTGAACCGCGGCAAAAAACATGCTGACAGCCACAAGTAATAAGAATGCATCGGCGGTAAACACCAAGTCCGGATTTTACGGTGTTGATATTCCCAGCGATGACGTTATTACAAATTGCATGCACTGCGGATTATGCCTGCCGACCTGCCCAACCTTCGCGCTGACCGGTCTCGAAAAGTCTTCTCCGCGCGGCCGGATTCGATTGATGAAAGCTGTTGCCGACGGCGACATGGCAGATGACAGACGGTTTCATTGACGAAATGAATTTCTGCCTCGACTGCCAGGCTTGCGAAACGGCGTGTCCTGCAGGCGTCAAATACGGATCACTGGTTGAAGCTGCGCGGAGTCAGATTTACGCACAGGGAAGAACCTCGCGGGCTGGAGAGAATCGCTAAAAATAATTTTCTTTGAACATGTATTGGCATCGAAACAAGATGCTGAAAATTTCTGGCACGAGTTCTTCGATTCTATCAACAATCCGGAATGGAGACCTTCCTGGCAAAGACAGGTATCCTCAATTTCTTCATGCCGAAAATGGCCAAGCTTCAACATCTTTCTCCCCGCATCGATAAAAAATTTTTCGACGAAACATTTCCCGAAACCATCAAACCGGCGGGAGAGGTAAAACACCGCGTTGCATTCCTTTCGGGTTGCATTATGAACGTCGCATTTGCCGATGTTAACAACGATACCGTAGAAGTCCTCCTGCACAACGGCTGCGAAGTTATTGTCCCAAAGCTGCAGGAATGCTGCGGGTCTTTGCAGGCCCACAACGGAGATCTTGATACGGCAAGAAAACTGGCACGCCATAATATTGATATTTTTTCACGCTACGAGTTCGAAGCAATAGTCATGAACTCCGCCGGATGCGGCGCGTTTATGAAAGAATATGCGCACTATCTTGCAGATGACGACCGCTATGCTGAACAAGCGAAGACACTTTCCGCCAAAGTCAAGGATTTGACCGAGTTCCTGCTGTCCATTGATTTTCAGAAACCCTCCCGACCGATGAACGTGCGGGTTGCTTATCACGATGCGTGCCATCTAATCCATGCTCAACATATCACTTCAGAACCTCGGGCAATACTGAGTTCACTTCCGGGAATTGATTTTGTCGACCTTCCAGAGGCTGCATGGTGTTGCGGCAGCGCCGGGATTTATAATGTTGTTCGCCATGATGATTCGATGAAATTGCTAAAGCGCAAAATGCAAAATATTGAAACGACTAAGGCCGCTATTGTCGTTGCCAACAATCCAGGATGTCTGTCGCAAATAAATTATGGACTTAAAATTCATAAAATCGGTGGAGAAGTGATCCATCTAGCAACCCTCTTGAACAGGGCTTACAAGCAATAAAGTAAGAAGGAGATGACAATGGATGCTAAAAATTCCCGCAGGGACTTTATAAAAACCACTGCTTTCTTCGGTATTGGGTCTGCGCTGCTGCCCAGGAAAGCTTTTTCGGCAGCCAGCCAGGGATCCTTAAGAGCCGAGAAGGGCTTAGTGATTTCGAGTGCAAACGGAGTCAAGGCCATTGAAAAGGCGCGCCAGCTCATCGACGGAGGGAGCGATGCATTAGACGCAGTAATTGCCGCCGTCAATATTGTCGAAGACGACCCGAACGATATGTCGGTTGGGCTGGGAGGACTTCCCAACGCAGACGGAGAAGTGGAACTCGACGCCTCAGTGATGCACGGCCCATCCCATCGTGCAGGAGCAGTGGCGGCACTGAAGAATATCAAAAACCCATCCAGCGTCGCAAAGGTGGTCATGGACCGAACGGACCATGTGCTCCTTGTAGGCGAAGGCGCTTTGAAGTTTGCTAAGATGCATGGGTTCAAAGAAGAAAATCTTCTCACTGACCAGTCGAGGGAAGAGTGGGTTCGGTGGAAGGAAACTTTGAGTAATGAAGACGCTTATTTGCCGCCACACACACTTGAGGACAGAGATATCGGTGAGGGTGTCAAGAAAGCACTTCAGACCTATGGCACAATCAATTGTTTAGGGCTAGACTTAGAAGGGAATCTATCAGGTGTTACAACGACAAGTGGATTGTCTTATAAAATTCCCGGAAGGGTTGGCGACTCTCCAATCATAGGAGCCGGCCTGTTCGTCGACAATGAAATCGGTGCAGCGGGGTCAACTGGACGAGGCGAAGCCAATCTTCTAAACTGCAGCAGTGTTATGATTGTCGAATACATGAAACAGGGAGAATCTCCAACAGAAGCTTGCTTACTGGCGTGCAAAAGAATAGTACAGCACACAAAGGAGGAACGTTTGCTGGATTTAGATGGAAAGCCAAAATTTGACGTGAAGTTTTACGCAATCAACAAAAAGGGAGAACACGGCGGAGCGTCGATTTGGAGCAACGGAAAGTACGCTGTAAACGATGGAAGCGGTAGCAAATTATTGGCGTTGTCGTACCTTTATGAAAGGCCAACAAAAAACGGTAAATAAGCGAACCCCTTTGCCGATTATGTTCTCATTATTGTGCCCGGTAAAAGAATTACCGGTCGGCCCTGAATAAGGGCTGACCATATAAGAAAAAGAGCCGGAACAAATATTAATATGAGCTGTATAATTTCCACTTAAGAGATCCAAAAAATATTCACTTGCTGACGCAGTGTGCTAAATAAATCTGGTGGAAAGGCGAAATATTCTTGCCTTGCTAAGCGAAGTTTGCTATATTATGAAAAGAAATGCCAAAGTGGCGGAAGTGGTAGACGCGCTGGACTCAAAATCCAGTCTGGCTTAACCCAGGTGAGGGTTCGAGTCCCTCCTTTGGTACAAAATGCCATCAAACAATATCGTGGTGGTCTTTTTGTCGTTGAAAAGAAACACGGTGATACATACGGAGGTCAAGCATCAAATTTCTACGATGTAGGTCTATGAAATCTATCACTGTTCCCTTTGAGACTGACTTCCGAAATACATTATTTGTTCTTTGCTTTGGCCTTTTTTCTTCTTTCAATCTGGTCGGGAGCAGCAAAGGCACAAACTTTTAATCCGATTGCTCCCGCTTTTGATCAGCTTCGAATAACCCGGCCCGATACCTCGTTTCAACTCCCGCACGATATTATTATCCCTAATTCTGAGACTGTTTATCTGGACTCTCTGAAACTCACAAGGCTCGTTGACTATTCGATCGAATACTCCACAGGCAAAGTGCATGTTACGCTCCATCAAATAATAGATTTTAAATTACATAATTACAGAATTACTATATTTTACAATTTCTTGCCATTTTCATTTCAAACATTTTATCGGCATAAAAGCTATACGATTCACCATGACTCAATTACAAACCGTACAACCACAATTGTAAATACAACTTCCACATCGGGTCCTTTCGACAACATTTTCGGGAATGAACTTCAAAAAAGCGGAAGTATCTTTCGCGGATTTACAGTCGGAACTAACAGAGATTTAACACTTAATTCGGGTTTCCGCCTGCAGTTTTCCGGTAAATTATCATCAGATGTTGAAATCCAGGCCGCTCTGACTGATGAAAACACGCCTCTTCAACCGGAAGGGAATACGCAGACCATTCAGGAACTCGACAACGTGTTCGTGCAAATCAAAAGTGACAATTATGCTGCAACACTGGGAGATTTCTATTTTGATTTGTCGGATGGAGAGTTTGGAAAATTGAGTCGAAAACTTCAGGGAGCAGAGGGCACTGCTAACTTTTCATCCGGCGGACTTTCCGGATCAGTGACTGTAACCGGGGCAACCTCGCGGGGCAAGTTTAACACGAATCAATTTCCAGGACTTGACGGTGTCCAGGGGCCTTACCAGCTTTATGGCAAGAACAACGAGAACAATATCGTTGTCATCGCTGGAACTGAGAAAGTTTATATCGACGGAATACTCATGGTGCGAGGAGAAGCTAATGACTATGCAATTGATTATTCAAGCAGCCAAATTACCTTTTCTTCTAAGAGGTTAATAACCAGCGTCTCACGTATCGTCGTGGATTTTCAGTATAGCGATCAATCATACACGAGGAATTTCTTTGCAGTAGAAGCAGATGCTAAAACCTTTTCCGACGCCATGAAATTTTCCGTCTTGTATGCGCAGGAAGGGGATGATCCGAACGCACCTATTGGCATTTCGCTGAGCGACAGCGACAAGACGGTACTTGCACAAAGCGGGAGCAAACTAGCCACACTGACAGGCGTAGATTCGGTCGGAGTTGATTCGTTGAATATCGGAAAAGGGGAATATGCCGCAATCGACACTCTTGTTCAAGGGGTAACGACAAGAATTTATGAGTTTGCGCCCGGAACATACCAGGCTCAGTTCAATGTAACGTTTTCCTTCGTTGGCTCGGGAGCAGGAGATTATACTCATGTATTGCTGGGACAGTACCGATATGCCGGACCGCATAATGGCGATTATCTGCCCATCATTATTTTACCGGCACCCCAGCTTCAACAAATAGCAGACATCAATACGTCGATCCGCATTGCAAAAAGCTTTACGGTGGACGGCGAATTTGCTGCAAGTAACCTCAACCCCAATAGGTTTGCAACAAATGATGAAGTCACCGGCGATGCAACAAAGTTTTCAGCGGATTTTTCTCCATCCAACGTTAAGATTGCCGGCGCGAATATCGGTTCTTTTAATCTCTCCTTATCCGACCGGTATACCAATAAAAATTTTTCACCCCTCGACCGCATCGATGACGTGGAATTTGCAAGGAAGTGGGCTCTTGACAGCACCGTCACCATACAACCCTCTTCACAAGAAATTCGGGAAGCGGGGATCACGTACAATCCTCTCAAAAACCTTTCGCTCGGAGGATCGGTTGGATCAAACGACATGGGAAACCAGTTTACAGCAAATCGCAAGGCGGGTTTCATTCGTCTTGCCGACGACTCATTGCCGAAAATTGATTACACCATCGATCAAATTAAAAGCTCACAGGGGATTTCGAGCGAAGAAAACGATTGGGTGAGGCAGGAAGGATCAATCGCCTACACTTTTAAGAAATTCCTACCGAGCTTTCGTTTTGAACATGAAGACCGCTCCATCGAAACTCCTACTATGGATTCTCTCGATAATGCAAGTTTTAGTTTTACAACGCTCGCGCCAAAATTATCACTCAAAGGTATTTATGGAATGAACCTTTCTACCGAACTTGAACTTCGCGACGACGATGCGGCGTATGAAGGAAAGCTGCAGCCCCAATCGCGGTCGATCACTCAAACATACGGATGGGCGTTGCCCGAGATTCAAAACGTTTCATCCTCCTTAAACGTTATTCTCATGGATAAAACGTTTCACGATCAATTCAGGCTTTCGGACCCCGACATCCAAACAACGCTTGTCCGTTCCGAAACGAGGTACACTCCATTTCACCGCGGGGTTGATGCTGACGTGTACTATGAGGCATCGACAGAACGGTCGGCAGAGCTTCAGCGCGTTTTCGTTCAGGTTCAACCGGGACAAGGGCAGTATATCTGGACAGGCACTGGAAATGTCGATGTTACCGATGAAAAAGATTTCCAGCTAAGCCGCTATGACGGTAATTACACAGTCATCACGGTCCCAACCGATCAACTGATTCCGGTGATCAATGTAAAAACCTCGGCACGCTTGCTCCTCACGCCGGACAAATTTATGCCGTCACCTTCGGGGTGGTTTGAAAAAACACTCTCCGCGCTGTCGACAGAAAGCTATGTCAAGATTGAAGAAAAAAGCTCCGACCCGCAGACGAGTCAAATCTATCTTCTGCACCTCAGTCATTTCCTCGACACGTCAACAACGATACTCGGCAGCCAATTAATTCAGCAGGACCTATTTATTTTTGAGAATCGTCCCGATCTTTCATTCAGGTTCAGATTTCTCCAGCAGGATGGAGCCGGCCAATACAGCACCGGTGATGAGCAAAGCTACAATCGTGAGCGGTCGATCCGGATTCGGTGGCAGCTCGTTTCCGAGATCTCCAATGAAATAGATTATGCCAACAAGCAGGATAATCTTGCCGCCTCGCTCGCCAGCGGCCGTTCGCAAGTCATTAATTCTGACGATCTCACTTCGGATTATTCATACCGCCCGGAACAGAACGTCGAAGTCGGCTTTAAAATTGAAGTCTCCCGTTCGGAAGACGATTACACTCCTGCTCCAATCTTTGCGGATTTGAATGCACAGTCGCTGCGAACTATTATTTCGTTTCGAGGGAACGGCCAGATGAGGGTTGATTTTTCGCGCGAGGAGGTTTCACTTGAAAATAACACGGCTGGCGTCATCGTTCCGTTTGACCTCACCGCAGGCAGGCTTGAGGGAAAAACTTTTTTATGGGGAATTTCATTCGATTACAAGTTGAGCAACAACCTTCAATCATCGCTGCAATATACTGGCAGGTCTGAACAGTCTCATAGCCCGGTTCATACCGCAAAAGCGGAGGTCAGGGCTTTTTTTTAAGGGAGAACGGATGATAATATTTTACTTGCATCTAAGTGTTCGGTACTGTATATTTTATTCACTGCACCGTAAAGTCCCGCCTCAAGCGGGACTTTTTTTTGATGGCAAAAAAAGCTTGAAAATGGCGCTGATCGAGAGCATATCTGAAATAGCATCGACCATTGTTCAGTCCATAGACGGATATCTTGTCGGCGTCAACGTCCGGGGCGAGAAAAGCGGATCAATTGTTGAGGTGTTTGTAGACACCGACAAAGGAGTTACAGCCGATCAATGCGCGCAGGTTAATCGTTACGTAGCGGCAGAACTCGAGAGACAGAATTTAATTCCAGGAAGGTATCGGTTGGAGGTTTCTTCACCCGGCCTTGACCGGCCTCTCAAGACGGTGCGGCAATACAAGAAAAACATCGGACGGCAGGTCAAAATCATCTCTTCTGCTGATGATCAAAAAAATGCAGTGGAGGGGGTCTTGCAGGACGTGAACGAGGCAACACTGACATTGAGGACAAAAGAGAAAACAGGAAAGATCTTTTGCTCTAAACGAAATTCGGGAAGCGTATGTGCTTCCGCAATTCAAATAGAGAACTGCTCGGATGAACTACAATTTTCACTTTGGAGGATCCAATGAATTATGAGATTGTCGAATCATTTTCTTCACTGGTTCGCGAAAAATCTATCGACAAAGATATTCTTGTCGGAATTGTGGAAGATATTTTTGGAATGATGGTCCGGAAGAAATACGGGCAGGAAGCCAAATTTGACGTCGTTGTCAATATGGAAAAGGGGGACATAGAGATTTATCTCGAAAAAGAAATTGTAGAAACGGTCGTCGACCCTGTCACACAAATCGATGTTGAGTCCGCGAGAAAGAAGTCGGGTGAGCCGCTGGATGTCGGCGAGGACTACGTCGAAATCATTAACCTCGCCGATTTCGGGAGGCGATTGATTATCACAGCGAAACAAAATCTCAACCAAAGAATAAAGGAGCTTGAGAAAGAATTAATCTACAACGAATACAGCAATTCGATCGGCGAAATACTTGTCGGCGAAGTATATCAGATTCGGAAGAATGAAATTCTTGTTATGCATAACAAGAATGAAGTCGTTTTGCCGAAAAGCGAGCAGATCCAAAAAGAACGGTACAAAAAGGGAGATACCATCCGTGCAGTGATCAAGGAAGTGCGGAAGAATTCCGGCAACCCGACAGTCATCATCTCGCGCTCCGATACGAAATTTTTGGCGCGTCTGTTTGAAATCGAAATCCCGGAGATCTATGACGGTATCATTGAAATCAAAGATATTGCCCGCGAACCGGGCGACCGCGCAAAAGTTGCCGTTGAATCTCACGACGACCGTATCGATGCCGTCGGCGCTTGCGTGGGGATGAAAGGCGTACGGATCCATGCCATTGTCCGTGAACTCAACAACGAAAACATCGACGTGATCAATTACAGCGACGAACCCCTTGTCATGATTACGCGGGCACTCGCTCCGGCGAAGTTGAAAAAGATCGATCTTGATGTGGCGGCTAAAAAGGCTACGATTCTCGTGGCAGACGACCAGGTTTCGCTCGCGATCGGAAAGGGGGGCCAAAACATACGGCTCGCTGGAAAGCTTTCCGGCTTTGACCTTCAGCTCGTGAAAGAAGGCGCTGAATACGATATCGAACTCATTGAATTCCGCGACGAAATCGGAAAGGAAATTTATGATAAGTTTATCGAGAACGGTTATGACACAGCCCAGCAAGTGATGGAAGCCGACATTGAAGAACTCGTTGGAGAGTTAGGCTTGGAAGAAGAGAAGGTAAAAGAAATTGTCGCTCTCATCAAAAAAGAATTCGAAGAGGCGGAAGTCGATGAAGACGACGATGAAGAAAAAAATAAAAAAGCTGTGGCGGTGAAAGCCGCGATTGGAGGCGGGGAGCAAAAAGAAGAGGCCGTTCCCGACACTGCCCCCGAATCTGTCAAGGAAGAAAAAACTGAAACACCCTAACTCTTATCGTCCGATGCTCCATTCACTGAATGTTCTTGTTTCCTTTTTACTGAAGGAATTCGAATGACGGAAGCAACTGAAAAGAAAATAAAAATATTTAATCTCGCAAAAGACTTAAACCTTGCGAGCGGCACCATTATTGAATTTCTGACCAAAAAGGGATACACGATCAAGGGTCCGATGTCGATCGTCGAAAATGACATGATGAAAGACATCATGTCCCATTTCAAAAAAGATAAAGACGTCGCAGACAGGCATCAGCGGAAGATTGCAGAGATCAAAGAAACGAAGCGAAAAACTGCCGAGAAGAAAAAGGAAACGGAAGAAGAAACAAAAGAAGCGTCGAAGAAAAAAACTGATGAAGAAGCTGTCGAGGCAGTTCCGCCGCCGCTGCCCGGCGTTGAAGCGGCTCCGGAGCCGGTCACTGTAGAACCGACAATCCATCAGCCGGTTGTGGTGGAAAGTACGACCGCTCTTCCCAAAGAAGAACCACAGGTTGTTCCCGTTGAAAAACCAGCCCCGGAAAAAGCAAAGAGCGAACCGTTGGCTGCCGAACAGACGCTCAAAGACGAACAGGGTGCAAAAAAGAAAAAAGGCGAGAAAGGCTATACATCGCCTTTGGACCAGCTCAGCGCGCGCCGGCGTGGCCTGACAATCATGGGAAAGATGGAATTGAAGGAAAAGCCTGTGCCCGCCGAAAAAGAGGGAAAAACGGGAGGAATTTCTGCCGAGACAGAAGAACAGCGCAAACGGAAGAAGAAAAAGAAGAAGGTTAAAGACGAAAAAGTTAAGGAAGTCACGGAATCTGACACCGAGGATCTTTCCAAAAAGAAGAAAAAGAAGAAAAAGCTTCGAGTCCACGAAATTGACGATACACAAGTGAATGAAGCGATCAAGCGAACTCTTGCCGGAATGGACGAATCGGTTGTCAGCCTCCGCGCCACGAACAGAAAAAAAAGAAAACGGGAGCGCGAAGAAGAACAGGCAAGGCTGCTTGAGGAATCGCAAGGGGAAGAGGGAAAGCTTCGCGTCACTGAATACGTCACCGTTGGCGAACTTGCCACCCTCATGAATGTTCCCGTGGCGGATGTGATCGCAAAATGCATCGGCCTGGGATTAATGGTATCCATCAATCAGCGATTGGATAAAGACAACATTACGCTCGTCGCGGATGAGTTCGGGCTGCAGGTCGAATTCTATGAGGAATTTACCGTTGATCTCCTTGAAGATAAGCCCGATGCGGCAGAGACCTTGAAGCCGCGTTCTCCCGTCGTTACCATCATGGGACACGTCGACCATGGAAAAACTTCTTTGCTGGATTATATACGCCGGACAAACGTCGTGGCGGGTGAAGCCGGCGGCATTACACAGCATATCGGCGCGTACGAAGTGAGCTTGGATTCCGGCAGGAAGATAACGTTCCTTGACACCCCGGGACACGAAGCCTTTACCGCCATGCGCGCGCGCGGCGCTCAACTGACGGACATCGTCGTCCTTGTGGTCGCCGCCGAAGACAGCGTGATGCCGCAAACTCTCGAAGCAATAAGTCACGCACGGGCCGCGAATGTTCCTATTATCATTGCAATAAACAAGATCGATAAGCCCGAAGCGAACCCCGACCGGATCCGGCAACAACTTGCCGATAAGGGAATCTTAGTGGAAGAATGGGGCGGCAAATATCAATGCGTTGAAGTATCGGCAAAGAAAGGGTTGAACATCGATCTGCTGCTGGAGAAGATCTTGCTCGAAGCCGAGGTTCTTGATCTGAAAGCTAATCCAAACCGGACGGCGCGGGGTGCGGTCGTCGAAGCCCAGATCGACAAGGGCAAAGGTATTCTTGCTACCATCCTCATCCAGAAAGGGACGCTTCGCATCGGTGATCCTTTTGTCGGCGGTATTTACAGCGGGAAAGTAAAAGCCATGTTTGATGAACGGGGGCGGCGAACCGAGGTTGCCGGACCATCCACGCCGGTTCAGCTTCTTGGATTCGACGGCATTCCGCAAGCGGGCGACCAGTTCATTGCGGTCGATTCAGACCGCATAGCGCGTGAAATCAGTCTTAAGCGGCAGCAGTTGAAACGCGAACAGGATTTCAGACAAATTCATTTTGTTACGCTCGACGAAATTTCAGAACAAATTCAGGCGGGCCAGCAAGTCCGTGAACTTTCGATCGTTGTCAAAGGAGACGTCGACGGGTCCGTTGAAGCACTGGCCGATTCGCTGATGAAGCTTTCCACGGCGGAAGTGAAAATACGCGTGATCCACAAAGGTGTCGGAGCGATTTCTGAATCGGATGTGCTGCTTGCCGCTGCGTCCAATGCGGTCATCATCGGATTCCATGTGCGGCCGAATCTGAACGCACGCCGTCTCGCCGAACAAGAGAAAGTCGACATACGGCTTTACAACATCATCTACGACGCGATCAACGAAGTGCGTAACGCGCTGGAAGGATTGCTCGCTCCTACGCTCTCTGAGGAAGTGACCGCGACGGTTGAAGTGCGTGAGACGTTTAAAGTCCCAAAAATAGGCACGATCGCAGGATGTTACGTCACCGACGGAAAAATTGTTCGAAATAATAAAGTGCGTTTGCTTCGCGACGGAGTCTCAATTTTTGATGGAACGTTCGCATCACTAAGACGATTCAAGGATGATGTGAGGGAGGTAGAGCAGGGATTTGAGTGCGGTATCGGTTTGGAAAACTTCAACGATATCAAAGTGGGGGACATTCTTGAAGCGTACAAGGTCATCGAAACAAAACGTAAGCTTTGATACAATGAACAAGCGTTTGTTTATTCTTCTGCAAAAGGGTATAGCATGTCGGTCAGGACAGAAAAAGTTGCATCGCTCATCCGGCGCGAACTCGGAACAATTATCAGCCGGGAGTATAGTGGCGGAGAATTAGGTTTCAGTACGGTGACAGAAGTTCGGGTGACACCCGATCTTAAACTTGCAAAAATCTACGTGAGCATTTTGGGCGCGCATCCAGTGAGAGAAAAAACGCTCGCACGGTTAGAAAGCGAAAAATCCCACATTCGCGGACTCCTTGCGTCCCATGTCAACATGAAGTTCACACCGGCGCTACAATTCTACCACGACGATACGATGGACAGGGTAGAAACATTGGAGAACTTGATAAAAAAGATTCATGAAAATGACATTAAACCAGAATGAGCCGGTCACGATGACATCGGATGCACACGCCCTTGATTTTGAGAAAGGGGAGGTTCTCCTTATTGATAAGCCGTTGAACTGGACCTCATTTGACGTTGTGCACCGCGTAAGGGATTTATTCCACGTGAAAAAAGTGGGGCACGCTGGAACGCTTGACCCGAAAGCAACGGGATTATTAATTCTGTGCACCGGAAAAAAGACAAAAGAAATCGACAGCTTCACGGGACAAGAAAAAGAATACGAAGGAATTATGCAGCTTGGCGCAACAACCGCGAGCTTCGATTCGGAAACTCCCGAGCAAGACCAAAAAGATTTTTTACGTATCGATGAGAAACAGCTCCTCGATGTTTTTTCCACTTTTGTCGGCGTGCAACTGCAGGTGCCGCCAATGTATTCGGCGATCAAATACGGCGGCAAACCGCTGTACAAATATGCGCGAAAGGGACGCTCGCTGGAACGCCAACCCCGGGAAATTACTGTTTCAGAGTTTACGCTGGTAAAAATGGATCTGCCCCTCGTCTATTTCCGCGTCGTGTGTTCAAAGGGAACGTACATTCGGTCGATCGTCGATGAATGTGGAAAAAAATTGCTCTGCGGGGCATACCTGAAAGGGCTGCGACGCACGCGTATCGGGAGTTTATGCCTGCAACAAGCAATGCAAATTGAAGATTTGTATTCTCTGAGCGAGCGGTGTACTCCGGCAAGGCCTGTATAGAATTATGAAAATCGTTCAATCGCTTTCGGAGATGACACGCAACAAAGATTCCGTTCTTTCAATCGGAACGTTCGACGGCGTTCACCTTGCTCATCAAAAAATCATTCGGGAGGTCATTCAAAGGGCGAATGAACGGAATGGACAAAGCGTTATCGTCACATTCAATCCACATCCGAAAGAAGTTGTCGGCGTGAAGAAGCGGAATAATGGCAACGAAGAATCGAACCGGGTCGAATTGTTGACGACACATGACGAAAAAATTGAGCTGTTTGATCAGTTCGGTGTCGATGTCACGTTCGTTGTCCCGTTTACGTATGAGTTTTCGCGAAAGCCGTTTCGCGAATTTTATGTCGACTACATCATTAACGGCGTGGGAGTCAGTGAAGTCATCGAAGGATACGACCACGGATTCGGCAGAGATCGTGAAGCGGGCCTTGCTCAGTTGCTTGCATTGGGACGAGAATTCGATTTTTCTGTCGTCGCTGAAAAACAATATTTTGCCAGCGGCGAACTTGTGAGCAGCTCGAGAATTCGCTCGCTTTTGCTGGAAGGGGAGATCATCAAAGCAAACGACCTGCTTGGAAGGCGATTCAGCTTTTCCGGCACGGTGGTCGCTGGAGACGGCCGTGGAAAAGCGTTGGGGTTTCCAACGGCCAACATTGCCGTGAACGACCCGCGGAAAATTCTTCCCGGGAACGGGGTCTACGCAGTGAAGGTTCTTGTCGACGCTTCACCGCATGCAGGGCTTATGAGCGTTGGCGTTCTGCCGACATTTTACGAGCATCACGCACGGGTCTGCGAGGTTTTTATCTATGATTTTACGGGGAACATCTACGGGCGGACGGTAACGGTAGAGTGCGTTCAACGGATACGGGGAGAAAAACAATTCGCGTCATCCGAGGAACTGGTGGAAGAAATGAATAATGATAAACGCATCGGAAAAAATATTTTAGAAAATGTTCAATAAGCACACTGTATAATTATTTCTAAGGAGTGTCCATGTCAATTTCAAAAGCTCAAAAAACGGAATTCATTAAAAAATACGGTAAATCTCCGAGTGATTCCGGGACTCCAGAAGTCCAGATCGCCATTCTTACGGCGAACATCAATGCGCTCTCGTCTCATTTTGATACTCACAAAAAAGACAACCACTCACGGGTTGGGTTGCTGCGGATGGTCGGGAAGCGCCGCCGCTTGCTCGATTATTTAATGGAAAAAAACATTGAACGCTACCGGAAGATTATTCAAGAACTCGAAATCCGCAAGTAGCAGGAATGTGCAGGGAGACGCGCTGAAATAATTCAGCAGTCAATATGATTCAATAAGGCAGAAAACTCATGGTAGTAAAAAAAGAAATTCAAATAGGGAACAAAACATTGTCATTCGAAACCGGCAGATTCGCCAAACAGGCGGACGGCGCCGTGATGGCGCGGTATGCCGACACGATGGTCCTTGCGACGGTTGTCGCACCGAAAGAATCCGAGGATGACCTGGATTATTTTCCGCTTCAAGTGGAATACCGGGAAAAAATGTCCTCGGCGGGAAAAATTCCCGGAGGATTTTTGAAACGGGAAGGGAGGCCCTCGGATAAAGAAATTCTCTCGGCACGCCTCATCGACCGGCCAATCCGGCCGATGTTTCCCGAAGGCTACCATAGCGAAACGCAAATTATCGTAAACGTCTTTTCATCGGACCAGCAGAATGATGCGGATGTTCTCGGGGCATGCGCGGCATCGGCGGCATTGATGGTCTCGGATTCGCCGTTCGATGGTCCGATCGCCGAGGTACGCATCGGCCGCGTTAACGGAGAATTGCTGATTAACCCAACCTTCGACGAGCTGGAAGCAAGCGACATGGATGTGACTGTTGCAGGAACCGACGATTCGATCGTGATGGTCGAAGGGGAGTCCCGCGAAATCGGTGAATCAGACATCCTCGCAGCACTCAAGTTTGCCCATGAAGCAATCAAGAAAATTTGCACGCTGCAAAGAGAGCTTGCGGCAGAAATAAAAAAACAGAAGCGGCCTATATCGATTCCTGAAATCAACCCCGAGTTGCTCGCAGCCGTAAAAGCGATCGCGGAAGAAAAAATACGGACAACGGTAAACACCGTCCTGTCGAAGGACGATCGCTCAAAAGCAAACGCCGCGATCGCAGAGGAAGTCAACGCCTCGCTTGCTGAAAAATTTCCGGACCAGGAAGCATCCATCGCGCAAATTTTGCACGATATCGAAAAGTATGAAATGCGTGAGATGATCCTCGGAAAGAAGAAACGCCTGGACGGACGGGGATTAACGGACATCCGACCGATTTCCATCGAGCTTGGCCTCCTGCCGCGCGCGCACGGCTCCGCTCTCTTTACTCGCGGAGAGACACAATCATTGACAACGGTAACACTCGGTACGAAACTCGACGAACAGATGGTCGACGGATTGCTCCCTAAAACGACGCGCCGTTTCATGCTCCACTACAACTTTCCCCCGTTCAGCGTCGGCGAAACGGGAAGGCTTGCGACAGGCCGGCGCGAAATCGGACACGGCAACCTTGCCGAGCGTGCGTTAAAAAATATTCTCCCCGACGGTAAGGAATTCCCTTACACCGTACGAGTCGTCTCGGATATCCTTGAATCGAACGGATCCTCCTCCATGGCAACGGTCTGCGCCGGTTCGCTCGCGCTGTACGACGGCGGCGTTCCGCTGAAAAAGTCGGTCGCAGGAATTGCTATGGGATTGGTGAAAGAAGGGGACCGCGTTGCGATTCTCAGCGACATCCTCGGCAATGAAGACCATCTCGGAGATATGGATTTCAAAGTCGCAGGAACCAAGGACGGCATTACTGCTTTTCAAATGGACATCAAAATCAAAGGGATCTCCTTTGAAATACTCGAAAAAGCAGTTCAACAAGCGAAGGACGGAAGGCTCCACAAGCTCGCAATAATGGATGCAGCGATTTCGTCCCCGCGTGCCGACTTGAGTCAGTATGCACCACGGTTAACGACGATCAAGATTCCCGTTGACATGATCGGAGCAGTCATCGGTCCGGGAGGCAAAAATATCCGCAATATCGTTTCGGAATCCGGAGCTGAAGTTAATATTGACGATGATGGTACGATCGTTATCGCGGCTACCTCAAAAGAAGCAAGTGAAAAAGCCCGCGCAATGATCGGACGGATCACTGAAGTGCCGGAAGTTGGCAAGACCTACAAGGCGACGGTGAAGAAGATCATGGATTTCGGGGCTTTCGTTGAAATCCTTCCTGGCAAAGAAGGGTTGGTCCATGTTTCTCAACTTGACCTGAAGCGAATCGAAAAAGTCGCCGATTTCGTCAAAGTAGGCGATGTTTTTGATGTAAAGCTTGTTGAGATTGACGACAAGGGACGGCTCAACCTTAGCCGTAAGGCAGTGATGCTCGCAGAGAAGAAAAAAGAGGAAGTCCCACAGAGCCATTAATACACTCGGAGGACAATGATTCCTTTTGTGAATACCGGAACGGGTTTTCTCCATGGATAAGATACTCCACCCTGCTCGACATCTTCGCGGCGAAATCACCGTTCCGGGAGATAAATCAATTTCGCATCGCGCGGTGCTGATAGGGTCTCTTGCGGAAGGAACAACGGAGGTAGTCGGATTTCTCAACGCCGCAGACCCAAGAAGCACACTCGAGTGTGTTCAAGCGTTGGGTGTCGAAGCAACATTGACACCCCATGCTCTTCACATCGTTGGGAAAGGGCTCCATGGTTATCGCCAACCGAGTGCGCAGCTGAACGCCGGAAATTCCGGGACAACGATCCGTCTCTTATCGGGAATATTGGCAGGCCAAAAATTTCCGAGCCAAATCTCGGGTGACCAGTATCTTGTGCGGAGACCGATGAAGCGCATTATCGACCCGCTGACGGAAATGGGCGCTCATGTAGTCGGAACTGACAAATTCACCGCCCCGTTAAAAATTTTCCCTTCCGAAAAACTTCACGGGATCACGTACGAACTCCCTATTCCCAGCGCTCAAGTTAAATCAGCAATTCTCCTTGCAGGCCTGTTTGCAGAAGGGACAACGACGGTAGAAGAGTTGCAGGCGTCCCGGGACCACACCGAACGAATGCTCGGGTTCAGCACGATTCGAACGAACGACAAAACTCATGTCTCGGTGGTCGGGAGAAGGCAAATCCCGGCGAAACAGTTTTATATCCCGGGTGATCCATCATCCGCGGCATTTTTTATCGTTGCCGGGCTCATTGCACATGACTCCGAACTCATGATCAAGAATGTTGGCATCAATCCTACACGGACCGGATTTCTTGACATCTTACGCTCGATGGGAGGAAATATTTCAATAGAAAACGAAAAGACGATTGGCGGTGAACCCATGGGCGACATCGTGGTAAAAAGCTCCGTTCTTCGGTCGAATCTGATCCTCCAAGGATCGATCATCCCAAACATTATTGATGAAATTCCGATCCTTGCCGTTGCGGCTGCCTTCGCGGTTGGCACGTTTGAAGTGCGCGGCGCATTTGAACTGCGCAACAAAGAGAGCGACCGGATAGGCGCGGTGTGCGAAAATCTTTCTCTCATGGGGCTGGACATTGAGGAGCTTGAGGACGGATTTGCATTTAACTCAAAAAGTGTTTTAATTCCGTCAACTTTTGATAGTTTCGGAGATCACCGCATTGCTATGGCATTCGGTGTTGCAGCAACCAATCTTCAGGGTGAGTCGACAATCAAAGACTCTGGCTGCGTGGATATTTCATTCCCGGCATTCTGGGATACGCTTCACACGTTGGCAAATTAGTCGAGGTTATTGTGGCAAGTGTTAAGCTGGAAAACATACGGAAAGAATATGAAGGCGGCGTCGTCGCCGTAAAAGACGTGAACATTGACATCGCCGACAAGGAATTCGTTGTGCTCGTCGGCCCGTCCGGCTGCGGAAAATCTACGACACTCCGAATGATCGCCGGCCTCGAAGACATCAGCAGCGGGACGATCTCCATCGGAGGAACAATTGTGAACGAGGTTCCCCCCAAAGACCGCGACATCGCCATGGTTTTTCAAAATTATGCCCTGTATCCGCACATGACGGTGTATGAAAACATGGCGTTCGGCCTGAAACTCCGAAAATATCCAAAAGCAGAAATAGAGAGCCGCGTGCGGGAAGCGGCGCAAATTCTCGGTATTGAAGAATATCTCGACCGAAAGCCGAAAGCCTTGTCGGGCGGACAACGCCAGCGTGTGGCATTGGGCAGAGCGATTGTCCGAAAGCCTAAAGTTTTTCTTTTCGATGAACCTCTCAGCAACCTTGACGCAAAACTGCGCGTCCAGATGCGCACCGAGATATCAAAGCTTCACCACAGCTTGAAGTCGACCATGGTCTACGTGACACACGATCAGACTGAGGCGATGACGATGGGAGACAAGATCGTTGTGATGAAAGACGGAAGTATCCAGCAGACGAACACTCCGCTGAACCTTTACCATAACCCGTCGAATAAATTTGTGGCAGGATTTATTGGCAGCCCTGCGATGAATTTTATGGAGGGAACAATTTCGAAAAATAGGGGACTTGCTTTTACCGAGGAGAAAACGGGGGTTGTGCTGAAAATCCCTAAAGCGTACGAAGCAAAATTAAAGCCGTATATCGGAAAAGGAATTTGGCTGGGGATCAGGCCTGAACATATCTCTGATGCAAAGAAACTGAGCGGCACTGCGTCCTCGCGCTTCAAGGCGAAAATCGAAGTTGTGGAGCCGATGGGAAATGAGATTTTTGTTTACTTTACCACGGGCAACGGGAATCAATACGTTTCACGCATCATTGCGACGGAAGAACCGAAGGCGGGCAAGGAAATGGACCTCGCCTTCAACATGGCAAAAGCTCATTTCTTCGACAAGGAAACGGAAAAAGTAATTTGAAAATTGTTGCGCTGTTATAGCTCGATGAGCTGATGCTGGAACCGGTCGATGATGATTTCTCCGCTGAGCCATTTTACGAAATCCGGTCCATACTTGTTCATGTAGTATACTACGTTAAATTCTCTTTCCTGAAAATTCGATTTCGGGAAAATATTCGCTGCCACTTTCTGAATCTGCTTTATCGTCACGTCCTGCCTTCGCTGCTGTGCCGACTGCGTCTTCTCTTTTAAAACGTTCAGTTGCGATTCAATTCTTGATAACGTTGAATCTATCGCACCGGAGAGGGTGGAGTCGATTTGCTGAATGCCGAACCGTGACTCTGCGACAGCTTCATGAATGCGGCGATGGAGCAGGTCAAACAACGCATCGACTTTGACCTCAGAAACCTGCTCCGCAATCCGAATCAGCAGGGGATCGATATCCGACCATATTTCTGTAAAATCCACCTGAAATTTCTCTAGAATATTTTTCACCTTTTCTTCTACGACCGTCACGCTGGCTCGAGGATAGACAACGGGCATCTGGACATCGAAGAACTCATAAACCGATTTCAACTGGCCAAAATATGCGATCTCCGACGGCCCGCCAACATAAGCAATCGTCGGCAGAATTGCGTCCTGACAAATCGGTCGCAGAACGACGTTTGGCGAAATCAGTTCAGGGGAATTCTCAACGATACCGTTCAATTCTTCTTTTGAAAAAAATTGCCTCGTTCCTTTCAAGCTGTAATCGTTTTCTCTTGGCTCAATGAGATATCGCCCCCCTTTATGCAGCATGAAAAGATTTATCGACTTTGCTTTGATCTGCGCATGATAATGCTCCTCAAGCCCGGCGCTCGTGTCAATCACCATCTGCGATGTTTTTGACATCCCCGCGATTTCTCTTTGGAACACCGGTTTCAGAATTTTCTTCAATTCCACGTTGCCAGGGTCGAGGAACACCAGACCTGCATCCTCAAACAGATGATTCATAACTCCTACAAAAGCGGCTCCTAAAGAAGCTCCTTGCCGATAATAACCCCGCAACGCTGCCAACAACGGTAATTTGAATTCCGAATCTTGAAGCTGCGTCTGTAAACGATCAAAGAAATTGTCAATGAAATTGTCAATCACGATACTGCCAACAGGCCCGGGATTTTTTTCGAAAGGTTTCCCGCCAAAGAGATATTCAATCGTCTGGATGTCACCGGCTGGATTGAGGACATTAATTTTATTAATCTCTTCAAAATCATGGTCTTCATTCTCCACCCAGAACACGGGAACAAAATTATAATCGGGGAATTGTGCAGACAATTGTTCGGCAAGTTTGATCGCGGTGACTGTTTTATAGATCGTGTAGAGCGGGCCCGAACAGATTCCGACTTGCTGGCCGGTGACAACGGCAACCGTGTTCTCATTGCCCAACAGATCGATATTTGCCAAAGTCCGAATGCCGCAGTGGTGCTGCTTATTTTGTTCCGTCAGAACGCGAATAAGGGTTGAGCGATCTCTCTGTTTCGAAAGCACGTTGCCGATGAGTTTCTTCCAGCTCCCGCGGTCGCGAAAATCAGCCGCGTAGTAGTCTTTCAACTTATCGAAATCATTTAAATAATCCACAAACAACGGCGTAATGCCAACTTCAAAATTTTGGATCTGTTTGTAATCAACCCAATCCATTGTTCCTCTCAAATAGTGAATGAAATCATGTCCAATATACGCGCTTAACTCGTAAGAATCAATTTTGAGCAAATGCCGGTGCTGGCTCAGTTAGTCATTTCCGCGAGAGCGGGTCGAAGACTCGACTCGGCGAGAATCCAAATAATTCTTTGGGGCTCCATAAGGGATGCCGTGCAGTGGGACAATCCCCATTTATTTAGGGGATTGCCACGTTATACGTGGTGGCGTAAAGCGCCACTTCGCTGCGCTTATAGCAACTTTCAAACTGTAACGCTACTCAAATGTCCGGTACCGACTCGGTTTACGTTCAAAAATTTCAACAGCCCTCCATCATCAACTACGGTGTTCCGCCGTTGTCATTGATTTTCGTTCTAACGTACAATATATTAATACATGAAATTGAGAGGAAGAATAGCCCTCATCACAGGGGGAACGGGTGAACTAGGAAAGGCGGTAACAACATATTTTAAAAACGAAGGGGCAGAGGTCGTTGTTACCTACCATTCCGACCGAGATGCAGCGGAATTCTTAAAGCGGTTCCCCGATGTTCTAGCGCTTAAAGGTGACGTATCGAAACAAGGAGACGTTGATCAAATCTTCAACTCTCTTCTTGATAAAAAAGGGGGCATCGATATCCTTTGTAATCTTGTCGGCGGTTACATGCCAAAAAAGAATATTACCGAGTTGACTGAAGAAGAATGGGATTTCATGTTCGCCTTGAATTTGAAAACTTGCTTTTTATGCTCGCAAAGCGCTTTACGGGTTATGGAAAAAAGAAAGTACGGCAGGATTGTTAATGTCTCAGCGATGGCCGGACTGTCCCCATCAGCGGGGCGGGGCGCGTACGGTATTTCCAAATCCGCAATTGCCGCCTTAACGCTCATCGCCGGCGAAGAGGCCAAGCGACTCTCTGATTCAAATATTACGGTAAACGCGATTGCCCCAAGCGTTCTACTGACGGAATCTAATAAGCACTCAGCGTCGAAGGAAGAGACAAGAGGCTGGGTTACGCTTGAACAAGCAGCCGGCGTTATTGGATTTCTTGCCTCCGATGAGGCGTCATCGATAAATGGAGAAACAATAAAAGTCTATGGCGGCATCTAATCCGCTTTCACTATAAAAAACCTGAACATGAATCTGACACAACATATCAATGAAGATTTAAAAGCTGCAATGAAATCGGGAAACAAACTGCGGCTTGAAACTCTTCGCATGCTTCGAGCGCAAATCATCGAATTCGAGAAAAAAGGTCTGGACCGACCAATGAACGAGGATGATGAAATGTCAATTCTCATGTCCGCCTCAAAGAAGAGAAAAGAGGCAATCGAGATTTTTACAAAAGCGGGGAGAATGGAGTTGGTCGAACAGGAAACGAAGGAGCTTGAGATTATTTCCGAATATTTGCCAAAACAGTTATCGCGTGAAGATGCCGAGAAAATAATTAAAAACCTGATTCGAGAATCCGGAGCCGCCTCAATGAAAGACTTGGGCAAAGTGATGCCGTTGGCTATGAAGGAACTGAAAGGCAAAATTGATTCTAAAGTAATTTCAGAAATCGTAAAACACGAACTTGAAGGCGTTTCATGACTACCTTTGATACAATCCTCATTGTCATCCTCGGACTATTCATGTTTGCCGGATGGCGGAGCGGCTTTCTCAAAAAGCTGATTGCGTTGGTTTGTTTAGCCGTCTCACTCATTCTTGCGACAAAATATGCTTCTTCATTTGGTGAGATGGTTCTTATGCCGATGGGAATTTCCGCCGGAGAAAGTACAACCTTCGCTTTTCTCATCATTGTGGGGGGAATCATGATTTCTCAAGCGATTGTATACAAGATTGCCATCAAAAAACTTGCCGAAGGGATATGGAACAGGGTAGGGGGGCTTATCATGGGCTTAGTGGAAGGGGGAATTTTCCTAAGCCTGATAGCCATTTTTCTAAGCATGTATTTTCACTTCCCTTCCGGTGAGACTCGTTCGGACTCCCTTCTCTACCGGCCGATCAAAAATTTTGCCCCCCGCATCTTCGACAGCGTTAATACATTCTTCCCGGAATCAGAGGATTTCTACCAAGAAATAATGAACTCAATAAAAAAGTCATCCAACCATAAAGAAACACCTCTGCAGCAATGACTGAATTCCAATCCGCAGCCGACAAACTAGAGTTCAAAAAAATACTCGGCCGCCTGGAAAGCTACGCCTCTTCCGATTTAGGCAAGACCGCCGCGGAGCACGTAATTCCGAACGCAAACCTGGCCCTTCTGACACAAGAGCTGAATCGCGTCGATGAGATGAAAAAGCTCTTAGAAAGTGATGACCCATTTCCAATCGATGGGCTTCATGACATCCGTGACCCGCTTCAAAGGGCCGGAATCGAAAACAGTATTCTCGGGCCATCCGACCTATTACCAATTGCTCAGACACTCCAAGCAGCGAGAAACATCAAGGCGTTTATTCAGAAGAGAAAAGAGGGCTACGCGGAGTTGTTTGCGGTTTGTGCGGCCGTAAATATCAATAAAGTACTTGAGTACAATATCACTCAAGCTATTGATGAGAATGGAAATATCAAAGACACTGCAAGTAAAGAATTGAGAGCCATTCGAAGCGATTTAGTTTCGATGTATGAACTGTTACGAAAACAGCTGGGGCGTATTCTCAAAAACGTTTCTGAGCAAGGGCTAACACAAGAAGATATCATTACCACAAGAGACGGCAGAATGGTGATTCCGGTTAAGGCGGAGCAGAAACATAGCGTCCCCGGGTTCATCCACAGCTCATCGGCAAGCGGGGTCACTGTTTTTATTGAACCTGCAGAAACTCTCTCACTCAATAACGAAATCCGCGAACTTCACTTTAAGGAACAGCGCGAGATTGAAAAAATTCTTCGAATGCTGACAATGCAAGTGCGGGAAGTTTCTCCTGAACTGATGCAGAGTTTGGAAGTTTTGAAACACCTAGATTTAATATATGCGAAAGCAAAATATTCCATTGAAATAAAAGGAAATAAACCTTTTTTAAAAGAATTTGGCTCTCTGAAAATTGTAGATGCACGGCATCCGATTCTCTTGCTTCGCCATCCGCGAGAAAAAATAATTCCGTTGTCAATCGAACTGGGAAATGGCTATAATACGTTGCTCATCACCGGCCCCAATGCCGGCGGAAAAAGTGTGGCGATGAAAACAATAGGGGTACTGGTGCTCATGCTGCAATGTGGAATCCATATTCCCGCCTCACCCGATTCAGAATTCCCGGTCTTTAAGAAACTGTTTGTTGATATTGGAGACGATCAATCCATCGAAAACGACCTTAGCACATTCAGTTCGCACATTACAATGCTTCGGAGTATTCTGGCTGCGGCCGATGATCATAGCTTAATCCTCATAGATGAAATAGGTGCAGGTACCGACCCCGTTGAAGGAGGTGCGCTCGCGGCCGTGATCCTTGCCGCATTGACCAAAGTAGGAGCATTTACAATAGCGACGACTCATCAGGTTTCACTTAAGGCATTTGTCCATGAAACAGAAGGTATGGAAAATGGTGCGATGGAGTTCGACCAGGCTACACTGACGCCAACATTTAACTTCAGATTTGGCGTTCCCGGAAGCAGCTATGCGCTCGAGATAGCCAAGCGGCTCGGATTATCACCAGTCCTCATCTCGGGCGCAGAAAAAATGGCAGGCGAACAAAAATCGCGGCTGGAAAAGCTAATAGTCGACCTGGAAAGTCGTGCTCAATTGCTCTCGAAACAACTTTCGATACTTAATGATGAGAAATTGAAATATAGTGAATTAGTAGAGAACTACGAGACTAAATTAAAGGGATTACGAGAAGAAATTAAATTGATAAAATTAAAAGCGGTGGAAGAGGCAAAAGAAATTATCAACAAAGCCAATTCTATCATCGAAAAATCCATAAAGGAAATCAAGCAGCGCCAGGCCGATAAAATTTCCATCGTTGAGGCCAAACAAGAAATCAGAGTCTTGGGGACCGAAATTCGTGCCATGGAAATGGCATTAAACGAGATAATACCGAATGCTCCCGACATTAAAAACAGTTCACCGATCTCCAAGGGATCCACTGTCAAACTAAAATCCAACTCACAGATTGGCGAGGTATTGCAACCGCCCGATGCCAGCGGACACCTTCAGGTTGCATTTGACAGCCTAAAGATGAGGATACATGTAAATGACATTGTTCCCATCAATAAGCCAAAACCTCCGGCACATCCATTTACGCCTATTCTTTTAGAAGGAGATCCGAAACGTGAAATTGATGTCAGAGGACTCTATGGCGACGAAGCATTAGAAGCAGTCGATAAATTCATTGATAATGCCATGGTTACAGGATTGCATCAAGTCGATATTATACATGGAAAAGGTTCTGGCGCATTGCGGAAAAAGATAACATCATTTTTGCAATCCGATTCAAGAATCAAATCACATCGTTTCGGTGAATGGAATGAAGGCGGAATGGGAGTCACTATCGTTGACTTGAAAAGCGAATGAAGGCAAAGAGGATCCATAAACTGCTGATTGCCAACCGAGGGGAAATTGCCCTGCGTATTCACCGCTCCGCAGCCGATATGGGAATTCAAACTGTAGCGATTTTTTCAGACGCCGATCGATGTGCTCCTTACGTCCTTCATGCCAACGAAGCCTACCCTCTACATGGAAATTTTTCGAAAGAGACTTACCTCGACATCGATAAAATTATCGATATAGCCAAAAAGGCTCATTGTGATGCAATCCACCCTGGCTACGGTTTCCTTTCCGAGAACCCTGATTTCGCTGAAGCAACAGTATCGCATGGGATGACCTTTGTCGGTCCGCCAGCGTCCGCAATGATGTTAATGGGAGGGAAAACTTCAGCACGTGATTTAATAAAGAATGCAAAAGTTCCAATAATGCCTGGAACTACTTTTGCATTAAGAGGTTATCAGGAAGCGCTTAAGGTTGCGAAGGAAATAGGATATCCGGTATTACTTAAAGCGGTTCATGGAGGAGGGGGAAAGGGGATGAGAAGAGTTGACCGGGAAGAGAATCTCGGAGAGGCCCTGCAACAAGCGCAATCAGAATCCCAAAAAGCTTTTGGAAGTCCTGATGTTTTTGTTGAAAAATACCTGCCAAACCCCCGGCATATTGAAATTCAAATCCTTGCAGACCAGCACGGAAACGTAATTTTTCTGGGTGAACGGGAGTGCTCCATCCAGCGGCGACATCAGAAAGTTGTAGAAGAATGTCCTAGTTCTCACTTGCCTGAATCGATGAGAGCTGCAATGGGCCAGGCTGCTGTCAGCGCAGCCCGAGCATCCGGTTATGCCAACGCGGGCACAGTTGAATTTTTAGTAGACTCGAATAACTCGTTTTATTTTTTAGAGATGAACACACGAATTCAAGTTGAACACCCGGTAACAGAACTGGTATATGGGGTTGATTTGGTAAAAGCCCAAATTAAAATAGCTCAAGACGAAAAATTGCCGTTCGATCAAGAGATGCTTGTTCCCCGAGGGCACGCAATTGAGTGTAGAATCTGTGCAGAAGATCCCTTTGATGATTTTCTCCCTTCTACTGGAACAATTGAAGAATATGCTCCGAGTGAGGGATATGGAATCAGGCACGATTCCGGCGTCATGAAGGGGACAAAAGTTGTTCACTTTTATGACCCCTTGCTTGCTAAGCTGGTAGCATGGGGAATAAGTCGAGATGAAGCGATCCAAAGAATGTCACGGGCTTTATCAGAATATGTCATCTCAGGTGTGGCGACAACTATTCCTTTTTGTGCTTTCGTAGTATCGCACCCAATTTTTGTGGGGGGAAAATACGATGTACAATTTGTCGAAAAGTACTTTCAAAAACACAAACTAACTATGGATTCTGAAGAAGAATTAGCAGCTTCGTTTATTGCTGCATCTATACATAATTCTGTATCCAGCGATGGAACTCGCCCGGTCAGAGATCGGTCGATGACCTCCGGACGATGGAAGAACAGCCGATTCGAAGAATAAGATATGTCGACAGTCACCTCCAATATCGGCGAAAAACAGTTCAGCTGGTCGTTTATGGAAGATAGGTCTATATCCATGAACGGCAATAGATATGAGGTGGACATACAGAAGATTTCACCAGGGCGGTATTCTCTTCTTTTCAACGGCAAATCATTTCACGCAATCGTTACTAGTAATGATTTTACCTATACTATATTAACTAATGGTCATTACTATAAGATAGAAATAGCGGCTTCTAGAAAAAAAAAGCTAAATCCCCATTTCAGCGTTTCACAAAAAATAAATTCAGACATAGAAATACGATCTCCAATGCCTGGAATGGTCGTTCGTTGTGAAGTTGAGGAGGGGACCGTCATTAGTGCTGGGGACGGCTTGCTCATTTTAGAAGCAATGAAAATGGAAAATGAAATACGGGCAACGAAGCATGGAACAGTAAAAAAAATACTCGTGCGGGACAAACAAATTGTTGACAAAGGCGAATTGCTTCTCATCATAGAATAAAGGTACTAGACGTTATGCCGAATGTGATCGAACAAGAACCAGAAGTGACAAAAAGCTTAGCACTACAACACGGGCTTACAGAGGAAGAATATGAGAGTATTCGTAAGATACTTGGCAGAAACCCTTCATATACAGAATTGGGAATTTTCAGCGTAATGTGGAGTGAACATTGTAGTTACAAGAATTCTATTGCCCTTCTGAAAACACTTCCGCGGTCCGGGGGCCGACTTCTCGTTAGTGCCGGTGAGGAAAATGCCGGGCTTGTCGACATCGGTGACGGTTTGGCCGTAGCTTTTAAGATTGAGAGCCACAACCATCCTTCAGCGGTCGAGCCATATCAGGGGGCTGCAACCGGCGTGGGTGGAATAATGAGAGACATATTCACTATGGGAGCACGGCCAATCGCTTCACTGAATTCGCTGCGGTTTGGAGAGCTTACTGACGAGCAGGCCAGGCAGCTATTCCGCGGCGTAGTAAAAGGAATAGGAGATTATGGTAATAGTTTTGGCGTTCCTACTGTCGCGGGCGAAGTATATTTCGACAAAAGTTACCAGGGAAACCCGCTTGTCAATGCGATGGCTGTCGGGATTGTGAAACATTCAGAAATTGCCTCTGCGACCTCGAAAGGAACAGGCAACCCCGTCATGATCGTCGGTTCCTCCACCGGAAAAGATGGCATTCATGGAGCCACGTTTGCATCTGAAGAGATTTCTGAGAAATCGGAGAGCAAACGTCCATCCGTACAAGTCGGAGATCCATTCACAGAAAAACTTCTACTGGAAGCTACTCTTGAAGTGATCAAGGCTGATTTACTTGTGGGAATACAAGATATGGGCGCAGCCGGAATTACTTGTTCAACAACTGAAATGAGCGCTAAAGGAAAATCGGGAATGCGCATTGACCTGGACAAGGTACCTGTGCGGGAACAAGACATGTCCGCTTACCAAATCATGCTGTCAGAGTCGCAAGAGAGAATGCTGCTCGTCGTAAAGAGGGGTTGTGAAAAGAAGGTGACTGAAATTTTTGATAAATGGGATCTTCATTCAGTAGTAATTGGCGAGGTAACAGATGATGGACTGGTAAAAGTATTTAAGAACAACGCGCTAAAAGCAGAGGTGCCGGCAGAATCATTAGTGCTAGGCGGCGGTGCTCCGGTATATATCCGCGAAACAAAGAAACCCGGCTATATCGTCAATCGCATACCTCTAAACCCTCGCTCACTAAAAGCACCGCGAGATTTAAATGAAATTGCCCTTAAGATGCTAGCCCAGCCAAACATTGCGAGCAAGCGTTGGGTATTTGAACAATATGATTCCATGGTAAGAACGGGTACACGAGTTGGTCCCAACTCCGATGCCGCTGTTGTTCGTGTCGCCGGGACCAAAAAATTTCTTGCGATGAAAACTGATTGCAATTCTCGTTACGTCTACTTGAACCCTAGAATCGGAGCAGAAATAGCTGTTGCTGAAGCTGCTAGAAATGTTGTTTGTTCTGGAGCTACGCCTATTGGGATCACTAATTGCTTGAATTTTGGGAATCCTTATAAGCCTGAATCATACTGGCAATTCAAAGAAGCGGTCGAAGGGATTGCCCATGCATGCCGCACTTTCGGGACACCAGTAACAGGCGGAAATGTTAGCTTCTATAATGAAAGTCCACTGGGAGCGATCTATCCGACGCCGGTAATTGGGATGGTTGGCCTTATTGAGTCCGAATCTTATATCACTACAAGTGCATTTCGCAATATTGGCGATGACATAATTCTGCTCGGACAACTTCGAGGAGACCTTAACGGAAGTGAGTATCTGAAAGAATTCTACCGTATGACAGGAGATAATGCCCCGTACTTTGATATTGACGAAGAGAAGAGGCTGCAGGACTGCTGTTTGGAGCTTATTCATAACGGCATAGTGAATTCGGCCCATGACGTTTCTGAAGGAGGACTTGCCGTGGCCTTAATTGAGAGTATTATTATGGGAGAAGATAGCAGTATTGGGTGCGATATAGCTTTGCCCTTGAAGGGCTACCGAACAGATTTTCTCTTATTCGGTGAGGAACAGAGCAGAATCGTGGTTTCAGCAAATCCGGCACAGATAGCTATGATTGAGAAAACTGCCGGGAAACACAAGGTTGGTTTCTCTATCCTGGGGCGAGTTAACGTTTCTTCCAGAATCAAAATTGCTAACGACATCAACCTTGAGAGGGGGCTCGCAGAGAGTACTTATTTTGGCGCGATTGGACGGCTGATGGATTAAGAATTCTGCCAAATTTTGTATTATTCGTCCCAAATGTAACTTTACATAACACATATTATATCAATATTAAACTTGCCGTAGGCTTTCTGTTTAAGTCACTAGAACTTTAATTCCTAATGGTATTATTTCAATGTTAATCTCCCGAACGTCTAACCCAATAACCTCACCATCAACATGCACTGGTAAATTTGTCTGCGTTGTTACCGTTAATCTCTTCGTACGTTTCATTTGGATTTTTTCAAAGCCAGCGTGTCTTCCAAATAAAACAAAAGGAAAAATTTTCAGGGTCTCTGCTATTGTTAGGTTCTTTGCTGTGCATACGTCAAGCCATCCGTCATCCAGCGAAGCCTGAGGCGTTAAATAAAAGCCTCCGCCGGAGCTTTGCCCATTACCAATTGAAATCAACAAATGTTTCCCCTCACTGCAAAATTCAGGGCTAATAACAGCAGAAGATTCAGCTTTGTAGCGGAACAGCACTTTCATCGCTGCGATCGCATACTTCGCTAACCCACGAACCCAGTATATCTTTCGGGCTTCATTAGCTACTTCTGCATCCAACCCAATTCCCACAAAATTAATAAAATGTTTCGTTTTCTCCTCTAAACTAGAATTAATTACTTTAATTAAGCCCAAATCAATTGATTTAACTTGTTGTCTTGTCAATAATTGTAAACATCCTTTAATCTTTTTAGGATAAGTCAGAGCTTTGGCAAAATCGTTGCCGGAGCCAAGAGGTAAAATCCCAAGTATATTATCCGAGCCAGCAATTCCATTCACCACTTCATTGACGGTTCCATCACCACCACCTGCGACGATAATCGGATACTTTTTCTTCACTTCGCTGGCAATTGCTCTGGCTTCATCGGGGAATTTTGTAATACGAAGATCAAAGGGTACTTTATTCGTTTCAAAATGAGCGCGAATGAGGGGGATGAGTTTTTCGCTTTTCCCGCGGCCAGAGCAAGGATTAAGAATAAGGAAGGTCGGGAGCACTAAACAATATCAACAATAGACTGGGAAAGAAAATCGTATTTGACTATTCCACTAAAAACAATATGTGCGCTGCCAGTTAAAGAGACATCATGGTACAGACCGTCGCTTGTATGATCAAAATTCACTGTCAGAAATTCCCCGCTTCGCACGTGAATAGTCAATGGAGGCAACGATCTTTTCACTTGATTGCTAATTAAGGCAACGGCAACTGATCCGGTACCACAAGCGAGAGTTTCTGCTTCAACGCCTCTCTCATATGTTCTTATGAAAAAATTAGTTGGATCCTTCCCCTCTACAAAATTTACGTTCGTGCCTTCCGGAGAAAAATAAACATGGTTTCTCATTTCTTTCCCGACACTATAAACATCAATTTCTTCGAGGGTCGGGCCCAACTCTTTATTTTCATCGAGAAAAATTACAGAATGAGGAGAACCAGAGTTTACAAAATGGAAACGAATTTGTATTCGAGAAAGAGGGATTACCTGACCCAATCGGAAATCCGAAGGATTTTTCATTTTCAAGCTCACTCCGTCGTGCAAAATAGAGGCACTGTATAGATGCTCCAACGCTTCAAATCGAATATCCGACCGATTCACAATCTTTTTGATAAAAGCATACCGACTAATACACCTTCCTCCATTACCACACATTCCACCGTAGCTTCCGTCCGAGTTATAATACCTCATCAAGAAATCAGCTTTGCTACTGGTTTCCAAGAGAAGCAAGCCATCTGCCCCAATACCTTTACGGCGATCGCATACCTGACGCGCAAATACGTATGGATCTACAATGATGCCATTACGATTGTCCAAAACGACAAAATCATTGCCTGCTCCGGACATTTTCATGAACTCGAGGCAGCAACCATTTTCCTGCTTCATTACATTACACGCTACTGGAAATAGAAATAGTGGAGGTGCGGGGATTCGAACCCCGGTCCGAAGTGATGACCATTAGACTTTCTCCATACTCAGTCCGTCTCGTGAAATTTCACCGTGAGCTGCTGGACGAACTCAACATGCCCAAAGCTATCTGGGATAAAAATTCACTAATATCGCTCCAGTGTTGATATTAGCACGCCCGACTGAAGTCGACACCTTGCATGACACTAGCCAGGTAGAGCATCATGAAGATGCGCTGCTTAATTATTAATTAGGCAGCGAGTGCGTAGTTGTAGTCTGCACTTAAGTTGGTTCCGCTTTATTATCGTGCGACTCGGAGAGCACGGTATGCTTATGTCTAACCATCTTCTACCCCGTCGAAACCATTCACCCCCGTCTCTTAATCTAAACATTCCTGTTCAAAATATCAATACATTGCAATAACGCCTGCATTTTTATCGTCTGATTTTGCTTTTCAAATACCAAGACCAGGTTCCGAAGCATTCGTTCAAGAATTTGCCTATTTGTGACCGGCTCAAGATATTCTTCTTTAAAAAGATACCCTAATTTCGCCAAAGAATTTTTGCATTCATCTAACGATAGTATTTTTCCACTATTGAAGGGGTCGGCAAATAAAAATTTTGCTCCGAACTCATACCTCACTATAAAATGTCCCGGCATCCCAATTCCCTGAACTGGAAAATTCAGCCGGCGTAAGGCAAGCATATAAATAACAGAAAGAGTGATGGGGACTCCTCGTTTAGTTTCAATGACTTTGTTGATGTAATGGTTGTCAGTGTTGTAATAGTCAGCTTCGTTACCCGAAAATCCTTTTTCATGTGAAAAGTAATTCCCGATCTTTGAAGCAATTTCTTCGGGAGAATCAGAGGAATCCAAGCGAGATTGAAATTCCGCAGCGAAGAAATTCAGTAGATCGGAATAAATGTGCATATCAACACTTGGATAAGCATGCTTCGCGATCAAAAATGCTCCTTCCTCCAAATCGAGGTCGGACTTGCATTTTTCACAAAACAAACGAAGCTGATCCTTAAATGATGTGAGAGATATGGTTTCATAAATTTCTCTTATTCTATGTTGCATTAAAGAATCATCTGCTTGTAAATATCCTTCCAACAGAGGCAGGGCGCGTTCCCCAACCATCAATAAATGCTCTTTAGCAACCGAATAAATAGAATCATCTTCGTCATCAAGGAGGTAAATCATTGATTTAACTCGATTTAAATCAATTTTATTAAACCGTTTCATAGCTAAAATTCTTACTAAATATTGGGATAATTTTTGTTCAATCCACTTTTCAATAATTCAAACGCTTCCGTTGGAGTATCCGCAAATCTAAATAAATCAAAATCCTCCCCGCTTATCATCCCATATTCTTGAAGAGAATTAAAATTTAAAACATGCTCCCAAAATTTTCTGCCATAGAGTATTACAGTCATTTTCTTTTTGATTTTCTTTGTTTGAAGCAATGTCAACAATTCCATCAACTCATCCAGCGTCCCGAAGCCCCCGGGGAATGCTACCAGCGCTTTCCCAAGGTACATAAACCAGTATTTCCTCATAAAGAAATAGTGGAACTCAAAATTCAACTCCGATGAAATATACCGGTTCGGGTACTGCTCAAACGGCAAACTTATGTTTAAACCAATTGACTTTCCCTTGGCATGTGATGCCCCCTTATTGGCTGCCTCCATAATTCCAGGGCCTCCACCGGTGCAGACAACAAAGCGGTTTTTTCCCTTTAGCGATGCCGACCACTTCGTCAGCATGAAAGCAAGATCGCTAGCATCTCGATAGTAAGCCGACATTTCGACTGCGATTTGGGCTTTTCGGTATTCTTCCGACTGCCTATAATCTGCACCCTTTCTTTTTTTAAGTCTCGATACAATCGTTGACAGTTTCTTTCGCGCTGCAGCAGGAGATTGGATACGCGCAGAACCAAAAAAAACGATAATATCTTTGACACCATAATAATTAAAACGACTCAATGGCTCCAAGAATTCTGAAAGAATTCTTATTGCACGCGCATCTTTGCTATTCAGAAAGAATGGATTTTTGTATGCCCGCAGGGGGCGAAGTCGTTCCTTTTGTTTAGCCGTCAATTATTTTCTGCATTTGATTGATAAAACTTTTGTGCTATAATCTGCGCAATTTTTTCCAAATGGATCCGATCTATTTCATCAAACGAGTTCAATATGGCGCTGTCAACGTCAATAACGCCAAAGAGGTCTCCGCCGTAAAGCAACGGAACGACAATTTCCGACTTTGAGTCAGGGTCGCATGCAATATGCCCCGGAAATTTGTCTACGTCAGGGACGATAATCGTCTTTCTCTCTTTCGCCGCAGTTCCGCAAACCCCTTTACCAATTTTGATGCGAACGCAGGCCACCTTCCCTTGAAATGGTCCAAGAACCAGTTCGCCTCCTTGCATCCGATAGAACCCAATCCATGAAAATGCAGGAAATGTTGATTTCAGTGCAGCGCTGACGTTTGCCATGTTTGCAATACCATCGTTTTCACCGTCAACGAGCGCTACAAGCTGGGGGAACAACTCAGCATATTTTTCTTTTTTCCCATCAGCGACTACGGTTATTGTTTCCATTAGCAATTTCATTTTGTTTAAAGACAACATCTACAATAATCGAGGCTGCGCTATCACTCACTGAGTACTTCGCACCTTGCAGCGCGAACTCTTTTCTGATCAGTGCAAGCCCCACGAAGCTGCTCTTATGAGCACCATCACGAGCGCAGTTTGTTATAACGCCGATATCCTTTCCCTCTTGCACGATTTGATATTTCGCTCCTGGAGCAAGAAAGCTGTCGCTTCGAAACCTGCAAAGCGTTCGCTGAATTTTCTTATAGGTATCAAGCCGCGCGATCACTTCCTGCCCAATGTAGCAGCCTTTTGTAAAACTAATTTGATCCCACAGGTTCAATTCAAGGGGGTTGCACTCCCCTATCGTTTCGGGATGGCATTGAGGGATACCGTGCTGGACACAATAAATTTCAAATGTTTCATTTCCAACCTGCCTGTCTGTCAAGAGACGGAGTGCATCCGGAAGCAAGGCCACTGCATCAAAAAAGTAGAACGCGGCATCCTCACTATAATATTTAGAATGAAAAGCGCATCCTGCATTCTTTGCAGCAAGACTTTCCAAAATATCCTGAGGGCGGAGCACTGCAAAGAGAAGATATTTTCCCGTTTGATCAAGGATCCTTAGATCCTCCGCGATAATAAACTTTTCGATCCATTGTTTCACGTAGGCCTGGGTTCCACGGCTCACGATCAATAATAAATGATCCTTTCTATGCCCAACAATGATCGAATCTATTACTCTCCCCTTCTCGGTTGTTAAAACAGTCTGGAGCGAATCTCCTGGAACAAAATTCCTAAAATCATTTGTCGATATTCTGTTGAGAAAGTCGACGGCATCTTTTCCATCCAGGCGGAGAAGCCCGTGGTCGGAAAAATCCACAAGAACATTTCTTCCGTGTTCTATCAGGTCCATTTCCTCAGCCGTGGAATGAAACCGTCCTGGCAACAACCATCCATCCTGCTCGAATAATAAAACGTTTGAACGCACATAGTAATCGTGCAACGGTAGCAAGCGCAATTGTTCAGGCGGATATGCTGTGGTAGTATCCATACGTTATAACTTAACAATCCCACACGGAAAAAAATTTCTTAAAAAAAGAGGAGCACCTTTCCCAAGTGCTCCTCGCATTCGTTGTCATGCGTTATGTCATTGAATCTGAGCTTCTTCAGCCTGTTCTCCGGTTCCCAACGCCCCAGTTTGAACGCCTCCGGCCTTGATGTATTGCCGAACCATCCTTGTAATTCTTCTTCGTGCCTTCAATTCGTCGTCGGGCGAAACTGCTTTCAGGACGTGACTTCCAAGATAATTCTTGACTTAGAAGGAATTACCCTATCGACATTATGCACCTTTGCGTAGGCGCAACTCTCATCTTCCGTACAAGCATTCTTTGCCTGGAGTATGCTGTCCGTCGCTTTAAATGATAAAGTCTTTAAATCTTGGGCTCCGACCGCCGAAAAATGCCGGTCTTTTGCCGGAGCATTTTTTAATTTTCCTTCGAAATAGCTTGAAAGAAATTGAATTTCAAAATACGTTAAGTCTTCCTTAAAAGGCCAGCGGACCTTCGTTTTATATAATAGCAGGGATTCTAATGCTCGGACTGACTTCTTTTAATACTTCTTGCAAGCTATTGTCTAATTGGCAGTAATATAACAGAATATTTAGGTTTGTCAAGAAGAGAATAGGCATTTCAGACAATTTGGCGCCCCGGGGGAGAATAACTTGGGGCTTGAATGGCAAAAAATGAAAATAGCCAGCCTACATGACGAGCTACTTTTTGTGCACCCACCAGGACTCGAACCTGGAACCCACTGATTAAGAGTCAGTTGCTCTACCAATTGAGCCATGGGTGCATGATGCTCATTTGCTATTTTGGCGAAGAAGATGGTGCAGGTTGACTCTGCGGAGGCAATTGCGCAGGGGGGACCGAGGTCTGCCCGCTCTGGATGACGCTTTCTTTTGAAGATGCACTTTTCCCCGGCAAGAAGAACAGATTTATCAAAAGTGCAAGAACAATAAACGTGGTAGCCAAAATCGTCGTGGCGCGCGTAAGAAAATCGGCTGTTCTTCGAACACCGAACACTGTTCCAAAATTGCCGCCGCCGAAAGCCCCAGCAAGGCCACCTCCCTTGCTATTTTGCATCAGGATAACACCTATAAGAAGGACGCATACAATAATCTCTATCGCAACGAAGAATGTGTACATTAGTCTTATTCCTCCAAAATAAAAAAGCCCTATGTATGGGCATTTGAACTAGAATAAAATTAGCGAAAGCAAAGCCAAAAATCAAGAACTATTTTTTTACAGGAAACCTCTGATTGAGTGGCGTTGTTTTAGTAAGACAGGCCAATGAGAACTACGCCTTTGTTCCTCTCATGTAACTGTCACTTTTACATTTAGCTCCAGTTTCATTAATCGCATATTAATTTGAAGGAATTACAAAATTCAAGCAACCAATCATATGCTTTTCTATGTCGAATATTCAATGAAAAGCCAACAAAACCGGGCAAGTATGACATTATTTTGCTATATTTATATAATTGAGAAACAATTTTCGTCGAATTACTGTAACCGAATATGAGTGGAACCCCTTTTTACTTTACTTTTCGATTCATATTGCCCATTATAATTTTTGCCGGTCAATGGTTTTTATATAAGCAAGTCGTGCGATTAGTAAAAAGCTTCCCTTCATCCCCCGCCTGGATAACAAAGGCTTTATTGTATCTTTTTGGGTTCTTCAATTTGCTGTTTCTCCCCCTCTTTTTTATTCACCCGTACTTTACAAGCATCCCAAATTGGTTTATTTACTCTATCGTTTTTCCAGTCTATGTGTGGGAGGTAGCAACTTTTTTCGTGTTTTTAATCTTATTGTTGATAAGGATCCTTCGGCTTCCATTCGAAGCACTCCTCAACGTGGGAAAAAGAATTGCTCCAATCAAACAAAAAATTAATGTAATGAAATCCACACCCCACTTTGAAAAGTTTGATAATTCCCGCCGGGCGTTCATGAAAACAGGTGCCATTGCTCTCTCTGCGTATTCTTTCGCTGGAGCAACCAAAGGAATTATCGATCGCAACGACTATGATATCATTGAACGGACCGTTCGTATCCAGAACTTGCCGGCTGAGTTCAAAGGCTTCACTATTGGATTAATGAGCGATATTCATTCAAGCGTTTTTATGACAAAACCAGAGATGGAAGAGTACGTGGCCGCCCTTAATAATCTGAAGACTGATATTATTTTTGTGCCGGGGGATTTTGTGAACAGTCAAACCGCTGAGGTTTACCCCTTTGTCGAAGCATTCTCCTCCCTTCGAGCGCCATATGGAGTCTTTGGCTGCCTCGGCAATCATGATTATTATGCAAATGTCGATATCGTTGCGAAAGAAGTAGACGGGTGTGGAATTAAACTTCTTCGGAACGATGCTATAAAAATTACGAAAGAAAACTCATTTATAAATCTCGTCGGGGTCGACGATATCCCAATAGGCGCAAAACCGGACCCATACCTTGAGCGTGCCCTGTCGTCGATTCAAAACCCAAACCCGAGAATATTACTCTGCCACAAGCCGTATTACCTTGAAACGTTTGCCGGCCACAATATTGACCTGACCCTCGCGGGTCATACCCATGGAGGACAAGTTGTCTTTGCGAAAGTGGGGAACTTAATTGTTTGCCCAGCCGCTCTCTTCTCAAAATATGTCTGGGGATTATACAAATTCGGAAATTCTCAAATGTACGTTACACGCGGCATTGGAACCGTCGGCGTTCCGTTTCGAATCAATTGCCCTCCTGAAATCACAAAAATTACATTGCAATAATTGAGACCGAGCAATCCATCGACTGTCCGCTGCGGATCTGAAAAATTCCACGGTTGTGAATTCCGAAATGTCCTGAGTAATGGCATCACCCTTCACTGTTGAATTCCGCTGATTCAATCCTTGCTTTTCCATCCCCCTTTTTCTATATTTTTTCCCACAGGTCAACAGTACTTTTACAATACTATTCTCTTGCTTATGGAAGACACTCCTCAGTCATCACCAAAAAATACAGGATGGATCGAAGTCATCGCCGGATGCATGTTCAGCGGAAAAACCGAAGAGCTGATACGGCGTATGCGTCGTGCACAAATCGCCAGACAGAAGGTGATGATCTTCAAGCCAAGAATCGATAATCGCTACAGCTCCAGTCATATTGTCTCGCACAGCGAGCAGTCGCTCGTTTCCTCAGTCGTTGATACATGCGATGAAATACTCGTGCAATCGGCAGATGCACAAGTGGTCGGTATCGATGAAGGACAATTCTTTACGCCGAACATTGTAGATGTCTGCGAACAGCTTGCGAACGCAGGAAAACGGGTGATCGTAGCCGGACTTGACCAGGATTACCGAGGCAAGCCATTTGAGCCAATGCCTCAGCTTCTAGCGGTTGCCGAGTACATCACAAAAACTCTTGCGATATGTGTCGTATGCGGAAATCCCGCCGACCGGACACAACGCACGTCCAACTCGCACGAGCGCGTTGTCGTTGGTGCCAAAGACGTGTATGAGGCACGGTGCCGTCACTGCTTTGAGCCTCCTAAAGAGTGAGAAGTAACATAGTCAAGCGTGATATTTTTGTTGTTTGAACCGTTGGCCCAACCCTCGCGACAACCGCCTATCCTTATGAGCAAAAACTACGATAACCAAGTTGCAGCCTCGGTCCAATACATTAAGTCCAAAATTGACGTATGGCCTGCAATTGGTGTAATTCTTGGGTCAGGCCTTGGGGATTTCGCGGGGGCGCTTGTTGACAAAACATCGTTAGAGACAAAAGACATCCCGCATTATCCCGTTTCCTCGGTTGAAGGACATGCCGGAAGGCTTCTTTTCGGGAAAATTACATCTGAACATCAATCGTCGTCCGACCTGATGGTCTTTCAAGGAAGGATTCATTTTTATGAATGCAACGACGCTAAGACTGTTGCCTACCCGATCGAGGTGGCGCACCGAATGGGCATCAAAAAAATAATTATCACAAACGCTGCCGGCGGGGTCAGTGAACAATTCATGCCGGGCGATCTGATGTTCATCAAGGATTACATCAATTTATCATTCGAGAACCCGCTCAACGGCAACGTCTCAGATGAAGCAAGGGCGTGCCGACCGGGATTCAGCCGGGAATTGCTCGCTAAGGCAAAGTCCATCGCGCTGGAGAATAGGATACCGTTTAAAGAGGGAGTGTATTGCTGGACAAAAGGGCCCTCGTACGAATCCTCGGCGGAAATTCGGATGATGCGAGCTTGGGGTGTTGACGCTGTGGGAATGTCGACAGTTCCTGAAGTCATCGTTGCTGCGAGGTATGGGATAGATGCATTGGGAATTTCCTGTATCACGAATTTTGCCACCGGCTTAACTACGGAAAAGTTAGCTCACGCTGAAGTAACAGAAGTGGCCAACAGGGTGAAGCATCATTTTACAAAGCTGTTGTCGAAGGTCATATTACAATTATAGAAAAAAAGGCCGTTATTTTAAAATAACGGCCTCGATTTCCTTCTCCTTCATTACTGCGAAAAGCATCTTCCTTACTTCATTAACACCATTTTCTTTGTCACCGAATAATTGCCCGCGTCGAGTTTATAAAGATACACACCGCTTGCAGCGTTGGATGCATTCCACGTAATCGTATAGGACGACGGCGCCAGCTCCTGACGAACCAGCGTTGCGACTTCTCTTCCGAGCATGTCGTACACCTTCAATGTAACAAACCCGGCTTGAGGAACAGAAAACTGAATTTGCGTTGACGGATTGAAAGGGTTTGGATAATTCTGGCTTAGTGTAAAACTCGCCGGCACATTAGGCAATGCTTTGACAAGCGTTGCAGGGGTTGCATTGACGTACGTTAAAGAGACGTTATGCACCCGCACGCTCCCCGAGCCTAGCGTGTCCACGACCAATTCCAGCTGATTCCCAGATTCTGTCAGCCATGATATAGAGTACGTTGTGGATGTATTGCTCAATGTCCCGCTAAGGTAGACTTTCGTCACAGTCGTACCAGTCACCCGGAGAGCGCTGAACTGACCAATGGGAAGAGTAATGGTACCGTATGCGTCGTAGCTTTCCGAACCGCTATTCACGTCAATATCATTTACAACGTCATAGATGGTGTCCGCCGCGGTCGTCGTGGTCTGGCCCAGTTGGATAGGAACAACGAAGGCAAGCTGAACCTTATGGCTCATGATGGTTGTGTCAAGTGTCGTGCCGCCGTAAGAGCCCGTTTCATGTTGAACGGATCCAATAATTAGCAGTGAATCATTTGAGAGCTTGTAGTACGCATAATATGCAATCGTAACCGGACCTTCCGAGACACTCTCTTCCTGCGCATAGGTGGATCCCGGGAAATCATTGTTGTACGGAGTCGACGACGGTGAAACGTTATCCAACCGCGATGTATCTTCAAAGGTAACTGCAGGAGTCGTCCATGTTTGCGCCGCCGAACTGGAGGCCGAGCCGATATTCATTGTCACGGTATCCGAAGATTTATAGAGGAACCATGATTTCCCAGCGGCGAAATAATTCGCCAGATCACTTGAGGTGAGTGAAATTTGGGAAAAAGCCGCGGACTGAAAAATCAGAACGGCCGCAGCGGACAACAGCAGGCGGAAAGATTGCTTCATTACATACCTCCTTGCAATTAAGAATGGAGAAATAAGAGATAAAATCAGGATTTTCGGAAAACATGAAAAAATGACCCAGCCTCTTGTCATGTCGATATCTGAAAAAGTACCTCTTGTTTCTATGTTTCTGGCCTCCGTTTTTATTTCATCAACAAAAGTTTTTTAGTCTCAACATCACTGCCGCTCTGGAGCCGGTAGAAGTACGCTCCGCTGGCGACATTCGACGCATTCCATGTTACTGAATATGAAGCGGGCTGCATATCCTGATGGACTAACACCGCCACTTCTCTTCCGAGCACGTCATAGACTTTCAGTGTTACAAAACCAGCTTCAGCGATGGTGAATTGAATCTGCGTCGACGGGTTGAACGGATTGGGAAAATTCTGCCGCAGCTGGAACGTCCCTGGAACGGATACGCCGCTCATCCGCACATCCGACAATGTTCCGCCGCTGGAAATATTCTGCGCATACAGATCGGGATTCTGATTATCATCATTCCCGTTTGTGCGGTAGTCGTCCCAGATTATCACTGCCCCGCTGTTTGGATACGAGACAATAATTGGACTGTTTTGATTATTGGAGGCGCTTGACACAGGAATTCCATCCGCCGTCCATTGGGGAACACCGCTTGCGTTCATTCTTTGCGCATAAATATCCTGGTTAGCCCCGTTGTTACGATTATCCTCCCATGTAATGATCGCGCCCCCATTGCCATCAGAGATTATTCTCGGGTTTTCTTGGGGAGCAGTGTTCGTGCATACATTGGCGCCTGAATCGCCCCACTGCGGCTCCCCACTTCCGTTAACCCGCTGACCATAGATATTGTCGCTGCCATTGATGCCTGTCCCCCTTGCTTCTTCCCACGTGAAAATTCCTCCGCCTGATCCATCTGATGTCATGAAGAGAGAATTTACTGCGTTCGTCGTCGATGACAACGCAAGGCCGTTCGCCGTCCATTGGGGCGCACCGCTTTCGTTTAATCTCTGAGCATATCCTCTATATTCTGAAGCATCTCTAAAGTCTTGCCATGCAATGACTGCTCCTCCCGACCCGTCTCCTGCAATTTGGGGATAGTTCTGAAGATTCGCAGCATTTGAAACTACAACACCGTTTGCCGCCCATTTCAACGCTCCCGACGAGTCGACCCTCTGAGCATAAATATCAGCTAAATCTCCTGTTGTAAAATTTCGATCGTCAGTCCATGCGAGAATAACCCCTCCGGCCCCGTCAGGAACAATCCTCGTGTCTGTTGCACCAGAGCCGGTAACAACCGTGGCGCTCCAGGTGATGGTGCCGCTTGAGTTCATCCGCATGAGTTCCAGACCAAATGCGTCGTCCCATGAAACATACGCGCCTTTGCTGCTGTCGCTGAGCATTTGAGGATTGTTCGGCTCGCGAAAACTGAAGCCAGCTGTAAATGATGCCGTGAGATTTATTCCGTTGGAAATCCACTGGATAGCTCCGGACGACGAAACATGCTGGCCATAGATATTCGGCAGTGAATTGTCCGGGCGGCTGTCCACCCACGTGACAAAGACGCCGCCGTTCCCATCAAGTGCAATGGAAGGCATCGTGAAAGTCTGTGGAATCGAATCTACGCGAATGCCTCCCAAGCCCCATGGCAACGTGCCCGTCGTTGAAATTTTTTGAACAAAAACTCCTCCATTAGAATCGGAAGCTCCATCATACCACGTCACAAACGTATTTCCCGCTCCGTCATTGATAGCATAGAGATCATACCGCCCCGACTTCCCTACCGCAAGCGGAGTATTGACTGCAGGGTCGTTCGACCATTGAGCTTGCAGACCAGAACCTAACGCGACCAGGAACAGGGGAAAAATTTGAAACAACCTCTTCATATAATACTCCTGTGAAATTATGTTGTGTAATGTGAAGTAATTTCATCGGGAAATGCCGATACCTCTTTCAAATGCATGTCATAAAAAAATAACCAACACCAATAATTCAGCAGGACGTTTATTCAAGCAGCTTTGTTCCAGCACTCTTCTCATCCTCTCTCCTGCAAATTACTTCAGCAGGAGCATTTTTTTCATCTGCGTCTCACCGGCAAATTCCAGACGAGAGAAATACATTCCGCTCGCCAGCCGTGATGCATCGAATACCACCTGATGACTTTCTCCAGCCGCTGCAACTCCATTGAACAACGTAGCAACTTCCTGTCCGAGGATGTTGAAAACTTTCAACACCGCCCGCCCGTTGGATGGAACCGTGAACTGAATAATCGTCGATGGGTTGAACGGGTTGGGATAATTTTGGCTGAGAGAAAAACTCGTTGGCGTGATTAACGATGTCTTTTTGACACTGGTAATATCCGACAGGGAGCGCTTGAATATCCCTCTCCCGGCGGTTCCCGCATAGATGTTGCCTCCGCCGATAGTCAGGGATCGGAACCATACGTTCGTATTGTTTATACCATCGTTGATGGCATTCCAAGTCGTTCCATTGTCCGTCGTCATAAGGACACCGGCTTGTTCAGTTCCAACAATCAGGTTCGACCCGTTGGTGATCAGAGATAAAACATCATTGTCCGGCATGTTTGTCCCCCTCACCCAGGATGTTCCATTATCGGTTGAAAGATACACTCCGCTGCCATTGAGACCAGCAAAGATGTTCGAGCCAATGGAAGCGAAAGCCGAAACATCCACGGTCGAGGAATAAAGACCGGAATCAATCGGGGTCCACGTGGTCCCGTTATTTGTTGAACGGTAACCGCCGTTGTATTGGGTGGCCGCAAAGATAGTTGAACCGTTGACATAAAATCCGTTAAAGCTGACAAAGATGTTTGAATCTAATGGAGTCCACGTGCTTCCATTATTGGTGGAAAGGAATATTCCATCGTTGTTACCGACAAGAAGATTAGATCCGACCGGAGCAATTGCAAAAATATCATCGGATGTAAAACCGATGTTGGTCCAAAGTGCACCGCTATTAGTGGAAACAAATAAACCGTTATTTGTACCGGCAAGTACGTTCGTTCCGTTAAAAGCTAGAGAAAAGACTTGCATGCTCGTCAACCCAGAATCGACAGCCACCCAGCTTGCACCTTTGTCTGAGGAGCGGAACGCACCGTTCGCATCGGTGCCTGCAAAGAGATCTGTGCCATTAGTGACAACATTCCACACGCTCACATTCGTTATGCCAGAATTCGATACAGACCAATTTTCCCCATTGTCTGTGGAAATATAGATCCCGCTTTGATCCGTCCCTGCTATGATAGTGCTCCCGCTTGTGGCGAGAGATTGGACCCAACCGTTGATAGGCTTACCCGTATCTGGATTAGCCCAGGTTTGGCCGTTGTCAGTTGAAAGATAAACGCCGCTACTATATGTACCTGCAAAGACATTCGTCCCGCTGACGGTAAGAGACCAAATATTTGTGTAACTTAATCCCGAGCCGGCCCCGGTCCACGTTTTTCCGCTGTCGGCAGAAACATAAACGCCCAAAGCGGTTCCAGCAAATACATTTGTTCCGAGGGTTGCAAAGCAGGTGACCATGATCGTCGCGATGCCAGAAGCCTTAGTCCAGCTCTTTCCAGTATCAACGGAGAAAAAGACGCCTTGATCGGTACCGGCGAGAACCTTTGTTCCGCAAACGCCGAGTGACTGTACCCATGTGGATGTCAGGTCTGAGTCGTCTTGTGCCCAGGTCGCTCCATTATCAGTGGAATGAAAGACGCCATTATTTTCCGAACCGGCAAAAAGATTTGATCCCGTGCCCGCCATTGAGCTGACATTAACATAAGCCCAATCCGGATTTGTGTTAGCCCAGCTTGTACCGTTGTCCGTGGAGCGATAGAATCCGGCATAAGTGCTTGACCCGAAGCATGCAAGCGCATAAACGTTTGACACTTGCAAACCCGAACTGGCAGAGGCCCAGCTCGCGCCGTTGTTGGTGGAAAGAAAGACGCCGCCACCGGAAGTCCCTGCGTAGATATTCGTTCCATGCACCGCAAGGGATAAAATATTACCCCCGTATGGTCCACTGGTCGGGACCCATTGAGCAAAGGATGAATTGATGCCGCTGAGCAGTGCAAGCACCAACAAATGACTCCGGAGAAAATTCTTCATAACTTTAGTCCTCTCTTCACTTCATGTAAATAAGAAATACTTCTTTTTTGATATCAATGAGTCGTGCTGTATTTTTCCACAAACCAACCAGTGCCCGCATTGCATCACGATGCCGGTGTGCTGGCATCGACTCGCAGCTACAACACAGCGAGAATTCTCTACTTCATGAGAAAAAGTTTCTTCGTCTCGATATCGCTCCGCTCGTTCCGGCAAAAAAGCTCGCGCCTGAGACGGCTAATGCATTAACGGATGAGTAATAACCCGGGACGTGCAAATGAATCCGACATCGCTGTCTGCCTTCGACCATGAATTTCCACGCGGAAACAATTTTCATAGCGTTAGCTCTCTCCATCTCGTTGTTAAAGAGAACTTTCATTCGTGATTTGCGGGCGATCGAATGTCTTCTGTCGATCACAGAAATTATGCAGAACAATTTAGATCGAACGATCCGCCTGCAAGAAACCCTCTAAAATCTTTTTCTGAATTAGTCTTGGCAATGGATGTCGGCAAATGGCCGCGAGGCCGACAATCCCCTACGGGGAAAAACCTAGGCGAATAATACGATAAGCGGGAGGGTGTTACAACTGCATATCTATGTAGTTTTCTTAAGAATGATGAAACCTGTGATGCAGGTCAGGTGAGGTGAAAAACGAGGCTCAAAATGAAAGACGAGGAAGGTGCGCCTATACCGCCTTATTTCTCAGTGCTTTTGCGACTGCTTCCGTTCGAGATCGAACATGCAGCTTTGCATAAATATTCCGTAGATGAAAACGAACCGTATTCACGCTGACAAATAATTTGTCTGCGATTGTTTTATACGTATATCCTTCAGTCAAAGCAAGAAGAACGTCAAGTTCCCGTTGGGATAATGTGGAGAAAACAGCCGATGGCTTCGGCTGTTGAAAGTACGTCAACACTTTCCTTGCCACTTCACCGGTCATAGGGGCCCCGCCGGCATACGTCTCGCGGATGGAAGTAAGAAGTTTTTCAGGCGCAGTAGTTTTAAGAAGATACCCCACCGCACCTGCCCGCAACGATTGAAAGATTTTTTCCTCGTCGCTGTGGACGGTTAACATCAGGCACTGGATATGCGGATACCGTTCCTTTAAAATCTCGACCCATTCGATGCCCGATTTATCCGGCATCCCGATGTCCATCAGCACAACGTCGGGGGGATTTTCATCTAACGTTTCAAGAAATGACAGCCCGTTCGTAAAATCGGAGCAGGCAAAACCCACCGCCTGATCGATGATTCTACGAATCCCCTTTCGCATTTCATCGTCATCATCGATAATTGCTACATGGATGACGTCTTCTGCGTCCATTATTCTACGATTTGTATTGATTCGTTTAGAAATTGGCAAAAGGAATCTACTGTATTACTTCCGGCGAGGCAACTACATAGATATGTAGTTCATCGGTCTGCGGGGAATGTCGCATGAACACGGGTCCCTACCCCTTTTTTTGAGATCACCAGAAACGACCCGCCGGATCCTTCTGCACGTTTTTTCATATTTGTCAACCCATGCCCCGTATGTGATTCCGGGGTTTGAAACCCTCTTCCGTTGTCGGCAACCTTTAAAGCAACCCCGTTCCGGTCAAGCGTGAATTCAATAGCTGCTTCAGAGCATCCTGAATGACGTACAACGTTTGTGATCGCCTCTTTTGCACAGAGGAGGATATTCCGGGCGCTTTCGGGAGCAAACGGAAGGGCAAATATTTTATTATCAACTGAAAATTTTAAGGCTATATTTTTCGCCTCGCACGATTCCAAAGCAAACGAGCGAAGACGCTGAACAAGGCGCTCAAGGGGTTCATCGCTTATGCCGAGCGACCAAACAACGTCGCTCATCGCTTCAACAAGATCGCGGGCCGTGTCCCCGATTTTTTTTAAAGATTCCCCTATTTGGTTCTTGTCTTGAGCCTGATTTTCATTGCGGGGCAAGTCTCGTTCGATGACGGAAGAGAGAATTGCAATCCGCGTCAGGCCGGCACCAATCTCATCGTGCAGGTCGGCCGCAATACGCGATTTAATGCGTTCAATCTCGAGCAATCGCAGGACGCGTGACCGGACTAAGAAAAAGAAAACGGCAACGACAAGAAGAACGGCGAGAGCGATAAACCACCATTGCCTCCATAAAGCGGGAGCAATGGTAAAAGAAAACGTTGCGGGTTGGAGGCTGGCAATTCCCCTCCCGTTAATTGCGCGGGCCATAAACGTGTATGTTCCCGGCGACAATGCGGCAAAGACTATAAAATGATTGCGTGTTTGCACGCTCCATGCCGTGTCGGTGCCCACAAGTTTGTACTGATACTGGATGGCTTTCTCATCCTTCAAGCTCAGTCCGATAACATCAATCGCTACATTATTCTGATCGTACGCAAAATCCCTCGATGAGTCAGTGTTTACTTCGACGCCGCTGACAAGAACACGGGAGATGTATATCGGAGGGGGAACATCGTTTTGCAAATCATTTCGCTGATCGTAGAACGTGATGCCTGCGTCGGTAATCAGCCATAAGGTTCTGTCTTTCATTTCTCCGCATGCATACACGGGGGGCCCGCTCAATTCTTTTTTTGAAAACAATGACACAGACCCTGTCGTCGTCATTCCCTGAAAACCCAGCTGCGTTCCCAACCATTGGTGCCCGTCGGCATCAGTCATCATTGACCAAACGGCTGTACTGAGCAAGCCATCTTTCAAAGAGAATGAATGGAAGACCGAATCGCGGAGACAGGCAATCCCGCCGTAGCGGGTGCCGACCCACACAACTCCGGCACTGTCCTGAAGAATCGAGCGAATCGACATATTCGGCAATCCGTCCTCGGCAGTGAAACGCCGCCCCCCGCCGAGAAACTTTTCAGCCGCGGGAAGAAACGTCAAGCCGTTGTCGTACCCGCCGAACCAAAAATTTCCATCACGGTCTTCACAAATGGCGCGAATTGAATTGTCCGGCATACCATCGGTTGCCATGTACGAGCGTACGAATGGTTTCTTTCGTTTCGGATCAAAAAGACAAACACCCCGGTCATCCGAGACACTGCACCAATAATAGCCTTCCTTGTCTTTAAACAAAAACAGAGGCGCTCCTCCAAAAGGGTACTCTTTCCCCTGCCGCCATCGGTTCACTATTGTTAATTTTGACGCTCGTTGTTTTCGGGATGCCAGCGCGAACGATATGATATCGCCGCCGTCATAACCGACCCATAAATGCGAAGGCGGATCAAACAACAGCGTGAAAGGTTTTTGCCTTGTTATTGTTCCCAGTTCTTCATGCATGTTCGCGCGCCACGCATGATCCTTTCCCTTCCACAATTCCCATAACCCATTCGCCGAGACAACCCACAGATGCTCACCGCTGTCCATCGCGGCAGCAGAGCTGTTCGGCGGAAATATTAAACCTTGAATAGGGTAAGTAAGAACAGATCGATTCACGAGCTTTGCAATTCCCTTGCTGGCCAGCCCAAGCCATAAGTTCCCCTCGAGATCAATTGCTCCAGTGGAAACGAAATTTTCAGGCAAGCCGTTGGAGACGGAACAGAAAGGAATCGGCTCAGGAACATCGTTGGGGAGGCGGTAAACCCCGCTCGTCGTACCGAACAATAAGCCGTCTCGATCGTTTAAAATGAAATTGATTGCGACATTTTTTATACCAACCCGGCGAAAAACTTTCCCATCCCTTACCTGCAATATTTCGCCGTCCGAAGCGCCAACCCAGAGAGTCGAATCGGTTGATGCATATACGCATTCTGATGCAACGCCCGGTTTGAGATGAATACTCACCCTCTGCAAAGAGTCTGAATCCGGAAACAAAACGTAAAGCGCGCCGGACATGAGCGCCCACAATTTTCCGTCGGCTGACTGAGTCACCCCATTTAGTGTCCCATGAATGACCGAAGGAGCAAACTGTCTGAATTCGTCGTCCTTAAACTGAAAGAGACCGTCCGCGGTGCCACACCAGAGCGTTCCCTGGTTGTCCTCAAAAAGTGAAGTAACGATGTTGGACAAGCGGGATGTTTTCATTCGATACGTTCGGAATTTACCAGCTTTCCATTCGCTTACTCCCCCTCCATTTGTGCCGATCCAAAGAGTTCCCGGATGTTTTCGACTTTCCGTCACGCAATTCACCCGGCTGTATGCCAACCCGTCGGCCACGGTATAATTTCGAAAAACGTCGCCGTCATATATGCTGACGCCGTCATTTGTCCCGATCCAAAGGTAGCCGCGGGAATCGCAGCAAAGAGCAATGACATAATCCATCAATAATCCATCTTTTGAAGTGTAGCGGTCAAACGGGTAAATCTGGGCGAAGGAAATTGATGAAGCGGAGAGGAAAAGAACAAGCAGCAGAGAAATTCCAAACTTTATTTTCTGATATCCGAACACGCTCTTTTCCAGCATGGTCTTTGGAAATGAAGGAATATTCCTAGGATGAGAAACGCTGACTTGCCGGCAAGAACGCTTTATTTTAAAACGAGTCTTGAGGCTTCAGCATCGTCACGCTTCTTTCTTAAAAGCGATACAACATCAGGTACACAACAACACCTGTTATCGAAACGTACAACCAAATCGGCAATGTTAAGCGGGCAAGTTTCCTGTGTTTATCGAATCGAGATGATAATCCCCGAATGAGGGTTACAATCGCCATGGGAACAATAATTACAGCAAGAATTGTATGCGAGATAAGAATGGCGAAATAGATGGGGCGTACAATTCCGGCCCCTTTAAACGGAACAGACCCAACGTGCGCATGATAGTAAAGATACGAGATCAAAAATACGATCGAAGTCGAGAATGCGGAAAGCATTAATTTTTTGTGGAGTGCGCGCCTTCCATGCAGGATAAAATAATAACCGATCAGAAGGAATACCGCAGTTAATCCATTGAGAGCGGCATTGATTGTGGGAAAAATCGTCAAATCCATGGCGTCAATTTTTCTCCGCCGCAAGGGTTCGCGCGTCGGCGACAATCTTTCCCAGAGCCTTCTCATCACTTGAATCGTAGTATCCACGAATGACCCCCTGCCGGTCCACCAAAACGAACATCGTACTATGGATAATCGGTTCGATGGTTGAACCCGAGTCGGCTGCAATGGCAAGATGGAATCCCTGACGCGTCAGATACTGAATCTTTTCCTTTTCACCCGTAAGAAACAGCCACCGGGAAGTGGATGCTTTGTAAAGTTCGGCATAATCCCGTAGAGCTTCGGGTGTGTCTCGATCGGGGTCAACGCTGAAGGAAACGAGAAGAACGTTCTCAACGTTTTTTAGCTGCTCTTGAAAGCTTGCCATGGTGCTCGACATGATGGGGCAGCTGCCGCCGCAGTTCGTAAAAATGAAATCGGCAATCCAGGCCTTTCCTTTCAAATCCGAAAGCGGGAGCCTCGCCCCGCTCCGCTCCGTCAACGTCACATCGGGAACGATGCTCAAACGCGGTAAAGTACTTTTCGCGGGGGCTTTAAATTCAGTGTAGAAAAACGAAAAAACAACTGCGACGAGGACGAACCCCAAGAAGCCCCAAAGAAAAATCGACCGAAATAAAGAATTGCCGGGTGCAACCTTCATGATTTTTTCCTTACAGAAAGCATCGATCCATAAAAAACAACTGCGCAAAATGCGACAATGACAGAGAGCGACAGTATAAAATCAGATTCCTGAATGTGAACGCGATGGTATAACATCACACGCGTTGCGGAGATCGAATACGTCAATGGATTGACAGCCATCACATACCTTAGCCATGCCGGGGCACCGTCCATCGGGAAGAGCGACCCTGATAAGAGCCACAACGGGATTAAAAATAAATTCATAATTGCATGAAATCCCTGAGTCGACTCCATCCGCCAGGCGATCAGAAATCCGAGTCCGGTCAAACCGAAACCGATGAAGATCAACAATACCAGCAGCGAGGCAAACTGGAGAAGAGTAAAAGAAAATCCAACCAGCGGAGCTAACGCCAGGAAAATAATCGCTTGAATGACCGCGAGTGTTGTACCGCCAAGGATTTTCCCAAGCACAATGCTCGCCCTGGAAACCGGCGCAACAAGAACCGATTGGAGGAATCCTTCATTTCTGTCTTCGATGATGGAGATCGTAGAGAAAATTGCAGTAAAGAGCATGATCAACAGCAGCGTCCCAGGGTAGAAATATTCGAGATAATTCGCTCCGCCGAGCGGGGATGTTGTCTTAAACGATGTACCGAGGCCCGAGCCGATGAAAAACCAGAAGAGGATCGGCGAGCCGATAACGCCGATCATCCTGCTTCGCTGGCGGAAGAATCGGATAAGTTCGCGCATCCACAACGAATATGCGGGGAATACGATCTCATTCATCATGTTCATACGCCAGCCTCATCTAAAAATTCGCTGCGCAGCCTGTGGCCGGTTTTGTGGATGAAGACATCTTCGAGTGTCGGTGTTCCGACAGAAACTTCGCTGATTTTTCCAGGGAACGCCTCTATGATTTTCGGAACAAATTGATGAGCCCTCGCCTTTTCAACGCGTACGGTGTCATCCAGGACAGTGGATTTCAGTTTGAACTTTTTTTTCAGTAATCCCTGAAGCTCTTGGGGATCCTTTGTTACAATAGAAATTATTTCTCCGCCGACTTCCCGTTTTAATTTCACCGGCGTTCCGAGTGCAACGAGAGTTCCTTTATCAAGAATCGCAAGTTTATCACAGTGCTCCGCTTCCTCGAGGATATGGGACGTAATCACAATGGTAATGCCGGTCTCATCGCGAAGCTGAAGCAGATATGCCCAAAGATCCTGCCGGGCGCCGGGGTCAAGCCCTGTGCTCGGTTCATCGAGGATTAATACGTCAGGCCGATGGAGTAATCCCTTGCCGATCTCAACACGCCGCTGCAAGCCGCCGGAAAGTTTTTCGACAATATCGTGTTTACGGTCTTCAAGCTTCAAATGCAGCAGGACGTCATCGATTCTTTTTGCTGCAGCACCACCGTGCAACCCATGCAAGAGGCCCTGAAGCCTCAGGTTTTCCTTTACCGTCAACTTAACGTCGAGGCTCGGCGATTGGAAGACAACGCCGATGTGCTTCCTTACGTCAGAAGAGTTTTTTACGACATCGAAGCCGCAGACTTCGGCCCTTCCGTTTGTCGGCACAATCGTCGTTGAAAGGATCTTAAACATTGTCGTTTTGCCGCCGCCGTTCGGGCCAAGGAAGCCAAAGATTTCTCCTTTGCTGACCTGCAACGAAACATCGTCGAGTGCCAGGCGACCCGGATATTCATGGGTAATGTTTGCGATGACGATAACTGGAGCATTCATTGAAGTGGAAAAAGATAGTGTACTATAATATAGCAAAAGAAATTCGCGTTCACAATTTAGAGCTGCCGCGGGTCGTGGGCCTACTTTGAAGAATAAAGTTATTGCGAGGATCCCGACGCTCTTTGTCGGGAGACGAAGCAATCTCCATTAAAGAAAGGGATTGCTTCTCCCGCTCTTCGAGCGGGACCGCAATGACCTTTGATTCAAAATGACCCAACATGCTGCCGCGAGCAATGTGCATCAATCGGCGATCCACGACGTGTTGATCCCATACATGAAAATCCAGCTTATACCTTATCGATCACCATAAGGAAGAAGAGGATCGGGAGGTACACCAACGAAGCAAAGAATAGCCGGCGGGCGAACAAATTTGCGCGGACGCAATTCTCTTGTTGAGCAGAAACGAATGAAGTAGCAAACATGATTCCAAAAAAAAGAAAGCCAATTCCCGCAGCTAAGGCACCGAAAAAATATAGCGTCGAGGTCATCCCGATGATCGAAGGAAACAGGCTCAATGGAATAAGCGCGGCACAGTTACCGAGAATGTGGCGCGACGTTCGTGTTCCGCTTTCATCAACGACCGTCAACAGGCGATACCCGGCACGTGCGTAATCTTTTCTGTAAAGCCAGGCGAGCGAAAAGAAATGCGGCATCTGCCACAAAAAAAGAATCACAAAGAGCACCATTGCTCCGGATGTAATTTCATCCCGGGCTGCGACCCACCCTATCAACGGCGGCAACGCTCCTGGAATTCCTCCAATCGTTGTAGCAACCGGGGAAATGCGTTTCAACGGCGTGTAGAGAAAGAGATATGTAGTTAATGTCACGACGCCAAGAAAACCTGTGAGAGTATTCACGAGGAAGGTTAACTCTAGAAGACCGATGCTCGACAAAATAATTCCAAACGCCAGAACCGTGCCCGGCATGAGGCGCCCTGCAGGGAGGGGACGCTTTTCCGTCCGTTTCATTGCTGCATCGTAATTCCGCTCGAGATATTGATTAAGAGCCCCTGCACCTCCTCCAACAAAAGTTGTCCCGAGGGCGAGGTTCGCCAACAACCAGACATCCGCGGCGTTCCATGATCCAAGGTGTGCAAGATAAAAGGAACAGATGGCCGTCAGGACTGAGAGCGAAGTCAATTCCGGTTTCATCAATTCCACAAAATCTGCAACGGTCTTCCATGCAGATCTCGAATAAGGAAAAACTTGCTGAAACGCTTCGGCCTCGCCGTTCATGCAATCGCTCTTTCAGTTAAATAGACGAACGAAAACTTTTTCACCTGTACCTGGTACACTCTTGCCAGATGCAACAATAACAAAACTGAAACGACCAAAATCAACGATCCGGTAACAACGTGGGCGGTTGTTATGTCTACTGCCTTTTGTGAGAAAATGGTCAACATACCGAGAGTCAGTTGCACTATAATGAGGAAAATAAAAATATATGCAAACCTCTTGATCCGTGCGGGCAATTGTTTCGATGTTAGCAGTTTGAACGATAGGACAAAAAGCAAAACCGCAACAACAACCGCCCACATTCGATGGAGCATATGAATAAGTATCTGTGGGGACGTCACGGCCCCGTCGGCGAAAAGACGCAGATTGGAATCGATCAGTTCCTGATTATATCGTGCAACCGCTTCGGACGAAAGCGATGGGAATATTTGGCCGTACGCCAACGGAAAATCTGGCACGGCTAACCCCGAACCGGTATGACGCATGAGCGCGCCAAGAATCAATTGGATGTAAACGCTTATTACAACGACGATCGAAAGCCGGAAGAGTGTACGATCAACATGCTGTGAGAGTTTTGGATATTCTGTCTGCCACCAACGCGAAGTGAAGAGCGCAATGGATGATATGATCACAAAAAAAGTCTGGGCAAGCGTTGCGTGCGATACTGAAATTGCCGTCGGCAGAAGAAAGATGACGGTTAACCCTCCCAATAATCCTTGCATAATGACAGCACTCAGTGCAGCGATTCCGAACACTTTCACCCAACGGCGTTCTTCTTTCTTCCAGAGCCAGATCGTGAGAGTGACTGTCAACAATCCGACAAACGATGCAATCATCCTGTGGCCGTGCTCATAGAGGATTCCGCCCACCATCGGAGGCATGATCATGCCGTATGAAAGCGGCCAGTCGGGCACTGCGAGGCTTGAGCCTGTGCTTGTTACCAACCCGCCGGCAATCACCAGGCAGAATGTGCAGAGTGCAGTAAAAAAAGCAAAACGGTGAAGACTTTTATTGTAGTGCAAGGGAATTTTCTCCAGTGGCTACGGCGCAACCGCAGCAGAATCATGAGGTAACTGGGACTCTTGATCTTTCATCCAGGCGTCGTAGTCCTCCTTCGTATCAACGCTCAAATACCCGCGCATGCGATAATGACCGAGTCCGCAAAGCTGGGCGCATGCAATTTCTGTCGTGACGTTCGGAGCGGCTAACACCTCAGTGACGCCGGCATCGAGAAGCGGCTTTACCATATCCGGCGTAAAGACGTCTCCCTTTTTTACGATCATGGCACTATCCTTACCGACATAATTCTGTATTGCAATCCGTTCAAACAACTTCGACGAGGTGTCTCCCGCCGTGAGCTTAAACGGCTCGGCCATCTCGGCAATCATTTGGTCGGTTGTCTTCGTCGGCGTGAACCAGAGCGGAATAACCTGACCGGGGATTGCATCCTGTTTCACGCGCATCGTCGGCAGGTTGAAACTGTGGATAACGTCCTTCGTCGACAAGCGGATAATCACCGGCTTGTTCACCGGAACATGTAATTGATTGATCGTCGTAATATCATCTTTCGCGTTTGGGTCGGTCCGGTCAAGGCCTAAAGGATTATCATCCGAGATCAGGGAGATATCGGTCCTTCCGAAAATTCCATCGGGACCGGGATAATGAATATTCCAGGCAAATTGCTCGGCAACAACACGAATGACGGTTGCATCTTTTTCGTCGGGAAATTGATTGACCCGCTTCGCCCAGAGAGGCACGGCAAACCCGATAAGAAGCACTGCCTCAAAAAGAGCTACACCAATTTCAAGGTAGCTTGAAATATGGCTCTTCACGCCGGCATAATTTGCCGTCGGGTTTTTCTTCTGCCGAAACCGAATAAGCGTGTAGATGAAAAACGCTCCCCAGCCGATAAACAGCACCAGCATGAGCCAGTGAATAACCGCAAGCATGTTATCGATCGCCGGCCCGTGCGCAGAGCCGTCGACGGGAAGGTGCAGGAATTCTCTCATTTAATGAATACCTCCATCATCGTTTGTCGGGTGTTCGGAATCCGCTGCCAAATACAACCGGGCGCGTTTACGCAAATACAAAAAGAACGAAGTCATCGTGGCAAGAACGCCTCCGGTAATACCGAGCATGCTGAGGATGGCAAAGTTCATACCGTTGGTCGCAGGAGAATCCGCAGCGCCGTAGCACGACCCGCATGCAAACACAGAACTCGGAAGGCATAAAGCCGCAATCAACACCGCAGAAACAAGGGACAGTTTCATTGTGTTTTTCATAAATACCCCACATGTTTAAATTTACGAATGAATTTCAGCTCATAGTACACGAGGCCTATGCCCAGCAGAATAAAAAACAGGCCGACAAGGATTCCGACGTCATTGGAATCCGAAAAGTACGATTGGATGCCCCATCCCCCGACGCCTAGCGACAAGAGAATCGAGAGAGAGATAAACACCACATGGAATGCTTTGAGTGACATAGTTCAATGTATCCTATCCGACATGGCGAGAAGTGGAATAAAAATGAGTACGAGGAAAAAAACAACCGTGAGACCGAGCGCTGCATAGATCATTTTCTTTTCAGAAATCAAATGCATAAAGTAACTGGCGACGAGCGATCCCTTCACCGAGGCGATGACCAATGCGACGATAATTGCAGGAACAACGCTGAGATTGAAATACGAAATCGTCACCGTGATGATTGTCAGCGCCAGCAGAGTGACAAAAACTGAGATATAGACCTTTACATGTTTCTTGATATCTTCAGCATGGGCGAGTTCCATACGTTCTCCTACAATAAATAAAGGACGGGAAATAAAAATATCCATACCAGGTCGACAAAGTGCCAGTAGAGTCCGGCGACCTCGACCCGGTTCGTAAACCTCTCGGGTTCCGTTTTCCACATTTTGCTTCCGGGCCCCCAGAAATACGAATTCACAATCATCCCGCCGATCACATGAAGGCCGTGAAGTCCGGTCATCGTGAAATAGATCGCGAAGAACGTGCTCTTGCTCGGAATTTCTCCGGCCTGAAAATGGTGTGTATACTCGAAATATTTAATCGTAAGGAAAACGAAGCCGAGGAGAATTGTTGTGCCCATGTAGATTTTATATTTCCTGAAGTCTTTCATCATCAACGACGCCCACGACATCACCATCGTGATGCTCGATGTGATGAGCACTGCCGTGTTGACCGTCGCCAGAGGAACGTCGAGGACGTGATGAGGCCATTCGACTGCGCCGACTCGCAGCAGGATGTATGAAGAGAAGAGCGCCCCGAACAGCATCACTTCCGATGCGAGAAACAACCATATTCCGAGTTTTGCATTGATCAGCCCTGTATCCGGCCGGGCTTTAATTGTGTAGGGAATTTCCATTGCTGTTTAGGCCTCCATCGGTTGGTTCTGAGGTGTAAAATCTTTTTTTGCGCCCGGAACGCTGTACTCGTACGGCGGTCGATACACTTCCGGCACTGTGATAAAATTTCCATGGGGCGGTGGAGTCGGCGTCGCCCATTCGAGCGTTGTCGCATGCCAATAATTTTCCTCCACCTTCTTCCCTTTCCAAATACTCCAGAAGAGGTTCACAATAAAGAAAAGCTGAAAAACGCCGAGTGCCCATGCGCCATGGGACATGAATTCGTTCCAATGAAGGACGGGTTGTGCGTGAGCATACTGCGCACCGCCGTCCCACAATCGCCGAGAGACGCCGGCGAGACCGACGATAAACATCGGCATGAAAATGCAATTCATGCAAACGAACGAGCCGAAGAAATGAATTCTGCCGAGGACTTCGTTCATCTTCCGGCCAGTCAATTTTGGAAACCAATGATAGATTCCGGCAAAAAGGGCAAAGATCGTTCCCGGTGCAACGACATAATGAAAATGTCCAATCACATAATACGTATCGTGAAGAGGAATATCAGTCGCCGATAATCCGAGCGGCAATCCGGTCAGTCCGCCGATGCCGAACATCGGAAGAAACGCCAGAGCAAAAAGCATCGGCGTGGTAAAGCGGATCGAGCCGCCCCACAGCGAAATAAAGAGAGCCGTTAAGATAATGATCGATGGGATTGAAATGATCATTGTCGTCGTCTGAAAAAAAGTACTGATGATCGTTCCCATCCCCGTCATAAACATGTGATGCGCCCACACGATGAACGACATGAAGCCAAGAAAGATCGCCGCATAGACCATCGATTTATATCCCCATAACGGCTTACGCGTGTTGTTCGCAATGACCTCAGCAACGATGCCCATCGCCGGTAAAATCAACACATACACTTCAGGATGCGCAAGAAACCAGAACAGGTGCTGCCACAACAGCGGGCTGCCGCCGCCGCTGACGTTCAACGGCTGTCCCGTAACAACTAATCCGCTTGGAAGGAAAAAGCTCGTCCCCGCGAGACGGTCCATCAGCTGCAGCACGCCGGCGGCCTCAAGCGGAGGAAACGCAAGAAGAAGGAGAAACGATGTTACAAACTGTGCCCAAACGAAAAAAGGCAAACGCATGAAGGTGAGCCCCTTTGCCCGCAGCTGGACGATCGTAACAATGAAATTTACTGAACCAAGCAGCGATGAGGTTATGAGAAAAACCATGCCGATGAGCCATACCGTTTGACCGATGGTTGCTATATCGGACAACGGCGGGTACGAAGTCCATCCCGAGTTCGCCGCCCCGCCCGGCATGACGAAGCTCGTCAACATTGTGACACCGCCCATAAAGTAGACCCAGTAGCTCATCATGTTGAGTTTTGGAAACGCCATGTCGGGCGCGCCGATTTGCAGCGGCATAACGTAATTTCCGAAAGCGCCGACGGCAAGCGGAACGATTCCAAGAAAAACCATGATCGTCCCGTGCATTGCACCCAATTGATTGTAAAATTCCGGAAGCATGATCCCTTGCGGCGCGCGATCCTCCCCGAGCCATGAGCCTATAATCGGAATCGGCTGTCCGGGATAGGCAAGCTGCCAGCGCATGATCATCATCAGCGTAAACCCGAAGAGGAGAAAAAGCAAACTTGTGAACCCGTACTGAACGCCGATCACTTTATGGTCCTGGGAAAAAATATATTTCCGCCAGAACCCTAATTGGTGATCGTGAGAGTGGTTGCCCTGCATTGCGTTGTCCTTATGGTTGCAGTGTGAAAGTTATTTTTTGACGACATGAAAAATTACACAGAGAACACCAAGGTTTTACAGAGTTAGACAGAGACAAAATTAAAATCCTTACTGAGCGTTCCTCTGAGACTTCTCTGTGCCACTCTGTGTAATGTTTTTTATTTCGCTGCATATTTGAAGTCGGCAGTTGCGCTTTTATCGCTGACGGTCACCGTCATATCCTGCGTACCGTATTTTTCATGCCATGCTTCGATGGTATACGTACCGGGAGGCAACCCTTTGATCGTGAATGATCCTTTATCGTCCGACACAGCATAGAAAGGATTATCGGTAACGCCCGCATAACAGTTCATCCAGTTATGGACTTCGCACTTGAACTTTACCATGATTTCAGGCTTGTCGAATTTCTTGGTCATCTTCATCCCTTTCAGCGGCTGGGCATTGTTGAACTGCGCGCTGTTTTTCGGGAGTGCATGGATGTTATGAAGAAGCGGATCGTCGTTCACGATTTCGAGAGGTTGACCCGCCTGGATTCCGAACACGTGCGGATGATACTGGCAACCCTGTTGTGTCAGAACAATAGGTTCTGTCGGCACATCGTATTTTTTCGTTAATCCCGATTTCACGTAGACAAAAACATTCTTCAGCGTTCCGTTGCTGTTCACGACGACATCCTCAGAATTTACAGGATTGGGATGCATCGCAAGGCATTGCTTATCCGCGTTCATCTTGATTTGAGGAATCGCCGGTGCTTTGCCGCTGAAAGAAATTTTTCCTTTAATGTCTCCCGCAAAGGCCAACGTCACGCCCAGCAGCAATACGGCCGACACCATGAACGCACTTGTATATTTTTTCATTGCTTCTCCTTAATTGATATTTGATAAGAATTATTTTTTCTTCCCAAGAGTAAACAAATGGTCGCGCAAGGCTTCCATCTGCAGATGAGCGTCACCCCCGAGCACATCCGGCATCGGCGATTGCCCGTCGGGGAAATATCCCGGCATCATCGTCCCCGGTTGAATTGCTTCAGGATTTTTCAGCCACGAAACGATCCATTCCGGCTTCAACCGTCCTTTTGCCAGCTCGAGGTTCGGCGCGACGCTCTTCGGGTCCATTTCCGCGCCTCCGAGCTGATGACACTTGATGCACTGAAATGCGTTGAACAGTTTCGTCCCATCTGCCAAAAGATGCGGGTCGGGCTTGAACGAAGCATAGTCACGCATCTCGAGATTCAAATTTGATACGCCAAGAAAATATTTCGTGATGATATTGATTTCTTCTTCCGTGAGAGAAAATGTCGGCATCCGAACTTTCAACCAGGGCCGGATCGGCGACGGCGCTTTCAAAAAATTCTGCAGCCACGGTTCCTGCACCTTTGCTCCTTCTATCGTGATCAACGGAGGCCCTTTCGTCGGGTCGTCGAGAATCGCGCTGAAGTACCCTCCCCGCTCTTCGAGTTGATGACAATTGATGCAGCCATAGCGGATAGTTAATTTTTCTCCAGCGTCGATGTCGGCAACGCGCTGAGTGGCAGGCTCCTGATATTTCATTTGCGGATTATCGCTACGGAAACTAAGCAAGAGAGTTCGCAATTCGCCGATCTCATCATCCGAAAATGCAAACACCGGCATCTTTTGAACGATGCGGTCGGTCTGGAAAACACGCGAGTTTTTCAGCTTGTTGCCTACCCAATCATACCATGTATGATGAACTTTCGTATCGCCGAAATCCATCTGGTCCACAACTTTTCTGCCGAAATCGGAAAGGTTGACGCTCACCTTGCCCGCGCTTTCCATCCCTTTGATTTCGTGGCATCCGAAACAACCGTACTCACGAATCAGCTTTCCGCCCTGGGCAATTTTTTCGCTCGAACTAATATCTCCATTAAAAGGCTCTTTCGGACGGTCGTCCTTCATCGTCATAATAAAGGCAACAAGGTCGCGAGCTTCCTGGTCGGTCAATCGCAAGTTCGGCATTTTGGTGGTCGGATTGTAATGACGGGGATTTTTGATCCAATCAAAAATCCAATCCGGATGCAGCTTGCCGGCAGCATGCGTTAATTCAGGAGCGATGTCATAGCTCGACCCGCGCGCATTGCGGACGCGCTCATCGTCGCCGATAACGTGACATGCCTTGCAGCCGAAATTTTCGAAATGCTCTTTTCCCTTCTCGGCCGATCCCCCTGCATATGAACCGGAGGGATGCTCGAATTGAAATGAGCTTTCCTTTCCGATACTAAATAAATAGGCCGTGATCGCACCCGCTTCCTCCTCGCTTAATTTGAAATTCGGCATGCGCGTATGAGGGTTGTACTCCTTAGGATTTCGAACCCAGCGGTACACCCATTCCGGCTTTACCTTGGCAGGGAGAGAATTAAGTTGAGGTCCAATTTTCGGAAGATTTGCATAGCCGTCGATGTCATGGCATCCATAGCATCCCGATTCAAGAAACGTCTGCTTTGCTTTAGAAAAATAAGGAGCGCCCTTCAATGCTTGCCGGCTTGGATGACAGGAGTTGCATCCCGCATAGACATCCTTACCGCGAAGAAGAGGCGTTTCCCAGTAAGGATCTTCATCTCCATGCGCCGTGCCTGCGGTCAAGGCAAAGGCCTGCCCGCGATGGCATGACGAGCATCCATATTTTTCCGGATTATGGATTTTTAAAAGATCAGGGTTGGAGTGGATCGTGAAAGGCTGTGGGGCATCCGTCATATTCTTGTCGGCATAGCCGGCATGACATGTCTGGCAGCGGTCGACCCGCGCTTTTACTTCGCCAAAATTTGATTTGTCGAAATCATTCAACAATACCTGCCGAATTGCGATCGGGCTTTTTTTAATTCCTTCGAGCTTTGCCTGAAGTTTATTTGCGTCGGCATAGAGCGCTTTCAAAGCGACTTCAAGACTGTCCGCGGTATCCGTGAATCCGGCGACCTCTACGTTGGCGGACTGAATTTCTTTATCGATATTGTCCATTTCTTTTGCATGTTTATCGATTTCGGCGCCGATATCGTCCAATTTCTTTTTCAGCTTCTCGGTAGGTCGCCCTTCATGCAGTGCGGTTTGATATTCGTAGTATGCGGCGTCGGAATTGCTCCGGGCAAACCTCCAATCTCGCGTGGCATCCGCCAGCTTTTGTTGGAGGTCGTCTTGTTTCTTGACGGCATCGAGGTATTCCTTGCTCTCAAGTTTTTTCTTTGCATCGGCGAGACGGCTTGTGATATCGGCAGCGGCGGAGCTATCAATCGCGGCGAGGGCATCAGCATACTGCGCGGCCACTTTTTCTTCGCTGAGTTTGTCATACTCGCTCTGGTATGTTTTCCATGGCCGTCGGACGACAACTTCATCGACAACAGCCCAAAGAGTCGAAAGGAACAAGAGGCCGCTGAACACCAGGTAGAATGTCGAATAATTCCTTTTTTCAACCGGTGTCTCTGCTCGCTTTTGGAACATCAATCTGAACTCCTTATGAAGAAGAAATTACGTGCGATGCGCTAAACGTTAAACCAGGGCGTCACCCAGATATACTTCACCGGATATGCACCGAAAAAAGGAGGTGCCAGACGCAAAACAATTTTCAAAACCACAAACATCATTGTCAAAAAGAGGCCGAGAACTAGTGCGTAACGGCCGAGGCCGAGTTTCTTAACAACGTCGGAACTCTTAAACTTCATGTAATGCCATCCGCCGAGCCCCCCATAGAAAGCGGCAATAAATAAAAATCCGAAAACCGAAGCCGCAATGTTCAAGCTGTTATCGGGATGGTGAGTCGGCATTCCGAAGTATTCGGACAAATCAACATTGTTCAAGACCACGACTTTATGGAGGTCCCAATCTTCCCACGGCAAGAAAAAATTCCAACCGGGTCCACGCATAAAAGTCCCGAGCACGATCAGGGAAACCCAGAGAATCAAAAAACCGAAGCAGAATGTGAGGATCGCAAATTTTCGATCCTTAAATGTATAGTACCCGTTTCCCTTTTCGTTGATGTCGACGTACGGAATAATCATGAGCCCGACGATAATGATCGACGGAAGAACAACGCCGGCAATCCACGGATCAAAGTAGACGAGAAGTTCCTGCAGGCCTAAAAAATACCAGGGAGCCTTCGACGGGTTCGGCGTCAGCGATGGGTTCGCGGGCGCTTCCAGGGGCGCGTTGATGAAAACGGACCAGATGACGAGAATAAAAAGGACAAGCAGCATTGCAAGAAATTCTACGCGCACAAGATAGGGCCACACCTGCACTTTATCGTCGAGCGTCGCCTCTTCGGGAGTTTGAGCCAGATCGTTCTTCCGCGCTTTCGTCCATGCAAGCCACGAATAAAAGATAACAAGCAGCAGCAATCCGACGATGGGAATGTTATCCGGTTTGCTGACGAGTTCCAACAAATGCTTCATAAGTGTTTCGCGCTTGAAATTATTTTTTAAAAATTCTTCTTTCCGGTATCCGGTCCAGAGATCCCGCCGTCTTTCCTAATGCGCCAAAAATGTACTACCATAAAAATCGAGGCGATAAGGGGAAGAAAAATACAATGACCGACGTAAAAACGAAGAAGCGTTGGCGGGCCGACCTGTGTCCCGCCGAGCAAGACAAACCGAACATCGGCATCGGGGCGCATACCGAGCTGTGCGCCGAAGGGGCCTTCGCTTCCCAGGAGCGGCGTCGCTCGCGCCATATTCGTTCCGACGGTAACAGCCCAGATTGAAAGCTGATCCCATGGGAGCAAATATCCGGAAAAGCTCAGAAGAAAAGTGAGGAGGAGAAGAACAACTCCGATGACCCAATTAAATTGCCTCGGCGGTTTGTAGGAACCGGTCAGGAAGACACGAAACATATGGAGCATCACGGTAATGACCATCGCGTGGGCGGCCCAACGATGCATGTTTCGTATGAGCGGCCCGAACGGAACGTCGTTCATAAGATACTTCATATCTTCATACGCGTACTGTGCCGTCGGTCTATAATAGAACATCAGGATCACGCCGGTCAGAGTTAGCACGAGGAACAAGAGAAACGTGATTCCCCCCATCCCCCATGTGTAGCCGATATTCGTCGCGTGGCGCGCGATGCGGACCGGATGGAGATGAAGAAAAACGTTATCGACAATCTGCAATGCTCGATTGCGGGGAGTATCGTCGTACTTGTGTCGAAAGATGGATTTGTAAACTTCGGTCTTGCGAAATTTTTCCATCGGGCTAATCATGAAGCAGTCCTTTCAAAAGTATCAACCGGTGTATTTGAGGTACGATCCGGGAAGTCCCCATTGACCGAGTTCATAGCGAAACTTGATGCTCTTATCGATGACAATTTCGCCGTCGTCGTTCAAAGTAATCTGCGCACGTTCTAACGGCCGCGGCGTCGGACCTTCAAAGTTAATTCCGCTTTTGTAATAGCCGCTCCCGTGACACGGACACTTGAATTTATTTGCATCCTCGAGCCAGTTCGGCGTACATCCCAGGTGAGTGCAAATAGCGATCAGCGCGTAGAACCCTTCCTTCTCTCTGACAATCCAAATTCGTTGGGAGTCTTTATACTTTTCGTTTACTTCACCTATCATATAATCGCCGGGAAGACCGGCTTTAAATTTGGTCGGAGGTTCGAAGAGGACGCGGGGAAACATATACCGCAATGATCCGACTGCCGAAATCCCGAGGAAACCGAGGAACGAAAGCCATCCGGCGTAAGAAAGAAAGCTTTTGCGCCCCATTCTCCACACACCCGGGTCATTTTCCGGAGCGCGATCTTGCTTTGGTTTTTTGGGAATCGGCGTTGCAGTAATTTGAGCCGTCGGAGCCGCAGCCGGCTGCGGAGGTTTTGATGATTCCGGTAACGGAGGTGTTAATTCATCTGCCATCAGTATATCCTTCTGACAAAGTAGTAGTGCATAAAATCAAACGCGGAAAATGGAGAAGCAGGCTCCTCTACGCTGCGGCGGAAACAGCAGTTTCTTCTTCACGCTTCACCATATCGATAACCTCCCACGGACAGTATTTTGCACAGAGCTTGCATCCAATACAAACTTCCTCATCAACAATGACGATACCGTTGACGTTTGCGTGGAAGTTTTCGCTCGGATTTTCCGGACCGGGAACTTTATAGAGGCAATCGACTGGACAAAATTCAATGCAGACTTCGCATCCCGTACATCCTTCGGGATGAATAATTGCAATAAGAGGTGATTTTTTCTTCTTCTTTGGCGCCGCAACAGAAACCGGCTGCTGCGATGCTGTAACAGATTCAGGCATAGCGCGACGATAGCTAGAATGCTTACGGAGTGAGATTCTGTTGAGAACCTTGAAAAACGGCAACTCTTCAAGGTGTAGTGTGTTCGAGCGTTTGACGCACCGAACTCTCAAAAAAATATAACAAAATATGTTTCGTTTGTCAATAAGAAAAAAGTATTTGAGAACAAGTTAGAAGATTTTTCTCGCCGAAGACATACGTGAGTTCACCTAACTGTTGAATATGTCAACAACAACCCGTATCATTGAATGAATTTCGTTGACTCTTCATCGGAACTTTGTTCCACTCTAAAGAATCCATTTTGTATCAGTCGCTCTGAGAGGCTATCTTATGAAACGCTATCTCCTATTGTTTTGGTTCCTTCCTTTGATTTCTTTTGCACAATTGGAGAAGGAAACGCATCTTGCAAACATCAAGCAGATTACGTTCGGCGGCTTGAATGCTGAGGCGTACTTCTCAGCGGACGGAAAAAAACTTATTTACCAATCGGCCAAAGGAGGCTATCCGTGCGACAGAATTTTCACGATGAACATCGACGGAACCGGCGACACGCTGGTGAGCACGGGAACCGGCAGAACGACGTGCGCCTATTTTTTCCCCGACGGCAAAAGAATTATTTATGCCTCGACACATTTAGGCAGCGGCGATTGCCTTCCCGACCCCGACCGTTCTCATGGTTATGTCTGGGCAGTGTTTAAAACCTATGATATATTTTCTGCAAATGTCGACGGCTCCGACCTCCGACGACTGACGACCACAGACGGTTACGACGCCGAAGGCACCATCTCCCCTGACGGCAAGACAATCGTGTTTACTTCGGCGCGGGACGGCGACCTTGAAATCTACACGATGAACGCCGATGGCTCGAATCAAAAGCGGCTGACCTTTGACAAAGGCTATGACGGAGGGGCGTTCTTCTCCCCGGATGGAAAGCAAATCGTGTATCGCGCTCATCACCCTACAACCCCCGAAGACCAAAAAGAGGGGGAGGATTTGCTAGCCCGGCAATTGGTAAAACCGACGAACATGGAAATCTTGGTGATGAATGCCGACGGGTCGAATAAGCGTCAGATAACGAACAACGGCGCTGCAAACTTCGCCCCATTTTTTACTCCCGACGGAAAACGGATAATTTTTTCTTCGAATGTTAACGATCAAAAAGGGTGGAATTTTGACCTCTACTTAATCGATATGAACGGAAAAAACCTTGAGCAAGTAACATATTCCGATGCATTCGACGGGTTTCCGATGTTCAGCCCGGACGGCACCAAACTTGTCTTTGCCTCGGGCCGCAATGCCTCTCAGCACAGAGAAATAAATATCTTTATCGCCGATTGGAAATAGCATAAAGTGAAACTGGTAAACAAAGTTACAGTCATCAGCGGCGCTTCGCGTGGTATCGGCCGGGCAATCGCGAAACGGTTTGCCGGCGAAGGCGCCGTTGTATGCATGTGCGCACGTCATGTTGAATTGCTGCGGGGAGTAAGTCTCGAAATTATGTCGGCAGGAGGAAAATCTTTTTTTGAGCAAACAGACATTTCCGATGAACGGCAAGCAGAAGAATTCCTCTCTTTGTGCAGGGATAATTTCGGGGCGATCGATGTGCTGGTAAATAACGCCGGCCTTCTCGGCCCGCGTGTCCCTCTCGCTCACTATCCGTCGCAAGAATGGGACAAAGTTCTGTCCGTAAACCTCAACGGACTTTTCTTTATGACGAAGCATGCCCTGCCGCTCTTCCGTGAGCAAGGCGGCTCTATCATCAACGTCTCCTCTTCCGTCGGTAAAATTGCAAAGGCGAACTGGGGTGCGTACGGTGTTTCTAAATTTGCAGCAGAAGGGTTCACGCGTGCATTGGCTGAAGAACTGCGTTCACGAAATATTCGAGTCAACGCCGTCAACCCGGGATCCGTCGCAACAGAAATGAGACATCAGGCATTTCCCGATGAAGACCAGCGGACGCTGAAAAAGCCCGAAGAAATTCTCGATGCCTTCGTCTATCTTGCATCGGATGATTCAAAGCATGTGACCGGTCAAACAATCGACGCCCAACATTTTACGAAAGACTGACGGCATGAAGAAGATCCTCCTCTACTCCCTTCTCTTCATCATCACACGTTATGCACTTGCACTCGACGATTCCACCTCCGTGTACCTTAAACAGCACATTGGCTACCTGGCGTCGGATGCATTGGAAGGAAGGAAAGCCGGAAGCAAAGGAGCAGAACTCGCCGCACTCTATATTGCCAAACAGTTTTCTTCGTGCGGGCTCACCCCGTTCGGCGACAACGGTTCATACTTTCAAAATTTTACTTTCATCGCCGGCGTGAAGCTTGGAGAAAAACATTCTTTGAATTCTGTTGAGGGGGGAAATAAAAAAACATATCACATCGACAAAGACTACCGCCCGCTCGCCTTTTCAGCCAACGGCGATGTCAGCGGCCCGGTCGTTTTTGCCGGTTATGGAATCAGTTCGTCCGATCCGCAGTACAGATGATTATGCGAACGTTGACGTCAAAGATAAGATCGTCCTCATCATGCGCTATTCACCGACCGGCGACAACCCGCATTCCGATTACGGCAAGTTCCTCCCTCTCAGGTATAAAACTCTGACGGCACGGGAAAAAGGAGCGAAGGCACTTTTAGTCGTCACCGGCTCCGCTGACGATTCGACCGACGAACTCATCCCGCTGAAATACGACAACTCTTTCAGCAGCAGCGGAATTCCGGTCTTCAGTGTCTCCCGCACTGTCGCCGACGACTGGCTCCATCATGCGGGCACTTCTGTTGATGCACTTCAATCAAAAATAAATTCGACGAAAAAACCATTTTCGGTCGATGTTCCAGACCTTGTTCTCTCACTTTCATCGGATATTTTTGAAATCAAAGACACGACAGCGAACGTCGTCGGATTATTGCGAGTCGCCGATACTGCAAACGCAGAATATCTGGTGATCGGGGCTCATTACGATCACCTTGGCTGGGGCGGCGAGGGGTCAGGATCTCTCGCTCCGGATAAGCATGAAATCCACAACGGCGCTGACGATAATGCATCGGGAACGGGCGGCATCATCGAGCTTGCACGTATGCTCTACGCTCAGAGGAATTTGTTACGGCGCAACGTCATCTTTATTTCATTCTCCGGTGAAGAGGAAGGGCTGTTTGGCTCGCAATACTATGTTAAACATCCTCTCGTGCCGTTGAACAATACCATTACAATGATCAACCTCGATATGGTAGGAAGGTTAAAAGATAGAACGCTGACGGTTCAGGGCACGGGCACCTCATCACGATGGGATTCGGTGCTGACGCAGTACAATTCCGATTCAACATTCGTTCTGAAATTTGTGAAAGATGGATTCGGCCCGAGCGACCATTCTTCGTTTTATGGAGCAAACATTCCGGTCCTTTTTTTCTTTACGGGAATTCACGAAGATTATCACAAGCCTTCAGACCATGCGGATAAAATAAATTACAGCGGCGAAACTCTTGTCATCAATTACATCCGCCAAGTTGCCGTCGACATTGACGACCATGCAACGCGCCCTGATTATCTCAAGACCGCAACAATGTCGTCCTCGGGGAACGAGTCCCGCGGTTTCCGCGTCTACGTTGGAACTGTGCCGGATTATTCTGAAACGACTGCCGGGATGAAAATCACTGCGGTAAGGGACAACAGCCCTGCGGCAAAGGGAGGCCTTATGGGCGGCGACGTCATCGTCAAATTTGGAAAATTTGACATCAAAAATGTTTACGATTATACCTACGCATTACAGGAGTACAAACCGGGGGATGAAGTTGAAGTGATCGTACAGCGGGGGAGTGAAAAAATATTGAAGAAAGTGAAGTTGGAAAAACGAAATTAATGGCATGAAAATGATGCCGAGCCTTTGCGTCAAGGCAGTAAGACTTCTTTACAACATCCGCTTGGCAACCTTCCGGAGCTCTTCTTTTGTAAAAAACCTTTTCACCAGCGGGAAGAGAATTTCGTTCTCTTTGTGGATATGATTGACCATGAGCTGAACGATTCCTTCCGCCGCTTCTGCGAGTTCCTGCCGGGCGACATTGTCTTCATGATTTTCTTTCAAGGAATCGATACTGTAATGAAGCTTCTTGTAAATCTTTGCCATCCGCTGATGCTCTTCGCGAAGAACATTTGTCGGCCCGTCAACGTACCGTTCGACGACCGGGAAGAGGGCTGACTCTTCTTTGCCGTTGTGAACCCGCACCTCTTCATCGACAAATTCAGTTGCCTTCAATAGCTGTTTGAATATTTTTTCCGAATAGCCGTTCTTCCTGATTTCAGCCGCAGACTTTTTTAAGATCCGCAGCTGCACAAGAGCCGTATCATGTTCTTTCAAAAAAATCGCTATCGGGTCGCGAATGACCATTCGTTGTTTCACAATCTGCACGGGTTGAAAAAAATCTTTACAGGAGCCATCAGGCGGTTTCCAGATACGTTGTGTACTTTGCTTTTCCGTTCTTCATGTACAGCGAAAGCTTTTCACTGATCGCATCCGCAGTCTGGTCTTCATTTTCTTTGAATTGTGCGTACGCCTCTTCCGAATCCGCAATATACATTTCAGCAAAGGCGTTCTTTTTCCCCTTTTGTTCTCCGACCAAATAGGAAATGTGGGGGTTCGATGCATAATGAGATTTCAACTCTTGCACCGTTGCTAAAAATCCGTCACGTTTCTTTTCATCAATTTCGTATTGCATCGTTAATATCACTTTAGCCATCTACCATCCCTTTCAATACTTTGTTCCTGAGTGATTGTTTATTAGCTCTCCGTCACCAAGCCTTCATCGCTTTCCGTATTTGTGATTCATCCATTCCGAAGTAATGCCCGATTTCATGGCACAGCACCTCGTAAATTTTTTCTCTGATTTGCTCATCCGACGAACACACGCTCTCGATGTTTTTTTGATACAGCGAAATCCTATCCGGCAGGACCGGCGACATGCCATACCACGTCCCCCGTCTTGTCAACGGCACGCCATGATACAATCCAAGTAATAATGAGTGCTGAGCGGGCGACAACGGCACATCTTCAACGACAATTTCGACATTTTCGATCTTCTTTTTGAACAACGCCGGCAGGTGGTTGAACGCTTCTTCGGCAATGTCCTCGAACCGGGTTCGATCCATTCAACATTCTCTTCATCAAATGACCAGCGATGCGAACAATTTATAGAGAGCAATTGAAAAGACCAGGCAGACCATAACGACCGCCTCAAGCGTCTTCCACATAGAAATCTTATGCGCGATGCTCAATCCGGTCTTTGCCAAATACATCGACCACGCCAATGAGAACACGTCCAAAAACAGAAGAACCGAGTACACCACCGGTTTTATGTCCATCGGCGACGGGCTCGTGGAAAAAAGCCGCAATCCGATCGAAGCAAGCTCAATCGGCAACACGATCGACACCGACAACATGATAGGGGTCAGGGACCAGCCGAACACGGCGTAGGTATTTTTCATCACCCCTTTGCCGCCGAAAAGTTTCAGCAGGAAATGCACCGCCGCCGTCATCATAAAACCGACCGGCAAAGCAATGCCTACACCGATAACACAACCGAGGAAGAGCAAGTAAATCAAATTGTCAAATTCATTCCCCGCATGTCGCGCCCACAACAAAACGAACGACGCCGCAATCCCTAAAAACATCATAAGAAAAAGAACGTAATTCTTGTGCTCAGCCACGATGATCTTGTGGAACGCGTCCTTCGGAGATTCAACAAGCTGCCACACCGTCGAAAAAAAATCGAGGTTTGGAATGCGATCTTGAATAAAGCTTCCGCAATGAACGCAAACCGTGTCAAGGTCGTCGTTTGGATGCGCACACACAGAACAAGATATCATCGGCTCAAACCTTAGCACAGAATCTCAACTATTCCCATTACGTTTTTTCTGGCGATATAAAATACGAAAATTTGCGCTTGTTTGCAACGACTTTAGATACTGTTGCATTTTTGCTGCACCCGAGTCATGCCATGACTTTCGTTAACCTGGAAAAATCGCGGCAGCACTTATCACATGGACCATTATTCAAGATTACGGCAGCGGCTGGAATCGCGCGGTGAAATGACGAAGCTGCGGTGCTTCGTAGACGATCTTGTATCCGGAAAGTTTTCTTCGGTTGTTGAACACTTCCACGACGCATTCGATGACGTAGTCGATGTGGCTTTGCGTATACACCCTTCGTGGAATCGCGAGACGGACCAATTCCATCGGCGGAGCAATATGTTTTCCAGCGGAATCATACTTCCCAAACATGACGCTCCCGATCTCGACGGAGCGAATCCCTCCCACGGTATACAACGCAGAGACAATCGCTTGGCCTGGATATTGATGCGGCGGAATATTGGGAAGAAATCTTTTCGCATCAATATAGATCGCGTGCCCACCCGGCGGCTGCAGAATCGGCACGCCCGCCTCAGTCAGTTTATTACCCAAGTATTCGACAGAGCGGAGCCTGTACGTTAAATAGTGCTCATCAAGAACTTCGTCGAGCCCTTGAGCGATCGCCTCGAGGTCCCTCCCCGCAAGTCCGCCGTAGGTTGGAAATCCTTCCGTCACGATCAAGAGATTGCGCGCGTTGCTCGCCATCTGTTCGTCATTCATCGCCAAAAATCCCCCCATGTTCACGATGGCATCTTTTTTTGCGCTCATGGTGCAGCCATCGGCGTACGAAAACATCTCCTGCGCAATTTGTTTCGCCGTTTTGTCCGCATACCCTTTTTCCCTCTTCTTGATGAAAAATGCATTCTCGGCAAACCGGCAGGCGTCGAGAAATAAAGGGATGCCGTATTTCTTTACAACATTCTTCGTCTCCTTAATATTCTGCATCGACACAGGCTGCCCGCCGCCGGAATTATTTGTTATGGTGATCATGCAGACCGGAATATTCTCAGCTCCCTTTTCGCGGATGAAATCTTCAAGTGCAGGGATATTCATGTTCCCTTTAAAATCGGCGATGACTTCGGGCCGAACTCCTTCTGCCGTCGGCAGGTCAACAGCCGTCGCACCGGAGAACTCAACGTTTGCGCGAGTCGTATCGAAGTGAGAATTATTCGGAATGAACTTTCCCTTCCCTCCCAGAATGGAAAACAAGATTTTTTCCGCCGCTCGGCCCTGGTGAGTCGGAATAATATATTTGAACCCGGTGAGTTCTTTCACAACTTTTTCAAACCGGAAAAAACTGCGTGCGCCGGCGTACGATTCGTCGCCGTCCATGATGCCGGCCCACTGTTTGGCGCTCATCGCCGACGTCCCACTGTCGGTGAGCAAGTCTATCAAAACATCTTCCGCATGAATAAAAAACGGATTGTAACCGGCTTCACGAAGAATCTCAGTACGCTCCTCAAGTGTCGTGAAGTGTATCGGCTCTACCGACTTAATCTTAAAAGGTTCGATGATTGTTTTCATTGACTGAATTCTCCACTAAGGACACAATGACCACGAAGGGAAAAGGTATATACTTGTTTTCTTTCCATCGAAAGAGTTTTTCTTGCTGGGTCATTCTCTTACTCGCTCTCATAAGAGACGAGGCTAAAAATATCATATTGAGAAAGTCGTTTCCTTGGCTGTAGAAATGGCAACTCAATAAGGAAACTCAGGCCGACAATACGTCCTCCAAGTTGTTCGACCAATTTGCATGCCGCTTCAATAGTCCCGCCGGTGGCCAGCAAATCATCGTGAAGAAGAATTCGCTCGCCCTTCGAGATCGCATCGCGATGAATTTCAACAGCATCGGAGCCATATTCAAGCTGATATTCCTGCCGGATTTTTTCTGCGGGCAGTTTCCCCGGTTTTCGGACCGGTACAAAGCCAGCACCGAGGCGGTATGCCAATGCGCCTCCGGCGATGAACCCGCGTGATTCGATGCCGACAACCTTGTCGATATGTTGTCCTTTGTAGCGCTCGTACACAATATCGATATATTGTCGGTATGCCTCTTTATCCTTCAAGAGCGTCGTAATGTCGCGAAAGACAATTCCTTTTTTGGGAAAATCAGGAACGCTCCGAATCACAGAAGCCAGAGCCTGAGAATTCTCCATAGCATTCACCATTTAAGTTTTTCTTTCTTCACGAATGAGGCGATTCCTTTTTTGCCGTCGTCCGACATTCTCATCGCCGCATTCATATTCGCGGCATAATCGAGCAAGTCTGAAAAATTTAACCCGCCCATTTTTGAGAACATTTCTTTGATCAATCCCATCGAAGAGGCGCTTCCGTTAACGCATAACGATTCAGCAATTTCGCGCACACGTGCATCGAGCGCGGAAGGAGAAACAATTTCATTCACAATGCCAAGCACGTGCGCTTCTTTGGCATTGAGCATCTTTCCGGTCAATGCAAGTTCGCGCGCTCTTCCCTCTCCAATCCTTCGAACCAAAAAAGTCATTACAATTGCCGGAATTAAGCCGATTGACACTTCAGGGTATCCGAACGTGGAGTCTTCCGAGGCAATAACAAGATCGCACACGGTGGCTAATCCGCATCCGCCGGCGATAGCGGTGCCGTTTACTTTGGCAATCACGGGCTTGCGCATTGTGTAGATAAGATGAAACAGCCGCATGAGATTTTTTGAATCTTCGAGGTTTTGATTGAAATCGTATGATGCCAGCTTCTGAAGATAAGCCAAATCAGCGCCGGCACAAAATGCTTTTCCTTCGCCCGTCAGGACAACAACTTTTACTTCACTGTCTTTCGAGGCATCGAGGAATGCCCGAACCAATTCGGCAACAAGGAGGTCATCAAGGGCGTTTCGTTTTTCAGGACGGGAAAGAGAAATAGTGCAAATCCGGCGGTCTATCGAATAGGAGAGGCGGGAAAAACTCATACAACTCGAAAAAAGTTTAACATTCCATGCTGCATGAAAATAGAAAAAATGTATCCGAAATGCAATCCGGAAAAATAAAAACCCTGCCACCAAACACCGGCAGCAGGGTTTCTTCAAACTACAAATAATCAACGATTAAACGTCATAGTAAAGATGGAACTCGTACGGATGCGGACGAAGCGCCATTGGCTTTACTTCTTTCGTCATCTTGTAGTCAATCCAAGCATCGATAACGTCTTCCGTGAATACATCGCCCTTCAGCAGAAAGTCGTGGTCGCGCTCGAGAGCGTTCAGTGCGTCTTCAAGGGATCCCGGAGCTGATGGTATATTTTTCAATTCCTCGGGGCTCAGATCATAAATATCTTTGTCGAGAGGATCGCCCGGATCGAGTTTGTTCAAAATTCCGTCCAATCCGGCCATCATCAAAGCAGAAAAAGCGAGGTATGGGTTGCACGATCCATCCGGCGTCCGGTATTCGACGCGCTTTGCCTTCGGGCTTTGTGAATAGGCGGGGATGCGAACGGACGCGCTTCTGTTGCGCTGAGAGTATGCGAGGTTCACCGGCGCTTCAAAGCCGGGAACAAGCCGCTTATACGAGTTTGTTGTCGGATTCGTCAAAGCACAAAGCGCAGGCGCATGCTTCAACAAGCCGGCGATATAGTGAATCGCCATATCGCTAAGGTTTGCATATCCGTTTCCGAAGAACAGCGGTTTTCCGGCTTTCCACAAACTCTGATGAACGTGCATACCGGAACCGTTGTCGCCGAAAATCGGCTTCGGCATATATGTCACGGTCTTGTTATGTTTATGGGCCGTATTCTTAATAATATATTTGAACAGGAGCAGTCCGTCTGCGGCATTGACCAGCGGTGCGTACCGCAAATCGATCTCGGACTGGCCGGCGGATGCAACTTCGTGATGCTGCGCTTCAACGTGGAGACCGGCAGCGATGAGGTTCTGCGTCATCTCGTTTCTCAGGTTCATAATAGAATCCGCAGGAGGAACCGGGAAGTATCCTTCTTTGTAACGTATTTTATAGCCAAGGTTCGGATTTTCTGCGCGGCCGGAATTCCATTTTCCTTCAACCGAATCGAGGAAGTAATAGCTCGAAAATTCATTTGAGTCATAGCGTATGTCGTCAAAGATAAAAAACTCGGCTTCAGGACCAAAGTATGCAGTATCGGCAATTCCAGTCTGTTTAAGATATGCCTCTGCTTTCTGCGCAATATTGCGCGGGTCGCGGTCATATTTCTGTTTTGTCAGCGGGTCGAACACATTGCATACCAAGCTCAATGTCGGAATCTCACAAAAGGGATCCATAATCACCGTCGCGGGGTCCGGAACAATAAGCATATCGCTTTCGTGAATCTGTTTCCACCCGCGAATACTCGATCCGTCAAAACCTAATCCGCTTTCAAAGACTTCTTCAGAGACTTCAGTTACCGGGACAGTAAAGTGCTGCCACTGGCCGGGAAAATCGACAAACTTCAAGTCGACCATCTTCACGCCGTTATCCTTGATGATTTTAAAAACACTGTCAACAGCAGTGTTACCTTCTTTTTTGGCCATAGCATTCCTCTTGATTATTATTGGACTGAAATAAAGTGATTAGTTCGATTTTGTCTTGTGGACTTTAATACTTGTTGTTTCCTTAGAAGTGGAAAGCACCATGCTCGTTGCGGTCTTTGTCACGCCAAGCCATGATTGGACTTTTCCTAAAAGTTTTTCTAAGCTCTCTGTGTTCTCAGCCCTCACTTTCAGCAAGTGGGTGCCCTCACCGGTTATTCCGTGGCACTCCAAAATATCATCGGTCGCGTTAACATGGTCTACGAACGCCGCAAAATGCTTCGAGGAATCCATCGTCACCAGGACAAATGCGGTGATGTCTTTTCCTAACAACTTATAGTCGAGCTTTGCATGATAGCCGGTAATGATCCCCGCTTCTTCAAGTTTTCGCAGCCGCTCGCTGGCAGCAGGCAGCGAAAGCCCGACAAGTTCCGCCAGTTCATTTCGCCTTGTCCTCCCCTTTTTTTGGAGTATCTCAAGAATCGTAACATCGATGTCGTCTAAAATCATTGGAAAAATTCTCTATATTCGTTGAGGAAACGTTTTTGTTTAATTATTTAACTTTTTTCTAAAAATACTTAACGAATATAAGGAATGATGGCCTTTTTGTCAAGGCATTTTTGTTCCACCCGCATTGATTAAAAAAAACATCGGCCTTTAACTAAGGCCCGTAAAATGTGCTTTGCCGAATTTGTTGCACCAGTGTCCCGGCATATCCCAAAACCACTCCCGCTGACACGATCCATTGGATGCCGTTGTTCCCAAAAATAAGCGTAAACGTAGCCTGGAATAACGTGAGCATCACCAAGAGAAAAATACTTCGTGCCGACGAGCCAGGCATACCGGCCCAGCTACTTGCCAGCTTATCGATCTTGCCAAGGCTTTTGTGCAGTGCAAATCTCGAATCCTGGAGCAGTCCAAACCCGCAACCTATAGCAATTCCAAGGATAAACCCTCCGCCAGGCAGAATGAACATCAGAGTCTCCATCACATTGTCACCCTTCTCCTCTCGAGTTTTTGTTTTCTGTCGTCGTGGAATGAGCTATTGCAAGGCGAAGCACCCAACAGCCCGGCACAGATGCCGACAAAAACTATATCATGATAATTTACGTACAACCTTATTTATATTAATTAAATTTGAAAAATGCTTTATTAATATAAAGCGAATATGGGAAATTGTCAAGTTCTTTTTTGAAAATAATGCGGTTGAACTGGATAACAACGAAACCCGCAGATATCAAACATCGATACCTGCGGGTTTCGTTGTGTGGATGAAGCCACGCTCTTCTTACGTTATTCTATGGACTCAAGCCGCCGCCGTAGGAAAGCACGGTCACAGCACGACACCCTTTCAGCCATCACCGTAAGTGCTGTCTGAACACAATCGCATCGAGAGGCACCCCTGTTTCTTCCGCGGACAGAAATTACAACGACCCAGTCGTCAATTTAGCTATAAAACAACTTTTGTCATTTTATATTTAACGCACCATTCCCGCGAGCCAAGGTTTATCCAAATATTGAACGAGAATTTGTATACCATAAAGGGTAAAGAGAAAGAAATTCGAGGAGAGAAAGAAGCGAAGCGATTGAAACGGAAAAAAACTCCTTCTTCCTAAGATGTGTATATGCGTCGTCGAATTAATCAGTTAACAATCCTTGGGGAATGAAGATGAAAAAGGCGAAAACTCTTGCGGTGAAAAATCTTCCTTAGTAGATCGAAAGGTATTTATCCAGTTCCCATGGGGTCACTTCGATGCGATAATCTTCCCATTCCAATCGCTTGGCACTGATGAAACGCTCATACACATGAGCACCGAGCGCTTCGCGGATAACAGTGTCTTCTTCTAATTCGGAAACGGCTTCATCCAACGAACTCGGGAGTACGCTGAATGGCGTACCGCTTTGGGATGCTGGGGCCAGGTAAACGTTTTCTTCGGTTGCTTCGGGTATCGGCAATTCACGCCGGATCCCGTCGAGGCCCGCAGCAAGCATGACAGCAAACGCTAAGTACGGGTTACAGCTTGGATCAGGACATCGCAACTCAATCCGCGTCGAACTCGGCGTATGCGCGCGGGGAATTCTGATAAGAGCGGAACGATTGATGCGTCCCCAGCAAATATTTACGGGAGCCTCGAAGCCGCGAACCAACCGCTTGTAGGAATTCACCAGCGGAGCTAGGACCACGCACATGCCCCGAGCATGCGCAAGCTGGCCGGCGATAAAATGTTTTGCAATCTTTGAAAGTCCATGTGAATCGCCGGTATCGGAAAAAGCGTTTGAGCCGTTCGCTTTAAATCCCAGACTTTGATGGACGTGCATGCCGCTGCCGTTGATCCCTCTAATCGGCTTAGGCATGAATGTGGCGTAGAGGCCTTTTTGCTGGGCAAGAATTTTGAGAATTGCACGAAATGAAACTGCGTTGTCTGCGGTTTTCAAAGCATGTGAATAGCGGAAATCAATTTCATGCTGCCCCGTCGATACTTCATGATGCATCGCCTCGGTTTCGATCCCAAAAGCAGAAAGCACGCCCGCCATTTGGCGCCATAATCCCGTCGCCACCATATCCGTCGGTTGGTCGAAGTAGCTTGCACTGTCCTGAGGATGCGGCGGATTCACGCTGCCATCGGGGTTAGGCTTCAAAAGAAAAAATTCTAACTCGGGACCGGTGTTATAGACAAAGCCCATTTTATTTGCTTCATCCAGCACGCGCGAAAGTACCGCTCTAGGGTCTCCGAGAAATTGATTGCCATCCGGAGTGTGCACATTACAAATGAGCCGGGCAGTAATTTCGTTTCCGCTGAGCCACGGCAAGACGGCAAATGTGGATGGGTCCGGAATTAGGTACATATCGCTTTCCGCGATGCGCGCGAAGCCTTCTATCGAAGAGCCATCAAACCAAATGCCGTGGTTAAGCGCCGAAGCAAGTTCAGTCACCGGCACAGTAATATTTTTCACCGAACCAGCGACATCAGTAAACTGGAGGTCGACAAATTTAACCTCGCGTTCCTGGGCGAGTGCCAGTACACCGTCGAGTGAAAAATCCATTGAGGTCGGAGGCATTAGCGTAAGGATTTAAGGAGAATAGCCAAGAGAATTATGACTGCAAGCAAAGCCAATGTTGAACCCACTGCTTTGACGACCGGCGAACGAAAAAAAACTTTCGCCTTTGAAACATCTGATACTCGCTCAAGTATTGAAACATCTACCTGGTCTAAATGATCCAGATCATAAACGAGCGCGTGCATATCGATGTAACGGTCTTTCGGTTCACGTTGCAGGCACCGAGCAACAACAGCTGCTAATTGGGACGAAACATTCGGCTGTATTTTGTCTAACCGGGGTATCGTGCCGCTGAGATGCTGAGCCATAACAGCGAGATTACTATCGCCGCTGAACGGTGTCCTTCCTGTTAAGAGTTCGAACAACATTGTTCCGACGGCGTAGATATCAGTGCGAACATCGCCCCGCTGGCCTTCAATTTGTTCGGGGGCCATGTAATCCGGCGTCCCAGCAGTGCTGCTCAAATTAGCGTACGTCACTCGAAAAGACTTTTTTGTCAACGCAAGGCCGAAATCCAAAACGACAGGCTGTCCCCCTGCCGTAATAAGGATATTTTCTGGTTTAAGGTCGCGATGGATAATTTGATTATCATGGCAATGTGCCAGACCATCCGCAATCTTTCGGATCAATGCAATTGACTCGTTTGAACCCATCGGCGCGGCTCTTTCAATCAGAGCCCTCATCGACTCCCCATCAATCAATTCTGTGACTAAATATGGAGTGCTGTTAAAACGACCAGATCCTAATCCTTTAAGAATTGCGGGATGCTGCAACGTCCGCATGACCTCCAACTCTCTCTGGAATCTTTCGTATTGTGCCGGATCGCCAATCGACATTTTATCCGGAATCTTGAGCACCACTTCCTTACTCGTCAGCAAATCATACGCACGGTAGATATCACTCATTCCGCCTTGAGCGATGTGTCCTTGAATTTGAAAGTGATCAAACTGGTCGCCAATTTGAAGCATTGATGTTTTTGACATAATAGCTCTCGCAAGTTTAGGTCCTGAGGGAAACTGACCCGGTGAACTACCCTCGTAGAATCCTTGAATCTGCCAATAGCTGTTTTATATTGATTTTCTTCAAAATTACTTGCAAGCAAGAGAGTGTACTAAAGATTCCCCTGAAAAGCAATGCTCTCCCGGTACTGTTACAGGTTGCCTTCTTTTTTAAGAAGAAGTCATTGCGAGGCGTTCTTTGCCGAAGCAATCTCTATTTACGTTGGAGATTGCTTCGCTTCGCTCGCAATGACCCGTCAAACTGTAACGCCACTCTCTCCGCAAGCAATAGCGGCCTCACGTAACTGGGATGTGATGGCTGCTGCTACTGAGAAATTGCGGCATAGCTCATCCTACAAACCCAATCCTACAATTACCAACTTATTTAAACAAACGGCGAATGGCATTCGGCAACAACCAAAACGAATTCGGCTTTTCTTCGGTCTTTGATGGCACAAGGCGGTCAAGATAGAGAATAATAATTGAAAGATTATCGTCGCTCTCGCGCTCCATGGCCAATTCTACAATTTGCTTGCAAAGATTTTCGGGATCTTTCGAGTCTATAATTAACTGCGCAAATTCATCGTCCTGAATCGTTGCCCACACACCATCTGAACAGAGTACAATAATATCACCTGATTTAACCGGAACCTGAAAAATATCCGGCTGCACAAAGAGCTCCATCCCCAGGCATTTATCCAACATCGAACGTTGGCTATGGGTCCGCACTTTCTCAGGAGAAAGCACCTTCATTCGCACAAGTTCCCCAACCCGGGTGTGGTCGCTGGTCAGACATTTCGACTTGCGGTCGCGAATCAAATATGCACGGCTGTCTCCGACATGAGCAATATATAATTTATGCCCTACGATATTGACGGCTGTCAACGTTGTTCCCATCCGGCCTGCGCCAAGGCGTTGAGAAGTTTGGAAAACGCTTAGATTTGCATTCTGTATTCCCACACGGAGTTTCTGAAATGGAGAAACGCCGTTTGCCGCATAAAATGTTTGGAAAAAAGTTTCAAGAGCTAATGAGCTTGCAACCCCTCCGTGAGCGTATCCTCCCATTCCGTCCGCGATACCGTACAGATGTCCGTCAGTGAAGGTAAGTTCATCGATCGCGTTGCAAAGACGCACTGCATCCTGATTATCATCGCGTACTTTTCCTACGTGGCTATAGCTGTAGGCTTTAATTTCTGCAACATCAAATTCCGACATCTCTACTCCGTGTACAAATAAGGAGGGAGGAAAACAATTTGGTATTTTCCTCCCTCCAAACTACTTCAAGACAGTAAAAGAACTGTTTGCCTCTACATTTCTCACGACGCAGAGGTTGCCGGTATTATTGCTTTGCCAATTTTCTTGCTGTTCCACACAAGATAGATTACGCTGACAAGCCCCCATCCGCCGGTAATATAGAGCGCCATTTTTGTCGCATCTTCAGAAACCCCGGGCGTCGTGAGTCCAATGAATACAACGCCCACAAGCAACCCGATGTTCCCGATTAAACCCAGAAACGGGATCACTGCATGCTTTACGCTGTGAAATTCTTCTCGGCCTACGAACGTAACAAACGTGAGGCCGCAGATGAGTGCATAGAGTGCAAAGGTCCCGATATTTGATGCCAGGGTAATACCGGTAAGCGCCGTGACATTCAGAACGCCGATGCTACCGAGGATGGCGGAGACCACGACAAGAACCCATACGCCCACGTGGGGACTTGCATGTCTCTCATGCAAGGCACCGAGCATTTCCGGCATTTCTTTATCTTGTGCCATTGCAAAGCTGACTCTGACGGCCGTGTTGATTGCTGCCAGCGTTGTCCCCACAACGGCCAGTGCGACAGTGATCGCGATAATGATCATTAAGATAAAACCATTTCCACCTAGCATTGCGTCGCCGATGAGGCGGACCATGTCACCGATGGGAGCGCCGGAAGCAGCTGCGGCATCCATGCCCGTGACGATACTTCCGTCAGGGTTTGTAAACGTAAGTTTTTCGCACACGGCATAATTTGCCGCGAAATATTCGAGCAAGTATGCGAAGAGCCCCTGAATGACGAGCGAGATGAGCACACCGCGTGGGATATCTTTCTTGGGGTTAAGCGCTTCCCCGGCCAGCGACGTCGACGACTCAAATCCAACGAGGATTAAGATCGCAATTGTCGACTGGAAGAGCATGGCCGAAAGGCTGTGCGGCCAGATGACTGATATCGCAGCAGGATGAGCCCACTGCGTAGCATGGAGCGGGTTTTGGACTCGAAACATAATCGCCAGAATGCTAAAGCCAATCAACGAAACCAGCTGAATCACGTTGATCGCAATCGCAACATTTGTCGACCCGGTGATTCCGCGAACGGCAATCAAGCCGATAAAGACTGAGAACACAACGGCGATTCCAATCTGTTCTGGAATTGTAATGTTGATATTGAATTGTCCGAAAATATAGGTGATGAGGTACTGCCATCATCGCCACCATAACGCCGGGGTAAACCCAATAAAACAAGTGAGCTGCCCATCCTGTGAGGAATTTGGCAAGACGCGCAAATCGACGGTGGGAGGCTTTGTCGCGATCGAGAAATGCCTTTTCTGCGAAATAGTACGAACCGCCAGCGCCGGCTTCAGGGTATCGGCGAGCAAGTTCAGAGAACGCTATCGCGGTAAGAAACGCTACGATGAGAGCGGCGACAATACCGGTCCACATGTCTGTCGCGCCGCCGTTGTTTGAAGCTTGTACTTGGAACGTAATCCAGAGAAACGCACCGGGAGCGATAAGAGCCATCGCGTTCACGGTAACGCCCGTGAGTCCCAGGGTTTTCTTCATGGTGGTCTTTTTTTCTTCACCCATGCCACACCTCCTGAAGTTATTGTTTTTTTATTTGTGATTTCACATTCGTCTACTATTGAACTCGCTCTTCTACTACACCGAATAGAAGCCGATCGATTGTAAGATGGTTTCCATAAAAGATTTTTCCAGAACTCGCGATTACTGCTGCACACCGTTCAGGAATGCTTGTCCGAAAAAATCTTCATTATGCCATGGCCATAAGACTCTCCTGCTGTGATGTTCTTGATATAGCCTTGGAGCAAATTCGATCCATGGCTGCCATTGAGCCATCGTAACACCATGCAAATTTAGAATGTCGCAACAACACCGATAAGCAGGGTCGGCTGCGATGTTGCCGACAGGGACGGACCTCCGCCACTACTGGCCGTATTAAAGAATCCGGGGTTATTGGAAAGATCATCCCGCACCTCAAGACGTGTGATCAACGGGTCAAACAAGTGGTATTCATACGTCAGCGTTACTTCTTTCAACGTCTCTTTCGTGTCGAACGGCGTCGGGTTTGCATAGCCACTCAGCGTGTAGAGATGCGGGTCCGAATACACTTCAGCGCGCAATGCAACCGTTGACTTGGGGTTGAGAATATACTTGCCGTAGATGTCGACTCCCTTCCACATCTCTAAGGGACCGGCCGACCCGCCTAAACGCTCCTGGCCGTAATCGGCATTCAGACAAAGTGATAGATTATCGTTGACCGTTTGCGTCACGATAAAATCAGCAACATCTCTCTTCCCATACGGCGCAAGAAACGGCTGCTCAAAACCGTCGATGCCGTTGAACACGATGCTCGTGCTCGGGGAAACGGTATAATTCAGCGTCAAACCGAGCGTTTGAGAATGATTGTTGTCAACCGTAGAATTCCACCCGTTTAAAACATCCACCGTCGCACTCAATGCGGTTGACACTGGATATGTCAGCCGGATTCCCGTATGGTAGTATGGAATCGCGTAAGCAAAAAGGAACGAACGGCTGTAGTTCCAGTTGTCTTTCGATTCGATCACCTCGTTCCCCATATGGGTGACGAATTTACCAACATCGACCGTCAACCCGGAACCAACAGGCAGGATTGCCGTGAGATAGGCTTGCTGCAGCAAATTCAACGTGTTGTTCGGAGTCGTTCCGTATGGCGCAAGGCCTTGTACGATATCGTTTGTCGGACCAAAATCGAGGTCCAGGCGGAACCCGACCGGCGAAGCTTGTTTCTGGATCACGAGCTCCGCTAGGCTTAACGCGAATTGGTTCTCATTGATGTCAAAATTCCGCAGCTGGTTTGTCTCCGTCGATGGACTGTTAAAATTCTTGCTGTAATACGCGTCCACAAACCCGCTCCATGTGATCGGCGCGGGGGCCGGCGCCGCTGTAGTATCTGCTGCATACATTGCGTTTGTGCCCAATACAAACGCCGCCAAAAAAAGATAAGTCAGTTTCATTAGTGAACCCTTTTCGATGTGAGTAAAATGAGTGCGTGACTATGTTTCCCAACCGCACAACGGCCAATGCTATAACGCATCCTCCCCTACCTCCTCAGTCCGAATGCGAATCACCTCTTCGACAGGGCTGACGAATACTTTCCCGTCTCCCACATTCCCCGTTTTGGAGGCTTTCACGATAAGTGAAACGACCTCATCCAGCATTTTGTCGCTTACGACAACTTCGAGTTTGATTTTCGGCAAAAAATCAATTTTATACTCAGAGCCGCGGTATACTTCGGCGTGACCCTTTTGCCTGCCGACTCCCCTCACTTCGGAAATCGTCATCCCGTGGACGCCGTTGTCATGTAATGCCTCCCGGACTTCTTCAAGCTTATGTGGTCTGATGATGGCCTCGATCTTTTTCATTCTTTTTCAACGATGTGTGTCAACTGTGAAAATGCAATCGTGATAACTCGCTTCAATCGGTCATAGGCATCTCCAGTAATTATTCTTCCATCATTATTTATGAATTAGTCCGTTCTCCGGCTTTTCGTTGCCTGAGTTACAATTGTCAGGACCGCAGCCCGGATGCCGCGGTCACTTCGGCATTACCCATTTTGATTCGTCCCCCCCTGCGATCCGCCCTACAACATTACAATATAACGTACAATTTCGTTTTGTCAAGTACTTTTTAATGCTATTTCAAATAATTCCTTATTTAATTAGGTTGTTAGCGGTTAATGCTATAATAAAAAAAGCCGCGCCAGATCATGACGCGGCTTTCGCCGATTATGCTAATTTTCCAGGCTAATTATTTCTAAGGGCGTGTATTGCTTCCGCTATATCGTTTGATCCAAAAATGGCCGTCCCGGAAACCAGCACATCGGCTCCCGCCTCGACGAGCATGACTGCATTGTCCTTATCGATCCCCCCATCGACTTCAATGATCGCTTTCAGCCCGCGCGAAGAGATAATTTTTTTTAAATCTTTAACTCTTTCGAAACTCTGGGGAAGGAATTTTTGTCCCCCAAAGCCGGGATTCACAGACATCACCAGCACTAAATCAAGCTCGGGGAGAATTTCCTCGAGGGCTGAAAGCGGAGTGGACGGCTTTAAACAAACGCCAGGTTTCATTCCAAGCTGCCGGATCGACGAAATTGTCTGTTGCAGGTGGCGGCATACCTCAACATGCACGGTCAAATTTGTCGTCCCGGCCTTTTTAAATTCTTCGAGGAAAAAATCCGGATTGTCGATCATTAAATGCGTGTCCAGCGGAAGCCGAGTAAGACCGTGAACAGTCTTGACAATTCCCGAGCCGAAACTGATGTTCGGAACAAAATGACCATCCATGACATCGAGATGAATGAGGTCGGCGCCCGCTTTTTCAATCGCGGAGATCTGGTTTGCGAGTTCTCCAAAGTTCGCAGCAAGAATCGATGGAGCGATCAATACCGGCTTTTTTATTGATGCCATGCTCAGTGTTCCTGTACGGTTCGTTTTTTGTCCGGTGCTTGAGCGACAAAAAGATCGATAGGTTTCCCAAAACTCGCGATATCCCCGGCACGCGGAAGTTGCCCGATAACCGTATTGGGAAGAAGGTCGGCGTTTGATTGATATGTAATGTTTCCTGTTTTAAATCCCTTTTGGACCAGGATTTTTTGCGCATCGACTAAGGTCTTGCCGACGATATTTGGAACGACGAGGCTGTCCATCGATTGCCCCGTGCTTTCGGTTACTCCAATATATGAGCCGTGTTTTACTTTTGCTCCGGAAACAACGTCTTGAGAGATGATCGTTCCTTCGGGAAATTCTTTAGAAATTTGGCGTAGAACGGTGCCAAGTTTCAATCCGGAGCGGTCCAGCGCAAATTTCGTATCGCGAAGCGACCTCCCTTTCAACTCTGGAACAACAGCAAGCTGTTCGCCGCCGCTGATCGTTAGATAAACCCTGCGGCGGGGCTTCACGATCTGCGGGGAAACCGGGTTTTGTGCGACAACATATCCTTCCGGATAATCCTTATCCGGATGCACATCGCCCTTCCGGGGTTCGAGGTTGAGCGAATCCAATAAGCGAAATGCTTCAGCTTCCGGCATACCGACGACGTCCGGAACAACAAGCGTACCGCCGTGATTCACATACCACGGAAGAATAACGTTATCGAGGAGAAGAACGACAAACAAAAGTCCTCCCGCACACCATAACACGACCCTCGTCATCTTTGACCGAAAGAGATCCTTCATATTCCTCTTAAGAAAAATTCGTCACACAGTCACGGAGAAAAAATACAACGATTTAATTATAGTGCAACAATGATTCAATATATTTTCCGACCAGGTCGAACTCAAGGTTCACTTTTGAACCTGCTTTGTACTCGTGAAAAATTGTTTGCTCGTACGTGTACGGTATGATTGCGACTTCAAAATAATCAGCGTGCAGCCTCGCAACCGTCAAACTTACTCCGTCAACCGAAATTGAACCGACTGGAATAAGGTACTTCCGAAACTTTTTGGGAAAACTGATCGAGAACATCCAGCTCGTTTTCAAAACAGTGCGCTTCAGGACTGTTCCAGTAGTGTCGACATGGCCTTGGACGAGATGCCCGCCCAGGCGCTGGTCCAGCGAGACAGCACGCTCCAAATTAACGCTGCTTCCGACATGTAATCCCCCCAGACTCGTCTTGCTCAATGTTTCTTTCACAGCGTCAAAAGTAAGGATTCCGCGTTTCCGCCGCACGACGGTCAGGCACGTTCCGTTGACCGCAATACTGTTATCGACTTTTAGGCCGGCGGATATTTTTCTTGTTTGAATATCAAATTGGATCCCATCGTCCCCCTTCCGGACCGAACAGACCCTGCCTACTTCTTCAACAATTCCTGTAAACATTATTAGTTCATTTCATAGTCGAACATAATTTTAGAAATTTGCGCAATGGCGTTAATCCCGGTTTTCCGTTCCTGCAGATCTTTCGATAGAACGACCAGGACGTATTTTCTTCCGTCGGGGAGATAAACGATCCCCGAATCGTGCTGAACCCCCGGACTGCTCCCCGTTTTATGGGCAACAGTGACATTCTTCGGCAACCTCGCGGGGATCATATCGGTAAATCTTTGATGCACCAAAATGCCGAGCATTTCTTCGGAGATCTTTCGGCTCAAGATCCTTTTTCGCGCCAGCTTTTCATACAATAATGCCAGCGATTTTGCCGTTACCGTGTTGTTCTTTCCGGCTTGAAACGCCTTTGTATCCTCAACGCACCTCAACACACGAATATCATGCACTCCTAGAAAATCCATCGTTTTTTGAACATTTTTTGCGCCCACTTTTTGGATCAGCAGGTTCGCCGCCAGATTGCTGCTCACTGTAATCATTTGGAATAAAAGCGTCCCAATGCGTTCCTTCTTTCCGATGCGTAAATAGAGACTGTCATAGCTATCGCTGGAAGATTGAAGAGAATACATGCTCCCGTCTACAATGCTTGAAAAATTATTGATCACATCAAGAGAATCATCAAAAGAAAATTTCCCCATGCGGACTTGATTGAACACTTCAATCATCACGGGCGTTTTGATCGTACTCGCCGCATGGAATTTTTCATTTTCATTTCTGTAAAGCTTTTTTCCCGTCTGCAGGTCTTCAAACGCAACGGCAAACCTCCCGCCCGCCGCGGCTATCACAGAGTCGATCTTTTTTTCCGCATCATGTATCGTCGCGTGATCGCGCGCCTCTTTGGAATGCGAAAGGGTAAAACAAAACAATACCAGAGCAACGATCCTCAGGTTATTTTGTTTTTTTGTATGATATACGTCCTTCAATAAAAACGTCTCCACCAGTATTTCTTATCGCTTCACGTTTAATGCTAAACCATGGCTTCGATTTTCCAAAGGCCGTGAGGCCCTCACCGAATTTTTTGGGGGAGATAAAAAGATACATTTTATCCGCAGCCTGCGCTTTCAAGAATTGCCGATAGATCGATTGCCCCCCTTCGACAAGAAGAGACGCTATCCCCTTGCTGGCGAGCACGGCGAGTATTTTGCGTATTGCAATAACGCCGTTCTTACTTTTCATCGGTATGAGTTGAACTCCCTTTGCTTGGAGAACCCGGACCTTTTCGGTTTTGCCAGCTCCGAAGAATACGAGTGTGCGTCTCCGGTATTTGTCATTGAAGATGGCCGCTTCAATGGGAGTACGGAGTTTCCCGTCAATCAAAACTCTGAAAGGGTTCCTTCCTTTTACGCTGCGAACCGTTAACTTTGGGTTGTCAAACGCCGCCGTTCCCCTGCCGACAACGACCGCATCATATTCCGACCGGAGCGTATGTACGATAATCCGGGATTCCTTTGTCGATATCCATTTCGAGGCACCGTCCTTTTTTGCAATGAATCCGTCGTTCGTCCGCGCCACCTTCAAAGCGACAAAAGGAATTCCCGTCGTAACATATTTAACGAATTTTTCGTTGAGCCTTTCAGCCTCAGACTTCAAAACACCGACGACAACCTTCACTCCCGCATTGCGAAGATAATCAAAACCTTTTCCTGCCACGAGAGGGTTTGGGTCTTTCATCGCCGCGACAACTTTCACAATTCCTTCATCGACAATGGCATGAACACACGGCGGAGTCTTGCCGTAATGAACACACGGCTCAAGGTTTACGTATAACGTCGCTCCGCGAAGGCTTGGATAACGTCCATGTGCATTCGTAATCGCATTGACCTCTGCGTGCGAACCTCCAAATTTTTGATGATACCCTTTTCCCAGCAATCTCCCCTTGTGAACAATCACTGCACCAACAAGGGGATTTGGGCTCACGTAGCCGGCCCCTTTCGCCGCAAGCTCAAGGGACTTGTGCATCCATTTCTCATCCTCACCGCGGCTCATTGGAGACCCCGGCATGAAACTAAACAGACATCATGGACGCATTCACAGCAAATCCATGATGTCTTCATGACCCTTCCGTATCCCTACTTAAAGTAGATTTCTTTCTTTTTTGCCGCCGATTTATAGATCGCATCAACAATTCTCATTCGCAGTACCGCCTCATCCGCCGTAGATATAACCTGATGGATGCCGCGGACAGCACCGACAAAGTGCTTCAATTCATTTTCGTACGACCGCCGAAACAGGTTTTGGATATCGTCGATTTTTCCAGGAGTAACGTTCACGATACTCCCGTGCATTTCGCGATGAATCTTTAAGGGGTTTAATTTTGCACTCCCTTTGTCTCCATAGACATTGCAGTAGAAAAGCTCATTCTCGATATAAAAACTCCAGCTTACCTCGATGGTGATCGTCGCACCATTTTTCATAAATAAAAACACCGCAGCCGAATCTTCGACGCCGGGCGTTGCATGGGAATAAGTGGAGGAATCAACTCGTTTCACTTCGGGGTAGCCGATCATCCACAAGGCGAGGTCGAGCATAACGATACCAAGATCTAAGAAGACCCCTCCGCCGGATTTATCTTTATGTCCCATCCAGCTGCTCTGGTCTGTAAGTTTTTTCAGCCACCCTGTTTTGATGTAAAAGACCTTTCCCAAATCGTTGTTTTCGATAAAACTCCGAAGAATCATCGTGTCGGGACGAAAACGGTTGTTCATCCCTACCATAACTTTTTTCTTTACTTTTTTCGCCGCGTCCGCGATAGCAACAGCTTCGAGATATTTCCGTGCAATCGGCTTTTCGACGAAGATGTCTTTCTTTGCGTCGAGACAGGCAATGGCAACTTCTTTGTGCGCATTTGTAGTAACGCAGATATCGACGGCGTCAAGCTCCTCCGATTGAAGCATTTCCTGCACGTCGGAATAGTACCGCTTGATGCCGTATTTTTCGGCAAGAGCTCGCGCGCGCGATCTGTCTTTGTCGCATACGCACGATACTGTTGCATCGGGAATTTTGGTGAGAATAGGAAGGTGAAAAACCTGTGCAATCCAACCTAATCCAACAATACCAATTTTTGCTTTATCCATTGTTGGCAATGCAATTTAACAGCGTTACTACAATGCTCGGCGTTCAGCCGTCCTGTCGTGCGAAGGATGAGCTTCGCAGAATTCTTTGACAACTCCTGCAATCCCCCTGGGGTCGAGTTTCACTATTTGATAGAGCTCATTCGGTGTACCGTGTTCCACGAAACTATCTGGAATGCCATGGACATGTACATTAATATTACGGTGGCTCATTGTAGCAAGAGTTTCCAAAACAGCCGCACCGAATCCGCCCTCAATGGTGTTCTCTTCAACCGTTACGAGACGATCGAATTTTTCAAGCAGATGTTCAAGGAGCCCCCGGTCGATCGGCTTTACGAAGCGCATGTTCACAACTTCTGCGAGAATGCCTTCTTTCGCCAACAGGTCTGCGGCTGCCAGCGAATTATAGACCATTGTTCCGACGGTGAGAATTGCCACGTCGTTCCCGCTCCGGAGCACTTCTCCTTTACCGATCTCTATTTTTTCAAAACCTTTTTTCAGCGGGACTCCCAATGCATTCCCGCGAGGATACCGCATGGCGATGGGGCCGCCGCGATGTTCGACCGCCGTAAAGAGCATGTCCCGCAATTCGCTTTCGTCTTTCGGCGCCATGATCACCATGCCGGGAATGCACCGCAAATACGACAAGTCAAAAGCCCCATGATGGGTCGGTCCGTCTGCCCCGACAAGTCCCCCCCTATCAAGAACAAAAACAACGTGCAAATTCTGGAGCGCCACATCATGAATGATTTGGTCAAATGCTCTCTGTAAAAAAGTAGAATAAATTGCCGTTATAGGAATATATCCTTCGGTCGCAAGACCGGCAGCGAAGGTCACCGCATGTTGTTCGGCAATTCCCACGTCAAAGAAACGTTCGGGCATTGCTTTTTGCAGAGCCGTCAATCCCGTGCCATCCGGCATAGCAGCAGTAATGCCGACAACTTTTGTATTTTGCTTGCAGATCTCCACAAGGGCATCCCCGAAAATTGTAGTGAATGCAGGGGGAGCATTAGGATTCTTCGGAGAAATTCCGGTGACTTTATCGAATGGAGTCACACCGTGCAGCCGCGTTGCTTCCTTCTCCGCCGGTCCATAGCCCTTCCCCTTTTCCGTGATGACATGGAGGAGAATCGGGCCTTTCAGATTTTTTACGTGACGCAGAATTTCTACCAATTTTACAACGTTATGCCCGTTAAACGGCCCGAAATACCGAAAGCCCAAGGCTTCGAACAACATCCCCGGCGTAATGACGGCCTTGAGTCCTTTTTCGACATTCTGTGCAACAGAACGCAAACGGTCGCCAAACGTATCCAGCTTACCGGTGAGATCCCAGACATTCGCTTTAAATTTATTGTAGCTCGGATGAGTCAGAACTTCAGCGAAGTAATTGTGGAATGACCAAAGATTCGGAGCGACGGAAGAGAGGGAAACCATTTGATTGTCGTTAAGGACAACGATCATATCCTTCTTGAGCAGCCCCGCATTATTCATCGCCTCATACGCCATCCCTCCGGTCAACGAGCCATCTCCAACAATGGCGACGATTTTGTAATTCTCATGATTGAAATCGCGCGCAGTCGCCATACCGAGGGCGGCGGAAATTGCCGTACTGGCATGTCCGGCGCCAAAGGTATCGTATTCGCTTTCGCTTCGCTTGAGAAACCCGCTGATCCCGTGCAGTTGCCGAATAGTGTGAAAACGTTCCTTGCGGCCGGTAAGAATTTTGTGAGGGTAAGCTTGATGTCCAACGTCCCAAACCAATTTATCTTTTGGCGTATCGAAAACATAGTGAAGAGCGACCGCAAGTTCGACGGCTCCCAATCCGGCACCGAGGTGGCCGCCAGTTTTCGAAATTGAGTCGACAAGGAATTCCCGTATTTCTTTAGAGAGGGTCCGAAGATCCTTGACCTCCAACTGCCTCAGATCGTAGGGGGTATCAATTTTTTGAAAAAATTTTGTCGGCGCGTCGGCCGTTTTCTCTTCATTCATTCAAAATCCATTAACTCAATTTTGCTGTTCATATCTTTGCTGAGCTTTTTGACTCTCAGTTCCGCCTTCGAAAGTGTCTCCATGCACTCCTTTGATAGTGCAATTCCTTCTTCATACAATTCAATCGCACTTTCGAGGGGAGTTTCTCCCTGTTCTAAAGAATCGACAATTTTTTCCAACCGTGCGAGCGACTGCTCGAATGTTCGCTTCGATGCCTCTTTTTTTGCAGGAGCCATTTGCTGCTTCATTTCTTTTTCTGAACTAATTCTACGATCGATTCGGCAGTGCCGTCATGAAACCGAATGGTGAGCCGGTCTTTTTCCGAAAGGTGTGCCACCGCGGGAATAATTTTTTGACCGCGATACACGATGGTATAGCCGCGTTTGAGCGTCAACTGGGGATCAACAGATTGAATCCTCTTGGTGAGTGACTGAGCTTGCTGCCGGACCATGCCGAACTGATGCCCAATACTTTGGTGCAGCCGCCGCTCTAAATCATCGACCATTTGGCCCCGTTGGCGGAAGAGATCCAACGGTTTATTGAAAGAATAACTCCCAACCAGGGCGTGAACTCGCTCTTTCGCGGATTGAATTCTGCTTGCCGCAAGATTTTGCATAGTATAGGTAAAATTGCGCAGAATATCAATAACCTCGTTCTTGTCCTTCACCACAAGCTCTGCGGCTGCCGAAGGCGTCGGTGCCCGTAAGTCCGCAACAAAGTCGCTGATACTGAAATCAATCTCGTGGCCTACGGCACTAATGATCGGAATGTCGGATGAAAAAATCGCTCGGGCGACAGCTTCTTCGTTGAACGCCCACAAATCTTCTAACGACCCGCCTCCTCTGCCGACAATGATCACATCGATTCCTGGTAGTGTGTTGAGGTCGCGAATCGCTTGTGCAATTTCATCCGCAGCACCGATACCCTGCACCTTCACCGGTGCGACGATCACTTCCAAAGCCGGAAACCTCCGGGCCAAAACATTTAATATGTCCTGGAGAGCGGCACCGGTGGGCGAGGTCACGATTCCGATTCTTCGCGGATACGGCGGCAAAGGCTTCTTATGCTCTGCATCAAAAAGCCCTTCGGTGCTCAATTTTTCCTTGAGGCGATCAAACGCAAGCTGCAATTCCCCCGCCCCGACGGGCTGAAGCTGGAGACAATCGATCTGGTAATTTCCCCGCGGCTCGTACACCGTAATGTTACCTCGCACGATCATCTTCATTCCATCGTTCGGACGAAAAAGCAATTGTGCAACACGGCTGCGCCACATCACCGCCGACAACTGTGCTCCCTCGTCTTTCAACGTAAAATACATATGCCCGGATGTGTGGATTTTACAATTCGAAATCTCCCCTTGTACCCAGACTTCATTAAACCCCCGTTCCAGAACCCCTTTGATTCGGCGGGTTATTTCGGTTACCGATATAATATTTTTTTCTTCCGGCATCATGAATTAATATAACTCAAATTGTTGGAATTTCAAAAATGATAACTTGCGACATCCGAATACTCGCTTCCCGCCAAGGCGCAAAGGTTCTTTTTTTGAATCATTTTGCGACTTTGTGTCTTTGCTCGATCCATCCTTTTGGATTTAGTTAGAGGAGTTAAATTCGTCAATTCGCTTTTGCGATGCATCCCATCTTTTTGTATATTGACGAACCGAAAGGAGAGAATATGAAACTCGATGTCCTGGCAATCGGCGCTCATCCTGACGACATTGAATTGTCATGCGCTGCAACCGTAGCAAAACTTGTCAAAAGCGGAAAGAAGGTCGCTATTGTCGATTTGACACAGGGTGAACTCGGGACGCGCGGGTCAAAAGCAATTCGAAAACAGGAAGCGGAGAGTGCAGCAAAAATTCTTGGCGTTGAATTCCGTGACAACCTGAAGATCCCGGATGGCAATATTGAACTCAACAGGAAAAATATTGCCAGCGTCATGGAAGTGCTGCGTACCTTCCAGCCCACCGTCATCCTCTTCCCGCATTCGCTCGAACGGCATCCCGACCATGAACACGCGCACAGATTATGCAAGGAAGCATGGTTCCTCGCCGGCCTCGAAAAAATTTCAACACGGGTTCAAGGGAAAAAACAGGAGCCGTTTCGCCCTAAAAAATATTTTCATTATATGCAGAAGTACGAGTTTACGCCGTCTTTTATCGTTGATGTCTCCGACGTCTATGAATTGAAAACGAAAGCATTGTCTGCGTTCGAGTCGCAGTTCTATAATCCTCACAGCAAAGAGCGTGAAACGTTGTTGTCTTCAAAACTCTTTCTTGAATCCATCAGAGCGCGCGACATTCATCACGGCAGTCTCATCAACACAGCGTTCGGTGAGCCGTTTTATTCTATTGAACCGATAGGAATAGATTCATTCTTCGATCTTGTGGTCTAATGGAACTTTGTTTTCACCCACAAAAAGCCTTTCGGCTGCTTATTCTTTCCAAACTTACGAAAGGAGTTCTCATTTTCGATTTTAAAAAGTTTTAATCTCCACTGAAAACGGGAACCCCCTTCATGGCATGATTGTTGAACGACTAAACAAACGAAATGATTCTCTTCGCCAAACATAGTGTCTCCGCGACGCGGCTCCTCGTCATCCTCTTCATTGTGGCGAACTCCGGGTTTACTACGGTCGTCCGCCAATGCACCATGGAACTGGCCCATCCTATGGATTGCTGCACTGGTTCGGGTGAAAAAAACAGTATGCCAAGCGATGGACCGCGTTCCCAAGGGGAAGCAACGGTAGCTGGAGTTCCATCCGATTGCAGCGTGTCTACCGTTGTTGGAGGGCTGGCGAATACTCCCGCAGTCGTTGAAAAAGAGACCACAATCCATTCTTCAAAAATTATTGTATCAGTTCCTCTATTCGAACAACCTGCATTTTTCAATACAATTACTAAGCAGTCTTTTCACTCCTCCAATCAACATCTCTGCTTACTCCCGCTTTCGGCGGAGAAGTGCGTCCTCAATTCTACTTTTCTTATCTGACTAACACCTCCTTTTAATGCAAGGCTGAAAGGGTGCTCTGTACTCCCTCTTCAACCAAGCATTATTGTTTTCAATTCGTTTGCTCGTCATAGTTTCTGATTCGACAGCGGCGAGAGAAAACGATCCGATTTCAACAGATCAATAACAAAGGAGTTCAGCAGATGCTGAAAGTTATCAGACAACTGGTCATCGCCTCGATTTTATTTTATCCCGCGACTTTGCGGGGACAAAATTCGCCTTCCCTTAACCTTGACGATCTCGTCTCAGAGGCAATTCAAAACAATCCACAACTTCGCTCTGCACGGAACGGAACAGCGGCAGCAAGAACCAAGGGGAATCAGGTAACGTCGTGGGATGCACCGCAAATCGGAGTCGAATTTTATCAAACGCCGATTCAATCATTTCCCAACCCAATAAAAAATGGAATGGAGACCGATTACTTCGTTCAGCAGATAATTCCCTTCCCCGGAAAGCTCTCGGCAATGGGGGAAGCCGCAGAAAATAGTGCGGGCATGATCGATCAGGAGTATAAAGCACTGGAACGGCGAATAATCCGCGATTTGAAATCAGCGTATTTCGAACTTTTCCATGTCCAACGAAAGATTGAAGTGAATGTGGAAAATCAGGAATTGATGAAGAAATTTGCGGAAATCACGCGCAAGCAATATGAAGTCGGAATGGGACAGCAAGCGGATATTTTACGGGCACAAACAGAGCTTTCGTCGCTCATGAATGAAGGTGTGAATCTCTCGAAAGAAAAAAAAGTCGTCGAATCGATGATCAATACTATTTTGAGCAGGCAGGCGAATGCCCCGGTGGGATCCGTGCCCGACATTGAGATTACGAATTCCCATTGGACGTTCGAGCAGCTTCGCCAGCTCGCTTTCGAGAGCAGGCCCGAATTAAAGGAAATGTACTTCAACATCGGAATGAACAAAGCGGAATTGTCCGGCTCGCAGCGGGAATATTATCCGGACATCATGGCACGGGTGACATATAAAAACATGTCCGACACAAGAAATGATTTCTGGGCTGCGATGGTTGGGGTCAATATTCCGTTGGCTTTTTGGTCAAGCGGAAGGTACACCTCGAAAGTAGAGGAAAATGAACTCAATGTTCACAAGGCAGAAGATGACCTGGCAAGCATGCAAAATATGGTATCGTTTGAAGTTCAGGATGCTCTCGTAAAAGTACAATCCAATTACGATTTGATTGTTTTATATAAAAACACAACCATCCCCCAAGCAGAACAGACATTGCAGACTACACTTTCAGCATACCAAACAGGTAAAACGGAATTCCTGATGGTCATCGATGCTTACCGGATGCAGCTCATGACAAAATTAAACTATCACATGGCGGTGATGAACTACATGGCGAGCCAGGCGCAATTGGAACAGGCGGTGGGCCTGGATATCGCGCGCATTTCAGAAAAAGTTCATTAACCTTATCGACAAGGAGTTCGAAATGATGAAGAGCATTATTATTACGGCAGTCGCGAGCATTTTCTTGGGACTGGGAGCCGGATGGCTCGTCTTCCATTCCCCTGCTGAGAATGAAACGTCACATGAGCGGAAGATCCTTTACTACCGGGACCCGATGAATCCGCAGCTCACTTCCCCCACGCCAAAGAAAGCCGACGACGGAATGGACTTCGTTCCTGTTTACGCACAGGGATCTGCACAACCCACTCAAAAAAAAATCGCGTATTACAAAGACCCGATGCATCCGTGGTACACATCCGATAAACCGGGGAAAGCACCCGATTGCGGAATGGAACTTGTGCCGGTGTATGAAGGTGAATATGATTCAAGCGCTATTCATATCGACCCCGTAACGATTCAAAATATGGGAGTGACCACTGAAAGGGCACAAGCAAGAAATCTCACCAAGACAATACGTGCCACGGGCAAAATTGATTATGATGAAACAAAAATCTATTCAATCTCAACGAAGGTGATGGGTTACGTTGAACGCCTCTATGTTGATTACACCGGACAAACAGTCCGCAAAGGTCAAGTGTTGATGGACCTCTACAGCCCTGAGCTTGTTGCTACACAGCAGGAATATCTACAGGCGATTCATTATCAACAACAACTGCAAAACAGCAGCATCGAAGAGGTGCGAAAAGAAGCCGACGAACTTGTCCAAAGTTCGAGGCAGCGGCTTCTCTATTGGGACATTCCAGAAAGTGAAATCAACGCGCTTGTTGAAAGGGGAATACCTAAAAAGACCATGACGATTGTCTCTCCCGTCGATGGGATTGTCACTGATAAAATGGTGCTCCAGGGTCAAAACGTAATGTCGGGAATGACACTCTATAAAATTGCCGACGTTTCTTCCGTATGGATTCTCGCCAACATTTATCAATATGAATTGCCGTGGGTGAAGATAGGCCAAAAAGCAGACATCGACATCTCCTATATTCCAGGCAAAAAGTTCACAGGGACCGTAGATTACATTTATCCATATTTTAATATGGAGACGAAAACGGCAACGATACGGATCAAAGTTCGCAACTTCGCCGGCGCCGAGTTCAAACCCGAGATGTACGCAACGATCAACCTGTTTTCTCCGATGAAATTCAAAAGTGTGACGGTACCGGATCGGGCAATCATTCGTTCGGGCGAGCGAAATATTCTCATCGTTGCCCTCGGCGGCGGTTATTTCGCTCCACGCGATGTAAACCTGGGAATTGAAGCAAACGGTTACGTCGAAATTCTTCAAGGCCTCAACGAGGGTGAACACGTTGTTACGTCGTCGCAATTCCTTATAGACTCCGAGAGCAATCTTAAAGCGGCAATACATTCTATGCTCGGCCACGCGGGAAATGATAGCTCGAACACCGCAATGTAAGCGGAGCATGAAACGTCGGTAACATAAAAGATGAAAACTCCTGAAGCGAGTCTTGATAATAACGCATCGTATGAGTTAGCGCAAGACCAAGAGGCAAGTATAGTGGGCTACTTTAAAGAATAAAGTCATTGCAAGGAGCGAAGCGACGAAGTGCCGCGGTACGGCATCCCGTACAGCGGGACAATCTCCATATTGAACAGAGGGATTGCTTCTCCCGCTCTTCGAGCGGGATCGCAATGACCTTTTATTCTCATTAGCCCACCGTCAAGAGGCGGAATCAAATGAACAAAGGATCAAAAAATGTTACAGAAGATTATTGAAGCATCGATTCGCAACAAGTTCATAGTCATCCTCGCCGTCGTTTTCCTGGCCGGTTGGGGAATTTATTCAATGATGCATATCCCGGTCGACGCAATCCCGGATTTGAGCGATGTGCAGGTTATCATCTATAGCGATTATGAAGGACAGTCCCCGAGAATCGTGGAAGACCAGGTAACGTATCCCCTCACGACGGCGATGGTCTCCGTCCCCGGCGCTAAAGTTGTTCGGGGGTATTCTTTTTTTGGCTACTCTCTCGTCTATGTAATTTTTGAGGATGGGACAGACATTTACTGGGCGCGAAGCCGCGTCCTTGAATATTTGAATTATGCCCAGAAACGGCTTCCGAAGGATGTTGTTCCCACACTCGGTCCCGATGCAACGGGTGTCGGCTGGGTGTTTGAATACACGCTCTCGTCGGATAAGCACTCACTGCAAGAACTGCGTTCATGCCAGGATTGGTACTTAAAATACGAGCTCTCTTCTGTCACGGGCGTAGCCGAAGTTGCCAGCGTTGGAGGCTTTGTAAAAGAATATCAAGTGACCGTTGACCCGGTAAAGCTGTCCGCCTATAACATTCCTCTCAAAATGGTCGAGATGGCCATAAGCGCTTCGAACAATGACGTGGGCGGGGAGGTCATTGAAATGGGTGAAACGGAATTTATGGTCAGAGGTTTGGGATATATAAAATCATTGGACGATATAAAAAATATCCCTGTCATGGTGGACAAGAAAAGCGGAACCCCTGTGTATGTCCAAGATATTGCCGATGTCACCATCGGCCCGCTGATGCGGAGGGGGCTGGTTGAAAGCAACGGGCAGGGCGAAGTTGTAGGAGGAATCATCGTCATGCGGTACGGCGAGAATGCTTTGCAGGTGATTGACAACGTAAAGAAGAAACTCGATGAACTGAAGCAGGGGTTGCCGGACGATGTCAAGATAACAACAGCATACGACCGTTCCGGACTGATCGAACGCGCTCTTGATACGTTGAAGGGAAAGCTTATCGAAGAAATCATCATCGTGGCAATCGTCTGCATTATTTTCCTCCTGCATGCCCGGAGCGCGTTTGTTGCAATCTTCACCCTTCCGACTGCAATTCTAATTTCGTTCATCGTCATGAAGTGGCAGGGCATCAACGCCAACATCATGTCGCTCGGCGGAATAGCCATCGCAATCGGCGCCATGGTAGACGCTGCGATTATCATGATAGAAAACGCGCACAAGCACATTGAACGGGAAAATGAAAAACCCCCGGAACAACGGCGGGACCATTGGCAGATCATCACGGATGCCTCGAAGGAAGTCGGCCCGGCACTTTTTTATTCCCTCCTCGTCATAACGGTTTCATTCATTCCTGTTTTCACGCTGGAGAACCAGGAAGGGAGATTGTTTCGCCCGCTGGCGTTCACGAAAACGTATTCGATGGCCGCGGCGGCGATCCTTTCAATCACCATAGTTCCAATTCTTATGGGATATTGGATCCGCGGAAAAATTATTCCCGAAGAACGAAACCCGATCAATCGATTTCTTATTCGAATTTATTCTCCCGTTGTCGATTTTGTTTTACGCTTCAATCAATGGATCATCGCATCTGCCATCTTCATGATTTGCATCACGATAATTCCGTTCAATCGCATTGGGTCGGAATTCATGCCGCCCCTCAACGAGGGGGATATACTCTATATGCCGACAACTATGCCCGGCATCTCAATCACCAAAGCAAAGGAATTATTGCAGCAGACCGACAAGATCCTTCGTCAATTCCCAGAAGTGCAAAATGTCTTTGGAAAAATTGGAAGAGCCGAAACGGCAACCGATCCGGCAGGGCTCGACATGATCGAGACGATCATCACTCTTAAGCCGCAATCCGAATGGCGTGCGGGGATGGATATCCAGAAGCTTATCGATGAGATGGACCGTTCGATCAAATTCCCTGGAGTTACAAATGCATGGACGATGCCGATCAAGACACGGACGGACATGCTGAGCACCGGGATTAAGACCCCTGTGGGAATTAAAATCTCCGGCCCGGACCTTGCCGTCCTGGAGAAGTTGGGCGAGGATATCGAAACCGTGATGCGGGGAGTGCCCGGGACATTAAGCGCTTTTGCAGAACGAACTGTCGGCGGCAATTATCTCGATTTCGATATCAATCGCAAAGAAGCCGCGCGCTATGGACTCTCTGTTGGCGACGTCGAAAACGTGATTCAAACCGCTATGGGAGGTATGAGCATCACAAATACAGTTGAAGGACTTGAACGCTACCCTGTCAACCTCCGATACAGCCGTGAGCTACGAGATAATATTGAAGTCCTTAATCGCATCCTTATAGCTGCTCCGGGGGGTGAACAAATCCCTATCGGTCAGCTGGCAACAATTAGTACCCGTAAAGGTCCGATGGTAATAAGGAGTGAAAATTCCCGCCCTAATGCATGGGTCTATATCGATATCAAAGGTGTAGATGTTGGCGGCTACGTGAAGAATGCTCAAAAAATTTTGGCAGAAAAAATTAATGTCCCGACCGGCTACAACATCGTTTGGAGTGGTGAATATGAATATATGGAGAGGGCGCAGCAGCGTTTAATGCTCGTTATCCCCTTAACGTTGTTCATCATCGTTATCATCATATATTTAAACACCAGGTCATTCGTGAAAGTCGCGATTGTCTTTCTTGCTGTCCCTTTCTCACTTGTAGGCGCCTTTTGGTTTCTGTTTTTTTTAGGATACAATCTCAGCATCGCTGTGTGGGTCGGAATTATAGCGCTTGCCGGATTGGATGCTGAAACCGGCGTCGTCATGCTTTTGTATCTCGACCAGGCGTTTGATGAATGGACCAAAAAGGGAACGATGCGCGGACTGCAGGACCTAAAACATGCCATCCATCATGGAGCGGTCAAACGAGTCAGACCAAAAATAATGACGGCTTCTGTCATCATCGCCGGGCTTCTTCCGATCATGTGGAGCAATGGGACCGGCACCGACGTGATGAAGCGAATCGCTGCGCCGATGGTTGGCGGGGTCGTCACCTCGGTGCTCATGGAGCTTGCGATCTATCCGGTCATATACTTTTTATGGAAATCCTGGAAGCTAAAAAAAGAGGCAAGAATGACAGGAAATATATTGGAGGATTAAAACGGGCGAATCACTATGGGTATCCAACAAATACTGCAAATAAGTATATTAGATGGAAAGTAATGGCTCAATTTGGAAAAATGTCATGCCCGTCCCGTGTCAACCACGGGATAAACTCCAGTGGGCATACATTGCGCGGTAAAAATGAAGATTTGGATTCTCAACGAGTCCCTACGGGTCTATCGACCCGAAGGGTCGTTGACGAGTCTTCGACCCGCTTCCGTGGGAATGAAAAATTGAGCCGGCACCGGATGGAACTTACACTTGCTTCATGACGTTGTGTTCTATATTATGGCATATTGAATTCAATTAAACGCTAACTCAAAGGATCCTATGAAAAAGTACATCGCATTTTTGATCGTTTTGTTCTTTACGGCGGCCGCTGCCCCCGTAGCTGCGTCGCCGCTTGCCTCCGACAAAAAAGCAACGACGCACAAACATCGGGACAAGAGTTGTTGCTGCTGCGACATGAAGAGCACAAACGGTGATAAAAAAAATGATTGCAGCAAAATGAACTCTAAAAAAGAGACAGGCAAAAAAGAATCTGAGGCAAAATAAAAACTACTAGACCTAAATTCTCAGCATGAAATGCACTACATGTGGAAACGAATTAAAGAGTGATGTCCTTTTTTGTCCCAATTGCGGAACAAAAGTCATAGCACATCACGCTCCGCCAATTTCGTTAAAAGATGCACTTCCTTCGGCTGCTTATGTTGGAGGGAAGAAAACGATGACCGCGAAAGCGAAAGCTGTTTATACAGCTCTTGCGCTGTTCTTATGCGTTGGCATGGCGATCGTGTTCGTCAAAAGTCTTCCCGGAGGCGACCATCCAGTCATCAAGAATCAGCCCACAGTATCAGATCCACAAAATTATGACGGTGTCAAATTAACCATGACCCCGATTTCATCGAGGACTGAAAACGGCTTCATAATAATTTCTCTCTCGGATGTCATGGAAAAGAAGATGGTCGGATTCACGTATGAAGGGAAGACAAAGACAGTGGCTTTAATGGCATACATCAATCCGCAAGGGAAACTTGTTACCTCGATTGCAATGTGCGACCCGTGCAATTCGAAAAGTTTCCACACCGAATCGCAGGAATTGGTTTGCGACAATTGCGGAACACGATGGAATTTTACAAATCTTGAAGGGATCAGCGGGACGTGCCAAAAATATCCGCCGGACCCAATCCCGAGCGAGATTGTAGCGGGAGAGATTCGAATCAGTCAAAAAATTGTTGAAGATTGGAAGTTGAGGATATGATGAGGAATTGGGTTGGTGATCTTGATACTTTCCTTCTCGTTCCCAACCTTTCGTTGGGAACGAGGGTCTATTTCCGTTCCTGTAGGTGAAGCGGAGCTTCACACCGTTGCGTTCCCAATCTCTGATTGGGGACGAGATGCAATTTGAAGATTGGAAGCCGAGGATATGATGAGAAATTTGGTCTTAGGAATTGGATTAGTTATAGTATTGATGCCCGGCTGCGGAAAGTCCACCGGAGAAAAAAATTCTGTCGCTTCATACCAGCATCAACGTTGCAACGATTCAACTTCCTACGTTGAAATGCAAAACCTGTGTTCGAACGATCAAAGACGCTCTTGCTTCGGTTGACGGGATCGAAAGCGCTGAAGTGGATCTTGCCGCGAAAAATGCCACAGTGAAATTTATTCCAGCAAAATTGGACGTCGGCAAAATTGAATTAGCGATCAGCCAGGCGGGGTATGACGCGGACAGGGTAAAAAGAGACTCGACGGCATACGAAAATTTGGCGGAGTGTTGTAAATAATTCCCCTTACGTTGTGTTCTTTCTCGCTTCGCTCCCCCTTCGAAGAATCGTAATAAAAAATCCTGCAACAAGAGTAATCGTTCCCACCCACACCAGGTTAATAAACGGCTTGATGCTTGCTTCGACAATCAATGTTTCGCTTTTCGAAGGCTGACCCTCGGCCAACGGCGTGGTGACCGTGATGGTAATCGACGATTTTCCCCTCCCTCCATTTCCCAAGCCCATCCCTTTGATCGCAAACGCGATGTCGCTATTCGGCAGCATTGCGGGGATGAAACTCACCTTCCCTCTTTCGTTGTGCATCTCGGGCGAAAGATGAAATGTCTTATTTCCTCGAACGACATCCAGCGAGACTGTGACGACGTTCCCTTTTTCCGTCGAGGTAGAGAAATTATATCCAAGGTAGGTGATCGACATGTCTTGAAACTTCTGCACTTCATCCTTATTGACCGTCAATTCCTGTTCGTTCTTTGAATCGGGGCTTTCCAGAGAGAGCGGTGAGACGTAAAAATCTTTCGTCATCAGGTTGATGATATCGGGATTTCTCATCAATCCTTCGTTCTCCTTGTTGTTGAACATCACCGGAGCGACGATGAATTTCTGATCTCCTTTTTCCACCTCCACGTCAAACGCAAACCTCCCTCGTTCAATCGGATGGTATCCGACGTAGCGCATCGAATACCCCAGCACCTCTACTTTCTTCCCCTGTTCCAGCGACACGGTCTCTTTATTATCGTACTTTGCCGAAGCGACAAACCCAAGAAACATCAGCGCCAAACCGATATGCGCGACCGCGCCTCCCGCCATTTTCGGGTTTCCTTTAAAAATTCTCAACCCAACAGCCGCATTGGTAAAAAGTGCGAACGACGAAGCAAAGATAAAAATTACCATCGCAACTTGATGGGCGCCGATAAAATAAGTCCCGGCGGTAAAGATAACGGCAAGAAGCACAGGAAAACGGAGGCTTTTGAGGAGTGACTCTGTGTCCGAATTCTTCCACCATAACAATTGGCCGATGCCTGCCATGAGGGCAATAAATACTCCAAGCGGTAAAGTTGTCGTTACGTAATAGGACGAGTCTACCGCCGAAACTTTTCCTTTAAGGATTCCGGTGATGATGGGAGAAGAAGTGCCGATGACGATGAACATTGCTGCAAAAACTATAGCCGACGCACCGAGGAATAAAGCGAACTCTCTCGATAAGATGCTGTGTTCCACCGGAACTTTCGGCATTTCTCTCATCCGTGCGAAGAAAAGCCCGAACCCGATTGCTGCAAAAAGAAACAACCCGGCAAGGAGCATCCAGTAGACCAGCATCCCCGGTTCAACAAATGAATGCACCGACGTATCGCCAAGCACTCCGCTTCGAGTCAGGAAGGTCGAGTAGAGCACCATGATAAAACACAGAATGCTCAGCACGAAATTTGTTTTGATGAAGCTTCCGCTCCTCCGCTGTGAAAGCATCGTGTGAATTGAGGCGACACACACGAGCCACGGCACAAGCGAGGAATTCTCAACCGGATCCCAACCCCAGTAGCCCCCCCATCCGAGTGTTTCATACGCCCAAAACCCTCCCATGACGACTCCCGTGCCGAGCACCATTGCGCCGAAAACTGTCCATGGCGTTGAGACCCGTATCCAACTTACGTAATCCCGTTTCAGCATCCCTGCCACTGCGTACGCGAAAGGAACGGACATTGACGTGAACCCGATGAACAAAACTTGAGGATGGATCACCATCCAATAATTTTGGAGGAGCGGGTTCAATCCTTTCCCTTCGTTCGGATATTGCGCCCAGATCCCTTTTGCTTGATCGAGCCAAACATAATTAACAACGCCTGCTGGAATTGGCCCGGCATGAATTAAGTCTTTGGGGAAAACATCCCAGATGTACGTAAAAGGGTTTTTCAGGATCAGCATCAAGAAAAGAAAGGAGAGGATCGACGAGTAAATCAACATCAATTCAGACTCATAGCCTTTGCGCGATGAATACCACATCAACGCAAGGCCGACTACGCTCGTGTAAAACGCCCAGAGCGAGAAACTTCCTTCCTGCCCTGCATAGAACGTCGAAAACAAAAGGGGCCCCGGCAAATCGGTGGAGCTGTAATTCCACACATACGTATAGTTGAACTGATGCGTCATGATCAGGTAGATCAAGAGCGCCGCGGCGCTTATCATGCACGCAACTGCTGTTCGGTAAGCACTGCGCGCAAAGAGCAAAAGCCTGTTGGAATGCTTCCTAAAATCCAAATAATAGAAAAGCACCGCAAGCAACGATGCCCCAAAAGCAACCCGTATGATAAGACTCCCGATCATCCTCTCCGCTCTCGTTTAGTAGAAAAAACTACAATGTCTTCTTCACTGCCGCCGCATCGCCTTCATATTTCGAGGGACACTTCGTAAGAAGCTCTGTGGCATGAAAATACCCGTCCTTAAATCTTCCCTTTGCCACGACACTTTTTGCCAGCTCGAAATTATTTGGCTTTGCCCCGTCGAGCACAACCTTGGCTTCGCGCTGGCTATCGTCTCTCATGTAAAAGCTGAACTGGCCTGCTTTTGCGTCGAACTGAGTTTCCTTTTCCTTCACCCATTCCCCCTTCACTTGAACTTTTTTCGCAGTTTTCTCGGCCTTTGCAAAATCGGTATATTCAACGTTGCTGTCCAAAAAAGAGACCGCGCCGAAAATAATGAACGCCACGATAACGACAGCCGCGACAATAATTTTTGCTTTCATACCATCCTCCTCACTTCCGTAAACTTTGTTCGAGCTTGGTAATTTTTCTATCAAGCCGGAATAAATAAAAAATAAACCCAAACCAGATAATGAGCACGATGCTCATAACGATATAGAGTTGATGTTGGGAAAGAAATTCCACGGTCGGGACTCCTCCTAGTGTTGTGATGCCGCTTCCAATCGAGCGGACCGAATTTTTATGTTGAACATCCAGAAATACAATATGGTAAACCCGATGATCGATGCAAAGAAAACAACACGCATGTTCGGCGGCATATGAAGCTGGGCAACCGGAGTCGAGCCGCTTTCATCGCCTTTAGCCCCGGGATGCAGGCCGGTCATAATCCGGGGCATCACAAAGATAAAAAACGGCGCTGTGACCCCGGCAATAATTGCATACACGGCCGAGAGCGTTGCCCTTTTTTCATCCACCTCGATCGCCGAACGAAGAGCAAAGTATGCCCCGTAGATTAACAACAGAACGAAGATAGAAGTTTCACGCGGATCCCAGTTCCAAAACGAACCCCAATTGAATTTTGCCCAAATCGAACCCGTCACGGTCGCCAGGATGCAGAACATCGTTCCCAGCCCGGCAGCGGAAACCGACCGAAGGTCATAGTCCAACTTTTTTGTTCTGAGATACATCATGCCGTACACCATCGAAGCAAAAAAAGCAACGAGCGTCGTCCATGACATAGGGACATGGAAGAAAATGATCCTTGCCTTGTCTTCAAGCGCAGGGATGATCGGGAGTTCATACCATTGCGTCGGTGCCGGTACCATCGGCATAGCGAAGCCGGCGACAATAACGGCCGTTAACAGCACGACAAGGCCGATTTTTCCGATAAAATATTTAGCCATCACTCATCAGTCCTTCCAAACAAATTCAAATAAAATGACGGATACTGCCACGATCACGACGGTGTACGAAATAAGTATTTGGAACTCCCCGAACGCTTCCGTGAAAAAAGCTCCTTCGAGCGAAAGCTGGGTCGCCTTGATCACCGTCATGAGCATCGGAAGCATGATCGGAAACGAAAGCACCGGATAGAGCGTCCCTCTGGTGTTTGCTTTTGCGATGATCGCCGCAATAATCGTTGAGGAACTTGCGATTGCACAGCTGCCGAGAAATATCGTCGTCCAAAAGATGTCTGCCGATGCCACGACAAAATTGCTGATCAACAACATATAGAGGAGCGAGATCACGACATTCAGCGACAACGTCAGAATAAAATTAAAAATCAGCTTGCCGACATAAACCGGCGTTGGAGCCGAAATAAGCTGCAGCGTCAACACGGTGCCGCGTTCCTCTTCGCTGACAAACGTCCGCGACAACCCCGACATGCTCGAGAAAAAAATAATCACCCAAAGTATTCCGGCAAGGACATCCTGGCTGATTGATTCACTGCCGAGTGAAAAGAGAATAATCGAAAGCGCGGTCACCACGAACATAAACAACGCATTCAGCGCATATCGCGTCCTCAGTTCAGAACGCGAATCTTTTACAAAGATATAGTATGACGGGATAAAAAGGGATTTCACGGCAATTGTAACATACGATTTTACAGGCCGACTATCAAGGCTTGTTCTGCGCGTTCTTGTTAAGATCGAGATCGATACATTTCTCGGAGAATTCCAGATCCTCTCTATCGTTGGTGGCAATAATGAGTATCCCGCTCTCGCGTTGCGCCCGCATCGTGCTGCGCACAACGCCAATTCCTTCTTCGTCGAGGTTCGCCGTCGGTTCGTCAAGAACAAGGATTTCGGGACGGTGGAGCAACGCCGCGGCGTACTTGAGCCGCTGTTTCATTCCAGAGGAGTATGTGCGGACTTCGTCGTTACGGCGATCGTAAATGCCAAATGTTTTCAGAAGGCTCTCGGGATCTTCCATCGCATTGGCCCGCAAACCTCTGATGCGGCAAAACACGATAAGGTTTTCTATCCCGGAAAATTCCTCATACATCGTAATGTACGGCGAGACAAGTCCGACATGCTGATACATTTTCGCCGGGTCTATCGTCGTTCCATCGATCGAGCATACAATCCGCCCTTTGCTGGGAGAAAGAAGGCCGCACAATATTTTTGCAAGCGTAGACTTTCCCGACCCGTTCTTTCCGGTGATGGCTATGGACTGCCGCTCCATCAACGCGAAAGCAACGTCTTCAAAAATGACGCGCCGATTGAATACCTTCGATAATGACTCAACGGATAATGAGATTTTTTTCATTCCTCGATTACGCAGATACCAAAAAAGCCGATGTCATTGTTTCTCATGTGAAAACGATGATTTCCCAAAGCATTATTTCCGATTGACAAAATAAAATGTTACAAGATTTTCCGCTGGGTTGGTATAGACAACATCGAGCGTTCCATCCCCGTTAAAATCCCCGACTCTGAACATTGCATCTTTCGGCAAGGTCAGGAGAAGTTTCCCCGGCAAAAATTTCCCATTCCCTTTGCCTTTAAAAAAATACAATTCCGATGTTGCATCGTTCAACACCATGAGGTCGTTGATTCCATCGCCATCGAAATCAACTACCTGGAGATGCTCAGGATCGGCTATTTCGACGTTCTCCGCAACAGAAATGAATTCACCGTAACGCCCTGCTCCCTTTCCCAGTGCAATCCGGATAGCATTCAGCGGTGTTGAATAGAGTATGCAATCTGGAATATTGTCTCCGTTGACATCGGCAAACATCATGTAACATCTTTTCATTACTGAATCCGGAAAAACGTACGACAACGTTTTGCCCCGGTACTGGCCGGTTGAATCACTGAAGGTTATACCAAGATTATAGTGAAGCGTTTCAGTATCAAAATAGATGTACGCCAAGTCAGGCAGGCCGTCATCGTTAAAATCATTAACGGAACCCGCCAGAATCCGCTCCGGGATGATCGGTTTAATATTGCGTTCGACAAATCTTGTTCCAGATACCTGCCTGAAATACGAAAGCGACCGTTGCTTCGCGGTCGAATAAACATAAAATTCAATCGCCTTATTCTGCAAAGCAGCATCGGGAAGTATGACTCTGGGATTTTCCGCTGTTGAAATCGCGTAGGTAAAGGGAAACGTCACTTTTGCCGGTTGTTTTGCTTGAGAAAGAGTAAGCACTGACACCTTGGCGGTTGATTCGTGGGTCAGAAGAAATGTAAGTGCCGTATCGTTTTTGGAATACAGGCGAATCGTTGTCGGATTTTCGACGGTAGAAAAACCTATTTGCCCCGTCATCCGGTTGAGTGGCGAAGCATAAAACAGAGAAACAGTCGACGAAGTATTGTTCGCAATCGCGACATCGTCATACCCATCGTTATTGAAATCGCCGACAACAAGGCCGAGGGGTCCCTTCCCAACGGCGAACGAGATTTTCCCTCGTTGAACGAAGTTGTCTTTCAACCCTTCAGGCTTCTTTTTTGCATTCCAGTAGCATGTCATCGTGCGATTCCCCGGGTCGACGACGAGCACATCATTCCATCCGTCATTATCCAAGTCCCCGATCAGCGTCGTCCTGGCGTCGGACGTGCACCCGAACACAACATCGTCGTAAAATGTCCCGTCGCCCTGGTTTGAAAAGATACTGAACGTTCCCCCTTTGTCATCGACGGCTACGATATCGGTAGACGTGCGTGACGATATTGACGCCGATACCAACTCGTCGATCGAATGGTTGTAATCCAGGCTTTGATACTGGAAGTACGATGCCATCCCATCTCCGGCAAAGAATCGGAGTGTTTTCGTTGCCGATGAAGCAATCGCATAATCCAGAATATGGTCTTTGTTAAAATCCCCAAAGACGACGGCAACGGTATCCCGCCCGAACGATAAAATATTTTGTTCGGCAAATTGTAGCTCGCCCATTCCATAATAGAAAACCATTTCGTTCGTCAGCCAATTGTGAATGACAAGGTCGGGAAAATCGTCATCATTGAGCTTCACCACTGAAGCGTCGACAACAGGAATTTCAGGCAGGATAAGTGTCTTTTCTTTGAAGGTACCGTCCTTGTTGCCGAGAAGCACCGAAATGCCGGACGACAGTTTCCCGAAACACAAAATGTCGATCGTGCTGTCGTTGTCGATATCTGCAAGGAGAACCTTTTCCGGATAAAAATTTACGCTATACTTTGCCGTCGTAAACACTGTGTCGTTCGGCGTGCTTAACCATACTTCAACCTGGCTCGTTTCCCGATGAACAATCACGATGTCATCTCTGCCGTCGCCATTCAGATCTTTTGCCGCAAGAAATGTCACATCCGTGGCAGACCCGATGGTCTTTGCTTCAAACGATGTCCCACCGTCTTTATTAATCAAAACAACAAGCTGTTGAGCGGCCTGATCGTAGCACAGGATGTCGGGAAAAGGGTCCGCATTGAATCGCATGAGTGTTGGAAGAGACGGGGTGAAAGGAAGGGCGATGGAAGTAACCATGCCGAGCGTCGCTGCATCTTTCTGCTGGCCAAAAGCGGCAAAGGAGCAGAGAACAGCCAGAGAAACAATTCTGACAAAAATTTTCCGGAAAGAGAACGTCGAGAAAAAGGAAAAATTCATTGCGCCGCCGGAGATGGCCACGGAGAGTCTATTCATCAATAGTCTTTGAACGCCGCCGAAGCCGTTCTTCGCGCCGCCGCATGGCATCAGCGTACCGTTGTTGTTCAACGTCATTTTCCGGGCGCAGGCGCGGCGAAGCTACCGGCACGCCTTCGTCATCAATGGAAACGAATGTCAGATAGGCGCTATTGGCATGCAGCACCTTGCCCGTGAGCAAATTTTCGCAGAGCACCGTTACGCCGACCTCCATCGAAGTCCGAAAAACACAGTTGACCGATGCGCGCAAAATCACAACCTCGCCCTGCTTAATCGGATGAAGGAAGTTCAATTCATCCACCGATGCGGTCACACACACACGTCGAGAATGCCGGGATGCGGCAATGGCCGCCGCCAAGTCAATCCAGTGCATCAGCTGTCCGCCGAGAAGATTGCCGAGCTGATTAGTATCGTTCGGCAATACCAGCTGCGTCATTTCCACCTGCGAATGTTTGACCGAATACGATTCTTCCATCATGGGGCTGAATTTGTTGAAAGTCCAAGGGATTTTTTGGGGGCAGGCTTGGGGGCGGCGATGTCAGCTTCAATCGTCGCTTTCAACGATTCGGCGTCGTTCTTCAAGTCGCTCGACGGGTATTTCTGAAAAAAAAGATTGACGGCATCCAAAGCGGCGGTGTAATCGTGGCGTTCCCTCAACGCACGCGCTTTGCCCAGCAAAGCGTCATCCGCATAATCGCTGTCGTGATACCGGTCGAGAACGATGTCAAAGTACGCAATCGCTGACTTGTAGTACTCAAGCCGGAGGTACAGCTTCCCGTTATCGTATTCCTTCTTCGCCAGCTTATTATTGAGTTCATTGATTTTTGCCGCCGCGACTTTCGCTAAAGAATCCGCCGGGTAGTATTCAATGAACGTTTGAAAATCGTCGATGGCTTCTTTGGTAAACTTTTGGTCAAGCTCCGATTTCGGTGAAAGTTCATAATTCGACATTGCCTTCTTGTACCGCGCCTTTATGACGAGCGGGCTCGACGGCATCGTCCGAACAAGCAGATCGTATTCTGAAGCAGCGAGAATAAATTCCTCGCGGCGGAACCGGCACTCCCCGATAAAAAACTGGGCGCTGTCGGCGTATGAACTTCCCGGATATTGGACGGTTACTGTTTTGAAGTCCTCCGCCGCTTCCAGATAGTCTTCGCGGTTAAATTTCGTCATGGCATCGGCGAAACGATCTTCAACCGAGAGAGCATCTGTTTCTTTACTCGATCCACAGCCGAAAATTCCAAGCGTTATGACAAAACTTACTGCTGCAATTGCAAATGCTTTCTTCAATTGATAATGCCTCTGGCCGTCAATGTAATTGGAATATTTGATAATAATTGTAATCGCGCCTTCAATTGGCGTAGATGACTCGTATCGGACAACAGCGTCGGCTGATACCCCGCTTGAATGGGAATGCATTCTATCGACGTCACGCTTGTTACGCCAGCATTCTTTTCCAGTGTGATTCTCGCCGCAAAACTCAGCTGAGTCCAAAATAATTGAGGTTGATAAAAAACAAAATTACCCAGCGAATGAAGGATGTAGCCGCCGCCAAAATGCTCAATACCGTACGGCACATGCGGGTGATGACCGAGAACGATTTTGGCACCTTGCATTACCGCTTGTTCTTCGAATTTCATCAGCCGCTTTGCCGGCCGATCGCTGTACTCATCGCCGCCATGAACGCTCAGGATGACCACGTCCACGGAAGCCGCCGCTTCCCGAAGAGCAGGGAACAATTTGCTTGTATCCGTGGTTGCGACAAAATCGTGCCACCCGTGTTTAAAATTCATCAGATCCGTCACTGCAAAGAACGCGAATCGAATTCCGTTTTTCTCAAACATCAGCGGCTCGTAGAGCGTACGCGCCGACTTCACGGAGCCGACGTGGGCAATATTTTCATCGTCCAGATGGTCCAGCGTTTCGAGCAGTGCGCGTTTCCCGTAATCAAACGCGTGATTGTTGGCGGTCGAAATATGTGTGAACCCGAATTTCACAAGCGACTTGGCGCCATTTGGCGGGCCCGTGAAAATCAAATTGTGAACCGGGTCCTGAGTGACTCCCTTCTGATCCGAAAGTTGGCTTTCGAGGTTCCCAAAGACGATATCGTCCGAATCATTCCGGAAAGAGATTTTTTGAAACGGGAAATCAATTTCTCCGCTCAAAATTTTTTGACCAACCATTCTTCCAAGATTCACATCGCCAACCGCCAACAACGTTACTGCGCGAAGCTGGGGCGCCTCTGTCTTTGCGGTACCGGAGCGCAGACCCAAATACCGAGGGGCGACAAGACAAAACATCACAACAACGGCACAGCAACCTGTCCAAACAAAAAATGCTCTGACACGACCTCCTACCCGCAGCACGGCTTAACTTCTGATGGTAAAAAATAAATACACTGCAATGCCCGCCGCCCCAACGATGATAAGCGGCTCGATGAATCGTTCCAACGCCGAGCGGTCCGGCAATGGGCTGCTGGCAATATGCTTGCTGGATTCTTGCAGCTTCGAAATTTCATCGACGTACACGGTATCCGAAAATGATCGTTTCTCCGTTCCAGCCCAAAGAATTTTCCCGTCAGCGCTGCGCGTTGCCGAAAACCGGAGAGCCACACGAACCGTGCGTTGACTCTTTCGGGCCGAGAAAAAACCATCCGAAAAAGGTTCACCGTACGTTACACCGACTTCTGCAACGGAAACAAGGATATCCATGCTTGAGGCACCGCTACGGGCATAGAGCGAAGCAAAATGCTGACGAAAGGATTCAAGCAACGGCTGGCTGAAAAAACGATTGACCTCTCCGCTTTCCATGTTCAGCGCAACTGAGGTGGTATCCGAAATTTTCACATCTGCACAAAAAATATCTGCCGCCTCGCGCGACAAACTAACCATTATTTCTTCATTTGACCTCGGATCCCCCTCGCTCCAAAGGATCCCCGGTGCCCCCGAGATGAGAAGGGTGATGAATGCAGCATGAACAAACTGTGATTGTGCGCTCACGCGTAAATTCCACGGACCTTTAATGTTTTGGCGACTTTATCGATTGCCAGGATGTACGCACCAATGCGCAGCGAAACCTTATATTGTTCCGCCGTCTCGTAGACTGCATGGAACGCCGACGTCATCATCCGCTCCAGCCTGCGATTCACGCGGTCAATCGACCAGAAGTAACCGACGCGGTCTTGAACCCATTCGAAGTATGAGACCGTGACCCCGCCTGCGTTCGCAAGGATATCGGGTATGACAATGATTCCTTTGTCCTTCAGGATCGGGTCTGCTTTGGCGGTGGTGGGACCGTTTGCCCCTTCAGCAATAATTTTTGCTTTTATTTTGGGGGCATTCCGGGCAGTAATTTGATCTTCCTTCGCCGCAGGAACCAGCACATCACAGTCAAGCTCCAGTAATTCCGATTGCGTAATCTTTTCCGCATTAGGGAAACCGTTCAGCACCTTGTGTGTTTTCATCCACTCGATCGCCTTATCGACGTCAATTCCCTTTTTATTATAGTACCCGCCCGTGACATCACCGAGGCCGACGATCTTACATCCTTGTTGTTGAAGGAGCTGCGCCGAAACAGAGCCGACATTGCCGAACCCCTGCACCACAACAGCCGTTTCCTTCGGTTTCAATTTTATTTTTTCCATCGCGCCAACTGTCACCATCATCACGCCGCGGCCCGTCGCTTCACGCCGGCCAAGTGAGCCGCCGATAATAAGAGGTTTTCCCGTCACCACGCCGGTCGCGGTGCGCTTCATGTGCATGCTGTACGTGTCCATGATCCATGCCATGATCTGCTCATTCGTTCCCATATCCGGCGCAGGAATATCTTTGTCTTCTCCGAAAATATCGAGCATGTTCGCCGTGTAACGACGGGTGACTTTCTCAAGCTCAACGAGCGTCAGTTTCGATGGATCGCACCGAATGCCCCCTTTTGCACCGCCAAAGGGAATATTCACGACAGAACACTTCCACGTCATCCATGCGGCAAGGGCTTTCACCTCATCGAGATTGACATCGGGGGCGAACCGCAGGCCGCCTTTCGACGGACCGAGAATATCGTTATGAATAACGCGGTAGCCTTCGAAAACTTCAATCTCCCCGTTGTCCATCTGGATAGGAATCGAAACAGTGATCTGTTTTACGGGTGTCTTTAGATACTCGTAAACCCCTCTTTCCAAACCGAGGAGTTCCGCTGCAACGTCGAATCGTTCCATCATCGACTCGAACGGGTTCTCCTTATCCGTAATCGGCGCGGGTTCTTTGTAGTTAAGGTTTTCGTTGGTCTCCATGTTCTCTCCTTTATTCAACGCTCAACTTCCCTGCATTGCAATTTGTTCTAAGCGCGCGATACGCTCTTCCATCGGCGGATGGGTAGAGAAGAGTTTCATGATTCCGCCGCTGCGCAACGGGTTCACGATGAACATATGCGCCGTCGCCGGGCCTGCATTTTCCATCGGCACTCGCTCTGAATTCTGTTCCAGCTTTTTTAATGCGCTCGCCAGGCTGAGCGGCTTTCCGCTGATCGCGGAGCCGCCGGCGTCGGCGGCAAATTCCCTCGAGCGTGAAATCGCTAACTGAAGCAAGACAGCGGCGATCGGCGCAAGAATGAGAAGAAACAACTGCGATAGTCCGTTTCCCGAATCTCTTTCGCTGCGCCGTCCACCCGAAAACATCATCGCCCATCCTGCCATTCGCGCAATAAATGTTATTGTCCCTACCATTGCCGCAACGATCGTCCCGGTGAGAATATCCCGATGTTTAACATGTGCTAACTCATGCGAAAGCACTCCCTCAAGCTCGTCTTCGCTCAACATTTTCAGAATGCCGGAGGTCACGGCGATGGCGGCATGATCCGGGTTCCGCCCCGTCGCAAATGCGTTTGCAGTTTCATTCGGAATAATGTACACCCTCAGCATCGGAAGCTGGGCCTGGGTGGCAAGTTTCCGTACCGTCTGAACCAAACGCGGCTCCTCCACTTCCGTCACTTCCCGCGCGCGGTACATACTCAAGACCACCTTGTCGGAAAACCAATACATTCCAAAGTTCATCAGCAACGAGAAGATGAACGCCAGTATCAATCCTTGCCCACCGCCAAGCGCTTCGCCGATGAACAGCAAGAGCAGCATCATCAGCGTCATCAGAAAAACAGTTTTCATCGTATTCATGCTGTGAAGCTCCTTAAAAAACAATCTATTCAAATTTAGCAAAACCCGGGGGCATTTTCAACCCGCAGTTCAGGCGTGTTTCTTACTGTCGCGCACCCTCTTCAATTGCTCAATCGTAAAATCGATGGACTCATCAACAAAGTGCCTCGACAACCGACGCGCGCGTCGCACGGCGTCTTCGTGAATATCCGCATAGATCAAGTCCTCATCGAACAATTTCGCCGAAGCAATGATCTCGCCCGACGGGTCAACAACTTCGGAACCGCCCCAAAAATTCACGCCATCTTCTATCCCCACTCTATTACAAAAAACGACGTACGAGCTGAGTAATCGAGCGTACGCTTTATGATGTTCGCTGTTGATCGTGGCCGATGGAAGATTCTCCGATGAGCCAGAAATACGGGTAGGGCTGGCAGCGATGGTGATCAAGACATCCGCCCCGTCGCTCGCCAGAATATAGGGAAGAGAAAGATGCCACAAGTCTTCGCAGATCAAAATGCCGAGTTTGCCGTGTTTCGAGTTGAAATTGCGAACGTCGCTCCCCTGGCTAAAGTACCGCATTTCTTCGAACATGCCGTACGTCGGCGGGTAAATTTTTCGATGACCGGAAAATAATTTCCCGTCCTCCAATACAAATGCGGAATTATAGAGACCAAAATTTTTTCTTTCTTCAACCCCTCCGGCGATGATCGTGATCGATCTGCTGAGTTTCAGAAGTCCGCTCAACACCCCGGGCTCAGCAACATTGATGGCCACATCCCAGTTCAAATCTCTCACGGAGTATCCGGTGAGACTCAGTTCCGGAAACACGATGACATCTGCCTTTTTTGCTACCGCTTTCTTTACGGATGCGATATGGCGCTCAATGTTTCTCTCTATATTCCCGACGGCCGCATCAACCTGTGCGACGGCTATTTTGATTCTCATACGGCTATTCTTCGCAGTCACATTTATTTTATGGACACATCGTTCGGCAGTTCATCGGCATCACTCGTCGTACGGGGAAATTCCTGTTCCAGCTTCTTTCCAATTTCTTTGACGGCTTCGCAGATGCCGTCGCAAAACCTTTTCTCCTTAAAATGCGAGGACATCGCTGCTGCCAGGTCGTCCCAATATCCATCGCTCACTTTTTTGTGTATGCCTTCATCAGCGATGATCTGAAACGAGCGTTCGCCCATCGAAAAAAAGAGAAGCACGCCGCTTTTATGCCGCGTTTTCTCCATTCCGAGTTCAAAAAAATTCTTCAGCGCAAAACGATGGAGCGTGAGCTTTCGTTCATTCCATGCCCGGCGTTTGCGGATGCTGACACGAATTTCGCCGTCCGTTTTTTTTTCAATTTCGGCAATCGTGTCTGAAATCTTTTTCCGCTCTTCGAGGGTCAGCAACGGATGGGACGAAAATAATGCCATAGTGTTCCTCCGTTAGTCGGAAATATCGATCATCCTGATATTCTTGATGTACTGGACTGTTTTGTCTTCTTTTAACGATTTCAACCGGCTCAACTTCAATTGCATCCTCTCGACATTCTCGCTGATGATCCGGAGATACATTTTCATATCGGTTGCTATCCGGCTTTGCAAAAGCACGTCGACGTTTTTCTTCATCGCGTCTAACGGCGTCACTAAATCCTGGCTTATCCCAAGCACCAACTCCTGGATCGCTTCAATACGCTGGCTGCTGATTTCGAGTGCCGAAAGCTGCTGGCGCAGTCTGACCCGTTCCAAAACACTGACGATCGTCCGTGGCAGGACGGGTGTCGAGATCTCTTCTTTGACGAGAAAGTCCTCGACGCCGAGTTTCATCGTTTCGACGGCAAGATTAAAATCCCGATTAACGGTGATAAAAACGATAGGGACCGTAATGCCACGCTGAACGAGGGTGCTGGTCACCTCAACACCGTTCATCCCCGGCAAATTATAGTCCATCAGGATCACATGATAATTTGAATTAGCCTCAAACTCTGCCAAACCGTCTTCCCCGGTTTTCTTCCATACGAGGTTGAACACATAATCGGGATGCTCGGACAAATACAATTCCACCAACTTCCCAAAATCCTCGTTATCCTCGATCATCAATATATTGATGCGTTCTTTCATTGTGCTCAATTCCATAGACTATGAAGCAAACACGGCACGCCTTAGACCACCGACGACGCTGGCAATCACTTCGGAAGAGAAAAATAAAAGGTCGTCCCTTTCCCGATTTCCGACTCCAACCAAATTTGCCCTTGATACAGTTCTATGATTTTTTTTACGATGGCCAAGCCCGCGCCGCTTCCTTCGTAGTCGGGGTTCAATCTCTGAAAGATAACAAATATCTTGTCAAAAAACCTTTTTTCGATGCCGATCCCGTTATCCTGAATTGAAAAGAGGATGCGTTTATCATTTTCATCAAAAGTAATTTTGATAAACGGGTTGGGATGCTTATTGAACTTTATTGCATTCGAAATGAGATTTCGCAAGACAAGCTTGATTTGTGTCGGATTACATTGATAGGATGAAGGCTGTTCGGGCAGTATCAGAGCCACGTGTTTCTCCTGTAGGGAGAATTTCAGGTCGTCCAGCACTTCGTTTAAAACATCGTTGAGCGAAACCATTTCCGTGAGTTCTGAGAAACGCGAGACGCGGGAAAGCACGAGCAGGTCGTCGATCAGTCCTTTCATCCTCGAACACGCTTGAATGATCGACTGGATATATTCCGATGCAGCACCGTTCTTCTCATGAATATGATCTTTGAGAAGCACCCGGCTGTAGCCTTCAACGGTGATCAGCGGTTCTTTCAAATCGTGCGATACAACGTAGGTGAAGTCATCCAATTCCTTGTTACGATTTTGAAGCTGGATTGATTTTGAAATTGTTTCCTCGTATAGCTTTGCTTTCTCCAGCGCAATTGCGGCAAGGTTGGCGAAGCTCTCGAGGAGCCGAATATGGGAATCTTTGTACATATTTGGCGTATAACTTTGCATGGACAGCACGCCGATGATCTTCTCCCTGGAAAACATGGGGATGTACAAGAGCGACAACGAACGCCGCTCTTTGTCGCCGAAAGGATACGGGCTTCCCTCCGGCGAATTTTTATCACGATTTTCAAGCAACGATTTTTTTGCGTCGATCACTTTTGTGATGCCCGTGCCCATCCTGAGAGGAGCTTCGCCCGATTCGGGCTGGATTTTCATCTTTACGTTATCGATCGTGTCGTAGCAAATAACGTTCCGTACCGCCCCCGACGTTTCATCGTAAAGGTCAATAAAAAACGCGTCGAAGGGGAGCACCTCGACGAGGTGTCTGTATACTGCCTCGGCAATTTCATTGCTTTTCAGCAACGACGTCAGGGTCCGGCTCAGTTCGTAGAGGACACGCAGTCGTTCAAATTGCAAGCGGTTGACTTCTTCGAGGTTTTTCCGCTCAGTAATATCGCGCGCCATATTCATCATTGCAACGGGGCGGTTGAGCGCATTGTACAGCAGCGTCGTATTCATGCTGACGGAAATCAGCCTTCCCCCCGCGCTTTTCCAGTGGATATCAAAATCGCGCAGACTTTTCTTTTCACGCAGTTCTTTGATCCATAAGACATAGCGGGACATTTCTTCTTCGAGGAGCCACTCGTACGGAAATTCCTTCCCGATCGCATCGGATCTCTTGATGCCGGTGAGCCGTTCAAATTCGCTGTTCACCTGCAGCACTTTTCCCTCTAAATTAGTGAGGACCAAGGCATCGCCGACAGTCAGCACTCCATCGATGACGTTGCGAAACATCTGTTCCGATTGCTGCAATTCCTTTTCAATTGCACGCTTGAGAGAAATATCCCGATGCACCGCGACAACCGCCGGTCCTCCCCTAAAAGGTATCATGCTCACGACAACTTCTGTATCAAACAATGCTCCGTTTTTTCTCATCGCTTTGTACTCATAACGGTTCGGAACATTTTTCCCTTCTGACCGCCTTTTGCTTCTCTCAATAACCCGCTCGCGGTCTTCGGGGGCAATCATCCCTTGAATATGCTTACCAATGACTATATCTCCGCTATCATAGCCGAACATTTTTTTTAGAGCATCATTTGCGTAGAGAACTTTCAAATCGCGGACGATGGTGACCCCGTCAGCCATCGTTTCAACCACCGATTCGTACTCACTCGCACTCATCGCGGATAGCAAGGGCCTCTGAGACGCATTTAGAAGAAACAGGGCATACTTTCCAATTCTTTCCGATAAGAGTTTTTGTTGTTCCCGGTCCTCCAGGAAAAAGCTGCCGATGAGCTCCACGATCCCTACAACCTGATGATGTTCAAGCACTGAAACATGCGTGACAGGAAGCTTAGCAAACCGAGCAGCCTTGACCGCCGAAAACATTTTTTTCCCGGCAGGGGTTACGCAAAAAGCAGTTTTTTCCCGAATAATGTTTTTGAGATGGGATTCAGAAATTTTTTGTTCCGCGAGAGATTGACGCATGTATTCCGGGTACGAACACGACCCCACAAGACAGACCCTACGGGCTTCAACCCGATAGACACCGGCGGCGGCACAGCGGCTAAATTTTAGAACCTTTAACAAAAAAGATTGAATGGATTGTTCTGATTGCTTCCCGGCATGCTGGTCTTCGAAGAGTCCATCGGCAAGGCGGTTGAAGAACCCATAGAGTCTCTTCAATTGCGCGGCTGCATTCATCGAGCCGGGCGCTTTGCCGGCGGCAGACCGTTTGGTACCCTGTTTTAGAACTCGCTTTGAAGGCATAGGAAAGGGGGCATTACATTCGTCGTCCAACAATCAGAGCAACTTCTTTCAGCTTTTTCATGAGATGAAGGAATGGTGCAGGCTTCAACGACTGAAAACCGTCCGACATCGCCTGGTCGGGATGAGTGTGCACCTCCACCATCAATCCGTCCGCTCCGGCAACAATTGCAGCAAGCGCCATCGGCGAAACCAAATCCCATGCACCCGTTCCATGGCTCGGGTCGACGATGACCGGCAAATGTGATAACTTTTTTATCACGGGGACAGCATTCAAATCGAGCGTGTTACGCGTGTACGTCTCGAAGGTTCGAATGCCCCGTTCACAAAGGATAACGTTGTAGTTGCCCTTCGAGAGGATATATTCAGCCGCCATGAGCAACTCTTCAATCGTCGCAGAAAGCCCTCGTTTCAATAGGACCGGCTTGTTCAACTCACCGACCCGTTCGAGCAATGAGAAATTGTACATGTTACGGGCACCTATCTGGAGGACGTCGGAATGTTCTGCAACAACGGAAAGAGTCTCTGTATCCTTCACTTCCGTTACGATTTTTAACCCGGTCGCTTCCGCAGCTTCTCTGAGATATTCCAATCCCTGAAGCTTCAATCCTTGAAATGCGTACGGCGATGTTCTCGGCTTGAACGCTCCTCCTCTGAGAAATCGTGCGCCGGCCTTCTTGACCAACTCTGCAATCTCGTTGATTTGTGACCGGCTTTCTACTGAACAAGGGCCGGCGATGACATGAATTTCTTCGCCCCCGAACTTTGCGCCGCCGACATCAACAATCGTTGGCTCAGGTTTAAAATCTCTGCTGACAAGTTTGAACGGTTTTGAAACGGATATGACGTCGATAACGCCGGAGAGGGTAAGAAAATTCTCAGGGTCTACCTTCCCTTTGTTCCCCGTTATGCCTATGGCGACTCGTTGAACACCGGGGATTTCATGGGGGGAGAAACCAAAAGACGATATTTTTTCTTTGACCGCATCAATTTCTTTTCGCGAGGCGTCGAGCCTCATCACGATTAACATTCTATCCTGCGTATTGTACTTTGGAATACAAGATCACTTACCAGCTTCCGCTTGCTCCGCCACCTCCAAAAGACCCGCCGCCCCCGGACCAACCGCCACCTCCTCCCCCGCCGAAACCTCCTCCGCCAAAAAATCCGCCGCCGCCGAAGCCGCCTCCCCAATATCCCGACTGATAATGTCCACGCGACGAAATTCCGTAGCGGCGTCCGCCGCCGAAGATCGACATTCCGAAAATCACGAACATGATAATCGCCAATAACACAGATCCAAAATTCGTCACTTTATCTCTCGTCCGGCTTTCCGCTTTATATTCACCCTTTGTCGCCTCGATGACCGCGTCGAGCCCTGCACCGATACCGCCGTAATAATCCCCGTCACGAAAGCGAGGGCGGATTTCGTTTCGGATAATTTGATCACACAACGCGTCCGGCAAGGAGCCCTCTAACCCGTAGCCGACCTCAAACCGTATTTCCTTGTCTTCTTTCGCAATGAGAATCAGAAGGCCATTGTCTTTTCCCTTTGTTCCAATCTTATTGGCTTCAGCGATTTTTAACGAGTAATCATTGATGTCCTCCCCCTGCAACGATTGGATCATGACGACAGCAATTTGAGTCGATGTGCTGTCTTCGAATCGTTTCAGCTGCGTTTCAAGCGAACGCCATTGGGAGAATTCGAGCGTGTTTGTAAAATCAGTGACATGTTCATGCAATTGCGGCACTGAAATCTCTTGCGCCCTCAGCACAAACCAGGCGGAGGAGAAAATAGAAAGAAGAAATAGAAGTTTTACGCGACGTGTTGAGTTAATTTTGATGGTAGCACCTGCTGGTTAAAATTTGACCTTCGGGGCTTCCTCTGCTCCTGTTTGCGCCTGGAAATATGCCTTGGGAGCAAAACCGCCGAAGCCCGCTATCAACGATGTCGGGATTGTCTTAATTGCCGTATTGTACGCTTGCACCACTTCGTTAAAACGTCTTCTTTCGACTGCTATTCTGTTCTCGGTACCTTCCAATTGCTGCTGCAATTGGAGAAAATTTTCGTTCGCTTTAAGATTCGGGTAGTTTTCGGTGACAACCATAAGACGGGACAAGGCCGATGTTAGCTCCCCCTGCGCTTTCTCGAACATTTGAAACGCTTGCGGGTTTTTCAACACTTCGGGAGATATGACCATTTGACCAACCTTGGCGCGCGCCTCGACAACATTCTCCAGCGTTTCCTTTTCGTGACTCGCGTATCCTCTCACGGTCTCGACCAGGTTTGGGATCAAATCGAATCGCCGCTGGTATTGATTTTGAACCTGCGACCACTGACTGTTAACTCCCTCGTTCATTGCCACCAATCTGTTATAAACGCCGACGCCCCACATAATTGTCAACACTGCAACGAGTAGTATTCCACCAATAACCGACAATGCGATAACGAGACCTTTTGATTTCATTGCAAATATTCTCCTTGGTTAAACACACGGTTGATTACACAGTCGTAACACAAGGTAACCAATAGGATTTTTAAAAACAAGCGGGGGATTTTCGCACGGTAATTCCTTGACAATCAACAAAATTGTAATTACTATTTCCTTCAGCCATTTCAACAATTGACATCGGAAAAACTGATTGTATGAGGAAGGAGTCTACATGCCTCGCATTGTAAAGGGGGGGCTTATCCAATGCTCCGTTTCTGAATCTACGGAAAAGCCGATTGAAGTTATTAAAAAATCGATGATTGATAAACATGTTGCTCTTATCGAAGACGCGGGAAAGCGGGGGGTCCAGGTGCTCTGCCTTCAAGAAATTTTCTTCGGACCATATTTCTGCGCAGAGCAGAAAACAAAATGGTATGCAATGGTCGAAAAAATTCCCGACGGACCGACGATAAAACTGATGCAGGAGTACGCAAAAAAATATTCGATGGTCATGGTGGTCCCGATTTATGAAGAGGAAATGACGGGAATCTATTATAACACCGCCGCCGTAATCGACGCCGACGGGAAATATCTTGGCAAATATCGTAAGCATCATATCCCGCAAGTCGACCCGGGGTTCTGGGAAAAATTCTATTTTAAGCCGGGCAATCTCGGGTATCCTGTTTTTAAGACACGATACGCCGATATTGGAATCTATATTTGTTACGATCGGCACTTTCCGGAAGGGGCGCGCATCCTTGGGTTGCACGGCGCAGAAATTGTCTTTAACCCATCGGCAACTGTTGCAGGGTTGTCTGAATATCTATGGGAACTCGAGCAGCCGGCACATGCCGTCGCAAACGGATATTTCGTCGGCGCAATTAACCGGGTCGGCACAGAGGCTCCATGGAATATCGGAGAGTTCTACGGGAAAAGCTATTTCTGCAGCCCGCGAGGAAAAATCATTGCGCAGGCGAGCCGGGACAAGACCGAACTTGTGGTCGCTGATTTGGATTTAGACATGATTAAAGAAGTCCGGTCGGTATGGCAATTCTACAGGGACAGAAGACCGGAAACGTATGGGGAAATTGCTGAAGAAAACTGATTCAGGGTAGGTGAGAAATAAAACTTGAAAAGGTAAGCAGAGAGAGATTTTGTTTTGAAAGTATCATTAATCGACAAAATTGATATTTGCAATGACTTCACAAGAAATAATTGACATCACAGCTAAAAACACGTTTGGAACCTGGCGATTTCAAAAGGGCTGGAAGCCCCTTCACATTACGGATGCGGAAGGATGTTATTTCATTGACGCAGACGGAAAGAAATATTTGGATCTTTCCGCTCAGCTCATGTGCGTAACGCTCGGGCATAAAAACAAAGCAGTCATTAAGGCGATTGAGGAGCAAGCGCGAAAACTTCCATACATCGCCCCTGGTTTTGCAACCGATGTGCGGGCAGAATTGAGTAAACTCCTCCTCGAAGTTCTTCCGAAAGGGCTGGAAAAATTTTTTTATACGACTTCTGGGACCGAAGCAAACGAAGCCGCGTTCAAGATCGCGCGTATGTATACCGGCAAGACTAAAATCATCGCACGGTATCATTCCTATCACGGCTCGACCATGGGATCGATAGCCGCCACAGGCGACCCACGCCGATGGGCGATGGAACCGGCCGGAAAAATTCCGGGAGTCATCTTTGGGCCTGAGGTCAACTGTTACCGCTGCCCTCTTCATCATACGTACCCGGGGTGTGAAATTTCCTGTGTGGAGTATATCGACCACATGATCGAGAACGAAAGTGACGTTGCCGCCGTCGTTATTGAACCGGTTGTCGGCACGAACGGCGTCTTGGTCCCGCCGAAAGAATATCTCCCTCGGCTCAAGCAGATTTGCGACAAGCATGGTGTCCTGCTTATTGCGGATGAAGTGATGAGCGGATGGGGCCGAACGGGCTCATGGTTCGCGGTGGACCAGTGGAACGTGAAACCGGATATTCTCACGACGGCGAAAGGAATCACGACCGCTTATGTTCCCCTCGGGCTGTGTGCAACGACAAAAAAAATCGCCGACTATTTTGACGATCATTATTTTTCTCACGGGCACACGTACGAGGCACATCCTTTAACCCTGGCACCGGCCATCGCTGCGATCAACGAACTCAAACGCCTCAACCTCATTGAACGGGCAAATGAGATGGGTGCATACCTAGGCTCCAAACTCAACGCGCTCATAGCCATGCACCCATCGATCGGTGAAGTGCGCGGCCTCGGTTTGTTCTGGGGCATTGAGATCGTCAAGAATCGAACGACGAAAGAGCCGTTTAATTCTTACAAAGACAAAGTAAGCGGTGTCCCGCTGCTCGTCGACAAAATCACCGCTGAGATGATGAAGAGAGGCGTATTTGTCCAGGCGTGGGTCAGCCATTTCATCGTTGCCCCTCCTTTGATCATCACGAAAGAAGAAATAGATTCGGCAGTGCATGTCTTTGATGAAGCGCTGCGCATCGCGGATGAACAGGTTGCATAGATCGAAAATTCCGGCTGATGTGACAACGGTCATGGATTATTCTCATCGATGAAAATTCTGCGTATAAAAAAACGGTCTCTTGAATGAAGAACGTCGCACCGAAACTCACGAGCGAAGAATACGAGAGCAATTTCGCGGAACTTCATCCCCCCTTCACTCCAAACTCTGCCGTCGCTGAAGCAAATCGCTGTCTCTACTGTTTCGACTCGCCGTGCACGAGAGCATGCCCGACGCATATCGACATCTCAACGTTCATAAAAAAAATCGCATCCGGAAACATCAAAGGCTCGGCAAAAACTATCCTCTCATCGAATTGGGTAGCGCTGACATGCGCAAAAGCCTGCCCGGTCGACGAACTCTGTGAGGGCGCGTGCGTCTACAACGCCCGGGGTGAAGACCCCATTCAGATCGGAAGATTGCAGCGGTATGCCATGGATTGGTATGTTGAACGCGGGATGCCCGCGCTTTTCACACCGGCCCCGAAGAACGGGAAAACGGTCGGTGTCATCGGCGGAGGTCCTGCGGGCCTGGCATGCGCAGCAGAATTAGCATTACTGGGGTATGAAGCCACTATTTACGAAGCGAAAAACGAACCCGGCGGACTCGATACATTCGGCATCGCCCCCTATAAAATGAAGCGGCAGGACAGCCTCAATGAAGCAAAAATCGTTGAACGTCTTGGTGTAAAAATTAAAACGGGCGTGTGCATCGGTGAAAGCGTTTCCGTGGATGAGCTGTCGCGCAACCATGATGCAATTTTTCTCGGCGTCGGATTGAAAACCCCCGGCCAGCTTCGGATTCCCGGCGAGAATCTTGCCGGCGTTTATGATGCGATGCACTTCATTGAAAAAGTCACATCGCGGAAATGGAGTTCCGTTGAGATAGGCAAGCGGGTTGCGGTAATCGGGGCGGGCAACACCGCAATCGATGCGGTCACCGAAGCGAAACGCCTCGGCGCCGAACAGGTGATGATCGTTTACCGCCGCAGCAAAGAAGAAATGTCTGCATACGAATTTGAATATGAACTCGCTAAGAGCGACGGCGTGGCTTTTCATTTTCTTACCGCACCGAAACGAATTCTTGGCTCAACGCATGTTGAATCGGTCGAATGCATTCGGTTGAAACCCGGCATTCCGGACTCTGCAGGCAAGCGGAAGCTTGAGGTGATCCCCAACTCCGAGTTTCAACTCCCCGTCGACATGATTATCACCGCTGTAGGCCAGACGACCGAAAGAAGTTTCTTCTCGCAGATTCAAAACCTTAAATTGGAAAACGGCAACGTGTGGGTTAATCCTGAAACATGCCAAACAAGCAATCCAAAATTTTTCGCCGGCGGAGACTGCGTCAATGGCGGAAAAGAGGTCGTCAACGCTGCCGCGGACGGGAAAAAAGCCGCCCACGGAATAGACAATTTCTTAACAAGCAGGACGTAATCGGGTGCCGGCACGTATGGTCGACTTATCAATAAATTGCGGCGGAATTAAATCACCGAACCCTTTTTGGCTGGCTTCCGCCCCGCCAACGAATTCCGCTTACCAGGTTTGCAAGGCATTCGAAGAAGGCTGGGGCGGCGCTGTGTGGAAAACAATCGGCGAACCGGTGATGAATGTGGTGAACCGGTACGGTTCGATGGATTATAACGGGCAAAAAATTATCGGCCTGAATAATATCGAGCTGATCAGCGACCGCCCGATCGATGTCAACTTAAAAGAAATTGCAGAAACGAAAAGGCTCTGGCCCGACCGGGCGGTCATTGCTTCGTTAATGGTGGAATCGAAACGGGAAACATGGCATGACATCGTAAAACGAACGATCGATACAGGCTGCGACGGGATCGAATTGAATTACGGCTGCCCGCACGGGATGAGCGAGCGCGGTATGGGTTCGGCCGTCGGCCAGGTGCCCGAATACTGCACAATGATTACCGAATGGGTGACCGAAGTCTCGACAATCCCTGTGCTGGTTAAACTTACTCCTAATGTTTCCGATATCCGTTTTCCGGGGCGCGCGGCAAAGAAAGGAAATGCAAACGGCATATCGCTCATCAACACCATCAACACGATCATGGGTGTCGACCTCGACACCTTCGAACTCAACCCTTCTGTCGGCGGCAAAGGGGGGCATGGCGGGTATGCGGGCCCTGCGGTGAAACCGATCGCTCTCCATATGGTCTCGCAAATTGCCGGCGATGCGGAGATCGACCTCCCGGTTTCGGCGATTGGAGGAATTTCTACGTGGCGTGACGCACTCGAATTCATTCTTCTCGGCGCTTCTTCAGTGCAGGTGTGCACGGCGGTCATGCATTACGGATTCCGCATCATTGAAGATATGACCGAAGGATTGACAAACTGGATGGAAGAGAAAAAATACCGCACGCTCGATGATGTGCGCGGAAAATCGCTTAAGGGCATTTCGGATTTCGGCAACCTGAATCTTCTGTACAAAGCCGTTGCCCGCATCGACGAAGCAAAATGCATCCAATGCAACCTGTGCTATATTGCCTGTAACGACGCTGCTCACCAGTGCATCGACCTCCTTCCACACAACGGAAAAAATCAGCCGAAAGTCCGTGAAACCGACTGCGTCGGATGCAGGCTTTGCTTTATTGTCTGTCCCGTCGACCAATGCATCTCGATGGTTCGCATCGACGGCGGTTCCGATGCGCTGACCTGGAACGAGTTGATGAAGCAGCTCCCCCAGCCGCTGACATGGGAAGCACTGCGGCAATTCCAACACAACCATGGAATCGAAATCCATTGAACGTCAACCATGAAACGCGTTACTGATGAAAAACATGAATAGAGACTTCTGAGAAATCGGGAAAGCTTGTCTCACGCAGAGTCGCCAAGGCGCAAAGGAAATTATGAATAACCCTATGCAGCTTTGCGTCTTCGACTGATATTTTTTTCAAATGTTTCAAAAAACAATTCCGTCGACATTGTTGTATATAATTCAACTATTCACTCACTTCATCAGAAAGGAATTGTTATGAAAAGCGCTAAATTCTGGATGGCAGTTGCAGCGAGTGGAGTGGTAATGAATATCATCGATTTCCTTGTCCAGGGAATGCTTATGGTCCCCATGTATTACTCTAAGCACACGGATGTCTTCGTACAAACCACCGACCCCGTGTGGTATATCATCGGAGATTTCATCGCCGTCTTCGTCCTTGCATGGGTCTTCCTCAAAGTTTCCGGCAATTTCAGCGCTGACTGGAAAGGCGGAGCGATGTACGGATTATATGCCGGAATTCTTGTGAATTTTCCCACATGGATTTTTTTGCATCTTATGCTCAAGGGGTATTCCTACAAGTTTGCATGGTTTTCTACAATCTACGGAATCATTTGGACGGTCATTGCAGGCGCGATCGTTGCAAGTATTTATGAAAAAAACACGGCGGCGCCGGCAGCATCTTAAAGAGAATTTCATATGTCCTGGTTAACGTATGTCTCAATCGTTTTCGGCGTGATGTCGCTCACCTACGCTTTTCGCGGCAAAACGATCACCCAATATCCTTCTCAACGCGGAATGTTTGTCGGCACCGGGCTCGCTCTTCTGGCGAGTGCCGGCTGGATTCTCGTGCATCCTACTGTGCCGGTGTTGAACTCATCCAGCCTCCTCACGATACTCCCTATCTTTCTCACGGCTCTCATGGCCGGGTTAATGATCGGCTATCCTTTCGTTAAGAAGCGGGCGGGGACGCTGCTGTACGAAGTTCCCCGCGTTCAAAGCCGGAAAATCTCCGGTTATGCGACGGCCGGAATGTTCCTCATCCTCATAATTTTCACAATTGTTCAATCCCATTTTTCTCGCGAAACAATTGCTGAACTTGTGTTCTACGTCTCGGTAGTTGTCTATTTTGCATCCCCTCTCTTCGGTAAAGTCCAGTTGAGGCAAAACGGAATTCTTGAAACGTATTCCCTCTTGCGATGGAAAGACATCTCTTCATATCGATGGGTTGGCCAGGATGAAAGTAATTTGTCGATAAGCATAAAAGGCTCGTGGCGAAAAAATGCGACGATCATTTTACCCCCGGACCATAAAGAGCCGATCGAAGCCGTCCTGAAGCAGCAGCTCAGCCTCTATAAACAGCAGGCATGATATTTTATGAATATTGCAGGAGCTAATCATGTCAACGTTGATTAAAAACGGCCGTGTCATCACTGCCGAGCAGGACTACACAGCAGATATTTATGTTGAAAAAAATACGATCACGACCATCGGCGCATCACTCACCATGCATGCCGATACCGTCATCGACGCGAAGGGGAAATATGTGATTCCCGGCGGTGTCGACGTCCATACACACATGGAGATGCCTTTCGGCGGGACGACCTCAAGCGATGATTTTGAAACGGGCACACGAGCCGCAGCGTTTGGCGGGACAACATGCCTTATTGATTTTGCGATCCAGTCCAAAGGGACGAGGATGCGCGATGCGCTCGATATTTGGTGGAAGAAGGGAGAACTCGCGACGATCGACTTCGGCCTTCATATGATCATCACCGATTTGCCGGAAGCCCATCTCGAAGACATGAATGAGATGGTGCGTGAAGGCGTAACAAGCTTCAAACTTTTCATGGCCTACCCGAACGTGCTCATGGTCGATGATGCGACGATCTTTCGCGCGATGCGGCAAACGGGAAACAACGGAGCGCTTGTCTGTATGCACGCGGAGAATGGCGGCGTTATCGATCTCCTTGTCCAAAAAGCGCTCGCGGAAGGAAAAACTGCTCCGATCTACCACGCCCTGACGCGTCCGACGACCGCTGAAAGCGAAGCCGTCAACAGGGCAATTGCACTCGCTCAAATGGCGGGCGCTCCGGTCTACATCGTCCACCTTTCATCCGCCGATGCGCTGGAAAAAGTTTCCGAGGCCCGCGACAAAGGCGTTCCGGTGTTTGCCGAAACATGCCCGCAATATCTCCTTCTCTCTGTCGAAGATTTGGACCGGCCAAATTTCGAAGGGGCAAAATATGTTTTTACGCCTCCACTTCGGGAAAAGTGGCATCAAGATAAACTGTGGGAAGGGTTGAAAAGAAATACGCTGCAGGTTGTCTCAACCGACCATTGCCCGTTCTGTTTCAAGGAGCAAAAAGAATTGGGCCGTGATAGCTTTGCAAAAATTCCGAACGGCGGTCCCGGAGTGGAAAACCGTCTACAGCTTATTCATCACCACGGCGTCAACCAACAGCGCATCAGTCTGAACCGGTGGGTGGAGATCGTGTCAACAACGCCCGCGAAAATCTTCGGCCTCTATCCGCGGAAAGGGACGATAGCGGTCGGGAGCGATGCCGACATCGTGATCTGGGACCCAAACAAAGACCTGACCGTTTCGGCAAAATCGCATCACATGCGGGTCGACTATTCAATGTTCGAGGGATTCAAAGTAAAAGGTGACGCCGAAACTGTTTTCTCGCGCGGCGAAATCATTGTTAACAAAGGTCAATGGCTGGGTAAAGCCGGACGCGGCTCGTTTATTAAACGCGACATATACGCAGGAGCATGGAAATAAAAACAAGCGCGTTTCAATCCACCTAATAACTTCATCCACTCATTCAAGCCGGAGATAAAGTTATGGAGCGGCCCCAAATTAATTACGTTGCGGTTCTGGTGACGGCATTTATACAATTTTTATTAGGCGCGGTTTGGTATTCGCCGATTCTCTTCGGAACGAAATGGATGCAGCTCACGGGCATCACAATGGAGATGGCCTCGAAGATAAGCCCGTGGAAAGCGTACGGTCTGACGTTTTTAGCTTATCTCGCCGTTTCATGGATTCTTGTTCATGCACTTGCCTACGCAAAAGCGCGAACGCCGATGGAAGGGGCAATGGTAGGGTTTTGGAATTGGTTCGGATTCGTCGCAACGATCATGGGCATCACAAACCGCTACCAGATGCAGCCGTGGACACTCTGGGCTGTCGATAGCGGTTACCAGTTTGTCAATTTCGTTCTCGGCGGAATGATTTTGACGATGTGGCACAAAAAACTCTGGGAAAAAGAAGAAGCTCTATGATGTACGCTACGCAAGCGCCTATTCCCTCTCTATCATTGAAACAATAACTATGCCCGATTCAACACGCTCTGGAATTGTTGAAGTCGACCTCTCCGCTCTCCAAAGCAGCTCGCTCATCAACGACGATATCGCACCCACGAAAATCTCGCAACGCAAATGGGGAACCTATGATATTGCCGCACTGTGGATTTCAATGTCCGCCTGCATTCCGACGTACATGCTCGCTTCGTCACTCATTTCCGAGGGGATGAACTGGTACGAGGCGGTCCTGACCGTCTTTCTCGGCAACGCGATCGTATTGATACCGATGGTGCTCAACGCCCACGCGGGGACGAAGTACGGCATTCCATTCCCGGTGTACTGTCGAGCATCGTTCGGCATACGCGGCGCAAACATTCCCGCATTGCTCCGCGCGCTCGTCGCTTGTGGCTGGTTCGGTATTCAAAGCTGGATCGGCGGCTGGGCAATCTATAAAATGATCACGATTTATGTGCCGTCTTGGAACTCGCTGCCGGTGTGGCTCGCCGGCATCAACACCCCCCAGCTTGTTTGTTTCTTATTTTTTTGGGGAGTCAACATGCTTGTGATTTACAAAGGAATCGAATCAATCCGATTTCTCCTCAACATCAAAGCGCCGCTTTTGATACTGCTGGGTCTCGTTTTGCTCGGATGGGCATATTATCAAGCGGGCGGATTCGGACCGATGTTGTCGCAGCCCTCACAATTCGTTCCTGGAGGACTAAAAGAAGGAGAATTCTGGAAGGTGTTCTTCCCCTCGTTGACTGGGATGATCGGCTTCTGGGCCACGCTGTCACTCAATATCCCCGACTTTACACGCTACTCGCGCACCCAGCGAGATCAGATACTGGGACAAGCAATCGGGCTGCCAACCACGATGGCACTCTATTCTTTCATCGGTGTTGCCGTCACGTCTGCAACGATTGTTATTTACGGAGGATTTCCAATCTGGGATCCCGTCGTTTTGATTTCTCGCTTTACAAATCCCCTCGTACTTTTAGTCTCCTTGTTTGCGTTATGCCTTGCAACGTTAGCGACGAATCTTGCAGCGAACGTGGTCAGTCCGGCAAACGATTTTTCCAATCTTTGGCCGTCGAGGATAACTTTTCGCATCGGCGGGCTGATGACCGGAATCATAGGAATATTGATCCAGCCATGGAAACTGGTCGCAGACCCGAGCGGATATATTTTTACATGGCTTGTCGGATATTCTGCCCTCCTCGGGCCCATCGGCGGGATTCTGATCTGCGATTATTTTTTCATGCGGCGGACCCTGCTCCATCCAATCGACCTCTATAAGACGCATGGTGAGTATTCATACATCGATGGATTCAATCCTGCTGCAATCATAGCGCTTGTTTTAGGAGTTGCGCCAAGCGTTCCCGGCTTTCTCGGTACGATAAAAATCATCGACCCTGCTTCAGCCGGTTCATTCCTGATGAATATCTACAGCTATGCGTGGTTTGTTGGATTTATTGTTGCGTTCGTTGTGTATGCAGCGCTGACGACAAAGAAGAGATGACGTAGCAGAAGTCGCAGATAGGAGGAGGGTCGAAGCTCCATTGCGATCATGGACAAGGATTGATCCTTTTATAGACCAAGACCTGCCATGCAACCGTTGAATTCGAGTACATCAATTGAAATCCTTGACGGAGAATTATTCGATGAACATCATTCCAATCGTGCCAGAAAGGGTAAAACGAACCCCGGGACAATTTCAGGATAAAAATCTGGAGTTTAAAAATCGACTCCATCAGCAAGGTGTTCTTTGGATGGCTGAGTGCGTAGACTGACTTTGTCTTTGCGGTTGAGCGTTCGATAAGCGTGCCGTAGTCTTTGTAACAACATACCACCTTATCCAAGAACGTAATATCCCCCTCTTTCATCAGTTCTGATTCCTCAACGAAATCGCCGAGAACGTAGCGGGTTTTGCCCTCTAAATGATTTTCCACTGCCAATTTTTTTGCCTGCTCCAGCATCCCTTCAGAAATATCAATTCCCGTAGCGGAGCCCGCGCCTTCACGTAAGAGTGTGATATGAAGAGCTCCTACACCGCAACCGATGTCAAGGATTTCTTTCGATGCCACAGGTTCTTTGCAAACGCCTTCTAAGAGATAACGCTGGGTTTTCTCGAGTCCGTTTTTGCGAAAGCTCTTTGCATAGCGCTTCGACCATCGGGAAAAAAATTTGTCTGTCGGACCGCATGCGCCAGAATGACAACATGGATGCATTGTTTTTTCACTTAAATGCTAAAACCAAGGGCATCGTCCCCTTTCGAATCAACTCATCCAATTCACTTTCGATTCAGGATTCCATTTCGTCGTGGTTTTCTTCAGCTTTGTGAAAAATTCGATCGAGCTCTTTCCCGTAATATCTCCGGCTCCGAATTTCGATTCGTTCCAACCGCCAAACGAGAACGGCTCTCTCGGAACCGGTACCCCGATATTTACGCCGATCATTCCCGCACTCGCCCGTTCAATAACGTATCGAGCCATGCCTCCGCTTTGCGTAAAAACCGAAGCGGCATTCCCGTACGGCGAACTATTTTCAATTTTGATGGCCTCATCAACGTTTTTTGTCCGGATAATCGAAAGGACCGGCCCAAAAACCTCTTCCTGTGCAATCTTCATCTCCGGCCGGACAAAATCGATGATCGTGGGTCCAACATAATAGCCGTTTTCTTTTCCCGGGACAACCGCATTTCTTCCATCCACAAGGACTTTGGCGCCTTGCTTTTCGGCTTCACTGATGTACCCTTCGATTCTTTCTTTTGCCTTTTTCGAAATCACAGCGCCAAGATTTTTCCCCGGAACAATCTTCTTCGCTTCATCGCACAACTTTTGGATGATCCGCTCAACATCACCAACCGCGACCATTGCCGATGCCGCCATACATCGCTGTCCGGCACAACCGCTCATAGATGCTGCAACATTGGAAGCGGTCATCTCCTCGTTTGCATCGGGAAGGACAATTAAGTGATTCTTTGCGCCGCCAAGGCATAATGCCCGTTTCAGCTGTGCTGTTGCCCGTGTGTAGACAATTTTCGCAACGCGCGTTGAGCCCACAAACGAAACGGCTTGGATTCCAGGATGGTCGCATATCGCTTCAACAACCGCCCGTGATCCATTGACGATATTGAACACGCCGTCCGGTAGTCCAGCTTCTTTCAAGAGGTCTGCAATTTTGCAGGCACTCAACGGCACTTGTTCCGATGGCTTGAGAATCAGGGTATTCCCCAAAACCAGTGCATTGGGAATCGTCCAATGAGGTACCATATTGGGGAAATTAAAAGGCGTGATGCTCGCAACCACTCCAAGAGGATAACGATCAATCCGGCATTCAACTCCCTTGCTCACTTCTAAGATTTCTCCTGCGGCAAGCTGCGGCACCGAACAGGCAAATTCTGTTACTTCAATCGACTTCTCAATCTCGGCTATGGCTTCGCTCATTGTCTTGCCGTTTTCTTCGTGGACTACTTCCGCCAGCGCTTGAGTATTTTTCTCCAGCAAAGCTTTATACCGATAAAAAATCTGCGCCCGTTCTTTGATCGGCATAGTAGACCAAGATTGAAATGCCCGACCGGCAGCCGTTACTGTTTCTTCAAGATCGCGGATACCGGAAAGCGGTACTTCGGCAATGTCCTGGCCGATTGAGGGATTCATTACAGGCAGATATTCTGCCGCAGAAGAAGCCATCCATTTCCCTCCGATGTAATTCTTCAGCCTCCGACTTTCTTTTGGGATGCTTTCCTTTTGCGACACGACAGCACTATTCACATCGGATGACATAACGCCCTCCTCCCTGAATAAGTTTAGTGACTTCCGAATTAATGGCATTTGCGCCGATGTCAAAGCAACATTGGCGGGCTAACAATAAGCAATGGACGGACCCAATTTGCTCATTTCCTACTGTAGCAGCGACCGGGCGATAACAATGCGCTGAATTTCCGACGTCCCTTCGTATATCTCAGTGATCTTGGCATCGCGAAGGTACCGTTCGACATTGTATTCGCGAATATATCCATAGCCGCCGTGAATCTGGATGGCTTCGAGAGCACATTTGACAGCAATTTTTGACGCGAAAAGTTTTGCCATCGCTGCATGTTGCGTAAACCTTCCCCCAGAATCTTTTGTCCCGGCAGCCCGCAGCGTCAATAGACGAGCGGCATCGATATCGGTGGCCATATCGGCAATCTTGAATTGGATAGCCTGCAGGCTTGCTAACGGCTGGTCAAATGCTTTCCGTTCTTTTGAATACTTCAACGCTGCATCAAGACTTGCTTGAGCTATGCCAACCGCCTGTGATGCAATCCCAATGCGCCCGCCATCCAGCGTCTTCATCGCAAACTTAAACCCGAAACCCTCTTCGCCAATTCTGTTCGCCGCCGGAACACGCACGTCTTGAAATGCGATCGATACGGTGTCGGAGCTGCGAATTCCAAGCTTCCGTTCTTTTTTGCCGACGCTGAATCCGGGCATTCCCTTTTCAATTACAAACGTGCTGATACCGTGGCTTCCTTTCGCCGGTTCGGTCGCAGCCATCACAAGGACAAAATCAGCGTTGAAACCGTTCGTTATCCAATTCTTAATCCCATTAAGAACGTAATAATCTCCATCCCGGACTGCCGTTGTGCGCTGGTTGGTAGCATCGCTTCCTGCTTCCGGTTCTGAAAGTGCAAACGCGCCGAGCTTTTTTCCTGACGCAAGGGGTGTCAAGAACTTCTGCTTCTGTTCCTCGTTCCCAAATTCGTTGATCCCATAACAGACGAGGGAATTATTCACGGACATGATCACCCCGCACGACGCGTCGACGCGGGAGATTTCCTCGACGGCAAGCGAGTAACTGACAGTGTCAAGCCCTGCACCGCCGTATTGTTCGGGAACCATCATTCCCATAAACCCCAATTCCCCCAGTTTCTTGACCGCCTCATACGGAAATTCTTCTTTTTCGTCACGCGATTCTGCCGTCGCCGCCAATTCATCGTGCGCAAATTGGCGCGCAGTTTCGCGAATCATTCTTTGAGTTTCGTTGAATTCAAAATTCATAGCTGTTATCAAAATTTCTTAATCGATTCACAAGTTATTAGCCTTTAGGCATTAGGTCTTGGACTTCTTAAGCCAAGAGACAACACCCAAAAGCTAAAATTTACTTTGCCGCCTCATAATCGTAAAACCCCTTCCCCGTCTTTCTTCCAAGATGTCCGGCAGCAACCATTTTTTTTAAGAGTGGACAAGGACGATACTTAGAATCACCAAGCCCTTCATGGAGAACATTCATGATTGATAAGCAAACATCAAGTCCGATGAAATCGGCTAACGCGAGCGGACCCATCGGATGATTCATCCCTAGTTTCATAACAGTGTCGATTGATTCAGGCGTCGCGACTCCCTCCATCACACAATACATCGCTTCATTCAGCATAGGAAGGAGAATTCTGTTTGAAACAAAACCGGGAAAATCGTTCACCTCAACGGGGGTTTTCTCCAACGATTCAGTGACCGCCTTCACCGTCTGGAACGTCTCATTCGCCGTAGAAAGCCCGCGAATGATCTCAACGAGCTTCATAACGGGGACGGGGTTCATAAAATGCATTCCGATCACGCGGTCAGGATGGTTCGTTGCTGCCGCAATCTCCGTAATTGAAATCGATGAAGTATTCGAAGCAAGTATGGCCGAGGCAGGGGCAGCAGCGGCAACTTCCTTAAAAATATCCAGCTTGATTTTCTTGTTCTCAGTCGCTGCCTCGATAATAAGGTCGGCAGACCGGACGGACTCCGAAAGTAAATCCGACGTCGCGATGCTGTGGAGGATTTTTGTTTTCTGCTCTTCGGTAATGGTTCCTTTTTTGATTTGCCTTTCGAGGTTGGATGCTATTGTTTTCAACCCCCGTTCCATCAATTCTTTGCTGATGTCATGAAGCACAACGTTGTAACCATATTGCGCGAAAACATGGACAATGCCGTTCCCCATTGTTCCGGCACCAATCACCGTGATGTTTTTGATTTTCATATCGTTATCACCCATTCATTATGACTCATTGTCGTATCATTTCCAGTACCAATCCGCTGGCTTCCCCTCCGCCGATACAGATTGCTGCCAAACCCCGTTTCAAGTTTCTTTGTTGCAGGGCATGGATCAGCGTTACAACAATTCGCGCTCCGCTGGCGCCGATCGGATGGCCAAGAGCCACGGCACCGCCGTTGACATTCACTTTCTCTACGTCGATGCCAAGAATCTTGTTTACTGCAAGAGCGACGACGGCAAAGGCTTCGTTGATTTCAAACAAATCAATTTGGTCCAGTGTCAAACCGGCTTTCTTCAATACTTTTGGAATCACGTCCGCCGGTGCGGTCGTAAACCATTCAGGCTTCTTCGCCGACGATGAACTTGAGATGATTTTCGCAAGGGGCTTGAGCCCCAGCGATTTCGCTTTCTCGGAAGACATGAGAACAACAGCTGCAGCTCCATCGTTTATTTTTGAGGAATTGGCGGCAGTCACAGTTCCATTTTTTTGGAACGCCGGTTTCAGAAGAGGAATTTTTTCAAAATTGGTCTTCTTTGGATCCTCATCTTCTTCGACGTACACGACGTCTCCATTTTTTTGAGAAACACCGACCTTGACAATTTCATCTTTAAAGCGCCCGCGAGCTTGAGACTCCTGGGCGCGCCGATAACTGAGCATCGCAAACCGATCTTGCTCATCGCGCGGAACAGCACATTCCTTTGCGCAGAGTTCTGCCGCATTTCCCATGTGGAAGTTATTGTAGACATCCCAGAGCCCATCCTTGATCATCGAATCAATAAGCTCTGCGTTTCCCATCTTGTAACCGCTGCGGGCTTTCTCCAATAAGTACGGAGTATTGGACATGCTTTCCATCCCGCCGGCAACGACGACATCTGCGTCGCCAAGTTGAATCGCCTGCGAGCCGAGCATGATGGCCTTCATTCCCGAGCCGCACACTTTGTTGATCGTCATGCATTCAACCGATGCCGGAAGTCCGGCAAAGATCGCCGCCTGACGAGCGGGTGCCTGTCCTTCTCCTGCCGTCAACACATTTCCCATGATCACTTCATCAACAATGTCCTTAGAGACTGCCGCTCGTCGTAAGGCTTCCTCAATAACAATCGCACCAAGTTTGGGCGCGGAAACTGAATTTAACGCGCCGCCAAACGAACCGATGGGAGTTCTGCATGCGCTGACAATAACAGCTTCATTCATATGAATCTTTTTTCGGTAAGGTACAACTCTCGGAATGAAAAGGCAAAAGACAATTTACTACAGAGCTTTTAACGCATGGGTAGGGCCTTCAGTCAAAGTCTCCCGGTCTTCAAAACCCACTGAAAGAAGGACAAAATTCAGCTCGATACTCACTGGCATTCAAAAAAACAAAAAACCATCCCTTTCTTTGGGGATGGTTTTTAACGATGATGTTTCACAGGGAGCATTAACTGTTCATCGACTTGAGGAAATCCTTATTTTCCTTTGTCCCGCGCATTTTTTCCAGCAAGAATTCCATCGCTTCAACGGGTGTAAATTCGCTCAAGAATTTCCGTAAAATCCAGACGCGATTCAGTTCATCCTCACCCATAAGAATTTCTTCTTTACGCGTCCCAGACCTGTTGACGTCGACGGCCGGGAAGATTCGTTTGTCGCTGAGTTTCCGGTCGAGCACTATTTCCATATTACCGGTGCCTTTGAACTCTTCAAAGATCACCTCGTCCATTCTGCTGCCGGTTTCGACAAGAGCAGTCGCAATAATCGTCAAGCTTCCGCCTTCTTCGATATTCCTCGCAGCGCCAAAGAATCTTTTAGGACGATGCAAAGCATTTGCGTCCACGCCGCCCGAAAGAATTTTTCCGGAGTGCGGAACGACGGTGTTATGAGCGCGCGCCAGGCGCGTGATGCTGTCGAGGAGGATGACGACATCGTGCTTTGCTTCAACCAACCGCTTCGCTTTTTCAAGCACCATGTCCGAAACCTGGACGTGACGCTCGGGCGGCTCGTCGAACGTGGAGGCAACAACTTCCGCACTAACCGAACGCTCCATGTCCGTTACTTCCTCCGGGCGCTCGTCGATAAGCAGCATCATCAGCTTGACGTCCGGATGATTGCGCGTAATGCTGTTGGCCATCTTCTGAAGGAGAACCGTTTTACCGGCCTTCGGCGGCGAAACGATCATGCCGCGCTGCCCCTTGCCGATCGGCGATAACAAATCGAGGATCCGCATCGCATATTCGCCCGGAGCAGTCTCAAGCTTGATCCGTTCGTTAGGATATAATGGCGTCAGGTTGTCGAATAGAACTCGGTCGCGAATCGTGTCGGGGTTCTCGTCGTTCACCGCTTCAACACGAAGCAACGCAAAAAAGCGCTCACCTTCTTTCGGCGGGCGGACTTGTCCGCTCACGGTGTCTCCCGTCCGTAGACTGAATTTTTTAATCTGGGAAGGTGAAACGTAAATATCGTCCGGGGAAGGAAGGTAATTGTAGTCGACAGACCTCAAGAAACCGTATCCGTCTGGCAAGACTTCAAGAACCCCCTTGCTGAAGGTCAGCCCATCCTTCTCGGTCTGAGCTTCCAGAATCTTAAATATTAACTCTTGTTTACGTAAATCGCTGTAGCCAGAAATGCTGAGGTCCTTTGCGATTTGATTAAGGTCAGCAATTTTCTTGGACTTCAATTCTGAAATGTCCATTGGCATGATGGAAATATCCCTTCAAAAAAAATAGATTATTTAACTCGCGGAGAGGAAACTATCACACTGATTGAATGAGCCTCAAAATAATACCGATGCTTGATTGCTTAAGGTCTGATAATTGGCAACAAACGAGGTAATCTAGAAGTGTTAACCTGAGAACAAAAACCCTTGTCACAAAAACATCTTTATTGGTTGAAATATAGAGTTAAATGCTTTCATTGTCAAGAACTTTTTCGGTGAGCGCTGTTGGGGAATGCCGACAGAGCTTCGCCGACTACGTAGTGGGAACCGCATATCAACAACAAATCATTTTTCTTTTGAGTTCGCAACGCTTCACGAATCCCCGCAGTGACATCCCCGAATGCATACGCCTGACACTTCAACGCATGAAAAATATCGGCGATGATTGTTGCCGATAACGCCCTCTCCATTCCCGGCTGAACCGCAAAAACGACGGGTTTTAGTGAGGCAAAAGTTCGAACCATTGACTTGTAGTCTTTGTCTTTCATAACGCCGAAAACAAGAATAAGTTTCTTGTATTCCATCTCCCCCAACGAACCAACGATTGCAGAAACGGCTGCCGGATTATGGCCAACATCGAGGATAATTAAGGGACGACGACGCAGCACTTCAAATCGGCCCCGGATTCCCGTCAATCGGTGTACACGTTCAAGTCCGCGTCGAAAAGCAGAATTTGGTATGGTTATTCCTTTTGACTGCAGATATTCCAGAGCGGAAATTGCGACTTTAGTGTTAGACGCTTGGTATTTGCCAAGTAAAGGAATCCGGAGTTTATCATACGAAGCGTTCTCGGTCAGGATATCCATAATTTGAAAATTACCCTCTGCCGTAGCGGCCTCCGATGAACGTATATTTTTTATTGTGATAAGGCGGGAACGGCGCTGCTTAGCAATATTTTGCAGCTCCAAAAAAGGATTCCGGTTCATAGTTCCAACAACACACGCTTTACCCCGTTTGATGATTCCCCCTTTTTCATAAGCAATTTTCCACAGCGATCGGCCGAGATGCTGGGTATGGTCTTTCGCGATTGCCGTGATGACAGAAACTTCAGGAACAAGAACATTGGTCGCATCGAGTCTTCCCCCCAACCCTGTTTCAATAACTGCAATGTCTACTTTTTTATCTGCAAAGTATTTGAATGCGATAGCGGTCGTTGCCTCAAAAAATGTCGCCCTGAAACGGTCTATTTGAGGACGGAGCAAAGCAGCGTATCGAACGAGGTCAGAGTCCGAAATCATCTTACCGTTAACGCGAATCCGTTCGTTGAACTTCACCAAGTGCGGCGAGGTGTACAGTCCGGTCCGGTAACCGGCGGATTGCAACACTGCTGCGATCATCGCCGACGTTGATCCCTTTCCGTTTGTCCCTGCAACGTGGACAGACCGAAATTGCTTCTGAGGATCGTGACAAAAATGAAGCAATGTGCGGATGTTGCGCAGCCCGAGTTTCATTCCAAAAGTCTGCAGGCCGTAGAGATATTCGAGTGTCGAACGGGTTTGGCTCACAAAAGATGATTGCAATATTGCGGAATTACAGCCAGCTTTGAATGACAGAGACATTGGCGTCGGCCTTCAGGCTTCCTACCAATTGCGAGATGTCGTCGATCGCATGGCTTGCACAATACTCCGCGACACCTTTGGAAATCTCAACCGCTGTGGCAGGGTTGACAAAATTCTGGGTGCCGACCTGAATAGCGCTCGCTCCAACGAGGAAAAATTCTATCGCATCTTCCCAGGTTGCGATGCCTCCGATTCCAAAAACTGGAATCTTGACTGACTTATACACTTCAAAAACTTTCGCAAGGGCGACCGGCTTGATTGCCGGGCCGGACAGCCCCCCCGTAACGGTCGAAAGCTTCGGCTTTTTTGTATGAATATTTACCGCCATTCCAATAAGGGTGTTGATGACAGAAACGGCATCGGCGCCTTCAGCTTCTGCGGCGCGCGCGAACTCGGAAATATGAGTGACATTAGGAGTAAGTTTAACAATGAGCGGTTTTCGGGTCCGATTCCGCAGTTCTTTCGTTATCAACGCCACTTTAGCCGGGTCAGTCCCGAAACTTAGCCCCCCCTCTTTGACATTCGGGCACGAGACATTAATCTCAAACCCGTCAATTCGCTTGTATGGATCGAGCAATTCGAGGACATCGCAGTATTCTTCAATGGAACTTGCTGCGATGTTCGCAATAATAGCGCAACCATGTTTTGCAATGGCCGGGATCTTCTCTTCGATAAATCTCTGAACACCGATATTCGCAAGCCCGATAGAATTCAACATCCCGCTCGCCGTTTCCGTAATTCTGGGAGGAGGATTTCCGTCCCGGGGTTTCAGTGAGAGCGATTTCGTCATAATGCCGCCGAGCTTATCAAGCTCGACCAATTCGCTCATTTCATCGCCGTAGCCGAAGGTGCCCGAGGCGACAAAAATTCGATTGTTAAACCGAAAGTTCCGGAGTGTAAAAGATTCATTCATCGGTTAAAATAATATATCTTGGACTTCAAAAACGGGGCCATCCTTGCACACCAATTTATATTTTCTCCCGTCGCCTGCGGTTTCAACCGGGCATCCCTGGCAAAGCCCTATGCCGCATGCCATCTCGCGCTCAAGCGCTGCATAACATGGAATGTCCTTTTCACGGGAATACTTCGCCAACGCCCGCATCATCGGCATGGGACCGCAGGAATAAATTCGAGGATGAGGAACGCTGTTCTCATCCATAAATTTTTTCAACAAATCGACAACTGTTCCATGGAAACCTTCGCTTCCATCGTCGGTCGCAACGTGGATATTGTCCAACCCCTTCCGTACAACCCATGACGACGTTTTTGCGCCGAGAAAAGAAACGACTTTTTTCGATGCACGCAAGCGTGAATTCAGAAAAGGAAATGCGGCAACGCCGAGCCCGCCGGCAACCAACAACGCCGTTTCATACTTTTCATCGCTATACGGGAATACACCGTTTCCCAGCGGACCAAGGACGTCCAGAGTTTCACCGGCTTTTTTTTGCGACAGCAGTCTTGTACCAAGCCCGACGACATTAAAAAGGATTGAAACGGTTTCACCTTCCACGGAGAAAATGCTAAACGGGCGCCGGAGAAGCGGAATTGCAGACTCTTCCGCTTTGACATTAACAAATTGCCCCGGAAGGGCGCTGTGAGAAATTGAAGGGGAAAGAAAAGAAAGTTGGAAAATATTGGATGCGATGTCTTTTACGGCTGTGATCGGTGCGTGTTCTTGGATCATGCGTTTCTGCGGTTATGATGGCCGGTCGTTCAAGGCTGTTCCCTGGCCGGGGCAGGTTTAGCTTTCGCATCTTTAGCTTCAGTTTCAGCCTTCTTTGCCGCTTCCTCTTTTTTCTTCTTCTCTGCCAATTCTTGTGCAGCCTTTCGATCGGCTTCCTTCTTTTCATTATCTTCTTCTTGTACCTTCGGCTCCACCGCAAGAGCAAATTGAGAGCTTGGATATACTTTGATCAACCGGCGGTAAACGGCGCTTGCACTGTCTTCCTTTTCCAGTTTATTCTCGTACAACCAGCCGATTGTATAGAGTGCTTTAGGGCAGTACGGCGATGAACGATTTTCCTGCACTATTCTGTACAAAATTGGCAGTGCACTGTCGGCATCCGGACCGTCAAAATACGTTTCCGCATGAAGGAACAACGCTTCAGCAGAGTCCTTGCGGGCAACAAGCAAAGGAATTCCCAATATTCGACGCGACTCCTGTGCATACGGCGATTCTGGAAACCGCGAGATAACCTCCGAATATAACGAATCAGACTCTACTTTCCCATTGGCCCCCGTCGTCTTGAAAATTTCAGCGAGGGTGAATATGGCCCGAGGAACATATTCGGTCTGACCTCCCTCATCAATAACTCTTTGATACCAGAATAATGCGGAATCCTGGCGCTCTAATTCCAGGAAAAAAATTCCGGCCAGTTCGAAGTGAGACCTTACTATCGCTTGACGAAGAGTATCGATCGTATGCGTCTCGGTCGCAAAGAGCTTGACATTAGCTTCCCGTTTAAGGGAGTCGAGCCGGACCAGCGAATCTCTTTCCGCCTGCAACTTTTGAGGAGCTTCTTTAGAGCCAGCCTGAGTTTTTTCATTTTTTGAAAAAACCGAGGAAGTGTCTGCCGCATGAAGAGTATCGGCTGCGCGGGCGATGGAATCGCGTTTGATCCTGTTTGCTTTGATCACTGCGATAAGGCTGTCATAACGCCTCATCTCCGAATAGAGTGCAAAGTATTTTACAAAGGCATCGGCTTTTTTTGAAGCGTCAGGAGTGATCAAGGAAGCGGGAAATTCAAGTCTTGCTTTGCTGTAATTCGTGCCGGCTTTGGCATAGTTCACTTGCACTGTCTCATAGATTTTTCCGAGACTATAGTATGCCTTCGCTGCATCGTCGCTCTTCGCATACGACGTATCCACAAACGAAAACTTGGCAATCGCATCGGCTACTCTGTTTTGAGCGAGATAGACTCTCCCGATCTCAAGCTGAATCCTTGAGAAATTCTCAAGATTCTTTGCGTTGCTGAGAAAACTCTGGAGACGCTTCAGAGCTTCATCGTATTGATGAGCCGAAATCAGAATTCTAATATTTTCAAATTTTGCCGCGAACGATGTCGCATACTCAGGGGCAAAATCTTCTACTCCCGTGAATGCCTGCGACGCTTTCTGGGTATCGGCCATTGCTATATAACAGTAACCGATCTGCAACTCGGTTTCCGCGTTTAACGCGCCATCATTCGATATCTCCAAAGATCGTTGATAGTTCACGATGGCTCTTTCATAGTCCTGGCTGCGGTAGTAATATCTCCCTATGGAAAGAGATGCCAGTCCGGCAATCTTCTTTTCTTTCTTTTCCACTGCATCCTGGTAGAGGTGTTCAAGCGACTGAACTGCTTCATCGTACCTTTTTTGCCGAAGAAGAGAACGGCCGTACCATAATTCAGCTTCAAAACGAAGATCGCTGTCGGGAAATTTAGCAAACATTTCCAAAAATTTTCGCTGAGCTTTTAAATCGTCTCCCAGATAAAAATAAGACTTCCCGATCATGAGAAGAGCGTTGTCTACCCATTTGCTCGTCGGATAGAAGGTCAGCAACTTGGACGCTTTTTCGATGGCAAGATTGAATTTATCTTTAGCAGTCTGAGAGAGGGGGGATTCCGGGGCCTGAGAAATCGGCTTGCCTAGTGCCTGTGTTTGAGCGTCGAGAATTTCTTTTTCGCCATCATCGAACGCGGTTTGAGCATTATAGTACGTGTTGAAATACGCGACCGTATTCACGTACCGCTGGTTCATAAAACTCGCGCAATCATTGTAGACTTGGCATCCGGCAAAGAAAAGAAAGCTAAGAAGGAACAAATAATAATATTTACGCATCATTGTACCCTTAATCTTAATAAGATAGACAAATGACGCTTCTTTTTCAAGCTCAATAGTGTTAGCGGTGACTTCTCAATGTCAAGCGTGCTCTCATTGCGTAGAAAACTCAACCTGAATGTCCTTCGAACCGGACTCCATTTCCCCCGCCCGCATGGTCAACATGACACTTTCTTTATGCCTGATGAACTCAAAACCGAAACGCTGCCTGTTAAACTTCTTTCTCCCATACATTGTCATATAAAGTATAATCCAAAAGGCTACAAGAGTCGCACCATTTCTAAGGAGTATCTATGAAGAAATATTTTGTTGCAATGCTGATTATCGCACTCGTCGGAATCAGTAATGCCCAGGAACAACCATCGGAACCGCCGATGAAGAAACCGATGCCTCACATGGGGCAGATGGGTAAAGACAACCCCATGGCCAAGTTAAAACTAACCGACGAACAGAAAAAGCAAATGAAAGAGCTCAAATTTGAAACAGCCAAAAAGGCTATTGAACTCAGGTCTAAATTGGCTCTTTCCAAGCTTGAATTGGGCCGGCTATTAGCGTCAGATGCTCCGGATAGAGATGCCATCGAAAAGAAAATAAACGAAGTTGCTGCAAATGAAACCGCTTTGCACATAAACAAACTTGACGGTTGGTTCGAAGCAAACAAGTTCTTAACGCCTGAGCAGCAAAAAGAGTGGCGCGAAGTACTCCGTGCCGAATCCATGAAGCGCATGCAACACGAGCGCCATGAAGAAATGAACCATCACGAACGCGATTGAAGTATGCTCGCTTTACTCCTTGCTGGGGCACGACAAAAAGAGTCAATAGTTTGTTGTGTCCTCAGCAGTGTTATGCTAATACCCTTTTGCTTTGTCGACGGCTGTTAGAAAAGGATGGCCGTCGAGATACCGTTTCAAGTTGTCGATAAATATTTCTGTGAGTAGATGGTAGTAGTGAGGGATTGGACCGCCGATATGAGGTGTGATAAATATGTTTTTGGCGCTCCAGAGCTGATTATTTTTGGGTAATGGCTCTTCTTCAAAAGTGTCAAGAGCGGCTGCTTTTATTGTCCCCTGTTCCAAAGCTTTCACGAGAGCATCCCCGTCAACTGAAGCTCCTCTTCCGAAGTTATAAAACACCGCGGTCGGCTTCATTGCTGCAAATTCTTTTTCTCCGAACATCTTCGTCGTTTCAGGCGTGAGCGGGGTGACGTTAACGACATGATCGGAACTATGCAGTAATTTTTCCATTTGCGACGGAGAAAAAACTTCGTCGACAAATTCCACCGCGTGAGGTGTTCGTTTCGTGCCGATGACCTTCATGCCGAATGACTTTCCAACTTTTGCCATCATGCTGCCGATCGAACCCAATCCGACGATCCCCAGGGTTTTGCCCGCAATAACATCGGAATCTTTGATCAGTCCCGTTGTCCATTCATTATTCTTCTGAAGATCATGGTATGAAAATAGTTTTCGCGTTATGCTGATCATCATTCCGAACAACAGCTCTGTCATTTGAAATTTGTGCATCCCGCGCGAACAGCATAAGGTAACGTCACTGTATAATAATTCCGGGTAGAGAAACCGGTCCGATCCAACCGTCGAAATTTGAACCCAGCGGAGCCGGGGCATGAAGCAGAAATTGATCTCTCGGAATATCGCCGAAGAGAATTTCTGCCGACGAGTAGTGTTTCTTCGCTTCTTCGATCGTTGGCGCGTAATGGACTTCAACCAGCGAAGAGACCTCGATAATTCTTTGAAGCTGGTGAGGCGTGAGTGTATACGTAATAAGAAGCGGGTGAGGTGTTTTCATCGATTATTTCTTGGATTTCATATCGCTGCTGTGCCCTGGAAAAAACCTTGCCTTCGGATCGATAAACGATTTAATATTATTGACAGCAATGGCCGCCTCGCCAAACCCGGTGGCGATAAGTTTTAGTTTGCCCGGAAACGTCGCAATATCGCCGGCGGCGTAAATACCGGGAATGTTTGTTTCCATCTTCGTTGTCACTTTTATGTCCCCCTTCTCAATTTCCAATCCCCAATCCCGAAGCGGACCGAGACTGGCGACAAATCCCAAATTGAGGAGAAGATGCTCGACGTTCAGTGTTTCAGTTTCATTCGTCCGATTGTTCTTGACGACAACCTGTTCGATCGAAGAATCGCCGGCAACGGAATCGATTTCAAACCAGAGTTTGACCTCCGCTTGAGAGGACATGAGTTTCTTGACGCTGTCTTCATGAGCACGAAATTCATCGCGACGGTGAATGAGAGTAATGTGCTTTGCAGTATCCTGCAAGTTCAGCGCCCAATCAACGGCGCTGTCACCTCCGCCGACAATCAAGAGCTCCTTGTCTTTAAAAATAGACTTGTCCTTCACGAAATAGTGGACATATGTATTTTCCAATTTTTCCAATCCGGGAAAATCCAGCCTGCGCGGCACGAACGCGCCGATGCCGACGGTCAGGAGCAACGCCTTTGTATTATGGACCCCTCCGTTATGCGTCGATAATTTGAGAATCTTTTGTCCGTCGATTTCATCCGGCTGAAGCGATTCAACCTTTTCATTAAGACAGACCGTAGGATTGTGATGAAGCCCCTGTTCGATAAGATTTTTGGCCAGTTCTTTTGCCACCACTTTGGGAAATCCAGCGACGTCATAAATATATTTTTCGGGATACAACGCCGTCAACTGACCGCCTAATTCAGGAAGCGCATCGATAATTTTCGTTTTCATGTGGCGAAGGCCAGCATAAAACGAGGCAAAAAGTCCGACCGGCCCGCCGCCGATGATCGTTATGTCAAAAATTTCCATAATAGCAATGCAATGAGTTTACTTCGGAGCTATTGTCGGGCGAATATCTATTTCACTGACATTGCTCCGAGCCGGCATGGTGAGAGCAAAAAGAACCGTGTCGGCGACATCTTGAGGCTGAATGATCTTGTCTGAATCTTTAGAATGATCGGAAAACGAGGTGTTGACCGAACCGGGACAGATTGAAACGACACGGATATTAAAATCCCGAACCTCCAGCATCAGCGAGCGGGAAAATCCAAGCAGGCCCCATTTCGTAGCAGAATAGATGGCGCCGCCGGCGAATGAATTCTTCCCAGCTAAAGAAGCGATATTAATGATGGCTCCACTTTTTTGGCGGACCATGAGCGGAAGAACTCCCTTGCAGCATAAGAACACGCCGCGCAAATTTACATTCATCATCCCGTCGAAATCTTTCACTGCAGTATCAGCAACCTTTGAAAAGAGACCGTATCCTGCATTGTTGACGAGAATATCAACTGTGCCAAATTCATCCGTCGCCGTCTTTATAAGACGCTCGACATGAGCTTCTTCTCCAACGTCTGTCTGAACAGCCATGCACTGTCCGCCGGTCCTGTGAACTTCCCCCTCGACGGATTCCAAACCGTCTCGATTACGGGCAGCAAGCACAACCTTAACCCCCTCCTTCGCCAAAGAAAGAGCAATTGCTTTCCCGATACCCCTGCTGGCACCGGTCACAATAGCTATTTTATTGTTCAGCGACTCGCTCATCCTTATAGGTCTCCCTCTATGGGGCGGATGACAATTTCTTCTGTAAGAACCCGTTTCGGCTGACGGATTACCGACACGACAACTTCAGCAACATCTTCAGGCTGCATCATTTTATCATGATATTTTCTCCGTTCGTCACGATTCCACATTTCCGTCTCCACCGCACCCGGCAAAATATCAATCACGCGAACTCCATTTTTTCTCACCTCAGCCCGTAAACTACGAGAGAGAGCCAGCACTCCGGCTTTCGTTGCTGCATACGCCGATGAATTTTTAAAAGTGGTCGTAGCGCTCACTGAGACAATATTGATAATAAAACCATTTTTCCGCATCACCATACCGGGAAGCACCGATTTCGTGCACAAAAACACGCCACGCAGATTTGTTGCCATCACGTGGTCAAAATCCTTCACGGTTGTTTTTTCAAATGGTTTGAAATATGTGACTCCTGCGTTATTGACAAGGACATCAACCTTTCCAAATTTTTTGAAAATTGCTTCGTAGGCGAGAGTTACGCTGCTTTCCCGCTCGACATCGCATCGAAGGGCTAACGCTTTTCCTCCCAACGTGCTAATCTGCCGAGCGTTTTGACGAAGTGTCTGCAAATCCCTCCCGGTCAACACAACATGCGCTCCGGAGGCCGCAAACGCGCGGGCGATAGCAGCCCCGATACCGCGGCTTGCTCCCGTGACCCAAACAATTGGAAATGGTTTTGCTGACATGAAATCGTTGCTAAGCGGATTTGATCCCAACAAGAGTGAGGAATTCTGACCGGGTTTTAATATCGCTTCGAAATTCACCCAGCATTGCGCTTGTGGTCGCGCTGGAACTCTGCTTCTCAATGCCTCTCATCATCATACAAAGATGTCGGGCTTCACATACGACGCCGACACCTTCGGGGTGCAAGGCATCAAATATTGTTTGTGCGATCTCTTGCGTCATTCGCTCCTGCACTTGAAGCCGCCGGCTGAACATCTCGACAAGGCGGGGAATCTTACTCAAGCCGACAATTTTTCCTTTTGGAATGTACGCAACATGAACCTTGCCGTAAAAGGGGAGCAAATGATGTTCGCATAAACTGAAAAATTCTATATCCTTGACAATGACCATCTCACTATATTTCTCCTTGAAGACGGCTCCATTCAGAATCGTCTGTGCATTCTCAGCGTATCCCTTTGTCAGGTATTTCATCGATTCGGCAACTCGCGCCGGCGTTTTCAGCAGCCCTTCCCGCGACGGGTCCTCGCCGACACTGATCAACAATTGCTGAATGGCCTCTTCCAACTTCATTTTCTGCGTTTGCGATCCAGCCATCATGCCTCTCCTTTGTATTCCACAAAATTATTCTGCGTCTCGTAGAGCTTTACAGAAAAAAGCCGCCCGTTCCGGATATGGGGAGCGATCTGGTTCCAACAAGCGGCGGCAATATTTTCAGCTGTCGGGACGATACCTTTAAGAAATTCGACATCATAGTTAAGATGCTTATGATCGACTCTGCTCACAAAATGCTCCTCGATAATTTTTTTAAGTTCCTTCAGGTCGATAACATAACCGGTTTGCGGGTTAGACTCGCCGGCCACCGTAATCTCAAGTTCGTAATTATGTCCATGACCGTTCGGGCTGGCACACTTGTCATACACTGCAAAATTTTTCTCGTCCGAGAATGACGGATTAAACAAGCGGTGAGCGGCACTGAAGTGGGCTTTTCTGGTGACGTAGATCATTTCTTTTCCATGATGAAATTTTCGTAAACAAAGCCGACACGTCCGCCGCCTAGAAGCGGCCCGTCGGCGAGAATAGCAGCCATTACGGCCAGTCCGATACCGAAGCTGCCAATTTTCGGAGTGCGGGAATCAACGGCGGCATGCAACACTGCATGATCAGCGCAAACGTCAGCATCGTTTCAACAAATAATTTTCTGGAATTATCTTTTATGCAAGGCTCCATCCGAAATTTTGGGAGAACCTACGAAAGCGCATTCAGAACCTCTTCTGTATGCCCTTCAACCTTCACCTTCGGAAAGATGTGTGAGATTTTTCCTTTCTCATCGATGATTACCGTCGTCCGTTCGATGCCCATGTACTTTCGTCCCATGAAGTTTTTCAATTTCCAAACGCCGTACGTTTCAAGGACGGATTTGCTCTCGTCGCTCAATAAGGGAAAATTCAAATCATACTTAGATTTGAATTTCCGGTGGGAGTCCGTGCCGTCGGCACTGACACCGATGACGACTGCACTTTTCTTTTTTATCGATGACAGGTTATCGCGGAACGAACACGACTCCTTCGTGCATCCTGACGTGTCATCCTTAGGGTAAAAATATAGGACAACTTTTTTCCCGCGAAACTCCTTCAGTGAGTGCTTTTTGCCGTCATCTCCATCCAAAGAAAAATCAGGAGCCATAGAACCAATTTTTAGTTCAGCCATATGCCTCCTCTACGCCACTGCTTTCTTCACTTCATCATACGGCGGTTCAACGCCCGGCGTATCGGTAACCCATGCATATTTCACTATCCCTTTTTCATCGATAACGTAGACAGCACGTTTTGCAACGGTGTATCCTTTGATACCGCCAAGCCCTTCAAACACGATTCCGTATTGTTTAATCACGGTCCTGTCAAAATCGGAAAGGAGCGGAAAGTTCAATTTGTAATGTTCGGCAAAGGCTTTGTTCGCCCACGGGCTGTCGACGCTGATTCCAAAGACTTGAGCATTCAGACTGTTGTACGAAGACATGGAATCGCGGAAATTGCACATTTCCTTATCGCACACACCCGTAAATGCGCCGGGGTAAAAAAGCAAAACAACTTTCTTACCCGTAGATTCTGAGAAAGGCGAACGAGGTGTTTTTGTTGTATCGACAAGAGTGAACTGCGGGGCTTTGGCGCCAACTGTAACCGACATGGTTGTATCCTTTCTTATTTTTAAATAGAGTTGATAATAAAGAAAGCATTACGTTCGTAGGTATGTAACCCGAAAATTTCGGCAGAGTTCCAGTTGGAATGACATTTTTGAACTATTGAGGTCGATTAAAATTACCAAAAAACTACGCGAGAGTCAATAAACGCGAAATTGCTTTTCAAGCAAAATTGAATATATTTGTAAGCAACTTTTCGGAGAGGTGTCTGAGCGGTTGAAAGAGCCGGTCTCGAAAACCGGTGTCCCGCTTACGTGGGACCGTGGGTTCGAATCCCACCCTCTCCGCAGAATAGTTAGGCTAATCATTTTAAATATCAAACATCCACTCCAATGCATAGAATATTTACCACCATGCTGCTGGGGGCGGTACTTTCTTCTTTTTTGTATGGACAAAACTTCAAAAATGACTCAACCACAAAAGGAACGGCTGTCCGTGATACACTGATCTCTGCAAAAACGCCAGGAGACAGCCTTTCAAAGAAAGGCATTGACACTGGGGCGTTGCGCAAAGACACGAGTTCTCAAGAAACACAAACAAAGGAATTGCCGCCTCCCGAGCTAAAGAACCCCTCCACAACTGGCAGCTCGTTGGATCCGGACGGATATAAAGATGCTCATTGGGGAATGACTTTCCGGGAAGTTCACAAATGCATCGTCGATCACGATCATGTGAACGAAAATGATATTCGCGAAGTAACAAACGGTTTTGAATATACAGGCTCTCTCGCAGGTGTCAATGCAGTATTTGCGTACCAATTCGATCATGACCGGTTGTTCATTGTCCGACTAACACCCAAAGTGAAGGCGACATCCAAATTCGACTTCCTCGATTCGTTTGACAACGACAGAATGATCCTTGAAGCAAAATACGGAAAGCCGGTTCGAAGTGGATTCTCGAAAGTAGACGAATCGTATTTAAGCACCATCGAAAGTATTCAGCTCGGGTTTGCTAAAAAATACGTCTTGTGGAAATTCGATCGCTCATACATCGTTTTGGCTCTTGTCGGCCGCGATAAACAGTTAGAGATTCACATTACCTATGTATCTCGCACTATCTTTGATGAAATGACGAGCAGGATAGAGACTCTGAAGCTCGAAGATTTTTAACAGTTATTCCCTAACCTTAACCAGCGAACGCAGTACACAGCAATCTTCCGGAGAGGTGCAAGAGCGGTTGAATTGGCCACCCTGGAAAGGTGGTATACCGGCAACGGTATCGTGGGTTCGAATCCCACCCTCTCCGCAATACGATTATTGACTATTGCAGTTATCTGTACTCGGTTTTTTTGTACCCATTCGATACCGCACGTCAGGGCGTGATATCTTTCGTGGTGGCCACTGCTCGTCTCCCCGATTGAATTGATTTTCTCCCTTCCCTTTTCTACTTTTCTACCATGAACACTCTCCTCTTCGGCCATAATGATGAGCAGAATATTGTCGCCGTCCACACGGTGGATGACTCCACTGTCCGCGTGTACAAGCGGAAGGGCTTGACAGTGACTTACGACGACGAGGAATTTTTCCCTTTCTTTCATCTTTCCGAGAGCCGCTTTATTTCCGGATTTTCAAAGACGTTTTGGCTGAAAAAACTTGAGGGGAGTAATTTTTACCAATACGTTTGCGCTTTTCAACGAGTGCATGATATGTGGGATGCTGTCCGTTATGTCTTGGAGAAGATCAACCAATCACAAGAGCGAAAAATCGATTCATATACTGACACCGAGCATATTTTTCTCCGTCCTGACACAAATACACAATTCTTGATGCAGTCGGGGAAAACTCTTTTCAAGGGGATGGAATTCCACGATATCTATCGGATGCAGCTGGATATAGAAACCTATTCTAAGTCCTATAAGTTCAGCAACGCCGAACGGCCCGAAGACAGGATTATCTTGATTTCTCTTTCGGATAACCGGGGATGGGAGGCAATCCTTGGAGGAAAACAAGCAGGGGAAAAAGAACTCATCGTGCAATGCATAGAGATCATTCGGAAAAAAGACCCCGATGTCATAGAGGGACACAATATCTTTAATTTTGATTTGCCGTACCTCCTGAAACGCTGCGAGCTTCATCGGATTGATTTTTCAATTGGAAGAGATAACTCTCCTCCCCGTGGAGTGCGGTCGCGTACCGCGTTCGCAGAAAATGAAGTCGAATATGTGAGCTACGAAATATCGGGGAGACATGTTATCGACACCTGGCTTCTTGTACAATCGTATGATATGATCAAACGCTCGATGGAGAGTTATTCCTTAAAATATGCGGCGAGATTTTTCGGCATCTCGCCTGCGGGCAGGACATACATTCCGGGTGAAAAAATTTCGTGGTACTGGGACAACGAACTTGAGACATTGAAAAAATACGCTCTGGATGACGTTCGGGAAACACGGGCACTCAGCGATCGCCTTTCAATGAGTACGTTCTACCTCACGCAAATGCTTCCGTTTAATTACACGACCGTTGCCCGGCTGGGTTCTGCATCGAAGATTGAAGCTCTTTTGTTGCGGGAATATTTGCGGCAACGTTACTCTCTCCCGAAACCCGAAACGGGGTCACAAACAACCGGAGGGTATTCGGACATTTTTTACACGGGCCTGCTCGGTCCGATCATCCATGCCGACGTCGAATCGCTGTACCCTTCCATCATGATTTCAAAAAATATCGTTCCGCGAACGGACGCGCTCAAAGTCTTCCACTCCGTCCTTGAGCATTTGACGAAACTGCGCCTCGAAACCAAGAAGAAGATGCGCGAAGCAGAAAATGAGACGGATCGTTCCAGGCTTGATGCAATGCAATCTTCATTCAAAATTCTCGTGAATTCATTTTACGGGTACCTCGGTTATGCACGGGCACTCTTCAACGATTACGCTCAAGCCGATGTTGTAACAAGGACCGGCCAGGAATTGTTGAGGCAGATGATCCACGACATAGAGCTTCATAACGGAAAAGTCGTGGAAGTCGATACCGACGGATTATATTTTATCCCGCCGAATAACGTCGTCGGCGAGAGCGCTGAGAGGCAATTTGTCGAACGGCTTTCCGCAACTCTTCCTGAAGGCATCAACCTTGGGTTCGATGGACGCTACGAGAAAATGATCAGTTACAAGAAAAAAAATTATGCTCTTTCGGGATACGACGGTAAAATTTCGATAAAGGGTTCTTCACTGATATCCCGAAGCATGGAGCATTTCGGCCGAACCTATGTCCAGCGGTGTGTTGATTTCATCATCAATAACCGCATTCAGGAGTTGCATGCCCTCTATTTGGAGATGGAGCTCTCTATCCGGGAGCATCGATTGGATATTAAGGACTTTGCCCGGACTGAAACTCTCAAAGACTCCCTCGAGGAATATCAGCGGGATGTCAAAGCCGAGAAACGGAACAAATCTGCAAGCTATGAACTTGCTTCTCGTTCTTCACGTTCGTACCGCGCCGGGGACAAGATAGCGTTTTATTACACCGGCTCCTCTGCAAATATTAAAGGGTTTGAAAATGCGAAAGAAGCAAGCGAATGGGATGCCAATTTCCCGGATGAAAACGTAGAATATTACATAAAGAGGCTGGAAGAATTCTCAAAAAAATTCGAAGTTTTCTTTTCGGAAAAAGACTTTCATGCAATTTTTTCGTCCGAAGACCTGTTTGGATTCGACCCCACGCGAATTTCCATTATTACAAAAATCATCTCTCCTGAACAGCAACCTGAAAATGATTGGATCAATCCGGAACCTTCAATCAGACTCGATACCTGATGATGTAAGGCGAGCCTGAAAATACGTTTTCAGATAATTGACGATCTCGGTCATCGAAGCCCCGGGCGTAAAGAGTTCACCGATGCCCATGCTTTTCAATGTTTCAATATCATGCTGCGGAATAATCCCTCCGCCGAAGAGAAGAACATCGTCCATCCCCTTCTCTTTCATCAGACCCAGGACCTTTGGGAAAATTGTCATGTGTGCACCGCTTAATGAGCTGATGCCGATCGCGTTCACGTCTTCCTGCAGCGCAGCTTCAACAATAACCTCCGGAGATTTGCGAACGCCGGTATAGATAACCTCCATCCCTCCGTCGCGAAGCGCTGCTGCAATGACCTTCGCGCCGCGGTCATGACCGTCCAGTCCTGCTTTGGCAATTAAGACGCGAATCTTTTGGCCCATACATTACCTCTCTGACGATTGCTGCAATTGTTCGAGAAACTTATTCCACGATGTATAGAACTTCGAAATCGGAAAGCCAACAACAGTATAAAAGCATCCGTTAATTTTTTCGACAAAAACGGCACCATAATCATCCTGGATGCCGTATGCACCGGCCTTATCCATCGGGGATCCTGAGTCAACATAGGCTTCAATTTCCTCTTTGCTCAATCGGCGAAACGTCACTTCCGTTTTTTCGTAATCGACATGGGACCTTTTAGATTCGACGTCGACCAAAGCAAAGCCGGTGAAAACGGTGTGTGTCCTCCCCCCGAGATTCGACAACATTGAAATCGCTTCTTCTTTCGATGATGGTTTGCCGAGGATCTTTCCGTCGAGCACAACGATCGTATCGGCACCAATCACGATACCATCGTGAAGCCGTCCGGCCACCCGTCTGGCTTTCTCCAAAGAAAGCCTGCGAACCGCTTCCTCCGGGGCAATTCCGTTCGGGAGGTTTTCGTCGACACCGCTTTCCTCGACAGTAAACGAAAATCCTATTTGGTGCAGCAAGTGGCTCCGCCGCGGTGAACGCGACGCGAGGATGATCGGCTTGGAAGTTCTCATCATACATTCAAAAAAAAAGCGATACATGACATTTGTAATGTATCGCTTTTGATCAAAAAAAAATTTTTCAGCGGAACATCGCTTTCAAACTTCCCCACGTTCGTTTGACACTCGAAACATTATGAGAAACAACCATCACTTTCGAGTATGTTGTTCCATCTTGAGCAACAATCCTTATTCTATACTGATAGACAGAAGCGGTTGTTTTAAAAGCAGTCTGGTCGACAAATTCATAAAAAGAATTACTTCCTTTTGGGGCAACAATCGGGTCCAAGGCAACCCATTCAGTTTGACCGCCCGCTTGCCGTTCAACCACAAATTCCTGCATTAATGTTTCGTCGGTTGTTCCCCATTGAATCGTCACGTCATTACCATCACTGCGCGCATCGAGAGACCCGTCTCTAATCGTTGCGCCAGCAAACGCTGCTATTGAAACCAACAACATCAGGAAGAAAATACAGTTGAAGATTCTCACACAGTTGTTTCCTTCATTTGTCCAAAAGTAATAAGGCTTTTCCTCAATGTCAACTGTAATTGTGCGGAAGGCGGGACTTGAACCCGCACGCCTTGTGGGCGCCACCCCCTCAAGATGGTGTGTCTGCCAGTTCCACCACTTCCGCTAAGAACAATCAAACCACCTGTATATGAGCAAATATACAAAACTCCACTGGAGAAGGCAAGAGTATTATCGATCCCTTGTTGCTCATGACCGCGGTCACTGCCAAATTCTTTAACGGGAAATAAGTAAAAAAGCGTGCAAGCCCGCGAGATTTCACAACAGCCTCTCCTGAAACCAACCTTCTCATTGAAACTGTGGATTGAGAAGAATTCTATGCGCTTCAGATCAGCCCGAGTACTCGCTCAGCTTTTCCTCGGAAACTTCCTGCCGGAGAACGCTCTTGGATGCGACGGTGTAAAAAAGTTTTGGAGGCTTAATCGTGAGAACAGGAACGGGAGAGAAGCGTACGACCTTTTCCGCAACGCTCCCCATCACCATGTGAGATAATCCGGTTCGACCATGAGTTGCGATAACGATAAGGTCAATATCTTCGCTGCAAGCATAGTTGACAATTTCTTTGTACGGCTGACCGATTCTGACTGCTTCAATGACTTTCGTTTGGTAAGGCAGTATTTTTTCAACAAATTTCCTGACCTCGTTTTCGGGGTCCGGCCTGTCGGAAGCTTGAGTAATTTCTCCTCCACCATCATTTGAATCTAACGAAACCAAAGGATGTTCTTTAACAACATGCAAAACGTGAAGGTGCGCGTTGTACATGACAGCAAACGTTGAAGCATGTTCAAACGCAGCAGACGAGCACTCTGAAAAGTCAGTCGGCAGCAAAATATTTCGTATGATATAAATGGTATGCCTCCGTTTTTGATGTACGCTATATCCATAAAGCGCAAGTCTCATGCCAATCTGATAATCGAAAACAAATAAATAAGATTCCTTTTGTGCTCGAAATCATCGTATACGGCGTGTCCCTCCGCTCTGCTCACAAATCAAAGAAATGTTCTTAGAATTGGAAAAAAAGAATTTCGAAACTTTCCAGACTTGAGAATGATAAAAAGTATGAATCGGCAATTTCCCATCCTATTCAATCACAAAAGGCTTTCCGACAATTTTCATTTTTTGCGCGATAGTTTCCGTCGCAGGAGATTGAGTCCCCGGTTGAATCCCTCCAACTGAAATCTCAAAATCGCCCGCATCAACTTCGCGCTTCGCGTCCGCGTTGATCACCGCCAGCTGTTTCGGCATCAAAGTAAACCGTACGGTTTGCCTCTCTCCGGCATCAAGATGAATGCGTCTGAACCCCTGCAATGAATGGATTGGCACGGGAACGGCAGCTGAAAGATCCTTCACGTAAAGCTCTACAACTTCATCGCCGGGAAGTGCTCCAATATTCTGGACCTCAACGGAAATTGCTGCGGAGTCTCCAGGCCGGACCTCGGCAGGAACGATCAAATTGTTGTAGCTGAATTTTGTGTAGCTTAGTCCATAGCCGAATGCGTACAACGGTTCCCCATCAAAGTACCGATACGTTCGCCCCTTCATGTTGTAATCGTCGAACGGGGGCAGCTGGTCGACAGATTTATAGAAGGTCACCGGCAATCTCCCCGCAGGATTGTAATCTCCGAACAAAACGTCAGCCAGCGCCGTCCCTCCCTCCTCTCCGGGATACCAGAGTTGCACGATAGCCGGAAGATTTTCTTTTTCCCAATTAACAGCCAAAGCGCTGCCGCTCGTGAGAACGAGAATAACAGGCGTGCCCGTGGCTTGAAGTTCTTTTAGTAAATTTTCCTGAACCGCGGGGAGGTTGAGGTTGGTTCTGTCACCTCCCTTAAACCCTTCATAATTTACTTGCATTTCTTCTCCCTCAAGCTGCGGGGTAATCCCTCCAACAAAAATAACGAGGTCGGAACTCTTTGCAAGATCGAGGGCCTTCTTTGCGTGATCGCTGTTTAATAATTTCCACTGGACAGAAAGCTGCGGCCAATGCGATTGTCTGGAGAATTCGAACACGAAGGAATACGTCTTCCCTTTCTCCAGTGAAACACGGTGTTCTTTTGTCGTATAGTTGTGATTTCCCCACTCCTCAAACATAACGTTCCCTTCCAAAGCCAGTCGAAAACCGCCGTCACTCTTGACCATGAAATCGAATTCTCCAGTCTTCGGCGCAGTGACGGTGCCGCTCCATCGAACAGAGGAAATGTCTTCAGAGCCTTCGAAAGAAGGAGTGCGCGCACCGTGAAACCAATTCGGGTTTTTCAATTCATCGCGTCGAGTAAGAAAGGGTTCACCGGAAAGCTCTCCGTTCTTAAAAAATTCCACTTTCAATCCAGGTTCCCCTCCTTCGCTCGCGACGTCCGAGGAGAGATCGTTAACGATCCCTTCGGCATCGACAACGTCGCATCCGGCTTCATACTTCACTTCCACGCGGTCTCCTGCTCGATTCTTCATTCCTTGAAGCGGAGTAACATACTTTGAGGGTGTTCCGTTATAATTACCCAGCAATGTGAGATAGTTGTCGGCATTCGGTCCAATGACCGCTAGACGTCTCACTTCTTTTTTGATCGGCAGAATGTTGTTCGAGTTCTTCAAAAGTCACAATAGATTCATGTGCCGCACGAAGCGCAAGAGCACGGTGTTCTTGTGAATCATTTTCTGATATTGGAATCTGCTGATATTTTACGACTTCGGGGGGATCGAACATGCCAAGCCTGAAGCGAGCGGTGAAGAGGCGCTTTACTGAAACCGTAATTTCATCTTCGGTGATCAAACCTTGTTTGACTGCATCAAGCAACGCAGAAATATACACCGTTCCACACTCCAGGTCTGTTCCGGACTTCACAGCTTTTGCAGCCGCCTCCGGCGCAGTCTTCACTACTTTATGATTTTCAAAGATATCATTGATCGCTCCGCAGTCCGATACCACATAACCTTTAAATCCCCATTTTTCTCGAAGAATACTGCGAAGCAGCTCCGGCGAACCACAGCAAGCATCACCCATGAACCGGTTATAAGCACACATCACTGAAAACGCGCCGCCTTCCCTGATGCACGCTTCGAATGCCGGCAGATACGTATCGTACAAATCATGATTGTCGATGATGGCATTAAATGTATGCCTGTCCGGTTCGGGTCCGCTGTGGACGGCATAATGTTTCGGCGTGGAGATCACCTTAAAATATTTCGGGTCATCTCCTTGCAGCCCCTTGACGAAAGAAACACCCATTCGAGCCGTCAGGTACGGATCTTCGCCGTATGTCTCTTGGCCCCGTCCCCAGCGCGGGTCGCGAAAGATGTTAATATTTGGACTCCAAAATGTCAGTCCCTTAAAAATACCTCGATCTCCCAATCCTAGATATTCATTATTCTTCGCGCGTGCCTCGGTCGATATGACATCTGCAACGCTCCTCATCATACCAGTGTCCCAGCTGGCTGAAAGGCCGATGGCCTGCGGGAACACCGTCGCAATCCCGGCATTTGCTACGCCGTGCAAGCACTCATTCCACCAATTGTATTCAGGAATCTGTAGCCGGGGAATTGCTTTTGCTCCGTTGACCATCTGGGAGATTTTCTCTTCCAGCGTCATCCTTGAAACAAGGTCGTCAACGCGCTTTTCGACCGGCTGAGTATAATCTAAATAAAGCGGCTTGGTATCGAGGCCTTGAGCAAAAAGAGAAGTAAATAAAAAAAGGGTTACAAACAGAAGATGTTTACCCAATCTTAGCGGAAGTGAAAAACGTCGCATAATTCCTCCGGAGTTCTTTCACGAATAGGTCATGCCGTAAAATAATAAATATGTGGCCTCAATCGCCACACTATTTTTTGTTTTGAATAATACCACGTTAATAAAAAGTAGGCCGAAACGGGTGATAAAAGTAGCGCGGAAATGGTGAATCGGGCGAGGACTCATCAGTGGAATGCGGAGGCAAAGCCATTATTGAGCCGAAAATTTTCAGCCTCACACCTTTCTCTATGTATTTCCATCCAAAAAGAAAGCATCCCGTCGATGCTGAAATGCCCGACGGCAATGCTTCTAAATGACTTCAAAACAATAACACCAGAGGCGACCCCTGGGGCCTGTTGCCTGCTACTCTTGCGGCTTCAATCCCGGTCTGGGAGGCGAGGCATTAGTACGAGATGCGAGCGACTTCGATGAGTTCCGCTTTAGGGTCGTATTTTTTGAGAAAATCGACGAACGCAGCATTATGGTATTCCTGATGAGCGACTTCGTACTTCTTGAGCATCTTCCGTATCTTTTCTGCCTGATACATGCTCCTGAAGTAGTTGAATTTCTCTTCGTCGTCGTAGATTCTATAGTAGTAGTACCTGTTTTTTCTTTGTCATTGCTGCCTCCTTCTAAAAATTAACGCCTATTGAAGTATTTTGCTGGCATGAAGCAAATCGCCGAATAATTCGTCCCTAATCCCCTCAGCATTCTTGCGGGCATTTGCCAACGCATTGACAATATACCTGTTGGCAATAAAAACTTTCCGCGGTTCCAGCTCCGCTTCATCCAGCAGCAAATAGCCGATGTGGAGATAGCTGTACATTTCTACGAGGTCCTTTGCAGCGACTTCCTGAAAAATAATATCCTTCTTATCCAAAACATATTTCAGGCTCGCAAGAAACAATTGCCGGATCTCTTTGAGATGAGTAGAAAGCTTTATCAATCCCCCTTTGAATTCCCGCTTTTCGTTCTTTTCAAATACGTCGGACAGCACATCGTTCAAAACGCCCCCCGAAGCCGCTACGATTTGCATCTGAGAAGTCCCCTCGTAAATATTCGTGATGCGGGCATCGCGGGCGAGCTGTTCTACATGGAATTCGCGCATATATCCTGTACCACCATGGATCTGCAGGGCATCATACGTGACCTTGTTCGCCCCCTCGGCCAGCGTATATTTTGTGATAGGTGTTAGTAAATTTGCTACTTTCGTTATCTGTTTTAATCTCTCCACATCTTCCCTGACCGATTTGCCCTCCGCTTTTTTCTTTTCGACAAATTCTTCCAGTTTCTCTTTTTCGTCGACACATTGTGCGGCGGCGTAAAACAAGGAACGGTTGCTTTCCAGCATTACCTTCATATCAATTAACATGTTGGAGACAACAGGGATCTCGATGATGGGCTTTCCGAACTGGCGACGTTCCCGGGCGTACTTGTAGGCCTCCTCGTACGCCGCTTGCGAGATGCCAAGAGCCTGAGCGGAGACACCCATGCGCGCCCGGGTACATCAAGTCCAACACATATTTGATTAGGCCGAATCTCCTGTTGCCGACAAGCTGCGCCGGCGTGTCATTAAATTGGAGTTCGCACGTCGGCGAGCCGTGGATGCCGAGTTTGTTTTCAATGCGCCGTATGACCACACTCGGGCCTCCGTAACAAACGAACAAGCTAAGGCCTCGGCCATCCTTTGTTCCGGCTTCCGACCTGGCGAGAACAAGAAGAACCTGAGCGTTGCCGTTGGTGATGAAGCGCTTGACGCCGCGAAGGAACCACTCGCCTTGCTCGTTCTGATATGCATGGAGTTTCACAGCCTGAAGATCGGAACCCGCATCGGGTTCCGTCAATGCCATCGCTCCCGTAAACTCTCCGGTACTGATTTTCGGGAGAAATTCCCGAAGCTGAGCCTCACTGCCGAATTTCCGTAATGTATCTCCGATATCCTGAAGTCCGAAAATGTTCATGAGCGATGCATCTGCCCGCGCAAGGATTTCGGTAACCATCATATAGATCGTGAAGGGAAAATTCAACCCGCCATATTCCCGGGGGAGAATCATTCCCATCAGGTCGGCTTGCGAAAGTTCCTCGACATTCTTCTTCGTTCCTTCAGCATAAGCAACGTGTCCGTCTGTCAGCGTGGCTCCATCCCGGTCGACACCGGAGGCGCGAGCGGCAATGTGATTGCCGCCAAGGTCTCCCACAACTTCAAGCACCTTGCGATAGTTTTCCATAGCATCATCGTAATCAACCGGCGCATAATTAAACCGTGCTGATTGCGTATAATCGTCTTCCGCAAGCTTGACGATCTCTTTCAGATCGAGCGTGTTGAAATGAAACTGGACATCAGGATTGTCAAGAAAGAAATTCGGCATCGGTCACTTCAGTTTGCTTTTGTATGCTTCGATGAATCTGGGAATGACATCTCGTGCGTCGCCAACGATCGAGTAGTGCGCTATTTCAAAAATCGGAGGCTTCAGGGTCCGTATTGATTGCGATAATTTTTTTTGCCTCTTGCATGCCGGCACGATGCTGGATCGCTCCGGAAATACCAATCGCAAAATAGAGCTTGGGACGCACGGTGACTCCGGTCTGTCCCACCTGCCGTTCATGCGGAATGAATCCGGCATCTACCGCTGCACGGCTGCCTGCCACTTCCCCGCCGATCGTATGTGCAAGTTCGTGGATGAGCCTGAAGCTTTCCTTTGTTCTCATCCCATAGCCGCCGGCGACGATGATCGGCGCACTTTTCAGATTGACTTTACGCTCTTCCCGGTGCTGCTCAATGAGTGTGATAAGATGATCAACCTCATCAGGGATAAAAGGAATTTCAATGATCTTCGCTTCGTGCGGCACCGGCAATGGATGCATTTCCATCACCCCCTCGCGAACGGTCGCCATCTGGGTTCGCGTATCGGGGGTAATAATTGTCGCAATGATGTTGCCCCCGAACGCAGGACGGATTTGAAGGAGCAGATCTTTGAATTCTTTCCCGAGATAGCTGACGGTGGAGACCTGAAGATCGGTACAGTCTGCGGTAAGGCCGCTCCGCGTGTGTGAAGCCACCCTGGGCGCGAGATCTCTGCCGATCACCGTAGCACCGAAAAGAACCGACCTCGGCTTTTGTTGATCGACGAGGTTGTTCAGAACTCTGGCGTAGGCAAGCGTTGTGTAATTATTAAGGTCTGGATGGTCGACGAGGAAGGATTCGTCAGCACCGTAACGGAAGCTCTCGAGAGAAACATTTTTTACCTCACTGCCGATGACCAGCGAAATCAGCTTTCCCTTCATCGCATCGGCCAACTTTCTTCCTTTACTCAATAGCTCGAGGCTGACATCCGAGGGTTTACCATTGTGTTGTTCTACAAAAACCCAAACATTATTTTCGAGCTGGCTCATTCGGTCACCCGAGGATCCTGTCTTCCAAGAGTTTCTCTATCAATGAATTCATCCCGGCTTTTGAATTCTCGATCTGCACGGAATCATTCCCGGTCAGTACCACTGATTCCACGGAATACACTTTCGTCGGGGACCCCTTGACGCCGCATCTTGCCGCGTCGATGTTCAAGTCGTCGGCAGTCAACGTAGGAATAAATAGTGAGCGGTTGCGGTATTCAAAGACGAGCTTATCAATATAGAGCAGTGAATTCCCCTCTGCCATTTTCTCCAATTCCAGCAGCGACTTCGCCCCTTTGTACGCCATCACTCTTTTTGCGCTGAACGGTCGCGGCTCTCCCGCATCTTTGATGACTGTCATCAGAACCGGGAGGACACAATCAAGAATTTCAAATCCGCCATCGATCTTTCTTCGAACCCGTACGGAACGATCTTTAATCTCCAGAATTCGTTCAGCGTACGTTACCTGGGGAATGTTCAACTTCTCGGCCGTTTGAGGACCGACCTGCGCTGTATCGCCGTCGATCGCCTGCCTGCCGGCAAAAACAAAATCGTAGTTCCCAATTTTTTTTATCGCTTCGCTCAACACATAGGATGTTGCAAGTGTATCTGCCCCGGCAAATTTTCTGTCGGTAATGAGATATGCTTCGTCCGCTCCCATATAAAGACATTCCCTCAGCACGTCGGATGCACGCGGAGGCCCCATCGTCAACACAGTAACCTTGCCGCCGCATTGAGTCTTGATTTGAAGGGCGAACTCGAGAGCAACCTTGTCCTCAAAATTAAAGATTGCCGGCAGTTTGGCGCGATTCACGGTGCCATCCTCTTTCATCACCTGTCCTGAAATATTTGAGGTGTCAGGAACCTGCTTTACGAGAACGATCGAATTGTGCATAAACAGTTGAGCCGAATCTTCTTTGGGTTACACTGAAATACTCTAAATACTCTTGTTCGAATTTCCGTCCGCTGGGAACCGAGTAGTCCAAAAAACAAGACCGGTATTCGTTCCCGGCAAATATACAAGAATTGCGCCGAAAGATTCTTGAGTAAGAGCCCCAAAAACTGTCTCCTTCTCATAAAGTTTTGTCAAATTAAAGAATTCAATTTGAGATGGTCTTATTTTTGACAATGGATAGGCAGGCATTGAATCAAGAATGAGCTTGAGGGCGAAATTTTTCGCGCGAGTTCTCCGGCGAACAACGAGAGGAAGGGGAAAAAATAGGAACTTGATTCTTTACTTCTTACATCCTAATCATCTTCTCCATGATAAATGCATCCGGAAGTAGGAGTTTCTTTCACGACGAGTTTGTCAAGCATGGGAAGTCCCGGGCGAAGCCGGCTCCATATCCATCGCGCAAGTAGTTCGCACGTTGGGTTCTCAAGGCCCGGTATCTCATTCAAACAGTGATGATCCAACTGACTAATAATTGGTTCGGCAACTTCCTTGAGGTCGCCAAAATCCATAACCCATCCTACGTTCGGGTCTACGTTTCCCGTAATGTAGATCTGGATGATATAAGAATGGCCGTGCAATCGGCGGCACTTGTGTCCCTCCGGCACGTTTGGCAGAAAGTGCGCGGCTTCGAAACTAATTTCTTTGAAAATTGTCATAAAAAAATTTCCTACGGGATGCCGAGTATCTTATGTGTTTGTAAACTGATTTTCCATCTCGGATGCTTTAAGCAGTATCTCCAAACCAGCCTCGTGTTTTCTTCCCGGTGCGGCCCGTCCATTGGTTGAAGATAAAAATGATCGAATGGAAGAGCGTCAAACAGCTCCGGCTCCGCCCCCGGCTGAGGGAAAACTAATTTGAGTTCGTTCCCTCTTTTTAGAATCAACTCCGCTCCGGCTTTCGGGCTTACACAAATCCAATCTACCGCGAGGGGAGGCATCATCGTCCCGTTTGTTTCAATTGCGATTTCAAAACCCGCTGCATGAAATGTCTTTATGAGATCATCATCAAGTTGTAAAAGTGGTTCTCCTCCGGTGCAGACTAGGAATGGCTTCGTCTTGGAGAGATTTCCTTCCGGCCATTTGGCCGCGACAGCTTCAGCAAGGTCCTTTGCGTCCGCAAAGTATCCTCCACCGGGTCCATCGACACCAAAAAAGTCGGTGTCGCAAAATTTGCAAACAGCCGAAAGCCGATCCCCTTCACGCCCGCTCCAAAGATTGCATCCGGCAAATCGGCAAAAGACCGCGGCTCTTCCGGTGTTGGCGCCTTCACCCTGGATGGTATAGTATATTTCCTTGACTGCGTATCCCATTGCTCTCGGTCATACTCTGCCAACGTACGAGATCGGATCACTCAAATTGTTTTCGAAAAAACCTTTCAGCCTGAGCTGGCAGGCATCACATAACCCGCAAGCTTCGCCGGACGGAGAAGGATCATAGCACGAGCTTGTCTCGGAATAGTCCACACCTAATTCAAGACCCCTCTTGATGATCTGGGATTTCGAAAGCATGATTAACGGCGTATGGATGGTAAGCTGTTGTCGATTCTCAACGCCGGCTTTGGTCGCAAGATTGGCCATTGCCTGGTATGCTTGAATGTATTCGGGCCGACAGTCAGGATAGCCGCTATAGTCGAGCGCATTGACTCCGATAAAAATGTCGCTGGAACCTTCCACTTCAGCCCACGCCAGCGCGAAGGAGAGAAAAATCGTATTGCGGGCGGGAACATACGTCACGGGTATGTCATGAGACATTTCATCCACACGTCGATTCTTCGGCACCTCGAGATCGCTCGTAAGCGCTGAGCCGCCGAATTTGCGAAGGTCGATCTTAGCGACGACATGTTTCAACACTCCCGATGCCGCAGCGATTTTTTTTGCTGCTTTGATCTCAAAATGATGGCGCTGTCCATAGTCAAACGAAAGTGCAAGAATGCCGTATCCTTCTTTTTGCGCAATGGCCAACGTTGTCGTTGAATCGAGGCCTCCGCTCAACAAGACAACAGCCTTTTTCAAATTCTCGGGCATTTTCCCTCGTTTGCTTGCTCTTTCATGAATATTTTTATATCGTTAGTGTACTGAAAAAAAAAGTAATTTCAAACCGGGGCATTGCAGAGAGATATACAGTCAGGATTTATTGAAAGCTATTTTCTACTGTCGTGCCCTCTTCCGAACAAATCTCGGACATTTTTTAAACATCATTTATAGAGGATGACCTTGTTCACTGCTGAAGGAAAGTCGTTCGAATTCACTGATGAATCTCATATCCGTCCGGAGTTCCTGGAAACTTTTCCTTTCGACAGCGTTGATCAATACATTCGAACGGAAACGCAGGAATTCTCCGCTGTCTGCCCTTTCAGCGGCCTTCCCGACATCGGCAAGGTCATCATCGAATACTATCCTGCAGGCGGAAAGTGCATCGAACTCAGATCCCTGAAATACTATTTTATTTCATTCAGAATGGTCGGCATTTTTCAGGAAGGCGTCACAAAACGAATTTATGCCGACCTTAAGAAAACGCTCGCGACAAATCGGCTGAAAGTTACGACCATCTACAATACAAGAGGGGGCTTCGATACAACCTGTATCGAAGGGTCTCTCTAACGGTTGCGTCAATCTCGCTATGGATAGGCTCTGTTCCGCGACGCATAATTGAAAAATAAAAAAACGGATTCAAAGAGAAAAACTCTTGAAATCCGTTTATTTTTTTGTGAGCGTGGGTGGGCTCGAACCACCGACCCTCTGCTTAAAAGGCAGATGCTCTACCCCTGAGCTACACGCTCGACTCTCAATTTTTCCGCTATTTTCCCACAATTTTTCACTTTCTATCGCGCTACAAGTCGTCCGAAGTGTTAGAAGTTGTGTTAGAAATAGTTGACGTCAAAAATATACGGAAAAATCGGTGATTAAACAAATTGTTTTTTTACGCTCTTGGTAGGAAACATGCCATCGATAGATTTTTGACGGCATCATAAATTTCTTCTTGCGGAACCCCCAAATAGCGATTAGTCGTATCCTCATTCTTGTGACCAAGAATAGCCTGGATTACCCGTCTCGGTATGTTTAGCCCCTTGAGCATCGTTGCGCATGTCCTCCGAAATCCATGAAAGCTCAATCCATCCCTTAAGCCTCCACTCAACACAATACGATGAATTTCCTTAGTTGGCCTTTCGTCAGCGATCTTCGAACCGTTTTCGTCACAAATCAAAAATGGTGACTCGATTCCTTTGCTGCTCTTGTATCTGTCTATATCTTTTAAAAGGTCAACAAGGTTTGGACACATCGGAATTTGTCGCTCAATCAAGAATTTTAATTTATGCACCTCAGTGTTTCTGATATTAATAAGCTTTTCTTCCATATCGATATTACTTAAAAACAAATTCATGAGCTCTCCTCGTCTCAAACCAGTGAATAATGCGATCCATATTACCCACTCCAACCAACAATTCCCTTTTGTCCTTTCGAGCAAAAATGCAATCTCTGATGTCTCCCAGATTATTGGTTTCATTCTTGGCTCAGGAAGCTGTTTTATGCCCTTAAATGGGTCGTCGATGATATAACCCATTGCACTCGCCCTGCGGAGCGATGCTTTAATATTGCGCATGTAGCAATTGATACTTCGATCCTCAATCTTCCCTTTTTTCGCACTGATGAACCTCTGGCAATCTCTTCCTGTTACCTGCGATATGGCTAAGTCCCCTATAACCTCTATAAACTGTCGCATAGAACTTGGAGTGTCTCGTTGCAAGCTCTTTGATTTACTTTTCAAGTAAGTCTCTGAATCCTTTTCAATCCACTGTGATATTGACATTGATCGCCCCTCAACCTCTTCCGGTGTGAAATTTGTTGATGTCATATGTGAGTCCATTCCAGACAATTGTAATAAGGCGACGTTCTCCATTTTTGTAATTGTTCCCTGTTTAAGCTGTTGAATTTTTTGAAGTTTCGCTTCGAGCTCATCTCTTTTCAATCCCAGTTCACTTTCGATGCGTCTATAGGGATAGGCAACTTGGAACGGATTGAGCTCTATTACTTCATCGTTGTCCAGAGCATAGGTCGATCTATGCGATTTCGCCGTTGTTAGCCCATAGACCAAAATTGCGACAAGTTTATGGTCTGACAATAATTCTCGTGGAAAGAAATTCTGCACTAACACAACATGCTCCGCTTAATCGTTCCTCATTGGAACTTCGTTAGTTATTAGAGCTGCTTAGATATAAACAAAATTCACTTTCACTCTATAAATACATTTACTTAAAATTTACGCCAGTTGTTTCTGCGAATTTGCGGGAGCCTCAGCGGCTAATGGGGGCGCGACTGTTCCATTTGCATCACTTTTTGGGATTTCGTTACTTTGATTGACATCTTCTCGATCATGGCGAATGGTTTCCTTTGAGAGATGAGGTAAATTATGCTTAGCTAAGATTTCCTGGAATCTTACTCGGTCGTCGTACTTCAGAGTTGGGTAGATCTCACCTAATACAAGTACAAGCTCATGATAGGCGAACATATCATTAATTGTTTCCTGGTACTTGAGGTATGAGTTGATTCTTTTTACGACAAGATCTTGTGCCTTATCTAAACGCTCAACCGATTGGTCTGAGGACTTTCCCTTGTCAATTTCCCCTTTTACGGCCTCCATAACCGCTCTTGCATCACACATCATTTGAACAAAGGCGTGAATTAGGTCTTTTTCTTTTTGTTCAATCTGAACCACTTCTTGAAAGATCTTTTTCGAAATTTTCATTGCAATTCCCTGCTTAATCCTTGATTTTATGCTTCTAAATCCCGCCCTTTTCAATGCGGATGAAACTGCTGATTGGCTCACTCCAAAATAAGTTGCGATTTCAAGCTGAGAAAGGTCTTGTTCAATCAACTCTTTGAGTTTTCTCAAATCAATTCGTCTTTTTTGTGACATATGAAGCCATCAGTTAGGTTAATAATACTTAGTTATCAGTTTTATTCTTCATTCCGTCGTCTTGGTGAGAATCAACCTCCTTGGCGCCTTCTACACTCTCAATGCCAATTCGTCCAATTGGAAAATGCTCCAAGTGCTTTTCACTCAGCAATCTTTCCCATACCATTCGATCTTCGTAGCTGAGAGACATATAGATCTTTCGTAATGCGCATAAAAGTGTGGGAATTTCGTTTAATTCGAAAAGCATCTCTTCTTGTTTTTTACATTTCTTAATATTCTTTTCTAATTCATCTATGAATTGTTCAAGAAGATCAACGTACGCGTCGGTTTCAGTCTCGCTTCGAATTTGCTCTTTGATGTCGATCAAGGCAACTCTGCATTTATCCTGGTATTGGTGAAGTCTAATCAGTAGTTCCTCTGTAGTCTCAATGTATAGCTCCAGCTCATCGAAGAGGGTAGTAGGATTTGTCGGCGCAATTCGCCGTTTTCTCTCAAGGTCTCTCTTAAAATCTTCAGCTTCTCCAATTCCAGACGTACGATTAGTCATTGAAATGACGAAGCGACTAACAACATCTATTTGCGATATAGCTTGAGCCCTCAATTCCATTAGTGTTTGCATGTCATTTTTTGATTTTTCAGCCATGATTATCTCGTGTCAAGGTTAGTTAAATTAGTAAATTAGTGCCATGAGCCTAACAACTGTTCTTCTGGCCTTGATAATTTTCGTTTATGGGTGATTGTAAAAATCGGTGGGTACAAAAAAAATCACCCATAAGACAAGATAGACTCTTTTCTGTTCCAGGAATTCTAAGGGTTCTATACTGTGCTATGGGTGAATCGATTTGAGGAACATTATTGGTTGAAAACTTAATGCTCTCAGACTTTACTAATGTTATAATCTTTTATGAGTTTGTCAAGAACTTTTTTAAATTCTTAAATTGCCTTTCTTTTTCGTTAGTAATCCTCGAACCATCTCTCCTTCATGTCTGCGTTTATCTGAGCGTCGGCTGAACTGAAAATGACTAAGAGCTTTTGCCACGATTTATAAATACCCAACGGCAACCTGGGTCTCTCTCAACATTTGGTTTCCTATTGTCGACAATAATGCCCTTTCCTTTTAGATTTTTTAACATTTTGCTTGACGCAGGCCAACTCTTTCCAGTTAATCTCTTGTACTTGACTAACACCTATTGAACCATATTCTGCTATGAAGTTTATTATATGCCGCTCATGTTCCGTAAGGGTCTTCCAAATTGCATCTGTTACAATATGGCTGGCATCTTTGTCCTTCCACACTTTTCTCTGCTTTACATTATTCCGCAATGTCACTCTAACGAGCGGGGTTAGGAGTTTTTTTTCTGCGAATTCTGGATTGGGTAAATTGAAGTTTACCATTGAGTCCCGAATTCTCCGAGTTCCTTCGTGAGCACATTTAACGAAATCGAGATAAAACATTGCATCCATAACGCGAGGGTTTCTTGGTTTGTGCATTTCATAAATATTCTCAGGTGTAACGAAGGGTGGAAATGCGCCCGGACTTTCTATCTCTAATCTATCGTCAAACATTTTTACAAATATATTCATTGTGCGTTGTTCGTATGAACGATGAACACAAGCATTAACTATTGCTTCGTACCATGCATCTTTTGGGTATTCGGGTGCTAAATAGAATTTCGAGTCTTTACCCAAGCGGCTAAATTCTCTAAGCTGGGCTGTCAAAACTTCATCTGCCCGCTGTATCTGATGCGGTATGGAGCCGTTATCAATCGCTATATCTTTTGTCGTATTCCAAGCGTCTCCAGTTCCCTCTACTTCACCTTCAAATCTTAAGAACCTAATTTTGCACCCCGAAAATAATTGTCTGGGATCTTTAGCAAACAAAATGGCGCACGCATTGTTTGGAAGGAATTTCGCATTTTTATATTTTCCAAGATGCGACAATTTCAGAATGTCTTCATAAGAATGCCCGTCTGTCAGTCCCCTGCTTTTAGAGTAATTGTTCACATATTGCTTAATCAAATCCATATCGAATTCAGCTGGGTACGGCAAACCACAAGATTCGTTTTCAAAATCTATTTGCCCCTTATCTATCTCCAATTCTCTTATCTCTTGCGTATTTAGCTCAAATTTCGAATCACCTCTTCGAATAAATGCTTTACCTTCATGGGTTTTAACAACCTTGCCTTCGTTATAGTAAACCCTTATCAAAATAATGAAATCTTCTTCATTCTTCGTATTTATGATGGAAACGCGCCTCGTATCATATTTTGCGTCTGGGCAATGCGTTCGTCCCAATTTTTCAATATCGTTTATTCTTGCTTGGCCTGGGGATAGGCAACCTTCGAGATTCTTATCTTTCATATATCCAATTGCCAGTAACCCGCCAATTCTCCAAATAACTCTTCATCGAAATAAATACTATTGTCGGCTATCATGTCGGAAAGCTCTGTACTACTTTTATGTGCTTCTTCGGCGTGTTCCGTATAAAAGTTAAAATAATCCTCTTCAGCAGCATTAACAATTGGAAATTCTGAGACTAAACGAGAGGTCGCTTTCGTCCATTTTCTTATTGCCGAAAATACTTGGCCAATTGCAGTAGCCCTTTGATTGTCAATTCTCGAATAAGTTACATTTTGTTCAAACGCATAAATCGAGAGTTGGTTTTTGAGAACCTCTGCTTTCTCGCCAAGCTGCGATTTGTATTTCTCAATATCTTTAGAAAGAATATGAAAGAAGATTCGCTTTCCAAAGAAGAATAGAAACGCTGCCAAGGAGCCAGCACCAGCAAAATATGGAACAAGAGTGATTGCAAATGAATCAAGCCAATTCATATTGAATCCTGCGTATTGTATTTTAAATCAGCTATAAAATGGGGTTACTTCGAAAGTATGCCGAAACTTTTTGATGGTTGCTCAGAACTATAGCTGGTTCATCCCATGCTGCGTGAGTCTCAGTCCATTGTTAATCTTAGTGAGTATGTTTCGCTTCAGAAGAGATTTGTATCCCTCGTCAAAATCTGATGCTGTAAAACCATCATGTAACATATCCGATTCGAGCTGTTGCATCGGGAAATCGTCATTTATACCACATTCATTCAATCGAAACTGTTTCAAAATCGCTTCTTCTATCTCAGCCATCTCTGGTGGAATAATTAGTTTCTTATCAACTGCAAGCTCGGTGAATGAATACTTTCCATCTTTTTCAATCAACGTGCCATCAGAAACCATTTCCTTTACGGTTCTTATAAAATCCGATTCATTATAATCTTTTTCTCCCCATGCATCTCTAATTGATCCCCATTCAAGTGACTGGTATGGATGAGGTCGGCCATCAAAATATTTTGTAAATATTTCTGCCAAAGCCATATGAAATTTCGATATTTTGTTTGGTTGAATCGGCATCATGTTTCCTTTTATATGTTTTAGTGCATATAAGGTACTATTCTCGGTAGTTTGATCCGTCAGCCTGACAAACATCTTAGGATGTAGCGCTGAGATGTTTTACGCGTAGAAGAATAAATCTGGCAAAGTCCGGGTTGAGTCTTAATTTGTCATTACCAAAATTTAAGCTCCCTAAGCTAATTCCTCGCTGCGTAATCAACTCATTTGGATTGTTTTTCAAGTACTCATCTCGAATGCTTGAAGTATAAACATTGTATTGATCCCATTTTCGTCCAAAATCGCATGTTAAATTACGCCCTAAAACATACCACGGAAATCGTGGATTCTTGTTTCGTTTTACCTTTTGAATAGAGGAGGTAACCTCATAAACAGATAAGATTCTTTTTGCCCCCACTCCATGAGCGATTAGAATATCACCCACTTTTACACTGCTTGGCCTCCTCCTTGAGAAGTGTAAATGTTCTATCCGCTCTGCGAACGCTCTTCCTTCCTGGATCGGATCCTCACTCGTCCCAATTGGTTTCAACCAATAATTCTTTGTTCCTGGATCTTCCGGTAAATTCCAAATTACTGGCAATTTCGATCCCCCTCTTTCTTCCACTGATTTGTGTGGTATACTTATCAGGGGTTTTAACTTGTGAACTTCTTCTGATTTTTTCCACCAAATTTTAAAAATTGATATGGCCTTTCTCGAATCAATTGTGTCGAGAAATATTCCTATCTCGTGTCTTCTTGAAAATGCTTTCTCGGTGAGGTTTGCGGATGTGATAAGACATTTATTATCCGTAATGAATATCTTCGCATGAAGCCCTGCCAAGTGTCTTATTTTGCCGCATCCTATGAACAACTTGATCGTTTCAGAATTGAAATTATTGAATTCGTCCGTGTCGCTAATGAGTCTAATATCTAATTTCGAATTTTCCATCCATATTTTTCCAATAATTTTTCGGACTGACTTAATGCCTCCAATATATGGAACTGCAATCCAAAGCCTTTCTTTGATTCCGTCTGAACGGTTACGGAGTTCATTTGCCAAATCTTCCCCATAAACGATTTTCATCATCGTCTCCTTTTTTAGTTAGACGAATTTTTCTGTTGCCAAATGTACAACGCTTTCACCGAAGTGGTGAATTCTAAAAATATCGACCGCTCTTTTCAAGATAATTCGATAATGGAGGGATTGTTGGTAGGTTTATGAACGCCCCCTCGCCTCAATCATTACGAATTAAAGTTTTCCGTAAGATTTGCTGAAAAACTACTGCTTTCCGTACCCAAATGCAACTTGAAAAGGGGGCTTGACATTGCGGATAATATCCTTTTTTTGATAGGTATGGAGGTCAGCCTGAAAACAACACTCTTAACAAACAATCGGGAAAACTTCAAAGGGCTTCTGCTTGAGCTGTCGCCGGAAGAGCGGTCTAAGTTCCCCAAGCTCCCGCGCCTTTTCGCGGTCAACTCTAAGAGCGAATGGATTGACTTTTCGGGATTCGAGACTACGCCGGAAGTTGTCGATGCTTCGGGTAGGGTGCTCTCCCGTGAAGAAGCGGCGGTTTTTCTCACTGATATTGCAATGAATTTGCCGGAGTTTGGAGCCTTGAAAAGTCTCTTGAGCACGTTGTCGTAGACTTTTTTAGTCTCGGTGGTGGCTCCCGGCATTCTCTCCAAAATAAGAAAACTGTTATAGCGCAAACATTAAATGCAAACTCCGCCGATTCAAAGCAATCCCATCATATTCAAAAGTGCTAACCCTGAACAAGAAGCGAGTGGATTCATAGCTTTTCTTACGCGGTTTTTCCAAGTCCCATTCGTAAAAAATGAGAAGGATCGTGTTACGGTTAGAATTACTGGGAGAGTGTACGTCTTTGAGAAGGATGACGCTCCAAATTGAGATAATCCCGCAAATACAATCTCCACTGATTAGAACACTATCCGGCCTTTATTACTCCCTTTCCGGTTGTTTTATCCCGACGCCGGTTATGTATTCAAATATCTCTCCGTTAGCGTCTTCGTGCTGGTGCGGTGAGATTCCGAATTCCATCGTTGCAATCCGAATCTCCAAGTAGAATTGCGCGGCGATCCAATTGTGGAACTCCGTACCCATATCGTATTCCTTCTTTATTTCGGAATCCAAACCGAAGAGTTCTTCACCTCCGATGTAATCGGCATAACTCCGGTACTCGTTTGGCGCATAAAGCCGGATCAAATCTTGCAAGTTGTACCAGTACATTCCGAATTCCGTCCAATAATTTTGCCCTTTTTCAAGTAAGTCTTTGGCAAATATCGGTATTACTTTCTGGAGGAATTCAACCTGGGTACATGACTGTTCTCGTCAGTACCTTATCCCCTTCTTCTCTGATTAATTTTTTACCGAATCTCATGGTGCTTCCTTTTGGATATTGGTCATAGATCGTTCATAAAGAAAGCGACATTCTGAAAACTTCATCCCAAAGTGAAACGAATGAGAATAAGCAATTTCACAATCTGACATAATGGGCTTTTTTATTCCACTATAATAACGTTAGTCTATTTGTTATTGTTGAGAATTAATCAGTTGCTGGTGTTCTCCCGAATAGATAATCGGTTAAAATCAAAGTTAAGGCTTATCCTTTTACCCTACTCCATGTTGATGCCCCATTTTCCTGCAATTTCTTTGCCTTGTTCTTTGATTCGATGTATTCATCATCTATATTTTTAAGGCGTAACTCATATCTCTGTCCCATTGTCTCGTAATTAATGCGAACTTGGTCAACCAAGTAATATTCATTGGAATCTTTAGGATACTTGGTATGTGGTGAGCCGAATAAGGGCTGTTCTATTTGGAAAACAAATTTAAACTCTCTGTTTAAGGAATCAGTGAAAGCATCTGTACCTTGAAGACCAATCACGAAAAGGCTGTCATTGAAAAACTCAAGGCGTAGCCATTGTTTTCCGGTGCTGTCGTTTATATCGCAATCAAGGGTAACATACGAGTGACTTAAAACACTCAACCAAGCTTCATTATACTCAACTCTTAGTTGAACGAAATGTTTCCTAATTAATTTTTGCAGAATAGAATTGAAAGAACTGCCAAACGTATATTCGCCAAAGCCGCTGTTGAAGTCGGTCTGAGCAACCGTAACATTTGCTAATATTAGTCCGATAAAGATAATCTTTTTCATCCCTGAATCCTTTCCGTTTAGATTAAAAATAAAAAGGGCGCAACATCACTACGTCCATACTGAGGGTACTCGCATACCTACGGAACAAACGCAATGAGTGCGCCCATTGGGTGCACTCCAAAGCATTCTGTCCGTTTAGAAAATTGCGAGTTTTCAGTATGGAATGATTGGAATTATTTCACTTCTTATCTCTCTATGTTTCCTCGCTTAATGATATGATCTTTTGAAGTATTTGGCTTCTTTAAATTTGTACAGCATATTCTTTTACAACCTTCCCATCTTTAAGTTCCATGAGAAGATAATGATCATCTGTTCTTATCCTTTTTAACTTAAAGATTCTTCCACATCCGGGTGGGTCAAAGCATTTGTAATAATTCTTGGGCTTTTCTATCTCTCTCAAAGTGTGCTTGCATGTTACAATGGGGCATTTCATAAGTTTTCCTCCCTTGAACTTTTAAGTTATGTAAATCTACACATATTCAGAAGGATCGTCAAGTATTGCCATTTTGAGTGGTTCCTATTGATTGCCACTTTTCTCTGTTCAACCTTAATCGTCTCATCCGGATAAACAATCCTCTTTTCATGAGGAGCCGAAATCTAAGATATTCACAGCGTTGTGGAGATTTGATGGCTCAAGATGAGCGTACATCTGAGTAACCTGTATGTTTGAATGTCCCAGTAGTTTTTGAACCTGATATAGTGAGATCCCTCCTTTTACCAATAAGCTGGCAAAGGTATGCCGTAATGAATGAAAATGAAGCTCCTCGCTAAAGCCTCCCATTCGAATTGATTTCTTAAACTGCCGACTAACAAATGCTAAATATGCTCTCCCTCCGTTCCTTCTCCCTCGAAAAACATAGCCTTGTCGGTCACTTTTAGTCGATAAACATCTCCAAAGGTTTTCGCTGATGGGGATGGCTCGCGCCTTCCCTGATTTTGTTTGATATGAAAGAGAGCTTTGAATGAATATTCGCTTGTTAGCTAAATCAACATCCTTCCATTGGAGGTTTACGATCTCTCCTAATCTTGTCCCTGTGAGCACGGCGAAAATAACTATTTCATAGAGCCAAGAATCGTTTTTTATAGTATTCAGATATTGGTGGAGTTCTTCCTCCGAAAAGTAGGCTGGCATCTTCTCTTCTACTCGAAGCTGTTTAGCCCCTTCCAATGGACTTGCGGATAACACCTTCCATCTCTTCAAACAATTGAAAAAAGCCTTTAGGGCGCGAATCTGGACGTTTGCGGAGACATTACTGATTGTCTTGACTGTTTCTGAGACAAACTTGTCAAAGTGACGTTCGTTTACATCCGAAACAGGTATATCGCCTGTGATCACCAAGAATCGTCGGAGTGCGTGCTCATAAATCTTGCATGTCTTCACGCCTCGTGTGGAACTGACATGGTCAATGAATTCTTTGATCTGGTTCGATAGGAGCGTTTTTCGCCTCGGATCGGAATTCTGAACCACCTTTGCAAATTCGGAGTGAGCTACGAGCCTGTTGCGCGTTTTTAACGTTCTCCAGACTTGCTTTTTGTTTACTCGGTGGATCGCGTAAAAGATTCCTGACTTGGGGTGGCGGAAGAGGGAGGGCATGACGGGTCTCCTTTATCAATGTCTCGGAGACGTGTCACGCTTTCAGGAAAAAAAAGTGTTAGAAATTGTGTTAGACGTGTTTCAAAAGAAGGCTGAAAATAGGCGGTAAATGAAAGGTCGGCATGAAATTAAAAGGCAGATGCTCTACCCCTGAGCTACACGCTCGATATACAAAATTCCATGATTATAAATTTAATATATCAATTTTTACGCCGATATGCAATAGAAAGTAGTGGCTCAGTTTGAGCAAGAAATTGTCACGCCCATCCCGTGTCAAGTACGGGATAAACTCCAGTGGGCATTCAGTATGGAGCAAAAAGAATTATTTGGACTCTCAACGAGTCGAGTCTTCGACCCGCTTTCGCGGGGATGACAAACTGCGCCAGCACCTAATAGAATGTATCCCGAGGGAGTGTTATAATTTAAAGGCCATTGCGAGCGAAGCAATCCCCCGTTCACCTGGGGAATTGCTTTGGCAAAAAACGCCTCGCAATCATTTCTTATTAAGAAAAGAACCCAAGCCGTAACACTGCCTATCCTGTCGCCGCTTGTACCGCCATAGCATGTAAAAGCTCAGCTATTCCCTCTTCCTTAAAATTGATTTTTTTGCTTAGCGCTAAAATTCGTTGAATCACAGATACATAATGTGTACCTTTAGGACGGAAAAAATAATTACTGCAAACAATCCAGAAAACTCCGATGAAATTTGACCAACTCATTCAGAAACTTCTGCCAAAAGATGACAAATTCTTCACGTTACTGGAAGAGTCCGCCCAAAACCTCGTTAACGCCGCGGAAGTGATGAAAAAAATCGCTCTCACAAAAAATAAATCTGAAATCGAAGTACTGATTAATCAGATCCATGACCATGAACACGAGGGCGATACTGTCACACATAAAATTTTCTCCGAATTGAACTCGACGTTTGTCACCCCGCTAGACAGAGAAGACATCCATACTCTTGCGTCATCCCTCGATGATATTTTAGACCACATGGACGGAAGCGCCGGGCGCTTTGTTCTCTATAAATTGAAAAGCTGGCCGCCAAAAATGGCTCAATTGGCTGATATCCTTGAGCTGTCCATCAATGAGGTCCAGCATGGAGTAAACCTTTTAAGAAATATTCAACAATTCGACGAGCTGCAGAAAGTATTCCTCAAGGTCAATGAATACGAAAACGCTGCTGATGCAGTTTTTGAACAAGCCGTTGCAGAACTTTTCGAGAAGGAAAAGGATCCGATCCAGATTATCAAACTTAAGGAAATCTATGTAGGATTAGAGACTGCAACGGATAAATGCGAAGACGTCGCAAATGTGCTCGAAGGAATTGTGATCAAGCATGCCTAACCACTCAAGCTATTCGATATTATGTTGCCATTAATTGTTTGTATTATTTTCGTCGCTTTGATTTTCGATTTTCTGAACGGATTTCATGATTCTGCAAACTCAATCGCCACTATCGTTTCCACCCGTGTGCTAACGCCGCGCAAAGCGGTTGTGTGGGCGGCTTTTTTCAATTTAGTTGCAGCGTTTCTCTTCGACGTCCGTGTTGCGAAAACCATCGGTTCGGGGCTCGTAAAGCTTGACAGCGTCAATGAGTATGTTATTCTCTGCGGACTGTTGGGCGCAATCGTCTGGAATCTCGTGACCTGGTATTCCGGCCTTCCATCGAGCTCTTCGCACGCTCTCATGGGCGGCTATGCCGGTGCCGCTATTGCCAAAGCGGGCTTCGGCTCAATTATCTATGGCGGTTGGACAATGACGCTTGTCTTCATCGCACTCGCACCCCTCATCGGAATGCTGATCGCGTTCGTTTTGATGGTCATCCTTATGTGGATTTTCAATAAGAAGCCATCGTCAAAAATCAATCGCCTCTTTCGCAGGCTTCAATTGCTGTCAGCGGCGCTTTATAGTTTGGGCCATGGCACCAACGACGCGCAGAAAACGATGGGCATCATAACCGGGTTGCTTGTGTCAGCCGGATACTTAGCAACATTTCATGTTCCGTTTTGGGTGATCATTTGTTCCCACATAGCGATTGCCTCGGGAACATTGTTCGGCGGATGGAGAATTGTAAAAACGATGGGTCAAAAAGTGACCAAACTGAAACCGGCCGACGGATTCTGCGCCGAGACTGCCGGCGGAATTACACTCCTTGCTACTGCATTCGGCGGCATCAGCGTGAGCACCACACACACCATCACGGGAGCCATTATGGGAGTCGGCGCGACAAAAAGGTTGTCCGCTGTTCGTTGGGGGGTTGCGGGGAGAATTGTAATAGCGTGGATATTAACGATACCGCTTTCTGCTGCAGTTTCCGCCGTGACATACTGGATTCTTTCCCCCTTGTTCCGGTAAGAAAAATCCTGTTTTACATGCCAGGACGGTTCTCAATTCCTGCACTACTCAATTCATTTAACTTTGAGAAACCGCTTCAGGCTGTTGCCCTGTCATTGAAGTGGCATTTTCCACTTTCTTCTTGCGATAGATAATTCCAACCGGGATGACGACACAATATCCGATGAGGAGCAGTATCGGGGCGACGGTTAATGCCATAAATCCATCCCACGGCTCCATCCCAAGCGCGACATAGCCTAATACAACTACGACAACGCCGGCGATGAGAATTTTATAATTGACCGCCTCCAGCGGAAGAATTTCAATTTTCTTCGCCTTTCGTTTTCCAGGTTTTTCCTTTTCTTTGTTTACTTTAGCCACGCTCGACCTCGTATGACAAAATTGATCAGAAAAAAAAAGCCCGGCGTTGGGGGGGAACGCCAGGCTCGACCCTTTCTAGGTGCGACGCTCAGGGGAGGAAGCGTCACACAGGTCTGATATAAATATAAGGATAAAAAATGAAAAGTCAATAATAAAAAGCATAAAAAAGATAACTGCGTACTCGCCATTTTTCATAGTATCGAAATCCTCTCCCGTGTTCGATAACTCATATTTCTTCCAGTAACAAATTTCTGCGCAGCTTCTCGATATCGTATTCAGACCGATCGGAGAGTTTCTCTATTCCATTGATGAAAAAGAATTTCTGCGATGCCTTGAGTGCGTTTACTCCTCCCGGCCTATCCTCCAGCTTCCAATCATGGATAAGGGAAACTAAAAACAACCAATACATCATTTCTGCAAAGCATTCTTTGTTATAAAACCATGTTTCGTTGTAAAGATTAACTTTTATATATTCGCGCACATCATAATCATCAAAAAGTCGTTCGAGCCTTAGAAAACGATTATGTTCGTCCGCATCGGTAAGAACGCCCCGATGTTTTGCCATGATACGCAAGAGGCAAACATCGCGTTGGCCCTGTTCATGATTCCGTCCGCCGGCCGAAAGAATTTTTCGGAAAGGCTTCTCGAGATTCAGCAGAGAAATCAAATCAATCCTCGCAGAAGCAGGAGTGGCGGCTGAATTGAAATAGGAGAGTTTGTCGGCGACGAGCCAAGAAAGCAAGAGACCGCAATTGGCCGGCTGGCGAAGCGTTCTATAAACTTTTGTTTTTCGGAATCCACTTTCCCAGTCACTCTTTTGATCTTTGACCTTTGTCTTTCGAACAAGCTGCAGGGCCTGCCAGATGGCTGCAAGTGCTTCGACATCTCGTGCGAATATCTTTGCAATCGTCCCCACATCAGTATCCGCGTTGATGTACTTTTTTACTTCGTTCAAAAATGCAGCAAAGTGATGATGAACTTCATCGATCTGTGTCGCTTTGCCTTTAGGTTTGGCGGTGCTCAAGCAAGACAGCGTTAAAGCCGTAATACTGTCTTGAGAAAGAAGAAGCTTCATAGCGTCATGAATCGGCGCTTGTCGCATTTCAACAAGAGCCTGACTAATACTCTGTACACCGCCACCATGCAATTTGTGAGCGATGGCATGGTATTCCCCGGTTGTATCGTGGACTTCCCTGAAATCCAAAAATATTTGATATTCAAAAGCCTTCAATTCCGCATACATTCCCCGCTCGTGAAGTTCTCTCCCCGAGCGAATATACTCCAGGCCAGACTTATAGTCTCTGAACAAATAGAAATAATTTTCGTCTGAGTTCAACGCTAATGCTTGACCAAGAGTCCGTTCCCCGCTCTTTCTGTTGCCTCCTTCAGATGGCACTGATTTCAAAGCAGACACCCTGATCCAACCCTTGCATTCCTGGAATTTATTGTGGTAAAAGATAAGCGCTCGTTCGCTACCGGACATATTTGAGTACGCAAAAACGTTATGATTGACATGTCCTCGGGAATCATGAAAATCATAAAACTCAAAATTTGTAACGTCGCTAAATAAATGTCTCCTCTTCATGATGGGAAACACTTCATGCTCATGCCGCAAGACTAACTGGCCGTCCGGGAACTCATCGTAGTACGCCCGTTTATATTCCATCCCGTATTTTTCCGTATACCCTTCGATCTGTCCGTGCCCGAACATCGGGAGTCCCGGAAGGGTGACCATCATCAGTGCAACGCCGAAATACTTATCATCTTTCCCGAATTGCGCGATCGCAGTCTGCTCATCCGGGTTGCTCATGAAATTGACATAGCGCTTCAGAATTTCCGGATTGAACGCTAACGTATTTTTGATGAGCTGATGATACTTTTCATTCTCTTCCTTCATCAGCATGTGCATAAACGCGCTGTTGTAAACGCGGTGCATGCCGAGTGTACGGACAAAATATCCTTCCATCAGCCAAAACGCTTCGGCCAACAGGAGGGTGCTCGGCATATACTGATTGATCCGGTCCACAACATCCCGCCAAAATTCGCTCGGGAATAATTTATCAAATTCTTCTTTATTCAAGGCATGGTCCGCGCGAGACGGGATATCTCCCCCTGTTCCGGGTTGAGGATACCAGAGCCGCTGAAAATGTTTCTTGGTCAGCGTCATTGCCGCGTCGAATCGGATGATCGAGAATTTCCGGGCTACGTGGAAAATTGTCTCAATGATCGCTTCCCGCACATCTGCACGGAGCAGATCCAGTTGCGCAGTGTCATTCCACGGCATATTCGTACCGTCATTCCCGTGATACACGTAGGTTATCTTTCCGGTCCGATTGTCGATTCTTTGAAAAACAACCGCGGCATCTTTCTTCGACCAATAGCCGTCTTCGATACGGAGTTGTACGTCCTGATTTTCCGAAAGGTCTCCTCCCGTAAAACGATAGTTCGGAAACGGACAATAGTCCGACTGTATAAAATACTCAGGGTGTTCGACGATCCATTTGGAATAGATTCCCATATGGTTCGGCACCATATCTCCCGCAAGACGGATTCCCCGCTGCCAGGCACGCCCGCTCAAATTCTGGAATGCCTCTTCGCCTCCAATGTCGCGGGCAATCTCATATTCATACAACGAGTATGCAGACGGCACCGCTTCAGGATTTCCCGTCCACTGTTTGATCTTCCTGGAGGCATTGCTCCGTTCCCATAAGCCGATAAGCCAGAGTCCGGTAAAATTCCACCTGGCCAGTTGGTCCAATTCTTCGTCTGGGATTTCATTCAACTTGACAATTGAACGATGGTATTTCTTTGAAAGCTGGTCCAGCCACACGTACGTATTTTTTGCCAGGAGGACAACCTTCGGCATCCACTCCAAATCCGTTGTAAACCGTTCGGCTTCGAACGAACCGTACGACTGATGCCCCGATGAACCTGCGTCATACGATGGAACAACGGCGAGTGATCCGCCGCCGAACACAATTCTATCCTCCTCTTGAATCAGGTCCATACTTCCTAAAATTCTGTCCAAGAATTTCGAAGAAAGAAGCATTCCCCATTTTGATTTGATATACCCCAGTTGAGCCTCGAGGCTGTCGGGATGGGCGAGAATGGGGGCGCGCAGCAGATCAAAAATGAATTGATTTTCTGGCCCAAACGTTTTTTCCGTCTTGAAAAAATTTTCCAGCGCATTAATAAGCGCCGAATATTTCGTTTTTGCCGAAAGCTGTTTATCGGAAAACAGCTCGTTGAATTTTGCAGCCGCAGGGTTGAAATTACTTACATACAACAATATCAATTCTTCGATCGTGATGTGCTGATTTGACCTTCCCTCGGTTTTTTCGGCCAGGTATTCCGTAGCCGGCGATTCTTTTTTATAGACTTTGAGCGGCGGAAAGAGAGCCACAAAAGAAGCGATTGCGGTTTGGAGTTCATCCGTGCCGAGCTTTGTATTGAGATAACTTTGCGCACGCCCAAAAACACCCGGATTAGCGGTCTCTTCATACACTCGTAAAATGTAATGGTAAATCTCATCGATTAATCCCAGCGCGTTTAACTGTCCTGCCTTCACTCCTTGCTCCGGAAAGCGGGCAAGGTCGCGCGCGTCGTTCAATTTCTTGGCAAATATTCTCGCAGCGTGAAAATTTGGAAAGATGACATTGCCGCTGATGGCAAAGAGAGATTCGTCAAATTTATATTTGTCTCTTACATCCGCAAGGATATGGAATTCACATTGCGGGGTAGCGTTGTCGGCAGTGCGTCGGAGCGTTGGAAAGGAGGTGCAACGAATGAACAGCGGAGGAGCGTTCATGTGTAATGGTTTCACAAATTGACAGGTTGATGACTACACTCTGCATTAAGAATCCCCTGCACCTGTGGATAATACGCATTTTCCCTGCATACTTCAAATCCATTTTTACATGAACTCCAGTTCCAATGTGGTGCTGGCATTTCGCGCAGCACTGCGGGGTTTCTTTTGATTGATATCAAAGTGTTTCTCAAGCGCTTCGAAAGAATATCCAAACGGTTCGAGCAATGTTGCCGCCGCTTTCAATGCAAATTCGGTATACGTTTCAATATCGTAACCGTCTTCGAATGCATACAACGCCAGCGGCTTCGCTTTTTCCGGCTTATGTTTACCCGACTGATCAAGAATAATGAACTCGATCGATTCGCCGGCAGAGAGGTGAACGCCCATGCTTTCCACAAGCTTTGAGACGACGGCGCTGATGCTGTTGTTCGTGTATTCTTCCTGCTTCTTTGGTGATGTGCCGCCGGAGTACGAGCTCCATCGGATTTGCTCTTCCGCTGCGCAAGAGTGAAAGATATTCGCGGACAGTTTCAAGCAAATCAGGGATCATCATGCGCAACTCCTCAACCCGTTTCGCCTGTCCCATCTTCTCCAACATTGCCGCCTGCATCGTCTTGATAAATTTCGGCGTATCGCGCCGGCGGGACTCGATGCCGCGCATTTTCATTTCCCCCGTCTGATACCATCCCACATAGCGGTTAGCAGTTGTGATCTCAGGGTCTTGTTTCGACGCCGGAAAGAGTATCCAGTTATAGATTCCTTCGAGCGAAATATCGATGCCGACACGTTCTGCAATCGTTCGGCAGAGTGATTGATACTCCTGCTTCCGTCGCTCCTTTTTTCTGCAACCACATGCAATCGATGATCGCATGAAGCATCTCAAAACCGTTCGCTTCCGCAATCTCTTTTGCCGCAAGGATCGCATCGCGGGAAAATGCATTGACCGATTCGTGCGCTTCGATTTTTCCAAAACGGGCATTTTTGTAGCCGAGATATCCGAAACAACTCACCAGCATCCACTTGAGCGCACTTTGTCTTCCATCGTACCGGCGGAAAAGAGCTTCGTCTTTTCCTTTGTATTTCTTCTTCATCAATTTGTAGTATGCCCGTTTCTTCACGACGGTGCGGAGCGTTGCGGGAATGATGCCTTCCCGTTTTTCACAGATCGTGTATTCAAGTTCCGGTACCTTCGTATTCTTACAACAACGGCAATTCACCGTCTCCGGCGAAACATTCTTTTCCACCATGATCGTAGGATACATCGAAACAAAATCAAGTTCGGCAACATCCTCGTGAAAACCGAGCGGCGGATTGAAAATAAGTCCCCCCCGGTCTGCGAGCAACAGGGTCGCCGCCGATTTGAACTCCTCCGGCTCACGCTTTTTCGACGGAATCAGTATATTATTCTGATAGGCCCATGAAAGCTGCAGCGACGACATCGATGTGCCGATGCTCGCCCGCCCCTGCCGCTGCGCGGGTATTTGTGTCAACCGCGCCATTTCGAACAAGCCGTCCAATTCCGCTTCCGTGACTGTGAAAGAATTCTTCGCATCGATATGCCAGCGTCCGGCAAGCTCGAACGCGCCATCCTTATGAACAATTTTTCCGTATTGAAAAAAACTCGATTCCTTTGTCGTCATATATCCCGTGGTTTGATCGCGGTTGAGGAGTGAAGGAATTTTATACTGCTGCGAAAGCGCTGCGATAGCCGGCATCAGGGATGAGTCACCGTATTCAGTGAGAAGGATATCAGGGTCGCAACGGTGCAGATGCCAGTTCAGCGCCTCAAGCATATCGGCGGGTTGTTCCTGTTCGAGCGCGTAGATTGTGCCGTCGTACGCGATTTCAATCTGAAAATTCCTCTGATATTTTGGAAGAACAAAATCATTTGCGTTGCGAAGTGACATGATTGACAACGGCGGCAACGTGTACTCCAATGCATCGGCGGAATCGTTGACCTCCCACCCAATGAACTCTCCCGCATCATCGATCTCGTAGTCGCCGAACGCCAGCGGAAAAAGCTTCGTCTCATACAAAAACAACTGAGAAACAAGAATATCGGAATTGTAAAACGCGAAGTGAGGGAAGAACCGTTCGAAATACCATACCGCTTCTTTGAAACGCATCGTATCGTGAACGTAGACCTGCACGACATCCCACGTATCGCCGGAATAGATTTCTTTCCGTGTTGCACGCCCCAGCGACACTTCAACCGGAGAACGAACGCTGAGCGCCGCAACGCGCTTAGCGTCGGAATCGTTTACGTGGAGAAAAAACGATGGACGGTACCTGCGAAAACAGCGGTGTTTCATCCCGCTGCGGTCGATGAACCAGAGCGTTATCCCCTTCGCCGAAGGGTACACATCGAAGAGCCAGCCGTTCACAATGGTGTGCATGGTGCTCCTTATTGGCCGCCATGCGATGCTGCAAGCCGTTCTTCCAGCTGAAGAATCCGCTCGTGGAGGCGCTTGATCAATTTCCGCTGTTCGACGGCAATCGAGATGGCAATGCTTTCGAACGGAATTGAACGCATGGCGTAAAAATTTTCCGCCAGGTGCAGTTTCGCCGAACGGAAAATATCGTCAAAAAGCTCCTGGTCGTCTTTTCGAAGCCCGCGGCGGTACTTCGACCAGCTTGCGATCTCGCTGTCGATAATGTTCGTAAAGGTCGGCACTGTTCGTCCCATCGTCGAGCACTCCTTTCTCAAGAAAAAGTTTCGGCACATCGCCGTCCAGCCGTAAACGGTAAATCGTATCGACGCCTGCCTGTAATGTTGTGAACAACTCGTTCCGTTCTTTCGGCAAGACATTCAATTTTCTGCACACAAGGAGCACGGAAATCCCTGACGCTTTCATTTCCTGGAGCGCCCCGACGACGCGGCGAAGTATCTGCCGCACTTCCCGCAGTGAAGCCTGCTGATCGTAGAACGTGTCAAGCAGACCGAAGATCATCGCGGTACGCGAATTGATTGTGCCGAGGAATGAAGGGAGCCGGTGAACGATCGCCTGTTCCATCTGATAACAGGTAAAGCCGCGCGAAACAAAAATACGGTGAAGAAAATCGTCGATGTTGAGTTTCCTTTCCCGCGCAAACTGGGAAAGGAAATGAACATTAAACCTGTTGCAGCCGTCGACGACGGCAACGGAAGAGCCGCCGGCGATTCCGTATGCGGCCATTTTCAACGAGAGCAAGAAGATCGGTTTGTCCCCGTATAAAAGATATGTTTTGCCGGGAGGTGCGGCAAAATGCCGCACCATGGTTTGGTATGGAACCGAATAAACAGGGAGAGAAACAATTGTGCTCATTGTCAGTTACGATGCTCGCGCAAAAAGAGGATATCTCGCGTCCAGTGATTCGGTAAACCGGTGAAGAACATCTGCCGCAGTGGCAACAGTATCCGGTACATGCGCCCGTTCCGCACGGTCAAAATACTGCCGGAGTTGAAGTGCATTGACCAGAGCGTTATCAGCAACGTTATGGAATACCACGAATGTCGAGCCGGCGGCTGACTGCACGCTTTTGATACGCAAATAAAGATCGGCAATATTCTTTTTGCTGTAAAAATAATTGGAGCGATCGCCCAATTCGGGATGGCCGGGAATACTTTTGCCGCGCCCCATCATACGAAAATATGCCGCTCCGTTCCATGCTTCAGTTGTCAACGGCATAGACTGTTTCATCGGCGGCAAGTCGACATTGACAAAGTGAAGCCCGTTCTCCTGCAAAAAATTGTAGACCAATGGATTGTTCCATGAGGCATGCCTCACTTCCACAAAGACACGATACGGGTAAAAAACTCTGCCAAACTGCTGGAGATATTTTCGATGCTCCGGCGTGTTCATGAAAGAATGGGGGAACTGCATCACGAGTCCGCCTAATTTCCCGGAGGCGGCAAGGGGTTCGAGAAGGCGGCGGACAGAACGGACATCCTCGTTCGTTGCATCGAACGTATGGGTAAACCCGCGGAAGAGTTTCACCGTGAACATAAAATTTTTATTCGCCACAACATCCTCAAGCCAGCGCCGTGCATGCTCGGAATCGAAAGAGGCGTTGTAGAATGTCGCATTGATCTCAACATTGTCGAGAAACCGACTGTAATGTTCGAGTTTGCGAGATCCTTTCCTTACTTCGGGAGGGTAAAAAAGTTTATCAAATGCCCCGAATTCCCATCCACCCATCCCTGCAAAAATTTTCGACTCTTCAACGGGAAACATACTAACCTCCTTCTGGTCATAGAAGCAACAAGCCCGGTTTCAAGAGGACGCACTGAAGCGTTCTGCACAAAACCGGGCTTGAGTATTTCAACAACCCTGTTGCTATGTAGTTACATTTTTCCTACCGAGACGACAATCCACGAAGGACACGAAAAAAGATAAACGAAGCCATTTACTTATTAATTTGAGAATTTTAAAAAATCAGAAAAATTTGTCTCACGCAAAATCGCCAAATACATTAAAATAAAAATTACATGGCTTTGCATCTTTGTGTGAAACTATTTTTGATGTCTCTATTTCTCACTCCACACGGCAAGCTCATTGCCATTCGGGTCTGTAAAATGGAAACGCCGTCCGCCGGGAAAATCAAACGGCGGTTTCGTTATTTTCCCGCCGTTGCGAACAACAGCGTCTTTCGTTTTTTCCAGTTCGGACGCATAGATTACCACGAGCACGCCATTCCCGGAGACCGATGGGGCTTTTGCAAACCCTCCGCTTATCCGGCCATCTTCGAAACTCGTGTAATCAGGCCCGTAGTCGGTAAATTTCCAGCCGAAAACGGCCGTGTAAAATTGTTTTACCGCTGCAATATCTGTGGCAGAAAACTCTATGTAATCGATGCGGTGATTATTGTTTGAAATTGTCACGGCCGGTTCCTTTGTTGTGGGATGTAATGAATCCTGAGCATACACCTTCGAATTGAGACATCCTAAAAAAACAAGTAGAGCGATCACTATTAAGGCACTAAAGTTTTTCATGCGATTGCTCCTTATGAGGATATCTATTGCGATTCTACTTTTCAATCAGCCCTTTCATCATCTGGAACACTCCCTCCCAATTTTTACTGGAATGTTCTAAGGCCGCTTCGCTAGCGATATTATCCTGGGTCAGAGAAAGCTCAGTCCTATCGCCGTGCGATGAGAGCTCAAATGTCAGGACGGCATAATTTTCCGGAACGTCGGGTGACGATGAAAAGGAACTCCAGTAAGTGTATTGAAAGACTTTCCCCTTCTCGAATTTCAGGATCGTTCCTTTGTCTTCGTATGCTTTGCCTTCCCACATCCCGGTAAAACGAATTGGACTTCCTACCTTCCAGTCGGAGATAACCGTTGTTCCAAACAAATATTGTTTTATCAATGACGGGGAAGTCAGTGCTTCCCAGACTTTTGACGACGGAGCCTTAATGCTCACCGTCTTTCGCAAAACGAGCGGGTTCTTTGCCATGATTGTTACCTATCCTTAAAAGCGGTATTCATTGTCATTGGCCGTTCTTCAACGCGTTTCCGCGATCGTGTACTCGAAGTCATAAAGATGCTTTCCATCAACGATATTGATCGCCATGGTCCCTGCAAGTCCGGCCAGCTGACCGGTGCCGGAATCGGGCACGACGGTTACGCTCATCTGAGCGGCACCGCGCGTCATGGTGCCAGTATGCTGCAGCACAAAAGCGCCGCTACGCCCCTGCAATGTTCCGCTGACCCGTTCGATCGCGACATATCCGGCTGAGCCCTTGACGCTTGTTCCCGCACTTAACATCTCTCCCTTACTAACAGCTTCGAGATCGCCCTTAAACTGCTTGTCGATTGACAGCCTCCCAAGAGTTGCGTCGGCAGTTTTGTCCGCCAACTGCTGAGGGTTTAGCTTCACTTCAAATGTTCCGGTTGCACGGTTCATCATCGTTGCCTCTTTAGAATAAAATTTGTGATCGATGGATGGTATGAAAGCCGCCGAACATCTCTACCCCTACTGCACCTTTCCCCGCCGGTGTTTCGAGCGTAATTTTATCTCCACTTCGCCGGCAATTTTGCCGTTCTGGCGCGGAAACGCGATCTCTACCGTCCCAAAATGATCATCCGGAATGCGCACGCTCAGCAGGTCCAGTATCTGTTTGAGATAAAAATTGATTTGCCGCTCTTCTTCTATCGAATACGTCGATGTTGCCATAGCCACCTCGTTCCTTACGACGCTTTTGAGTACGTTTTATATTCATCGGTCAACGCGTCGATCTTCTTTTTATCGAGAGCGCGGATCATTCCGACCACGACACCGAGCACTTTAAAATTCTCGTCGCTCCTGCTGACATGAATCGGCTTATATTTTTTATTCTCCGGACGAAGCACAACGCCGCTCTCTTCTCTATAATACCGTTTGATCGTCGGCTCTCCTTCCACGGCGGCAACAACGATCTCGCCGTTGCGGGGGTCCTTTTTGGGGTCGACGAAGAGCAGGTCGCCGGTCGAAAGCTGCGCGTCCTTCATGCTGTCGCCGCGCACATAAATGCCGAATAAATCGTCGGACGCGGTAATGTAACGCCGGACCTCGAAGGTATCGACCATATTTTCCTGAGATGTGAACGGATGCCCTGCCGGTGCGCTCCCATAAATCGGAATGCCGGATGGCCGTTCATGCAACAGCTCGATGCCGCGCGAGGTATTCGGAACGTAACGCAGTGCCTTCTTCTTTTCCATAAGAAGAAGATGCATCCGTGCGGCGCTCGGCTGAATTTTCAATTTATCGGAGATTTCCTGCAGCGTCGGAGGATAGCTGTTGTCCTCGATGAACTGCTTCACAAAATTATAGACCTTTTGCTGGCGGGAGGTGAGTTCGATCGATGGCATAGTGAAATCCTTTATATAGTATATATATTTTTACTATGGTGGAATATATACTATTGGAAGGGATTTGTCAAGTACAAAATGAAATTTTTTTAGGCAGACTCCATTTCGTTGACAAATTGGGCAATCGTTCGTATATTGATGGCACCACGAAGCCAAAGCAACACAATGAAATACGGGGCGTGGCTCAGCCCGGCTAGAGCGCTTGGTTCGGGACCAAGAGGTCGGGAGTTCGAATCTCCCCGCCCCGACAATAAAAGAGGGAACAACAATGTTGTTCCCTCTTTTCGTTCTCTGTGGACCGTAGCGGGATCGAACCGCTGACCTCGTGAATGCCATTCACGCGCTCTCCCAGCTGAGCTAACGGCCCTTATGTATCGATCAATTATACAAAATTATTTCAGCAAAATCAAAACCTGCTCTGCAATTAGGGGAATCTCGCTCTCCTCTTTAATACCGAACCAACGGATTCTCGTGTCTTTTCTAAACCACGTCAATTGGCGCTTGGCAAACCGGCGGGTGTTCTGCTTCATCAATTCGACCATCCGCTCGTAGCTGATTTCTTTCCGCAGGAAAGCAAATGCCTCCTTGTAGCCCACCGTCTGTAAAGATTTATACCGGTCGTCGTAACCACGGGAAAGCAGCCCTTGTACTTCATCCAAAAAACCGGCTGCAAGCATTCTCTCAACCCGAAAATTGATCCGGTCGTACAACGTTTTTCTATCCCATTGCAACCCGACAAAAACAGGGTTGAAAAATTTCTTATGCTCATGCTCGCCATGATGTTGAGAGATTGGCTTTCCGGTCGTGTAATAGACTTCCAGCGCGCGAATAATTCTGCGCTGGTTTGAAGGCAGCATTCTTGCCGCTGCCTCCGGGTCAACACGCCGCAACTCTTCAATGAGGGCATCGGCCCCCTCGGCCTCCAACCGGGCTTCCAGTTCTTCGCGTAGGTCTTCTTTTCTGCCCGGCCCCGAGAACAATCCATCCACCAGCGAGCGGATGTACAATCCTGTCCCGCCGACGACGATCGGCAGTTTTTTTTGCTTCACAATTTCGTCAATTATTTTTCTGCCGTCGATGCCGAACTCACCCGCACTGAAATGCTGATCCGGAAGAATTTTATCGATGAAATGATGCTTAACTTTTTTCAGTTCATCCGGAGAAGGTTTAGCGGTTCCGATAGTGAGCAATCGGTAGACCTGGCGGGAATCTGCGGAAATAATCTCAGCCGATGTGCGGCGGGCAATTTCTAAAGCAAGGAAAGTTTTCCCCGACGCCGTAGGACCGACGATAACAAGAATTGTAGGAAGCGGGCTGCTCAACTCCATCCATTTTTTCCAACGAGGGGTACGAATTTGAAGCCGAAGGTTTCTTCGGTCAAGAATGAATCCCCTGCTCTTCTCATCACGATCACTTTCTGTACCTCCCGGTCGCCGACCGGAATCACCAGCCGCCCGCCGTCGGCAAGCTGCTGCTTGAGCGATTCCGGAACATCGGGGGCACCGGCAGTGACGATAATTCCGTCGAACGGGGCAAATTCATTCCATCCGACCGTGCCGTCTCCCCCTTTCGATGCGATACGCAGGTTCAATCTATCAAACATTTTTCTGGCATTGGCAAGCAAACCGAGATGCCGCTCAATCGTAAAAACCCTGCATCCCATCTTTGCGAGAATGACTGCTTGGTAACCGGACCCTGTTCCTACCTCGAGCACTTTATCTCCATGCTTGCACGCGAGTGCCTGAGTCATGTAGGCGACGGTGTACGGCTGCGAAATTGTCTGCTCATAGCCGATCGGCAGAGCGCTGTCCTCGTAGGCTCGGTTGACAAACGGCGGCTCTACAAAAAGATGACGCTCAACTTTTGCCATCGCCGCAAGGACGTTCGGGTCGGAGATTCCCTTCGTTTCCAGGAGGGAAATCATTTCTTTACGTTCGGTCTCGAATCGTCCCAAGGTTTGCCGTTGATGCTATATTAAAATGATTTTCACGCGAAGACGCAAAACCGCGTAAGTTTTTTCTTTTATTCTTGCGCTCCGGCGGTTTTGCACGAGATAGATTTTTCCGCTTTTTGGAAGGCACGCGTCAATAATCCCGAAACAACACCTTCACAAAATTCACGGTCGTTGCAAAATTCGTCATGTGACTCTTCTCCCCTCCATAGACCGTCTCGATCGGAACAAAGCCGAAGCGGAACCCGTGCGCAGCTGCTTTGATGATGAACTCCGTCTCTGCCTCAAACCCCTTCGTCTTCAGATGGACGGATTCCAGCACTTTTCTATCAATAAGACGGTAGCCCGATTGGCTGTCCGAAATTTTTACGGCAGTCCGGGCACTCACTAAAAAAGTTGTGATCGTATTGGAAAGAACCCGGTGAAACGGCATCCCTCTCTTCTTGTGAAGCCGGCTCCCGATGATGATATCGTATTCGCCCGATGAATACAGGCCGATAAACTGCGGAATAAAATCAGGCGGATGTTGAAGGTCGGCGTCTATAGTAATGACAGCGTCGAGCGATGTTTGAAGGACAAAATCAAATCCGGTTTGAAGCGCAGCCCCCTTTCCCCTATTCATCGGATGAGCCAACACCCGGGCGCCGAAGGAAGCAGCCACCGAAGCGGTCGAATCCGAAGAGCCGTCGTCAACAACGATGATGTTTTCAATGTGGATATGCTTTGCAACCCCGCTGACAACCGCGCCAATCGTTTTACAAGCGTTCAACGCAGGTACGATGACACCGATATTCTTCATTGACTCACGATTCCGTCGAGCTAAACTTCATCCTGGACAGCCTGCCATATATTTTTCCATGAACGCTCCATCGAAAGGACGAGCCGGCCGCGCAATTCTTTCCGGAGTTCCTGTGATTTCAACCCGCGCATCAGCACGCCGTCTTCAGCGAGGGAAATTGTTCCCGTCTCTTCCGATACCACGACGGAGATAACATCCGCTTGCTCCGAAATCCCAAGCGCTGCGCGATGGCGCATCCCCAGCACGATGTCTCCCATTCTCGTCGCAGCCGATAACGGCAGCGTGCACCGGGCCGCTTCGATGGTCCTGTCATTCACGATCACAGCACCGTCGTGGAGCGGCGATTTTGGATTAAAAATAGAGAGCAGCAGCGCCCTGCTCACCCTCGCCTGAAGGATGATCCCGGACTCGCTCACACTTTTCAAACCCGTTCCCCGCACGATGATGATCAACGCTCCTTGCTTTTTCTTCGCGAGGTCGACCGCCGCACTGGCTATTTCTTCGATCGATTCGTCGACATCGATCCGCAAAAACATCCGCACAATTCTGTTGCGCGCTATCGTGGAAAGCAATCGGCGAATCTCGGGCTGGAACAATATGACGAAAGCGATAACCCAGATGTCGGTCAACGTGTGCAGCAGCCACCCCATCGCTTTCAAATTAATGGCCTGGGCAAGAAACGAAAAACCGACAATGACCATCATGCCGACGAAGATCTGCGCGGCAATAGTCCCGCGCATGACAATATAAAGCCGGTAAAATATAAACGACACGACGGCGATATCGAACAGGTCGATCAGAGAGACAGTCACAAAACCGATTTTGAAAAGTTCCATATTGTAGGATTGTTTACGCAGCCCGTACAATGGCGTCCGCCACAACGGCGACGCGTTTCATTTCTTTGACATCGTGCACACGAAGAACATTTGCTCCGTGAAAAATAGATGCTGCCGCGGCGGCGGCCGTTCCCTCGAGCCGTTGATCGACGGGAAGATTGAGCAGCATTCCAATAAATGCTTTTCGAGATGGACCGATGACGATCGGGCAGTGCAATTCGGCGAACCTATGTAAATTCTTGATGAGGGAGAGATTATGTTCAAGTTTCTTTCCGAATCCGATTCCCGGGTCGATCAAAATATTTTCGATACCGGCTCCTCTCGCCTTTTCCAAGGATCGAGAGAGGCTCTCCTTCACTTCATCAACAACATTTTCGTAAACGGGATTTTGCTGCATCGTCTTTGGCGTCCCCTTCATGTGCATTGCAATCAATGCCGCTTCATGGGAGGCTACCGCTGCAGCCATTGCAGGATCATAATTCAATCCGCTGATATCATTCACGATCGCAGCACCCGCGTTTAACGCAGCTTCTGCAACGACGGCCTTATATGTATCGATTGATATCAGTACATCCGACCGGGATGCAAGTTCCTCAATCACGGGGACGACTCTTCGGATCTCCTCATCGGCGCTGACTTCTTCTGCGCCTTCTCCGTACGGGCCTTTCGGCCTTGACGATTCTCCTCCAACATCGACGATATCCGCTCCATCCGCCGCCATTTGCAGCGCATGCGCGACAGCTTGATCTTTATCGAAGTACTTCCCGCCGTCAGAAAACGAATCGGGCGTAATATTCAAAACGCCCATCAGGTACGTCCGCGATGAAAGGTCGATGAATTTCCCGCCGCATTGAAATGCGAACGGTGAATGGTGAATGTCTGTTTCTACTGGAAGCATCGTCGTCGGACCTTCATTTCGTCAGAATATATCGAAATGGTGAACGATTAGCAACAAATCAGCCGAGCTTAATTCGATCCGTTCCAGACGAACTAATCTTGCGAACATTCATCTCGTTCCCAAACTCTGTTTGGGAACGTACCATTGAAGCATCGCTTCGTCCCGGTGTACGAGATCCCTTTGGGACTTCGGCAAAAAACACCTCACAATGACCTTGGATTTAAATTGAGCGCTGCTCAATAAATGAACAACCCTCTCTAGTGAGAGGGTTGTGGATTACGCTGACTGTTTTTTCTTCTGAGAAAGCATTGCTTTCAGCTTTGCCTTCTGTTTGCGCTGCCGCTTCCGATGTTTCCTGCTGACTCGAATTCCTTTTTTATTCATTGAAAAGATTTCTCCTTGGATATGGTGTTATGGTTCACTGCATGAATGATAAAACCCACATTTCGGGCAATACAATTTGCACTTGCGACTGTCGAGCTTCGTTCCACAATTGACGCAATATTGCCAGTAGTGAGGTTCCGCCGCCGCAGGTTGAACGGTAGATTTGAGGATCGATTGTATTTCGGTGATTTTTAATCCCTTTTCCATCCTCACTTAAAATAAAAAAATGAATGGCGGAAATCAAGGAACATCTCACGATGGCGAGAGGTACCCGTCGTTCATGACAAATCGATCGTACTTTTCGCGCGACGTGAGAAGAGGAAGCATCGATTCGAAATGACGGGTCAGGGTGTTCAAGCGTTCGTTCTCCGATTGGAGGGCAAGAAACTTCTGTCTCTCTTTTAGTTCCAGTCCGGCTTTTTGCACCAGGAGAAACGATATTTTGGTATCGGATGACGCCTCGTTGGCCGGCATGACTGTCCCCTTAAAAGCGGTTTCGACAAATCGGTTATAAAGCTCTATCGCCCGACGCCGAAGGGAATAGTTAACCTTCTCTGCCCTGTCTTCAAAAAAAGAGACTTCGCCGACAAAATACGGAGCGTCGCTGTCGATAAGCTGCCCGAGCGTGTACCGCGTCCTTCCCTCCACGGCAATGTCCAATCGCCCGTCCTCGTACTGTCGGACAACGTTTTTGACGATCGCACTGCATCCGGTCGGGTCGATCTTATCGTTCTCGATGAGATTGATCCCAAATTCCCCGTGGTTCTCGAGGCATTCATTGATAAGAGTCTTGTAGCGTTCTTCAAAAATATGGAGGGGCAAAAGCGATCCGGGAAAAAGAACGACCTTGAGCGGAAAGAGCGGAAGGTTTCGAATTCGATGTGAGTTCATAAAAACGATAGATGAGCGGAGGACGATTCAGATCGTCCCCCGCTGTGATGATGATGTCTTATCGGGAAGCCGCATCAAAACGGTCGGCAACGTCAGTCCAATTGACGACATTCCAGAATGCCGTGAGATAGTCCGCCCGGCGGTTCTGATATTTTAAATAATACGCATGTTCCCAAACATCGCAACCGAGAATCGGTGTCGCACCGTCAGTCAAAGGATTATCTTGATTTGCGGTTGAGATGATTGCGAGCTTTTTGTCTTTGCCGACAACGAGCCATGCCCATCCGGATCCAAATCGTCCAAGGCCTGCCTTATTGAATTGCTCTTTGAATGCCGCCGTCGACCCGAACGCGCTGTTGATCGAGGTGATAAGTCTTCCGGACGTGGGCTCTTTAACTCCGGCTTTCAACTGCTGCCAGAACATCGTGTGATTGGCATGGCCGCCGCCGTTGTTGCGGACTGCCGTTCGGATTGCTTCGGGCAGCGTGTTCAGCGATTTGATCAGCTCTTCAGCCGATTTGTTCTGTAACTCCGGGTTGTTCGCAAGTGCGTTGTTCAAATTTGTGACGTACGCAGCATGGTGCTTGTCGTGATGGATTTCCATCGTTTTTGCATCGATGTATGGTTCGAGTGCATCAAATGCATAAGGAAGTGCGGGTACCGTATGAGCCATTGTTCGTTCTCCTTGAATATTATAGTGGTATGGATGTGTTTAAAATTTTATTGAAAACATTTTCCCAAAAGAAATCTCAGTACATATTCAACGCAAGTTTCGCTTCTTCGGACATCATGCTCGGATCCCACCGGGGTTCCCACACAACGTCAACCTGGGCTGATGTCACACCTTTCACCGCTTCAACTTTTTGCTTCACTTCCGGCGGCAGACTTTGCGCTGCGGGACACGCAGGAGAGGTCAGTGTCATTTTGATTTGAACCGCACCCGTTTTATCGACATCGACTGAATAAATAAGTCCTAACTCGTGGATGTTCACAGGGATCTCCGGGTCGAAGCAAGTTTTCAATGCCTGGATCACTTGATCCTTTACGATCAACAATTCGAATGTATTGAAATCGGAATTTTCCATCGTTTCATCTCGTCATCGTTCAATTGATTTTTGGGCCTTCGGTCGAAACAACGGCGCCATTCGACTTCAGCGCTGAATGGAGCGCATGCCAGGCCAGGCTTGCACATTTAATTCGCGCCGGGAACTCTGCGACGCCCGCAAGCGCGCCAAGACATCCAAGGTCGTCAAGGTCTTCGACTTCCTTGTGAATATCACGCGTTACGACAGAATGGAATTTCTCGAACAGCTTTTCTGCATCTTCTTTTTTGGTCCCCTTTACCGCCGTTGTCATCATCGAAGCCGATGCTTTCGAAATCGCACATCCAGACCCTTGAAAGCTGACATCCTTAATGACATCTCCATCCATCTCGACAAACACGGTAAAATGGTCTCCGCACAAAGGATTGTAACCTTCGGCATGGTTCGTAGCATGTTCCAGCTTCCCGAAATTTCTCGGACTCTTATTGTGGTCGAGAATTAATTGCTGGTAAAGTTCATTGAGATCGCTGCTCATGATCCAAAAATCTCCTTAACCTTTAAAAGGGCGCCCGCAAGCGCGTCAACTTCCTCCATTGTGTTGTAGAACGCAAACGACGCCCGCGCCGTTGCGGGGATTCCGAATCGCTGCATCACCGGCTGCGTGCAATGATGGCCTGTCCGAATTGCGATTCCCTCCCGGTCGACAATGGTTCCGATATCGTGCGCGTGAACGCTTCCCATAATAAAGGACAGGACGCTCGATTTCTTCTTCGCCGTTCCAATGATGCGCACTCCTTCAATCGCGGAAAGCTTCTCTGTTGCGTACGTCAGCAGATCGTGTTCGTATGACGCAATCGCTTTGAGTCCGAGGCTGTGGACGTAATCGATTGCAGCGCCAAACGCAATGGTATCGGCAATATTCGGCGTGCCTGCCTCGAACTTGTAGGGAAGAGCATTGTACGTCGTCTTCTCAAACGTTACGGAGCTGATCATATCGCCTCCCCCTTGGTACGGCGGCATCGATTCAAGCAAGTTTGTTTTTCCATACAACGCACCGATGCCTGTCGGCCCGCATACTTTATGGCCGGAAAAAGCATAAAAGTCGCAATCGAGTTCTTGCACATCGACCGCGAGATGTGCCGTCGACTGCGCGCCGTCGACCAGCACCGGAATGCCGAATTCGTGCGCGCGTTTAATCATTTGCTTAACCGGATTGATCGTCCCAAGGGAATTTGAGAGATACACGACGGAAACGAACTTTGTTTTCTTGTTCAGCAGCTTTTCGTATTCCCCGATCAACAACTCGCCGTCATCATTCATCGGGATCACGCGCAGCACGGCGCCGGTCTGTTCGCACAACAGCTGCCACGGAACGATGTTCGAATGATGTTCCATCGCGGTGATGATGATCTCGTCCCCCGCTTTGATAAATTTTCTCCCGTAACTCTGGGCGACGAGGTTAATCCCCTCGGTCGTACCGCGGACAAAAATAATCTCACGCGTTTCAGCGGCGTTCAAAAAAAGTTTTACTTTCCCTCGTGCCTTTTCATACTCGTACGTTGCAAGTTCGCTTAACGCGTGAACCCCACGGTGAATATTTGCATTCTGTGATGAATAGTACCCGTGTCAGCGCATCGATGACCACCTGGGGCTTCTGGCTCGTCGCGGCATTGTCGAGATAGACAAGCGGCTTGCCATGAACGTTCTGCCGAAGGATCGGAAAGTCCTCGCGAATACGAGCGGCGTCAAACTGTGCTTCGCTGTTTTGTCCGGCGTCTTTCACAAGAGTTTCAGTTAAAGGTTTCATACCATTTTTGTTTCAGAATGAACAATGTCCGGCAGTGCTGTCTTTACGACTTTTTCCTGGAGCCGCTCAATGACGAGGGTATCGACATGCTTGCGAAGCACTTCGTTGTTGATATAGTTCGTTACTTCACCGGCAAATCCAACGGTCAGCAGCGCTCGTCCGGCTTCTTCGCTGATGCCGCGGCTCTTCACATAAAAGAGCGAAGCGGCATCCAACCCGCCGACTGTCGCGCCGTGCGTGCATTTCACATCGTCGGCAAAGATCTCAAGCTGCGGTTTTGTATCGACGGTCGCAGTGTCGGAGAGCAGCAAATTTTTGTTCGTCTGTTTGGAATCCGTTTTCTGCGCTTCTTTTCTCACAAAGATTTTTCCGTTGAAGACAGAACGGGAATTGCCCGTTATGATTCCCTTAAAAATTTCGCGGCTTGAGCAATTCGGCTTCGTATGATCGATAAAAGTATGATGATCGACAAGCTGATCGTTCGCTGGGAGATACAAACCGTCGAGCATCGTTTCGCACTGTTCGCCGTTGACGGCGATATTGATATCGTTGCGCGCGATCGCCGAGCCGAGTGCAAGACTGAATGCCGTGAATCTGCTTTGACTCCCCTGTTCAATTTGCATCGTTCCGACGTGAAACGCCTTCTCACTCTCACGCTGAATTTTCACGTAGTCAACAGCGGATTCCTTCTCAACAAAAATTTCAGTCACAGTATTAGTAAAATAAACGTCTTCCGACAACGAGACGTAACTTTCAATGAACGTTGCAGAGGACTTTTCGCCGGCAAGAATAAGGTTTCGCGGATATGCGACCGCGTGGTCATCGCCAGGTGCCGTGGAAATAAAGAGAAGCTGAATCGGCGACGTAGCATGCATTCCCGCAGGGACATAAACAAAAGCGCCGTCATGAATGAATGCCGTATTCAATGCTGCGAACGGATAGCTTTGCAGCGGAAGATGCTTGCCGAGATGCCTCCGAACGAGATCGCCGTGAACCTCCAGCGAATCCGCCAATCCACCTGCAACAATTTCCTTTGGAAGAGCAGAAATATTGGAAAGGCCTTTGTTAAAATGGCCGTTGATGAAAACCAGGACACTCTTCGCACATCCATCCACAATGTGCTTGTTGATCTCCTCCATCCGAACGGCCGGCAAACCTACAGCCGGGACGCGCCGGAAATGAGATCGAGTCAGCGGAAGAATATTGGTGAATCGCCAATCCTCTTGTTTGATCGTTGGAAATCCTAATTCAGAAAATTTTCCTATGGCTGCAACTCGAAAATTTTTGAGCCACACCGGATCATGGGATGCGCCGTTGTTTTCAAACGCTCGAAAGTCTGAGAGATATTTTTCTATTTCTTGGGATGTTTGCATTTTTCTTATGAGCTTTTTAAAAAATCAGCCTGCGACAGATGCTGCTTCTTCCTTTACGTCGTCATACCCATTTGCTTCCAGTTCGAGGGCAAGTTCTTTACCGCCCGACTTTACTATGCGGCCGTTGACCAGCACATGGACAAAATCCGGAACGATATAATTCAGCAACCGTTGGTAGTGAGTCACGACAATAATTGCATTATCCGGTTTTTTCAGCCGGTTGACGCCGTGAGCGACAATCTTTAACGCGTCGATATCCAGTCCTGAATCCGTTTCATCGAGGATGGCAAGCTTCGGTTCAAGTACCGCCATCTGCAAAATTTCGTTGCGCTTCTTTTCGCCGCCGGAGAATCCCTCATTCACGGGACGATTGATGAAGCTTGAGTCCATTTCTACAAGCTTCATTTTTTCTTTGAGGACCTTGAGAAACTGCATCGCGTCGAGCGGCTCAAGCCCTTTGTATTTTCGAATTTCGTTTACACCGGCCTTCAGAAAATAGCTATTGCTCACCCCGGGTATCTCAACCGGATATTGGAAGGCAAGAAAAACCCCTTCCTGCGCACGGATTTCCGGGTCCATCTCCAATAGGTTTTTTCCATCATAGAGAACTGAACCTTCAGTCACTTCATACGAAGGGTGTCCTGCCAGCACCTGGGCAAGCGTACTTTTTCCAGAACCGTTTGGTCCCATCACGGCATGCACTTCGCCCGCCTTCACCGTGAGGTTGATCCCTTTCAAGATTTCCTTTCCCGCAACGTTTGCATGGAGGTTTTTTATTTCTAACATCGGCTCTTCGTTCCTTAATGATCTTTATGAATATTGGGTATTAAGTCTTAGCTATTTGCTGTTAATTGTTCATTGCTAATTGTTGATTGTTCATTGTCATCCAACGCTTCCTTCAAGGCTCACGCCAAGCAGCTTCTGCGCTTCAACGGCAAATTCCATCGGAAGATTTTTGAAGACCTCCTTCGCAAATCCGTTGACGATCATCGAGATCGCATTCTCAGTGTCGATGCCGCGCTGCTTGCAATAGAAGAGCTGGTCCTCGCCGATCTTTGACGTTGATGCTTCATGCTCGACGCTCGACGAAGTGTTCCGCACCTCGATATACGGAAAGGTATTCGCACTGCACCGGTCTCCGATGAGCATCGAATCGCACTGCGTGTAATTGCGCGCGTTTGTCGCATTCGGCAGCACTTTCACCGACCCGCGGTACGTATTGCCGCCGAATCCTGCAGAAATGCCTTTTGAAATAATCGTGCTTTTCGTATTCTTGCCGATGTGCGTCATCTTCGTCCCCGTATCCGCGACCTGGCGGTTGTTCACAACGGCAACTGAATAAAACTCTCCGACGGAATTATCTCCCTGCAAAATCACGCTCGGGTACTTCCAGGTGATCGCAGAGCCGGTCTCAACTTGCGTCCATGAAATCTTGGAATTTTTTCCGAGGCATTTTCCCCGCTTCGTGACGAAATTATAGATACCCCCTTTTCCCTCTTTGTCCCCGGCGTACCAATTCTGGACGGTTGAATATTTGATCTGAGCATCGTCCAGGGCAACCAATTCAACAACTGCCGCGTGAAGCTGATTTGTGTCCCGGATCGGCGCCGTGCATCCTTCAAGGTAACTGACACTGGCCCCTTCTTCGGCCACGATGAGTGTCCGCTCGAACTGTCCCGTCTCTGCAGTGTTGATTCTGAAATATGTTGAAAGCTCCATCGGGCAGCGGACGCCTTTCGGGATAAAGCAGAACGATCCGTCGCTAAAGACTGCGGCGTTGAGTGTGGCAAAAAAATTGTCGGTATATGGAACGACCGATCCCAGATATTTTTTTACGAGGTCGGGATGATGCTGCACCGCTTCCGAGAAGGAGCAAAAAATAATTCCAAGCTCGCCAAGTTTTTCCCTGAATGTCGTCGCGACAGAAACACTGTCGAAGATCGCGTCGACCGCGACACCGCTCATCCGCTTCTGTTCCGTTATCGAGATGCCGAGCTTTTCGTATGTCGCCAAGATTTCCTTGTCGACCTCATCCAGGCTGTTCACCTGCGGTTTCTTCTTTGGCGCGGCGTAATAAATGATATTTTGGTAGTCGATTGGCGGGTAAGCGAAATTTTGCCAATGCGGCTCTTCCTTCAGCGTCAGCCAATGGCGGTACGCTTTGAGGCGCCATTCGAGCATAAACTCCGGCTCGCCTTTTTTGAGTGAAATCAAGCGGATGATATCTTCGTTCAGGCCCTTCGGAATGGCATCGGTATCGATATCGGTAACGAAACCGTACTTGTATTCCTTATTAACAAGGGTCTCCATTGATTCTTGCATCAGAACTCCAATCGTAGGTTAATCTGTTTCCATGTCATACACCGAACGAACTGCCGCAGCCGCACGTCTTTGCTGCTTGCGGGTTGTTGAAAACGAAACCGCGCCCGTTCAGTCCATCGGTAAAATCCAAAACGGTTCCCGAGAGATAGAACATGCTTTTCTGATCCACGAATACTTTAATGCCGTGAAGTTCGAGAACATTATCTTTCTCATTCGCTTTCTCGTCGAACGCAAGAACGTACGTCAATCCCGAGCATCCTCCGCCTTTTACACCAAGCCGCAGGCCATGCGATTCCGGAATGTTATTCGAAGATTTGATATTCCGCACTTCTGCCGCCGCCTTCTCCGTCAACTGGATTTCATCGGGAATTGTCGTTTGCGGTTGTGGTCCCTGCACTGTGAGCACTTCAGACATAACTCTTTCTCCTTGCGGATATTAAATGGTTGAAATTTGGATTACGATTCTATGATGCTTTCTTTGCTGTAAACTCGGGATATTGCAACACCCATCCCTGCTGGTTCACTTTCTTGAAAATATTTTGTTTTTCGAAATGCTGCGCTACTTCGCGGGCAACATGTTCTGCATCGCCGTAGCCGATTTTCAGATTCCTGTGTTCAAAAAAGCTGATAACGCCGTAATGCAAGTCCCGAAAAAAGAAATTTGACAAATGATACAGGGGGAATTTCGCTTTCAAAAAATGAAGGAATTCAACCTGATTGTTGATGATCGTCGCTGATTTTTTCATTGAAAGAGTTTTCTTCTATTTTAGTGAGTTAACGCTGTTACCGCCGGCGATGTTCTTTCCTTCGCCATTTGGTACTGTGGCGAAGATTCGCGCAACCGTTGTACCGCTTCGACAATTTTCTTTGCTGCATAGTGAACTTCTTCTTCCGTGTTAAACCTTCCGAGCCCGATGCGAATCGTGGAACGAGCCAGCTCGTCATCAAGCCTGATTGCCTTCAAAACGTGCGAGACTTTCGTACTGTCGAGATCTGCTGAAGAACATGCCGATCCGGATGAGACCGCTACATCATTTTTCAAAGTCATCATGAGGTCGTCTGCATGAACGTGCGGAAATGTTATATTCAAATTATTGTACAAGCGATGTGACCGATGGCCGTTGCGGCGAGATCCTTCGACAGAGAGCAATTGTTCTTCCAATTTGTCCCGAAGGGCTGCGATGCGAGTCGATTCTTCATCATACAGCTGGGCTGAGAGCTGAACGGCTTTTGCAAACCCAACGATCGCCGGCACGTTCAGCGTACCCGAACGCATTCCTTGCTCATGTCCACCACCATCCATTTGCTGGATAAGCTTGACACGCGGATTCTTGCTCCGGACGTACAGCGCGCCGATTCCTTTCGGGCCATACACTTTGTGCGCGCTGACCGACATACAGTGAATATTCAACAATTGGACATCGATCGGAAGCTTGCCCATGCATTGTGCGGCGTCGGTGTGCAGGAGGATTCCACGCTCGAGACAGATGCTTCCGATTTCCGCGAGGGGGGCAATCGTCCCGATTTCATTGTTCGCCATCATCACCGAGACAAGAATAGTCTCGCCGGTCATCGCATCGCGAACATCCTGCGGGTTGACCGTTCCGGCATCGTCGACATCCAAATACGTAATCCGGAATCCGGATCGTTCCAACACAGAACAAACGTCAAGAACGGATCTGTGTTCCGTCTTGACTGTAATAAGGTGCTTCCCCTTCCCGGAATATGCTTCGGCAATGCCTTTGAGAGCAAGATTATTCGATTCGGTTGCCCCGCTGGTAAAAATGATTTCTTTCGCATCGGCGTTAATCTGACGGGCAATTGTTTTTCGCGCGTTCTCGACCGCCTCTTCTGCAACCCAACCGAATCGATGCTGGCGGCTCGCTGCGTTGCCGAAATACTCCGTAAAAAATGGAATCATGGTATCAACCACCCGCGAGTCCGTCTGCGTCGTTGCATGATTATCCATGTACACCGGGAGTTTCATTGTCACACAATCTCTGAGAGTTTCATTGTTTGGAACACTTGTTCAATGTTCAATTGAATTTTTCCAAGAGGATTTTTTATTGTGCAATTATCATAGATGGAACAACTGTCCGGACTTTCCGCGATGCACTGAGTGAGCGCCGGCAGATGATCTTCAATTGCATGAATAATTGCCGAGATCGAAAGTTCACCGGCACCGTTCGCTAATGTGTAGCCGCCGTACACTCCCTGGTGGGAAACAATCAATCCTTTTTTTGCCAGTCGTTGCATCACTTTCGCCAACAGCTCATACGGAATCTTATAGCGATCTGCGATTTCTTTTGCGGTCGTAATCCTCCCAGGCTCCGCGGCTGCAACATGCCGTATCGCAATCAACCCGTATTCGACTCTTTTAGACAACTTCAACATCTATACATACCCGACTGATTATGTCTTATTTCAACCCGAGGCAACTTGCTATTCATCCCTTCATTCTAACTAACAAACATTACTACAAATTCGTTTCAACTTGCACAAAAACTTCATAAAAATAATCAAATGTCATCCGAAAGTCAAGCTTACGATCATGAAAGCCATAGCATCATTAAAAAGTAATGGCTCAATTTGAAAAAAATGTCATTCCCGTTCCGTGTCAAGCACGTGACGGGAATAACAAATTGAGCCAGCACCCATTAAAAGGCCTTATTGACTTGAGTTCCATTTTTGGGTAAGTTGAACCGGGATTTTTATTAATTTCACAAATCTCAGCTAGGAAAAAGTTAAATTATAGGTAAAATGAGCGATCGAATGACTGGCATTACATTTGCCCTTAAACATAGGCATTTACAATTATCTTTCTGAATGGACAATCCTCCAATGGCAACGAATATAAAAATAGAAGACATTCTCAACGACCTGAAGCTTGAAAAAAATGACCAAGACGGAATTAACGCCGTTGCGGTCATCGGGCTTGGCGTTATGGGGCAAGGCATCGCACAGACCGTCGCCGCCCACGGAATTGAAGTTGTTGCGATCGAAAAAAACGAGAAGCAGCTCGAGACCATGACCGGCATCCTGAAGGAAAGCATGGATCGAGAGATCCAGCGCTGGACGATGACCAAGAGTGAAAAAAACTCAACGCTCTCCCGTATTCACGGGTCGGTCGACTTCAAAAATGCTGCACAGTGCAACATCATCATCGAAGCCGTAGATGAAAACTTCGAGTTGAAGAGGAGGATTTTTTCGGAGCTGGATGAGTTGTGCAACGCCGAGACCATCTTCATCTCCAACACCTCAACACTCACGCTCTCAAAACTCGCCGCTGCAACACGACGTTCCGATAAAGTCATCGGGATGCATTTCCTCAATCCCGTTCCAAAGGTACCGCTCGTAGAATTGGTGCGAGGCCTGAAAACTTCGGACAAGACATTCGAAACTGTGAAAAAATTCGCGGAAAGGATCGGGAAAACCGTCGTCGAAGTCTTCGAGTATCCCGGCTTCGTAACGACACGGCTCATCGTTCCGCTGTTGAACGAAGCCATGCATGCGCTCATGGAAGGCGTGGCGACCGCCGAGGGCATCGACACGGCGATGAGGCTCGGCTATAATTTTCAATACGGGCCGCTCGAGTTAGCCGACATGATGGGATTGGATGAAGTCCTCGCGTGGATGGAATCTCTTTTCCATGAACTGGGCGAGGCAAAGTACCGTCCATGTCCCCTCCTTCGTCGAATGGTGCGGGAAGGAAAGCTGGGAAGAAAAAGCGGCGAAGGATTTTTCAAATACAACGATCAGGGGAAACACACAGCCTGATATTCTTACACTATTGAACCCACTCTCAACGAACCATGAATATTCTCGTTCTTAATTGCGGCAGTTCTTCCGTCAAATATCAACTCATTGAAATCGAATCACGCCAGGCGCTCGCGAAAGGAATCGTCGACCGCATCGGCATGAACGGCGCGGTCCTCACCAATCTTCGTTCCGACGGGGACGAAATAAAAATAACCGGCGAGATTCTCGAACACACCACGGCGATCGAGTACATTCTTGCAGTGCTCCTCAGCAAAAACCACGGGGTGTTAACCGACAAGAGCCAGATCAATGCCGTCGGACACCGCGTCGTGCACGGCGGTGAAGCCTTCAGTGCTTCGGTTCTTATCACCGACGATGTCATCAAACGTATTCGCGACAATATCGACATCGCACCTCTTCATAATCCGCACAACCTTCGGGGTATTACTGCATGCCAGGTTCATTTGCCCGACGTACCGCAGGTTGCCGTGTTCGACACAGCGTTCCATCAAAAAATGCCGCCGCACGCTTATCTTTACGGCATCCCGTATTCTCTTTACACACAACATAAAATCCGCCGGTATGGATTTCACGGAACAAGCCATTTATTCGTGGCCCAACGCACCGCGGAACTGATGCGCACAGAATATAAAGCCCTGAAGCTCATCACCTGCCACCTCGGCAACGGTTGCAGCATGGCCGCCGTTGATAACGGAGTTTCGGTCGATACATCGATGGGGATGACTCCGCTGGAAGGTTTGTTGATGGGAACACGCAGCGGCGATATCGACCCTTACATCATTCTTCACATCATGTCGAAAGAAGGGCTGAATTATTCGGAAGCGAACACGCTCCTCAATAAACACAGCGGGCTTATGGGGATTTCGGGCATCAGCAGCGATATGCGCGAAATCATTGCGGAGATGAAAGAAGGAAATAAAAGAGCGCAGTACGCCTTCGACGTCTTTACGTATCGGATCAAAAAATATATCGGCGCGTACATGGCGGCGATGGGAGGTGCTGACGCGATTGTCTTTACCGGAGGGATTGGCGAGAATAGCCCCGATGTCCGTAAAGCCTGCTGCACCAATTTGAAGTTTCTCGGCATCGAACTGGATGAAGAGAGCAACTTCTCAAAAGAAAAAGAAAAGCCGATCCACTCTGCTGCATCCCGCGTCAAAGTGTTCGTCGTCCCGACAAACGAAGAGCTCATGATCGCGCTTGACACGATGAAAATTTGCGATGCGCTGAAGCCGGCATAAAGGGCCGATGACGTCGGATCTGAAAACGCCGGCACCATTCGCCAGTGACACGTTGAACAGCGATGGCGTCACGCTGGCGGAAAGTTAGCCCCCCCGTTTCACGGCAATATTCCCGCGTGTGACGTTGACGAGCTCCTCAGCAAGCAATGGCGCAGAGTTTTTTCTCACCGATAAACGAAGGGTGACATCATCGTCGTATATTGTGTCGACGATTCTTGCTCTGCGGTGCGAAAGAGTGTTCATGACTTTACTCGTTTCATCGTAGGGGAAGGTAATTTGCATTTCCTCGGCTACCACCTTCGTCACAATAACCGCATCCGATAAGACGCGTCTTGCCGATTCAAAATACGCCCGGCCAAGCCCTCCGGTTCCCAGCTTTGTCCCCCCAAAGTATCGAGTGACGACCACCAAAACATCCGAGAGACTCCTTGATTGAATTGCAGCAAGAATCTTTACCCCGGCCGTGCCGGAAGGCTCGCCGTCATCGGAATAGCGGAACTCCTTCCCTTCGCTCCCCAATGCGTACGCGAAACAATGATGTGTCGCGTCGAAATACTCTTTACGCACTTTCGTGAGCGTTTCCTCGGCCTGCAAACGGACATCAACCGGGAACGCCGATGCGATGAATTCCGAGCCTTCAACTTTCAACGACGCTCTCACGTCAGCCGCAATCGACTGATACTCATCCTTCATTGAATTCGCGCGGAAAATGAGTAGGCGAACGTAAGGCGAACTGTGATATCATCCACCAATGCCGGGCCGGGCGCCGGAGTGACTTTATACATTCGATGGGTGTAAAGTGCATTAGGGATAAAATGAACGTCCCGCGCCGGCGAATAATCCACACCAACCACGGAAAAAATCTCTCGAAGCCCGATGGTTGTCTTCAAAACATTTGCGTCATAGTAATCCCCCCGGAGAACACCCCGTACGCTCTCAACAATTTGAAACGATGTATACGCTGACCCGCCCAGCAAATTCGAATCGGCGGGCGTAACGGAGTTGAAAGCTCCATTGTGAACGGTACGGTAGAAGCCTTCGACTCCTGCCGACACGGACGGCACCTGGTAACCCAGGAGGGCTTTTCCCGTGAGCTTCGATTGAGCATCAGGACCGTTTTCGTAGTCGGAATACAACTCCACGACGCCGCTCTTCACCGGCGCAAAGTAGAACTCGCCATAAAATTTTTTCAGTTTGTCGTTCTCGAGTTTAACGCCTTCGCCGTTTCCAACCATGAGCGCGTACCCGATACTTCCGTCAGAAACAAATTTTCCCTTGACCCCAGCACCCATGTCGTCGATCGCTACTAAGCCATGACGGTCCAGAATCACTTTTTCAAGCGACCGATAACCCCAAATCTTTTCCGCCAGCGCAATCGACGGAGTTGCGGAAAGTCCAAAGTATGTGCTCGAGAGAGGGACCAAGTTCTTCCACTCGAGGTACACTTCTTGGGCAGAAAAATCCATCGCCCCAGACTTTGCCGTGTCTTCGTCGTTCGCCTGAATCAGAACCCGCGCTGTGAATTGTTCCGAAATATCCTGGTCGTAGCCAAGATAAATCCGACGGAATTCAAAAGCATTAGTCCCTTTTTGGGTTGCATCCGCTGTCTGGGCAGCGTACGAATAGTCTACAAAAGTTTGGCCCCATAGTATTCCCTCATTGGATTTTGGAGCAGGACTGCTTTGAGGCGCAACTTTCTTGTCATCTCTCTTCGCTTGCGAGAAAACAGAAGAGATGCAAAAGCTAACAGTCAGTACCACGATCAATGTTTTCATGATTCCTCCCTTTTTCATGTCAGTACGGCACTAAAGTAACTAAATAGTTCAATCCTTGCAATCACGATGTTGTGCATCAAGCGGCGAAGCGCCTCTTTGCGGCAACCCAGTACAACGGACAATATCCTTTAAACGAAGGAATTGCTTCGCTTCGCTGGCAATGTCCATCACACTTTACCAGTACCCAAAGCCCCCCGTTCTTGAGTAGTGGGATCCTTTGAGTCAACGGTTATTGCGAGTTCTCGCCGAGTCGAGTCTTCGACCGATGTTCCTTATCGGGACGAAGTCACGAAGGGATCCCGTACAGCGGGACAATCTCCGTTAAGCAAAAGGATTGCTTCGTCTCCCGACGAAGAACGTCGGGATCCTCGCAATGACTTTATTCTTCAAAAGATCCCATTACCCATTCTTGAAATTCAAGCGAATTAACCGTACGTTATGTATCCAGAAGGATAACCCAATGAAAATCGGAATTACGTGCTACCCGACATACGGCGGCAGCGGAGTCGTTGCCACCGAACTCGGTAAAGGACTTGCGAAACGCGGGCATCAAATTCATTTCATCAGTTATGCGATGCCGATGCGGTTGGACGGGTTCCAGGACAACATTTTTTACCACGAAGTCGAGATGGCGACCTACCCGCTGTTCGAGTTTCCCCTCTACACTCCCGCGCTTGCAAGCAAAATGGTTGAGGTCGCAAAGTTTGAGAAGCTCGATTTAATCCATGCACATTATGCCATTCCTCATGCGACGAGCGCATACATCGCCAAGCAGATTCTCAACGACGAGCACCTGCGCATCATTACGACATTGCATGGAACCGACATCACGCTGATAGGATTGGAACCCAGTTTTCTTTCGGTCATGAAATTCAGCATCGAAAAAAGCGACGGTGTGACGGCAGTGTCTCGTTTTTTGAAAGAAAAGACCATCACCAATTACGGCATCAACAAAGAGATTGAGGTCATTCCGAACTTTGTCGATACGGAACTCTTCAAAAGGATTGCCGACGCAAAGCTTAGAAAAACGATAGCCCCAAACGGTGAAAGAGTTCTCATTCATATTTCCAATTTCCGGGTTGTAAAACGAGTGACCGACGTTATTAGAATCTTCAACCTCGTCGTTAAAAAAATCCCGGCGAAACTTGTTCTCGTTGGCGACGGACCGGACAGGTCGAACTGCGAAAATCTTTGCCGCGAACTGCAGCTGGGCGACAGCGTAAAATTTTTAGGAAAACAAGCCGAGCTTGTGGAACTGCTTTCAGCATCTGATTTATTTCTTATGCCGAGCCAGTCGGAAAGTTTCGGGCTTTCCGCACTTGAGGCAATGGCGTGCGAGGTCCCGGTTATTTCATTGAGCGTCGGAGGGCTTCCGGAACTTGTCGTGCATGGAGAAACGGGTTATATCGCTGAGATCGGCGATGTCGAACGAATGGCAAAGTATGCCGTTGAACTGCTGTCGAACAACACGCGGCGGGACATGTTTGCAAAGGCAGGCCGAAAACGGGCGGTGGAGAACTTTGATATTGATGAAATTGTCGGCGTCTATGAGCGGCATTACGAAAGGATTCTCAATGCAGCGCCGGCGCGTATGTAGCCGTGAAACGGCTTCCCGCTCCCCAAAAAATCATCTGGTAATGAGAGTCATGTAGGCGAACCGGATAACGAAGGGGAGCCCGTAGAAAAATGCCTGCGAAAGCATCGGAGTCAGAAGGCTCCGCGTGCGGTAATAGACGATCCCGCCGTACAATCCCATAAGGAGTGCAAGAAGATATTCCACGGCGTGTCCACCGTACACGGGGACGTTCGTCCTGCCGGCCGCAAACGCAACACTGGTAACTAAGATAACAACCGGGAATTCATAAGAACCGATCACGATTTTTTCCCGCCAGTATTTCAGCAAAAGAGTTTGGAACAACCCATGGAATAATATTTCATCTGCAACGGCCGTCGCCATCCATTGATAGAGGATCCAAACGATCATATCGACCTTCCCCATCCGGGCGAAGTACTCCGGCAGTTTTCCGGACATCAGAAGCGGCGCGACGACAAGCCCGAGCATAATAATCAATGCTGCCGCATAGAATTTCAAAAGAACGGACATCGACAACCGAATATCGGATGAATTTATTCCGTAGCTCCATAAGTGCCCTCGCGAGAGAATCGTGATAGCAGTGATCCCGATTCCAAATTGCCAGACCTGATGCTCAAAAAGCCATGCGAGAGGGAGAGACAGCGAAGACGGACGGGGGAGCACGTTGGTCAAAGCATGGAACGAAGATGCCCATTCGATAAGACCAAAGCATGCGATGACGGCAACGAGTGAAGCTATTTTCAGGAAGAGTGAGGACCGGCGGTTGTATCCTGGGTCAGGAGGCGGCATCTGGCTTTTGCATTTCGTTCGTGAAAAACTTATTTTTGACTACCATGAAAGACAATTCTACCCGGCTCGTCGAAGAATTACTCCACCACTTTCTATCGGAAAAATATACTATCGTCGGCGCAAGGGATCTTGATGGATACCGCACTCCCGAGGCACTTCACAATGATGGGTACGGCGATCAGAGAAACAAGCGGCCCGACGTTCTGGCATTCGACGATGTTCACAAGCGCTTCGTTATCGGCGTTGTGAAGGCACCCACCGACGACCTTGAATCACCGCACTCCCTTACTCAATACGACGTTTTCTTCGACCACAAGAATGTTCAAAATGGAAAACCGTCACAGGTCTGTTTTCTTTTGCCGCCGGATGCGATCGCACAGTTCACGGCGATCATCACTCACTATATCCATCGGGATTATTGGAACAACATGATGATCATCCGTTCAAAATTATCGGATGAAGATCCCTGACGTGCGATCCTCATAACAACCGCAGCTTTGCGTACTTCAGCATAAGATTCTTGGGTCCAACGCTGTCGAACAACACGACCGCCTTTGCCGACTCTCCTGCGCCGGCGAGCTGCAGTACCTTTCCCATGCCGAACGATTCATGTTCAACCTTCGCCCCCACCCTCAGGGTCACCATCTCTTGAGATTCATTTTCATAATCCGGTTCGCTCTCTCTCTCGAACCCCGTTTGTCTTGGACCATGCTGCCGATTCTCTTTGAAAGAGAAATGGCCTTCCCCGTGTCCGACAGAACCGCCGCGATGATGTGCGGGAGACACAGCACGCCGGGATGTTTCACGCTGAATGAGCGACGGGTCGATCTCCTCGGCGAAGCGCGAAAGCACGGGGTACGTGACATCGCCGAAACGGTAACGCAGCCGCGCGTGCGTGAAATATAATTTTTTCATCGCGCGCGTGATACCGACATAGAAGAGCCGGCGTTCTTCTTCCAACTCGTTGGGTTCGGGCGCAACCTGGTACAACGGAAACAATCCTTCTTCCAATCCTGCGATGAAGATGACGGGAAATTCCAGCCCTTTCGCTGCGTGCAGAGTCATCAACGTAATCGCGTTGCGCTGGTCTACAACGCTGTCGACAGGAGACACCAACGAAACTTCCTCGAGAAAATTTTCCAACGTTGCGTCGGGCGTTTCAGAAGTAAATTCCGTAATTGCAGAAAGCAACTCCTGGATATTTTCCCACCGGCCGAGCGCTTCGGGAGTCGCTTCTTCCTTCAAGCTCCGCAAAAAGCCAAGTTCATCCACCAACGCCCGCGCAATCTCGCTGGGAGACATTTGCAATTTAAGCTCGATATATTTCTGAATGAGCTGCGCGAACTGCAGCACGGCGTTCTTCGACCGGTCGCCGATCCCGTCAATACCATCGATATCCTTCAGAACGCCGAATAATCCTTCCGGCCCCGCCGCATGATGTTCGGCATGCAGAAATAGTTTCTCGACCGTCGTTTCGCCAATGCCGCGAGCCGGAACATTGATAATCCTCCGGAGACTTTCTTCATCTTTTGGATTGACGATGACACGGAGGTAGGCAAGGACGTCTTTAATTTCCTTCCGTTTGTAGAATTCTACGCCGCCGACGATGACGTACGGAATTCCGTTCCTCCGCAATCCATCTTCGAGCGACCGCGATTGTGCGTTCGTGCGGTACAAAACAGCGATATCCTTCAAATCCAATTTTAATTTGCCGCATTGTTCCTGGATATGGAAGACAATTTTCATCCCTTCGTCTTTGTCGTCCTCCGCCTCGATCATCGTAATCAATTCCCCTTGAGGATTCGACGTCCATAACGTTTTGGGAATTTGATTCCGGTTATTCTTGATGACGGAGTCCGCTGCGGCAAGAATCGTCTTCGTGGACCGGTAATTCTGCTCAAGCCTGAACACTTTACTCTCGGGATAATCACTCTCAAAATCCAGGATATTTCTAATGTCGGCACCCCGGAATGCATAGATACTCTGCGCATCATCGCCGACAACACAAATATTCCTGAAGCGCTTCGCGAGAAGATTAATCAAGACGTATTGCGCACGGTTTGTGTCCTGGTATTCATCGACAAGAAGATACCGGAAGCGGTACTGATATTTTTCGAGAATGTTCTCGTTGTGCTGGAACAGTTCGATGGGCTTGAGCAGCAGATCGTCGAAGTCCATCGCATTGCTCTTGCGCAGCCGATCTTGATATTCTTTGAAGACAAGGGCCGTCCGCTGCTCAAACGGGTCTTTCGCAATCTCATCGTAATGCGCCGGCGAAACGAGTTGGTTCTTGGCGCCGCTGATGCGTGATTGTATCCCTCTCGGATTGAACTGCTGGGCAGAGATGTTGAGCGATGACATAATATTTTTAATCAGGCCGAGGCTGTCGTCGCTGTCGTAAATGGTAAAATTTCTTTGAAATCCGATCGCTTCGCATTCGTGGCGCAAAATACGTGCGAAGATGGAATGGAACGTGCCGGCCCACACGTTCACGGCTTGTTCGCCGACAAGCTGCTCGATGCGATGTTTCATTTCTTTTGCAGCCTTGTTCGTGAACGTGAGCGCAAGAATTTGATGCGGTTTAATTCCGTTTTCGATAAGGTGGGCAACGCGAAATGTAAGCACGCGCGTCTTGCCGCTTCCAGCACCGGCGACAATCATCACCGGACCGTCGGTGGCTGAGACTGCTTGTTGTTGGACGGGATTAAGTTGTTGTAGCAAGTTCATGGAGTAAAAAAAATGTGCGTGCACAAAAAAATACACAAATTACACAAGGGATGCAAACGAGGGTATCCCGAATTTGAATTCACGCCTGTCATGCCCATCCCGTGTCAAGCACGGGATAAACTCCAGTGGGCATCCATTTTTACAGTTGAAATACGAATACTTGGATTCTCGCCGAGTCGAGTCTTCGACCCGCTTTCGCGGGAATGACAAACGCAGGCACTACCAAACGAGGGGGAGAAATGGGAAGCGGCCGGTAATAAACACGTATCGCTAAAACTTCCGCTACAAAATAATTGCACCTTCGAGACGAAGGAGAAACTCTTTGGTCTTAACTCCTGCGGAGTAACCGGCGAGCGATCCGTCATGCCCGACAACACGGTGGCACGGAACAACGATAGGGAGAGGATTGCTTCCGTTTGCCGTGCCGACCGCCCGAAACCCGCGGGGGACACCGACTCTGCGGGCGAGTTGTTTGTAGGTAATCGTTGTTCCGTACGGGATTCGCAGTAATTCCTTCCACACCCGTAATTGAAACGTTGTTCCTATTTGATCAACCGGAGCGGAAAATTTTGCCAGCTTACCGTTAAAATAGCGGTTCAATTGATCGATGGCTTCCTTGTTGCGGCTTTTATTTTCCACGACATCATCGTCATCGAAATGGATGGAGAGCCAGTCGAAAAAATCTTTCTTCGATTCTTTTGGGATACTGATCTTGCATACCCCCTTGTCCGTCGAGGCAATGTAGATATGACCAATCTTAGAGTCGAACGATGTGCAGTAAACTTTAGACATAACGAGTGAAGATGAACGTGGTGGTTTCTCCTGCTCTCCCGAGGGACGTTTGAATATAACAAAGTCGGCAAATTGGCGCAAGTAGAATCTTGGCCGTTGGAAGCGGAAGAACATTCATCCTCCGCAACGGTGCGATTGTTTTTATTTTCTTAAAGATGTTCAATAGGAAAATAAGGGTGATAATTTCTCGTCGAGCTATTCAAGAAGATGGTACGACCGGAACAGCATCGAGAGGCGAAAAGGCGCTTTATTATCGATGTTATTCCTCGTCTTCGTGGTGCCGCAATTTTTCCAATACTGAGAAGTCTTCAAGGGCTGTTGTGTCGCCGGTTGTTGAGCCACCGGAAGCTATCTCTCGCAATAAACGGCGCATAATTTTTCCGCTCCTTGTTTTTGGAAGAGCGTCGGTAAATCGGATATCGTCGGGTTTCGCCATCGCTCCGATTTCTTTTGCGACATGGAGGCGCAATTCTTCCTTCAGCTGAGGGGTCGGCGACCGCTTACCTTCCAGGGTGACAAAGGCGCAAATAGCCGAACCCTTTATTTCATCCGGCTTCCCTACCACCGCTGCTTCGGCGACGTACGGGTGACTGACGAGCGCACTCTCAACCTCCATGGTACCAAGCCTGTGTCCTGAAACGTTGATGACATCATCGACACGTCCCATGATCCAAAAATAACCGTCCTTGTCGCGCCGTGCACCATCGCCCGTGAAGTACATTCCCTTAATGTCGCTCCAATACGTCTTTTTGAATCTCTCGGGATCACGATAGACACCACGCATCATCGACGGCCACGGCTTTTTTATGACAAGATATCCCCCCTGATTTGCCGGAACGGGTTTTCCTTCCTTATTGACGACATCGGGCTGAATGCCGAAAAACGGGAGCGTCGCAGTGCCGGGTTTTGTCGGCGTTGCTCCGGGGATCGGCGTAATCATGATTGCACCCGTCTCCGTCTGCCACCAGGTATCGACGATCGGACACTTCCCTTTCCCGATAATCTTGCTGTACCACATCCACGCTTCAGGATTGATTGGTTCGCCTACGGTTCCAAGAAGCCGGATTGAGCTCAGGTCATGCATGAGCGGCCACTGTTCTCCCCATTTAATAAATGCCCTGATCGCCGTCGGGGCCGTATAAAAAACGTTGACTTTGTATTTTTCAACGATACTCCAAAAACGGTCCGGCTCCGGATGATTTGGCGCCCCTTCGTACATAACAACCGTCGCCCCGTTCGAGAATGGCCCGTAGACAATGTAGCTGTGGCCTGTTACCCAGCCAATGTCGGCGGTACACCAGTAGGTATCGGTGTCTTTAATGTCGAAAACATATTTCATCGTAAGATGGCATCCGAGCAAATACCCCGCCGTGGAATGCACGACGCCTTTCGGCTTCCCGGTAGTCCCGCTCGTATAAAGGATATACAGCGGATGCTCGGAATCCAATTTCTCGGGTTCGCACTCGGCGGAAGTGGTAGACATCAACCCATCCCACCAATGGTCACGCCCAGGAACCATGCCGACATCCAAACCGACTCTGTTGACGACAATAACACTCTCGACTGTCGGGGTGACTTTCAGCGCCTCGTCGATGTTCGCTTTCAGCGGAATGACGCCTCCCCGCCGGTAGCCGCCGTCCGCGGTGATGACAAGTTTTGCCTGCGCGTCGTTGATGCGGTCTTTCAGGGCCTCGGCACTGAAGCCTCCGAAAATAACGCTGTGGGTCGCTCCGATTCTCGCGCACGCAAGCATGGCCACGGGGAGCTCCGGAATCATCGGCATGTAGATGATGACACGGTCTCCTTTTACGACGCCGAGCTTTTTTAACACGTTCGCACACTTGCAGACTTCACGATGGAGGTCGGCGTACGTCAGCGTACGCGTATCTCCCGGTTCACCCTCCCAGATGATCGCCGCTTTGTTTTTCCTCCACGTCGTCAAATGCCGGTCCAGGCAGTTGACGGAAACATTGATCTTCCCGCCGACAAACCATTCGGCAAAAGGGAGTTTCCATCGAAGAACTTTCGTCCACTTTTTAAACCAGGTTAGTTCCTCCGCCATACCCGCCCAAAATTTTTCCGGGGCATGGATCGATTCGTGGTACATTTTTTTATACTGCGCGAACGATTTTATGGACGCCGATTTCGCGAACTTTGCGCTCGGCTTAAACACGCGGTATTCTTTGAGAACGGACGTGATGTTCGCCGAGATGCTCTGTTGACCGGGTGTGGCCATAGTACTTCTCCTTCAAAAAATGATACTGGAATAATTGACAACACAAATGCGTGTGCGGTCCCGCCCGATTACGAAACTAATTTGTATCCCATAAAGAGGCTGATGAGCAACAAGATAATGCCGAAACCGCGGGTAATTTTTTCTATGAGTGCTTTGTCAAGTTTCATTTTTTGCTTTTCGACGAGTCCAAGAAGGATGAAAAACCATCCGGTCGTTCCGAACCCGGTGCCAAGCGAAAAGAATAAATTATTGTATGATGTGGCTGCGAGAATATGGTATCCGTGAATAATGCCTGCGACGGTAATCCAGTAGGCAATGAAGGAAGGATTGGAAAGATAGAGGACAATGCCGAGAAGAAAATATCGTTTGAAGCCGGGAGACTCTTCGCTCTTCGACATTTTCGTCTCCCGTATAGTGAAGAACGTCGTTTTGATTCCGAACAAAAAGAAAATTCCGAATGTGGCAATGCGAAAAATAAATTCAATTTTCGGGTTCGAGTTCAACGATGAGATGCCGAACATCGCGGCGGCACAATAAACAATATCCATCCACCCTGAACCTGCCCCGATCATTAATCCTTGACCGGTTTTTCCAGACAACCCTTTCGTCATGACTGCAATGTTGATAGGCCCGATGGGAAGAGTGGTGAAAAAACCGACAACTAATCCGACGATGAATGCAATCATCTAAATTTTTAAATTCTAAAGCAGTGTTAGGCAATGACAACGAGTACCGTCATGCAATGTCATCCTGCTCGTGCTGACAAAACTCGTTCTTACGACGACGTAAGAAGATAAAAGAATTGGAGAAGAATCGCAAAGCGTTTATGCAAAAACAATCCCTGCGGACGGCTCCGGGTTTGCTATCACCTCGTCCGTAAATCGAAGCAGACGCTCAACAATGGGTTCGGTGGCGACATAGGTCATGAGCTCTGCCCGCAGCTTTGCAATATTCGGCAGACCGCGCAAATAACCGGAGTAATGCTTCCGCATTTCAAGAACACCGGTCCGTTCCCCTTTATGCTCTACAGATAATTTCAGATGTTCGATGCACACACCGACCCGCTCTTCGAGGGAAATTTCTTTTGCTGCAATCCCCGTCGCCAACAAATTTTTTGCTTGTTGGAATATCCATGGATTATCAATCGCCCCGCGGGCGATCATCACGCCGTCGCAGCCGGTTTCAGCGAATGCCCGTTGCACGTCAGCCGCTTCAAAAATATTTCCGTTCACGACGACCGGAATCGAAACGACCTCTTTTATTTTAGGGATCCATGTAAAATCCGGAATCCCTTTGTGCGCCTGTGCCCGCGTCCGGCAGTGTACAGTAAGCCCCTGCACACCAATGCCTTCCAACATTTTCGCAACTTCTACAATACGAATTGAATTTTCATCCCAGCCGAGCCTAGTTTTGACGGTCACAGGCGTGCGAGTAGCTTTGATGACCATGGAAACGATTTTTTCCATCCTCGGAAGATCTTTCAAGAGTCCCGCCCCGGCACCGCGCATCGCCACGTCCTTCACCCAGCATCCGCAATTAATGTCGATGAGATCGGGATTCATGCTCTCCGCGATTCTTGCAGCCCCTTCCATCGACGATTCTTCGCCGCCGTAAATCTGAATACCGAACGGGCGCTCTTGTTCCAAGAAGAACATTTTCTTTTTCGTCTTCTCAGATTTCCGTACAAGTCCTTCCGAGTTGACGAATTCCGTGTAGACAATATCCGCACCGAGCCGTTTACAGACAAGGCGGAACGGAATATCCGTAACGTCTTCCATCGGCGCCAGAAGGATGGGATTTGTTATGTTGATCGACCCGATCTTCATTGTCAAAGGATGAAATTATCTCTCGCGAAGCCGCAAAGAGTTCGTGTTTAAATCTTTTTGCGACTTTGCGTGAGCTGCATTTTTTGAATTATTGTGAATCCTCAAAACATTAATTGACCGTGTCTCCGGGAAGGATATCGGCAACCTTTCCCTTTAATTGGGGCGGCAAAAAGTTCTTGAGATCGACGGGCGAACCGGTCAGCGCCGGAAAAGTCCCATAATGCATAGGGATAATGAGTTTCGGATTGAGAAGCTCGCACGCCTTCGCGGCTTCTTTCGGCCCCATGGTATACACTCCGCCGATGGGAATCATGACGATGTCCGGCTTGTAGAGTTCGGCGATCAGTTTCATGTCTCCGAAAATACCCGTGTCGCCGGCATGGTATAACGTCACACCGTTTTCGCATTGGACGACAAATCCTGCTGCGTTGCCGCCGGCCAGCCGCTGGCCGTTGTTATCGATGCTCGAACCATGGTCGGCGTGCACCATGATAATTTTCAGGTTGTCAACTTCGTACATTCCTGAGTAATCGAGCACTACAGTTTTTTTCACACCTTTGCTCGTCAGATAAGCGGCAATGTCGCCGTTACAAACAACCGTTGCATCGAATTTCTGTGCCAGTTCAACGGTATTCCCTATATGGTCGAAATGTCCGTGCGTCACAAGGATCAAATCGGCCCGGTCGATGTTGCGCGCACTGCTCGGAGCTTTCGGATTATCCAGCCACGGATCAATAAGGATGACCTTCCCCTTTGTGGTTAATATTTTGAAAGCGGAGTGGCCGTACCATGTTACGCTAATCCCTTTGCCTACCTTATTCGTTTGTGCAGGCACGCTGAGTGAGAGAACCATCATCACCGATACCAACGCGAGAGAAATCCTGAATATGCTTTTCATCTGAGTCTCTTATGAAGTTGAACGAATTGTGTCGATAATTGCATCCGTCATTTCGATCGTGCCCGTCGTGGATCGCGGGTTCAAGTCTTTCGTCACATTTTTCCCTTCTTTGAGAACCTTTGCAACTGCATGATAAATTTTCGCGGCCGCTTCCGGTTCCCCCAAATGATCGAGCATCATTGCACCGGCAAGAATGATAGCGCACGGATTAGCAAGATTTTTGCCGGCGATATCCGGCGCGCTGCCGTGTACCGCCTCAAAGATTGCCGCATTCGATCCGATATTCGCCCCCGGCGCCAATCCCAACCCTCCGACAAGACCGGAGCAGAGGTCGGATAAAATATCTCCGAACAGGTTTGTGGTTACGATGACGTCAAATTGGTTCGGGTTGAGAACAAGCTGCATCGCCATGTTGTCGACGATGCGGTCTTCGGCAACGATCTCGGGATACTTTTGGGCGACTTCGCGTGCGACTTCCAAAAATAATCCGCCCGAGAATTTCATGATGTTGGCTTTATGAACGATCGTTACTTTTTTTCTCCCATTCTTCCTTGCGTACTCGAAAGCAGCGTGGACAATTCGTTCAGAGCCAAACCTGGTGACAATGCCGATCGTTTCCGCGGCGCTCTTTTGTGCATCGATATAGTGTTCGATGCCGGAATAGAACTCCTCGATATTCTCCCTGAACATAACAAGGTCGACATTCGAATAGCGCGACGACACCCCTTCGAACGATTTCGCCGGGCGTAGATTGATGAACAAGTCAAATTCTTTTCTCAACGCCACATTGACGCTCCGAAATCCTTTGCCGCTCAGCGTCGTCAGCGGGCCTTTCAACGCGACTTTATTTTTTTGGATCGATCGGATCGTCGATTCAGGAATAGGATCCTTGAAAGTCTCGATTGCCGCAATACCGGCAGGAGCAAGTTCCCACCGTATTTCGACACCGGTCGCTTCGATAACCCGTTGCGCCGCCTCAGCAATACTCGGACCGATCCCGTCGCCGGGAATAAGGGTAATAGTGTGCATGCGAAATCAATTATTCGTGCGAAAAAGCAGTGTGTAAATATACAAAAACCGGTTCGCACTTCCAAACAGGCATGCGCTATGTGATGCCATGACTTCACGTATAGCTGTCGGACACCTTCTCGATTTATTTCACGAAATATTTCAACATATCGAATCTTTCTGATAAGGTGCCCGATGGTTCCTTTGTTAAGATAGTGCCTGAATTTGAAAATGTCTTTTTACAAAAAGCCCTGTCATGCCCGCGAAAGCGGGCATCTATCATCTAAAGACGAAAACATGGATTCCCGCGTTCGCGAGAATGACAAACTCAGTCGCCACCTTTATTAGGGCTTCCTTGACTCGCTGTTTTTTTTTGGGTAAATTTGACTGCGCTTGTCGGAAGTTGCCCTTGTAGAAGGCATACCGATTTCAAGGACAAATCTAATTTTTGCCGCAACCGATTGAAAAGGCTCCTCAATTTCATTAAAATAGAACACACGCTTTTTACTTTGCCGATGATTTACAGCGGCGTGTTCCTCGCTTCTAAAGAAAAGCCGTCGAACGAACTTCTGCTTCTCGTTCTTTTGGCTTCTGTAGGAGCACGCACTGTGGCAATGACGCTCAACCGCATTATCGACCGTGAAATTGACAAAAGAAATCCCAGGACATCGAATCGTGAATTGCCGAGCGGAACGCTCGCACTTTGGCAGGTCTGCGTGGTTCTTTCGGCTGGATTCATTCTGTATATAACGGCCGCCAGGCTCATTTCGGACTTTTGCTTCCGTCTTTCTCCCATTCCTCTCGTCGTCTTCATTCTCTACCCTTACTTAAAAAGGTTTACGCCGCTGGCACATTTCGGCGTCGGGCTTGGAATGGCTATGGCGCCGCTGGGAGGGTGGTTTGCCATCAGCGGCTCTTTCGACAATATCGCCACGGGACTCATTCTCCCTGTGTTCGTGCTTTTTTGGGGGACGGGATTTGATATCATTTACTCGACGCTCGATGAAACGTTCGACCGCAGCGCAAACCTTTTTTCATTCCCATCCCGGTTTGGAAAAAAACGGGCACTGCAGATCTCTGCCGGTCTTCACCTCCTCGCATTTATCGCTCTCGTGGTTCTCTTCTTCCATTCCCTCAAGGGATTTGTTGCAATTCCACCGTTATTGCTGAGCGGGCTTTTGCTCTACCTTGAGCAAAAGAAAGCGGACGACGTCGAGCTTGCTTTTTTCAAGATCAATATCCTGCTCGGTTTTAACATCTTCGCAATGGTTATCCTCCCGAGTGTCTTGCCATGAAAGTCGTTCTTGGAATTACGGGTTCGTCCGGTGCCGTCTACGCATTGGATTTTCTCAAGCATTCAACGGCGGAAAAATATCTCGTCGTCAGCAAATGGGGGAAGGCGTTGATGAAAGACGAGCTTAACCTTACGGAAAAAGAATTGCAGCCGTATGTCAAACGGCAATTTTCGAACGACGACCTCACGGCGCCAATAGCTTCGGGTTCTAATCATATCGACGCATGCATCATCCTCCCTTGCTCAACATCAACGCTCGGTAAAATTGCGTCGGGCATCGGCGACACCCTTATTACACGGGCGGCGCAGGTTGCGATGAAAGAACGCTTCAAACTCATTCTCTGCATCCGTGAGACGCCCCTTTCTACCGTTTCGCTGGAACAATGCGCGCGGCTTTCGCAGTACGGAGCCGTTATCATGCCGATCTCTTCCCCGCTCTACTTCGTCCCGAAAACTGTCGATGAATACGTTGCCGCCTTCACCGATAAACTCCTCGGAGTTATCGGGGAGCGAACATCAAAAGGCTGGCGAAACGAAGAATTGGAATAAGACGTATGCGTTTTACTGCCCTTCGTGAATTTATCAGCTACCTCGAAAAAAACGGCGAACTCCACCGCGTCAGTGTTGAAGTCGACCCCGTTCTCGAAATCACCGAGATTGCGACACGCGCGCTGAAAGAAAAGAAACCCGCACTGCTGTTCGAAAAAGTCAAGGGCGCCAAGTACCCCCTCGTCATCAACACACTGGCAAGCGAACGGCGTATTGAACTTGCCCTCGGTGAACAGCCGGACACACTTGGCGAACAGCTCATTTCCTTTTTTGACCAGGCCGTTCCGCCGTCTGCAAAAACGCTCGTCAAACACCCTGCGATGGTGCGAAGATTCCTATCTTCGCGGACAAGTGACCTGATGATCGCTCCGTCTCAGGAAGTTGTCGAGAGCCCAAACCTTAACGATCTCCCCATCATCCAATGCTGGCCGCGGGACGGCGGTCGGTTCATTACGCTGCCGCAAGTGTTCACGTACGACCCTCGAACCGGCAAACGAAACGTCGGCATGTACCGGATGCATGTGTTCGACGCCAGAACAACCGGCATGCACTGGCAAATTCAAAAAGGGGGAGGCTTCCATTACTACCAAGCAGATAAGCTAAACAAGCGGCTCGAACTCGCCGTTGCGCTCGGCACCGACCCCGCGATGCTTCTTGCGACAATCGCACCTTTGCCGGAAGGAATTGACGAGACACTCTTCGCCGGATTCCTTCGGAAGAAAAGCACTCAGCTCGTCGGAGGCCGGTCGATCTCGATCACCGTTCCGGCAAATGCCGAATTTATCCTCGAGGGGTATGTGCCCCCCAAGGAACGCCGGAGCGAAGGCCCGTTCGGCGATCACTTCGGACATTATTCTGCCGCAGCCGAATTTCCCGTCTTTCACATCACAGCCGTTACGCGAAGGAAAGATCCGATCTACCCCGCGGCAGTTGTCGGCATTCCTCCGATGGAGGACAAATTTCTCGGAGACGCAACGCAAAAAATTCTCAGCCCCCTCGCCAAACTCCTCCACTCAGAGATCAAGAGCATGTGGGCATATTACGAAGCCGGTTTTCATAATCTCCTTGTCGTTTCCATCGAAGAGCGGTACCAGAAAGAAGCAATGAAAACGGCGCTCGGACTGATGGGGACGCAGCAGCTTTCGTTGACAAAATGCCTGATCGCTGTTTCGGAAGATGTCGACCCGAGAAATTTTCGCGAGGTGCTTCATGCGATACGCGATAACTTCGACCCGCACTATGATTTCATTCTCCTGCCGAAAGTTCCGCTCGATACCCTCGACTTCACGTCGTACACGATGAACCTCGGCAGCAAAATGATCCTGGATGCGACCACGAAAAAGAAGCCGAAATCCAGATTACATATTTCAAAGAAAACCGAAGCTTTCATTCATCAATTAGCTGCCCATGACCGGAGAATTATCGAGACCAATCTGATCGCGGAAACGCTGTTGCTCGTCAGGGTGAAAGACGACGGCGCGGCTGTTCTAAAGAGGTTGCTGAAATCGCCGATGTTGGATGGAATAAAGCTCGTAGCGGCTGTGAGCGACGATGTGGATATTCACGATCAAGAGAGTTATATTTGGGGTGTCTTCACGCGATTCGACTGCGAGCGGGATGTCATTTTTACTCAGCAGAAACTTGTAGGAATATCCCCCATTTACAAAGGAACCATGGGAATTGATGCCACGTGGAAAGTCGGCTATCCGGAACCGCTCGCTATGGATGAAAAAATTGTGAAGCTTGTCGATGATCGCTGGGATAGTTACTGGAAATAATATAAAGAGATTACCACCGTGCTTAGCATAAATTTCAGGGATCCGCTTCTCGTACCGATCTGGAACAAAATCCGGTCCGGCGAACGGCTTTCTCTCGCCGATGGCGTCACGTTGTTCCACTCGAACGACCTCATTTCCATCGGCAAGATGGCACATGCCGTCCAACAGCAAAAAAGCGGCGATGCCGTATACTTTGTCCTCAATCAAAAAATCGAGCCGACGAACATTTGCGTCCTTGCATGCAAGTTCTGCGATTTTGCCACGAAGGCGGGAAAGCCGAACGCATATGAAATGACCATTGCAGACATTATCGGAAAATTGACGCCGGAGATTCAGGAAGTGCATATCACGGGGGGCTTGCACCCGGATTGGGAGTGGAATTATTATCTCGACATGATCCGGGAAATCAAGAAGCATTTTCCTGCCGTCGATGTAAAAGCGTTCACTGCCGTCGAGATCGATTTCTTCCACAAAAAATTCAAAATGTCGATCGAGGAAGTCCTCCTGCAGTTGAAGGATGCCGGCCTACGCACAATGCCCGGCGGCGGCGCAGAGGTTTTCTCCGAACGGGTACGGAAACTTCTCTTCAACCAAAAGATCGGCGCAAAAACATGGTTTGAAGTTCATACAACGGCGCATCGGCTCGGCATCCCGACGAACGCGACGATGCTGTACGGCCACATCGAAACGTACGAAGAGCGCGTCGTTCACATGATGAAGCTGCGCGAGGCCCAGGATGAAACAGGCGGGTTCCTCACGTTTATTCCGCTTGCATTTCAGCCGGGCGTCACGGGCATCAAACCGAAGAACGAGTTCACTTCAGCGATCGACGATCTAAAAACAATAGCTGTCTCCAGGCTCATGCTCGATAACTTTCCGCATATCAAAGCATACTGGGTGATGCTGACGGAAGAAGTAGCGTCGGTTGCTCTGAATTTCGGCGCGGATGACATGGACGGTACCGTCGGCGGAGAAAATATTGCCCACGATGCCGGGGCCGTCAGTCCGATGAAGCTTGCAAAAGAACAGATCATCAAGATCATCAGGGATGCAGGGAAGATCCCCGTTGAACGCGACGTCTACTATCATCCTCTGAAATTATATGCGGACAACGTCATCGGAAAAATACCATACCTCAATTCCGTTCCGTTCTATGCTGATTTTGAAAAACGGCAATTTAAGATTTTTCCGGTCGTCCCGCGCCGGATGGGCGAGCTTTCATCCACGCATCAGATCGACGCCGGAATTTTTTCGCTGATGAATTATTTTGCACAGGAAGAGAACCTTGAGCTGATGAATTACGGCATTGCAACACGGGACCAGGTAAAAAGCGTCATGCTCTTTTCGAAAGAAGGCTGGGGCGACCTGGAAGGCAAACGCATCGGAATTACGGACGATACCGCGACGTCGATCCGCCTTCTCCAAGTCCTGCTGAAGAAAAAATACGGCGTTCACGCGTCGCTCGTCAGAATGCACGCCGGCGTGAACGATCACAGCGAATTTGACGCCGTTCTGCTCATAGGCGATGAAGCTTTGCGGCGGAATAAATTCGGGCTTCCCGGATTCGAACTTGTTTTCGACCTTGCGAAAGAATGGTACGAGTGGCAAAAGCTGCCATTTGTGTTCGCGGCCTGGGCTCTCAAAAAATCGCTCTCGCCGGAAAAAAAATCGGAATTGAAGCAGCTTCTTGAATCGGCACTTGAGCAAAATGAGTCGAAGCTCGAACTTGTAGGAGCGCTGCACGGAAAGCAAATCGGCTTAACACCCTCCGAAGTACGGGAATATCTCGAAGGCTTCAATTATCGCCTGGGCGACCGAGAACGAACCGCAATGCAAGTATTTCGAAAGCTCTATCAGGAAATCGAAGTCGCCGTTTAACGTTGTTTATTTCAGCGAAAAACCGTTATGGATGCATCGTTGGCAGCTAAATTGCAAGATCTCGTTCATCAAGGAGACAAGCTTGTTCCCGAAGGGGGACTCGAATTTTCCGGGTACAACGCGAAGATGCAAAGCCAGTATTTGCTCTGGCGGAAGAATTGCCTCGATGCATTGAGCAAGTGCGGAGAAAAAGGAGCGGCGCTGCGTTCACAGCTTACCAACGACGAGAACGGACCTTACTTCTATCAAACTTCGGCGCAACGGGTTCACGAGGCATTGAAAGAGGCGTTGAAATCTGCCGAGGTCATCCGCGTACCGGCCGCGCCCCCAACGGCAGTACAACCGCACACCGAACCTGAGAAGCCGAAAATTGTTGAATCGGCAGGGCCCAAATCGACAGCCCCTTCGGCACATCGCGTCCTGATTGTTTCTGCCGCAAACAATCCATTGCTTTCACAGTTAACGTCGTTGCTCAAAGAGCTTGGCATTGAAGCCTCGGTCTATCAACGCACTGGCGGCGGAAGCGACGCTCTCCTGACATATGTTGAAAAGCAAGCGACGACACACTACGCCTTTTACCTGGTCGGTTCTGAAGACATCCCAAGCGCGATGTTTGAGATGGGGTATCTTGTCGGAAAGATCGGTGCAGGCAAAGTATGCTGTATTTATCAAAAAGATGTGGCGGTTCCAAAAAATATTCCCGGCGTACAACGGAAAGAAATCATCGTTAAATTGGAAGAAATCAGTTTTAGTCTCGTCAAGGAGCTAAAGGCCGCAGGATATTCGGTCTCAATTTAAGGGCAGGAGATGCAATGCAGTCTGAGTTGTATTCAAAAATACGCAGAGGCGAACGGATCACGCAAGAGGAAGGTCTTTTTCTTCTTCGCAGCGCCGAGTTACTCGACCTTGCCGACCTTGCGAACGAGATGAGGTTCAAGAAGAATCCCGCACCCCAAGTGACGTTTGTTATCGACACAAACCCCAACTACACCAACGTCTGCAATGTCGACTGCATCTTCTGCGCTTTTTACCGGCACCCCGGTGAGAAGGATGAGTATACATACTCCGTCGACCAGCATGATTCAAAACTTCAAAGCGGCGGCGGCAAAGGGGGTCACCACCGTTCTGCTTCAAGGTGGAGTGAACCCTGCTCTCCCTTTTGAATATTATCTTGAAATGGTCCGGCGCACCGTTGCCGAGGTGCCGGAAATCTACCCGCACTTTTATTCAACGTCGGAAATCCTGGGTATGAAACAGGTCTCCGGGCTTACGCTTCAGGAGGTATTGCAGCGTCTCTGGGATGCAGGGCTTCGATCCATTCCGGGGGGCGGTGCGGAGGTCCTCTCCGACCGTGTGAAAAAAAAGATCAGCAGTAAAAAAGGAACGTCGGAGGATTGGCTGAACGTGATGAGAGAGGCTCACAAAATCGGATACAAGTCGACGGCAACGATGATGTACGGCCATCTCGAGACCGACGAAGATATTGTCACACATCTCGAGAGCATTCGCCGCCTGCAAGACGAACGCCCGGGCTTTACGGCATTCGTTCCCTGGAGCTTCAAGCCGGGCAACACTCCCCTCGAAAAAATTATTCCGCATTACGCCACACCAACCCGCTACCTGCAAATGATTGCATTTTCCAGAATTTATCTGGACAACTTCCAGCACATTCAGGCATCATGGTTTTCGGAAGGTAAAAAGACCGGGCAGATTGCCCTCCACTTCGGCGCCGACGATTTCGGCGGAACGCTGCTGGAAGAGAACGTTCATGCAGCGGCAAATTTTGTGAACAAGACCAATACCGCCGAGTGCATTCAATTGATCCATGAATCCGGGTTCGACGCAGCACAGCGGGGAACTTTATACGAGTTGAGAAAGGTTTTCCCTAAAAGCAAAGCAGCATAGTCCGTTCATCCCTCCATAAAGCAGCGTATGCGCCTGTAGATTCGTATCGCCTCCTAACCATTCTCCAGGGCAAGCCGCTGCGAAATATCCTTCAACGAACTCCACGACTCCATCAATTCCGGGAGGTACTCAGACGACGTCACAAACGTCCATAAGTATGCTACGATGGAATAAATATTCCCTGTACTGAAGTCGTCGAGGTCGATGGCGATGTAGAGAACGACAAGGAAAATGAGGAGGAGGAAAATTCTCATCGCACCGAAATTAAACGCCCCCCATTTTGCAATGCGCCGTTCAACGAGAGATTGCGCCGTGTAATACGCATGTACTTTTTCTGGGTCTTTCGTTGAAAATACTTCGTACGCTTCTTCACGGTTATCATGGAGGTCCTTCTGGAGCGTGACCACTCTTTTGTTATATACGCGGGAGATGGCAAGAAGAGGAAAAACGATAAAAAGGCAAGACAGAGCAATCCGCCAGTCGAAAAATAAGAGCGCGAACACCGCTCCCCCGATTGAAATAATCTGTTCGATGATGTCCGGGATTCTGTACTCGGCAAACGTGATGAACTCACGTGAAAGTTCCGCGCGCGCCGCTGTTTTAGAGACAGATTGTCCATTCTCTTTTGCCGTTCGTGCAACATCGGTGGCGATTTCAATGAACATTTTTAAAAAAATCCTCGGGTCAAGCATCCGCCTCACGGCGCCGGTCCCCGAGTTTAAAAGAAATGTGCCTATCCAGAGCAGCAGCGGTATCATGTACGAAACTGCGGCCTCGGACGTCGCCTTGTCGATAAGCGCATCAATGACGTTTCCGAATAGCGCGGGCTCGGCAATCCATGCAACATTCTCGATAATGACAAGGGACGTCGCAATGATGATGCCGGACCGGAATCTTCGGAACAGATCAAGAATCTTCATTAATACGATAAATGGTTATGATCATTACAAAAGCTGTATCTCCGGCACGGCGGGAATTATTTTTCTTTCTGCGCCGAATTTGTAAAGAAGGTTCAGCGCTTTTTTCCCCTTCTCGCCCATGTCGACCGTGAGTTCACTGACATACATCTTGACAAATTTTTCACCCAGGTGCTGATTAATCCCTCTCCCCCATTGAAGCGCGTACGGAATGGATTCACGTTGGTGGGTGTACCCGAAATGGATGCTCTGTTTCAATCCTGAAGAAAGTTTCTTCGCTAACTCTTCTCCAAGGTCTTTTCGCACAACGTCCAGTCCAAGCGGAAGCGGCAGACCGTTTGACTTCTTCTCCCAGAATTCGCCAAAGTCAAGAACCTTATGGAACCCTTCGGCCTTGTACGTGAGTTGTCCTTCATGGATCAAAACGCCTGCATCAAATTCGCCCGACGTCACTTTGTCCATAATCCTGTCGAATGGAACATCGACGTTATTGATTCCTTCGGTAAAAGTTTTAAAGAGGAGCGTTGCCGTCGTCAGTTTGCCGGGCGTCGCAACCGTTTTCCCTTTGAGCTCTTCGAGCGTTCGATATTTCTTCGAAACAACAACCGGGCCGTATCCTTCCCCCATGCTCGCCCCTGTCGCCATAATCCAGTAATGGCCGGCGACGTACGGATACGCATGTGCCGAGATCGCCGTGACCTCTAATTCCGCGTTCATTGCACGGACATTTAAGGATTGAATATCTTCGAGCATGTGTTCAATTGTCACCCCTTCAAGTTTGACTTTCCCGCTCGACAATCCATAAAACATGAATGCATCATCCGGATCCGGGCTGTGTCCAATGGTAATTATTCTATCGGGCATGATTTCTTTTCCTTATTGTTCTGTTCGTTATTTTTGACCGCAGTACACCGTTGCAACGCCGAATGTCAGAGGGCGTTGAGAGACCGAAGTGAATCCTGTTTTACGCAGGATGCTTATAAAATCATCTCCATCGGGGAATTTCATGACTGTATCGGGGAGATATTGGTATGCCTCTTTATCTTTCGATACGATCTTTCCAACAAGAGGGAGGATATTTCGGAAATAAAAAAAGTAAAGCTGTTTGAAAAGGAATACCCGGGGCTTCGAGAATTCGAGCACGACGATTTGCCCCCCCTTTTTTAACACGCGCCTCATTTCCATTAATCCCCCTTCCAGGTTTTCAAAATTGCGCGCGCCAAACGCCACGATTGCAGCATCGAACCGATTGTCCGGAAATTGAAGACGTTCCGCTTCTCCCACTTCCAGTCGAATAATGTCGTCCAGATCCCGAGCGGCCAGCTTTCGCCTTCCAAACTCCAGCATCGGTACCGATATATCGACACCCACGACTTCTACCGGGTTTAAACGAAGCGCCGCGATTGCAAAATCGCCCGTGCCGGTTGCAACATCGAGAATGTGTTTTGGATGTACCGCAGCTAGGGTTTGAATGGCCGCCCGACGCCAATAGAAATCAAAACCCCCGCTCAGAAGGTGATTGAGGAGATCGTATCGATAGGCAATAGAATCAAACAGGCGGCGAACGTCTACCTTATGCATTTTAACATTTTCGCTTCAAATTGGAACTCAAGATACAAAAAAGAATCTAAAGATTAAACTTTAGTAATGATACGGTTAGGGAAGCTGTCGGACACCTTCGCCGAAAATAACTCGCCATCGAGGGAGTCTGCCCTTCAATAATTCACGGAAAATTTTTATATTGAAGAAGCACCCATCGAAAAAATTCGCGCAGGGAAGAATGGATATTGAACATCGGTACGAAAAGTTAATCAATTATCTCACGGACTACATCTACACCGTCACGATAAAAGACGGCGTTGTGGTAGACACATTCCACGGTCCCGGCTGTGTTTCCGTGACCGGCTACACATCCGAGCATTATAAAAAAGACCCTCAGCTCTGGTACAGAATGGTTCACCACAAAGACCGTGAGAAAGTGCTGGAGCAGGCACGGCTGGCTCTCGCCGGCAAAGAAGTAAATCCTCTTGAGCACCGTATCATCCACCGTGACGGAACGGTCCGGTGGATTCGCAACAAGATTGTCGTGACAAAAAATGACGACGGCACTCCTGCCGCGTACGACGGGCTTATTAACGACATTACAGAATTGAAAAGAGCCGAGGTTGCGGCTGCCGTACGCAACCGGCAACTGAAGCAAGCCGATAAGATGGCTTCGCTGGGAATCCTCGTCTCCGGCATCGCCCATGAGATCAACAACCCCAACAATTTCATCCTGCTGAACGCACAGCTCTATTCGAAAATTTGGAAAGACATCACTCCGATCTTAGATGCTTATTACGAAGAAAACGGAGATTTCAGTGTCGCCGGGATGTTGTACAGTTACCTCGAAGGAAAAAATCGCTCAATCGTTTGAAGGAATATTCAAAGGCTCCGAAAGAATCAAAAATATTACGGCGAGCCTCACAGAATACGCGAAAGCCGACAGCGATACGTTGAATGAACACGTCGATATTAATAAAGTTGTAGAAATGGCGATATTGATCACCAACAATTTGATCAAGAAGTCGACGAATCATTTCAAAGTAGAGTACGGTACTGACATTCCTTTGATCAAAGGAAACACGCAACAGCTTGAACAAGTCGTCATCAATCTCATTAACAACGCTTGCCAATCGCTGAACGCTCCTTCGGCTGGAATCACGGTTTCCACATACTATAATAAAACAAGGAATAAAGTAAGGATAAAAGTGGAAGACCAGGGGATCGGCATTAAGGCAGACGACCTGAAATATATCATGGATCCGTTTTTCACGACAAAAAGAGAAATGGGAGGCACGGGCCTCGGGCTTTCTGTTTCTTACAATATCGTGAAAAGCCACGGAGGCCTTCTTATACTGAGCAGCAAACCTGACAAAGGAACGACAGCGCGGGCATCGTTTCCCCCGCTATCGGAGATCAAAGAGGAGCGCGCACAATGAGTTCAAAAATTTTTCCTGCCAGCCCCATCCTGCTTGTCGACGATGAAGAACATTTTTTGCTGAGCGCGGAATTGACGCTCTCCTCCAACGGGATCACGAATATTGAAACGTGCAAAGACAGCAGGCAGGTGATGCAGCACTTGTCGAACAAATACTACTCCCTCGTCGCACTCGATATCAATATGCAATATCTCTCCGGGATAGAACTTCTCCGACAAATCACAATCAGCTATCCTGAAATTCCCGTCATCATGATCACGGCTGTGAATGACGTCGACAGCGCAGTTTTGTGCATCAAGGAGGGTGCGTTCGATTATGTGGTGAAGCCGATCAGCGATACCAAACTGGTTACCACAGTCAAGCGCGGATTAGAGCTTGCTGAAATTCGGAGTGAAAACGCGATGTTGAAGCAATCCCTCCTGCGGGAAAATGTCGAACATCCGGAGGCATTCAAAAAAATAGTGACTCGCAGCGCGCCGCTCAGGTCCATTTTCCGGTACATCGAGGCGATCGCGAAAACAAATTTGCCGGTGCTCATCACCGGTGAAACCGGAACCGGAAAGGAGCTTTTTGCCGAAGCGGTTCATATGGCGAGCGGAAGAAAGGGGGAACTCGTCTCCGTGAACGTTGCCGGCGTTGATGACAACTTTTTTTCCGACACGCTTTTCGGCCACAAGAAGGGGGCGTTTACAGGAGCAGAGTCCGAACGGAAAGGACTCATCGAAAAAGCGGATGACGGAACGTTATTTCTGGATGAAATAGGCGATTTGAATATTGCCTCTCAGGTAAAATTATTGCGCCTTTTACAAGACGGCAGTTTCTACCCGCTCGGTTCCGATATTGCAAAATTATCCGATGCCAGGATTATCGTTGCAACTCACCGGGACATTAAAACCATGCAAGCGGGGGACACTTTCCGTCAGGACCTCTATTATCGTTTGAAGTCTCATCATATCGCCATTCCCCCGCTGCGAGAACGAAAGCTCGACGTGCCATATTTAATCGACCACTTTATTTCGAGGGCAGCGACAACTCTTAACAAAAAAAGGCCGACGGCGCCAAAAGAACTCTACACACTGCTTATCAACTATCCTTTCCCTGGAAACGTGCGCGAGTTAGAGGGGATGATTTTCGAAGCAGTAAGCCTGCATACTTCAGGAATACTCTCCCTCGAATCAATACGTAAAAATATCGCAGACCATAATCAAGGGAGGAACTCAAAGGATGCCGGCGTCTCTATCAACCATCAGGCGAACGAACTTCTTTCGTTCCCCGGCAGGTTCCCGACGTTAGAAGAAGCTGAAGACTCCTTGATTGAAGAAGCGCTAAAAAGAGCCGAAGGAAACCAAACGATCGCAGCAGAACTGCTTGGGATATCGCGGCGCGCGCTTAACAACAGACTTCGCCGCACAGAGAAAAAATAAAACCAACTAAAAGAAGATCAACCAAAGTTGCTGAGAGGGCAAAGTGAAAGATGAATCATTATTCTTAGCCGCTTGGCGGCTTGGCAAGAACCCATTTTTACTTCTTTAAATTTTTTTTATAATCTCTTGTTATTACTCGAATTGCAAAACCCGGGGACACTGCCACACTTCCGCACTGAGCCACTTTCACCCTATCTTCTGTAATCTCTTACGTGTCATTCGATTACCAACTCTCCGTTACTTTCCGCTGCATTTTTGTGGCACCGATTTAGTTCAAGTTTAAATCAATTTATTGTGCATTCCCCTCCGAAATCGAGGTTCATGAGATTGGCATGCGGCTTGTAATACTATCACCAACCAAACTAAAGGAGGACGTTATGAAAATAGGCATCAGAGCAGCAACAACCACACTAGCTGCCATTTTAATTTTTGCTTTCAGCGCGGCATCACAAACGAACGAGCTTGAAGGCAGAAAATTCAACCATCAACGGAACTTTAAAGTTTTTGAAAGTTCGTTGCAGAGCGATATCCCGGGTATCGTTGAATCGACGATTTACACCGTAGTGGAATATAAAAATCGTTTTCCGGATCTGAACTACTCCCGTCTCGGAAACGAACTGGATGAAGTCGCACGGGACAATAAAGATGTAGCGATCAGTTACAAAGCCCGTCTGGCGAGCATGTATCTAACTTACAGTACGAATATTCAGATAACGCCGGTTTCTCCCGCGCTCGATCATGAATATCTCTTTAGGCAAATTGCCGAGCAACTGGAGCAGAAGCTTCTCGCGGCACATATCGACTAATTGACGATGCCCATAATCACGTTACCCGGTTCAATAAAACACTAAAGCCCCGATCAGCGGGGCTTTGGTGTTTATATCACGTTCTCAAACTCTGTTTGGGAACACAGTATTTTTTTTAATGTTGTGACATCCGATGTTTTATCTTTGACTTTCACCTCACCTTGGTTTTGCCCTTAAATATTGGACCGGATATTGTGGATCATCACCAAGGGACTTTGCCGCGTGAAGCGGGAAATACGGATCGCGGAGAAATTCCCGCGCAATCACGACAACGTCCGCCTGTTCGTTGGCAAGAATCTGCTCCGCTTGAGCAGCATCGGTAATAAGCCCGAGTCCGCCGGTCATGATCTTTGCTTCCCGCCGAATTACCTCGGCGAAAGGAAGTTGATATCCCGGCGCGATAGGGATCTTGACTCGCGGCACAAGTCCCCCCGTCGAAGTATCGATCAAATCTATGCCTGCCTCTTTCAAACATTTCGCAAACTCAATCGATTGCTTGAGGTCCCATCCGCCTTCAGCCCAATCTGTTGCAGAAATTCTGATAAAAACCGGGAGGTCCTCCGGCCAAACTTCACGAACAACCTTAGCAACATCCAGCGGGAAACGTAACCGGTTTTCTAAGGAACCGCCGTACTCGTCGTTCCTATGATTCGACAATGGTGATAGAAATTGATGAAGGAGATATCCGTGAGCGGCATGGATTTCTGCAACTTTGAATCCGGCATCTAAACTTTTTTTCGCAGCGTCTCGGAATTGAGATACGACCATCTTTATATCATCCCGAGTCATCTCTTTGGGATTGGAATAATTAGCGTCAAACGGGTTTGCACTCGGCGCCAGAGTCTGCCAGCCTCCCTTGTCCTCGGCAATCCATCCTTCTCCTTCCCATGGAATTTTGGTAGAAGCCTTTCTTCCGGCGTGAGCGATCTGTATTCCCGGTATTGCACCCTGCGACTCAATAAAGGATGTAATTCGTTTGAATGCCTCCACTTGTTCGCCATTCCATATTCCAAGGTCGGCAGGTGAAATTCTTCCTTCAGGTGACACTGCCGTCGCCTCGGTAATGACAAGCCCGGCGCCTCCGACAGCTCTGCTTCCAAGGTGAACAAGGTGCCAGTCGTTCGGGTACTCCCTGCTTCGCCGAATATTGACACATCGGTGAAACAAAAATTCTATTCCTGAACTCTAACTGCCTGATTGTAATCGAAGATAATAGTTTACTCATTGCTTCCTCTAAAAGACGGCTATGAGCTCCCGGCTAAGAGCTAATGGTTGTCTTATTTTATTGAAGATGCTATTCCAAAAATTTCGGCTCATCGGCAATGCTTCCCCAAAAGCTTCTTGTTAAAAGCAACAAAGAATGTGTGGTCGGCCGCGAGAGTGCACCTGAAAATCATATTGAAATATACCACCTCTTAATCAAAAATGAAATCACAGACTTTTTCTATTAAAGCAACTCTAATGGAAAGGGCAAATGGTCCAATTACTCAAAGATAGCATTTTATTATAAGGACGGACTAATCCCCGACTTTGCTTCCTGCCACGGGTATTTCACTTTCTATGCTATATCCCATTCCCATTTATTGCGACATCTATCGGTGAACAAATAGATGGGAATCGACGAAATAGTGGACTTAGTTTGAAGAAGCTTGCCAAAGAACTGAGGATTGATCAAACAACACTGACGTGCTGGGAGGGGGAAGAGAGTCAGCCCAGTAAGAGACTGAAATCCCGATTACTTAAACGAATTGGCTCCGGCTCATAGAGGAAGAATACAATGAACAATGCCGCCAGGTAAATGATCCCTGACGGCATTGATCATGGATGTCAAACCAGTGTCGGTGACTAGATGGCTGTTCTTTGCCGCCCGACATAAGCCGTCGAAGAAATTGATGCTACGATCAGGAGAGATCGAAGCGGTCAAGCATCATTACCTTGTTCCATGCCGCTACAAAGTCGTGCAGGAACTTCTCCTGTGAATCTTCACATCCGTAAACCTCCGCCAGTGCCCTGAGTTGTGAGTTCGATCCAAAGATCAGATCGACACGGGTACCGGTCCATTTGAGTGCGCCCGTCTTGCGATCACGGCCTTCGAACACGTCAGCGTCTTTCGAGACCGCCTTCCACTCTGTGCCCATGTCGAGCAGATTCATGAAGAAGTCATTGGTGAGCGCCTCCGGTCGCTTGGTGAAAACGCCGTGCTGGGATTTTCCAAAGTTAACATTCAAGACCCGCATACCGCCAATGAGAACCGTCATTTCGGGAGCGGTCAGTGTAAGCAATTGCGCCTTGTCAACAAGTAACTCCTCAGCTGAAACGGCATAGCGAGCCTTCTGGTAGTTGCGGAAGCCGTCCGCGATCGGTTCAAGCACGGCAAAGGAGGTTACATCGGTTTGTTCCTGTGATGCATCCATGCGTCCCGGCGTGAAGGGAACCGTCATTTTGTGTCCCGCATTCTTAGCAGCCTTCTCGACACCAGCGCAACCGGCCAGAACGATCAGGTCAGCCAGAGATAACCTCTTTCTGCCGGTCTGCCTTTTGTTGAACGCGCTCTGGATTCCCTCCAGAGTCTTGAGCACCTTTGCCAGTTGAGCCGGTTGGTTGACTTCCCAATCCTTCTGTGGAGCCAGACGTATACGGGCGCCGTTGGCGCCGCCGCGCTTGTCCGAGCCGCGGAACGTGGACGCCGATACCCAGGCAGTTGAAACCAACTCCGATACTGAAAGGCCGGAAGCCAGAACCTTCTTTTTAAGAGCGGCGATGTCCTTCGCATCGATCAGTTTATGATTGACGGCGGGAATGGGGTCTTGCCAGATGAGCTCTTCTTTCGGAACCTCAGGGCCGAGATAGCGTGCTCGCGGACCCATGTCGCGGTGCGTCAACTTGAACCACGCCCGGGCGAACGCATCTGCAAACTGATCCGGATGATCCATGAAGCGCCGAGAAATTTTTTCGTAGGCAGGGTCGAAGCGAAGCGACAAGTCCGTAGTCAGCATCGAAGGCGCGTGATGCTTTGACGGGTCGTGAGCATCCGGCACCGTATCAGCGCCCGCGCCCCCCTTCGGTTTCCACTGGTTCGCACCCGCCGGGCTCTTCGTCAGTTCCCATTCGTAGCCGAACAGGTTTTTAAAGAAGTTGTTGCTCCACTTCGTCGGCGTGGTGGTCCAGGTGACCTCCAGCCCGCTCGTAATCGCGTCGCCGGCTTTGCCCATACCAAAGCTGCTCTTCCAGCCCAGACCCTGTTGCTCGATGGGGGCCGCTTCCGGCTCGGGACCCACGTTGGATGCAGGGCCGGCCCCGTGGGTCTTACCAAAGGTGTGCCCACCCGCAATAAGGGCAACAGTCTCTTCGTCGTTCATCGCCATTCGAGCGAAGGTCTCGCGGATGTCCCGCGCCGCAGCAATCGGGTCCGGGTTTCCGTTCGGGCCCTCCGGGTTCACGTAAATCAGTCCCATCTGCACGGCAGCGAGCGGATTTTCAAGATCTCGATCTCCAGCGTAGCGCTTGTCCCCCAGCCACTTGTTCTCGGAACCCCAGTACACGTCCTTTTCCGGTTCCCAGATATCCACACGTCCTCCGCCGAAACCGAAGGTCCCGAAGCCCATCGATTCCAGGGCGACGTTGCCGGCGAGGATCATAAGGTCACCCCAGGAAATCTTCCGGCCATACTTCTGCTTGACCGGCCAGAGCAATCGGCGTGCCTTGTCGAGACTGACGTTGTCGGGCCAACTGTTGAGGGGTGCAAAACGCTGATTGCCGTGCCCCGCACCACCGCGACCGTCTCCAGTGCGGTAGGTGCCTGCACTATGCCACGCCATGCGGACAAATAACGGTCCGTAGTGGCCAAAGTCCGCCGGCCACCAGTCTTGCGATGTCGTCATCAGCTTACGGAGGTCCTTCTTTACAGCTTTCAAGTCGAGACTCTTGAATTCTTTTGCATAGTTGAAATCCTCGCCCATCGGATTGGACTTCAAGGATTGCTGGTGCAGGATATCAAGATTCAACTGGTGCGGCCACCAATCCCGGTTCGTTGTGCCGCCGGTAGTATGTATGGGACACTTTTCTTCATTGTTCATGTTTCATTGCTCCTTTCGTGCCGATGAATGGGTTATTTTGAATGAGTATCATATAATAATAATTATTAGGCATAAACAAAAAAAATATCACTTTCTTCTGCAATCCGAACACAACACATTGACGTGAACGCTATATCCCAGAATCTTGTTGTCACGGCGAACGTGTGCTGGGATATGGACCGGGCTAATCTCATCGTCAGCCAGATTCACGACTTTCTTGCACCGAATACAAATAATGTGGTGATGAGGTTCGGTCATCGGGTCATAACGAACACTTTCATGAATAGGAGTCAGACGTGAGATGATGCCGTGCTTTTCGAATGTATCTAATGTCTTGTGGACAGTTGCGACTGATATTGTGGAGTGAAGCTTGCGAACGCGACGATAGACCGCGTCGGGGCTGGGATGTGAGTAGTCGCCTATCAGCGATCGATAGATCGCCAGACGCTGAGGCGTGACGTTCAAACCCGCAGCCTTACATTGCTTGATAAACAGTTCAATCTTCCGGTGTTCGTTATTCTTATCCACATCGAGTTCCAGTGAACGAACCAACAAATTGAGACATCTGAAAAATCGTCTCTCGCCAAGCCGCCAAGACGCAAGGGGTCTATTTTTAAATCATTTTGCGACTTCGCGTCTTTGCGTGAGCCATACTTTTGGAATTATTCAGAAGTTTCAAATTCTAAAATGAGTTTCAGGCTTGCGATGATGCAAGAATGTACGAAAATTCTCTTTTCGTTCCAAACGTCCTTGTTGGAAACGCGAGGAACAAGAAGATGGGACGAAATGATTTGGAACTATTCCAGCTCAATTCATCCACAAATTCCTGTCCAGGCTCCTGTATTGAATTGCTTCGCCTAGATGTTCCGGCCTGATTTCGTCGCTCCCTCCCAGATCGGCGATCGTACGCGCAACCTTCAGAATCCGATCATATGCTCTCGCGGAAAGCCCAAGTTTTGTCATCGCCATTTTTAACAACACCTCGCCGTCGGAATCTATCGCACAGAATTCACGAATCTCCTTCGACTGCATGTCGGCATTCGAAAAAAATCCTCTCTTCTTTCTGAAGCGTCTCGCCTGCCGCTCGCGAGCGCAAATGACCCGTGCTCGAATTGCTTCCGATGGTTCACCCGGCTTCTTCTGGCTCAGCTCTGCGACTTTCACCGCCGGCACTTCAATATGGATATCAATCCTGTCGAGGAGCGGACCGGAAATCTTCGCCATGTATTTTTGAATCTGCATCGGCGAACAGGTGCATTCGTGATGAGGATTGCCGTAATTGCCGCACGGACAGGGATTCATCGCGCACACGAGCATGAAATTTGCCGGAAAATCGAGCGACATTTTCGACCGGCTGATCGTCACCCTTCCGTCTTCAAGGGGCTGGCGCATCACCTCCAGTACGTTTCGCGCGAATTCCGGAAGCTCATCCAAAAAGAGAACGCCGTGATGCGACAACGATATTTCCCCCGGATGGGGAATGGTTCCGCCCCCGACAAGAGCACTGTCGGAAATGGTATGGTGAGGAGAGCGGAACGGCCGGGTGGCTACCAAAGCAGAATTTGGGGGCAGGAGGCCGGCGACCGAATGGATTTTTGTCGTCTCAATACTTTCTTCAAAGGTCAGCGGCGGAAGAATGCCAGGCAGCCGTCGTGCGAGCATTGTCTTCCCCGACCCAGGCGGGCCGATCATGATAATATTATGTCCCCCCGCTGCAGCTACTTCAAGTGCCCGTTTTACATTTTCCTGCCCCTTGACATCGGAAAAGTCGAGCGGGTATTTTTGTGCGACGGCAAATATTTCATCGACATTAATTTTCGTCGGCATCAGCGCCAGTTCGCCGTTCAGCAAGGAGACCGTTTCAGAAAGATTCTCGACGCCGTAGACTTCAAGCCCCTCGACCATTGCCGCTTCGCGCGCGTTCTCTTTTGGCAGGATGATCCCGCTAAAGCCCTTCTTTTTAATTTCAACGGCAATCGGAAGAACGCCGTGCACAGGCCGCAGACTTCCATCGAGAGCAAGCTCTCCGAGAATAACGTAATCTTTCAACTTGTCTTCGCGGGCCTGTCCGCTCGAGGCAAGCATGCCGACCGCAAGAGGAAGGTCGTACAGATGACCCCTCTTTCTTGACATCGGCTGGAGCGAGATTGATTGTGATACGCCTGTTCGGGTATTCGAGACCGGAGTTTTTTATTGCAGTAGCGACCCGTTCGCGGCTTTCCTTAACGGCGTTATCCGGCAAGCCGACCATAAAGAAATTCGGGACGGTGTTTTCGATGTTTGTTTCGATCTCGATCAGGTAAGCGTTGATTCCGTAAGTTGCACTGCTGAGAACGACTGATAGCATGAAGGCCCCCCTTCTAAAAAAGAAGAAATAAGAGTGAAGAATTAAGAATTAATCGATAAGTTCCCCTTGTATTGAATCAAGCGATGAACAATCAAAGGCCGCGATTTATCGATGAGCGCGCAGAAAATCGAGCCGGTCCTGAACCTTTTCAATCGGAACGAGCAGTTTGTCTTTTCCGAACAAAGCGTCTTTTTGATTTGAAAACGCCAGCTCGTATTCCTTGCTCATAATGATCGCCTCTTCCGGACATACCTCCTCGCAGAACCCGCAAAAAATGCATCGCAGCATATTGATTTCAAATTTTTCCGGATAGCGTTCCTTCTCATCCTTGGTCTCGGCGGCCTGCACTTCAATCGCAAGCGAAGGGCAGACACGGCTGCACAATCCGCACGCGACACATCGTTCGGTACCATTCTCCTCTACGAGTACCGGCCTGCCCCGGAACGAATCGGGCGGGGTAAATTTATTCTCCGGGTACTGGATGGTAAACTTCGGCCTAAAGATCTGAGCAATGGTCAGCCTCATCCCTTTAACGATTTCCGGGATGTACATTTTTTCCAGGATAGTCAGATCTTTTTTCCGAATAACTTTACTCTGTTCCATTCTGCTGCAATCCTTTACGGTTCAATTCATCCCAAAACAAAATACAAGCCGGTCACTAAAATATTCGCCAATGAAAGGGGGAGCATCACTTTCCATCCGATATTCATCAGCTGGTCGTACCGGAAACGCGGGATCGTCCATCGGACGAGAATGAAAAAGAGGAGCACAAGCCCGACCTTGACGGCGAACGCTGCCACTTGAAGCAGGCTGACGGTCAATTCTGAAAAGCCTAAATGCCCGACAAACGGCAGCTGCCATCCTCCTAAATACAGCGTTGTGATGACCGCGGAGGCCGTGATCATGTTCGCGTATTCCGCCAAAAAGAACAAACCGAATTTCATTCCAGAGTATTCCGTATGATAACCGCCGACAAGTTCCGGTTCGGCTTCCGGCAGGTCGAAGGGAAGACGATTTGTCTCGGCAAACGATGCAATGACAAACGTGATAAAGCTCACCGGCGTTCTCCAGAAATACCACATGCCGTGCGCCTGCGATTCGACAATTTTATTCAACTGGAGAGTTCCGGCGATCATCAGCACGCCGATAATTGCCAGGCCCATCGAAAGTTCGTAACTGATCATTTGCGCGGAAGAGCGTAATCCACCCAACAACGAATATTTATTGTTGGAAGACCATCCGCTGAGCGTGATGCCGTACACTCCGAGGGACGATAACGCCAGGAGGTACAGAATTCCTACATTGACGTCCGCAATCATCAATTTAATATCGCGGCCGAAGAGGTGGATCGTATTACCGAAAGGGATAACGGCAAAGGTGGTCATCGCAACGACGAGCGAGATGAGCGGGGCGAGGCTGTGAACAAACTTGTTTGCAGCTTTTGGTACGATATCTTCCTTCAAAAATAACTTGACGATATCGGCAACGGGCTGGAACATCCCCGCAGGGCCGACGCGGTTTGGGCCGATACGGTTTTGAACGAAAGCACTCACTCTCCGTTCGACCAAAACAAGGTACGCAACAACGGTAAGGTTAATCAGAAAGATGAGAACGATTTTAATCAACGGTTCAATAATGTCCATGAGAACCTGCAATGCCCTTGAAAAAAAAATTAAACGGCAACGCCCGCTTTTACTTTCAACGGAACGCCCTTGTTTCCGACTTTGAGGTACGAAAGTCCCTTAAAGCTGTCGACCTTTTGAGCGAGATCGGCAAAGACCTCTTCTGACGAATTATATTTAAATTTTGCACCCATGAGCGCGGCAAGGGTTGCAACAATTTTCCACGATGGGCGTGCATCGCGGCGAGGCCCTTTTCCCCAACTGTCGTTCGGCGCAGCAAATCTATCCCATCGGCTTGACTCAAATCCGTCGAGCGCCCGGTCTTGTTCAAGCGTTGTGACGGCGGGGCGAATCCTTTGAACGCGCTCCTGGAAATTCGTCACCGTCCCGTTTTTTTCCGCGTATGATGAACTTGCAAGGACAACATCGGCGAGGTCGGTCGTTGCAGACTCGTTGGACGCGTGCACAGCGAAGAACTCGAGTTTGGCAAGAGCATCGGCGACGTCCGGAATCACCGCAATGTCATCGTCAAGAGCGTACAGAGCTTTAATCCTTCCCTCTTTGATTCCACGAATAATTTCCTGAAAGCCCATGCCATCGTCCCCCGGAACAACGCCAACGGCTTTCGCCCCGGTGCTATTCGGCGTCTTATCTGCCCGGATCAGAATATTGTCCTCGTCCCCTTCTACGACATGGCGCATGAAGTCTATATTTTTTGTTCCCAAAACTTCTTTAGCAAACCGTTGAAAGGCAAAGTTATCCTCGTTTGTTGCAAATGCAGAGCCCAAGACCGCAACTTCCGATTTCTTGAACGATTTCAATTCCGAGGCAACTTTTGCGATAGCCTCGTCCCAATCTACTTGCACCAATGCCGCATCTCTCCTGACCATGGGAGCCTTAATCCGCGTCTCCGCGTTCACGGATTTAAATGTGTCCACCCTTCCGTGATCACACATCCAATAGCTGTTAACATCTTCGTTGCGCCGCGGCGTGAGGCGGAGTATTTCATTATTTCGAACGCCAATTTCAATATTACACCCGCGTGCGCATCCCTGACAAACACTCTCCGTAAACGACATCTCCCACACGCGCGCCTTGAACCGGAAGTCGCGGTTCGTGAGAGCACCAACCGGGCAAATGTCAACGACATTCATCGAATACGGGTTGTCGAGCGTCTCGCCGGGAAATGTTTCGATCACTGTATGGTCGCCGCGCTCGACAAACTGCAGCTGGTGAACGCCGGCTACCTCGTCGCAAAAGCGGATGCAGCGTGAACAAAGGATGCAGCGTTCAGCGTCGAACATCACGCGCGGACCGATCTCGACACGCTTTGGTTTGTGGACTTTGTCTTCCTGAAACCTGCTGTAGCCCGCACTATGCTTGTACGCATAGTCTTGCAGCTTGCACTCGCCGGCCTCGTCGCAAATGGGGCAATCGAGCGGATGATTGATGAGAAGAAATTCCATCACCGCTTCGCGTGCATGAAGAACGCGGTCGCTTTTCGTATGGACAACCATTCCTTCTGCAACTTGCGTTGAACAAGCGATGGCAAGCTTCGGCATCTTCTCAACCTCAACCAAACACATTCTGCAATTACCCGAAACGGAGAGTTTCGGATGCCAGCAGAAATGCGGGATGGAGATGCCGTTTTCGCGGGCAGCTTCTATAATGGTCCGCTTGCTATCGACCTCGAATTGAATCCCATCTATTGTGATTTTTGCCATCTTGATCTAAACGTTTATTCCTTTGGGTTTCTGATATGCTTACTTACGAGACGATTTTTTCTTCGGCGTGTGCAACCCTGGCATAGTACATTTCGTGGAAAGCTTTCAACTTGACAACGACTTCTTCAATTTCATTTTTCGGGGGAAGAAACGTCGTCCTAAAATGAAGCGTGCCGGCAACTTGACCGAAACCCGAACCGGGAACAACACAAATGCCGGTCTCTTCTAGCAAGGCAAGGCAATACTCCGTCTCCCTCTTGGCTTCGTATTCCCGCTTCTCCTCGAGCGACATCGCTTCTAGATCGGCGTGCGGGTCGGGGGGAAGTTCGAACTTCACGAATGCATACATCGCACCATCCGGAATCGTTACCGACATTCCTTGTATTCCGTTGATCCGGCTTCCGAGCAATTCCGCTTTTGATTTTAATTCTGTGTAAACGAAATTCAATTCGCGCGTGTAAAGTTCATAGCTCTCTTCACCGGGCCGGGGAGGAGAAACCATGGCGTAGGTTGCAAGCTGGCCCGGGACATTTGAACAGAGGCTGATCGACTGCAACTTAATCAGTTCGGACAGCACATCGTCAGGAATATTCCGGAATTCCGCATACCCGCCACGATGGCCGCATTCACCAAGCAGACCTTTTGACACTGAATGAAGGCTGATGAGGGAAACATCTTTCTCGCCGAGATCATTCATGACCTTTGCAAAAGAGTAAAACTTACACTCCCTGCCATACACATTTTCCTGGTATACCTCGTCGGCCAAAATCGCCAGATGATGTTTGCGCGCAAAAGCAACGATCATCCCGATATTGTCGTAGGAAAGAACGGCGCCGGTCGGGTTGCCGGGGTTAATAACGGCAATGGCAACGGGATGAATTCCGCGCCGGACCGCGCCGGTAATGCTTTCCGTCAGCGCATGCTCGCTCAATTGCCATCGGTTCCCTTCATCCAGATAATAACCGATCTGCTTGCCGCCGTACAAATCAATCGTCGCACTGTAGAGCGGATATTGAGGGATAGGAATCATCACTCCATCATTCGAATCTTTCAGCAGCGCAAGCAGCGCAGACTGCACTCCTTTGCTCGCCCCGTCTGTCAGAACAATGTGGTCTTTGTCCGATGGAATTCCATCCCGCCGTTGGATGAACTCTGCAACTGCTTTTCTGATGAACGGGATTCCGGCACTTTGCGTATATGCACCAGTTCCGTGAGGATGCTGCTCGAGGATCGATTTAACTTTTTGCAGAACATCCGCTGGATAAAGCTCCGCAATGCTCTTGTGGCGCAATAATTCGGGATATTCAACAAGGCTCAGAATCTGACGAAGGTATGTCAAGGGCTTTTGTTTCAGAGCTTGGGGGTTCCCGATATTGCAATAGATAACTTTTTTTCCCTGCTCCTCAAGCTGTTGAGCCCTATTCACAATCGGTCCCCTGACGGCATACTCCGCCGTCAACAGATCAGAATTTAAATCTCGCTTTGCAATCATGGCTTCTATCTCACAAAAAACAACAATAGACTAGTTAGGCGGCCGGCGCAAAAATTACAGTAGAAAACGCGTCTTCCTTAAGCAATTGCCGCGCAACTTCGGTGATATCTTCTATGGTCACGGAATCGATTTCCCGCGCAATCGTTTCCAATTCTGTGAATTCTCCAAAATATAATTCTCCGGTTCCCAAACGCATCATCCGAGCTGAAGTGCTTTCCAGGCCAAGCAGCATGCTGCCTTTTAACTGCGCTTTCGTCCGCTGCAATTCGGATTTGGGAATCGACTTCGTTCTCAATGAATGCAGTTCGGCAAAAACCAGATCAAGAGCCCGCTGGATGTGTTTCTTGTCGGTGCCAAGGTACACTCCAAACGAACCGGTATCGCGCAGCATATTAAGGAACGAATACACGGAGTAGGCAAAACCGTACCGCTCGCGAATATTCTGGAACAATCTTGAACTCATGCCGTCACCAAGCAGCGTGTTCATCACGAGCGACGGAAAACGATGTTTGCTATGAACACTGTAACCGATCGTTCCAGTACAAATATGTGCCTGTTGAATTGGTTTTTGAAATTCCTGAGTTTGTTTCTTTGTTCGCGAAATTTTCGACGGTTGAAGACGGACGGAAGCTTTCCTGTGTACTGTAAAATACTTTTGTACAAGCTCTACAAATTCTCGGTGCGGAAAATTCCCCGCAGCGGCGACGACAATATTGTCTGCGCTGTACCGTTCCCGGACGTAGACAGCCAGATCCTTTCTTTTAAATGATGAGACATTCCGAGCCGACCCGAGCACGGGAAAACGAAGAGTATGGCCCGAATAAATCTTCGTTTCAAAATAATCATGGATAAGGTCGTCCGGATCATCCTCGGCATTTTTCAATTCCTCAAGAACGACCAGCTTCTCCTTTTCGATTTCCTTTTCCGGGAACAAAGGAAATTGAACCAGGTCGGCAAGGACGTCGACAGCAAGTTCTGTGAACTCATCCAGCACGCGCGCGTAATAACACGTGTGCTCTTTCGTCGTAAACGCGTTTAAATAACCACCGACCGACTCGAGGCTTCGTGCTATTTGCTGTGTCGACCGGTGTTCAGTTCCTTTGAACACCATATGCTCGAGAAAATGGGAGATGCCGTTCGTGGATTCGGTTTCGTTCTGGGAGCCGGTATCAATCCAGACGCCGATAGAAATGGACTTTACATGGGGAATTTCTTCGCTGACAACCCTGATGCCGTTTGAAAGAACGGTCTTTTGATACGTAGCAGAGATTTCTTTTGAAGTAGTTTTGTGGATTCGGTTTGGCATTCGATTGATGACATGGTGGAAAAACTTAAAACTGATCAAATATAACCGATTTGAGGCAGATAATCAACACTGGTTGACAAGTGATGTCATCTCTCTGGCTACTGAAATTGCCGTCCTGTCGATAAATTGAAGAAAATCAATCGACAAAGTGATGGTGTCACTCAGCTGGATTTTGATTTTGCTACAATGGTGAAGTGCTGTTTTTTCCGGAAAGTCTAATAAGCAATCATACTACAGCAGTACGAACGGAATAAATCGCCGGCAGCCAGTCAGCCAGAAGATGCCAGGAATCTCCTTCGTTTCGGCTAAACAGGATTTGACCGCCGCTTGTGCCGACGTAAATTCCGCTTTTGTCGCAACGATCCGCTGCCAACCCTTGACGGTGAACATGCGCATACATGTTTCGCGTCGGCAAGCCCTTCGTCAATTTCTTCCAGCGTCCCCCTCGATTTGTACTGCGATACACACCGAACTTCCCGTCAACCGGTCCCCGAAACTCCGCCCCCTGTTCCGGAAGAACGTAAATAGTGTCAGGATCGTGCGGGTGAACCTGAAGCGGGAATCCGAACCGTGACGGCAGGCCCTCACTGATATCAATCCAATCCTTCCCTTCATTGTCGCTTCGGTAGACGCCGCAATGGTTCTGCTGGAATAACACATTCGGTTTTGACGGATGAAAATCCAGATGGTGAGTGCACTGCCCAACCACCGGATATTTATCAGGTAGAAAATCGGCGAGAACGCCATTGTTCCTTGCTTCCCATGACACACCGCCGTCTTCGCTGCAGAAAACTCCCGCAGCAGAAATTCCGACGAACATTTTCTTGGAATTATTAGGATCGATGCAAGAGCAATGCACCATTAACCCGCCAGCGCCGGGCGCCCACTTCTGTCTCGTGGGATGGTTGGACAAACTTTCCACTTCTTTCCAATTTTGTCCGCCGTCATCCGATCTGAACAGTGCTCCAGGATCGATTCCTGCGTATAAAACTTCCGGCTCACTTTCTAAACCCGGTGCAACATGCCATGCGCGCGCGACGGTCTTTCCTGATTTTTCATCGAACTTGATGCCTGAATCGGACTGCTTCCATGTTTTTCCAAAATCTTTGCTCAGGTGAACATTCGACCCCCACCAGTACGAGTTCACACAAGCGTAGAGCGTCGGTTCCCGCCTCGTATCGAGGATGATTTCATTAACATCCGCACCTTTCAACAGCGGTCCCCTCATGCTCCACTTCTTGCGCGCCTCGTCGCTTGAAAAAATGAACGCTCCCTTATGAGTCCCCACTAAAACATAAACCTTCTTCTTCTTGCCATATCAACGCCTCCCAAAACTTCATCCACGATTTAGGTGTATCAGAAAAAGTTTCTGCTTTTGCGTCTCGATAATTTTTATGCTGAAGCTTTTTTCGATTCTTTAGCAAGCTGATATCGCTCACCAAGCCAAGCTCCAAACAGCGCCAGCATGAACCCTTCAACGACGCCGAATGCAATATATCCAACCGGGACCGATAATTGAATTCCGTATTGAATGAACAGCCATTCGAAGATAACCGCAATAACTCCTGCCACAGCAGGCTCTTTCAAAGTGACGCCCGGCGATTTGTAACCGATGATAAATCCCATAAGAACAAAACTCACAGCATATGCAATGTGAATGCGTTCTAAGTCGATTACTAAAAATGGCGCGAGGAGAAAAACAAACAGGACATTGAGGGCTAATCCGAGAGCAAGCCCTGCAAAAACCCATTTCCATTGGAAGCCGACATCATCTTTTGCGGAGCCGTCTTTCTTTTCGAAGCTTCCCTGCAACTTTTCGCCCATCCACGCTCCTGCTTGGGAAAGAATTCCGCTAAACACAAGAAGAAGGATAATCATTTGTGTACTTTGCCCCGCACCCCATGGCGTCACGCTAAAAACCAGTGCAAAGATAAACATCAAGATGAGCCCGGCGAAGAGTGCTTCTCTAATAGTAACGCCGGGGGAAAAATAACCGACAACGGCACCCATCACAACGAACCCGATCAACAAGACCAATGATTGAATCGCCGTGCTGTGAAAAGTGGGAGCAACAATGAAAAACGAACCGCCAATGATGACGACCCCGACGACGACCCCGATGACAACCCATTTCCATTGAGTTGGTGTCGCAGTTTTCGTTGTTTCATCTGACATAGCATTCTCCTTAAGAAAAGTGTTTAAGATAGATTATGTTTATTTCGTAACATGGTTTCAATTTTTACTGCGACCATATCGATGGCCACGAGATTATCACCCCCGCGCGGTACGATGATATCCGCCCAATGTTTACTCGGCTCGACAAATTCAAGATGCATCGGCTTAACGGTGGACACATATTGATTCATGACGGAATCGATCGACCGGCCGCGGTCCATGAGGTCCCGGCGTATGCGGCGAATCAATCGTTCATCCGCGTCAGTGTCGACAAAAATCTTGATGTCCATCAGGTCGCGCAATTCCCTCTCGACAAAGATAAGAATCCCTTCTATAATAATAATATCCTTTGGCTCCAGACGACGGGATTCCTTCATCCGCGAATGCGTCGTAAAATTATAGATCGGCTGGTCGACGGGAATTTTCATCTTCAAATTCTGTATGTGTCGGACCAGCAACGATGTTTCCAGCGAATCCGGATGGTCGAAATTGATCTTATCCGGTGTCAGCCCGGGAAATGTGGAAATGTCCTTGTAGTACGAATCATGCTGGATGACAACGACATTATCATGCACGGGAAGCCGTTCCAGAATTTTTTGCGTTACGGTGGTCTTTCCCGACCCTGTTCCACCGGCGATTCCAATGACAAGATGTTCCATGAATAGTTTAGAAATTTTGAAAATATACTTCAAAACAGTCGCAGAAGCAAGGCAATCATCGGTCAAACACCGCTTGCATTGAAAGTGTGATTTATGTATTTTCTTTACACTATGAGCTTGGAAATTGGTTTCATCCTGCTATTGGGTCTGCTCTTCGTTTGTTATTGTTCCCTTAATTTCCTTATAGCCAGAGGCCTGAAAAAACTCCTTCTTTTTCAGCAGGCATCTTCACAAGAAAAGCCGGAGATTTCGATCATCGTTGCCGCAAGGAATGAAGAAGCGAATATCGGTCGATGCCTTCAATCTCTCGTCCAGCAAAATTATCCCGCGGGCCTCTTTGAAATTATCGTTGCTGACGACCGCTCGAGCGACGGAACCGCCGCAATTGTGATAAACTATCAACGGCGGTATCCATATATCAAACTGGTAACGATAAGCCAAATTTCATCCGGCTTGCCTCCCAAGAAAAATGCACTGAATGAAGCAATGAAAGAAAGCCGATTCGATATCCTTGCCTTCACCGATGCCGATTGTATTGCCCCTCCTAGCTGGCTCTCGTCGATTGCCAGGGAGTTCTTGCCGGACGTAGGCGTTGTTGCCGGCTATTGTCCAATCGAACAGCGGTTTCCGCGAACGTTCTTCGCGCGCTGGTTTGACTTTTTTCTTCGCTATCTCGAGATAAAAAAATGGGTCGGCGCTGCGGCAGGGGTCGGATTGGGTAATGCATATTTATCCTCCGGAGGAAATCTCGCTTATCGCAAAAGCGTTTTCCGGGAAGTGAACGGTTATGAAAAAATAAAGCATTCCATCAGCGGAGACGATGACCTTTTTATTCAACTCATCCAAAAGGAAACTCGTTGGAAAATACGGTATATGATTTCAAGGGAAAGTAGTGTCGAAACCGCTCCGCCTCCGTCGCTGGCTTATTTCATCAATCAGCAACGAAGGCATATCTCGGCCGCGGCATACTATTCTCTTCGAATGAAAATCGTGTTCGGCCTGATTCATTCCTATAACGCGCTTGCCGTACTCTCTCTCTTCATCTTTCCTTCCGTCGGTGTCGGAGCGCTGGCAGCAAAATTTTCGATCGACAGTGTGATTTTTTACAAAGGCTCGGCTCTGTTTGGAAATGCTGGCTTGCGCCGTTCCGTCGTTCCGCTGGAAACTGCTTCGGTGATCTACAATTCCATTATTGGGCCCTTGAGTTTTTTCGGGAGCATCAGTTGGAAAGGGACCAAGTCATAGAAGGAACGATGAATAAAATAAGAAATGTTCGCGTCCATCCGAGGATAGCGGTCATTCTGAAAGTTCTCATTGGCGTCGGGTTGATCGTTGCGCTCGTGCTCTATATCGACGTCGATGCCTTGCGTCAATCCGTTCTTCATGCAAACGTCGTCTACCTGATAATCGGCGCCGTGCTGGTTGTAGCAAACCTCGGGCTGGAATTTTTGCGCTGGCGTTATTTGGTGAGATTAATAGCCAGCGGGATATCCGATAAAGACATCTTTTCTTCCCTTTTCATCGGGCTTTCGGCCGGGTTTTTCACGCCGGGCCAGGTTGGCGAACATGGCGGGAGAATGGTGACGCTTTCGTCCTTGCCGGCGATACAAGTCTTGGCAGTCAGTATTATCGATAAATTGTATAACCTCGCCGTTACGGTGATTGTCGGAGTCATTGCAGCATGGCTTTATTTTGCCATCTACTTACCTCATTATTGGACACCGTGGCTCACGGCAGTTGTCATAGCGGTTGTTCTTTCATTTCTCACTGTCGTCCTGTACCCCGACCTCTTGAAAAAAATCCTGCGCACGCTCCTTCATAGATTCCGAAAATACAGAGCCGTTTCGTCTTTTCTCTTTATGAAAGATGTCTTTCACCGCCGTCAAGCGCGCGTCCTCCTTTTTCTGACAATACTCCTTTACAGTGTCATCATCATGCAGTATCATTTCTTTGTCCTTGCCTTTGAGCCCGTGTCGTTCGGCGTTTCCGCCTTATGCACCGCAAATATTCTCTTCACCAAATCTGTCATTCTTCCGATTTCCTTCAGCGATCTGGGCGTTCGAGAATCCACCGCAATTTTCTTCTTTTCCCGTGCAGGCGTGGCTGCTGCATCTGCATTCAACGCGTCGATCTGCGTTTTTTTTGTCAACATCTTTTTTCCCAGCCTTCTCGGTTCATTGTTGATAATGAGACTCAAATCCACGAAAGAGAAGGTGGCACCGTGATAGAGTTTCTTACCTTTATTTGGTGCACAATTCTCCTTCTCTGTGCGGTGTACGTCGGGCAAATCCTGATCTTTATTCGAGGATTGTCACGCTTGCATAGCGGAACCGGCGATCGCTTGTACTCTGTCGCTGTGGTTGTAGCGGCAAGGAATGAAGAGCTTCATATTGAACAATGCCTCCGTTCGCTGCTGGAGCAGGACTATCCGCATACCAAATACACAATTACCGTGGTCGACGACCAATCGACCGACCGAACAGCGGACATTGTGAGGCAGATGGCGAGCGAAAACTCAACGGTAGATTTGTTGCAGCTGCATGGACATCCATCCGGCATTTCCCCAATCATCAACGCGATGAATGAAGCCATCAAGAAAACTTCGAGCGAGTTAATTTTGAGAACAGATGCAGATTGCGTTGTCGGCCCGCATTGGATATCATCGATGGTGCGCCATTTTGATGAGGCTGTCGGAGTTATTTCCGGCCTGACTCTCATCCGGAACACGCAAAACATTTCGTCCATTTTATTCGGATTTCAACTGATCGATTTGTTCTCACAGACGGCGTGCGGAGCCGGTGCAATAGGGATGAACGCTCCCATGAATTGCAACGGCAGCAACATGGGATTCCGAAGGTCAGCGTTTCATGATGTCGGAGGTTTTGGATCAATGGCCGCAATAAATTCGGGCAGCGATTCGTTGCTCGCTCAAAGAATTGCCGCAACTTCTCAATGGAAAATGCGTTTCGCGTACGAGCCGGAAACTCATGTGACAACGTTGCCGGTCACACACTGGAGGCAGCTTCTTCAACAACGCATGCGGTGGGCGGGCCATACCACTCACTACCGTACTTCAACGTTAGCCTTTCTCGTTGCATCTTTTTTTTTCTATCTTTTAATATTCCTGTTTACGCCGGTATCCATCTTCTATTTCTCGATGGTGCCGGTAGCGTTCGCTGTGCTGGTTATAAAATTTATTGTTGACTATTGGATCATTGCCAAGTTCTCGAAGCTCACAAACGTCGTCGGCCTGATGAAATATTTTTTTGTCTCGGAACTGATTCATTTCCCGATGATTCTTGCAGCCGTATTCGGCAGTTTTTGGGGAGGTTTTGAGTGGAAAGGAAGGCGAATGAAACGGGAAATTTCTCAACACGCTTGAACTTCTTTGCATACCATCTATGCCATCGCATACAACGAAACTCCATCGATTTCTTTTCCCGTCGATTCTGTGGAAAATGGATTCGCCGGGTATTTTCCTAACTTTCGATGACGGGCCGCATCCGATCGCGACACCGATAGTACTTGAAATATTGCAGACACACGGGATCAAAGGGACATTTTTTATGAGCGGGCTGGCTGTGAAGAACAATCCCTCGTTGGTGAAAGAGGTGGAAGCGGAAAAACATTGTATAGGCATACACGCGTTTCACCATACGCGGTCGAATGCATTTTCAAAAAAAACAGCGATGGCTGAGATACTCCAAACCGAAGAAGCTATGACACAGGTAGGGGCACACCCTGCCAAAATTTTTCGGCCGCCGTATGGGTTCTTCTCCTGGAACACAATTTCCGCAGTCAAAGAGTTGAACTATAAACTCGTCATGTGGACGACGTCGACGGGAGATTATCGAAGAGACTGGTCCGACGAGCAGGTATGGACAACTGCCTTAACAAAATTAACCCCCGGAGCAATTCTTGTGTTTCACGACAATGAATTAACGAAATCGAGAGTCAGGCAGGTATTGCCGCGTGTTATTGCAGGCATTCAAGAACGAGGTTTAGCATTTGGATCGATCCAGTGACAGCCGAAACAATCCTCTTCGTCTTTATTCTTTTGTTGTATTTTGCCCAGTGCGCTTTGTTCACCTACGGCCTGTTGAAAGCCCGGTTTGACAAAGATCCGTCTTTTCAGCCCAGAGTTTCGGTCGTTACGGCCGCAAGGAACGAAGAACATAATATCGGCGCATGCATTGAGGCTCTGACCCAGCTCGACTATCCGAAGGACAAACTTGAAATTATCGTTGTCGACGATAATTCGACGGACGCCACTGCGAATATCATCCGCAGTTTCGCAGATAAGCATTCAAATATCAAAACGCTCAACGGGAGTCGAACGGTCGGCAATCTCCGTGGCAAGGCAAACGCCATCGCTCAAGGCATCGATGTGTCCTCCGGCGACATCATTCTCATGACCGACGCAGACTGCATCGTCCCGCCATCATGGGTTCGAACTATCGTACAGCATTTTACGGACGACATCGGTGTGGTCGCCGGATTAACACTGCTCCAGCCGGCAGGGTGGTTTGCTGGAATGCAATCGCTCGACTGGGCATACATCCTTGCAGTGGCATCGGCAACCATGGCATTAAAGAATCCTCTTAGCTGCATCGGAAATAATTTTTCATTCAGAAAAAAAGCGTACGATGAAGTCGGCGGTTACCGGGGGATCAAATTCAGTGTGACTGAAGATTTCGCGCTCTTTAAGGCTATCACTCGCAGCGGACGCTGGGGTTACCGATATCCACTCGAAAAGGAGAGCTTGGTTTTCAGTAAAGCGTGCAGAACAATTCCGGAATTGTACCGGCAAAAACGGAGATGGGGTGTCGGAGGAAAAGATATGCCGGTCAGCGGATTGATGATTATGGTTATTGCATTTTGCATGCACGCGTTCTTGATTGGAGGTTATTTTTTTAATCTCAGCCTCATGCTCTTGCTCCTTGGATTTGCGGCAAAATTTCTTTGTGATTTCGCCTTATTGAGCATTCCATTGGCAAAATCCAAACAACTAGGCCAATTACAATATTTTGGCCTTTTCGAAATTTATTATATGTTGTATGTCATCATTCTCCCTTTTGCAGTCTTCTTCGGGGGCAGGGTTTTATGGAAAGGGAGAAAGTATTAGTAGTGAGCGAACGAACAAGGATATTGGTTGCCCCTTTGGATTGGGGCTTAGGACACGCCACTCGGTGTATACCAATCATTAGAGAATTGCTTGAACACAATACAGAAGTGATCATTGCTGCTGATGGAAGGCCGTATGAATTATTAAAAAAAGAATTTCCGGCGCTCACCAGCGTTCGCCTTCCGGGTTTCGTGATTGTCTACCCGGAGGGCGATCGCATTGCGGCAAAGATCGTGAGCCAAATCCCAAAAATCATCATTGCGATCGTTCGGGAACATCGAGTGTTATCAAATATGATACGGGATTTAAAAATTGATGCCGTTATTTCAGACAACCGTTTCGGGCTGTTCTCAAAAAAAATTCCGTGCATCTATATAACGCATCAAATAGGGATTATGATGCCGAAGCGGCTTCAATGGGCTTCGTGCCTTATGTACTCTCTGAACAAGGCACTCATCCAAAAATATACTGCATGCTGGATACCCGACTATGCGGAGAAGGAAAATCTCTCAGGCCGGCTTTCCCATTTTTATCCACTGCCGGAAAATGCAACGTTCATCGGACCGTTAACACGATTTAAAAAAGACGTAACGATTCCCAAAGAGTACGATATTTTAGTCCTCCTGTCAGGCCCCGAACCCCAGCGCACTGCGTTGGAAAATATCATAATGGAGCAATTGAAAACCGTTCAGTCTAGAGCATTGGTTGTGCGTGGAATTCCGGAGAAGAGTCAGCTTATTAAGCTTTCCGAATGGGTTTCAGTTGTCTCTTCTCTTGAGTCGGAGGCACTCAATAGAGCAATGCTTGCGTCGGATATTATCATTTCACGACCGGGCTACAGCACCCTCATGGACCTTGACGTATTAGGCAAACGGGCGATATTTATTCCAACGCCAGGCCAAACTGAACAGGAATACCTTGCCGCAGAACTTAAAAAGAGTGGAAAGTTTTATATGGAGCGACAGGAACATTTTTCCCTGATCGGCGCATTGGAGCAAGCGAAAAAATATTCGGGGTTTTCACCACGGGAATCTCATACCTCGACGGTCAAAGCATCTATTGAAAAGTTGTTAGACCGATTTCAAGAAGCACAAATAGCGGAAGTTCAATGATGATTCTGCCTTTCGTTTCTTTTCCGCTGTTATACGCCGAAACGCATTACCGGTTCAAATATTTCTTCAGCTTTCTCAGGAAAGACGAGCCGGAAATCCTTGCAGACATTCCACGCCGCCTTGAACCCGATGCAGCCCTGCCTGTGCTACTGCTCATAAAAGACGGCAATTTGTATCCTATAGAATTAATCCGCGTGAAGATTGATTTGCGACAGGAAGGAAAACAAATTTACGCCGACGAAATCGCTTTTTCTCTCAAGATCGAAAATCAGTTATGGTGGAAAATCATTCCTATTCCTTTTGAGAATCGCTTAAAAAATGTCTTCGGTTTTATCGACGTCGATGTGTACTTTGACTATATGGCCGGAGGAGACCATCATTCGGCCAAGAATGATAATTACAAAACCTCATCAAAAACCAGTTTACGGATTTATCGTTCAGCACACGTACTTCCCTCTTTCGCAGGATGGCTTCAGGGGGATACACATACACATTCGTCGTATACTAACGACCAAGTGGAATTCGGTTCTCCTCTTGATGCCTCGGTTGAGTTGGCAAAAGCCATGGGGCTTTCCTTTTTCTGTGTTACCGACCACTCATACGACCTTGACGATCGAATCGATAATTACTTGATCAACGATCCTGAGATCCCAAAGTGGAAGCTGCAACAAAAGCAAATCGATGAGATAAACTCGCATCATAATGATTTTGCAGTTTTGCGCGGCGAAGAAGTCTCTTGTTTCAATCACGCGCAACGGAATGTTCACCTCCTCTTGTGGGGAACGGCAAGATATTTTCAAGGGTCCGGCGATGGCGCTGAACATTGGTTTCATACTACCGCAGAACATACGATCACTGACATTCTTTTAAACAAAGGGCTTAATGCGGTTGCGTATGCTGGCCATCCAACAGAGCCAACTCCTTTCTTCCAATGGCTGCTCATCAAGCGTGGAAGGTGGAAATTAGAGGATATGGACCAAGAAGGCCTCGCCGGACTTCAAATACTGAATGGAGACGCAGATGAGGCATTCCTGCAGGGGTTACAGTGCTGGATCACCCTTCTCCTTCGCGGGAAAAAAATTTTCATTGCTGCGGGAAATGATGCGCACGGTAATTTCAATCGTTTTAAGCAAATCGGCATTCCGTTCTTCACAATCCGAGAACATGAGCGGCAACTATTTGGAAAAATGCGGACTGCTGTCGCATCCGAAACTTTAACGGAAACATCTCTGCTGGAATCACTTCGAACCGGACGAACAACCATTACCAATGGGCCATTGGTGATTTTTACGATAAAAAATGAATTTGGTGAAACAGCAGAACTTGGAGAACAAATTCGAGGCTCCCGACTTCAACTTCATATCCGGGGGATAACAACAGAGGAGTTTGGCGCATTTCACAAATTAAAAATCATTTCCGGAAGAATTGGATACGAAAGTGAGACGGTCAGAATAATAAAGCATTTCTCAAAACTGTATGCGATGAACCTGGTGATTGACTTTGAAATGCATCATTACCAAACAATGGCATACATTCGGCTAGAGGGATTTACGGAACATCCCATCAGCGGCGATGCAAACGGATTCTGTTACACAAACCCTATATGGATTCAGCACCTATGAGTAAAATGATCTTACTACGAAGCCTTTTGCCTGCAATCATATTTCTGAGCCTCACGGCTTTTTCGCAAGAACACCCTGATAGTGTATGCATAAACCAGCTTTCGTTTGTGCCTTATGGATTGCTTTTCAAACCACTTGTAGCAGATACGTATGAACCGCGTGACGGCATGCTTGCCGAGGCTGGCAAAAATAGACTTCGGCTTGACATCGGAAATTCAATTGATCTCCTTCAATACCGCTTCGCAGGAGATAGTTCTTTTCTCTCGATGGGGACTGATTTTTTCACGTACACACTGCTGCGAGGAGAGCAAAATTTTCATTTCCCTGTGGATGCTTCTGATTATTTTTTCGGGATCAACTTTAACTATAAAAAATCTCTCAGCGCTGGAATCCTATCATCTCGACTTCGCATAAGCCACATCAGCTCTCATTTCGTAGACGGTCATTACGATAATACTGTTGGCGCATGGAAAGACTCTCGGCCTCCGATCGTCTATAGCCGCGAATTTCTGGACGGCGTTCTCGCTCTTGAGCCATCGTCCATGAACAACGATGTAAGGATTTACGCAGGGGCAACATACCTTTTCCATGTCGATCCCAAGAATCTTAGCTCGATTTATGGGTGACGCAGGATTGGAGTACCATTACAAAGTATGGAGCAATTTGTATACCTACATCGCGTATCAAGCTACCGTTTTGAAAATCTCGGGGACTTCGGTTCGGCACAATATTCAAGCAGGTGAAAAAATTGGAAGCTGGGACGGAAGGGGTCTAAATCTGTACGCAAGCTATTTTTCAGGTTATAGCATTCATGGAGAGTATTACAACGTCAAGGACAACTATTTCGCCCTAGGATTTTTAATCGATTTTTGACAAAAAAAATCCCGTCAATGAGAGACGGGATTTTATAGACTCCTGTTATTGATCAGACCCTCTGATGGGAGCTTGCTATTCCTAATCGGCGTAATTTATACCGTAGTGTTTGTTCTGTCATCCCGAGGAATTGTGCAGCTTTAGACTGATTTAACGAAAACCTCTCCAACGCCCGCTCGATAATCCCCTTCTCAATTGTATCCAATGATCGATCCAGAACAAACTCTTGTCCTGCAATGATATTATTGATCATCTTTACGACTTCCGTCTTCTCATCAACTAATTCAGGAGGCAACGTAAATCGTCCGCCCTGCGAGAAAAGAACAGACTTATCAACAACGGCTTTCAACTCTCGAATGTTTTCTCGCCATGTCTGGCGAACGAGCACATCGATAGCATTAATGTCGATAACGATATCACCCAAACCGAGTTCCTTGCTGATCTCACCAATAAAATACTTCACAAGCAATGGTATATCTTCTGCGCGTTCGCGAAGCGGTGTAACATATATTGTCTCGAACTCAGCGAGTTTCTCATACAACTCCGGAATGATTTTTCTTCGTTCAAAGAGGCTCTTCAGCCCATCTTTAAGAGTAATGATCAGACGAATATCAACGGGTGCAGACTTCAGCCCGCCAATCCGGCGCGTTTTGCGCTCGTTCAACAACGTCATAATTTTCATCTGATTGCGGAAAGACGCTTCTTCGAGTTCTTCTATAAGAACTGTACCTCCATTTGCGATTTCAAAAATCCCTCGCTTTGAAGTGTACGGCAATCGCTCAGCTCCTCTTTCAAACCCGAAGAGAACAGCCTCCATTTCCTTGTCATCGATCACTGAAAGATTAACAGAAACAAAGGGGAGGTCAACACTGCCGTTCGAATTCTGATAATGGATGTTCTTTGCGATTGCACCTTTGCCTACGCCGTCCTCGCCGACAATAATGATATCATTTCTAGTCCGCGTAAGCTTAGAGATAAGTTTCCGAACATTTTCGACCGCTTTACTCTTACCAATGATCGGATAATGCGTGGACATCGTCAGTTCAGTCATAGTGTTATTCTTCATATCTTGTCAATCCCCCTATCGTATTCGAAAAAAATTTAAGAGTTGCACCAAAAAAACGCTCGCTTTATTCTTTGGTTCGTTGTGAAAAAAATACTCCCTTAATCGTTTTCGGGTTAAAAAAATAATGTAAAACAATATTATCAAGCCAATCACGCCAACGAGTAATATGTTGAGCGCTATGAACCAATTCATTCTCATAAAACTCTCCAGCAACCGAAGTAACAAATCGTAAGCGAAGCGCAAAAAACATTGCAATCAATAATAAAATGAATATAGTAACATATTGGCCAATAACAAAGATCTGAATAAGTTCCTCCCATTCGACAGCATGAATATAGCTCCACGAATGAAAGATCTCCATGGAACAATAAAGAATGAAAAGGAACATAATTTTGTCAACATACGCTCCCTGAGGCGGGTCCTTTCTATATTGATAGCCAAAAAACAGGATGATAAAGAAGCAGGCCACTACATTCATTTTAATGATGTACAAATTAATAGGTTTGTAGAGCAGGATCATATAATTCTCGCCGTTGAGATACGGCAAGATTTCCTTTATTCGCAAAATATTATTTTGTGGAAATAACTTTCCGACAGGCTGATTTTCCTGCCAAGCCGGCAAAGTAATTTGCCCTGCGATATCTTCGGGAGTCGGAGCTTTTCCTTTTGCTTTCTCAAGCAGTGAGTATTCGCGATCAACAGAACGAAAATCCTGAACATCCGCAGTGGAATAACTATACTTGGGATCAGCGAGAATATCTCCGAAGTAAAGTACAAAGAACCCCCCAACAATTATCGTCGCGCCAATATATTTAAGTCGCACATTAATATCACGGAAGAGCGAATCCAGAACGAGATACACAATAGCAAAGGCTAACGCAAGATAATTCGCCCCTTTAATCCATTGAACAAGCACAAAGGGAGAATATTGGTCAATTTTCGCAATGACAGGAGCGATTAGATTTGAGGCCAAAGAAAGGATCGCAATCATGAAGAAAATTGCGAAGTTGAGAAAAAGAAATTTGTTCTTTGTACTTGGTTCAACAATTACTAAACACACTGAAATAATACCAATGAGCAATTCAATGGATGTCATTAGAAAAGCTGCAATGGCAATGTGTGACTCTGCTTGAGTGAATACTAACAAAGTCATCACCAGGGTAACCACTGCCCAAATAAGAAGTATCTTCACACCTTTCTTCATACAGGAATAAGTTAGTTCTTTTTTAAGCTCATGTCAAGCAAATTGTCTGGGCAAAGCCGTAGAATTGTTACCAAAATTGCGATTTCTGCGCTAATTTTGACTGTTTCATTTTCCCCTTGACAAACCCTTCAATTTTCACTATTTTTTTGCGAATAAGTAGGTGATGCGCATCACCAAAGACTAAGGGGCATTACTGTTGCAATGCAAACCTTGACCGAGACATTCATTTTATCCGTAATTTCGCCTAGTGCCATCCCGCCATGAAAAACATTCTCATTATTTTAAAGATACTGAACAAAATATGGTCAGGCTTTTTCGAATCCACATAGAGCATACTTGATTTCATTAACTCACATTACTCACAATCAAAAATGGAGAAATACAATGCAAGATAAAATAAATGCAAAGAAAGCCCGCGCAGTTGTAGTAACGATCATGCTAATTGTCGCGGCAAATTTTGCTATTTCGCACGCTGAATCTGTTTTAGTCCGTGACGGATTAAAAGTGGGAACAGTTATACAATCTAAGCCATGCTTACTGAAGAAGACAATCTATGCAAGACCTATCACAAATTGTTCCTTTGCAGCTGATGCGACAATGCCGCAACCGGCTCCAAGACCGAGTAATTCCTTTGCTGCCGATGCGACAATGCCGCAACCGGCTCCAAGACCGAGTAGTTCCTTTGCAGCTGATGCAACAATGCCGCAACCAGCTCCAAGACCGAGTAGTTCCTTTGCAGCCGATGCGACAACACCGCAACCAGCTCCAAGACCAAGTAGTTCCTTTGCAGCCGATGCCACAACACCGCAACCAGCTCCAAGACCGAGTAGTTCCTTTGCAGCCGACGCCACAACACCGCAGCCGGCTCCAAGACCGTCCTGATCATTTAAGGTCTCTAAGGAACAACTGATATGATGAAGTGATGGTGTTATATTTTTCTGCATATCGGTAAGCCATTCTTGTTTCAAAAGTATAAGCGCAAATCCTTTCATCTCGGAAGCATTGAATGTAGATGGCGCTTTTGATTAATAATGTTGCATTTCTCTAGAAATTTCTGGAAGGAGTATCCTTCATGGGTGGTATTTATTTCTCTAACTAAAAGGATTGGTTTCTACTGAGAGAGACTTTTTTAAGAAGAAGATTCTTTAGGCTTTGAGACTGCAGTGAAGCTTTCTGTGCATGCTCTCAAAGCCTTTTTTATTCCTTTTCAACGGAAAATTTGTTAACTTTCAAGCGTTAAATATTTTTTCGTATTTCATCCTAATCGCAAAGAATCAGAAACATCCCGTGAAACCATCAAAGGCCGTTATCCATCTCAGTCTTTTTATTGTCAGCTTTTTCACAGTCACTGTTGCAGGAGTCCAGTGGCTTAACCGCGATCCGTTTGACCTAACCAACTTCGCTTCCGGAATCCCGTATTCGCTCTCAATCCTTTTTATTCTCACCTGCCATGAATTCGGACATTATTTTGCAGCTCGGTTTCACGGAGTCGATGCTACGTTACCGTATTTTATTCCATTTCCCACTCTCCCAGGCGTTGTCAATTTTGGAACCCTCGGCGCCGTCATCAGAACAAAGTCAACAATCCCTTCAAAAAAAGTTATGTTCGACATTGGTGCTGCAGGACCGATCGCAGGCTTCGTCGCAACATTGTTAGTCCTTTCATATGGATTTCTCACTCTACCGGGAAAAGAATTTATTCTATCAATACACCCGCAATATTTCTCGCAGGTACAGCCCGCAGGAGGTGTCGATTTAGCATTCGGGAATCCATTGCTATATCAATTTCTTTCCATCGTTTTTACAAATCCAACAAACCAATTTGTTCCTCCTATGACGGAAATGTACCATTACCCCTTCTTATGCGCAGGCTGGTTTGGTTTGTTTGTCACTGCAATGAACCTGCTGCCTGTCGGCCAATTGGATGGCGGACATGTGGCGTACACCATGTTTGGACCTCGGCATAAAATCATTGCACGCTCAACGTTTATTGTCATTACATTAATTGGCTTACTTGGATTGCTCCCTCTATTAAATATATCCTTTTCTTTCGGATGGACAGGCTGGCTCTTTTGGGGCCTTGTTCTCTTTTTTGTCGTCAAGCTTGACCATCCACCTGTAATCGATGAAACCCCATTGGACAAATTCAGAAATAATGTTGGATGGGCAACATTTGGTATTCTCTGTCTCTCTTTCATTCCAACTCCTTTTACGATTTCCCTGTAGCTTAATCGTTGACTTTGAAGTTAACTTTTAGTACAATGCTGGCAGAACTTAATACTTTCGCAATCTCTTATCGATAAGATTGATACTCTTTTATTGTGTTGTTGCTGCATAACCAAATCAATAATAAGAGACTGCGCATGACAACCGAGCGGCTGATGCAGTCCTCGGTTTTTTTATGATTACTAGAATGAAGAAACTGTCTTGTGTCCTTTTGTTGTGCCTCGCCGGCGGATGTAAAATTCCTGATAAAGGGGTCGTCGACATCACCGCACCTCCTTTCATTAGCCAAGCGACCGCATTCCCAAGTTCAATCGACGTTACTCATCTCGCGAACCAGCCAACAGACCCTGTCGACACAACGCTTGTTTTTTCGGTCTTGGTGGATGATGCAAACACCAACACACTTGTAACATATACCGTGTTGGATCCATCAGATAGTCTTATCGTCTCTGGAAATTTTATCAACAACAATGGCGGAAAATTTTCTGCCAGCACTCGCTTCCATATTCTGAAAGAGGATGTTGGAATCTACAATGTTCAATTTCAAGCGGTAAGCGGTGCGGAGTCTAAAAGTAATATTTTAGCTCAAGCCATTGTCGTGAAAAACACCGACCATGCCCCCATCATTTCCAACCTCGTCATGCCTGACACTGTTAACATTCCACCGGCGGGCGATACGACTTTTGTTAAAATTACCCTTGCAGTTTCGGATTTGGATGGTCTTCAGGATATCGTTAATGTGAGCCTTACTTCTCTCCGGCCCGATAACAGCGTCGTCGGCATTTACCCGATGTACGACGACGGCGGATTCAACCTTGTACCTCCATTTGGCCTCAAGAGCGGCGACGCGGTAGCCGGTGACGGGATATACACTCTAACGATCCCGCTCCTGAGTTCGACAACAGGAAACACATATCGTGTATTTTCATTCATTGCGACGGATCGCAGCGGAGAGTCATCTAATGTTTTGACCCAGAGGATTTACATTCAATGAAGCCGAATTCATTTCCCTTCCTTATCCCGTTCGTAAGCCTGTTTTTTGCTGTCATTGCTGAGGGACAGGTGCTTCGCCAAGATTCCTTCAAACTTGAGCGAACAACCTCTACCTCCTCTGCGATAACGCCCATCAGTAATAGCGTAACAGACATTGTCGTTTCCGGCACCACCATCTGGCTTGGAACTGGCAAAGGATTAAGCCGCTCGACTGACGGAGGTCTGACTTGGAAAAATTATTACGGAACTCCGCAATTCGGTTTAGAAGATGTTTCTGCAATTGCCATTCACAACAGCGAGGTTTGGGTTGCAACGGCTCATGACACAACGGTTGATGGCAGCGACCTTCCGGTAGGAAGCGGCCTTCGCTACTCAACGGATTGGGGGGAAACATGGACGATCATTCCACAACCGCGCGATTCCCAGAATATTGATACGCTGTTCTATAATTCAAAAAGTACAATTCTGGCACTCGGCGTCACAACAAATGTAAATAATATTACATACGACATTGCTGTGACAGACAGCGCCGTATGGATTGTTTCATACGCCGGCATGGCCCGCAAATCTTCCGACAAAGGGAAGACATGGCAAATTGTAATCATCCCCCCGGACAATCTTGACAGCATTTCCCCCACGGATTCACTGGTCTTTGATGTTTCTCCTGTTTCTGGAAATTTTGGAATAACTGGTAATCTTAACCATCGAGCTTTTTCTGCATATGCCGAGAATTGGTCACATGTGTGGATCGGAACCGCAGGAGGAATAAACAAAACAACGGATGGGGGACAGTCATGGGTCAAGTATAATCATATCAATGAAGCCTCCCCCATTTCGGGTAATTTTGTCGTAGCACTTAATAAACAAACTTTCGCGGGACATGCAATCATGTGGGCTGGGACCGTCAATGCTGACGACCCTAATGAGAAGCGCGGCGTAAGTTTTTCGGCTGACAGCGGGCAAACCTGGAAAACAACTCTCATCGGAGAATTCTGCCATAACCTCGGGTTCAAAGATTCGATCGTGTATGCGGTGACCGATGACGGGATTTTTCGTTCTTCAGACATTGGAGCAACATGGTCACAATCGGGAACGATATACGACAATTCGACGAAGCAACAAATTATTGCTGCAACGCCATTTTATGCCGTTGACACAATAGGAGAAAATGTTTGGTTTGGCGGTGAAGACGGGGTTGCTTATACTGAAGATGACAGCTCACACCTTTTCGGATCTTCATGGCACATTCTGCACACAGCTCAGCCCCTCTCCTCCAGCCGATCCACGTATGCCTATCCGAATCCATTTTCACCGGCAAACGAAATCGTTCGCCTGCATTATTCTGTTGATCAGGCTTCCGCAAACGTCACAATTCGCATTTTTGATTTTGGAATGAGTTTAGTGCGAACGGTAATTTCCGATGCAAATCGTGGGGGGATAGCGGAGCACGATGAAACCTGGGACGGCAAGAACGATAAAGGGCGGCAGGTTTCGAACGGTCCTTATTTCTACGAGGTTGTTGTAGGAAGCGAAAAACCGATCTGGGGAAAAATACTTGTCCTTCAATAATAGTATGAACATGCGATTTTTATTTTGTACTCTTATCCTTGTTACACTTGTCGTGATGCCGGTGAATGCACAACTCGCGGGAACCCCGGGTGCATTTACGCGCCTTGGATTCGGGGCGCGGGGCATGGGAATGGGCAATGCACTCACCGCCGTTGTTGACGGCGATATCACAAGTTTCTACAATCCAGCCGTAACACCCTTCCTGACAGACAGGGTTGCGGCAGTTTCGTACGGCCTGCTCACACTTGACCGATCGCTGAACACTCTTTCCTACTCACAAGCTATTAAACCGACCGCCGGATTTTCAATCGGCATCTTAAATTCCGGTGTGAGCAAAATCGACGGGCGCGATGCAGATGGGTTCCAAACCGGAGATCTTTTTACTTCAGAAAATCAATTTTCGTTTTCTTTCGCCAATAGAATGTCGAAAGTCATTTCACTCGGTATTGCGCTGAAAATCTATTATTATCGCCTGTATGAAAATATTTCAACCACAGACCTTGGAATCGATGCGGGCGGTATCGCGCGCCTTTCGGACAATCTCACGCTCGGAATCGCCGTCCAGGATATTGGCTCAAAATACAAGTGGGACACATCGAACCTGTACGGCGACCAAGGAAGTTCGACCATTGAGCCCTTTCCCCTTCTCAGAAAAGTCGGCCTGAGCTACGCTTTCAATGATAATGCAGCATTGCTTTCTCTCGACTTCGAGAACAGCAATGAGAACACGAACATCATTCGCATGGGTGGAGAGTTATCTCTCAGCGAATTTTTTACCGTGCGCGCAGGGCTTGATCATTGGGATGTTCAAGAACCGGCGCAGTCCGCCCCAACCTTCGGTTTTACGGTTCGGACGAGCTCCGCTAAGCTCACGCCGGTTATCAATTATGCATACGTCATAGAACCGTATGGACTCTTCGGTATGCATATCATTTCTCTTTCGACAAGATTTTAGGGGTGCTATGATGACACGAACAAGAGCTTTGTCTCTTCTTAGCCTGTTGCTTGCGATATCCCTCTCTGCTCAGACTGAAAATGCTTCGACCGGATTGGCATTTTTGAAACTCGGTGTTGGCGGACGAGCCATCGGCATGGGTGAAGCATACAGCGCATTGTCGGACGACGCGTCCGGCGTGTACTACAATCCTGCGGGCATTTCTTTCGGTACAGACGATGAAGTGACCCTCATGCACAAACAATGGGTATTTGGAACCACATCAGAATTTCTTGGTTCGACCGTCCATTCCCAGAATTTTGCATTTGGGTTCGGACTCAATTCAACAAACGTCGACGGCATTGAAATCCGTCAACAACCCGGGCCGCCCGAGGGAACATTCGGGGTTCACGATCTCGCAGTATCTGCCACGGTAAGCTGGCGTCTAGACTCTTCGCTGAGCATTGGAGCAACCGGAAAATTTTTGTACGAAAAAATTTACGTTGATGAGTCAGACGGTGGAGCATTCGATTTTGGTGCACGTTATCAATATGATCAAAATTTTGCGTTCGCCGCGGTCATAACAAACATCGGTTCAATGAGCACGTTGTTGTACGAACCCATCGTACTCCCCGCAGGCGCACGGTTCGGCGCTTCATTCCGGAGTACGCCTGCCGGTGATCTCGCCCTTACTTTTGCAAGCGATGTGCTAAAGACTTTCAAAGATAATGGTACACGAATTGACGTCGGGGGCGAACTCGCCTACAATTCATTCCTCGCGTTTAGAGCGGGTTATCAATTTGGGTACGATGCAAAAGGATTATCTGCCGGATTCGGCCTCCGCTATGGAGTGGTTCAGCTCGATTATGCATTTGTTCCGTTTCTGGATCAATTGGGTGACACTCATACATTTGCGCTGACCTTCAGCCTGTAAATTCAGGAATGCTATTTGTTGGCTGGCCAACCCCACATACTTTTTACAGCGACATTCCACTCCTCGTTCATCGACGAAGACATTAAAATTCTGCGGAAGAATTTTAATGTCACAACTGTCGTTGCAAAAGGATGGATGGCACCGATCCTGCTTCTTTGGAATCTATTCCTCGCAGATGTTACGTTCTCATGGTTCGCCTCAATGTACTCCTCCTTGTTGATTTTCTTCGCTCACCTCTTTGGGAAAAAGTCGATTCTTATTCTCGGCGGGGTCGATGTCGCAAAAGAAAAAGATCTCCACTATGGGATATGGATCAGTTGGTGGAAATCACCGATCATCCGCTACGGCATCAAACACGCCAGCATCGTTCTTGCGGTCGATCCGTTTTTGAAGCGCGAGGCGGTACGGTTGGCTCAGTATTCAGGAGATAACATCATAACCGTACCAACCGGTTACGATCCCGAATTTTGGAAACCATCCGGCAATAAAGATGAGCTCGTCCTGACGGTCGCATCATGTCCCGATCGGATGCGGGCAAAGCTTAAAGGGATTGACAACTTTATTTCGGTCGCACGAGCAATGCCCGATGTTCGCTTTAAAATCATCGGGATCAATCCGCTTGTCGCATCGGCATTCCACGTTCCGCAAAATATCGAATGTCGTTCTTTTTCTTCGAGAGAAGAAGCTGCGGCAATCGTATCAGCAGGCAAAAATCTACTGCCAGCTATCGTATCGTGAGGGATTGCCGAATGCCCTTTGTGAAGCTATGCTGTGCGAATGCATTCCAATAGGAACAAGAGTCGGCGGCATTCCGACGGCGATCGGCGATGCCGGCTTTCTCGTCGATTACAACGATGAACAACAAACCGTCGACGCCATCCGCAAAGGATTAACCCAGCCGTCCGATCATGGGCAGCGAGCGAGATCGAGAATTGCTGCGCAATTTTCATTGTCGCAGAGAGAGGAAGCTCTTAAGAAAACAATCGCAAAGATCACGCAGTGAAACCACACACAAGAAACATTGTCTCGCTGTTCGGCTTTGACACAATTGCCCGCCTCTTGGGTTTTGCTTCGACAACGTATCTGGCAAGAATGCTTGGCAACGGAACCTTCGGAGTAATCAACCTTGGTCTTGCAGTATTCTCGTACGGACTGATCATTTCAAGCCCCGGCTTGCACACAATCGGAACGCGCATCGTTTCTCAGCAATCAGTGAATGATGCTGCCGTCATCAAACACATTACGGCGCTCCGTTGTATACTGGCAATTCTCACGTTCACGGCAATGGTGATTGCATCGCTCATCTTTCTCCACGATACGACAATGCGGTATGTCATCATTCTCTATTCCGCTTCACTCCTGCCGTTTGCTATTCAGATCGAATGGTTCTTTCAGGGGAAGCAAAAAATTGCCGCTTTGGGTGCAAGCCGTGCCGCAGGTCTCCTTTTATTCGTCGCCCTGCTTTTTTTTATCGTAAAATCCGGATCGGACATTCTGTTGGTTCCCGTCGCGTATTTCGGCGGCGCAGCTCTGAATGCCGCAATGCTTTACTTTATTTACCGGAGGGGAAAAAGCGAAACGAGCCTTGTCAACGACATTCCCCCGGTAACCCTTCGATGGAAATCGCTTCTCCAACAATCGCTACCTGTCGGGGCCGCGGTCATCATCGGCCAGGCCGTCCTTAATCTGCCTGTCATTCTCCTGGGAGTTTTCGCAACAACGTTTGATATTGGGAATTTTAGCGCAGCGTCAAAATTAATTTTCTTTCTTCTCTCAATCGATAGAGCGGTGTATGTTCTTTTCTATCCTTTAGTATCTCGGACCATTGCAGCAGCACCCGCCGAGGTTGGCAAGCAGGTCAGCCGCATTCTTTATTACATCCTGATTGCAATTCTGCCAATCTGCGCCGGCGGACTTGTGCTTGCCCGCCCCATCATTATACTTGTTTTTGGCTCACAGTACGAAGGCTCAATCATTCTCCTTCAAATTCTTATTTTCTATTTTCTCTTTACGATATTAAATAGTATTTTTGCGTTCGTTGTTATAGCCGCCGGCAAGGAGAGACATTACTCGGCTATTATCGTCGCAGTGTCAAGCGTACTCCTTGCATTGCTCGTTCCATTAACCTACTATTGGAAAGCGACCGGGGCTTCATTCGGTATGGTTGGAGGAGAATTTGTCATGATGGCGCTCATGTTTCGCCAATGCCGCAAAGCAATTTCCACGGAACTGGTATTCAATCCGACAATGCCGTTACTCTGTTCGGTCATCATGGGAGGAATCCTCCTTGGCCTATCACATTCCGGACTTTATGTGTCTATTCCTATTGGCATCGCGATCTATTCGGTGTCCATGTTCTTGTTGAAGGGGATAGGAAAAGATGACATCATTTTTCTTAAAGAGCGATTCCTGTGAGGCTAACGATCGGCATATTAGGTTATGAGGCCGGATGGGAAATTCTTTTTCGGCAAATTGGCGTCAACTGGAAAACACTTTCCGCTTCAGATGAACTCAACTGCGAGACTTTTTCGGCAATCATCGTCAACACTCCGCCGACTTCATTGCAGGAAAAACTTCTGGAGGAATACCTCGTCGAAGGGGGCGCAATTCTCGCCTTTGGCAATTCTGCCCAACGCCTAGTTTCCTCTAAACAGAAAACGAAATACTTCACCTCTCTTCCGCCGTCGCTGTTCGGCCGTTTTGCCCAATCAACAATGATGGACATCTATTCTTTTGGAGTGCTGGACACAACCTCCTTCAGCGAAATTCATCAACTCCCCTCAATACATAAAGTGGGAAAAGGAATTTTCGCTGCTATTCCATTTAACATTAACGCCCTTGTCCTCGATAGACGCTCAAAGCGAAAGAACTTTTATTTTGACAAAAAGAGACTGCCGAATGAAATCGTTGCAACGGTATCCAAAGGAACCCTTCGGCGATTTATTACCGAGGTGCTGCAATTTCTCCATCAGGAAAGGGAAATCCCCTTTATTCATAAGTGGTATTTTCCTGAAAGCAGGGATACCATTTTCACTTTCCGCGTAGACTCCGACCAGGGGTCGTTGACAGAAGTTAATGATCTTCACGCTTTGTGCGAGAAGCACTCAATACGGACCATGTGGTTTATCGACACGAAAAGCCATGAGCGATGGCTGTCACGCTTTGAGGATTTCGGCCGGCAAGATATCGGCATCCATTGCTATGACCACATGACATTCCCTACGGAAGAAAAAAACCTTCAAAATATTCTGAAAGCATTATCGCTGTTGAATGCTCAGGGACTTCATCCGAAAGGGGCTGCGGCACCGTACGGGACTTGGAATGTCGCGATGGCATCGGTGTTTGAACAAATCGGCGCCGGCTTTTCGTCGGAATTTGGTCTGGATTATGACGATCTTCCTTTTTTCCCCTTTACCGGACAATAAATTTTCCCCGGTCATGCAGCTCCCCATCCATCCAATTTGCGTCGGGAGCATGAGGCGGGCGGGATATTCAGCAGATGAGATGAAGAGATATTTTCGGCAGCTTGTTGATACGAAAATCCAACAGCGCGAGCCTCTCTGCCTTTATCACCATCCAACACACCATCACTTGGACCTCTTTGCGGATGTATTCGAGTACGTTCGATCGAAACGTATCGATAATTATTCCTATGCAGAGTACGCAGCGTGGTGGAGAACGCGGGATGAGACTGTATGGACGCATCACTTCGACAGAGAGAAGAACGAACTGACAGCCCACAGCAGTGATCTGAATGCTGGAGTACACTGGCGTATCGTTTTCCCTAACGGCGAGGAATCAATAATGAATTTTGAAGGGAGCATCCCTCTTCAATCTATTCAACGCCGCCATCCCCAGCATAAGCTGCTTCCCGCCGCAGATATTGCCCGGTCACGGCGATTTGATTTCCGACATCTCATTATGAACATGCTTGATGCTTGGTATAAGAGGACTCAATGAAAATCACAATGGCCTGTTACCAGTCGGTTTCCCTTATTCACGGCGGCCCGCGAGTCCAGATTTTGAGGACAAAGAGTGAGCTTGAAAAACTCGGTGTCGACGTAACGCTTTTCCAACCGTGGGAATCGGCATCGCAGTTTCGCCCGGATGTTTTTCATTTGTTTTCCGCAAATCTTGGCACATACCACCTTGCACGAAATATCGAACCTCTTTCCATACCTTTGGTCACTTCGCCGATCTTCTTCACGCAAAGGTCGTCCCGCTCAATTCGCTTAACCCTCGCGCTCGAACACTCATTGAAACACATTCGCGCCGGGATCTGGACAAACTACGGGTTCACCGAGCAAATTTGCAAATGGTCGCGTGCCATTCTCCCGAATACGGTGGACGAGTCACGTCTTATTGAACATGGCATGAACATCCCGGCGGAGAAAATATCGGTCATTCCAAACGGGGTCGACGCTCGGTTTGAGTTCGGTAATCCGTCATTATTTAAAAAAAAGTATGGCATCGATAAATTCATCCTGAACGTCGGACATATCGGACCGGCACGAAAGAACGTATTGGGCCTTATTCGTGCGTTACGGACGATTGACCACCCTGCAGTCATCATCGGAAAAGTCATCGGTAAGGATGGAGAACAGTGCCTAAAGGAAGCCGCGGGAAATAAAAACATCCTTATCATTCCTGGGCTGGAGAATGAATCGGAGATGCTCGCATCGGCGTACGCCGCGTGCGACGTTTTTGCCCTTCCCTCCTTGTTTGAAACACCCGGCATTGCAGCTCTCGAAGCTGCACTTGCCGGCTCGAAGATCGTTATCACTCCACATGGCGGAACCCGGGAGTATTTTGGGGAAATGGCACATTACGTCGACCCGCATTCAGTCGGCTCGATCCGCGATGGAATCCTTGCCGCACTCAACGAGAACCGAACCGATCGATTAATGCATCATATCAAAGAAGAGTTTTTGTGGAGCAAAGTCGCGGAAAAAACCTTGGCCGTATACAAAAGAATACTTTAAGCCTGCATTCGTGAAAGATCATCGAATTCTTATTATTAGACCGGACCGCATCGGCGACGTCGTTTTGACAACTCCGCTTATCAGGTCAATCCGCAAGGCGTTTCCGCAGTCATACATTGCCGTGATGGTCCATCCTTCTAATGTTGCGTTGCTGGAAAACAATCCTCACATTAATGCAATATTGACGGATGACCCTGAAAGCGCCAATGCAGGAAAAAAAAGATTTTGGAATCAGGTCGGACAACTGCGAAAGTATAGCTTCACTATCGGACTGATGCCTTTTCCGCGTGAACGGCATGCATGGATGATGTTCCTCGCCGGAATACCGAAACGCATCGGCGTCGGAAAAAAATTATATCAGATGCTCACGTTCACGAAGAGCGTCAGCCGCCATAAATATATACCGCTTCGCCATGAAGCCGATTATATGCTCGACTTAGGATTCAGCATTGGCGCGACATCACGGGATACGAAACCCGAAGTGTTTGTTACTAAAGAGGAGCGAGCAAGGGCGCACGCTCATTTTTCCTCGGTAGGAATTTTATTTAACAAGCCGGTTATCGGTGTCAATCCGATATCACGCAGCTCTTCGCCGAATTGGAAGCCTGAGAAATATTTTCAGCTGATCGAACGCTTGCTATTACGGTTCAGCATTGTTATTAATCTGGGTCCGCATGAAATCCAGCAGCGTGCAATCTTTGAGCCTCTCGAACAGAGCGGTGCTGTGATCCTCATGCAGCAACTGAGAGACCACATGGCCAGCATCTCGCAGCTTGATGTTCTCGTCTCTTCGTCTACAGGCTCGATGCATATTGCGGCGGCGCTCGGTATACCTACCGTTTCTCTCTTTTGCCCGTTAACCGCATGTTCACCGCAACTGTGGGGTCCACTCGGAAATCGCTCGGAAGTCATCTTGCCAAAACCTGATTATTGTCAAACACGCTGCCCCGGGGATCCAAAAATATGTCCCCTGGAGGATATTGAGATTCCACTGGTGACTGAACGCGTTGAAGCAATCTTACGCGAAAAGCAAATCTCTTAACTTCATTTGATGGAACGACTCTTCCCCTGCGGCTGTTCAATACTTTAATAATATTCGTGGAGAGTACATGAAATATGTCGCTATCGCTTTTGCTGTCGCCGCCGCGCTGGCAAACGGAACGCTCAATGCTCAGTCGAAAGATTCTTTAACGACCATCCAATGGAATTCCTTTGATGCAGGCATGGAGAAAGCAAAATCCAGCCACAAAAAAGTGTTGGTGGATGTGTACACCGAGTGGTGCGGATGGTGCGCCAAGATGGACAAAGAGGTGTATACGGACCCTGAAGTTAAGGACTATCTCTCTAAAAATTTTGTGATTATAAAAATGAATGCCGAGGGAAACGGAAAGGTTCATTATAAAGGTCAGGAGTACTCGCCCGGCCAGCTTGCGGCGGCATTCGGAGTAAAAGGGTATCCTGCCACTCTCTTCATGCGTGAGGACAGCGAGCCGATCACCTTGCTCCCTGGGTATGCAGAAGCCTCCATGTTTCGTCTTATCCTCTCATTTATTGCGGAGGATCAGTACGAAAAGAAACAGTTTAGCGATTACCTTAAAGAAAAAGGAGTTAAAGAGTAGCGTGTAATTTTTTTACGGCGAGCCTTTCTTTTGAGAAGTTTTCCACTGCGCGGATAATCCCTTCCAGATCGATCATCTGGAGGCACTCAAGATCATAGGGACAAGCTTTTTTCCAGCACGGTGCGCATTGCAGCCCTTCCGGAATAAGTTTCACGCCCCGGTCATATAAATCGATCTCACTCCAGCAACTCAATCCAAACCATGCAATAACATATTTCTTTAACCCGATTGCGACGTGCATGCCGAATGAATCACCGGTAATAATAACGTCGCAGATATTTTCATAACAAATTCCCCGCCTCACCCCCTCTGTGGTTGGAGTGTTGACGACTTTTTTCCCAACGCGCCTCGCAATTTCGGCGTTGCGCTCCGTATCTTCCGGACCTCCAAGCAAAACGAGCTTGATTCCACTCAGCGCCGATAGTTTTTCGATAAGCGTAACGTGCTGGTCAATTGTCATTTTTTTGTTCGGGTATAAATAAGAACAACCAGTATTAAACCCGACGACCATGTTGTTGCCTGCCAATCCTGCTTCTTTCGAATACTGTTCACAGTATTGTTTCTCTTCATCAGAAAGGTGCAGTGTGTACGCATCGCGCCGAAACGTGAGCTTCATCGCTTCCTGCAGGATTTCCGTGCCGTATTTTTTGTTCACCCTGAATTTGAGATTATCATCAAGGCCGAGAAGATAGCTGTAATCCGCTTCCTTGTTCAGTGGAATGATTTTCCCGTCCTTGTTCAATCCAAAGCCGATCTTCTCCTTTGCGTTGAGGGTGCCGCAAAACGCGCAGGACCTCATCGATTTGTCAGTGCTGTAAACAATGTCGAATTCAATACTCTGAAGGATAAGCCAGCTTTCCGGCTCCCATACATAAGCCGCGTCGATATACGGATTGTTCTCGAGAAGGCCGACCGCGTTCCTCAACGTGATCCATGAAATGTGGCTGCGCGGGTATTTCCTTTTGATGGACGGAAGCATCGCCGTCGTTTGCAGCACCGCTCCCATTGCATCAAGATTGATGATAAGAATCTTTGTTCCGGTCGGATTCGGGTCGGCACATTCTGAGTAGCACATTGAGCCGGGAAAACAAGGTTTATAGCCGGTAAATCGTTTGCAATCCGGAATTGACTATTTTGGTCTGATGTTTTTTTCGCGTTGATTTTTTCTTCATATCTTTTTTGAGTGAATGGGTGCTGGCTGCATTTTCTTTTCAGAGTTGGCGACGAGGAGGTCAAACGCATCCATAACGCGTTCTACTGCTAATTGCGTCATGCAAATATTTCCTATAGGGCACGCAGTGAGGCTGCATTCAAGGCAATCAAGCCCCTCGTTTCTCACCCAGCGATGGTTATCCCCATAAGGACCTTGCTGCAGTGGATTAGTCGGACCGAAAATTCCAAGAGTTGGAATGCCTAATGATGCCGCAATATGCATCGGACCGGAATCGTTGCTGACAATAAACGCACACCGATGAATGATCGCGCCGAGTTGGGAAAGCGATGTTTTTGGAATGACACGCGCCGGCAGCTTCATTCGCTGTTGAATAAAACGAGCGTCCTCTTCTTCACCGGGCCCCCATAACAAGATAATCGAAGCGTCATAGCGCTGGCTGACGAGATCGCCGAGACGCGCATAATGTTCAAGCCCCCATCGTTTTGTATACCACCCGCCGCTCGGGTTCAACCCAACAACCGGTTTGCCATCGAGATTTTCTCGGTGAAACCATTCCGCTGCAAAGAGTTTTGCCTTTTCGTCGAGCGGAAAATATGGCTGGAAATGAAGCACGGGAATGTCAAGCTTGCGCAAGGCATCTAAATTGAAGTCGATATTGTGAATGTTGCCGGCACGGGGCGGAATAATAATGTTATACATATATTTTCGCCATCGAAACGGGAATCCTGCCCGGAATCGAGCACCGCTTAGTCCTGTAATAATTGCTGACCGTGGATTAGAAAATAGATCGATAATCAGATCATATTTCTTCTCCCGGACTTGTCGAATTATTCCAAGGCTCGAATCACTCTTCCGGTCGAACGTGAGGACGTTCGACACACCAGGGATTGCCGATGACGACTTCGGCGGCAAATTTATCGCTCAAAAAATCAATTTGCGCAAGAGGAAAATGGTCGTGCAAATTCTGAACAACCGGTGTCGAGAGCAAAACATCTCCGATTGCTCGAAGCTTGATGACAAGAATCCGATTGATGTTATCTAAACGCAAAAGGATGTTAAAGTGGTTGATTGACAAGAATAAGTGGATCAAAAATACGAAATTTCACAGGGGATGTCAACGAAGAGGGGCTTCAGTCAGATTTCATCCAAAAGCATGAAGTTTGGGTTTCGGCGCGAAGAAGGCGAGTTTTTGTTCGACGCAAATTTTTCTTTCTCGGGAAAAACACATCCATCATAAAGAGGACACTGGCCGCAGCGTGGACGCTGTGCGAGGCATACTGTTCGTCCAAACCGGATGAGGTTGGTGTGAAACGAATATGATTTTCCCCTCGGGACAATCGGCCTCATCGCTTCAAACGTTTGATCGGGGGTTTTCGTCTTAACCAAGCCGAGTCGGTTACAGATTCTATGAATATGCGTGTCAACTGGAAAGATCTCTCGACGCAGCGAAAACAAGAGCACGCAAGCAGCAGTCTTAAACCCGATCCCGTGAAAGGCTGTGAGCGTTGAAATGACTTTGTCGTTATTCATTTTCTCAATCCCCCGGAGACGGTACGATCCGTAATCCTTGCGTACCGATCGAAGCAGGGCTTTGATGCGGCTGCTCTTCTGATTCTTCATCCCTCCGACTCTAATGGCCGAGGCAATGGCTCCAACCGGAGCCTCCGCAACTTTCTTCCACGTCGGGAACCTCCTGCGTAGCTCAAGATACGCCCGGTGGCTGTTCCGGTCATTCGTGTTTTGCGAGAGCAATGTTCCTATCAACATCGCAAGCGGGTCGGTCCGCTTCTTTTTTTGATGCGGAACACCGAGATGGAGTTCAAGTAATTGGATATTGCGGATGACAGCTTGTTCTTTCGTCACTGCATGCCTTTATCGAAACAATGAACTATTGCGTACTCAGTGCTTTGAAAATACAATTCATACCGTTGAATATCAAACGTGACCATGTAGCGTTACAGTTTGGGTTCTTTTCTAAAGAAGAAGTCATTGCGAGGCGCTCTTTGCCGAAGCAATCCCCGTTTACTTGGGGAGATTGCTTCGCTCCGCTCGCAATGACCTTCAAACTTTAGCACTACCCGTGAGCTTCATAGATTGATTTGCGACGAAAAGAACTGTATATTAGCATCAATTGGTATGTGATTTTCAGCAACGCAGTACAATGTTAATATATGATCGTCATGAAATTTGGCGGGACGTCCGTAGAAGATGCCCGCGCTATTGACAATGCTATCGCCCTCGTTGCACGACAACAAAAACAGCACCCGGTTGTAGTCCTCTCCGCCATCGCTGGCGCTACAGATGCCCTTTTAAAATCGGCCGAATTGTCCGTCGCTGAACACTCTCGACGAAGCGACTCTCCTTTTAAACAATCTGCTTGAACGACACGTTCTTATCGCAGAAAATCTTATCGACTCTCGTTCGTCGGTACAACAACTCATCTTCCAATTACGCAATCGTTTCGAAGAACTCAAGAACCTCTCCCAGAGCATTGCCATCCTCGGCGAACTCACAAAACGATCGCTTGATACCATAGCGTCAATGGGCGAACTGATGTCTTCGTTGATTTTTTCAGAAGCGATGAAGGCAAAGAAATGCCCCGTTGTGTGGCTTGATGCGCGCACTTTCATGGTGACCAACGACCATTATGGGAACGCAACTCCGCTCTTCAAAGAAATCGACGAAAGAGCAAACAAAGTCATTGGTCCGCATCTGAATGAAAACACAATTGTCGTCACTCAAGGCTTCATCGGTGCAACAACGAGGAAAATTACGACCACGCTTGGCCGCGGGGGGTCGGACTATTCCGCCGCGATTATCGGGGCGGCATTAAATGCAGAAGAAATCCAAATTTGGACGGACGTTGACGGCATCCTTACTGCCGACCCGCAGATCACTCCAATGGCCAAGAAATTAAAAACGATCTCATACAAAGAAGCCTCGGAGCTGGCCTACTTCGGAGCAAAGGTATTACATCCCAGCACGATTCGCCCAGCAGTTCAAAAGAATATTCCTGTCGTCGTGTTGAATTCACGTCGGCCGAATTCGACAGGGACTCGCGTGGTTGCAAATCCTCCCCAATCAAACGTCTCGGTGAAATCGATTGCAAACAAGAAAGGAATTACCGTCGTCAATATCCAGGCGACACGCTTCCTTTCTGCAAATCGATTTATGGAATCCATTCTTGAAGTATTCGATCGATACCATACCTCCGTCGATTTGGTGAACACCTCGGTCGCATCCGCCTCGATGACGATTAGCAACACCGAATTGCTGGATGCGATCGTCCCGGAACTTGAGCAGTTCTCCGATGTCGTCGTTTTCAGAGATAAAGCCATTATCAGTATTATCGGAGAGCGCCTTCATTCCACCGTAGGAGTTGCCGACAGAATTTTTCGGTCGCTCGGCGACATCGATGTCATGATGATTTCCCAAGGAGCCTCGGAACTGAACATCAGCCTCGTTATCGATAACCATCACGTGGTCGAAGCCGTACAGCGGCTCCATAAGGAATTCTTTGAGCCTTTGCCCCAGGAAACACTTTTCGAAAACATCGCCACATCATGAATCACGGTTGTACTCACATCCCCAAAACACATCCAACCTGTAAAACATAGCATAGTTATGGCACGTCCAAAAAAATTTCGCGGAACCGGAACTGCACTCGTCACCCCGTTCAAAAAAGACGGAACTATTGACGAAGTAACACTCCGAAAGTTAGTCGACTATCAGATTGCCGGAGGGGTTGAAGCCATTATCCCCATCGGCACCACCGGGGAAAGTCCCAGTATCTCTTCCGATGAACATCGCCGAATCCTGGAAATCGTTATTGAGCGCTCGCGCGGCAGGATAAAAGTGTTTGCGGGAAGCGGAAGCAACTACACCAAAAGAGCAATCGAATTAACTCACCTGGCGAAGGATCTCGGAGCGGACGCCGCAATTCTCGTCGCTCCCTATTACAACAAGCCGACGCAGGAGGGTTATTTTCAACATTACAGAGCGATTGCCGAGGCAGTTGACATCCCATTGATCGTCTACAACGTACCTGGCCGGACCGGCGGAAATATTGCAGCTTCAACGACCTTGCGGATGGCAGAAGAAATTCCGTCCATCATGGCCGTGAAAGAGGCTTCCGGAAACATCGCACAGATCATGGAAATTGCGCGCAACAGGCCGAAGCATTTTTCGCTCCTCTCCGGAGACGATGCGATTACGCTGCCGATATTGTCGGTCGGGGGCGATGGATGCATTTCTGTTGTGGCAAATCAGCTGCCGAAAGATTTTTCGGATATGGTACGGGCAGGATTATCGGGAAATTGGAAAAAAGCGCTGCAGCTGCACAATAAACTTTTACCTCTGATGAACGCCAACTTTATTGAGACAAACCCAATTCCTGTAAAAGCATCGCTTGCGATGATGGGGATGATCAATGAAGTCTATCGGCTGCCGATGGTTCCGATGGGTGCAAAAAATAAGAAACTGCTCAAAAAAATTCTTCACGATCTTCGTTTGGTTTAGAATTCTTCATGCATTCCTGCACTTTCCCGCTCCGGCGGGAAAGTGCGGAACGAGATAAACAATTCATCGACCCCACCCCCTATAGGGGGAAAATGCCTCCGATGGAAACATCTTCACCCCATCCTTTCCTCTTTCCATGGATCGGCAGTGTTGCTGTATCCGTTTTGCTCCCAGAAACCTGGACGGTCGGCAAGCATGAATTCCAAGCCGTTCACCCACTTGGCGCCTTTCCATGCATAACGGCGTGGAGTAAGGACGCGCATCGGGCCGCCATGGTCGCGCTCAAGCGGCTTGGCGTTCAGGGTATGGACGAAAATCACATTTTCGTTCAGCATCCATTCCAACGGCAGGTTAGTTGTATAGCCGCCGTACGCATGCTGCATTACGTATTTTGCTCCGGGTTTTACTTTCAGCGTTTTGAGTAAATCCGAAAACATGACCCCTTCCCATTCATCATCGTACCGGCTCCATGCCGTCACACAATGAAAATCTGCTTTCAATTTCCTCTGCGGCAGCTTCATAAAGTCATCCCACGAGAACGTGACAATTTCTTCCACCCCTCCCCATACTTTTAATCTCCAATCCTCAATCGAAATTTTAGGGGTAACTCCATAGGTGAGCACCGGAAATTTTTCGGTAGTGTACTGACCGGGAGGATGCTTCGGCTTGTTGAAATAGTTTAGTTCGTTTGAATCTACGGCTTTGGATCGAAAAAGTCCCATGCAAGGCGTCCTTTTTGATTGTTCTTCAATCATTGAACACATCGAGGGAGGGCAAAGTTCAAACTACGATCAGGGTCAATAAAAATAATAGTGGCAGGCAATTTGAGGCATGGGAGCTATATCGCCGTTGGAAAAGTAGACGAAAGCGCCTTCAAGCGAAATATTGACGGCGGATTGCACATTGAGTTCACCCCCGATACCGATTCCCAAACGAAAAGGACCGGCAAAGGTATTACTGCTTGACCCGCTGTAAAAGTAGCTCGTCGAAGGACCGAAAAACAGGCGCGTTGACCTTTCACGGACGAGGTCATATTGAAACTCGGCGCCAATCGACGCCGAGGTGTTTCCCCCGGACTTGATGATACCCCCGACGATTTGGTAAGATATTTTTGAGGGGAGGTGGTTCCGAAAACTTATCCCTATTCCCGAAGCAGGACCCACTGAGAGACCGAGACCGTAAACATCCCTGCCAAGGTTCTCTGCCTGCTGGTTCCCTTGAACACCGACCTGTGAGAATGAGCGTGAGGGCGCAAAAATGAAAAGCAACAGCAGGCAGAACAGGGTAGCTTTCACCGTCACCTCCGTGAGTTTATACATTCGTTGTAATCCAGCGGTACATTTCTTTCAAATTTGGGCGTTTGCCGGTGAGCAAAATGCCGATCCGAAATACTTTTGCTGCAATCCACATCATTCCGACGATCGAAGCAGACAATGTAACAAGCGAAAGTGCAATCTCCCAAAGATCGGGTGCCTGGATTGACAATCGAAGCGCCATCATCGTCGGCGTCAACAGCGGAATCTGCGATAAAACTTTTACCATCATCGAATCCGGGTTTTGCATCGCCGGAATTGCCAGCGCGATCGGAAACATGACGAGGATCGTCACGTACGCAGTCATTTGCTGAGCTTCCTGCTCGGTTGAGACGGGAGCCCCCGCAGTGATAAAAATTGCCACGTACAACAGGTAGCCAAGGACAAAGTACACGAGTAAAAGCGCAATGTGATCAAATGAAACGAACGGCGTCGGCATCGAAAAATTCACGCCGACCAAGATCAAGAGCCAGAATGAAATGGTGGTCAAACCAAGAAGGGAAAGTCCTAATATTTTCCCGACAAGTAATTCTCGCGAAGAGCATGAGGACATCAGCACTTCAACAATCCGGTTCGACTTCTCTTCGATAAGGCTTCGTATCAACATCTGTCCGCTTGTCATCACCAGCATGAACAGCATCATGATAAAAATATATCCCGTGAAAAACGTCTCGAGGAAACCGGACTCCTTTTCTTCCCCTTTCGACGACACTTTGATGGTTTTGACGTCGACATCGGTCGTGAGGTCCCGAATCGCTTTTGAATTATACCCCTTAGCTTCAAGCCGCCGCTCAATGATGACATCTTCGAGGACCTTCGAAAACCGCTCTTGGTCTCTTATGTTGCCGACGTTTTCAGACCGATATTCTATCCTTCCTTTTTCCATCACATCGACCGGCAAAAGAAAGTATCCCTCGATCTCGTTGTCAAGGATCTTCGCTGTAGCGAGAATCTTAAGGTGGTCGCGCGAACGGTCGTCGTCCGTAATCTTCACAAGCTGATAATTTGCAGAGCTGTCAGGAAGCTTAAATTTCGCAATACGCGCACTGAGATAGGGTAAAAGCGAATCCGTTTCATCAATAACGCCAATCGTTCGCATCTTCTCATCGGCTTTCGACGCGAGTAAATTCGGAATGACCGTAAACACACCGATGATCGTCGGCATCATAAACAAGCCGATAATAAATGCTTTCGTCTTCACCCGTTCCAAAAATTCCCATTTGGCGACCCGGAGCGATTTATTTTCCATCCGTAGCCCCCTCTCCCGACATCTGCACTTCAGCCGTGACAACTTTTCGTATCTTCATGTATTTAAAGAAAGAATACATCGAAGCTGCGAGAAGAACTAACGACACATTCCACGACGGCTCCCCCTTTTTTAACGTGATAACCGCCAGAACCAATGTTGCGACGAGCGCAAAGACGAACGTGAGCAATTGCCTTCGCACTCGCATGTCGCCGGCAACGGTTTTTGCCTTGACAACAGCCGGGGCGGTTTCAAACCGCTCTTTAGATTCTTCCGGCAGTCCTACAACGTCGAGAAAAATTGAATTCAGCGACGGCTCCACAAATTCGAATTTTCTGATTTCTACTTTCGATGAGATCGAAGAAAGTAGTTCTCGGGATGAAACGGCTCCGTTTAATTGCAGCTCAGCATAATTCTCGTAAACCGTCGCATTCTTCACTTGCGGCAGAGCCGAAATGAACGACCCATCACCGACAAACCCGACATGGACGGAATTCTTCCCGAATTTCTGCTTCACCTCTTTTATGCCTCCCTCAAGAACGATCTTTCCCCGATTGATGAGGCAAATCTCGTCGCATAACTTCTCCGCAGAATCCATTTGATGGGTGGAAAAGATAATCGCCTTCCCCTGCTGCTTCAACTCCTGCAGAATATCTTTCAACACGATCTGGTTCACCGGGTCGAGGCCGGAAAACGGTTCGTCCAGCACAATGTACTGTGGGTCGTGAAGGATTGATATGATGAACTGCGCTTTCTGCTGGTTTCCCTTGGAAAGTTCTTCAACTTTTCTTTTTGCATATGCTTCAAGGTTAAAGCGACGAAGCCATTGGAGAGCTTTTTGTTTAGTGCCCGCACCGTCCATTCCGCGCAACCCGGCGAAGTATAATATAGTATCCAATAACTTGTTCTTCTTATACAATCCCCTTTCTTCAGGCAAATATCCTATCCGGTTCTGGATATTGCGGTCAAACGGAGCACCGTCGAAGGTCACCGAGCCTTTATCGGGTGTAATGATATTGAGGATCATTCGAATGGTGGTGGTCTTCCCTGCTCCATTCGGGCCGATAAGCCCAAAAATTTTTCCCGGCTCCACCTGCAGGGACACGTCATCAACGGCGATGACGTTCGCATATTGCTTTCGAAGGTTTTCTGCTTTGATCATAGATAAAGGTTAATGAGGAATCGCTTATGGTGTCAACCGATAAATCATTCTTGCGAACGGTATAGTTTCCCGCACATGGTCCAATCCGCAGATCCATGAGACTGTACGCTCGACCCCGAGTCCAAAGCCGGCATGCGGGACGGAACCGTAGCGGCGCAAATCGAGATACCATTCAAACGCAGACTGCGGAAGATTGTGTTCCTTCAACCGGGCCACAAGCGTATCATAATCATCCTCACGCTGGCTGCCTCCGATGATTTCTCCGTACCCTTCGGGAGCCAAGACATCGACGGCAAGGGCGAGCTTATCGTTCTCCGGGTCGCGTTTCATATAGAAGGCTTTCACCTGAGACGGATAGCGATGCACCATTACGGGCCGGTCAAATTGCTCTGAGATCGTGGTCTCGTCCGTTCCACCGAGATCATTTCCCCATTCAAAGGCGATCCCTTTCTTGTGGAGGATATCGACCGCCTCGTCGTAGGTAATCCTCGGCAGAGGGCGTTTAACATTTTCTAAAAACTTCGTATTGCGCTCGAGCGTTTTCAGTTCGGGCATACGATTTTTCAAAACGTTTGTTACGATGTGCTCGAGGAATTCTTCCGCGAGATCCATGTCGTCGTTTAGGTCATTAAAGGCGACTTCCGGCTCAACCATCCAAAATTCAGCAAGGTGTCTGCGTGTTTTAGATTTTTCCGCCCGGAATGTTGGACCGAACACGTAGACCTTTCCAAAGGACATCGCTCCCGCTTCGCCGTAGAGTTGTCCGGATTGCGTAAGGTACGCTTTGCCGAGATCGAAATAATCTGTCTCGAAAAGCGTGCTCGTTCCCTCGCACGCAGCCGGAGTAAAAATCGGCGCGTCGAGGAGAAGAAAGCCACGGCTGTCAAAAAATTCCCGTATCGAACGAATAATTTCATGCCGAACGCGCAAGATCGCATGCTGCCGTTCGGATCGAAGCCACAAATGCCGGCGGTCCATCAGGAACTCAACGCCATGTTCCTTCGGTGTGATCGGGTACTCTTTTGCGATGGAAATAATTTCAAGGCCCGAAACGTCCATCTCGTATCCGCCGGGTGCGCGGTCCTCTTTGCGGATTTTTCCTGTCACGCGGAGAGAAGATTCCTGGGTCAATTCATCGAAACGATTAAAAACCTCTTCACTAACGTTCGACTTGACGATAACGGCCTGCATCAATCCGGTACCGTCGCGAATAACAATGAATCTTATTTTTCCGCTGGATCGTTTGGTATAGACCCAGCCGGAAATGGTTACCGTTTCACCGACACAATGAGAAAGATTTTCAACATATATTCGAGAACTCATGAGAAGTCCGCATCCTTTCAAAAAATTACGCAAAAATATACAAAACTTAGCGCACATCCACAAACGCGAAATCCCGCTTATGTGCGGGATTTCTTCTGTTTACTGCCTACCTGATGACAGATAACTGACTAGCTCATCTCCATCATCCGCTGGATCGGCACCAGCGCGCGTCGGATCAATTCCGGCGGCATCGTTATTTCGGGCGATTTGTTCTTCATGCAGAGATACAGTTTTTCCATCGTATTCCGCTTCATGTGCGGGCATTCGTTGCAAGCGCAGTTGGCATCGGGAGGTGCTGGAATGAACTCCTTCTCCGGAGCGCTCTTTTGCATTTGATGAATGATGCCGACTTCAGTGGCAACAATAAATTTCTTAGCGGGGCTTGACTGAACGTATTTCAGCAAGGCGCTCGTCGAACCGATGTAATCCGCGCGCGCCAGAAGAGGCGCTTCGCATTCGGGATGCGCAATGAGTTTTGCATCGGGATGTTCCATCTGCAAACCGATGATCTTTTTCTCGCTGAAGGTTTCATGGACGATGCAGCTTCCGTTCCACAACAGCATTTGGCGCCCTGTTTTCTTCGCCAGATATGCTCCAAGGTTTTTATCCGGCGAAAACAAAATTGGTTTGTCTTTCGGAATTTGATTAATGATTTTCTCCGCGCTGCTCGAAGTGCAAATGATGTCGCTGAGCGCTTTCACGTCTGCAGAGCAGTTAATATAGGTGATTGCAACATGGTCCGGATGCATCTCCCGAAATTTTTTGAAATCGGGCGCAGGACACCCCTCAGCGAGCGAACAACCGGCCTCAAGGTCAGGCAGCAAAACCAATTTATGCGGATTGAGGATCTTTGCCGTTTCTGCCATAAAATGTACTCCCGCAAAAACGATGACATCTGCATCGGTTGCGGCGGCCCGTCGCGCCAACTCAAGGCTGTCGCCCACGTAATCCGCGAGGTCTTGAATCTCGGACTCCTGGTAGTAATGGGCAAGAATAACGGCGTTCAATTCCTTTTTTAGCCGAAGAATCTCCGATTCAAGGTCGAGAGGGACTTCGACTGCGGACGATACACTCTTTTCATTTATTCTGATCATTTTCTTTCAAACTTAATAACCACGTTTGCCATAGTCAAGACTGGGGCTTTCTAACGTATTTTTTCATGGCTGTATCGACCGCTGTTTGAACTTGTTCGATCGTGATCGACGTAATGAGCGAATCGTTAGCCCGGACTGCAATGTGCCTGGGATGCGGCGGTTTCCAAATCGCAGGGTCGCTTAATGAATGGAAAGAAACCGTCGGCACTCTCTGTGATGCTGCAATATGGAGGGTTCCCGTATCGTTGCACAGGAGTAAGTTCATATGCCTCAAAAAAGCAGCCATAATTCGCAGAGGCATAACGGGAGCCGAATGCAGTTTGTGATGAGAGGTTGAAAGTATGATTTCTCTGCGTTCGATTTCTCTCGGGCTGATGATCAGAACAACTTCGACGCTAAACTTTTCGATCATCCAATCAATGATGGCGACAAGTTTGTCGAGTGGAAAACACTTCGACGGGTTCAAAGCGCCAAAATGCACCCCCACGGCCGTTTTGTGGGAAGCAATTCCCAATGCGTGATAAATTCGTTCTGCTTCATTCACCTCTGCATCACTTAAAACAAGATCGTATTCGAAATCGTTCTCATCGGCACCCAGTGCACGAACAATGTCGAGGTTCCGCTGGATTTCGTGCTTTTGCGCAGAAGAGCAGCGGACAGGGACATTATAAATCTTCTCAGGAAGTGACGGATCGAGGAGAAGATGGTCAGGGCCCACAATGTATTTCGCTCCGCTCAAGAGAGCGATGATGTCGGACGAGAGCGAGCGGGAAATCGTATTAAGGACAATGACACAACCGAAATCATCCCGTAGCATTTTCCAGAATAAAATAAATTTACGAACATTCCATCGCCACAGTTTTTCATAAAACACGATGACTTCGTCGATATACGGATTATGTCCAACAACGGGTGCAGTATACTCACGAACGACGATCGCAATAAACGCATGCGGGAATTTCCTGCGCAGCGCGCGAAGAGCGGGCGTGGCAATCAACAAATCGCCCAGTTGGTCGTGCTGACGAACGATCAGAATACGATTGAAGGAGTCGTCGGGAAGTTGAGAAACTGCATACCGCGTCCCGGAACGGAAGGCGTTGATGAGGCGGAAAAGAAGCCGCTTGAGGGTCACTTCAAGAGGTCGCATTGAACGATGGCATAGTCAATGGATTACTTCTTGTCGGTAATATCTTCGAAATCTGCATCCTGCACATTATCGAATTGCTGTTTTGTCTCTTTCATGCGGACGGTCGGTTGCGGTTTGCGCGGAGCATCAAAAAAAGGCCTGAACAACTGCAAGACCAGCCCTATGATCTTCGCAAGAATATAAATGCAAATTATCCAGACAATGAGCCGAAGCATGACGTTTACACTTTCTTCGAGCGCGGGTTGTAATATTCGACAGCGGCGCGATTGGGGCGAAGAATCTCGTTGTAAAGCTCTTCGAAGTCGTTTTTGTCGTTCACAAAATCAATTTCAGTGGAATTTACAATGAGCAACGGAGCGCTTTTATAGCGGAAGAAAAAATAATTATAGGCCTCATTTAAGTCCTTAATGTACTCTTCGGCGATATTTTCCTCATACTTTCTCCCGCGGTCCCTGATGTTCAGCATCAATCGCTCAACGCTCGATTGCAGGTAGACAACGAGATCCGGAACCGGAATATTCTTTTCTATCGATCCGACAAGCGTCTCATAAAGCCGCAATTCATCGTCGTGCAAATTGAGGTACGCAAAAATCTTATCCTTCTCGAAAATATAATCGGTGACCAATGCATTGTGAAAAAGGTCTGCTTGAAACAAATCCTGCTGCTGTTTGTACCGGCTCAGTAAAAAGAAAATTTGCGTCTGGAAAGCATAATGGTCGGAATCTTCATAGAAGCGCTCAAGGAACGGATTTTCTTCGAATTGCTCGAGCACAAGCCGGGCGTCGAGCCGCTCCGAAACCATTCTTGCCAGCGAGGTTTTTCCCGCTCCGATGACTCCTTCTATCGCAATATAGCGAACGTCCGCCTGGTGAACCGGCACAATTACTCCTGCAGGGTTGTGAAAAACGATTGAGTCAGCTGCGCCGAACGGTCGACGCTATTTGAATCCTTGCACTCGGCGAGCAAAACCTTCACAGTTTTATAACTTAACGGATGAATCATTTCCGGTGCGATTTCAGCCAGGGGCTGAAGAACAAACCTCCGATTGGCCATTTCGGCATGAGGAATTGTCATCGCTGTTCCGTTGATGACACGATCTCCAAACAACAAAATATCTATGTCAATTTCGCGAGGGCCCCAGCGATTTCTTTCCACTCGTCCGATTTCTTTTTCGATCACCTTGATTCGCGAATGAAAATCCGATACTCCGATGGAAGTTTGGACCAACACCACCGCATTAAGAAAATCGTCTTGATTCTTCACTCCAACGGGTTCGGTCTCGTACACGCTGGAGATTTTCACAACCCGCGTCGATGGAGTTTTTCGGAGCTTTTTGACCGCTTCGGCAAGGAAATAGATCCTATCGCCAACGTTTGAGCCAATTCCCAAAAAAACATTTTCCATGGAAGCATTTAATCCCGTTCATCCCGTGCCGACTCTATTTCAACTTCTACATGGTCGATGATGCCATGGACCGCCGCTCCCGGCTTCCGTATTCGTATCGTCGCTTTTTGAACTTCTGGGAATTCTTTTAAAATACTCGTGGCAATCGTATGAGCAAGGGCCTCGATAAGAAAATATTTTTTTCCCACGACCGTTTGCTTCATGACGCCATAGACTTTTTCGTAATTCACCGTCTGGAGCAAATTGTCTTTTTCTTTTGCCCCCGACAGGTCGCAATGGAGTTCGACATCAACTTCGAATTTCCCGCCGAGGTTTTGTTCATCGGACATGACGCCGTGGTAGGCATAAAACACGGCATTGTGCAGCCGAATGATGTCCAGTTTTTTCATGTACACTATTTTCTTGATGACTATTTACAGAGCCGCTACAACTTCACGATTTTTTGATCTTTTCCCATGTATCCCGTAACGTTACTGCCCGATTAAATACAAGGGCTCCCGGTTTCGAATCGGAGTCCACACAAAAATAGCCAAGGCGCTCGAACTGAAAACGGTCCTGCAGAACGGCCGCTGCAAGGCTCGGTTCAACCTTGCACGACTTCAAGATTTCAAGCGAGTTCGGATTGATGAACTCTTTCCATTTCTCCGCGTCCGGATATTCATCAAGGAACAGGCGGTCGTACAGGCGGGTTTCCGCATCCACAGCATGGGCAGCGGAGACCCAATGAATGGTCCCCTTCACCTTCCTCATGCTTTGGGGCGAACCGCTTTTCGTTTCGTGGTCGTACGAACATCGTAATTCAACGACTTCCCCCGTTGTTTTATCCTTTACAACGCCAGTGCATTTGATAATATATGCGTACCGCAAACGGACTTCAGTCCCCGGTGAAAGCCGGAAAAATTTTTTCGGCGGATTCTCTCGAAAGTCATCGTGTTCAATGTAGATGACTTTGGAAAAGGGGATTTTTCTTGTTCCCATGGTAGAATCTTCGGGATTATTCACTGCATCAAGCTCTTCCACGGTCTCTTCAGGATAATTTTCGATGACGACTTTGAGCGGACGGAGGACCGCCATCACGCGGGGGGCGCGCTTGTTCAAGTCGTCGCGGAGACAATCCTCCAACCATAACGCATCGGAAGTATTCTCCCTGCGCGCAACGCCGACACGGTCAGCAAACGCCCGCAAAGATTCCGGCGTAAACCCGCGGCGGCGAAGACCGGAAATGGTCGGCATCCGGGGGTCGTCCCAGCCGTTGACATAACCTTCGTCGACGAGCTGCAACAGCTTTCGTTTGCTCATGACGGTATACGTCATATTCAAGCGGGCAAACTCGATTTGCTGCGGATGATGGAGTCCTAACTCATCAAGAAACCAATCGTAGAGCGGGCGATGATTTTCGAACTCAAGTGTGCAGATGGAATGAGTGATCCCCTCAATCGAATCGCTCTGTCCATGCGCCCAGTCATACATCGGATAAATACACCATGTGTCGCCCGTGCGGTGATGCGTCGCGAAAAGAATACGGTACATGACCGGGTCGCGCATATTAATGTTCGGCGATGCCATGTCGATCTTTGCACGAAGTGTCCGCGATCCGTTCGGAAATTCTCCGTTGCGCATTCGCGCAAAGAGGTCAAGATTTTCTTCAATAGTTCGATTACGGTAGGGGCTCTCTTTTCCTGCCTGGGTCAATGTCCCCCGGTATTCCCGTATCTCGTCACCGCTGAGGTCGCAGACATAGGCCTTTCCCTTTTTTATCAGTCGGACAGCATATTCGTGGAGCTGTTCGAAGTAATCGGAAGCATAGTACAGCCGATCTTCCCAATCGAATCCCAGCCACCGCACGTCTTGTTTGATCGATTCGACATATTCTTGTTCTTCCTTTGCCGGATTCGTGTCGTCGAACCGCAAATTACAAAAGCCGCCGTAATCTTTCGCAAGCCCGAAATTGAGGCAAATCGATTTTGCATGTCCGATATGAAGGTACCCGTTCGGTTCGGGAGGGAACCGGGTGTGTACCTTGCCTCCAAATTTATTTGTTTTCAGGTCACCATCAATGATTTCACGGACGAAGTTTTTCCGCTCCGGCATTTCGCCGTTCGTTTTATTGTCGTTGGAATCTTTTTGTGTCTCAAACGTTGTCATTGTACTCTTTCAATTGCTGAATGAATCCTAGCGATCGTCTCTTCTTTTCCGAGGACGAAAAGAATATCGAATAATCCCGGCCCCGAACCCATTCCAGATACAGCAAGACGTAACGGGTGAATCAAATCGCTGTTATGAACCTTCATCGAAGCAGCGACACGGTGGAGCGCTGCTTCATAGTCTTCCTTCTTAGGGTCTAGCATCCGGGAGAACTCTGCGGCCAGCTCTTTTAGCTGAACCGGCGACTCCCGCTTCCATCGTTTCTTTACGACATCTGCCTCGTACTGGAGAGGGGCCTGGAAAAAATACGGACTCTTTTCGACGAAATCTTTCACAAAGGTTACTCGCTCTCGCATAATGCCGATAACGCTCATTAAATACGCGTCCTCGAAATGCTTTCCACCAAACTCCGATAGAGCCAACTGGTCCCTCAGGCTCTGGAGCAATTCCGCACCGGTTTTCTTGCGAAGATATTCAAAATTAAGCCAATCAAGTTTTTCGATATTGAAAACCGCGCCCGAATTGCCCACTCGCTCAAGAGAGAATTCTTTCGACAGTTCGTCAAGCGTGAAGAGTTCCCTCTCGCCACCGGGGTTCCATCCAAGAAACGCGACAAAGTTAACCAGGGCTTCTTTGAGATAGCCTTTCCGGCGGTAATCTTCGACAGCAACATCGCCTTGGCGCTTGCTCAATTTCGACTTATCCGGGTTGAGCAACAACGGCAGGTGAGCGAACTGGGGTACCTCCCACCCGAAGTGATTGAACAGGATCACATGTTTCGGCGTGCTCGAAAGCCATTCCTCGCCGCGAATAACATGGGTAATTTTCATGAAATGGTCGTCAACAACGACCGCCAAATGATACGTCGGATAACCGTCGGATTTGAGAATGACCTGATCGTCCAAAACTTTATGTGCGATGGTCACATCGCCCCGGATGAGGTCGGTAAAAGTCAATTCACCTTCCAGCGGAACTTTCATCCGTATGACGTGCTGTCCGCCGCGTTTCAATTTTTCCGCCACCTCTTCTTGGGGAAGATTCCTGCAGTGGCGGTCGTACGACGTTGTCAATTTCGCTGCTGATTGCTTCTCCCGTACCTCTTTGAGCCGCTCGGGCGAACAAAAGCAATAATAGGCTTTGTGTTCTTCGACCAATTGATTCGCATACTTCTGGTACAGATTGATCCGTTGTGATTGAATGTACGGTCCGTAGTCGCCCTCGATCCCCGGGCCTTCATCATACTGGATGCCCGCCCACGCGAGCGTGTCGATGATGTTTTGCACCGCTCCCTCTACTTTACGCGATTGGTCGGTGTCTTCGATGCGAAGAATAAATGCGCCTCCTTCTTTCTTCGCCAATAAATAGTTATACAACGCCGTCCGCAACCCCCCGACATGCAAATAACCGGTCGGGCTTGGAGCAAATCGCGTTCGTACCCTGTCCATACAATGTCTCAATACAATGACAACATCAACGCAATACAGTTAAACGTTAGAGAACGATAATATCGATAGATAACGCGCCGATACCGCAAACCATTGAATCATAAGCCACCGGATCGTTTCTGCAAAACGCTTCCGCGGCTCCGGAAGAAGCTCATAGTTAAAAAGATACCAAACTTTTGATGGGAACGCAAACCTGCGGCGAATATCCCAACAAAAACACTTTACTCTTTTGATTTCGCTTGCTGCATGAGAAACGTTACCAACCGCGAGGCGGGCACGCGGGGATTGAAAGAAGTATTATCGCTCAGGTACGACACAAATTTCCCTTCGCGATACAACGAAGGCGGACTTGGACAACTCTTATTGAACGGACTGAACACTCCCCGTAATCCGCCGTACGGACAATTCGGATTAAAGATACTTGTCGGAGAGCCGTCAAATCCGTATTGTCCCCAAGGATTCACAATGGAGTGAGGATGCGATGTATCAGCCCATACTAATCCGAGATACGATCCGTCGGAAGCGATAATGCGGCACCCCAAAAACTGGAAAAGGTCTTCGTTCAACACATGGGCTTCTGAAGTATCCGGCTGGATGTATGCTGCTTGAACGCCGGTATCCGGAACTTCACTTTTCTGCTGCATTGAGTATTTTTCGTAAATATACTTTTCGAGAAGTTTAGGTTCATTCACCTGATCAAAGACAATCCATTCCTTCTTATTCCCTTTGCGGTCGTATTTGTACACATTTTTAAACGGACGCTCTTTCTCAATGCCCGATTCCTCCACAACGTTTCCCTTTTTATCGTATTTATAGGTGACGCTGTAGTCAACATGGCCGTTGGACGAATAATCAATTTCCGTCGTTATATTTCCCTTCGCATCGTATTCAAACGCCGACTTTGCCTTCACAGTGCTGTCCGGCCTGTAAACGTATTCAGCCGATAAGTTTTCCAAACTATCATACACAAACGCAATCCTGTCGGCGATATTATAGACTGCAGAATCGAGGTTATTGAAATCTCTGCCGTATTTTATCATTTCAATCATATTGCCGTCGCCATCATAGGCGTACGTGAACCGGGAAACGCTGTTCTTTTGTTCGATCGCGTTGCCGGTGGAGTCGTATGCATAAAATTCTTTCGAGAACAACCGTCCATCCGAGAGATATCCCAGACTCTCAACCAGGTTATTGTCATCGTCATAGACATAGATTCCCTTCCTGTCGACGGTTCCATCCTGTTTGTACGAAACCATTTCTTTCTTATTCCCGGTTGAATCGTAGCGGTAAACCGTCTTCGTCTTGGCATCCCCTTTAGTTACAGCTTCCTCGATAAGATTTCCATCTTGATCGTAGCGATAATCGGTCTTCGAGAAGATCGTTCCGTCGTTTTGATTATAAATAGTTTCCTCTGTTTTATTTCCGGCGGAGTTATACCGGAAGGATAAGATTTCGACTCCCTTCTTTTCTGGCTTGCCAAAACTGTAATTATATTTCCATTCGGACATGAAAAAAATCCCCGACGCCTTGATCCTTTCGCGTTCCTTTTGCTCAAGGAGCTTTTCTTTCAATGCTTCTTTTTTGCTCTTTTGTGACAGCCCCCCCTGAGCTAATCCTTCACCCGCAAGAAGAAGAACGGACAGCACAAGGATAAGGCTGGAAAATAAGCGTGGTTTACTCTTCATTTAAACGAATGCGGATACTTAAAAAGTCAAATGCGGGAAACAAGGTTTCATGAATTCCAATCGCGAATTAGAAAATCAAGGCTGGCTTTTAAGGTACTAAGCAGATAGTTACGATTCAACTCCATTTTTCATTGAATACAACGAAATAGCTTTTCAGGTTTTGCGATCTGTGCCTGCGTTAATCAGGCCGAATCGAATTTCATGCAGGTTCCAGAAAATTTTGAATGCGTACAGCTACGTAGGGCAAGCGCCCGATAGGTGAAAAAAAGACCAATAATGCCGGAGAAAAAGCATCTTTGGTCAGAGTTTACAACCTCATGAGCAGATGTGGGGAAAAAATAATAGGCAATCTCCCGCCAGGCACCGCTTTGATGGATTTTCTGGCAGTACTATGCAATACGCTGAACAAGAGGAACTGGAAAGGCTCTTTGCCCCTCAGAAAATAAAAACGGAGACAGTTCTCCCCAATCGCGGCAGGGAACCAATTGCTGTCTCCCCATCCAAAACCGACATCCCCTCCGCACAAATGGAAATTGCCAGAACCTTCAGCCAAAAGAATTGAATTCTGGTCCGACCCTCACTTCAAAAATATCTAGCTCTTCGCTTCAGTAATTTTTCTAAGCTGCCGAACTTTCTCGTAAAACTGTTGCAGCGACATTTCTGTGAGGAAAATCATTCCACGCGCACCGCGAAGCCGGGGGTGGGGATTTTGCTGGAAGAATTCCTTGCCCAAGCATGTCCTGACCATCGAATACTGCTGAACCTGAATTTTTTGGGCGAGTTCCGAAAAAGGGCCGTCGTGCTCATAACTTGGGAACGACGCGGCGCTTTGCGACCCGAAACAATTCATAAACGATGTATGAAGCAACGACATCGTATTCAAGGAAACAGGAACCATCGTATCGGCAGCCGACGGTGTAAACCTGTACCAAATATTCCGGTAACCCCAAATCCGGAGATTCGAATCACCGCTTTCTTGTTGATATAACCGAACGGCTTCTGCGATCGCCTGCAGAACTTTGTAGTGCGTGTCAGGGCCGCTTCCTTCCGGGTCGAAAGCCACCGTGATGACGTTCGGCTTTATTCTTTTAATTAGTTCAAAAATCGGCACAACATCGCGGTGTACTTCGGGCTCTTCGGAAAAGAGATCCCCGCGGTAAAATCCTAATCGCAGGGGAAAAATAGACGAAGGTTTTATCCCAAAATATGCCCAGAGCAATTCAACTTCCCACTCCCGCAGCATCCCTTTGAGAGTTTGTACATCCTTTGGATCTTTCGCACCAGGGTACTGATGTTCAAAATAACGTTCAAGCTCGGCAACCTTTTGTTTGAGGACGTCGAGATCCTTCGCTGCATACACTTCTACAAAATTTCTACACACCCTGCGGGCTTCCGCTTCATCCTTTGTCTCCTGAGTTTTGGCAGCAACGCCGTCGAGAAACATGTATACTTCTTCGGCCCGCCTCGCTTGGTCTGTCGGGTCAAAATATCCTGAAGCGAGGAGATCTGCAAACGAGGGCTGGCTCCAAATGCCGGTGTAATTTCTTTACGATCGAAAGGTAATAATGATTTGAAACAGCGTTAAACCCCGATGTCATATTGGCAAAGTAGTGCTCGTTGCTCGGGTCACGAACAAGATGATACAAGTATGAGAGGTATCCAAGCGTGATGTCATCGTGGTGAGGTTCCGTGTGCAGGAACGTCGTCTTCAGCAACGGCTCGAGCCCTTTCGAAATTTTTTTGTGCAGCGAATTTTGGACTGCGGCGATGACGCCGGCAGGGCGTTCCTTGGAACGAAGAAGGAACTCGCGGGTAAATCTATCCGAGTCAAACTCCCCTTGTGTCAGTTCATCCAGCCTTTTCCCTTGCTTGAGAGCCAGCGAAATGACAACGTCATCCCTGTGAACTTCATTGAACGACGGCAAAGCACAGAAATCAATGAAACGCCGTTCGGTCAGCAGACTTGCCGCGCCTTTTGTCAAATAAAATTTTGCGTGGTGAAGACCCTGCAAAGCGGAGGCAGGGTTTTTAGGATCCTTCGGCTCTTCGACGGCATCACGGATAATGGATGCTTTCGCATCACCGGCTGCAATAATGATCGCCGTGGCTGTTTCGTTATAGGTAATTGTTGCGAGCCCGATAGTGATCACAAGCCGGCTGCGCGAAATCTCGATACCGCCGAGGTCGGTTGCGGCGGCAGCCTGAGTTTCGTAATTTGTGCCGGTCAGCCGCGTCACCGAATAAAAGCTCGAACCTCTCACGTTGAATGCGATATGCCCGTCCGGCCCGATGCCGCCGAGGAAGAAACCGATCCCTCCCATCTCACGGATCTTTCGTTCATACTCCATACAAAACCAATCGACACGACTGATGACATCACGCTGCAGAGATTCATGCTCAGTGCGCGTTTGCCGTACCCGAAGTGAAAGGTCGACGTTACCGTCTGGAAAAATATCCTCCATTGTTTTGCCGTCAGGTATGCCTAACGACGTCGAGTCGATCAACAACGCTTTCTCGTGTGATAGACCGAATCCATCGATATAATATTTACGGACATAATGATTGAAGCTGTTTTGCTTGCTGAGAATCCATCGGATAAAATTCGTCAATTTGAACGAACGAAAGACCCTTCATATCGGGCTGCCGTGCTCCCTCGATTCCGTATTCCTCCAACATCGACTGAATTTCTTTCGACTTCCAACGCTCCAGGATGTGGCTCACCCATTTGATAAAATGTTCGGGCGTTTTCCCCGTCGGCAAAGAAATAACGCCACCGGGGTTTTTCATAACCCACTCTATAAATCGAAACGCAGCTAATTTCCCCAGCAGAGGGAAGTTGTCGACTTCGATGATTTGAATTTTTTCTGTCGGCACATAGCTGTATTCTCTGCCGCTTCTCTTCAGTTCAATGCTTTCTACTGAAGAACTTCCATCATATACTCTCATCATTATTTGACGTTCTCCTCCAAATATGAATTATGTCATCCAAGTTTTCTAAGCCGCGGGCACCTGGTTTCGGATGCGCATTTAGCGAGCGTTTGTCTCTTCAGCTTTCCGATCTTTTTTGGTCAATTCAAAAACCGAGCGTAGGACGGATTCCTCGGAACTCGACAGCTCTATTTTTCGTCGTCCCATGACACGCCTGGCGACTCCGAGTGCACGTTCAAGATTGTACGTTTCCATTCCCTCTGCCCCTCCCCAGGCAAAAGACGGCACTGATTTCGAGGGAAATCCGCTGCCAAAGATATTGCTCGACACTCCAACAACGGTTCCCGTATTAAACATCGTATTGATGGAACTCTTTGAATGGTCGCCCATGATGAGCCCCATAAACATCGACCCACTGTCGACTTCTTCGCCGTCGAGCACGAGTTTGACATTGCCATAGTTGTTTTTAAGGTCGCTGTTGTTTGTGTCAGCTCCCAGGTTGACCCATTGGCCGAGATAGGCATGCCCAAGAAAACCGTCATGCTGCTTGTTCGAGTACGAGTGTATAATGGAAGCCTCGACTTCCCCACCGACCTTGCAAACCTCTCCGATGCTGGTGTTTTCGTATATTTTTGCACCGATCTTGATGAGCGAGCGGTCTCCTACGAAAGCAGGCCCTTCGATCACCGCGTTTGGAAACACCGTAACATTATTGCCGATGACGATTGGACCGTTCTCGGCATCAAGGACGACGCCTGGCTTGACCTTAGATCCCTCACCGATAACGATCTTCTCCCGGTTCAGGAGATGTGCACCTTCGTATACCGTCCCCCGAATCCGCACCTCCGCGATTAGCTGCGACCGTGGCAAAGTCGGACACAATCTCTTGGCCATTGTTATTGATAAGATCCCAAGGATAATTAATCAGTTTCACCTTGATCTCTGTTTTTGGAAGACCGTCAAACGTGGAAGCCATGATTGTCTCGGGTAGTGCACTGCGCATACCCTCGGGCAATGCTGCATTGATCCGAGCTGCAACGAGTGTATCCCCCTGGACATACAAAGCATCTTTCCCCGCGAGAGGTATTTGAATTGCCAAATCGTTAGCCGCTAAAAGACGACCGTTAAGAAAGAGGCATCCATTTCCATCAACTTTGTTCACCTCTATTCCGGGGTTTCGCTCACGGACAAGTTCGGAAAGATACTTTCGAACATGGAAAACCGTTTCGACATTTGGATACCGGCGACGGATTTTCTGCCCGAGAGTCAGAATCCCGCAACGGAGCTCATAGACCGGCCGTGTATATACGAGCGGTAACAAGTGGCGGTAGAATTGATCTTCAAAAATGCATATTCTATTAATCATAGCTTAAAAGCTCCTCGCTAGAATGGCATCACATCATGTGATGATGAGCCTTAGTCGAATATTTTCGATTCCCAGGTGTCATTATATGTCCCGGTCAATTTCGACGCTGCCTCTTTGTCGACAAAGACAAACGCAGATCGGTGCATTTGGATAATTGAAGCCGGACACATCGCCGTGATCGGTCCCTCAACGGCAGACTTTACTGCATCGGATTTGTTCGTCTTGTTTGCCACGAGCAGGAGCTCTTTTGCGTCCATGATTGTTCCTACTCCCATCGTGATGGCATACTTTGGCACTTCTTCCTTTGATTTGAAGAACCGTGCATTGTCCACACGGGTTGTTCCTGTGAGTGTCTTGATGCGGGTGCGTGAACCGAGCGATGATCCGGGCTCGTTGAACGCGATATGACCATTTCCTCCGATGCCCAGAACTTGCAAATCGATCCCGCCGCATTCGGCAATGCGCTGTTCATACCAGGCACAAAATACATCAATATCCTTGGCCATTCCCTGAGGGACATGGATGTGGCGTGCGTCAAGGTTGATGTGCTTAAACAGATTTTCATGCATGAAATAATGATAACTCTGATCGTGCGTCGGCGGCAATCCAACGTATTCGTCGAGGTTGAAAGTTGTTACCTTCGAAAAATCCAGTCCCTCATCTTTGTGCATTCGGATGAGCTCTTTGTAGAGACCGAGCGGCGAGCTCCCTGTGGCTAACCCCAAAACAAGATTTGGCTTCTTGCGGAGTCGGTCTGCGACAAGCCTGGCCGCTTCTTTGCTTAATAGTTCATAGTTGTCTTTTACGATTACGAGCATGGTGAATTCCTCCTTTTTAGGCTGTGAAACAGCAAGTAGGGCTTTGATGTCCCTTAGCATTTCAAAAATGAGTATTAACAACGCATGATCATTGTGAATCTTCCAACAATTCGCGCAACTGTGCTATCCCATAATCACGGACACTTCATTTAAAGACCCAGCTTTCTGCGGAACGATCGCTCCCAGAATCGGCCTGCCGTTGAGGGTGCACAGTTTCACCCCTTTGCTCACCCCATGTGGGTTCTCCACACGGATTTTAAACGTCGCTCCGCGCCAGCATCGTGAGACCTCAAATTTTTTCCAGTCTTTTGGGATACAAGGATCTATGATCAGCCCATCGAAACCCGGACGAATTCCCAGAATCCATTTTGTCGCCGCCGTGTATGCCCAGCCGGCGCTTCCTGTCAACCACGGATGTCGCGACCTGCCGTATGCGGTGTGATCTTTTCCCATGATGAACTGACAATATGAGTACGGTTCGGATTCCCGGACTTCGATCGTGTCGTTTTGATTGTACGGGAGAAGTGCATCATACAGTTTCATCGCCGACGTTCCTCTTCCGAGCTTGCACTCGGCAATCATCGCCCATGGGTTGGGATGGCTGAATATCGCGCCGTTTTCCTTGATGCCTTTATAGACCCGTGTTAAATACCCGATATCATCATTCGGCTCTGAGTAAGAAGGCCAGCAAAGGTGAATACCGTACGGAGACGCCAGATATTTGTGAACCGCATCCATGCATTTTTTCCCACGCTCCGCCGACGCTGCACCCGAGAGAACCGCCCAGCTGTTGCTTTCCAAAAATATTTTACCTTCTTCGTTCTTCGCCGTTCCGATTTTAATTCCTTTTTTCGTGACGCCGCGAATGTACCATTCTCCATCCCACAACTCTCTCTCGCACGCTTCGCGTACTCGCTCGGCCATCGTTGAATATTTTTTCACGTCATCAGGTCGGCCGAGATATTCTGCGGCCGCAATGAACTCCTGCAGCGCCCAATAATGCATAAAGGAGACCATTGCGCTCTGTCCACCCCCCAGGTTCAAACAATCATTCCAGTCGGCGCGAAGGCCGAGGCAAATGCCATTCTCAGCGGTTTGTTCGGCAGAAAAATCGAGTGAACGCTTCATGTGTTCATAGACGGTGGCCTCGCCCCCATCCGCAAAAGGAACAACGCGGTCGAAGAACCCGTCCTCTCCTGTCTCCTTCACAAACTCGCAGATCGACGCGATGATCCACAGCGCATCGTCGGAGCACACATCTTCCATCCCGTGAATGATATCGCCGGGGGCCGGCGTCGGGACGACGGTGGGAAGTTTCACGCCGGGGAGTTTTTGTTCCTGCGGCGAAAAGACTTCAGGGTCGAAAAGATGAAGCCCGTATCCTTTGCTGACCTGTCCGTGAAGAAGTTGTATGATGCGTTCTTTTACTTTTTCGGGATTGGAATGCGGCACTGCCATCACGTCCTGCGACGTATCGCGGTACCCCAACCCCGTGCGTCCGCCGACTTCAACAAACGAGGCGAACCGCGACCAGACAACGCACGTCTCAGCCTGGAAAAGTGTCCACGTGTTGATCATGGTATTCAACCCCTCGCTCGGAGTCGAACACTTGAACATCGATTGCTTCCTCCGCCAATACGTTGCGAGTTCGAGGAATGCGTCGTCGACATTTTTAAGGTTGGAATATTTTTCCCGGATTTTTTTTCCCGTTGCACGAGGGCCAACCCCCAGCATGAACACCAGCCGTGTCTCCTCTCCGGGTGCAAGGGTCAGCTTCTTGTGGAGCGCACCGCAGTGATTCCCTCCAAGTTCAGTGCTGTCGCTACAGTTCCCCCGCTCAACCGCGACGGGGTTCGTTTCCGTCCGATAAGGACCCAGGAAGCGGTCGCGGACACAATCATAAGTATCCGGCTTGACATTGGAAGTGAAGTAATGGTAGGTCCACGGTTCATAAAAAAAATCATACTCGATAATGCCGTCGCCGTAATTCGAGCCGCTGGCATATAAAGACATTTGCAAATTCTGGTTGTCGATTTCGATATGATGGAACGAAAACTCTACATACGAAAAAACGCTGAGATTCTTCGGCTTCCCGTTGTTGTTCTTTATCTTCAGGTCCCACAGCTCAACATCGTCGGCGATCGGAATGAAGAGCAATTGTTCGGCACGGACTCCTTTGTATTCACTGATAAATTTCGAGTATGAGAGTCCATGCCTGCATTGATATTTTGCTTTCGAGAGATCTTTCCCGACCGGCTGCCAAGAGACCGACCAATACTCGCCCGTATCGTCATCCCTGATGTAAACATAGTGTCCGGGACGATCCAACGGCACGCCATTTTGACGAAAACGAGTGATCCGATGATGTTCCGCTGTTTTGTAGAAAGAATATCCCCCCGCATTGTGAGAGATGACGGTGCACAAATCTTTCACCCCGAGATAGTTCGTCCACGAGACAGGTACGTCGGGCCGTTCGATGACATATTCAAAGTTTTCGTTATCAAAGTATCCGTATCGCATTGAGGTCCTTTTATTTTGATCCGGGGTAAGAAGAAAAAACCGTATACAGAGCATCCATCAGCGGCGTCTTTCCATCCTCCAAATAGTCGCCGGTGATCTCCCAGATAATAACACCACGCGCTTTATGGTCGAGAACATACCGGGCCTTGAGGCCGACTGATTCCGCATCATCGAACGACACAAGCGTTTTCGCCTCCGGAAATATGAGATACGGAACTTTTGCTTTCTCATCCCAATGACGATACTTGCCGAGGTATTGAACAACGGCGTAATAGTTCACATCACCGCCGGGAAAGAGGGTCGTGTCGCTTCCATGGTTCTCTCCGTTCAATGCCGTGCACTGCGCAAATGAGTGGCCGTAGAAAGGAATTCCGAGATTGATTTTTGAAGCCGGGGCATGGAAATGCTCTGTGAAGAGTTTAAACGTTGCATCAATATTGAGCATGCTGTCTGCAGGGGTCGAGGCATACAGGGGGGCATTATGGCCGCTGCGAGGAGACCACGAGCCGTTGTAGTCATACGTCATCACGTTCAGCATGTCGAGAATCGTGGATAACTTCTCGACATCATAGCCTGAAAGATGGTCCGCAGTAGCAGAAAGTGCAGCGGAGAGGAGAATTCTTTTGTGATTCTGCATTCCGTATGCGTCCAGACTATCCCGAAGAATTTCCAGCAATGCTGTAGAGTTGGCTAAATCGGCCGGCGTTCCGTTGTGCTCCGCATAACCAGGATATTCCCAATCGATGTCGATGCCGTCGAAGTCGAATTTCCTGATCGCTTCGATACACGCATGTGCGAATGTTGTACGAAGTAATTCCGTCGAAGCTACGGCTGGAAAATTTTGGGAGTCTTCCCACCCTCCGATGGATAACATCACCTTCACTTTATTTTCATGCGCAAGCGAGACAAGCGATGGCTTGCCCATCCTTCCATACAAAATGAGACTATCGCCCGTGGGATTGATTCCAGCAATGGTACCGTCCAGGAGCGGATGCCAAAACGCATAATCGATGATCGTCAGCTTCTTGAAAGGAATCTTATCATACGTCATCAGGGAATTCTTGTGCTCCCAGTTCCAGGATGGAAAATACCCGACAACTTCTTTCTGTTGCCCCGGGCACGATGCGGACACAAACATGATGAGTAAGAATAAATGCAGTACGTTTTTTCCTTGTCTCATAGTCATAGTACGATTGAATAGACTTATTTCGTGATGTGTTCTTTTATCATCACGCTTCCTTAATCTCCCGGAATGGAACAAACCACGTTGCGATAAATGATGGAACCGTTGCAATGATGACCCAGAGAAAGAAATCTCTGTAACCGAGAAGGTCGCTCAAAAATCCGCTCAGCATCGACGGTATGTTGAATCCAAGCGCCATGAGTGCTGTCGCAAAAGCATAGTGCGCCATCTTATATTTTCCCGGGGCGATTTGCTGCATCATAAACAACGTCAATCCGATAAACCCGAAGCCATACCCGAAATACTCAAACACGACAGCGGATTCGATCACATAAAAGTTCGAAGGCTGGGCGATGGCAAGAAACGTGTAGACGGCAAACGGGATATTAAAAAAACAGCAGAGGATGAAGAGTGATTTTCGCAAACCTTTGTTTGCGGTAAAGTATCCCGACAACACGGAGCCGAGGATGAATGCAAGCGGCGGGAAAAAGCCGTACAACAAGCCGATCTCTTCCGTCGAAAGCCCGAGCCCGCCGTGGGTTCTCGCAGCCCGCATAAAAAGGGGGACGATTTTTATGGCTTGCCCTTCGGCGAAACGATACAGCACCAAGAAAATAATCCCCCACCAAATATATTTCTTCTGGAAAAAAGTTATCACGACATCTTTGAAAGTGGCGAACGCTTCCTTCATTGTTTGCACGTTCCCCGATGCGCCTCCCGTTGGAAGAAATCGTGCATGGTAAAGGCTCAAGAGAATAAGAATCGCCGCGAACATCCCCATCACCACACCCCACGCCGGAACTACGCCAATGCTTATTTCAAGCTTTCCGGCAATTATAACGAAAACCCCCTGTGAAAGAATTTTACCGACGTTATAGAATGCCCCCTGCCATCCGACGTATTGCGATTGCTGTTTATCCGAAAGAACATTGACATACACGCCGTCGGCGGCGATGTCGTGCGTGGCAAAATTAAATGCGATGATGGCAAAGAGAACAAGAGACCATTGAAAAAAACTGGGCAATTGCAGCGTAAGCGCCAGCGATCCAAATAGAACCCCGCCCGCAAACTGCGTCGCAACAACGAAATACTTTTTTGTTTTGAACATTTCAAGAACCGGCCCCCAAAACGGTTTCAGCATCCAGGGTAAAGCAACAAGCGTGGTAAAAAATGCGATCTCGCCGTCCGTTTTTCCCATACTTTTGTACATCAAAACGGAAACAACGTTGACGACAACGAACGGCAGCCCCTCGGCGGTATACAGCGTCGGCACCCAGAGTCCGGGATGGCGCGGTTTCAATTCGTTGTCGGTAGACATTGACTATTCCTAATGTTAGGGAATGGTAAAAGCATTACTGCAGAAGTATCATTTTTTTTGTTTGATCGAAAGCCCCAGCCTGAATCCTATAAAAGTATACGCCGCTGGCGATGCCGTGCTGCGAAACATCGAACCGAACGCTGCCCGCACCCGCAGCCCTGCGTTCGTTGAGCAGCGTCGCTACCTCGCGCCCAAGCACATCGAAGACTTTGATGGTAACGTTCGAAGCGAAAGGTACGGAGAATTTAATCGTCGTGGACGGATTAAATGGATTCGGGTAATTGTCGTAGAGAACAAAGCCTGCAGGAATCGTTTTCGGCCTGGCCTCAACGGCAACCCCGGTCGTTATCATCTGAGCCCCGATGGCATCCATGAGCGGCTGTTCCTGACCTATCAGGTCCTGGCTGATTTCCCAGATCATCACTCCTGCCAAACCTTCAGTCCTCGCGTATTGACATTTCAGTGCTATCGAAGCAGAATCGTCAAGCGTAATAAGCTCGGGGGGAGACAATGATGTGTAATAAGGGGCGTTCGATGCACTGTCCCACATGTACGTCCACGAGCCACTCTTCAGCGTGTCGATGATGGCGCTGTAAGCGAGATCAGCTTCACCGGAGTACCGCGTGTAGAGTGTAGAAGTGCCGAATGATTTTCCATAAAACGGGAGACCGAGAACGAGTTTGTCTTTAGGGATTGCGCGGGTTCCGGCGAGGTACTGAATGCTTTGAACAATTGAGTACGCATCTGGATCTGCGAGGGGATCGGTACCGAGCATCAACGGAGCGTTATGTCCGGAAATCGAGCTCCAGCTTCCGTGAAAATCGTATTCCATGGCGTTGAACCAATCGACAGACGGTGCAAGCGCCGTAAAATCACGCCATTGCCCGGACCAATCCGACGCGCCAATGGCCATCGTGATGAGCCACGTCGTGTCGACGGCAAGAAATGCGGAACGCAACTCCCGGACAAAAGCAACTTCATTCGCCTTTTGAGCGAGAGTCGACGGCCCCTCCCAATCCAAATCGGCACCGTCGTAATGAGAAGCCGAGAGCTGCGAAACAATGTTATTGATAAATGTTTTACGGAGTGCCGAGTCCGCCGTAACGGTAGCAAAATTATTTGTTTGCGTGGTTCCCGCTCCGCCATATGACAGGAGGATTTTGCGGCCAGCCCGATGAGTCGTATTGATGAGCGCCGTATCGACAACAACATCATCCGACGCAATGCTTCCGTCGGCATTCGGCCATGCAAACGCATGGATGAGATGCGTCAGAGAATTGTATTTTACACTCGACGCAGGCAAGATCGCCCGTTCCCACATTGGATAGTATCCGACGACATGGTATTGTGCCTGCGCGCTTATCGATAATATCATCGATGACAACAGGAAGTGCAGGGCGAGAGAGCGAGGGGAGATTTTCATTGCATTCAATTCAATGGAACAATTTCTCTTGAACGAGTCGAGCACGGTTCAACGATAACATCTGCATCGCCCTCGGGAATCATTGCATAGGAAGGTTGAACTCATTTTCCTGATTGCTTGCACCTCAAAGCACCGAAGCCGGCATCGCTGGAACGAGGCTCGCCTGAAACGCAATCACAGGGGGCACCGCCATGGCACCCCCTGTGATAGTAGGATAGGAGAAAAAAGAATTACTTCAGCAACATCATTTTGTGAACGAGCTTATTGTTTCCTTGTTCAAGGGAGTAGAAATAAACACCGCTTGTCACATTCGACATGTCGACGCGAACGGTGTAGGTTCCCGCTTCCTGATGTGCGTTATCGACAAGCGTCTTTACGAGCTGTCCGAGAACGTTGTACACTCTCAGGCTGACGCTTCCCGATGCCGGGAGACTGTACTGGATATTGGTGCTCGGGTTGAAAGGATTCGGATATGCTTCGGACAACGTAAATGCATGTGGAACTGTTTTCGCCGTCGTTGCAACGCCGGAGAGATTACCGGTAAACCAATATGGATCGCCAACCGGTAGACCGTCTGTTGATGTCAGGGTAGCAGTGTATTTCAGGCTATTGGAAGTTGCTTCCGGCAGCGGCCATGTCGGCATCCATGTCGAGGTATTTTGAGCGGTTGTCCTTTGGTATCCCCAACGATCTGTAGAAGCGGTTCCGCCTCTTATTTCTTCAATATATTTCAGAAGACCAACACCATCACCGGTAGCTCCTGTTAAGACATCCGAAGAAATTGCCGTAGGAAATCCGGGATCGGTCATCACATTACCCGACTGGACAAATCCTTTTTCCGTAGAGGAGGAAGAGAACAAGCCTGTCGTTCGTGAATTCATCCACGTCGGTGTGATCGTTGAGTCGCCGTAGACAAACCCCAGAGAATCGTGATGCGTAGGATCCGGATACGTCCATCGTGCCGTATCGTCCAATGCTGTCCAGAATCCGGTAACACCTGAAGGCTGAAAATATGAATTGTTCTTCACTTCTATTGTTCTCATATTTTCGGCTTTTGCTTCTAAAGCAGCGACCCAAGCATCATCTGCAGCAGAGTCTGTGGCATTTGCCGCACCGATGTAATTGGATTTTGCGTAAAATCCTGAAGAGTCAGCTGCATCAAACGCTGCCGCGTTGGCACCGTTCAGTTGTTCAAAGGAAATGGTGCTGATATCAACATCGCCATACCAGAGGTTATCCCACCATGGAGTTTCCGTATAGTTTGTGCCGCCGACATACGTACCGTAAAAGACATTGTTATCAATTTTGGCATTGGTTTCGTTAAAGATGAAGAAAGGATTCTTGAAAGTATACACGACATCGTTGTGTGAAAATTCGAAGTATGATTGATAGTACTTCGTGACAGGACCCGCAGCATAACCATTAACGCATAACATGGTATTGTACCTGAAAACCATGCTATCGGTATACGCGGCACCGGGCCATTCATTACGGATCACTTCTCCGATGTACTGTTGTGTCGGATCAACCATATTTCTGAACTTACAGTTGAAGATGAAGAACTTATCCCACTGGCCATTATAGCCGATGGCAAATGCACGCCATTCATCAAACACCACGTTGTTTAATTTAAGCGCAATCTTGTCTGCCGAAATCTGAATTGCACATGCATTCGCGCCATTCACGGCATCGGTAGTGTTTGTATTGGATAATCCGAGCAGGTAGAGGTTCTGTAACTGCACTGTGGTATTTGCTCCAACAAAAACGAGCATGTTGACCGGAACAGTATTATCCGACTGTGTGTGCGGCTGGATGCAAGGCAGTACCCCATTGGCGCCGGGGACACCGATAATGGCAATACTCGATTTCGACGTTATTGGTCCATCGATCAAGTATGTTTCATTTGTCGTCGTCAGTTCATACACTTTGTGCGCGTTAGCTCCGCCGGCAACAGTGTCACTGTTGATTTGTTTATCAAGATTAACGGTCTGAGAAGTTGCAACAACAAGCGTATCACCCGCAAACGACCGGGCCGGCGCGAACAACAGCACCGCCATCGCAACGATAAATGTCACGGTGAATAGATATTTCATGATTACTCTCCTTAAGTTTGTTAAGTGTAATTACGGATTTACAACCACACTTTCGTTTTGCATTTTTTTCAGAAGAGAGTGGTTTTACCTCTGGAACCGTACGCTTTAGGTGTGTTCCGTCGCCTCCTTTAATAATTGGTTTAAAAAGTTGTTTGTTAGAAATTCGGTTAATGATGTATCACAAAAAATGGACAACAGCATCTCTCTCTAGCGTTTTTTTTACTTCCAAACCATCAGCACCCTTTAAAGAACTTTACTAACTACCCACACCGGCCAGCAAATATTGTCATTCAGATCATAGATGCCACCGAAGTCCCACATCGGCGCTCATTCCATACAACTCCATCGATTTAGGTACTCCTGTCGTCGCTTGAATAGCGCTGATGTCCTGCACCGCAGTCAAATTGTTCAAATCACCGTAGACCTGAACGCCGAACCATGGCAACTCTTGTTTGACTGAGATATCCCAGCGGTTGTTTGCGAGCGTCGAAGCATGCAATTGTGTATAGAAATCCGACCCGGCGGATCCCGTGTATATTTTGGATGTGTAAATCATCGAGACACGTATTGAGAAACCGCGATAATCATACCCGACAGCAAGATTCACGACATTGGCAGGCTGGTCAATAAGCGGAGCCGTAAAAAATGTATCTATTTGCGTTGCGCCTCGCGTCGGCGGCAGATACGTAATGGGATATTTCGCGTTTGAAAATATGTGTGTGTAATTCGTATTTAAAACTAATCCATTGAACGGTTGAGGCAAATACCAGAAATGTGTCTGCCAGTCAAGTTCCATTCCATAATCGTTAACTCTGTATGGATTGTTGACAAAACTCGTTATTACTCCGCTAAGCCCTGAAGCATTCACTCCCTGGACATATCTCTGCGGATAATACTGCAACAATTCCGTATCGGGAACACCGAATGAATACGTATAAATAAGGTTGTCAATTTGTTTTAAGAATCCACCGACGGTAAACAACCCGATGGTGTTATCATAAAAAGAAAAGTACGCATCGTAGTTTCTGGAATGAGAAGGGACTAAGTTGGTATTGTTCCATGAAATATTGCCGCCGCCGGCAACGTCAATTCTTGGCGTAATGGCATTGTAGTCGGGATAGGCCAAAGTGCTTGAGTAGGAAAGGCGTACGTCAAACCACGAAAACGGTTTGTAGCGCAACGAAACATCGGGCAGCCAATAGTAGTGATCCTTTTCAACAAGCGTATCATACCCGTCAAACTCCGCATACGAAAATGTATGCTGGATGTCTTGTGGTGCAATGTAGTGAGTGCGAAAATCTTGGTATCGTATGCCGGGGATCAGGGTAATCTGCTCGCCGATGTTAAATGTTTCCATGACATAAGCAGCGCTTTGATGCTCGAATCCATGATAATTATTCGTCGAGGAGGCCGTCAGATTTCGGGAATAGCCTTCTGCATCCAGCTGTTCTATTGAAGCGATGTTATCTTGCAGATAATTTGCCATCGCCCCCGCCAAACTATAATTCATAGGATACGCCATCGCATAATTACCGCTAAGAAATTTTCCGTAATTAAACGTCGGGTCTATGAAAGCGTTGATCGGGATGCCGCCTTGCTCCACTTTCACGCCGGGAAATTGAGCAGCAATCATGTTGGCAACAACTGTCGCGCTTGGAGAACTGAACGACGTTCCATGATTATCAAATTGTTCATACGTGTATGATCTCGGCTGGTAAATGAATTTCCCTCCGAATTTTATTACCGAAGTGATTTTATCGGATATATTCAACGGGGCATCTAAGTCTAAAGCCGCCGTCAATGCACGGTCTCTCGTCCAACTATTGTCACTTTGAATAGTATTCAGAAAAGTCTGCGATGGATTATTAATCGCCGACACCGGTACGGCCTGGGGATTGACATCCGATTTATTTGCAAATTGGTTAAGGCCAGGATCCGCAGACTGCATAAATGTTACAGTCCAGTCCTGCGGATCTTTTGTTTCAGAATACGTATGCGAGAGCCTCAAATCGGCATGAAAGATCGGCAGCTGCTGGTCAATTTCCAGCGAGTTGGTGAGTGTATTTAACGTGCTATTTGTGAGCGTCGATGTAAAGCTATGATTGTTTGTCGCCCCAAGCGTAAAAGACTCTTGACGTGTTTCGGTTTCCGTTGTCCCAGAACTAATGAAATTCGTTAACGTGATTTTCCCATTCGGCAATTTGTAATCCACGACAAAACTTCCGTTGCCGCGCTCCCTGTCTCTGGGAATATCATCGATCTTTAGTGAACTAATGACGTAATCGGTTTGGTTATTCTGGAATTCACTATACCCGGCCGACAATTCGTTAGAACTGAGATTCTTCCTTTCAAAATCAGCTTGTGCCAAAATACCGAGGCTATGATCTTCGAAAAATCTCCCTTCAACACTTGCAACATATTTGTAGTTGTTATACTTGTTCGGAGCATCCGGAAGACCATCGTACCCCCCTTGCCCGATAAGCTCAAGCCCCAGCCCTTCTTTTTCCGTTGATGCTTCTTTCATTTTAAAATTGACCGTGCCTCCCAGCACATCGGGATCCTGGTCCGCAGTAACAGATTTTGAAACCTCAATGCCCTCGAGCGAGTACGGAGAAATCATACTCAGGTCGGCGCTTCGGTCGCTGGCGTTTGATGAGGACATCCGGACTCCATCGATCATAATGGCATTGTATTTTGGCTGGAGTCCTCGAATAACGACTTCATTTCCTTCGCCGCCGCTCCTCAGAACGGCAACACCGGAAAGTCTTCCCAGCGCCTCGGCGGCGTTGGCATCCGGCAGTTCCTGAATGCGCGCAGCCGAAACTACGCTGACGATCTGCTGTGAAGAAAGCTGCGTGTTGATTGCCTCATTCTGGCCGGCTGCCTGAGCCGTGACGACGACAACCTCGCCCTGAACCCCAACGCTCGTGAGCTTGAAATCCTGTTTGAGTTCAACTCCTTCCGCCACGTGAACGCTGGCTGAAGCCGGTTCATAACCGATATATGTTGCGCGAATCGTGTATGCACCTGAAGGCACGTTTCGAACAACATACTTACCGTCGATGTCCGTCGATGCACCGAGACTGGTTCCTACGAGGACAATGGTTGCACCGGGAAGCACTTCACCTGTTTTAGCATCTTGCACGACCCCGGTAATATTCGAAGCCGGCGCAGATACCGCATAGGAACTGCATAGTGCCGAAATCACGGCAGCAAGGAACAAGAAAAGAATAATTCTGTTACGCATAATGTTCTCTTCAATTTTTCACGCATTGAAAAAGGCTCTGTGGGCTTATGGTTGATTTTGAAGATGTGAACACGCTCAATGGACACCATGAATCAATTCGGGCATTGGTCGAGATTACAAGAGCGCATCGCTCACGGTGAAAAGTGAATCCGAGTTGGTGTATCCTCAGCTCTCAAGCACGACATTCCCTGAGATGGTTTCAGGATCTGCCGGCGAATCGTCGGGCATTCCCAAACCATCTCTGACAAGCGAACTTGCGCCAAGGATTGCGGCTTCACCGTCCTTCAATTGGGATTTCAGGATGACGGCTCTTTTTTTGTGAAGCTTCAGAACATTCTCGTTAAATGATTTCGTCGTCGGTTCGAGCAAAAAATCCCCCGCGTGGATCAAGCCTCCCGACAGGATGATAGCCTCAGGGTCGAAGACAGCGACAGTGTTTGAAAGTACACGCCCTAAGAGTTTGCCCGTGAAGTCAAAAGCTTCGATTGCGATAGGGTCGCCGCGGAGTGCAAGCTCATAGGTCTTTTCCGCTGTAAGCCGGTTGTAGCTTATCTCTCGCAGCGCGGTCTCCTCGTTGGAACGCGCCAATAATTCAAAGACGGTTCGGCGAATCCCTGTTGCGGAAACATACGTCTCGACACAGCCTCGCCTCTTGCAGCCGCACAGGCGCCCTCCCGGTTCGATGGTCATGTGCCCGAGTTCTCCGGCAACACCGTTCTCGCCGTACAGCAATCGGCCGTCGACAACGATGCCGGCTCCCATCCCGGTCCCCAATGTTATGACGACGAAATTCTTCATCCCTTTTGCCAAGCCGAATTTCATCTCACCGATCGCCGCTGCATTACTGTCATTGGTAAGAACGATTGGAAGATCATAGTACGGCTTTAATAAACCCACGATATCGACCGTCCCCCATTGAAGATTTGCGGGGCTTTGAATAGTGCCTTCTCGATGCCGGGCAGCCGGCGCTGCAATGCCAACGCCTCCAATCTTTCGAACAGTTCCCTTTCTTTGAGAAAGTTCGGTGATCCCGTTCATCAACTTCATTCGGAAATCTTCAATGGATGGGCACTCCTGGGTGAGAAACTTTGTCTTTTCAACGCATTCGCCGTCTCTGGTGACAAGGCCGAGAACCGTATTTGTACCGCCGATGTCGATACCAACTGTAAATTTTTGATTTTGCATTTATTTCGTGTTCAGTTAGATGACAATTCTGAAATCAGTAAAAATCTTCCGGATCGACAACGCCGCGGCACCAAGCAACGGGGGATTATCAGTCAGCGATGTCGGGAGGATGAAAGTGTTCCGTTGCTTTCCAAAAAAACCACGCTTATAGACCGTGTCCATGATGACAGGATAAATTGTTTTCCATACTTTGACGATAGAGCCGCCGATGATAATGTTTTGAGGATCGATGGTTCGAATGATATTCGCGATCCCCAGCCCGATATATTCCGCAGATCTTCGCAGTGCTTCGATGGCGTTCGCGTTCCCTTGTAACGCAAGAGCGATGAGTTCTTCCGCTCCTATTTTCTCACCATGATTTTCCTTCACCCCGTTGCGGCTCAAATAATAATTTATGGTTGCACGGTCCGATGAATACATTTCCCAGCATCCTTTATTGCCGCAGGAACATGGTTCGCCGCCTTCGATGAGGGTCATATGCCCATATTCTCCGGCCGCATGTGAACTCCCGCTCAGGATGTGGTTGTCGACAACAATCCCAGCTCCGATACCCGTGCCGATAGAGAGAAAAATAAAATTCGAGGAAGTGATTCCGTGTTTGCCCAATACCAATTCTGCGAGCGCCGATGCTTTGGCGTCGTTCTCAACAGTGATGATTTCGATTTCCGGGCTGTTCTCTTGTGCTATCGGCCCGATATCCAGATCCTGCCAGCCAAGATTAGAAGAATAGACGACGCGGGAGTGAACGGAATCGACAATTCCAGCCACGGAAATTCCGATGCCTCTCAAAGAACGAGAGTGAAATTTTAGATGCATTTTTTTGAGCGAATCGAGGCAGAAGGAAATAAACGCTTTGGGATCGCGCGGTTTCGTTTCAATCATCACCTTGTTGATCAACGTGCCGTCGATGTCGACGATCGCGAGAGTCGTGTGAACTGAATCTATGTAAATTGCTCCTACAAAATTCTTCTCTCGTTTAATGCTAAGGTCCAGCGGGTTTCTCCCCACGACCTGATTTTTGACAACCTCTTCTTTCACCAAATCTTCTTTAAGAAGAGATGAAACGATATTTGAAACTGTGCTTTTATTGAGGCCGGTGATTTCAGAAATGCGCGTGCGAGAGATCGGTTGCTTTTCCCGGACGGCGTTGAGAATAATTGCCCGATTAATATTTCGACCAACCTTAGGGTTAATACTCGTAATCTGGTCGTACCTTTTCTTCATGCGATAGATGAATCCTCACAATTAATTCATCGTTTCAACAAACTAATTATATGCGTTTTTCACTGTGTTTTACCAAAATACAACAAATAATTAGTTTGTTGTGTAAACAAACTAATTCGATAATAGGCCTTTCTTTCCGTATTGTCAAGTACTTTTTTAAATAATTTCACTCGCTCTTAGTGTAACAGAACAATGCACTCCATCGAAGGCCCTTGCTCCGATAGCATGTGAGCATGAGAATTGGCTTCTATATTGCAATGAATGAACCTTATCTGAAAAATCGGGTAAACTCCCCCCTCTTAGAAATTCACCCGTGCGTTTCAACTCCAATGATTTTTTTAACGCAATGTTTTGGAGAGGGATATTTTGAATGATAAGGACATCGCGGGGAGTGACGCGACGAAATGCCGTTTGACGGCCTCCAGTACACCGGGACAATCCCCAGTTAAAGAAGGAATTGCTTCGTCAAAAAACGCCTCGCGATACCCCTTATCAGAGAAGAATGGGCGGAAGAGTTTGGATGAGTGCGGCGACAACCGCAGCAAATGCAGAGACAGAGAGCAGCTTAATCTCCTATGGATGTACTAGGCCTTACAAATGAATACCTTCTAGACGCATGTAAAGAGACCGTATGTAAGGGCTCAAACATCTCGTACAACACCAAGCCCGTTGCCCCCAATGCAACGGCTTCTTCTCCTCGAGTTGCGGCTCTCACAAGCACGGCTTCAGCGGGAACAGACAATAAATCCTTATGAATAGTCTCGCGCACAAGGTCAATGAGTTCCGGATAACATTGTGAAAGTTTTCCTCCAATGATGATGAGTTCCGGATTCAGCGTATTGATGAGATTGATGCTAAGGTTACTGAGGAGCGAAGCACACTCCCGGATAATTTGAACCGCTGTGCGATCGCCATTGCCGGCTTTTTCAGCGATTGTCGCTACCGATATTTGCTCTTCGGCGTGTAATGAAATATTTCTTCGGTAACTGTCAACGATGTTCGTGTTAGTAAGAATTTGACCGAAGATCGATTGGCCGTTATACATTAACGGGAACTGTTCTCTATAGAATGAACCCGGCTCTAATTCAGTGTACCCGATTTCCCCGGCGCTGGATGTAAAACCCCTATGCAAATGCCCGTTGATCATAATTCCCGCACCGAGGCCATCGCCGACGAACAGATAAACAAGATTCTTGATCCCTTTTGCCGATCCGAGCAGGTACTCTCCAAGGGTCATCGTCTTTACGTCGTTCTCTACATAAACCGGTACCTTGAAATGCATTTCCAAATCAGCACTCAGGGATTCACCTTCCCATGATTTTTTATTATGCGATACCATGAGAGTATTCGTTCTGTAATCGATCAACCCTTGAACACCGACGCCGATACCGACTAATCGTGATTGAGCATCGTTTGCCTCAGCCAGTAGAGCTGTAATTGCATCGACAACACTTGAGAGTACTTTTCTGGCAGGAGTTTCTAAAGAGTAGACAAAGGTTTTTTCCCGAAGAACTGCGGCGTTAAGGTCGGTAAGAACAACTGTGGAGTGCGTCATTCCGATATCAACCCCTGCAACGAGACCGGCTAACGGAAGAAATCGCAGGAGTATTCTCTTCCGCCCCACCTTATCGTTTTCCTCAACTTTTCCCGTCTCCTCAAGAAATCCGGTTTGAATCAGCTTTGCGACAAGCTCGGAAACGTAGGCTTTATTGAGATTACATTCTCTTGCAATTTCGATGCGTGATATTTCACCACTATCTCTTACGAGGCGCAGAACACGCACTTCATTGGGTTCTCGAATCAGTAATGAACGCTGGTTAATGACTTCCCACAAAGAAGTTGGTCCATGGTGTAACGGTTCGGTACAGACGTTAGTTGAACGCCACTAACCTACTTGAAAATAGTATAAAAATCAAGAGAATGGAATCAATTGGACGGCATCAATAGATGAGCCGGCAACGCTCAAAGTTTTTCTTGTTTTCCCTCACTTACTTTTGTACCTTATAAAGATAACCGTGCAGAAAGGATCCTTCCATCCTCCGAAGGAGAACGCCTGTGGATGGTAGTGGAGTTATTCTTTGATTTTTATCCGGAGAGCTGGCAGAACGGCTATTGCACCAGTCTTGAAAACTGGCGCCCGTAAGGGCTTGTAGGTTCGAATCCTACGCTCTCCGCACAGTGGGACACTTCTTCGTTTATATTCTTTATTCTGAAAAACATTCACGCTCATACGTCGGCCAAACGAATGATGTCGATGCTCGTCTGAACCGGCATAATATGGGCTGGGTCAGGTCGACACGGCCATATCGACCGTGGGTGATGATTCATCACGAAGCATACGATACTCGTAGTGAAGCGATGAAACGCGAACGGTGGTACAAAACTGGAAAGGGGCACGAAAGGATCAAGGAAGTGATCGCAGCTTATCTGATGGCAAAAACGGCTATTGCATCCTCCGAAGGAGGACGCCCGTAAGGGCTTGTAGGTTCGAATCTCGAAGATCCGCTACGCTTTTTGGCGGACTACGCTCTCCGCACAGTGGGACACTTCTTCGTTTATATTCTTTATTCTGAAAAACATTCACGCTCATACGTCGGCCAAACGAATGATGTCGATGCTCGTCTGAACCGGCATAATATGGGCTGGGTCAGGTCGACACGGCCATATCGACCGTGGGTGATGATTCATCACGAAGCATACGATACTCGTAGTGAAGCGATGAAACGCGAACGGTGGTACAAAACTGGAAAGGGGCACGAAAGGATCAAGGAAGTGATCGCAGCTTATCTGATGGCAAAAACGGCTATTGCATCCTCCGAAGGAGGACGCCCGTAAGGGCTTGTAGGTTCGAATCTCGAAGATCCGCTACGCTTTTTGGGGGACTACGCTCTCCACAGAGATGCATCAAGGCTTGTCATATCACTGACTTACGTAAGTGGAATTCCGGCACGTGACGAAAACGTGACACACTCTTGAGTATGCGAGAGTAGAAAGGAATTCTACCATGCGTTTCTCTCCGACCGTAAAGGTCATCTCGTCCAGCGGAAAAAACAAACCTCCTACGGAATCGAAATCACTGGGGCCGAAAGTCTTGGGATTCCCGCTCGCAAAAGAATCGTTGTCTCGACGAATAAGCAGGTGGCCCAAACTTATGCAACACAGGCTGACTCCGATCTAAATCACGACAGAGCAGGAATCCTCACTCCTCCGGCAGAACCGATTCCGTTAAAAGATCTGGTAAGAAGATACATCTCAGCAAAGCGCCATCATGTTCGCTCTTCAACTGAAAAGCGTTATATCAACCGCAGCGAAGGATTCCTGCGATTCACGGACGCACTTCTGCCTGAAGTGTCGGCAGACGCTCGGAGGCTTACAAGTAGTCTCGTCAACGGATTTCTTGATTTTGCGCTTGACCAGGCGGATGATGAGGATAACCCCCGCCGGCAATGGTCGCGAAAGACTGTTAATGAGTATTTGAAATTCATGAAGTCGGTCTACAAATTTGGTGTTGCTGAGATTGGCTCGTATTAATTGGACGTAATAAAATTTCTTGTGCTCACGGGCCTCCGAAAAAGAGAGCTTATCAATCTCCGACCCAACAATGTTTCAATAAATATTGAAAGGCAGTTCGTACAAATTGCTGCTGACGATGATGGAGAATGGCGGCCGAAGTCCGGTGAAGTGCAGCAAGTACCGCTTGGGCCTGATGCCGTAGATACTGCCGCAAATGCCTGCAACTGCCCAGTTGTTGTCTTGACTCTTTTGTCCATTACTGGTACCTTCTTGCGTTAGTACCCCGGGGGAACTGGGAGAAAAGAACATAACAAACCTAAACCTCCGGATTCGCGCTATGTGATGAAAGAGGTTTTTGTGTTTTGAGCTGTGCCCTGAATTAATGGAGGGACCAATGAAATCGATTCTTTTTCCCCTGCTAACTTGCCTAATAATTTCAAGCGTGTCATTTGGTCAGGTGATAATAAGCGGTGATACAAGCTACATCGCCGGAGCCGATTTTGCAGGTAACGGATTCTTAGGAGAGATGGACAGCACCATCAGTAATGATACAACCGCCGCGGGTTTGAGAAAGAGTCCGACCCGGGTGTACGCACTCTATGAAGGTCAGATCTATTTTCAACTGACACCGATCTATTACAACAATCCAACTGGCACATTGACAATCGTCGGTGTCCCCAATCCTAAAAACCCATCGGCAAAGGCAAAACCGATCGTCATAATAGTAAACCCAACCGCCACAGAGATGCCGTCAAATAAGGTCTATGGCAGTATAAAAATAGTGAATGTTCATTGGCAGGTTATGGAATGGAATGGAACCCTGCAACCCGACCTCTTCTATTGCGGCACGAGGAACCAGTATCCGCAAGAATTAGTCCTCGACAATGATCTGTTCGAATTCAGCAACATCGATATTTTTGATTGCACGAACGAAACAGGCGCAATCGGCGGCTGGCCGTACGGAGCGAAGTTCTTCATTACAAATTGCTATTTCCGCAATTTGTTCGAACCGAGTCAATGGTGGAGTTCAGGAATCTTCCAATGCAAGCATCCAATAGATACGTTGTGGGTTGAAAACAACACGATCACTGGCGGAGGTCTCACATTTCTGCAGCAAAATGAGCTGACCGACTTCGGATATTTCAACCACAACACAATCATCAACAACAAGAAATACTGGCTTCTTTCTCCATATCACCGCACCTTCTTTGTCACAAATAATATTTTTGTCAACCAGAACTGGACAGGCGAAGATTCAAACGAGACGAGCAGCGGTCAGGACCCTTACAGGTTTTTCACAAGCACGATTATCATAGACTCAGTAAGTGCTGTCTACGGGGTGATAGTCCAGCCTAAGTACGAAAACGCACCGGGCGATTCAACTCACTATTCGCCAATGCTGGACCTCCAGCGTCTGCAGGTTTACGTTTCGAATAACATCAATTACTACGACTCGCTCCTGATAAAGGGCTATTACCAAAATTCTACCTACGTCCTGGCCGACACCGGCACTCCTCCAAAACCGTACGGGTCGATTCCATCATATCTTGGATGGTTCTATCCGAGTCCGCAAAGGGTAGAAAATATCCCCGGCGAGTGGGAGAACACTCACACACAAACGCTGTTTGCAGAGTACGGACCGGGAAATGGCGGGATGATTGAAGAACGCACGATAACGCCTTCAGCCAGTCCCATTTCGTACGGCATGACTCCAGCCGTCGTGACGATGATGGCGGAATGGAATCAGAACCAGTATGGCGATCCAAGGTTTCTCAATAAACCTTCCATCACCCAAAGCGCTTATATTTATGGCGACTACAATCCACAAACTCTACCCGGTATTCTTGGTGGTGTGAAAACGGACGGGATAACTTCGACAAGCACACTTGCGCCCGGCGACCAGGTCGGAATCTCGAAATTCACCGATCTCACGGAGAATTTCGGACAGTCCTCTGTTGTATCGACGATTGACGACTTCCCAGTAGGGTCTTTAATTTGGGACGATACACTAAATGCCGCGTATGCCGCAGCTCATGTCAATGAGCTGCCTCTCATCATGAACAAATATTATTCATACGGCGGCCTCGTGGGTTTCGTTCAATCGAAAGTGTCGGGTGTTGCATCCTTCTTCGAACTTTCACAGAATTTTCCCAACCCTTTCAATCCATCGACAATCATAAGTTATCAACTACCGACTAACACACTCGTCGCATTGAAAGTGTACGATGAATTGGGACGGCTTGTGAGAACATTGGTCAATGAACGCCAGACAGCCGGCACTCATTCGGTGATGTTTAATGCGAGCAACTTGTCGAGCGGAGTTTATTTCTACAGGCTTAGTGCGGGAAGTTATGTCCAAACGAAGAAATTGATGTTAATCAAGTAAAGGTTCATTCAACTGTTTGCATTTGTACCTGAATTGCTGTAGTTTTACATCGAGGGGCGCGTTTATACCTACCGTCCATCCCTCATTATTGTAATATCCTGCGGGGTGCAGCAATTCATATCAATAATCGACAAATACCTGTGACCTGCAGTCAAAGCATTAAATTTCAAGGCATAGCTGCGATGTGCAGTCTATCATATTTAACCTGCTACATGCAATCTAATCATAGTTAGGCCGCTGAAAGAGTACTGGAGAAATACTCCTTGAATATAAGAACAGTTACAATCCTTTTGCTTCACGCTCTTGTTGGTTGGGCTTTATGCGCTGCGACCATGGGCATTGCGATGGCCTCAACCACGCAAGATAACGCTCTATATATTCACGCGGTACTGGCACCGGTATTCTTTTTCACCGTCTCCCTTAATTATTTTAGAACGAATAATCATTTAACGCCACTTAGAACCGCAATCATTTTCGTCTCTTTCGTGATTTTCGTCGATTTGTTTGTCGTGGCCTTATTGATCCTTCGAGATCTCGCCATGTTTTCGAGTGTCATTGGAACTTGGATTCCATTTGTTCTAATCTTTCTATCAACCTTTTTGACAGGCAAAGGTGCAATTTACAAAAAAACCGCAGCGGCCTAACCAGTCGCTCAAGCTGACGGAACCAGCCGTCGACGATTTTGCCGCGCGGTGTTGGACGGACTTAGTCGCATCTGACTGGAACGTCCGCGCAACAAACTGCTTGGCGGCGGCTGTTCGCCGCCGCAGCTTAGCTCCGGTCCGTTAGGCCGCAAAAGCAAATGCTATACTAAAACACACAACTTATTAATCGATTCTCAAGCGGAGAGACACGATGATCGTTGAAGCACAGGTAACAATCAACGGAACCAAAGCGGCAATCTGGGCCGCAATCACCAACATCGAGAAGGCCTCGAAAACCTTCAGCGGAATTGAAAAGATTGAGGTTCTCGAAAAACCGGCAAACGGGCTCGTAGGACTAAGGTGGCGAGAGACTCGGATGTATTTCGGGAAACCCGCTACCGTGGAAAAGCGGATCACGGATGCTGCTGAGAACGAGTTCTACAAAACCAGAGCAGAAGATGGTGGATTTGTATTCTTGTCCACCATGAGTATTTCTGAAAGTAGTGGAGGCGTTATGCTGACTAGTTCTCATGATTCCAAGCCTCAAGGTTTCGTTGCAACACTAAAATCGATTCCCATGCCTCTGTTCAAGGGCATGGTGAAGAAGGCTCTCCTGCAAGACCTAAACGATGTTAAGTCTGCGGTTGAACAGAAATGATGATTGCGGCCTAACCAGTCGCTCAAGCTGACGGAACCAGCCGTCGATGATTTCGCACGCGCGAAAGAACCAGTTACTATCGGACATGACTCGTCTCGCGCGGACTGGATTCCGTCGCTGCGGCACTTCGTTGCCGCAGCTTAGCTCCGGTCCGTTAGGTTGCGCATGAAAAACCAGCCAAAAGGAGAAATCGCAATGAAACACATTTCGCTTTTACTCGGCACTTGTTTGAGCGTTATGTTTCTGCTTTCCTGCCAACAAACTAATTCGCCGAAGACTGAAAGTGGAATAGTGGGGCAAATATATGAAGTCGGAAGTCCGGCTGAACCTGTCGGTTGGACACCTCCTCCTTTAAAAGGAGCAAGAACTATCGTTGTCTCAGATAGCAACAAAGCCGATTCCCGAATGCTTTTGACAGATAGTTTAGTGCATTTGAAATTAATTTGCAGCCAGGTAAGTATTTTCTTTTGGTCAAGGATACCGTTCGGCCACAACAAAGAACGGGCCTTTCGTTGTCGTTGCGAATCAGACTACTTGAGCGGAAAGTCTATCACGATAACGGTATGCGGTAAGAACGTGCATGCGCAACCTAACCAGTCGCTCAAGCTGACGGAACCAGCCGTCGACGATTTTGCCGCGCGCCAGAAAAATTTTTTAAGGAAAGGCGATATCTGCCGCGCGTATAGTCTACATTGATTTGGCTGCACGTCGCCGCAGCTTAGCTCCGGTCCGTTAGGCAGCACGAAAAACAATTGACTATGAAAACAATCGCAGTACTTATCTTCGATGGTTTCGCCGATTGGGAGCCAGCGTTTGCACTGACTGGGTTGCGCCGTTGGGGAAAACGAGAAGTAGTCACGGTAGGCTACGACGAGCATGTTGTAAAATCGATGGGCGGGCTTCGTGTACTGCCAGATCGTTTGCTGCGAGACCTCACTGTTGAGGACACGGAACTACTAATTCTGCCAGGAGGCGACCAATGGCTCGAAAGCTATCCTAAGCGTGAGGTTGATGAAGTACTCACAACCTTTGAAGCTCGTGGAATAACAATTGCTGGCATTTGTGCTGCAACGACAGCGTTAGCCCGAGCAGGCCTTTTTCGCGGACGACGACATACAAGCAACGGCAAGGCATTCATTCTAAGAACGCACCGGGCTACGAGACTCCTGATTTGTACGTCGACACATTGGCTATACGCGACCGCGGTGTGATTTCGGCAAATGGACTCGGTGCAATTGAGTTTGCTCGCGAAATTTTTGCGGAGTTGGGTGTGCTCAACGAAGCAGACTTAAAGATATACGAAGAGATGTACAGGCATGGTCGTGATGAGTCGGCACAGCAAGCCCAATAGCATCCGCGCTGTGCTGCCTAACCAGTCGCTCAAGCTGACGGAACCAGCCGTCGACGATTTAACACGCGCGAAACAACCAGCTACTATCGGACTGGACGTCCACGCGCGGACTGGATTCCGTTGCGGCGGCAGTTCGCCGCCGCAGCTTAGCTCCGGTCCGTTAGGTGGGCAACTATCATTTGAACTCATTATATTACGGCAACTCAAGGAGGTGTGCATGCAACGGGATTTAAATAGCGAGATACGTAAGCTTAGTATCCCCGAACGAATCTTGCTCGTCGAGGACATCTGGGATAGCATTGCTCGCGAAAATGAAGCGTTTGAGTTATCGCAAGCACAGAAAGATGAACTTGATAAACGTTCTCGTTCTTTTCAAGAGAATCCTTCACAGGGTCGTTCATGGCAAGAAATCAAGGCTGAATTTCTAAAATCTAAATAGATTCCAGTGACCATACGTTTTCATCCTGAAGCTGATCGCGAGTTTAAGGATGCTGTAAATTGGTATGACTATCAAAGAAAGGGGCTCGGCGCGGAGTTTTTCCTTTGTGTCGATGAATCCATGGAACGGATTCAAAACAATCCTCAATTATATCCTCTAGTTCATAATAAAATCAGACGCGCTGTTGTACGAAGGTTCCCCTTTGCTATTTTTTACGAAGTTGGAGAATCTGAAATCCGGGTGATTGGAGTCTTTCATTCTCGGCGTGATCCAGACCGTTGGAAATCAAGAGAATAATTTCTCTAGTTGCCCACCTAACCAGTCGCTCAAGCTGACGGAACCAGCCGTCGACGATTTCGCACGCGCGAAACAACCAGTTTCAAGGAAAGGACTTGTCTCGCGCGGATGGTCTACAGTGGCTGCGGCACTTGTCGCCGCAGCTTAGCTCCGGTCCGTTAGGCGGCGAAAGCAAGTTGTAAGAAAAACAAGTGGGGTTAAAAAAATGAACCTACAAGCAGTCATCTGGTTTGTCTACAAGCGACTCCTCTTTCAGACAAAGCACTCACTAAATACAGTCACTTTATAAAATACCAAAAGCTTGGTATTGCATTCTTAGAGATAGTTTCCAATATAATGCAGTCAGTACGAAAGGGCATTCTTATCAAAGTATACTTATCGCCGCCTAACCAGTCGCTCAAGCTGACGGAACCAGCCGTCAATGATTTTGCACGCGCGAAACAGCCAACTACTATTGGACATGACTTGCCACGCGCGGACTGGATTCCGTCGCTGCGGCACTTCGTGGCCGCAGCTTAGCTCCGGTCCGTTAGGCCGCACAAAATAAATAGTACAACCCTCATGAAAATCGTATTTCTGGTACTATCTACCATCTTAATTGAAGTGTGCAATGCCCAATCGACTCTGAGCACGGACTATCCGTATCTGAGGAAAGTGCCGGTAGTAGCTCATGCTACTATAGACAAGTCTCATCACATGTATTTTTATACTTACGACCTTTATAACGATTCGGCTAACCGTGGAAACATTGAAACCCTTCAAATAGATATTTCACGAGATTCTCTTTCATCCGATATTGATACAATTGGACTTAGATTTGCTGGGAGTGATTATTTTGAAAATGACTTTCGTGGCAGTTACCCTAAGCTTGCTTCGCGTATTGTACCGATTGGTTTTCCTAGTCTCCCTCCGGGATGGCAACCCATGTGGGGAATCTATCCAGAAGCATCGCTTAGCTTAAATAATAAGGAGTTCGAACCTGGCTCGACCGTGAACGGCATAACATTGATGAGCAAAGGGCTTCCTGCAATACGCTCATTTGTCGTCATTCCCGATTTTGAGGTTGATGAGTTTTTCCCAAATCAAGATGACACAGCTTCCGCGAACATCGATGTTCCCCCTATAGATTCGGTCCGCGAGGCTATCAACTACCGAGGCAGAACCATCGGTCCATCAGCACCTCCAAAGTTATTTGTCCCCGTGGTGTTTCTCGACACGCTATCATCTTACATCTCGCAGTGCTACGCACTGAATTGGATCAAGAATAAAAATTCGGTGAACAGGTATCACGGTTACTTTGCTTCGGCAAAATTAAAACTCCAATCAAATAATGTATCCGCTGCTAGTTCAATCCTAAATACTGTCCTATTCCAGGCAAATGCTGATAACGCGAGTAACCTCACAAGTGAAGCGTATGCGCTTATCAGATACAATACAGAATATTTGATAGCTCATTTGGCTCGAATCAAGTGAATCCATGAATCCTATTAACTTCAACTGTCTTTTTCAAACAAAGAGATTTACAAAACTCCGTGTGCGGCCTAACCAGTCGCTCAAGCTGACGGAAATAGCCGTCGATGATTTCGCCGCGCGGCGTTGGACTGACTTAGTGCCGATGAGCGAAACGTCCGCGCAACGAACTGCTTGGCGGCGGCTGTTCGCCGCCGCAGCTTAGCTCCAGTCCGTTAGGCCGCAAACTCGAGGAGACTATGGCAGAACACTTTCTCAGACACTACACACAGCTTCCTGCAGCCATTCATACTCTTATGAACAGAAAGCTAACCCTACTTGATCCATCCCAATGGGAAGACAAAAATGATTCCCATTTCCTCGACCTCTACAAAAAGAAAAAGGAACTAACGACTCTGGTCGCAACCTGTTTCACTCAGACCGATGAAACATATCATCATTGGAAAATCTATGCGGGTAACCCGAGTGGCGTTTGCATGATATTTTTCAGGGATAAGTTACTTGAAGAATTGAAGTTGCAAGACGGATTGCGTTATAAAGAATGTACAGTACATGAAGCTTGCTGATATGAAGGAAGCTGAACTCAAAACGAATGAACTTCCCTTCATTAAGCGATACGGATATCGTGGTGAAGAAGAGTACCGTATCACCTACGAATCCAAATCGACGAGTGCTCAGGCTCACGACGTTCCAATCACCCTTTCTTCAATCGAGGCGATTCTATTGAGCCCATGGCTTCCGAAGGAGCTACGGAATTCGGTGACTTCATTACTCCGTTCTATAGAGGGCTGCAAAAAATTGTTGGTCAATAGATCTACCCTTATTAAGAACAAACGCTGGATGGATTCTGGAGAGTTTGCGGCCTAACCAGTCGCTCAAGCTGACGGAACCAGCCGTCGGCTTTTCGCCGCGCGCGAAAAAATTTTTAGGGAAATAGCGATACCTGCCGCGCGTATAGTCTACCATTGATTTGGCTGCACGTCGCCGCAGCTTAGCTCCGGTCCGTTAGGTGGCAAAAAAAAATTAGGTTCATTGAGGAAAAAATAGTTTCAGTAATTCAAGCTTCGTTTCTTGATTTGAGGTTCCAAAGATATGAGTCTATGAGCAGTTCGATTTTCTAATTGCAATCGCTGCAAGAAATTGGTATCATACCGCACGGGAAGCTTACCAGGCAATCATAGTTGGGAGCTATGTTTATAACCAAAATCAAAAACGAAACATTCTTAGTGCGAAACAGTGTGCAGCTTAACCAACTGACCTTGCCACCTAACCAGTCGCTCAAGCTGACGGAACCAGCCGTCAGCTTTTCGCCGCGCGCCAAAAAATTTTTAAGGGAAAGGCGATGCCTGCCGCGCGTATATTCTACATGGAACTGGCTGCACGTCGCCGCAGCTTAGCTCCGGTCCGTTAGGCGGCGATACAAAGTGGTTATAAACAAAAGAAAAAAGATGTTTGGGGTAAAAAAAGTCACCTACAACCAGTCAGTTATCTACTACTATTCCCCTTTTTCACTGAACAATCCGTTAATTCGGTGGTGTATCAAATACCAAACTTTAGGTATTGTCATTCTTGGAAATTGTCTCTAATGTAAAGCAGTTGTAATTCGAAAGGGTATTCTTATCAAAATACAAGTATCGCCGCCTAACCAGTCGCTCAAGCTGACGGAACCAGCCGTCGACGATTTTGCACGCGCGAAACAACCAGCTACTATTGGACATGACTTGTCACGCGCGGACTGGATTCCGTCGCTGCGGCGCTTCGCCGCCGCAGCTTAGCTCCGGTCCGTTAGGCGGCGAAAGCAAGTTTTGACAAAAAAACAAGAAGGGTTAAAAGAATTGGTCTACAAGCAGTCATCTGGTTTTTCTACAAGCGACTCCCCTTTCAGACAATGCACTCACTAAGTTCATCAACTTATCAAATACCAAAAGCTTGGTATTGCATTCTTAAAAATAGTTTCTAATATAATGGAGTCAGGACGAAAGCGCGTTCTTATCAACATACACCTATCGCCGCCTAACCAGTCGCTCAAGCTGACGGAAGTAGCCATCGACGATTTCGCCGCGCGTTGTTGGACGGATTTAGCGCTTCTGATCGGAACGTCCGCGCAACAGCCTACCTTGCGGCGGCTGTTCGCCGCCGCAGCTTAGCTCCGGTCCGTTAGCCCGCAACCAAAGGAGAAACAAATGGCACTCTGGAAAATTAACTGCATGGAAAATCGTTACCCCGGCATGTGGCAACGCTGGTTTCGACACCAATGCGTCGCTGTAGGTTGGTATCATGGATGGGGCTTCAATCTCGTGGGAACAACCGAAGGAGGACAAGGATGGAGCAGAGCAAGGAAACTTCTTCAAGAGATTTCGATTGGTGATCATGTAGTGGTCGCTCTTCGTCATCACAAAATCGGTCGGCTCGGCGAAGTCACCGGCAAAGAAGTCTCAGATGAACATTGGGAACCTATGGTGCCCAGAAGCATTGATCTTCCTGACGGTGAAATGGGCAGACGCATCTTCGTTCGTTGGGATCTCACTACTGGCCCTAACGACCAAGATATGATTGTCGCTTTGCCTCAAAATTCTCAGTTTACTTCAGGAGAACTCAGGCCCACAATTTCCGAAATTCGGTCACAAACTCTGGAGCAATTGACAACAGCTATGAACGATCCCGAAAACTGGGTCGGCTTGCTTTCTCATTTCGATTATGAACGTGCCTTATCTGGATACATTGCAGCCTATCCGCATCGCTTGGAAGATGGGTTGTTACCGCACCCAAATGAACGCATTAGAGAACGGGTTTTTAATGACAAATCCCGATTGGACATTTTACTATCTGATCGTAATGGTTTACCAGTTGTTGTCGAATGTAAGCAAGGGGCTCCAACTCTTGGCGACCTCAAACAATTACGTCACTACTTGAAACAGTTAACTAAAGAAACAAATCAAATCGCAAGAGGAATATTAGTTCACGGCGGCTCTCATAAACTTCGCGATGAAATACGTTCAGCGGCAAACGAGAAACCGAGAATAGAGATCGTGCAATATAAACTTGATCTCGAATTCTCGATAACCAATTAGCACTCCCTCTGGTTGCGGGCTAACCAGTCGCTCAAGCTGACGGAAATAGCCGTTGGCGAATTGGCCGCGCGGCGTTGGACTGACTTAGTGCTGATGATCGAAACATCCGCGCAACGAACTACCTTGCGGCGGCTGTTCGCCGCCGCAGCTTAGCTCCGGTCCGTTAGGCGGCGATACAAAGCTGTTATAAACAAAAGAAAAAAGATGTTTGGGGTAAAAAAAAGCCACCTACAACCAGTCAGTTATCTACTACTATTCCCCTTGTTCACTGAACAATCCGTTAAATCGGTGGTGTATCAAATACCAAACTTTAGGTATTGTCATTCTTGGAAATAGTTTCTAACATAACGCAGTTGGTTGTACGAAAAGGGGTTCTCATCAACATACAAGTATCGCCGCCTAACCAGCGGCTCAACCTGACGGAACCAGCCGTCGATGATTTTGCACGCGCGAAACAAACAGCAACAATTGGACTGGACATGCCACGCGCGGACGGGCAACCATGCCAACGCAATTTCCGCCGCAGGTTAGCCGCGGTCCGTTAGCCGGCAGCACGAAAACATTGATTAAGCATTGAACTATGTCCGCTAAGAGAATACCGTTCGACGTTTCGTCCATCATTGACAGAATCACTGATGACGATAATTGGAAGATTACGTTACTGAATGCCAATCGCAACATTACGCGCGAAGAACTCATTTTGCTTGATGAACTCAAAAAGAAGGGACCGCGCTGGAAGTTGTCGGAAACGGAACCTATCCGATTACCAGATCGAATTGCTGCTCAGCTCTTCATAACACAACAACGGCATTATGCCCTCTATATTTACCAAAATTGCGTATACATTATCACTCAACCTCACACAGATGTTGAAATGAGATTGCTGGTTTTTGAATCAGCCGATACTGAGCGAAAGAGGTTTGAGCGATTAAAAGCTAAATTTGATAGCGGTGTCACAGAACATATTGCAGCTGGTCGTATTACGATTCCGGAGCAAGTCAGAATTGCTGTATGGAGAAGAGATCAAGGTAAATGTGTCAATTGCGGGAGCCGGCAAAATCTGGAATACGATCATATTATCCCTGTTTCTCAGGGCGGCAGTAGCACTGTTAGAAATATCGAGTTGCTCTGCGAGCAATGCAATCGCTCAAAGGGCAAAAAAATTCAATAGTAATTTTAGTGCTGCCGGCTAACCAGTCGCTCAAGCTGACGGAATCAGCCGTCGACGATTTTGCCGCGCGGCGTTGGACGGACTTAGCACCGATGATCGGAACGTCCGCGCAACGAACTGCATGGCGGCGGCTGTTCGCCGCCGCAGCTTAGCTCCGGTCCGTTAGGCGGCGATACAAAGTTGTTATAAACAAAAGAAAAAAGATGTTTGGGGTAAAACAAAGTCACCTACAACCAGTCAGTTATCTACTACTATTCCCCTTGTTCACTGAACAATCCGTTAATTCTGTGGTGTATCAAATACCAAACTTTAGGTATTGTCATTCTTGAAAATAGTTTCTAATGTAAAGCGGTTAGTTGTACGAATGGGTATTCTTATCAACATACAAGTATCGCCGCCTAACCAGTCGCTCAAGCTGACGGAACCAGCCGTCGACGATTTTGCACGCGCGAAACAACCAGCTACTATTGGACATGACTTGCCACGCGCGGACTGGATTTCGTCGCTGCGGCACTTCGTCGCCGCAGCTTAGCTCCGGCCCGTTAGGCGGCGAAAGCAATTTGTAAAAAGAAAACAAGTGGGGTTAAAAGAATTGGTCTACAAGCAGTCATATTTCTTTTCTACAAACGACTCCTCTTTCAGACAACGCATTCACTAAATACGGTCACTGTATCAAATACCAAAATCTTGGTATTGCATTCTTGGAGATAGTTTCTAATATAATAGAGTCAGGACGAAAGCGCGTTCTTATCAACATACACTTATCGCCGCCTAACCAGTCGCTCAAGCTGACGGAACCAGCCGTCGACGATTTTGCTCGCGCGAAATAAACAGTTACTTGTTGGACATGACTTAGCTCGCGCGGACTGGATTCCGTCGCTGCGGCGCTTCGCCGCCGCAGCTTAGCTCCGGTCCGTTAGGTGGCAAAGAAAAACAAAAGTTCGCTAAGAAAGAAATAGTTTCAGTAATTCAAGCTTCGTTTCTTGATTCAAGCTTCCAAAGATCTGAATCTATAAGCAGTCAGATTTTCTAATTGCAATAACTGCAAGAAATTGGTATCATACCGCACGGGAAGCTTACCAGGCAATCATAGTTGGGAGCTATGTTTATAACCAAAATCAAAAACGAAACATTCTTAATGCGAAGCATCGTGCAGGTTAACCAACTGACTTTGCCACCTAACCAGTCGCTCAAGCTGACGGAACCAGCCGTCGATGATTTAACACGCGCGAAACGACCAGCTACTATTGGACATGGATCGCCACGCGCGGACTGGATTCCGTCGCTGCGGCGCTTTGCCGCCGCAGCTTAGCTCCGGTCCGTTAGCCAGCACTGCTCTCCCACATACAAAGGCATACACAAATATGGAAATTCTCGCAAACTACATCATTGCTTTAGCCACCATAGTCCTTGCGTGGGCTACAATCAAACTCTGGCAGCACACAAAAGCGCTTTCAGACCTGACTCGTTCACTTGTTAACATCGAAGAAAAACGAGATCAGAGAGATTTAAGGGAAAAGAGGCGCGACGATCTGAGACGAGCGTTGGCAGCGGCCGAAACGATACAGAAAATAACCCCCAGGTATTTTGCCACTAACCTATCCAGAACTGACAAGTATCCTGAATCTGATATTCAGGCGATTCAAACACTTCAATCACTCAAACGATATATCGCTGACGCAGATGCCACATTATGTTTGGATAATTTGTGCGACGATTTTGACGAGGTGCGAAGAGAGAAAGCCAAATATAAACCGAAGACTGAAACGACCACTAAGAATATCGAAACGGTGCAAATAAAAATCTTAAGATTCGTTAAAGACTGGAGAATCGAACTAGGCAGTGCTGGCTAACCAGTCGCTCAAGCTGACGGGACCAGCCGTCGACGATTTCGCCGCGCGTTGTCGGACGGACTTAGGAGCATCTGACTGGAACGTCCGCGCAACGAACTACCTTGCGGCGGCTGTTCGCCGCCGCAGCTTAGCTCCGGTTCGTTAGGCAGCACAACAAACATCATACTTCATAACGATCCAACTGAATGCCATCTACATTAATTCTGACCGGTACTTGTGGCAGCGGTAAAACAACAATCTCAATGCTACTCGCTACGCAAATGGGTTGGAAAAAAATCTCGGAAGATGATATTTGGCACGAATACTTCGGCAAGAATCGAGGAGCCTTTGGATCAGATGAACATCGTATCAAACGAAAACGTGTTCATGAAACAGTCTTTGCTCACATTCTCTTAGCTCATCAAGCAGCGAAAAATGTTGTTATCGACGCAACAGTGCATGAAACTCCCCCGGAATCCTATAACGAATATCGAGAATTTTTTGAGAAGCATAACATTAAATGGCGTATTTGCATTCTCCATCCACGAGTTGAAGTTGCAATTGCGCGAGATTCCCAACGCAAAGATTGGGTTGCTGGTGTTGAAAGGATTGAAAAGTTAAGAGCGAAGTTTAGCGGTAAGGTGTTCAATAAAGAATGGTTTATTGATAATTCAGATGATACACCTCAGCGGACGATGTCACGAATTATTCAAAGTGGTGCTGCCTAACCAGTCGCTCAAGCTGACGGAACCAGCCGTCGACGATTTCGCACGCGCGAATCAACCAGTTACTATTGGACTGGACATACCACGCGCGGACTGGATTCCGTCGCTGCGGCACTTCGTCGCCGCAGCTTAGCTCCGGTCCGTTAGGCCGTGTGAAATGAAATAGGAGAATTCAATGGCTGAAAACAAGACAAAACCGACTACAAGCACCGTGAACTCCTTTCTCAAGAAGATTAAGGATTCTCAACTCCGGAATGATTGCGACACTCTCATTGAGATCATGGAGTCTGTCTCAAAACTCAAACCCGTTATGTGGGGAAGCGCCATCATCGGGTTCGGAACTCGACATTATGTCTATGAGAGCGGGCGTGAAGGTGATACTATGATTGTCGGGTTTTCGCCTAGGAGTCAGGCTATTGCACTTTATCTGGCTGGCGGATTATCTCCTTTACAGGATGAGCTCTCGAAGCTTGGAAAGCATTCTACTGGCAAAGGGTGCCTTTATATTAAGTCGCTCAACGACGTTAATATCCCAACCCTGAAGAAGATACTGACGAAGTCATACAAAAGTGTGAAACAAAACTAATGGGTGCATTCTTCAAACAATACCGCACACGGCCTAACCAGTCGCTCAAGCTGACGGAACCAGCCGTCGATGATTTAACACGCGCGAAACAACCAGCTACTATCGGACATGACTTGCCACGCGCGGACTGGATTCCGTCGCTGCGGCACTTCGTTGCCGCAGCTTAGCTCCGGTCCGTTAGGTGGCAAAAACTTGGAATGGCTAAGAAAGAAGTAGTTCCAGTAATTCAAGATTCGCTTTTCCAATTGAGCTTCCACAAGCTTGAGTCTACAAATAGTTGAGTTTATTTAGTAGAATGCGTGTTGGTATCTTCTTGCATACAAGTTCGAAAGCTTCCCATGTAATCTTGCTTGGGAGCTAAGTCTACAAATAGTATCAAAAATAAAACATTCTTAGTGCGAGGTAGTGTGCAGATTAACCAACTCTCTCTGCCACCTAACCAGTCGCTCAAGCTGACGGAACCAGCCGTTGGTGATTTAACACGCGCGAAACAACCAGCTACTATCGGACGTGACCTGCCACGCGCGGACTGGATTCCGTCGCTGCGGCACTTCGTGGCCGCAGCTTAGCTCCGGTTCGTTAGGCGGCGAAAACAAGGTGGGAAAAAAGAAAAAGCAATGGGGTGAAAAGAATGACTCTACTGGCAGTCATTGTTCTCTACAAACAATCCCCTTTCAGACAATACACTTACTAAATTCAAGGCTTTTCAAAATACCATAATTTTGGTATTGCTTACTTGGAAATAGCTTCTAACATAAGGCTGGGGTCAGTACGAAAGGGTATTCTTATCAAAATATACTTATCGCCGCCTAACCAGTCGCTCAAGCTGACGGAACCAGCCGTCGACGATTTTGCACGCGCGCAACAAACAGCTACTGTTGGACGTGACCTGCCACGCGCGGACTGGATTCCGTCGCTGCGGCACTTCGTGGCCGCAGCTTAGCTCCGGTCCGTTAGGCAGCATGAACCGATAGTCATAATAACGTAAGAGAATAAAACTCATGGCCTCGAAATGAAAAATTACACATATTTCTGTATTTTGACATTACTCTTTTCGTCTGTGTCGTACTCACAATTAGAAGACTTCAAATACTTCTCAAATAAGTTTTATTCTGATCCTATTTTTCAAAAAGCTAGAATTAGATTTCCCTTGAGTACATTTCAACTTCATGTAAAGAAAAATTATACTTATGAACAAAAGGTGACACAAAAAGAATGGCATTATTTAGAAGTAGATTCTTTAAAATCAGAATCTAAGGTTGATATGACCTATTATGATAATCCATGGAGAATTCAACATGTTCCAAGACGAGTTATTTGCTATAAAAATGGCATTCGTAGTTATTATGTTTTTCAGCTGCTACAAGGTAAGTGGTTTTTAAAATACATCGACTACCTACTTGATTAATATATGCTGCCTAACCAGTCGCTCAAGCTGACGGAAATAGCCGTCGGCGATTTTGCTCGCGCGAAACAACCAGTTACTTGTTGGACATGACTTAGCTCGCGCGGACTGGATTCCGTCGCTGCGGCGCTTCGCCGCCGCAGCTTAGCTCCGGTCCGTTAGGGCGCAATTGCGATTGCGGGGTTTTACGAAAGGAAAAATCGAATGAAAAATATCCTTAGTTTTTTAGGTTTCATATTAATCATATCCAACGGCGTCAATCCACTATATTCACAGTGGCAAGCAACGGCAGGATTCTCTGGAGGCAACATAAGGGCTCTTGCTGTCGGGGACTCATGCTTGTTTGCAGGGACAAATGGATCCGGTGTCTTCGTTTCCAACGACGATGGCATGAGTTGGACTCTTACTGATTCAGGACTGACGGACTTTCAAATCTCGTCTCTTGCAGCCAAGGGCAACATCGTAGTGGCGGGAACAATCACTGCCGGAGTGTTCGTCTCCACTGATAATGGCACAAGTTGGAGCGCCTCAGATTCAGGATTGACCTGGCCGTATATCAACGCTGTCGCGTTTTCCGACTCAGTTCTCTTTGCCACAACTGGCGGCGGTGGCATATTCCGGTCGACAGATGACGGCAAGAGCTGGAGTCCGGCTAACTCGGGACTACCCCAGGGCGCAAACATTTTTTCCCTGGCGGTCGACGGGACGATCTTATTTGCATGCGCTAATGGTTTCGACGCTGTCTATCGTTCCAGAGATAACGGTTTAACCTGGACGCCCGCAAACACCGGCCTGCCTTCTGGTGTCGGTGGAACTCCTTGGCTCTATTTTCCTGTCTTTGCTCTTGCGGTCAACGGATCATCAATATTCGCGGCAGAGTATGATTTCAGCACCGCTACGGGAGGAGTGTTTGTTTCATCCGACAGCGGAAGGTCCTGGACCAACGCCGGTCTCACAAATCAACTCGTCTGGTGCTTTGCAGTGAGTGGCTCGAGAATTCTTGCCGGAACGACACAGAATGGCATTTTCCTTTCGACCAATAATGGCATAAGTTGGTCTCAGGTTAACACTGGCCTGACGAACACCGCTATAGCCTCGTTTGCAGTCGCCGGGAGTAACATTTTTGCGGGAACCGCGGGCAGTGGTGTTTTTCGATCGTCTGATGGTGGTTTGAGTTGGAATTCAGCCAGTTTTGGCATTGGAAGTACTTCCGTTTTTTCTCTTCTTACCACAGGGTCTGATCTCTTCGCAGGCACTCTCAACAACAATATTTACCGTTCCAGCGATAATGGTGCAAGCTGGATTTCTTCCAGCTCGGGCGCTACGAATATGTATATCACCTGTCTTGCCGCCAGCGGTTCGACTCTTTTTGCCGGTACAGATCAACACGGGGTCCTACGTTCCACGGATAATGGCGAGACCTGGGCGCCATCGAGTACTCTGTTCCAAAACACAACACTCAACGCCCTCGGCGCCCTTGGGCCAAATGTTTTTGCAGGCGTTCAATTCTGGGGAGTATTCCGAACAACTGACAATGGTGCAGACTGGACCCCTGTGGACTCCGGTCTGACCAATTTCTATCCCGGTTCGTTTGCTTTCAAGGATTCATTGGTATTTGTAAGCACAGACTCAGGCCGTGTTTTCCGTTCGAGCGACAACGGCACATCATGGACAGTCTCTCACCCGGGTCTTCCATATACATTCATTTCTGCACTGACAGTATCCGGCTCGAATATCTTTGCAGGCACTCTGGGGGGTGGAGTTTATCGATCAACCGACGACGGAATCACTTGGAATGCTTCTAATTCAGGTTTGACGGACCCTAACATCTATGCCCTCGCAGCAACTGGAATGGAAGTGTTTGCCGGTACGTACGGTAGTGGAGTGTTTGTCTCGACCGACCAGGGGACGACATGGCAATCCATCAATTCAGGCTTAATGAGCAAGAACGTCCTAAGCGTCGCTGTAAATGACACTTTCCTCTTCGTCGGAACGCTGGCTGGAGCGGGGACATCCTCCTCGGTAACTTTCAATTCAGAGACTCACCCGCCAAGAATTGTTGCTTCTGATCGTTTTATTGAAAATCCTCGTGTCGCGAATTTGAATGCGAATGGTGACATAGTAACTTCCGCAAGTTCAATTGGCGGAGTGTGGAAACTTCGGTTGAAGGACATTAATGCCTCTGTTTTAAATCCCGGTCTCAATATTCCGCTGAGTTGCATTCTGAATCAGAACTACCCGAACCCTTTCAACCCAACGACAATGATCAATTATCAGTTAGCAGTAAACACACGTGTGACGCTGAAAGTCTACGACATACTTGGGAGGGAAGTCAAAACTCTAGTAAACGAACGTCAGACTGCAGGTGCTCACTCGGTTACTTTCGACGCGAGCACTTTATCGAGCGGAGTGTACTTCTATAGAATGCAAGCCGGGAGTTATGTTAACACGAAGAAATTAATGGTAATAAAATAAGGCAATTGCGCCCTAACCAGTCGCTCAAGCTGACGGAACCAGCCGTCGACGATTTCGCCGCGCGGCAAAAAATTTTTTAAGGAAGTAGTGATGTCTGCCGCGCGTATAGTCTACGATTGATTTGGCTGCACGTCGCCGCAGCTTAGCTCCGGTCCGTTAGGTTGCGTTTTGAAATAGCAAAGATAGTGTGCGGTGGCGTTTTTCTTGATGTTAAATAGGACTAGCAATTGAACTCGAAATTTCATATATTTCAGTAAAAAAATGGCAACACATCACAAAATTATTCTCGGTGACTCACGAAAGATGTCGGAACTTCCCGATGATTCAGTTCAACTTGTCATAACCTCACCGCCATACTGGCAACTTAAAGACTATGGTGATAAAAATCAGATCGGTTTCCACGATACATATGAAAGTTATATAAATAACCTTAATCTGGTGTGGAAGGAATGCTTTCGAGTGCTTCAAAATGGTTGCAGACTTTGTATCAATATCGGAGACCAATTTGCACGTTCTGTTTATTATGGACGATATAAGGTTATTCCCATCAGAACTGAAATTACCAAGTTCTGTGAAATCATCGGAATGGATTATATGGGAGCAATCATTTGGCAGAAAGTTACAACAACCAACACTACTGGTGGTGCCTCGATAATGGGTTCTTTTCCTTATCCAAGGAATGGCATCTTAAAAATCGATTACGAATTTATCTTGATATTCAAGAAATTAGGCGATCCCCCCATAGTGGACAAAGGGATTAAGGAACTTTCAAAGCTTACAACAAATGAATGGAATACGTACTTTTCCGGACATTGGAACTTTGCGGGTGAAAAGCAAGACAAACATCTTGCAATGTTTCCTGAAGAACTTCCCCGCCGATTGATTCGAATGTTCTCATTTGTAGGCGACACAGTTCTTGATCCATTTTTGGGTAGTGGAACGACATCTCTTGCCGCGAAAAACCTGACCCGTAATTCTGTTGGCTACGAAATTGGCCAAACATTTATTCCAATCATCAAAAATAAGCTGAAAATTTCTGAACGCGATATCTTTGGCGACTGCACATACGAATTTGTCAATCAAAAGAAACAAGAGGAAGATTACTCCACGGATATTGAATTATTGCCATACAAGTTCAAAGATCCGCATAAATTGGATAAGAAAATTGATCCGCGCAAACTAAAGTTTGGCTCCAAGGTCGAAAATGGTGACAATGGAGAAAGATTTGAATTGTACAGTGTTAAAGAAGTCATAAGCCCCGAACTTCTAAGCCTTAGTAACGGGTTAACAGTTAGACTCATTGGCGTTGCACAAGAGCCGATTCATCATCAGGCGGCAATTCATTTCCTCGATTCTAAAACTAAAGGGCAAAGAATATTCTTGAAATTCGACAAGGACAAACATGATGAGAATGGTAATTTGCTTTCCTATGTCTATTTAAAGAACAAAACATTTATCAATGCCCACCTAATTAAAAGCGGACTTGTCTCTGTTGATATTCAAAGAGATTATAAGTACCGCAACAAATTCGAAAACCTATTTAATCACACAAATGCCTAAAGAATGGATAACTGGATCAGACGGTGAGAACTTAAAGTTCAAAAGGGAAACATTGTTGAACTATGGCTTAAACCGCTGGGGTTTAAACAAAGCATATTCCGTCGGTCCCATGTCAGAACTTATCAGAGCTTGTGCTCCGAAGACTTTTCAGGAGTGGGAAACTTTCTATTTTGACACGGCAAAGCAAAAAAAGAACAATGGAATTCGCATTACACGCGAATATATTAAAGGGCTTGGTCAGACTCTTTATATTAAATTGTCCGAAGTTGTTCAGAATGAACTTGGATCTATTACCGAGGAAGAATGTATTGACTACGCGTATAACCTTGTTTTAAACAGAACGTACGAGGGTTACCGGACTGAAATCGACACTATCTATGGACAATTAGAGTCAATAATTAAACATAAAATTGAACCCGCTCCTGATGATTGGGATAGAAAATACGGAGTCGATTTTTTTATCAGGGTTTCCAAATCCTACATTGGGCTTCAAGTAAAACCAATTTCTTCCGGCAAATCTTTGAATGACTATCAGTGGATTGAGATGCATAAAAGGAGTCATGCAAAATTTGAAACGGAATTTGGTGGCAAGGTATTTTTCGTTTTTTCTGTTAAAGGTGCAGGCGGCAAGAAAAGGATTCACAACATGGAAGTGATTGATGAAATCCTGGCAGAAATCAAGCGCCTTTCAAGATAAAAACGTGTGCAGTTGGTTCGTCTGTCTGCATTATTTTTTAAACGGCAGACTCACCCACTTTGCACATTACCGTAAAACTCGAAACCACCAACAAAAAAAGTTCGGGCGTTGCTCGTGCTTTAGCGTTTGCTCACCAAAATAATTTCAAAAAAAATAAATCGGCAAAACGCAACCTAACCAGTCGCTCAAGCTGACGGAACCAGCCGTCGACGATTTCGCCGCGCGGCGTTGGACAGCCTTAGTGCATCTGACTGGAACGTCCGCGCAACGAACTGCTTGGCGGCGGCTGTTCGCCGCCGCAGCTTAGCTCCGGTCCGTTAGGCAGCAAAAGAAAAATCCATAACAAAAATAGCACACAAAAAACATGATCGCCGGAATAGTCTTGTCCATTATTGGGCTCGTTCATTTAATCAAACCAGACATTTTCTTTAAAAGTGGTTTTTTCCTAAGCCCGGAAAATTTCAAAAGGGTTCAACGTATTGCGGCAATATTAGTTCTTTTAATGGGAATCTACTTTATTATTTATTATAAATAACTATGTCCTTGCTGCCTAACCAGTCGCTCAAGCTGACGGAACCAGCCGTCGATGATTTTGCACGCGCGAAACAACCAGTTACAATCGGACGGGAATTAGCTCGCGCGGACTGAATTCCGTCGCTGCGGCACTTCGTTGCCGCAGCTTAGCTCCGGTCCGTTAGGCGGCACTGCAGTTGCATTCTGAACCGTCACTCGCTTGCTTTCAGCTCAACAAATCAGTACGTTTGCTTTAGTTCTATTGGGGCTCTTCAGGGCGAATCTTCTATTTCTATCTACCTTCACTCACGAGTTCCAATAATTTTCCTCGCTAGAAAGCACTTGACAATCTCCATCAACAAGCTGGTTTTTATACTCTGGAGGGGACGCTATGATAACAAAACAAATGTTCGATGAAGCTGTGCGGGTGATCCAGGAGTTTGGCGTACAACAAGGGCTCCCAACCGATCCCGACGAAGAGTTTTGGAATATTTTGGAGCAGCTCGGCTGGGGAAAGAGAATTACAGATTATAAAGTTTTCCGAGATAGACTCGAAGCCGGCTATCCCAATAAAATCCTGGCACTCCACCAATTCGTCAAAGAGAAGTGTGCATTCATGGAAGATCGGCTGATGGGCTTTGCTAGCAGATACGGAACCCCAAAAACCTATTGGGGTATCGATCCTCTCGATTTTAGCGAGATGGTAGCTCACATGGTCGCGCTAGGAAAGAAACGATTCTATAGTGTCATTCAGGATCCACTTCTTGCGAAGCAGGCTGCAATGGCGAGAGCGTTTATTCCCCATTTTCTGTGTGCATTCGGAGAACCTCGACCCACCAAAACCGTTGTAATTTCGGCTGGCATTAATTCGCACGCATGAATTATATAGAAACTCTCGTGCCGCCTAACCAGTCGCTCAAGCTGACGGAACCAGCCGTCAGCTTTTCGCCGCGCGCCAAAAAATTTTTAAGGGAAAGGCGATGTCTGCCGCGCGTATATTCTACACGGAACTGGCTGCACGTCGCCGCAGCTTAGCTCCGGTCCGTTAGGTGGCAAAAACTTAGAATGGCTAAGAAAGAAATAGGTTCAGTAATTCAAGATTCGCTTTTCCAATTGAGCTTCCAAAAACTTGATCTACAAACAGTCGAGTTTATTTGGTAGAATGCGTGTTGGTATCTTCTTGCGTACAAGTTCGAAAGCTTCCCATGTAATCTTGCTTGGGAGCTAAGTTTACAAAAAGTATCAAAAATAAAACATTTTTAGTGCGAGACATTGTGCAGATTAACCAACTCTCTCTGCCACCTAACCAGTCGCTCAAGCTGACGGAACCAGCCGTCGATGATTTTGCTCGCGCGAAACAACCAGCTACTATTGGACATGACTTGCCACGCGCGGACTGGATTCCGTCGCTGCGGCACTTCGTGGCCGCAGCTTAGCTCCGGTCCGTTAGCCAGCACATAGCTTTAGTCACATTATGAAAGGAGGCATCAAAATGAAACATCTCTTATTTGTATTCATAGCAATAATAGCTTTTTCGTGTAAGTCCTCCAACTCCAGCCCAACAGGCCCAAAAATTGGACAAGAATTCGACTTGAAGTATGGAGAAAGTATTCAAATCCAGAATGAGAGCCTTACATTGAAGTTCGAAAACGTAGCTGACGATTCCCGATGCCCTACAGGCGCGTCGTGTGTTTGGGCGGGCAACGCAAAAATAATTTTGCGGGTCGCCCAAATAGATACTTCACTAAATTCAGCGCTTAATCCAAATGAAATCAATTACAATTCCTTCAACATAAAATTGCTCTCCGTTTCTCCTTATCCGACTATCGGTCAGCAAATAAAATTGGAAGATTACATCATTAGATTAATTGTCACTAAGTAAATCCGTGTGCTGGCTAACCAGTCGCTCAAGCTGACGGAACCAGCCGTTGATGATTTTGCTCGCGCGAAACAACCAGCTACAATCGGACTGGACATACCACGCGCGGACTGGATTCCGTCGCTGCGGCACTTCGTGGCCGCAGCTTAGCTCCGGTTCGTTAGGCGGCTAAAAAAGTAAATAGGAAAAAGCAAAAAGGGGTTAAAAGAATGAGTCTACAAGCAGTCATTGTTCTCTACCACCAATCTTCTTTCAGACAAAACACTCACTAAATTTAATGCTTTATCAAATACCAAAATTTTGGCATTGATTCCTTGGAAATAGTTTCTAACATAATGCATCGGTCAGTACGAGAGGATATTCTAATCAACTTGCACATATCGCCGCCTAACCAGCGGCTCAACCTGACGGAACCAGCCGTTGGTGATTTAATGCGCGCAAAACAACCAGCTACTATTGGACGTGACTCGCCACGCGCGGAATGGCAACCGTGCCGACGCGATGTCCGCCGCAGGTTATCCGCAGTCCGTTAGGCGGCAAAACAAAGTTTAAAGAGAAAAAAGAGAGGTAAAAAGAATGAGTCTACAACCAGTCATTGTTATCTACCACCAATCCCCTTTCAGACAAAACACTCACTAAACTTAATACTTTATCAAATACCAAAATTTTGGTATTGATTACTTGGAAAAAGTTTCTAACATAATGCATCGGTCAGTACGAAAGAGTATTCGTATCAACATACACGTATTGCCGCCTAACCAGTCGCTCAAGCTGACGGAACCAGCCGTCGATGATTTAGCACGCGCGAAACAAACAGCTACGATCGGACAGGACTTGTCTCGCGCGGACTGGATTCCGTCGCTGCGGCACTTCGTGGCCGCAGCTTAGCTCCGGTCCGTTAGGTTGCACGAAGAGGTATTCTACAAATGAAAAATGACAATACAGATCTCCGAGATCACTTCCGCACTTTTCTATTCCAGAATCGATTTCTTCCACTCAGCTCACACAATCCTAAGTGGAAACACATCGAGATTATTCATTCTAAACTCAAACCTCCCAAGGCACAGCTTAGGGAATTTCGCAAATCGCTTAAGGCTCAACTCCAATGTGGTGGAGTTTATGCTTATCTTAACAGACATGGAAGCCTGTTGTATTTCGGTAAAAGCAAAAATATTTATAATCGCGCACGGAGTCATCATAGGTCGGCGTTCGAACGGACTGGCGGAGATCATCCAGGCGTTTGGCACGAATTCTTTAGCAATAACGCTGGCAAGTTAACATTTCTATGGAGATCGGTGAAACACGATCGACAGAGAATCGCGTTGGAGGAAATGATTGAGGATGTGGTGCGCTCCAAATTTGACAGATTATACCCACGTGGCAAAAGAAAACGGCGTGCAACCTAACCAGTCGCTCAAGCTGACGGAAGTGGCCGTCGATGATTTCGCCGCGCGTTGTTGGACGGACTTAGTGCTTGTGATTGGAACGTCCGCGCAACAAACTACCTTGCGGCGGCGCTTCGCCGCCGCAGCTTAGCTCCGGTCCGTTAAGCGGCGATACACAGTCGTTATAAAAGAAAAAAATATTAGGGGTAAAAAGAATTGATCTACAACCAGTCATTTTACCTACCAGCCTTTTCTCTCTAAAGACGGTGGTGCATCAAAGACCACAACTTGTAGTATTGTTATTTTTAGAAATTGTTTCTAATGTAAAGCCGAGGTTAGTACGAATGCGTATTCTTATCAACATGCAAGTATCGCCGCCTAACCAGTCGCTCAAGCTGACGGAACCAGCCGTTGGTGATTTTGCACGCGCGAAACAACCAGCTACAATCGGACTGGACATACCACGCGCGGACTGGATTCCGTCGCTGCGGCACTTCGTTGCCGCAGCTTAGCTCCGGTCCGTTAGGGCGCAAAAAGAACCATTGCGTTGTTACACGAGTTAGTTGCAATTGCCCATAGGGGCGATGAAAGGAAAGAAGCATGAAAACTGGGCTTCAATTTGTTTTATCCATCTTTTGGGCATGTGCGAATATGAGTCCTTTGTTTGCACAATGGTTGCCGACAGGTGGTCCTCCTGGCCAGGTAACTTGCTTTGCGGTGAACGGCAGTAATATTTTTGCAGGCACTCAAGGCGGCGTCTTTCTTTCCACCAACCTCGGAATGAATTGGACGGCCGTCAATTCCGGCTTGACCAAGAGCTATGTTAGTGCTATCGCCTCCAATGGCAGTTCTGTTTTTGCAGGCACATACAAAGGCTGTTTTCTCTCTACTAACAATGGCGCGAGTTGGACAGCCTCCGCCTTGACTAACTATGATGTTACTGCTCTTGCCATTAGCGGGAATAACATTTATGCAGGAACTTATGGCGGAGGTCTTTTTCATTCGACCAACAGTGGTACAAGTTGGATAGCTGTCGATTCTGGATTGACCAGCCTGAACGTTTTTGCTTTAGCTGTCATTGACAGTAATCTTTACGCAGGAACTGATGGTGGTGTTTGTCTTTCGACTAATCGAGGAATGAGCTGGTCAGCCGTCGATTCCGGCTTGACCAACACCACTGTTTTTACTCTTTCCGTCATCGGCAGTGATATTTTTGCAGGCACTCAACGTGGCGTTTTTCTTTCGACCAATAGAGGCACGAGCTGGACAGCAGTCAATTCCGGCCTGACCTATTTCTATTTCGGTGTTGGCGCTCTTGCCGTCAACGACAGTAACATTTTTGCAGGAACTTATGGCGGAGGCGTTTACCTTTCGACTAATAACGGTACAAGCTGGACAGCCGTCAATTCTGGCTTGACTGACGGCTTGACCAACGCCAGTATTTATGCTCTTGCCAGCAGTGGCAGTGATATTTTTGCAGGAACTTTTGGAGGGGTCTTCCTTTCGACCAACAGCGGCACGAGCTGGGGAACTGCCGATTCCGGCTTGATCAACAGCAATGTCTTCGCTTTTGCCATCGTTGATGGTAATCTTCTTGCAGGGACTCAAGGCGGCATTTTTCTTTCGATTAACAGCGGCACGGGCTGGACAGCCTTCGAATCCGGCTTGACCTACAGCTACATTTTTGCTCTTGCCGTGAGCGGCAGTGATATTTTTGCAGGAACCGATGGCGGCGGCGTTTATCTTTCGACCAACAGCGGCACAAGCTGGGCCGCCGCCGATTCCGGCTTGAACAACACTGTTAATGCTTTTGCCGTGGTCGGTAGTAATATCTTTGCAGGAACTGCTACCGCCGGCGTTTGCCTTTCGACAAATAGCGGTGCGAGCTGGACGGCCGTCAATTCAGGCTTGACCAACAGGTATGTTGGTACTCTTGCGGTCAGCAGCGGTGATATTTTTGCAGGAACTGGTGGCGGCGTCTTTCTTTCAACTAACAATGGCACAAGCTGGACAGCCTCCGGCGTGACTTACTTTGATGTCACTTCTCTTGCCATTAGCAACAATAATATTTTTGCAGGAACTTATAGCAGAGGCGTTTACCTTTCGACTAATAACGGTACAAGCTGGACAGCCGTCAATTCTGGCTTGGCCAACAAGGATGTCAATGTTCTTGCCATCAATGGCAGTAATATTTTTGCAGGAACTGATAGTGGCGGCGTTTTTCTTTCGACAAATAGTGGCGCGAGTTGGACAGCTGTCGATTCCGGCTTGACCAATAGCGATGTTTTTGCTCTTGCCATCACCGGCGGTAATATTTTCGCAGGCACATTTACAAGCGGTGTGTGGAAACGACCGCTGTCTGAAATAACCGTAGTGCACGAAGCTTCAGAGACAGAATGGCCAATCAGATTTTCGTTGGAGCAAAACTACCCTAATCCCTTCAATCCATCCACCGTTATCAGTTATCAGTTGCCGGCAAACAGCCTCGTGACTTTGAAAGTGTATGATGAACTGGGAAGGATTGTGAAAACACTAGGCAGAAGATCGCCAGACTGCAGGTACTCACTCAGTGACATTTAATGCGAGCAGCTTGTCGAGCGGAGTTTATTTCTACAAACTTACTGCTGGGAGTTTTGTTGAAACGAAAAAATTAATATTACTTAAATAAGCCGCTTGCGCCCTAACCAGTCGCTCAAGCTGACGGAAGTAGCCGTCGACGATTTCGCCGCGCGACAGTACGCCGAGAATGATATGATCAGCAGATACGTCCGCGCAACTGACTACATGGAACTGGCTGTTCGCCGCAGCAGCTTAGCTCCGGTCCGTTAGGCGGCTTTCCCCCATAAACGGAAGTTGCTTTTTGATAAAAATAGTATATATTCAATATATATGAATTTGAACTTAGAAATTATCAGTTTTGAATGGGATCAAGCTAACCAAACTAAGAATTGGGCTAAACATAAAGTTCTATGGCAGGAATGTGAAGACGTTTTCTTTAATGAACCTCTTTTCATTCTTCCCGATATAAAGCATTCTGAAAAGGAAGAGAGATATCATGCACTAGGCCACACTAACAAAGACCGATTACTATTTATCTCCTTCACAATTCGAAAAGAGAAAATCAGAGTCATCTCAGCACGGGAAATGAGCAGAAAAGAAAGGAATGGCTATAATGAACAAAAAGAAAAGTATACCAAAATTTAAGTCTGAGGCAGAAGAGAGAAATTTCTGGTCAAAAAATGACTCTACTGACTATTTGGATTGGAGTAAGGCAAAACCTGTTCACTTTCCTAATTTAAAAGCTACAAGCCGAACCATTTCCATACGACTACCAGAATCATTGATTGAAGAGATAAGGGTCTTGGCGAATAAACAAGATGTTCCCTATCAATCGATGTTAAAGATACTACTCGCAGACAAAGTAAGAGAACAAACAACTCTCCATCGCGGTAAAGGGAAAGCCGCCTAACCAGTCGCTCAAGCTGACGGAACCAGCCGTCGATGATTTTGCACGCGCGAAACAACCAGCTACTATCGGACTGGACTTAGCTCGCGCGGACTGGCTACCGTCGCTGCGGCGCTTCGCCGCCGCAGCTTAGCTCCGGTCCGTTAGGGCGCAATTGTATTATTGAAATCTCAGGGTGATACAATGAAAAAAATTAGTCTCTTAATATTTCTTTTAACTGCTCCTTTGATGGGCCAGTGGATGCCCGGTTTCGTTTCATATCTTGGCCCTGTTATTTCGCTTGGAAAAGGGGGATCACATCTTTATGCAACTGGCGCGGGAGGGGCGATTTTCTCCACGTCAGATTCCGGCAAAACGTGGTACTTAATCACGTCGGGGGAAATCAAGAACGACGTGATCTCAATAACTGCCGATGATTCCTTGGAATTTGCGGGAACCAATGGCGGCGGAATTTTCTGCCGCGAAACAAAAGGCAGTCCATGGAGAAGGCTGAACAATGGACTGACGGACACAATTGTAAGTGCGATTATCATCAGAGGGAACGGGAATATTATAGCAGGAACCGAACATGGGGTTTTTGTTTCTTCGGACAATGGTACTAATTGGACTCCTCATGTTTCCGCATTTGGAGATCAAGCTGTGCTATCTCTAACACAAAACGACTCAGGAATATTTGCCGGAACCACAGAAGGAACTATTTACTTTTCTTCCGACTCCGGCGGTAGTTGGGTAGAGAAAGGCGCTATCCTGAACCATAAAATCCGTTGTCTGGATATCTTTGGTAAAAAAATGTTCGCGGGCACCGCTGATTCGGGTGCCTTTGTTTCCACTGATAACGGGCTGAGTTGGACTGCAGCTAACACCGGATTGGTTTATCCAAACATTGCAGCACTCTCGTCAACTGACTCAAAAATATATGCAGCAGCCACACAGTCCTGGGAAGATTACGGGGCGGGGACCGGGGGGGCGCAGCGGCTTCGTTTCGGCCGACAGCGGAAATACCTGGACTCCATTAATGAATTTGACCGAACCGATGTTGACAGGCGTATTAGCAATAGGTCACAATGTATATGTATCATCGTCTTTTTTGTCAATCCCAACTCCGGATAACGGAGTTTATCAATCTACGGACGACGGAACGAGTTGGTCTGAGGCGAATTTGGGTGGGATAACCAACTCTTTTATCTGCGGTTTTGCGCGCAGCGGCCCCTATATATTTGCAGCGAGCGAAGGGGGAAATATTCTCAGGACCGCCGATCTTGGAAAGACCTGGACGTCCGTGAAATCCAATTTCACTCCAGATTGGATTAATTGTATTGCTGCGAATGACTCCATCCTTTTGGTAGGAACGAATGAGCAACCAATTTGGAGATCGACAGATAATGGTACTTCATGGTTGCTCGTTGATTCTAACATCGTTCATATCGGTTTTGGTTTCGCATTCCAAGATTCCACAATTTATGCAGCCGTGGGAACTGATATACTTTTTTCGACCGATGGCGGTCTGAGGTGGAATGCAACGGGGATAGGAAAAATGGCATCTGTAGGACAATCCGTCGATGCCGTCGCAGTGATGAACTCAACCCTATTTGCTAACGCAATCACGGGTTCTTATGTGACTTCGAATGACGGCGCTTTATTTCGGACCACAAATAGCGGCGCAAAGTGGACTGCCTGCGAGCTCAAGAGTCCTATCGTAACAATGGCTGTAAATGATTCCATTTTGTTCATAGGCACGATCAATGGTGTCTATAAAACTTCAGACTATGGAGTAAACTGTATCTCGGCCGGGTTGAATTCACAGGAAGTCGACTATCTTCTTCCATACAAAAACTATTTGTTTGCGTGTACAAATCAAGGTTTGTATTTCACCGCGGACAATGGGGGCACATGGGTGAACGAGAGCGAAGGATTGAATGACCCTGTTGACGCCATTATTATCATCGATTCAACTGTATATGCAAGCACTTCTAGTACCCGGCATGTGGACAAGAAGCCTTTCGGAAATAGTCACGCGAATGAATAAAAAAGATGATCATATTGCAATTAGTTTTGCTCTTGCACAGAATTACCCTAACCCTTTCAACCCCACAACAGTCATCAGTTACCAATTACCGGCGAATAATCTCGTGACATTGAAAGTGTACGACATACTCGGAAGGCTGGTTAGCACACTGGTCAGTGATCGACAGACTGCAGGTGCTCACTCAGTCACTTTCAACGCAACAAATTTGTCGAGCGGCGTGTATTTTTATAGGTTGCAGGCAGGAACGTCTATCGAGACAAAAAAGTTGTTGCTTTTGAAATGAGCGGGCAATTGCACCCTAACCAGTCGCTCAAGCTGACGGAACCAGCCGTCGGTAATTTAACACGCGCGAAAGAACCAGTTACTTGTTGGACATGACTTAGCTCGCGCGAACTGGATTCCGTCGCTGCGGCACTTCGTCGCCGCAGCTTAGCTCCGGTTCGTTAGGCGGCAGAACATGCTTCACATTGAAACACCAATAACACATTAGAAAACACTTTTATGAAATCAATCCTACTTCTTACTTTGAGCGTCACGCTTGCGTTACCTTCATATTCTCAGCGCGTCGAATTCCAATTTTCTTCGGGCTATGGCTTTGAGAATGGAGGATCCCCCATGAGTAGCTATGATCGGGTGGATGACTATACCATGGATAATTCAATCATTACTACAGTCAAAAACGAACAAGATAAATATTTCTCATTCGGTGAAGGTTTGCGATTTGAAGGTCGCATCATAGTGTTTCTAAAAGACGAGCTCGGCATATTCATTGAGCCCTCATATTCAAGCGGAAGTCAATCCGCAACGACAACCTATACCTCTTTTCTCGATGGTGTCACGGCGCCACAGTCGACCTCGACGAACATCAGTTTCAATGCCCTTTCAATACAAGTTGGGCTGCACCTCCAGAAACAAGAAGGCACTTTCCAACCGTTCGGCGGTATTGGCGTTGGCTATTTCTTCCCAAGTGAACCCCTTGAAACCCAACAACAAACTAATGGTTATACTAACAATTATTCTTATACTGAAACGCAAGTAACGACCAACGCTCCTCTCGGGTATCTCGGGTACCTTGGTTTCAACGTAGCCGTAAAATCAGATTTATCTTTTTTTGTTGAGGCAAAAGCGACGCTTGTTAATTTCTATGTCAAACGAGAGGAGATAACAGAGTACAGGGTAAATAGCGTGGACCAATTGGGATCTTTAACTACAAATCAAAAAATTACCGTTTACGAGGAAAACAAGAATTATACAACAACCTCTCCAGATGATGATAATTCACCGGCTTACGGCGGACCACCGTTGCCGGTCTCTGGAAGTAATCTTTCCATTACAGCGGGGATTTCATTTCTACTCTAACCATTATCTGCCGCCTAACCAGTCGCTCAAGCTGACGGAACCAGCCGTCGACGATTTTGCACGCGCGAGCTGGTACAAATTTAGAAATTGCTATATGAACTTCCGCGCATACAAATAACCTGACTCCTGGCAAACTTTTGTCGTAAAGTGGCCTACAAATGTTCATGTTTCGCATGTTGCCTACTTCTGATCAAATTTCAAACTGTCTAATTTCTTTTCGATCTCCAGCATCTTCTCGTAAAAAACAACGAACGCATTATAGTTTGAGAAATTGATCGCAGGTAAATCCTCTTGATGAAGTTGGTCTACTTTTTCAGTGAACTGCTCTCTGACAGCATTTTTTTATTATCCACTGCCATTTCCCTCAAGTTTAGAAATAACATATCTGTGAATTGTCCACTGATTGCCCGAACCTCCTGCGCTCCACCAAATTGAGGCTGCAGTGAGACAACAACGTAGTAAGGAAGAAACTTTTAAACTTAGGCAGAGTTCGCATCCGATCTGTCCGGTCTTTCGTAGGCCCTGCCTCGACGAACTCCCAGTTTGTAAATAGATAAACTTCTCACATAGAAGTTCCCGTTCAGCGGAGGCGCACCAATCGCCGTCCGCCGGAACCGGTTGCTCGCTCAATAGTTCTTTCGCCGCCCTGAAGAAGCCGTCGAAGAAATTGATGCTGCGATCAGGAGAGATCGAAGCGGTCAAGCATCATTACTTTGTTCCACCCAGCTACAAAGCCGTGCAGGAACTTCTCCTGCGAATCCTCACATGCGTAAACCTCCGCCAGTGCCCTGAGTTGTGAGTTGGATCCGAAGATCAGATCAACACGGGTACTGGTCCATTTGAGTACACCCGTCTTGCGGTCACGGCCTTAAGGTCGAGACTCGTGAACTCTTCGGAGTAGCTGAAATCTCCTTCCATCGGATTAGACTTCGAGGATTGCTGGTGCAGGATATCAAGATTCAACTGGTGCGGCCATCAATCCCGGTTCGTTGTGCCGCCAATAGTATATATGGGGCACTTTTCTTCATTGGTCATGTTTCATTGCTCCTTTCGTGCCGATGAATGGACTACTTTGAATGAGTATCATATAATAATAATTATTAGCCATAAACAGAAAAAATATCACTTTCTTCTGCAATCTGAACACAACACGTTGACGTGAACGCTGTATTCCAGAATCTTGTTGTTACTACGAATATCCGCTGGGCTTTTTGGCGGACAGCGCTCTCCACACTTCAAAGTTTCGCCGCGACGATGAAACACAGGCCAATAATGAACGTCGGGAACATCAATGCGAGATACCGAGAAATTGATGATGGAGCACCTTTGAACTCTTTGAAGACAAAGACGCCCCATGCTGCACCGATCATAGTGGACCCCTGCCCCAGTCCATAAGATATAGCAGTACCAGCCTTGTCCGAAGCTAACAGGTTGAACAAAAAACCTGTATTGAACATCACCCCCCCCGCTATGCCTATCAGATGCCGCTTCAATGTCCCGTTGAGGATGTATTCCTTATAGGTTGATTTATTCCCATCCACAGGTTTGTACATGAAATAAGTATTCCACACGAAATTGGAAAGGAATACTCCGGCGGAAAAAACGAGCACGGCTGAATAAGGAGTAAGTTTTCCGGCCTCGGGGGTATTGAAATCCAGCGCCATGCCGCCGGCGACAAATCTGTAGAAAAATCCCATGATGATTCCACCGATGACCGATAGAATAATGCCCTTGGATTGAGAAGAATTTCTCGATGCTGCTACTTTCGAGGCGGCGACAGCATTCACCGCCATTGCCAGTACTACCAATAATACTCCCGTAAACAGCAACAGCGGATTTCCTTGAGGACGTTTGAGGTAGTTCACTACGACGCCGATCACCAGTGCCAGTCCCACACCGATGGGGAAAGCGATCGATAATCCGGCTTCAGATATCGCCGCTACAATGAGGAGATTGGAGATGTTGAAGACAACGCCTCCGATAAAAGCTGTGAAGAATGAGGGGAGATTGGCCTGCCGGAGGTCGGTCACGAAACTTCTGCCATGAGCCCCCATGCTTCCGATTGTCAGCCCGAAGAGAAGCGCAGCAATAATGAGCCCCAAACAATAATCCCAATAAAATAAAGGAAAGGGCCAATCCTTCGCCGAGACCTTTGACGTGTTTGCCCACGATCCCCAACAGAGCATTGTTACGACACAAAATACGACGGCGACGGAATATTCATTTATAATGTACATCGTTCAACGCCTTTCAGTAAGTACTCTCAAACAAAGATAAGCAGGTCACGGCACCGATAGCATGAGAGAATGGGAAACCCGACACTTCTTACGTATTCAATCTTATGGCATTCGATGCTTCCATATAAGAAGAATCGTTCATTCGTTTGACAAACTGTCCATCGAGGATAATTTTTTTTTAAATATACAGAGCACGGGCGAGCATTGCAATGCATAGTCCAATCTTTGGTAGCTCACGTCATTCGCGTGATCTTCTCCTGCATCGACTAAAAAAATTGAAGCCCGCCGCTTATATCGGGGAGTTGTCTTGGCAAAGCCAAGGGGTTAGAATATGGTTAGTATAGTCCTTTCTATCCCTCCATTCAATCAACTCCCTCCCCAGCTGGTGCTCATCTTGACAATGGACCTTAGAATGATTAGAATAAAACGACATCATGTCTAAGAAAAAAGATTACCAACCAGAAAATAACGAGTGAAGCTTTGCATATTCCCGATGGATTCTTGGACACGAAAACAGTAGCGGCCACATCGATCTTGTCTGCCGTAGGCCTTGGCATCGCGTTCCAACATCTTAAAAAAGAAAATCAGCCGCGACAGATTCCCTTGATGGGATTGGCCGGAGCATTTGTCTTCACTGCACAGATGCTGAACTTTCCTATTGCCGGGGGCACTTCAGGCCATCTTATCGGAGGGGTTCTTGCATCTGTTCTTCTTGGTCCAAGTGCTGCGGTTGTTGTTATTACGTCGGTACTTTTTGTTCAGTGCTTTCTGTTCGCCGATGGCGGTATTCTCGCGTTAGGAGCAAATGTTTTCAATATGGCGATCATCGCCCCTCTTTGCGGCTACGGCATCTATGCGATGATCCGAAGGCTCGTGCCCGACATGAGAGGAGTGATTATTGCCGTTGCGTTTGCATCGTGGTGTTCGGCGGTTCTTGCCTCAGTGTGCTGCGCGGGTGAACTCGCCCTCTCCGGAACAGTGCGTTGGGAAACGGCATTCTTCGCAATGACGAGCGTTCATGCGATCATCGGTCTGGGAGAAGGTCTCATCACCGCTATGGTCATAGCCGCAGTCAGCGCAACACGTCCGGAACTGCTCGAGCTGCATTCACACCGTCTCAGCGTGAGCGATCTTAGAGCATTCATAGTTTATGGATTGATCGTTACGGTCGGTTTGATTCTATTTGTCGCCCCCTTTGCGTCATCGCTACCCGACGGACTGGAGAAAGTCTCCGTCAGACTAGGATTCGGGAACAAGGCGATCAGGCAGTCACTTGTGTCGGTTCCATTGACCGATTACAAGTTTCCCGGAATTCCATCGGCCACAATCGCAACAGTCATCGCTGGAGTTCTTGGAATGCTTCTCGTGTTCGTGTTGTCGGTGATTCTTGCTTATGTTCTCTTCCCGAATGCGCACGGCGATCGCTCGAAGGCCATAAAGTAATTTTCTATGCATCACGATTTTCTCGATAGGTACAGTCGTTCCGAAGGGCCGTTTCAGCGTATCTCTGCGGCAAAAAAGATTCTTGCGGCGTTGAGTATCGTGTTGACGGTGATTGCACTTCCAATTCATCTCTACTGGCTTTTCATCGCCATAGTGATTGGGCTGATTGCTCTTGCGCTGACAAGCAAAATTCCGATAATTTTTCTGCTGAAGCGATTGCTTCTATTGGAGCCGTTTGTGGTCTGCATTGCGATCCTTGCGCTTTTCCAGGAAAACGGCGGAATCGTTTTTGCCTCCATCATAATAAGAAGCACGTTATCACTCCTGACAATTCTGCTCCTTACAAACACAACGCCGTTTGCAGAAGTGCTGCAGGTTCTCAGAAAGTATCATTTTTCTCCGCTCTTTGTCACCGTCCTTGCACTGATGTATCGCTACCTTTTCGTCCTTATCGATGAGCTGGAACGAATGCAGAGAGCGCGTGCGAGTCGTTTGTTCAAGCGGAACCATCTGCAGTTGTGGAGTATGCTTTCGATGATGATCGGTCAACTTTTTATTCGCTCGAGCGAGCGGGCCGAAAGAATTTACCTCGCTATGTGTGCCCGGGGGTGGAAGTGATTTCTGCCGTCAGAGTAGAAAAGCTCAATTTTTCGTATGCCGATGCGAAACCAGTTCTTAACGGCATCACCTTCTCGGTTCCCGAAGGCGAGAGCTTCGGAGTGATTGGACCCAATGGCGCGGGAAAATCCACAATGCTACTCCACCTCAACGGTATCTTACCCGAAAAAAAAACGAGTTCCCCCTCAATCTATATCTACGACCGACCGATCTGCGAAGAGACGCTTGAAAACATCAGGCGCACTGTCGGTGTTTTATTTCAAAACCCGGACGATCAATTGTTTTGCCCAACAGTCTACGAAGATGTTGCCTTTGGTCCTCAACAATTTGGAATCCCAAAGGAAGCCGTAATGAAAATTGTGGGCGATTGTCTTGCGAAGGTGGGCCTTCAAGGTTTTGAACGCCGTCCCCCTCACCACTTAAGCAGGGGGGAAAAACAGCGCGTTTGTCTGGCAGGGGTTCTGGCCTGTCAACCAAAAATTCTGGTACTCGATGAACCGACAAGCGATCTGGATCCGAGAGGCAAACGCGATCTCATTCGATTATTGAAAACAATCTCTGCGACAAAAATCATCGCATCGCACGATCTGGAACTCGTGTTCCAACTCTGTGCACGCACGATCGTAATCGATAAAGGAGAAGTTGTCGCTGAGGGCATCACAAGCGATATTTTGTCGAACGAAGTGCTTATGCTCGAACATGGGCTCGAAAAGCCGCACATACTTCTGCATGCGCATCCACATGCTTCTGCATAGAAACTATGCTGAGAATTGATTCACTTTGTCCTTCGGCACCTGCGGCTAAATTTTGCAGCAAAAAAAATGCCGGCTCTTTAAAAGCGTCGGACTTCCTGACCTATGTTTAATTTTCAGTTTTTCAGAGCTTTGCGATAACGCTTGATTGTGCAATCCACTAATTGTAAAATTCCTCCATCTACAAAACATGGAATATAAACAGTGGAGGGAGACATATGAAATATAAAGTAGCTCTCATTGTACTCTTCTCCGGCCTTTTTTTGACAAATTGCAGTAAAAAAGATAAATCAATAGTTGAACCGTCACAGCCAAGCGGCCCCGTACATAATTTAATTGGCACATGGTCTGCAAATAGCGATTGCTTCATCAGAAACAGATTCAGATACGCCGGAGCTACCAAACCAATAGTGCTTTATATAACATATCAAGGGAATGATACTGTCAAAGGTTATGGAATGATCGGAGACAGTTTACATTCTGTACCGCAAGATTTGCCATATATGTCATTTACGCATATCGGAATAATCCAAAATGATTCTTTAATTGATTATTTATATCCTACTGAGCCTCTGAATATTACGTTGAATATACTAACCTACAAAGCTCAAATTTCAGACTCATCTTTGCAAGGCGGTTTCTGGCTGATTGGTTCAAATGATGATGCAGGAATCGGAAACGTGACTTTTAATCGTTAATGTTTTCACTATGAACACTCAATAGGTGCCGGTGGAACAACAAGTGGAATCAGGGGTTGGGAAGTTTATTTAAAAAAAATGTCCGGCACTTTAAAAGTGTCGGACATTGTACTTTGCGGAGAGGGAGAGATTTGAACTCCCGGTACAGGGTGACCCCCTACGGCGGTTTAGCAATCCCGACCTCGTCGGGATTAAGCTACTCACCATAAAGACAAATGGCTCGTTAGTACGAACCATTTTTTAATTCTGCGGAGAGGGGGAGATTTGAACTCCCGGTACAGGTTGACCCCGTACGGCGGTTTAGCAATCCCGACCTCGTCGGGATTAAGCCACTCACCATAGAGGCAAATGGCTCGTTAGTACGAACCATTTTTTATTCTGCGGAGAGGGGGAGATTTGAACTCCCGGTACAGGTTGACCCCGTACGGCGGTTTAGCAAACCGCTGGTTTAAGCCGCTCACCCACCTCTCCGGGAGTTGCTTAATTTTAATGCATAAATGTAGTCAATTGAAAAAAGATTTGCAATCTCTTTTTTACTAGAGCGGAATGTTGCCGTGTTTCTTTTTTGGATTGCGGTCGACTTTCGTCTCAAGCATCTGGAATGCACGAATAACTCGCGCTCGAGTCTCCTTCGGCTCTATAACATCATCGAGATAGCCCCGCTCTGCTGCGATGTACGGATTGGCGAATTTTTCACGGAACTCATTTTCCTTTTGCTTTACCGCTTCTTCCTTGTCTGCTGCTTTCTCTATCTCCTTTTTAAAGATTATCTCGACCGCACCTTTCGGTCCCATCACAGCGATTTCCGCAGTCGGCCATCCAAAATTCATATCGCCCCGGATATGTTTAGAGTTCATCACGTCGTATGCCCCGCCGTATGCTTTACGTGTGATCACTGTAATTTTCGGAACGGTCGCTTCGCAAAAAGCATAGAGGAGTTTTGCACCGTTTTTAATTATCCCACCCCATTCTTGGGCGGTGCCGGGCAAGAATCCGGGCACGTCCTCAAACACAAGAAGTGGAATATTGAACGCATCGCAGAAGCGCACGAACCGAGCTCCCTTCACGGAAGCGTCGTTGTCCAACACGCCCGCAAGCACTGACGGCTGGTTAGCAACAATGCCCACCGATCTCCCATCCATTCTCGCGAACCCGACAATAATATTCTCAGCATAGCGTTCATGCACCTCGAAGAATTCTCCTTCGTCCACGACCAAACGAATAACCCGCTTCATATCGTACGGCTTATTCGGGTTCTCAGGAACAATCGAATTCAGCTCATCATCCATTCGTTGAATTGAGTCCTCCGAATCGTGTACCGGAGGGTCGTCCATGTTGTTCGATGGAAGGAAAGCAAGCAAGGTCTTGATCCTATCGATGCATTCTATTTCACTCTCACAGGCAAAATGTGCGACCCCGCTTTTTGTGGCGTGTGTGATTGCGCCCCCCAGTTCTTCAAACGACACTTCCTCATGTGTTACGGTCTTCACAACCCCAGGCCCCGTAACGAACATGTAACTCGTGTTCTTTACCATGAAAACAAAATCCGTAATCGCCGGTGAGTAAACGGCCCCGCCGGCACACGGTCCCATAACGGCCGATATTTGAGGGATCACACCCGAGGCCATCGTGTTGCGGAGAAAAATATCCGCATAACCGCCGAGGCTGACCACTCCCTCCTGAATGCGCGCTCCTCCTGAATCGTTCAACCCGATCAACGGCACGCCAACCTTCAGCGCCATATCCATGATTTTGCAGATTTTTTCCGCGTGTGCCTCGGAGAGCGAACCGCCAAAGACGGTAAAATCCTGACTATAGACAAACACCTCGCGCCCATCGATCTTGCCGTGCCCTGTAATAACACCATCGCCCAAATACTTCTGAGTTTCCATGCCAAAATCGTACGAGCGATGCTGCACAAGCATTCCGATTTCTTCGAATGTCCCTTCATCAATCAAGAGATCGATACGCTCGCGGGCGGTGAGCTTCCCTTTCTTGTGCTGATCCTCAATTCTCTGCTTGCCACCTCCGAGCAACGCCGCTGATTTTCTTTCACGGAGATCTTTGAGTTTGTCCGATGACATGAATGCCTCATTTTTATAGAAATGATATCAGAATAAATACAGCGCCCACGGCTACAGCAATCAAAACAAAACCGTACACGCCGGTGAGGAGCGAAAACTTGATAAATGTCCTGCCGCCGGATTGCTGATACACACGCTTCATCCCTTGATACAGATTCAGAGGAATTGCAAGAAACAGCAGGTCCGCGTAGTCGGAGACAAACGGCCAACCTGTGGAATTCAATAAGACAATAACAAGGAGAATGAGATAAACGTACGAATGGAAATAAAATGAAAAAACGATATGCTCAATGTAATAGTTTTTTGAACGAAGATAGACCAGTTTTAACAAGAGAGCGAAAATCGGGAGCAAGACAAACACTACTTGAGGCGCATGGTCGTGCAATTCATCATAGAACAATTGCGGGTTTGTTTTTAATTTCTTCAATCCGGCTGCGAAACGACGGCCGAATTTTCTTTCAACCGCGCCCGAGTCATTCTTTGCGATGGTAAGTTTTATTCCCCCCTGCCTGCTCAGCATAATGGTCGAATCCGCTCGAACTGACGTTAACAATGAATCGACGTTGACCTTGTTTTGTGGCTGAAGTTTATCCTCCGGCTTTTCGACCACCGCAGTTGCAAAAAAATAGAGGAAGCTCATGAAGAAATACATTTTAAAAGGGGAAATGTGGTATGCCCTTTTTCCCGAAATGTACTCTACGGTCAAAATACCCGGCTTTATGAGGAATGGGATTAGACTATGGAATAGTCGCGAATCGAATGAGAGCAGTTCCTCAATTAATTCCTTGAGTAAATCTTTGAGCGGCAGCTTCATCTCTACATTACGCTGTCCGCATTTCGAACAATATTCGCCGTTGAGTTCGCTGCCACAATTCTCGCAGAACTGTTTTTCATCAGTCATGGCAAAAGATACGGTTTCCTTTTTGTTATTTCAACGGGCAATGGTACGGTTTGCCTCTCACATGAGATGCCGGCTACCTGACCAAACTTGAGCATTACCTTTCAACCCAATTTCTTGAATCTCTCTCGAAATTTTATTATTTTAATCCGTCCAGCCTTTTACATTGCCAAGTCCATAATCCTTTTTCCATGCAAACATTAGCGAAGCAGCTTAATCCAAAGAATTTTGACTTTAAAAAATACATCGAAGAATTTAATTTTTCAGAAAACTTCCGCTTTACACTCAAACATTTACGGGGCGATCTTTTAGGGGGATTGACTTCTGCCATCGTCGCCCTCCCTCTCGCACTCGGCTTCGGTTTGTTGGCCTACAACGGAAATCCCGAAGGCGCTGTTGCCGGGCTTTACGGAGCGATCTTCACGGGAATTCTTGCATCGTTGTTCGGCGGAACTCCTCAGCAAATCACGGGACCCACCGGGGGCATGACCGTCATTCTGACAACCGTCTACATTCAGTACGGCGGAGCCGAGGCGTTGCTTGCAGCCTGCATCATCGCCGGTGTGTTACAAATCGGGTACGGGTTCTTGAAACTCGGCAAGTACGTTCACCTCGTTCCATACCCCGTGACCGTCGGCTTTACCAACGGCATCGCGATACTGATTTTTCTGCAACAGGTAAAAACATTCCAGACTGCTCCGATCATCGCGTTGATCACGATGGGAACAATTTTTTTGATCCCGAAGATAAAGAGAAATCTGCCGAAATCGCTCATCGGATTGATCGTTGGAACCCTTGCGGCATTGCTCATCCCGTCATGGAACTTCCTTGGAATAACATATCATGCCGACCTCGGTTTTGCTTACAACTCGGCGGTGAAAGTGATCGGTGAGATTCCATCTTCATTGAAAGCACCGCACCTTCCTTCCATTTCCTGGGAAACATGGAAAACGGTATTCCCCGCAGGTTTTACAATTTCGCTTCTCGGCGCAATTGAAACGCTGCTCGCGTCCGTTGTCGCAGACAATGCTACAAACACTACTCATAACAGCAACAAAGAATTGATCGGACAGGGCATTGGCAACTTCACGGCGCCGTTCTTTGGCGGGGTTGCCGGTACCGGGGCAATTGTTCGCACTATGGTGAACGTGCGTGCCGGAGGCTCCACACGGCTGTCGGGAATCATTCATGGATTCATTCTTGTCCTCGTCGTATTGTTCCTCGGCTCCCTCGCGTCACAAATCCCCCTGGCAGCACTCGCCGGCGTCCTGATGATGACGGCGATCGGCATGCTGGAACTCGAACCGATCAAGCTCATCCCCAAAACGCCAGCCGCAGACGCTGCAGTGATGATGGCGACGATTCTCATCACGGTCTTTACAGATTTAATCACGGCAGTTGAGGTCGGGATGGTGATGGCGGCGTTCCTCTTCGTTCACCGGATGAGCGATATGGGGATGGATCAAACGCTGTTGAGCGAAATCAAAAGCCTGGCATTAGGCGAAGACGTTATCGACGAATTACAGAAGAACAAAATAGCAGTCATCGATGTTGAGGGGCCTCTTTTCTTCGGCGCAGCAAAAAGTTTCGTCAACTCTCTTGAGAAGAACTTCGACGTCAACATCGTCATTCTCGAAATGCGCAACGTTCCGATCATCGACACCACCGGCGCCGTTGCAATCGAGAACATCGTCGAACGGCTCCACAGAGACAAAAAGCGCCTCATTATCGTCGGGCTTCGTCCGACCGTTCGAAAGGTTCTTTACGACCTCGGCGTAACCCGCAAAATTGGAATTGGCAATTTTCTGCCGTCCATCAACGAAGCCATCGATTACGCCCTCACCATTGCTAAGAATCAGGGAGAAAAAGCACATCTTGCCAGTTTCGTCCCCGAATCGCTCATCCTTCTCGATGTTGAGGCCGACAACAGGAATGAATTATTCGAAAGAATGATTGCACCCGCGGTGAAAGCGGGAATCGTCAAGAACAGGCGGGAGTTTTTGGCGAGCCTCATCGAGCGGGAAGAGGGAATGCCGACGACAATCGGCCGCGGAGTTGCCGTTCCCCATGCTCGGTCGGGCGGAGCAAACAATCATGTCGTTGTTGTGTTCGCGCGCCTAAAACAAGAACTTCAGTACGACCTCAGCCAAAACGAGAAAGTGAAACTTGTGTTCATGGTGTCGACAGGATCCAACGAAAAGCAGTATCTCAATGTGCTGCGGATGATCGCTTCCAACATCGGCAGAAAGAAAATATACGAGCGGCTTCTACAGGCCGAGGACAAATCGGAGATTCATCACATTTTTTCGGAAATCCGCATGGATCAGCCGTTGGCGAGCTAGAGCTATGGCCTTCGCACTTTTATGCCCGCTTGGTGCTCCAACACTTTCACGACCGCGGAGTAGTCTTCATGAGCGAACCCGGCCGCAGCTGCATCGGAAAATAATCTTTGTGCTACCGCTATTCCGGGAAGAGGAATTTCCAATTGCTTCCCCGCATCAAGGATAAGATTAATATCCTTCAACATGTGCTCGACATAAAATCGGGGAGCAAAATTCCGGTCGAGCATTGAATTCCCTTTTGTTTGATACATCGGCGCACTCAGCGAAGAATGGCTGAGGATGTCAAGCAAGGTCTCAGGATTAACGTCTGCTTTTTGCGCAAGCACCAGCGCCTGGGCGAGCGTCGTTCCCATTGCACCGATAAATAAATTGCACAGCAGCTTTGCGTACGAGGCCTGTTCCGGTTTTTCAAATCGCCAGATTTTTTGGCCGAGATGTTTCAAAACATCCCCGACTTTAAGAAAGGCTTCATCGCTTCCCCCAACGAATAACAATAACGATCCATCCGTCGCTTGCGGCACGCTCCCTAAGACCGGAGAATGCATAAAAAAACATTCCTGGTTTTCGTATTCAGCACCAAGTTGCTTCGTCGCCATCGGTGATACTGTGCTCATGTCGACATGGACGCACCCCCTTCGAATCCCTTGCATGACTCCGCCATTTCCCGCAGCAATTTCCGTCAGCGCTTGTGAATTTGCCAGCATCGAGAAAACGATATCGGAGCGCTCAGCTACTTCTTTTGGGGACTGGCACCACTGCGCTCCTTTACTGATGAGGCCCTCGGCTTTTTCTTTTGTCCGATTAAAAACGGACAACGGATAGCCTGCGTTCAGCAAACGTGTCGCCATTGGGAAACCCATCATTCCGAGACCGATGAAACCGATTGACATTTTCATGCGTAACCTCCGCGTGAGATATAAAAAAAGGCGAATTGAGTTTCGCCTGTCAAGAGTGTGTCTGGATCAGTAATCGAGACCTCTGAAAAATCGTTTCTGCCAAGCTGCAAAAGGCGCTAAGAGTCTATGTTTGAATCATTTTGCGACTTTGCGTCTTTGCGTGAGCCATAATTTTGGAATTATTCAGAAGTCTCTAATCTTATTTTTCGACCGAATCAATAATCGCACCGCCAACGACATCATCCCCTTCATAAAAAACAACTGATTGACCCGATGTGATCGCTCGTTTCGGGGAATCGAATTGCACACGCACAACTCCTTCACCGTCTCCCTCTCCTTCAATCTGTGTAACGAGCGCTGCCTCATCGGTATCTTTGTAGCGGATTTTTACCGTCAACCGTCTCCCGTCGCGAAGATGATCATACTTGATCAGGTTCAGCTTCTTTGCGATTAGCGTCGTCCGGAGTAAATCGCTATCGTGTCCAACTGTGATAACATTCTCTTTGTAATTGATTTCCGTAACATACACCGGCTCGGGAAGCGCAACGCCGATTCCTTTGCGTTGGCCGACCGTGTAGAAAGGAAAACCGCGATGTTTGCCGACAACTTTGCCGTCCATGACGATGTCGCCTCCCGCCACTGATTCTTCCAGCTGCGGGAGCTTATGTTTCAGGAAACGTTCGTAGTTATTGTCAGTAACAAAACATATTTCGTAGCTCTCCCCTTTCGCTGCCGTTTGCAAACCAAATCGCTCGGCGATCGCGCGTGACTCAGGCTTCGTCAATTCTGCAAGAGGAAAAATCGTCCGGCGCAATGAATCCTGCGTCAGTCCCCACAAAGCGTACGACTGGTCTTTCTGAGCGTCTTTGCCGCGTGAAACGACATACCGGTGAGTTCGGTCCTCTTTTCGCACTCGCGCATAATGCCCCGTGGCAATAAAATCCGCTCCAAGTTTAAGGCTCTTTCGTATCATCTCCTCCCATTTAATCTTACGATTGCAGATGACGCACGGGTTCGGCGTGCGGCCGTGCATGTATTCTTCAACAAAATTATCGATAACTTGCGCACCGAACGCTTCGGAAAAATCAAGCACATAGTGCGGGAAACCGAGCTTTGCCGCAACCATCCGGGCATCGTTGATGCCGTCGAGGGAGCAACAACTCTTGTCATTGTCGTCGTTCCCTCCTACATCGTCATAGTTGAACGTCTTGATCGTGATGCCGATGACGTTGTACCCTTGGTCAACGAGGAGCGCCGCGGCAACGGATGAATCGACACCGCCGCTCATCCCGACAACAACCGTCACATTTTTATTCTGAATCATATTAATATAAATGTAGTAAAATTACTGAAGACTCTCAAACAGCAGTAATGGCTGGTAGTGGGATCTTTTGAAGAATAAAGTCATTCAAAAGACCCCACTACTTAACGGCTCAATTTGAAAAAAAGTGTCGTGCCCCGCCGAGGCGGAGCATCCGTTGCACAGTAAAAAATGAATATTTGGATTCTCGCCGAGTCCCTACGGGTCTATCGACCCGAAGGGTCGTTGACGAGTCTTCGACCCGCTTTCACGAGAATGACAAATTGAGCCAGTACCAAACAGCAGACAGGATGTGCAATGAGCTGAAATTACCCGTGAGTACAAAGAATGAATTCCAAAAATACCTCGGCGGCCCCATCCTCAGTTATAACCCTATATCCATTTGAAAAGTTACTCTATTATCGAGCGGTCCTATTATTTCTGAATTTCCCGTACCGATCGCAACAGCCCCGGTTTGAAAGGTTTCACTGTATTTAAAAGAGACCTCCAAACGTTGAATCACCTTCCATCCCGCGACGACATACCAGCGGCTCCCGCGTCCATACAACGGAGGAAACGAATATCCGCCGTGAACGTCGCTTTCGTATTCGTACAATCTGGAATCGTACGACTGCGTATCAAAAAATATCATTCTCGCTGTGCAGTAAAAGCGAGAGTGCGGTGGAGAACAATTCATCTCGGTGAACATCAATGTTCCTTCTCCCCGGTTTCGTGAAATGGAGTATGAAACCTTAGTGAATTCTATTCTCTGAATGAATTCTACCCACTTGTTCAGAGCAAGAGAGCACGAGAACCGCAAGTTTTCTTGATCTCTTGCTTCTAATATTTTTTGTGAGCTCTGCTCCGCATCCAGCACAGTATTCACTTCCGTTTTGCAATTATCTTTGAATTGTAGAGAGGCATTAACTGATGTTGTGAGCGCTCCCTCACACCGAACTACGTACTCACTTCCGGGCATTGTGAAAGCCCCGGCGGATGGCAAAGTGAATTCATCGTACGAAGCGGATATTTTGCATCCATTCGACGCTTGATACTCCATTCCCAGATAGCGGCCGTCCTCACTATTCACAATTCCGTTCTGCTCGCCGAATCCGTATGCATATGGATTAACATATTTTCTTGAGTATGAACGCAGCTGGCTTGACAACGATAAGCGTTTGGATACTTGATAAATAAATCCGGCAACATCGCTTTGGGTATTGAACGAATTTCCAGCGAGTTCTCCGAACAGACTAAACGAATCAAAAACGAAATCTGCATGAGCGCCAAGAGCCGAGATACTCTTGCCGCAGAAAAAGGGGGATTGGGCGTCGACCTGTTTATCGTATGCTGTTTTCAATGCGCTCAATCCGATCCTATTGGTCCTTCCGATCCGGACATCCGCAATTCCGCCAATTATGGTTTCGTTTGCGGCGTTCCGCTTTTCTATTTCTGTTTGAGAGCGAAAAAGGCCGGACGTATAGAAGCTCGTAATCGAACCGGAAGAATCGAGCGTTGCCGCGACTTCCTTGCGCGATAAAAAAATTGTCACTGCGGCAGGATAAAGTTCCATCGTCATCGCGGCGCCTTGAAAATAACGATACTCGTCGGTCGCAAGATGGGGAACAATCGTTCTTCCCGTCGCTTTGATTTGATACAACACGCTCCCTCCTTTTGACGACGACCTTGGGCTCGAGAGCGTCAACCCTTCGCCGCTGTTGATTGTGTAGTTCCCTGCAACGAATTTTTTAATGAACCCTTCATTCTCGAATCCGATGTATCCGCTGACAAAGCCGGCATCCCAGGGTTCGCCGGCGTCTTTATCGAACAACATCCCTCCGCTCCACCGCGGGGTATTGATGACCAGCCGGTCATATTGTGCGACAGGGCTGCCGAGGTATTCTCCGTCGAGAAACGGTTTTTGCAGGTGAATGTCCACACTTCCACGCGAGCGGAAAGACATCGTCGTTACGCTGTCACTGAGCGTCGAAGAATGTGCTTTCGATGTTCCGGACGAGAATGCGATGAACGGCGAAACAAGCGCAAGCGTTTGTTCATCCATCCCCGGAATCAAATGCAGATCAGCGGGGGTGAGGCTTCCTAAAGAATCGCGAAGAAATAAAATTTTTACCGCAATCGGCTCTGGAAGAAAGGGGATTCCACTCAGTTCCTGAAACGACGCCGTGTTGATATTCACCGGATTCGTTCGGTAGCTCTCTAATTCATCGAGTGTTGCCGATTTCCCCGTGCCATCGTCGGATGAGTTCTCCATCATCGATTCAAAGTCCGGAGAAACTTGTGGATGAGTATCAGTCCCCTGAGCAAGCAATGGTCCTCCAAACAACAATACAGCGCAGCAAAGAACATACCTTCTCATTCTCTCCCCCTTCCTACAAACTAAACGAGATTCCTATTGTATGGGTCAAGCCGAGCTCGGCGTGCGTCGCCACGCTATAATCGACGGAAATCGAGGAATAGTGGATTCCGAACCCGGCAAAATATCTGGATGGATCGCTCGACACACCAAAGCGCAGACAAACGAATTCAAGCGGCGAGAACCGAACGCCCGTTCGGACCGACAAGGGATATCTCACATCTTTGATGAGTGTGAATGAAACACTCGCAGTCGGAAGAACATCGCAGGTAACTCCCGTAAGATAAAGCTGAGGGAGTTCATCCTTCTCCTCTCCGATCGTCGGACGGTTGATGTTCAGCAGAGAAAAACCCCACCGAACCTCATCCGTTATCTGGACGGCGGCGCCGACATCTACGCCAATTGACCATGCCGAACCATAGCCTGCAATTGCAAGGTGATCGTAGTTGATATTGCAGCCGGCGGAGACAATTCCGCCGAACGATTTTGCGGCAACCGCGGTTGCCGTGACTTCGCGATATAAGGAAAACCCCATGGTCGTCACGGCAACTCCGCCGGCGAATGATTTAACTGGAAATGCGAAGATCATTCCGCCGTTCGACAACTGAGGCAAGTCAAACGGAGAGGGCGAATAAAAAAATGAAGAGTACAATGACTTCAAAGAAGCGACAGCCGACGGATTCAACAGAAACTGATCTGCATCTCCGTTGAACACGGCCGAACCCCCATCCCCGTAAACCGACGCGGGCTGAGGGGTTCGTTCGAACCCGGCGTGGGAGATTGCGAAGCAGAAAAAGATCAGAATTGAAACTCGAGCATACCGTGGAAGCCTGCAAAAAGTTTCCGGCAGCTTGAATGAAAAAACGAAAGTGGTTATATTGCGTTGAAGAGATTTCCCCAACAATGCTAAAAGGATTGCCATGCGTCCCCCCCTGATAGTTCTGACGTTGATAGTTGCGGTGTTCTGTGTTACAACGACCTCGCTCGGACAGATCGAGGCTCAGGTCACGACGAACCTGGATCAAATTACAGGCTCATCCCGTGACCCCCTGGTAAATTTCGCGGCTGATGTTCAACGCTACATCAATACAAACAAATGGACATCCGAAGATATCGGAAATGATAAAATTCAGATTTCGATTACAATCTCCGTCACATTGACGGGAACCCCAAACGTGTATGACGCGCAATTGTTTCTCGGAAGTTCACGCCCGGTGTACAAATCAGAAAAAAATTCAGCGATGCTCCGGCTCTTCGACGATTCGTGGGAATTCACGTACGTTAAGAATCAGCCGCTGGTGCATGATGAAAGCCGCTTCGACCCTTTGACAAGCTTCATCAATTATTATATGTATCTCGTCCTCGGCTATGATTTCGATTCCTACAGCCCGCCGCTCAGCGGCACACCATATTTTCAACGAGCGATCGCCATCTGCGGACAAGCTCAGGGTTCGCCGAAAGGCTGGGACAGAACTAACCCCCCCACGTACAGTAAATACACTTTCGTCGAAGAACTCTTAAATTCAAAGTTTGAACCGATCAGGGAGGGGATGTTTATGTACAACTACAGGGGGATCGACTATTTGGAGGTCAAGCCGGACGCCGCCTATAAAAACATTATCACATTCATTCAAAACATTTCAGATTTCAAAAGGTCAACCCCCTCTTCCCTTGTCGTCAAAGCATTTTTCGATGCTAAGTATCAGGAACTTGCAGAAACTTTTAGAAATTATCAAGACAAAAGTATACTTCAACTTCTCTCCACTGTCGACCCCACCCACGAAAGCACGTACATGGGGCGGAAATAACGGAAGTATGGCGGGAGCTGGCTTTCCCTCATTGCTGCACGCCGCGCGCCGTTTCGTTTAAAGCGATGGCTTTTACTCCATCAGCGTCACGGAAATAATTGTGTCGCCAATTTGGATTTTGTCGACAATGTCCATATCCTTCGTGTAGCCGAAAACAGTGTAGCGCCCATCAAGATGAGGCGTCGGACAATGAGTAACAAAGAACTGAGAACCTTCAGTGTCTTTTCCCGCACTTGCCATTCCCACAGCTCCTTCTGAATACACCGCGTCGGGATACACTTCCGTGCAAATTGCATACCCCGGACCGCCAAAGCCGGTTCCCAGAGGATCGCCCCCCTGGATGACAAAATTCGGAACGACACGGTGAAATATCAGCCCATCGAAGAAATGTTTTCCGGCCAACAGCATAAAATTGAGCACTGTAAACGGAGCCGCATCCGGACGAAATTCTATTCTTATGGCGCCTTTCGATGTAAAAAGTAAAGTAGAATGATACCGCTTCAGCAATGCAACATCTCCCACCTTGTAGAATGTGCCGGTCTCCGGAGGCGATGAGATCTCGGCATCATAATTTCTTCCCGTTATCACCTGCAATGCGCCCGCAGCGGCCTTGGCAACAATTTTATCATGGTCACGCAAGGTTCTTTGCAACAATGGAATCGCCTGTTCCGCCTTCAGGCCAGCAAAGAGATTGATGAACTCAACCATCACTTCGACGTCATCGGGCGTTGAAAGATTTTGATAGGCCGTTACAAACGCAGGGAGACACCGGAACCGTATCGATGCTCGAATGGCCGTGTCTTCAAGAGCCGCCGCAACGGAATAAGAAGTCGCAATATCGCGCCTCTGCAACAGCGGGAGAATCTTCCGACAGAATTCCGATTGAACGGCCGAGTCCCTTTCAATCACGATGTTTTGATATGACTCAACAGCAGCGCTCACCGTCCTTGGATTCTCGCTCAACAATTCATTCTGGAGAGAAAGAATTGCACCTTCCGATTTCGTCTCTCCGAGTGCGGAAATGATTCTTGACCGGAACATCGAGTTCGCACCTAAATACCGTAGAAGTTCCGGAATAGACTGCTCTTTCAAAATTTTTGCCAAAAGAACTGCTGCCTCTCCCCTTTGCCGCCAGGAATTATGAATCGAATCCGCCAATAGTTTTTGTAAACTCTGGACTAAGCGATCGGACGAATATTTTCCGGCATCGGAATTCAACACAGCGAACGCCGTGAGAGCAACGTGCTCATTGCGGTCCGCCATAAGTGAAATTAAAACAGGCGAAACATCTTCAGCTCTCTGATTCCGCAGTGATCGGACACAATTGACGCGGACTCTCCAATCCGTGTCATCAAGAGCATGGCTCATGACCGCCACCCTTGCGATGGAATCGCTTACAAGACCGAGAACCGCAGCCGTCCACATTCTGATTTCCGGCGAATTGTGGTTCATCGCGGAAACTAATGCGGGAAGATGGCGTTTTGCCGAAAGGGAATCCCCGATGCGCATCATTGCATAGACGGCCATTTTTGTCGATCCCGAATTTCCTACAAGGCCGGCAGCATATTCCGTAGCCAGCGAGTCCTTGATTCTTCTGATTGCAAACCTAGCAACAGAAAGGGCGACCGGCGATTGATCTCCGCGGAAAAATGTCGGAGCCATTTCCACCAGTTTCTGGAGGTGCTCTCTTGATCCGCATTTACCTATTGCATCAACAATTTCTTGCACACATTGCGAATCGGGCTCCGATTGCATTCTCGCAATCAAATATGAACCGGCTTCCGAGTTTCCTATTTGGCCAAGGGCGAACGCCGTGCTGCGACGAACCGAAGGGTCTGAATCGTTCAACAGCGGAAGAAGAAATTGCATTGAAGACGAGTCTTGAATATTTGCAAGGGCAATGGCAGCGCGAGAGCGTTCCGAAGGATCGGAAGAATGAAGGCAGCGGTAGAGTTTTCCATCTACCAGGGAACGGGAATTCTGTAACTCAGCAATACTATCGATCGTTTGCGCCGCTGATTCACAGTAATTCAAACCAAGGAGAGAGAATACGAGAGTTGTCAGGATTTTTTTCATCGATGCAATTGAAAGGTAGACGACCTTCGTTCCCAACGAGACGTTGGGAACGACATAATAAGTTAATAGGTCCCGAGGCCCATTTAGACCTCGTTCCCAAACTCTCCCGCTGCCGCGGGACAGGCTGTTTGGGAACGCTCTTTAATCATTGTCCATCAACGGTCTAAAAGTATGGCCTCACCCTGTACTTTACGCCAAGAACTTCTTCGACATACTTCTTCGCTTCCTCGACATCCACCTCATCCATCCCCACAACGCTCATGACAACTTGGGAAACGTATTTTTTCGCTTCAGCGGCAAATTCGATCATCGCCGCATGATTTTTTTCCCCGTTGATCCTCATCAATTGGCCGTATTGCACGGGGTCGACCGAGTTTAAACTAATCGATACCGTATCGACGATTCCGTAGAGTTCCGGTGCAATATTTCTTTTATTGATGAGGCTTCCATGTCCGTCGGTGTTGAGCCGGACTTTGCCGCCGTTTGCCTTCACCCAGGTACCGATTTCTTTTACGGCATCGAATCGGATTGTCGGCTCCCCGTAACCGCAAAAAACAATTTCGTCGTATGCCTTTGGGTCTTTAATTTCTTCGATAACCTCATGGACTGTCGGTTCGCGCGTGATTTTCAAATTATGTCCTTTCACAACCGCCTCTCCTTTTCTATCACAGAAAACGCAATCGGCGTCACACCGGATAGTAAGATTGATATAGAGAGAACGGCCCAACGAATACGTAAAGACAGGATCGCCGAGCGAACCGATATTGAAGAGGCGTTTTGCATTGTACGTCGTCGTGCGGGCGACATCTCTTTCCGTGCCCTTGCAAATCTCCGCAACTTTTTTCCCGATCTGAGGAATATACATCGGCTCGTTTCGTTTCCCCCGATGCGGAGCCGGTGTGAGATATGGCGAATCTGTCTCCAACATAATATGGTCGTAGCCTATCGTCTTCAACGTCTCCGCCGCTGAAGAGTTTTTAAACGTCACAATGCCCGGGTAGGAGACCAAAAAACCGAGTGTGAACAATTTCCTTGCAGTTTGCGCGTCGCCGGAGAAACAGTGAAACACGCCTTTAGGCGCTGCAAAACGGCTGTTCGATGTGGCCTGCTGGCTCCGCCAATATTCGTTTTTCCGAATCATATCCTCGACGGCGGAAACAGCGTCGTCCATCGAATCTCTCGTGTGAATAACGACAGGAAGGTTGCGGCGAATCGCGATTTCGATTTGAGCTTGAAACATCCGACGCTGTTTGTCCTTCGGTGTTGTGTCGTAGTAATAATCGAGCCCGATTTCACCGATGGCAACAACTTTCTTGTGCTCGCTGAGTCTTTTAATTTCCCGGAGCGCATCATCATCCGCTTCTGCCATGTCCAACGGATGCATACCGACGCAGGCGTATACAGCGTCATAGCGTTCTGAGAGAGCGATGGCCTGTTTGCTCGTTTCAACATTTGTGCCGGGAACAACGAAGAAATTTACTCCGGCATCGACCGCGCGTCGGATGACCTCGTCGACATCATCTTTAAAATCGGGATAGAATAAATGTGCGTGAGAATCTATAAACATGGAGGCTTCTCTACTTGGAAAATTTTAATTTGAATTAGCTGCTTTCCGTAATATCAAAGTAGCAAAGCAACAACCGAATATCAAGGATAGCAGCGCATTTTAAGAAGATGTCCGATCAACTCGTCGAAACGCGCCAAAACTCAATGCAATCCGCGCTTAAGATTGCATTTCCCGTCATTATCGCATACATTAACGACAGTTTGCTGGAGGACATGTTGCGGGGCATACGGATTTTAGAGATTTTAATTAGAAGAGAACTAATTGACCCGTAGGACGTGCTGCTATCAGCAGATGGACTATGGGTTTTTTGATTTTTCGTGGATCAGAAACTGCTGAGGCGTCGGATCGACATTTTCGACATCTTACTTCATTGCCAACTCTCGGAGGAACTGTCAAGGTTGAATCCAATCCGTGCTATCATTTTACCGCTCACCTCGAATATCTGCACCGAATCCAAGTTATCTGGAAATTTCAAATAATTTTCGTCAGGTCAAAATTTCCATAATAACCATCTCACGGGATATAAATACAAAGGCAATCTAATTTGCTCCATTTCAATCTAAGCAACACACTTGTTCGAAATAAATATCTACAATCTTCTCTTTTGGATTCTGCACAGTTGTAAGATATTTGCGTAATCGCAATTTTTCTCTTGACATCATCGTAAAATAGTATTAACCTTGCATTGACCTCTTAGGGCGGGGAATATGGGAACCCACAAAGAAACTTTAAATCTAATTAAAGACCACGATTTACATTGCCTTTTCAATGGCTCCTTGCCAGTCATTGCCTGTTTTTTTATTCAATATCAGATAATAAAATGGAGATCAATATGAAAACCTTGCTTGCTCTGTTTTGAAAGAGAAGGTTTTGATCAATTTTATATGTCCTTTGGAAACGGAAAGCAAGAAGCTAAGATTTTTTCCCTAAGAGTTATTTAGTGCCGAATGAATTATTAGTAAAGAAGGCTATTATGAAGATTATTCTGGTTTTGATTTTAAGCTTAATTTTCCCTTCTGGCCTTTACTCACAAACTGATTCTTCTGCAGAAAGTTTCTTTCCGTCTCAAGTCGGAGATGTTTGGCGCTATCAGGAGGGTCCAGATTCCAATGATTTCGAGCAAACCAAATTGACCCGAGACTCTATCGCAAGCGGATGTCGGTATCTTTTTTTTGACACTTCCAATGTGCCACTCTATAAAATTGATTCTGTATTGAATGTTACTATTTCTCCACTACAAGCACCTTATGCATGGCTTAGGTATAAACTCACCGCAAAGAAAAATGAGGTATGGACAGTTCAGGGTGGTCCCGGGGGAAGGATTGCGGGACGAGTTGATGATGTCTATTGGGATTTTGTTGTAGGCAGGGAAACGCAGGTAAAGGAGATCGGATATTACAGTCAAGGATCCGATACAACGAACTTTTCGTTATGGCTGTATGAAGATTATCTTGCGGCAGGGTTTGGTTACTGCTTAAGTATCGGCGATGCCGAGCAAACACCTAACTTGGAACTTATTGGATGTATTATTAATGGAATATCTTATGGTAGTGTAACGGTTGTGAACCAACTTTCCGAAAAAGCCGTCCCTTCAGCCTATGTGCTTTATCCCGCATTTCCCGATCCATTTAATCCCGCAACGACATTTTTATATTCACTTCCGATAGACAGTAGAATAAATATAACTATTTATGATGTGATAGGAAGACAGATTACCAGACTCGTGGATGGGTTTCAGCACAGGGGAGAATATTCGGTGCGTTTTGAGCCAAGAGGATTATCAAGCGGAGTATATTTTGTGAGGATGGTAGCGGGGCAATTTGTACAAACGAACAAAATTGTTTATGCAAAATAAAAATGGGAGGAATTATGTTACTTCGAAAAGTATTTCTCGTGTCTGTCGTAGCTATTGTTTTGTCTTCTTCACTTATTGGTCAAATGGTAGACCAATCTAATTGCAACACGCAAGTAATTCTGCAATCATCGGAACAAACAGGTGGGAGGTTTATGCCATCAGCGGGGCAATTGAATGTTCTTATTGTTTATGTCCAATTTCCCGATGATAATTACGAACCCTCGAACAGCAATTGGCCTAAAGGGCAGGCGCCCGTCTATATGAATGCAACGGTGGATCAGACCTGGAGCGCAACTCCGACACCGGGTGGTTTTACAGATTTTTTCAACCAAATGTCATTCAATAGCCTCAAAATGACAGGAATCGCAGTATCCGTGATTACTCCCCATAGCAGGCAATATTATTTGAATAATTCTATGAAAAGCACGGATATTCATAAAGATGTATTACAGCAACTTAATACAACAATGAATTTTGCACAATTTGACCAATGGACGATAAATTCAGATTATCAACTGACAAACAGCTCTGATGGGACAGTTGATATGATTTTTATGATGTGGCGGAATATTGCTTGCGATTTGCCAAATACGTCAACAGTCGAGAATAATCTTAACCTCGTGCCGGGTGGTGAGGCTTCACTAGGGGGAGATTATCTCGGTTTTCCACCACCACCTGGATTTGCTGTTGATAATAACGCAAGAACTATACAATTGTGTTATCCTGACTTTAGTGTGGGACGGCGAGGTTCAGGCGTCACTGTGATTCAGCCTGACTTTGGTGATTTGAGTTCAGGTACTTTTTGGCAATACGCCCGCCACGAATTCAGTCATTGGCTTCTTGGAGGAGATGAATATCACACCCAACTTGGAACGTGGGGATTGACTAACGGATGGGGTACTCCGGGCGAGTTCGCAAACTCCTTCGAGAGATATAAACTTGGGTGGATCAATTTTAATTCTATCACCGATATTTCAACAACGCGAACAATATTTAACAATACACTTCCAGATTTTATCACTACTGGAGTAGCATATCGCATAAGCGTTCCCGGTGGCGGAACGGATGAATATTATCTCTTGGAAAATCATCAAAGAATTTCTGCATTTGATGTTCCTGATAATAATGTTCCGACGGCAAAAGGGTTGTATGTATTACATCAAACGATAGACCAGGGGAACGGAGTTGGCATTATAACTGCGGACGGAAGGTTTAACTGGAGTGTGCCTTATGAATCCCCAAATATATATGGTGGCACAGGAAACTTGCCCGTGTTTCAGCGCGGCACATCAAGTCGTGTGAATGGATATGGTAAGAGACAAGATGTTCCATGGACTTGGCAGGGTCTTGCTCAAACGCCAGCTGCCATTCATTATCATTTGGATTTTATCACAGGGGCGTTGGATCAAGCACCGCCGACAATTTTTACAGGTGACGGTAAGGATCAATTTGATATAGGAATCGCTCAAGTGTTCACCCCCGCAAGTAATCCAAGCTCAGACCTGTACAATAATGCTAATAAAATCGGTTTTGAAATAACGGGGTTTAATGCCGGAGTATATACTTTTAATATTTTCGTTAATACTGTTCAGAATGCCTCGCCTTCAAGGCCTCAAGATGTTCAAGCGTCATTGAACGCATCAGGTCAAGTTGTCGTAAATTGGACAGCAAATCAGGAACCGAATATGTTCAGTAATGGGGCAATTGTAGGATCTTACGACATCTATAGGGCTGCTTACTTCAGTGGAGGCTCGTTAACTTACACGAAGCTCAATTCGTCCCCGTTACAAACAACAACGTTCACCGACAACAATCCTCCACCTTCCGGTTTGCCAAGCGGAGTGGTTTTGTATTACCGCTACCATTTAATCGCGACAGATACGCAGGGCAAAACCTCCGCTCCCTCAGACGATTATTGGTATAATGTCGGAACGACTGTCTCCGGAGCAATCGCGACCAACACAACCTGGAATGAGAATACGATTGTTGTTGGGAATGTTTCGGTGGTTGCAACGGCATCACTTACAATTAATCCTGGTGTATACATCTATTTTCCCGGAGGTACTGCGCTTATTGTCCAAACCGCTTTGTATGCCACCGGTTCAGCGTCCACACCGATTACCTTTGATTTTATATCTCCCAACAGTTCAACAAATAACGGCATACAACTAACCTCCAGTGTGCATGGGGGGACAATTTCGTACTGTGTAATAAAAAATGCCAACAGCGGAATTTATGAAAACGGAGTCAGTCTTGGTATCTCAAATTGTGCGATAAAGAATTGCACTAATGGGATTTACCTTTATAGCTCCAGCCCATCAATCCAGACTAACAACATTCATAACAACTCTAACGCCGGTGTTTATTTAACTTCTTCTTCGCCGACTTTATATAAGAATTACCTTCAAAATAATGGTTATGGTGTTTATTGCACTACCAGCTCAAATCCAAAATTCGGGAGCGGAAGTACACAAGGCAATAACAATGTTACCGGAAATTCATATGGTGTCTTTTGTTGGAATAATTCCCTACCTATGCTTGGTCAAAATTCGCCTTTGAGTGGCGGGTATGATAATCTTGTAAACACTTCATGGAACGTTTACAACATGTCTGGGACCGCAATTTATGCAAACAATAATTGGTGGGGGACCACTAACTCGAATAATTTTATGAACGGCGGTACAGGTACTGTATTATCTAGTCCGTATCTTTCTTCAAGTGTATCTATCACAGCGCCACCCTTGAGTAAAACCGACGGTAGTATTTATGCTTCTCAAGGCAATGTGTTGCCGATGTTGTCAGAATTAGATTCGGCAAATCAGTTTATTGCGACAAATGACCTGATCGACGCAAGGAAGTTATGTCTCAATCTGGTAATGAATTATCCTGATTACACCGTTTCATACAACGCATTGAATTTACTGAAGGAAACATTCACCTTTGATCAATTTGAAAGCTCAAAAGCTCTTTATATGTCATTGTTTAATAACAATCAGAATAATACTCTTTATGCGATGGCAGGTTTAATATTGAGCGATATTGATAAGGAAAACAAATTAGCATTGATTGACAGTGTAATAAGTAGATATAAGAATGCAAGTGTAGTGGAATTGGCTTTATATGACAAGTTTGTTTACTATTATTTTGAACAGCAGGATATGGACAATGCTTTAGCTGTTTCAAAAGAATTGGACAATTTGTTTCCGTCATCGCAAGGAGCATGTGAGGCGCATAGAGTCCTTGGCGACACGGCATACTTTAAGATCGATCTACGCGGTGGTGGTCAGAATCTGAAACAAAATGTTGTTCAACCTCCAACCGAGTATACACTGCTTGGCAACTATCCGAACCCTTTTAATCCTACAACGGTGATTACTTATCATGTAACCACGCCGGGACAGGTGAGTCTAAAAGTTTACGATGTGCTAGGTCGCGAAGTGGCAACGCTTGTCAATGGAATTCAGAGCGAGGGAGTCTACAACCAGCAGTTCAATGGCTCTCATCTCTCCAGCGGAATTTACTTTTACCGATTGGTCGCACCTGGAATAAATGAAACGCGCAAGATGTTGTTCGCAAAGTGATCACACGTTGTGTGTTTTCGCCAAGTTGGAAAGATGTCTTTAATCGAGTAAGTCAGGACTTCGTTTGTTAAAATGATCCCCGAAGCAAATGATGTTTCGGGGATTTTTTATTTGTCGAAATATCAACAAAAGCAGCCATAGGAATGCATCGTCAAAACCTTCCACTCTCCGCTCCTTGCTTATCCTTCAACCTTTGCGTAAATTTATAGAGAAGCACGAAATTATGACAGGAAATGCAATGAAGTCCGTTATTGACGCGTTTACGATCGCTCTCCCTGTTCTTTATTTTTGGACGGTGTGGGCATACGCCAAAGCTTTTTTCAAAGACTCCGTCTTCGCGGAGCGCGTAAAGACGCCCCTTCTTCTTGCTACGCTCGTGATACACTTGGCCTACCTTCTGATGCGAACCGTCTTGTTCAATCATCCGCCGATCACGACGATATTCGAAATAATGTCTATCATTTCGTTCTCTATTGCCGCTGCGTACACGGTGATTGAATTCCGGACAAAAGTCAAAAACACCGGATATTTCATTCTCATCCTCGCTTTCATTTTCCAAACCCTTTCTTCGTGTTTTATCGAAGATTTGTCTGAAGTGAAACCAATATTACGCAGCAACCTTCTCGGCATTCATGTCTCCAGCGCGCTGCTCGGATACGCCGCCATTGCAATTTCAGCCGTCTACGGGTTTTTGTACCTGATGCTCTACCATCACATTAAATCGAGCCGCTTCGGCGTCATTTACACCAAGCTTCCCAATCTCGAAACCCTTGAGAGGATGTCGATGCTGTCGATTGTTTTTGGATTTTCGTTTTTGACGATTGCGATTTCGGTCGGACTGTTCTGGCTCCCACGCGCGTTTGAACATTTTTCGTACTTTGACCCGAAGTTGATCGGAACGGTCTTCATCTGGGCAATGTATGGAGTCGGGTTGGGGGCGAAAAGAACGATCGGCTGGCAGGGAAGAAAAATTATGATTCTTTCGATTATCGCGTTTGCGGTTTCATTTTTTTCGCTGACGATTATCAATGTTTATTTCAGCGCGTTCCATAAATTCTATTGATCCCCATCGTGTTCGCTGTCTTGCCACATTATGAATCTTGTTGCCGTTGGAATTAATCACCGCACCGCTCCTCTTGAGGTACGAGAGAAGTTGTGGATGTCGAGCGATGAAATCCGGAATGCTGTTGCCGCTCTGAAGGGCAAGTTTTTTTCCGAATGCTTCATCGTGTCGACGTGCAACCGTACGGAGTTGTACGGCATGTACAATTCCAACGGGGGCAGCGGCGATACTCCGCCGGACATCGATGCCCTCAAAGAACAATTGATCGGGTTCAAAGCTGCGGGCAGCGTTGTAAAACGGGAACATCTGTACCATATGGTCTCGGCGAACGCGATACGGCACTTGTTCAAAGTGGCCTCGGGAATCGATTCCATGGTTATCGGGGATATCCAAATTCTCGGTCAACTCAAAGACGATTTCAATATCGCGTATGAAGAAAAGGCGGCGGGACCTTTCCTTCACCGGCTGCTGCAATCGACGTATCACGTCGGAAAACGAACGAGGACAGAGACGACAATTACCGAGGGAGCCGTTTCGGTGAGCTACGCGGCGGTAGAGTTGGCAAATAAAATTTTCTCGGACCTTTCGAAAAAAACTGCCCTCCTGATCGGCGCCGGAGAGACGGGCGAACTGACCGCAAAACATCTCGTTGGGCGGGGCATCGGGGGAATTTTTGTCGCAAACAGGACAAGAGCGAAAGCCGAAGAACTGGTTGCAGCACTCGGGGGAACAGCAGTTGACTTTGACTCGCTTCAACACTTGCTGGCTCAGGTCGACATTGTCGTCTCGTCCATAACAAGTACACAGTACGTCATTGCAAAGAGCGACGTGCAGCGGGCGATGAAAGAACGTTCGCATAAGCCTTTGTTCATCATCGATATTGGCGTCCCGCGCAACGTCGACCCCGGTGCAAACGACATTGACAACGTCTTTTTGCACGATATGGACGGCATCTCGGTGATCATCGACCGGAATCTCCAAAAGCGAAAAGCGGAAATCCCCAGAGTCAACGAAATAGTTTTTGAGGAACTGACGGAGTTCCACAATTGGTATAATTCGCTCCAGGTGAACCCGACCATACACGACCTGCGCACTCACTTCGAACAGGTCAGGCTGGAAGAAGTGGAAAAGAACATCAATCGCTTTTCCGCGGAAGATAGAGAGCTACTCGACCTGGTGACAAAACGGATTGTGAATAAACTTCTCCACCTCCCCACCACGAATTTGAAGAACGGGAGCGAAGAAAGCGAAGAAGAAAAGCACAAGAAGCTTCACATCATCCGCTCCCTGTTCGGATTGCACAAAGAACAATTGCCGAGGGAATGAGCTCAACAAAGAAAATAATTATCGGGACACGCGGCAGCGAGCTTGCGCTTTGGCAATCGACGTGGGTGGCAAAGAAGCTGCGGCAACTTCATCCGTCGCTGGCGGTTGAAACCATCGTGATCAAAACCACGGGAGATAAGATCCTCGACTCCCCTCTCTCAAAAATTGGCGATAAAGGCTTGTTCACAAAAGAAATAGAAATGGCGCTCCTCGATAAAACAATCGACCTTGCCGTCCACAGCTTGAAAGATGTTCCGACGAATCTTGCCGGCGGCTTGACCATCGGGGCAATCACCGAGCGCGAGGACGTGCGGGACGTTTTCATTTCTCATCCTAAAAAGAACTACCGTTCGTTAAGCGCCGTTCCGAAAAACGGGTCGATCGCCACTGGGAGCTTGCGCCGGCGGTGCCAGTTGCTCAGCTATCGACCCGATTTGCACATTGTCGACATTCGCGGAAATTTGAAAACCCGCCGGGCAAAACTTGAAGATTCAGAGTGGGACGGCATGCTCCTCGCGAAAGCAGGCGTCACCCGTCTTGGATGGTCGGATATTATCTCGGAAATTCTGCCTCCCACGGTCATTCTCCCCGCAGTCGGCCAAGGAGCTCTTGCAATCGAAATTCGCTCCGATGATTCGTTCCTCGCTTCGGCTGTGGAGCCCTTGAATCATCCTCCTACCATGCAAGCTACTGCCGGCGAACGCGCATTGCTGCGCTTCCTCGAAGGAGGTTGTCAAATCCCTATCGGCACGTACGGAAGGATTGAGTCGGGGAAATTTTTTCTGGATGCAGTCGTAGGAAGCATCGACGGAAAGAAAATAGTGCGGGGGACAATCGATGGCGCCACGGGCGATTCGGAAAAACTCGGCGTATCGCTTGCGCAGGAATTACTCAGTAAAGGGGCGGATGAAATTCTGCGGGACATTAGAACGGAGGGAAGCTGATACTCGTATGCCAGAAACTCCATCATCGCAATTAGCAGCTCAGCCGCATGCTCCTCTTCTCGGTAAGACTATTCTTGTGACGCGAACGAAAGAGCAGGCTGCCGAATTCATCAAATTGCTTGAACAACTGGGCGCTTCGGTTATCCTCTACCCGACCATTCAGATTGCACCGCCGCAGTCGTGGGAGGAATGCGACAGAGCCATCGCCAACATCAAGAACTATGACGCGATTATTCTGACAAGCGTCAATGCCGCAGAGAATTTTTTCGAACGGGTTCGTCTCTCCGATAACGGCACGACAAAGCTCATTGCCGAAAAAACCGTCTATGCTGTGGGAGAAAAAACCAGGTCGGCCGTCGAAAAATATAATATCCCAGTTGCGGCGATGCCGGCGGTCTACGATGCAAAACATCTTGCTATCACTCTCGCCCGGACGGATGTCAAAGGGAAAATGTTCCTTTTTCCGAAAGGGAACCTTGCAGGGAATGTTGTTACCTTTTCCCTCCAGGAACATGGGGCCATCGTCAACGAAGTGATCGTCTATCAAACAATCGAGCCTTCACACTCCGATGCTGAATCGGTCAGACAGAAACTGCAAAAGAACGAAATCGATCTCGTGACGTTCTTCAGCCCTTCCAGCATCTCAAATTTTCTTGCGACAATTCCCGGGGACTTTCTGGATAACATAACAATTGCCGTTATCGGACATACGACGGCAGCGGCAGCAAAAAACGTGTCGCTGCCCGTCCACATCGTTGCAGAACATGCAACGTCCGCCAATCTCGTCGCTTCCATCGTACGGGTACTATGAATAGCGCAGCTGCAAAAAAAGGAATGATCCTTGAAGCCAATGTCCCCTTTCGCAACGTCGGAGAGTTTTGGACTGCGAAACAACGGCAAGCGTCGTCGCTTCACGAAATTTCGTACCGTGCGTGCTTCAAGCCTCAGCTTCCCCGCTATTTTATAGAGCGCTACAGCAAAGAGGGAGACACCGTCTACGACCCGTTCATGGGAAGAGGGACAACGATCGTCGAAGCGGCTTTGTTAAAAAGGAACGTGATCGGCAACGATGTCAACCCGTTGAGCAAAATACTGGCAGCACCACGGCTCGATATCCCGGGAATTGACGAGGTCGAAGAGCGCCTCGAGGAGATCAAATTTTCAAAAACAGCGAAAGCCAGCATCGACCTGTCAATGTTCTACCATCCGGACACGGAGGCGGAAATCGTCTCGCTTCAAAAATATCTGGCAAAAAGAATAAGAGACCGGAAAGAAGACAGGGTTGATCGATGGATCCGTATGGTGGCGACCAACAGGCTGACCGGACATTCATCGGGCTTTTTCTCAGTATATACGTTGCCGCCAAATCAAGCGACGCAGCCAAAAAGCCAGATACGAATTAATAAGCTGAGGAAACAACTACCTGAATATCGAAACATTAAAAAAATAATTCTCAAAAAAACCCGGACCCTTCTAAAAAGAGTTTCAGAAGACGATCGCAAAAATCTCCGTACCGCCCGGGTTCATGCGCGGTTCCTCTCAACCGACGCGAGGCGAACGTCGAACATTCATGCTGGGGCGATTCAACTCACGGTCACGTCACCCCCGTTTTTAAATATTGTCCAATACTCGAACGATAATTGGCTGCGATGTTGGTTCAACAGTTTAGATGACAGAGTTGTCGCAACGCATATCACAATGTCCAGGACGCTTGACGAATGGTGCAGTGTCATGGGAGGCGTCTTCACAGAACTTTTCCGGATTACAAAACCCGCCGGATATGTTGCGTTCGAAGTCGGAGAATTGCACAAAGGGACTATCAAGCTCGAAGAACACGTCATCCCTCTGGGCAGAAATGCCGGGTTTCGCTGCGAAACGGTCTTTATCAATACACAAAAATTTACAAAGACGGCAAACATTTGGGGGATACAGAACAATGAATCAGGTACGAACACAAACCGTATTGTCCTTTTCCGGAAATAATTATACTGACTATTTTGAAAACTCAGCTTCCATCGAACGACCTGTTTCTCCGCGCATGCAAACGTGAAGACGTTGAACGAACGCCGGTCTGGTTTATGCGGCAAGCCGGGAGATACTTGCCCGAGTACCGGGCGGTCCGCGAGAAGGTCGATTTTCTGACATTGTGCAAGACTCCGGACCTAGCGGCAGAGGTGACGATCCAGCCCGTCAACATTATCGGGGTCGATGTGGCAATCATTTTTTCGGACATCCTCGTTATTCCGGAAGCGATGGGAATGGAACTTGTCATCGAGGAAGGCAAAGGCGGGCCGCGATTCCCTTCCCCCCTCCGTTCACGGGCCGATATTGACAAGCTTCCGGTACCCGACCCGAATTCGAAATTAAAATTTGTGATGGATGCGATTCGGGCGACGCAAAAAAGCCTGAACGGCAAAGTTCCGCTGATCGGGTTTTCCGGATCGCCGTGGACTCTTGCAGCATATATGGTCGAAGGCCGCGGGTCCAAGAATTTTCGTTACGCGAAAGAATTAATTTTTTCATCCCCAAGAGATGCGCATGTTCTTCTCGACAAACTGGCGCGCACAACCGCGGCGTATCTCTCCGCCCAAATTGAAGCCGGGGCGCAGGCAGTTCAAATCTTTGATACATGGGGAGGGATTCTGGGACAGGAAGAATTCGAGGAATTTTCTCTCCGGTATATTAAACAGGTTCTCTCGCTGGTCAAAACGAACGGTGCTCCCGTTATCGTTTTCTGCAAAGATTGCGGGCATTCGCTGGAAAAAATTGCGGACACCGGCGCAACTGTCGTAGGGTTGGACTGGACGGTCGATATCGGCAAGGCGCGCGATATGGTCGGAAGTTACACGGCACTGCAGGGAAACCTCGACCCCACAATGTTATATTCGACTCCGGAGCGGATTGAAAAAGGGGTGCAAGCAATTCTCAAGAAATTCGGTAAAGGCAACGGGCACGTTTTTAACCTTGGCCATGGCATCCTCCCCGACACGCCGGTCGAAAATGTGCGGACATTCGTGAACGCTGTGAAGCATTTTAGCGTTCAATATCATTAGAACAAGGAATTGTGAAGCATGAAGCAATTTGAATCCATCGATATTGAACTTCTGAAAAAATACGACCGGCCGGGACCGCGCTACACAAGCTATCCAACCGCACCGGTGTTCACCCCGTCGTTTGGACCCAAAGAATACCGCGATGAAATTCTCCGTACAAATTCGGCCGAGGATTCATCCGATATTTCGCTCTACTTTCATTTTCCGTTTTGCGACACACTCTGCTATTTTTGCGGGTGCACAATGCTCGTCACTCACAGCCGGGATCGCATTCGAGAGTATAATACATTTCTCAAAAAAGAAATCGATATGGTTGCGCCGCTGGTCTCAAAAAAACGCAAAGTCTCCCAGCTTCACTGGGGAGGCGGAACTCCATCGTATCTCGACCCGGATGAAATATTGGATGTCGGAACTTATATTAGGAACCGGTTTTCATTCGCCGACGATATCGAAGCGGGGGTCGAGATCGATCCGAGAGGCTTGACGTTCGAGCACGTGAAGGCGTTAAGAGAAAGCGGCTTCAACCGCATCAGCATGGGAGTTCAGGATTTCAATCCGAAGGTACAGGAGGCGGTAAACCGCATTCAGCCGGAAGCGATCACGAGGGACGCGGTGAATTGGAGCAGAAAGCTCGGTTTCAAGAGCGTCAATCTTGATTTAATTTATGGACTCCCCCATCAAACTCTTTCGTCCTTTAAAAAAACTGTCGATACCATCATCGATATCTCGCCGGACAGAATTGCGGTGTTCAATTATGCGCACGTGCCATGGCTCAAGCCGCATCAAAAACTCATCCATCAGGAACAACTGCCATCGCCGGAATTAAAGCTTCAAATTTTCAAGATGACGATCGAGAAGCTTATCGACGCCGGATATTGGAATATCGGTATGGACCATTTTTCGAAGCGGACCGACGAGATGGCCATCGCACAAAAGAACAGAACGCTCTACCGGAACTTTCAAGGATATTCGACGAAGGCCGGTTGCGATTTGTACGGATTCGGCATGTCGGCGATCGGACATTTCAAAGAGACCTATCAACAGAATAAAAAAACTCTTCCCGAGTACTATAAGGTCCTGACTGCAAATACACTTCCAACAAACCTCGGATACAGAATGTCGGCGGACGACCAGATTCGTAAAACAGTAATCACCCGGCTGATGTGCGACATGGAATTGGAAAAAGCCCCAATTGAAAAACTATTCGGCATCACGTTCGACGATTACTTTGCCGACGCCCTGCGCAAGCTGCAGGCGTTTGTTCCCGACGGCTTGGTGACGCTCAGAAAAGACAGGATCACCGTCAACGGACTCGGCAGATTGATCATTAGAAATATTGCGATGTGCTTTGACGCGTACCTTGAGAAGATGATGAAGGAGCGGCCTATTTTTTCACGAACAGTTTAACCGTCATGGAAATGAACACAAAGAAAACAGCGGTTGTCCTTTTTCAGCTTGGCGGGCCTGATTCGCTTGATGCGGTAGAACCGTTCCTGTACAATTTGTTTTGCGACCCGGACATCATCGACCTTCCTGGGGCGTTTCTTTTCCGGAAGACTCTGGCGAGAATAATTTCGTCGCGGCGCGCCCCAAAGGTTAGAGAGTTGTATAAAAATATCGGCGGAGCATCTCCGATTCTTCCGCAAACAATAATGCAAGCGAAGAGTCTGCAAGCGTCGCTCAAAAACAAAGGAGTTGTCGCCGATGTCCATGTCGCCATGCGTTACTGGCATCCGATGACGGAAAAAGTGCTTGAACAAATCCAAAAAGATAAAGTTGAAGAAGTCGTCCTCCTTCCACTATATCCGCAGTATTCAAAAGTGACGACGGGGTCGAGCGTCAACGCATGGACTAATGCCGCAAAAAAAATAAACGCGGATCAGATATCAACGAAATTGATCGAGAGCTATTACGATCATCCAATGTATATTACCGCTCTCGTTGAGAACATCCAGCGTTCGCTCGATAAGGTTCCGCAGGATGAGCGGAAGAACGTCCATCTCGTCTTCAGCGCTCATGGAACTCCTATAAAGCTCGTCAAGAACGGAGATCCGTACTCAACACATATTCAAAAGACGTATGAAAGCGTCATCGCAGCCGGCAATTTTGGCTTACCGCACCATCTTTGCTTTCAAAGCAAAGTAGGCCCGCAGCGGTGGCTTGAGCCGTCGCTCACGCAAACGATCAAATCGCTGGCTGAGCAAAAAGTCTCTCACATCATTGTCGTGCCGATTGCTTTTGTCACCGACCATATTGAAACGCTTTCGGAGATCGGCATCGAAGCACGAGATGAAGCGCGGCATCTCGGCGTCAAATATTTTGACGTTATGCCGGCGCTCATCGCCAACGAAAAATTTATTTCGTGCCTTACCGATCTCGTCATTCGGAAATTGAAGAATTGAACGGAAACAATGTCTGAACATCATACTGTCATCGTTGTCGGAGCGGGGATCACGGGGCTTGCAACCGCCTGGTGGCTGCACAAATCGGGAGTAGACGTTGCCGTATTGGAAAACGGCCCCGCCGTGGGCGGAACGATGAAAACGCTCACCATCGGCGGCTGGCTTATCGAAACAGGCCCGAACAGCGCACTCGAAACGACCCCGCTTCTCAGAAAACTCTCTGCCGACGTCGGCCTCGAAGGCGAGCTCATCTACGCCAACGAAGCTGCCGACAACCGATACATTCTGCGTGACGGCACACTCCATCCCCTGCCGATGAAACCCGGCCTGTTTTTGAAATCGAAACTCTGGTCACTGCCCGGAAAATTGCGCCTGCTGAAAGAGCCGTTTATCGGCAGGTCATCGAAAGAGGAAACAGTGGCCGAATTTGTTGAACGGCGTTTGGGGGTAGAATTCCTGGATTACGCTATCAATCCTTTTGTGGCGGGGGTTTATGCAGGCAACCCGGAACAGCTCAGCGTGCAGGCAGCGCTTCCGAAATTATACGCACTCGAGAAGAACTATGGCGGGCTGGTCAAAGGACAAATTCTGGGAGCGCGGGAAAGGAAAAAACGAGCCGAAACAGCTAAAGACCGGTCTCGCCTTTTTTCATACAAGAACGGAATGCAAGTGCTCCCGGATGCAATCGGAAAAAGCCTTGGCAACCGGGTTCATGTGAACGCACATGTCGAAACTGTTGCCCCCATCTCAGAAAATGGAAGAGGGTCAAAACAATCCATTCACGTGACCGGGACAGAAGAAGGAAAACATTTCATTTTCACCGCAGACGCATTGATTCTCGCCGTTCCGTCGCACCATGCCGCAACAATGATAGGATCTCTTGACGCCCCCCTTGCAACTTCCCTCAAAAACATTTATTATCCTCCGGTAGCGGAGGTCTACCTGGGTTTCGCGAACAGCGCTATCGGGCGACCGCTGGACGGTTTCGGTTTTCTCATCCCGGAAAAAGAGCACCGTAAAATTCTCGGGACAATTTGGAGTTCCGTCCTTTTTCCGGGGAGGGCACCCGCAGGCCACTCAGCGTTCACCACGTTTGTCGGAGGCTCCCGGCAACCGGAACTCGTCGAACGTACGGATACGGAACTTATTGAGCTTGTGGTACAAGAATTAACATCGATCATGAATCTTGCCGGTTCTCCGGTTTTCAGCCGCATCTCGCGGTGGGAAAAAGCGATCCCGCAATATCATATCGGCCATCTCTCGGTGGTGGAACAGATGCGTCAATTCGAGCTGCGCCATGCCGGAATTTTCCTCAGCGGCAATTACCGGGGCGGAATCGCGGTAGGCGATTGTGTGATCAATTCCGAACAGACTGCGGAACGGGTGAACGCTTTCCTTACCGGCACAAGAAAACCAATTACGGCCTGAACTTAAAGGAGCATTGAATGAAAGTTTCCCTGATTATTCTCACCATCGTTGCCGCAACGTGCAGCCTCGCAGCACAGACTCCACTCGATGCGCCTGCGATGGAGCAAACATTGACGCTGGATGAATTTTCCGACGTTGTCAAATCCGTTTGGGATGTTATAAAGAAAGGGGCCGATGATTATGAGGATGTGCTGGGCTCGCGCAATGAATTTGAAACCTCGGCCGATTTCGATGCGCGAGTCCAGCAGCGGCATAATGATATTGCCGCCACCATCCAAACTTTCGCTGAATCAAAAAAACTTGGCCAGCGCCTCTTTGCCGTTTGGATGCAGGCGACACTCGTAAAGTATAACGCCGATACTCAGACCTACAGCATCACCTCGCCAACGAAAATTGTGGTCCCGCCGAGCGCGCTCAACATCAACACCGCGTGTCCGCAGAATCCATATATCCTCCTTTCGGAGACCAACGAGAAAGGCTACAAATTTGCTTATCTCCTTTTAAAAACAAAGCCGGAATACTCCTGGCATGTGGACAAAGAAACCGCTCGAAAAGCGAAGAACAACGAAGGGAATATGTTTTTCAAAGTCTGGTTCCGTTTTGACCTTTCACAGGCGTTGGCCGGCAATCAAGGGCAAGTCACCATCGTTCCAGTAAGAATTGCCCTGATGAACAAATCCGACAACACGACATTCTGGAGCGACGATATCATAAAGTAGCACCGACAACACGACTATGCCTCAAAGGAAGCGATGATGGAAAATTTCAAAAAGAGCATGTTGACGCTCGTCACGGACGCCTCGACAAATTTACCGCCGGACGTTCGGCTCGCCATAAAGAACGCCGCGAGCGTGGAAACCCCCGGAACCCGTTCATCGCTCGCGCTTGAAACGATCGCAACGAACATCGACATGGCATGCGATTACACCGCGCCGATTTGCCAGGATACGGGGATGCTGACCTTTTACATTCACACCCCGGTCGCTACGAACCAGCTTCACATGAAGAAAGAGATACTGGAAGCCGTCGCCGAAGCAACGAAAGCAGGGACGCTGCGAGAGAACTCCGTTGACTCTCTTACGGGAAAAAACAGCGGCAACAATTTGGGACCGGGGACTCCGGTGATCCACTGGGAACAGTGGGAAAATAAAGAAGAAATTGAAGTGAAATTAATTCTTAAAGGCGGGGGCTGCGAGAACAAAAACATCCAATACTCCCTGCCTGCAAGTCTCGACCATCTCGGAAAAGCAGGAAGAAATCTGGACGGTGTTCGCAAATGCATCCTGCACGCGATATGGCAGGCGCAAGGGCACGGCTGTTCAATCGGGGCGATCGGTGTTTCCGTAGGCGGCGACAGGGCCACGGGATACGAACAAGCAAAGCAGCAGCTATTCCGGAAGCTCGACGATGTGAACCCGAATCCCGAGCTTGCAAAGCTCGAAGCAAACATCATGGAAAGCGCCAACACGCTGAACATCGGAACAATGGGTTTCGGCGGGAAGGCGACCCTTATCGGCTGTAAGGTCGCAGCGCAAAACCGCCTGCCGGCGAGTTTCTTTGTGTCCGTAGCGTATGACTGCTGGGCGTTCCGCCGCCAAGGGGTGATTCTTGACGCTGCAACGGGAACAATCAAGCGGTGGCTCTACAAAGACGACTCCCCCGTTATCCGGATGGCAATTCGAGAAGGGATTTCCCTCACAGGAAGAGAGCGACTGCTGAACACTCCGATCAGTGAGAACGTCATCCGATCACTCAAAGTCGGTGATGTCGTCATGGTCAGCGGTACAATGTATACGGGACGGGACGCTCTCCATGCTTACTTGGTAGACCACGATGCTCCGGTAGACCTGCGCGGTCAGGTACTCTACCATTGCGGCCCCGTCGTCCTGAAAGAAGGCGGGAAATGGAGAATTAACGCCGCCGGACCGACAACAAGCAGCCGCGAAGAACCATATCAAGCCGAGATCATAAAAAAATTCGGCATCCGGGCAGTTGTTGGAAAAGGGGGAATGGGCGCCAAGACCCTTGCCGCGTTAAAAGAATACGGCGCCGTGTATTTGAACGCTATCGGCGGCGCAGCACAGTATTATTCTCACTGTATCGAGGAAGTTGAAGGGGTGGATTTTCTGGAATTCGGCATTCCCGAAGCGCTGTGGCATCTCCGCGTTAAAAAATTTCCCGCTATCGTCACGATGGATGCCAACGGGAACAGCCTGCATGCAGAAATCGAGCAGGCGTCCGCCAAAGAGCTCGCGAAGTTTGCCGAAGTCAGCCTCTGACGAAATCATCTGAAGAGCCTCCGGAGCTTCGCTCTCCCGAGGCTCTTCTTCCCTTCCCGGTTTCTTCCCGAAGAAATTTTCCCCCAGCCTCTTGAAGTTCCGCATTTTCGTTCGTACTATGGAATAGCCAAACAAATATCCACTGAAAGATTTCCCAGGAGAAGCAGAATGCCGAAGGACACTCTTACTATTACGGACAACCGAACCGGGAAAACATACGAACTGCCGATTGACCATGATACCATCCATGCAACGGATCTGCGGCAAATTAAAGTAAAGGATGATGACTTCGGGATGATGACGTACGACCCGGCCTTTATGAACACCGCGCTGTGCAAAAGCACGATCACGTTCATCGACGGCGACAAAGGCATCCTTCGTTACCGGGGCTACCCGATCGAACAGCTTGCCGAGAAAAGCACATACCTCGAAGTTGCTTATTTGATTCTGTACGGGGAACTGCCGACGAAAGAACAGCTTGAAAAATGGACGAACGAAATCAACCTTCATACGTTCATCCATGAAAACGTAAAATTGCTCATGGAAGGATTCCGGTACGACGCACATCCGATGGGCATGTTTGTCAGCACCGTCGCCGCTCTTTCGACATTCTATCCGGAGGCGGGAAATATTTTTGACGCTGAGGTCCGACGGAAACAAACACTCAGACTTATCGGAAAAGTCCCGACCGTTGCGGCGTTCACCTACCGCCACAGCAAAGGAATGCCCTATATCTACCCGGACAACGGGCTGAGCTTTGCAGGAAATTTCTTGAATATGATGTTCAGGGTCGGGACGGTGAAATATAAACCCCATCCGGTCCTCGAGCGTGCGCTTGAAGTCTTGTTCATTCTCCATGCAGACCATGAATTGAATTGCAGCACTGCGGCCATGAGGAATGTAGGAAGTTCGCAGGTCGACCCATATTCCGCGATCGCTGCCGCGGCCGCCGCATTGTACGGCCCGCTCCACGGAGGCGCGAACGAGGCCGTGCTTCGGATGCTCGACCACATCGGAGACATCTCCAAAGTTCCGGAGTTCATCAAAGCGGTAAAAGCCGGGGATGGAAAACTGATGGGGTTTGGCCATCGTATCTATAAGAATTTCGATCCCCGTGCAACGGTCATCAAGAAACTTGCCGATGAAGTATTCGAAGTGACTGGACGAAATCCAAAATTGGATATCGCTCTCGAGCTTGAGCGCGTCGCGCTCCAGGATGAATATTTCATCAAACGAAAATTGTACCCGAACGTGGATTTTTATTCTGGAATGATCTACCAGGCCATGGGTTTCCCGGTGGAAATGTTCCCGGTCCTTTTTGCGATTCCGCGGACTTCAGGATGGATTACACACTGGCAAGAAATGCTGCTCGACCCCGAGCAAAAAATAGCACGCCCCCGTCAAATTTATCTCGGATACGACAAGCGGGATTTTGTGCCAATCGAAAAACGAAAATGACCGAATGAAAGCATCCGTCAACAATTCTCTTCTCCATTATATCGACATCGGGATTTCTACTGCAACGCCGGTCGTTTTTATTCACGGCTTCCCGTTCAGCCACAAGATGTGGACTTTTCCCGGCGGACAAACGGAGGCGCTCGCGTCCACGCACCGCGTCATTGCGTACGACGTCCGCGGCCACGGCGAGAGTGAGGTCGGCGACGGCCAGTACACCGTCGAGCTGCTTGTGGACGACCTCATCGGACTTCTGGACCACCTCAGCATCAGCAAGGCGGTTGTTGTCGGACTCTCCATGGGAGGATACATCGTGCTGCGTGCCGTGGAAAGAAATCCGGACCGCTTTCGCGCGCTCGTCTTGTGCGATACCAAAAGCGAGGCCGACTCTAACGATGCCAAAATCAAACGCGCCTCCTCGATCAAAGCCGTCAAGGCAAACGGACCGCAGCAATTCGCCCAGAATTTTGTTGCCGGTGTTTTTACCCCCGAGAGTTTCAATGCGCGGCCGGACGTTGTGAAAGGGATTCAGAGTATCATTGAACGAACGGCTCCTCTCTCGCTGTGCGGAACCATGCTCGCCCTCGCCGGACGCACCGACACCACCTCATCGCTTGCCGCTATCGCCGTACCAACGTTGATCATGGCCGGCGAGCACGATGCACTGACACCCCCCGCTGCTGCACAGGCGATGAAAGAAAAAATCCCGCAGTCAGAATTCTACGTCATCCCAAGCGCCGCACACATGAGCAATATGGAGAACCCCGAAGTCTTCAATAAGCACCTTGTTGAATTTCTACAAAAGATTTCATGATGGAGGATGAAAGAAGAATCGAAGTCAACTGAACTACCCTCTCTGGCATCAGCCTTCTCCTGAGAATGATGCCCCTCACATTTTTTGAGATGCCTTCTGATCTCATTATTATCTCTTTTCTCTTATTTCTTTGTGATGCTGCGCTGCTCTTATACTGAACTTTCTGCATTACATTCCGATATCATCTCCTGCAGGAAATGCCCTCGTTTGGTAAGATGGCGCGAAGACATCGCCCGAAAGAAAACAAAACGGTTTGCAGACCAAGAGTACCTGGGGAAAACCCGTCCCGAGTTTTGGCGATGAGAGCGCCCAGCTCATGGTCGTCGGTCTTGCTCCCGCTGCTCACGGAGGGAACCGAACGGGAAGAGTTTTTACCGGAGATGAAAGCGCAAACTGGCTGTACCGTGCACTGCACAATAATGGGTTCGCGAACCAGCCGCATTCAACGCACCGCGGCGACGGGCTTAAACTGCTGAATTGTTACATCACTGCCGTCTGCCATTGTGCCCCGCCGCAAAACAAATTACTATTGAAAGAAATCAAGCATTGCCGCCCTTTCATGCTGCAAGAACTTCAACTTTTGAAAAACTTGCGCCTCATTGTCGGCCTCGGAAAAGTCGGATTCGACGCATCATTTGACTGCATTCGCGAACTGGGTTGGACCGATTTGAAAGCCCGGCCAAAGTTTGGGCACGGAGTCATGTACCGGATCAACGATACGATCACACTCCTTGGATGCTATCACCCAAGCCAACAAAACACATTTACCGGCAAACTGACGGAGCGTATGCTGGACAAGGTTTTTCGAACGGCCGGGAAACTTCTAGAACCATAGCAGCCGCAACGCCCCGAAGAATAAAGTCATTGCGAGGATCCCGACGCCCTTTGTCGGGAGACGAAGTGCCGTTGTACGGCATTCCGTACAGCGGGACAATCTCCATTCAATAAAAGGGTTGCTTCTTCCCGATGAAGAGCATTCGAGACTCGCCGGAACTCGCAATGACCCTTGATCCAAAATGACCCAGTACCACGAACCCGCTGAGATTGAAATTCTCCCCGCCTTCTGCTATATTTCATTAAAGAAGCGCCCGGGATAATATTTCGGAGAGGAAAAGACAATGACAATGTTTGATGAAAAGACAGCACTCGGTTCAACCGCACGTACAGGAGTCGAGCCGTTCAAACGGCTGCGCCGGCTCCGCATGACTGAGGCGTTCAGGTCCATGGTTCGCGAGACAGAGCTTTCGCGCAACGATTTTATTTATCCCCTCTTCGTGGTGCCGGGGAAGAAAATCCGAAATGAAATAAAATCCATGCCGGGGATTTACCAATTATCGATCGATGAGACAGTGAGAGAATGCGCCGCAGTAAAATCTCTCGGCATTCCCGCCGTCATCCTCTTCGGCATTCCCGAGCACAAGGACGAAGTCGGTAGCGAAGCGTACGATGACCAGGGAATTATCCAGATGGCTATCCGGGCAATTAAAAAAGAAGTGCCCGAGCTTGTCGTGATCACTGATGTCTGTCTCTGCGAATATACTTCGACCGGACATTGCGGCATTGTTCGAGGCGCCGAAATCATCAACGACGAATCGATCGAGCTTCTCGCAAAAGAGGCGCTCACGCATGTGCAGGCCGGGGCGGATATGGTCGCACCTTCGGACATGTTTGACGGCCGGGTGAAAGCGATCCGGCAGATCCTCGATAAAAATGATTTCCATAATATTCCTATCATGTCCTACGCCGCAAAATACGCGTCGGGGTTTTACGGTCCGTTCCGTGATGCGGCAGAAAGTACACCTAAATTCGGCGACCGCCGCTCACACCAGATGGACCCGGCGAATTCCAACGAAGCCCTTCGTGAAGTAGAGCAAGATATCATCGAGGGAGCGGATATTGTGATGGTGAAGCCGGCCCTTCCCTATCTCGACATCGTCCGCCGCGTTAAGGACAGGTTTGCGATGCCGACCGCTGCATATAACGTGAGCGGCGAATATTCCATGATCAAAGCTGCCGGCAGAAACGGCTGGATCGACGAAGAACGTGTGATGATGGAAACGCTCACAAGCATCAAACGGGCCGGTGCGGATCTCATACTCACCTACTTTGCGAAGGATGCCGCAAAGCTTCTCCGTTGATTCTATCCCATGAAAAACGTCCTTATCACCGGCGGTACAGGATTCATCGGTTCGAATCTTGCTGCCGTATTGTCGCAGCAGGGATTCAATGTTAGAATTCTCCGCCGAACGTCTTCGAATCTTTCCAATGTCGCAACGCTTCCCGTCGAACATCGCGTCGGCGACGTGCGCGACCCCGAATCGCTGCGCAGCGCGATGCAGGGCTGTGATACCGTCTTTCATACCGCGGCGATGGTTTCATTCTGGAAGCCGGCACGTCCGCTCCAGTCCGAAATCAATGTCCACGGGACACACAACGTCGTCGAAGCCTGCTTGAAAGAAGATGTAGAACGACTTGTCCATACGAGCTCCATCGCCGCGATAGGCCATCCGGCGACCGGAATGCTCGCGGACGAATCGACACCGTTTAACTGGCAGAATGTTGACAACGGCTACAAGAATTCTAAACACTTGGCTGAAGCCGAAGTCTTGAAAGGCGTTGAGCGCGGACTCGACGCTGTGATGGTCAACCCCGGAGTGGTCATCGGTCCCGGTGATGTCCATTTCAACGGAGGGAAAATCATCCGTTCGGTCAAGAAACATCAGGCGGTGGTTTACATCAAAGGGGGAATGAATATCGTGTTCGTCGGGGATGTGGTCGCGGGTCATATCAGCGCCGCACAGAATGGAAGAACAGGCGAACGGTATATTTTGGGGGGTGAAAACTTAACCCACAAACAAGCATTCCAAATAACTGCGGAGGTTGTCGGCGGCATCGTGCCTAGAATCCGAATGCCGATTCCCTTCCTGAAGCTTGCAGGGAAATTCTTCGACCTTGCCGGAGCAATAATGAATAAGGAACCATTCGTAACCTCTGAACTTTTTTCCGGAGCAGGATTTTACAACTGGTACAGTTCCGCAAAAGCTCAGCGCGAGCTTCATTACACCATTACGCCATTCCGCGAGGCGGTCGAGAAAACATACCTTTGGTATCGCACCAACCAATTGCTTTAAAACAAAAGGCAACTTTCATTGAGTGCATCTCAAGTAACAAATCTTGTATTTTCCAAGCGCCAAGGACGCCGAGCGCGCCAAGAAGTTATAGGTATAAAAGAGAATAATACGCTTGGCGTTCTCTCCATCTTGGCAGTATAATACAAGATTATTTTTGAGAAACGGCACTCGTGAGCTAACGAGAAGGAATGAAATGAGAACATCGAAATCTGCACAGCTGTTCAAAGAAGCACTGCAACTTATTCCCGGCGGGGTCAATTCTCCCGTCCGGGCTTTTGCGTCGGTCGGCAGAATTCCCGTTTTTATCAAGAATGCCCGCGGTTCCAAGTTGTGGGACGTGGACGGAAATGAATACATCGACTACGTTGGTTCCTGGGGACCGATGATCCTCGGACATGCTCATCCTCAAATTCTGCGCGCCGTGAAAAAGGCGGCTGACGGCGGGACAAGCTTCGGAGCGGCCACCGAACGTGAAGTAGAGATGGCGGAACTCATCTCTACTGTGATGCCGTCTGTTGAAATGGTGCGCATGGTCAACTCCGGCACCGAAGCCACGATGAGCGCCATCCGATTGGCGCGAGCGTTCACCGGGAGAGACAAGATCATCAAATTCGAGGGATGCTATCACGGCCATGCCGATTCATTCCTCATTAAGGCCGGATCGGGAGCAATGACCCTTGGCGTTCCCGACAGCCCCGGCGTACCCGCAGCAATCGGGAGCGCAACGCTTACGGCCCGCTACAACGACCTTGCGTCGGTTGAAAGGCTCATCGACGAATATCCCAACCAGGTCGCAGGGCTCATCGTTGAGCCGGTCGTCGGCAACATGGGCTGCGTTCCGCCGGCAAAAGGATTCCTCGAAGGGCTCCGTTCACTCTGCACCAAGCACGGCATTGTTTTTATCATGGACGAAGTCATGACAGGGTTTCGCGTAGCGCTTGGCGGCGCTCAACAGCTTTATGGTATAAAGCCTGACCTCACAACGCTGGGTAAAATCATCGGCGGCGGGCTGCCGGTAGGAGCTTACGGCGGCAAAAGGGAAATAATGAAATTCGTGGCCCCGTCAGGACCGATGTATCAAGCGGGAACGCTTTCCGGAAACCCCCTCGCGATGGCTGCCGGAATCCAGATGATAAAAATGCTCTCTGGCAAAAGAAAAGTTTACGACCGGCTTGAGAAGCTATCCGCGAAACTCGAGAGCGGACTCCAGTCCATCATCAACAAACATCACCTCCCTCTTTCACAGAACCGGGTCGGGTCAATGTTCACGCTGTTCTTCACAAAAGAACACGTTGTCGATTACGAAACTGCGAAGACATCCGACACAAAGAAATTTGCCTCGTATTTCTCCTCCATGCTCGACCAGGGAATTTATCTTGCCCCGTCGCAATTCGAGGCGGCGTTTATGTCGGCAGCGCATTCGGACAAAGACATTGAGCGAACCGTCAAGGCTGCAGAGAAAGCGCTCATGGCTGTTTTCTCTTGACCATCCTCCTATAGAGGACTTTCTCTTTGCGGCTCTCAGTGCCGCCTCTGTGTTTTTCTGTGAAACTAAGTTCTATTACACAGAGCGGCACTGAGGTTCACAGAGTTCCATAGAGACATTCCATGTGTAAGCCGCAGAGCTTGAGGTTATCAAGGGAAGTTGGGGGGAAGCGGCAACGAACTGGGTGTGCTCGGATTCTGTTTCTTGTGCTCAACAATAAAATATGCTCCCGCTGCAACACCGACCGCGGCAGCGGAACCAATATACCACCAGAGATTCGATTTCGATCCCTGAAAGGACTCAGGCACCGCAGTGTCGTGCGTCATTGTTTGCCCTATCCTCAGCGCTAACTTTTTGATAAAAAGATCAACGTCGCCGGCTGAGGCACACACCGCGTTGTCGGTGACCTGCGTGAGTTTCTGGGCTTTTTTGACGTCAAATTCGTCGGATTGAAACTGATAGGTGGAATTCTTTTTTGTTATCCTGCAGAGGAGTATTCTCTGGAATCCCGCTTTCCCTGCGAGCGTTTGCACGCAACCGACATTGACACATTTTTCCAGGGAAGCCCGGTCTTCTTTGCTCAATCCTTTTGCAAAGTCGGCCTTGAGATAGACGGAAAGAGAAGCAAACTGAGACAGCTTCCTTTGCAGGTTTGAGAAGAAAGAATCCGTTTCTCCCGCCGATAATCCACTCGTCCCGCCGTTGACCAAAACCACCTTGATCGCTGATGCGGATGAAGAAGGTTGTGCGTTAATGCGCAGCGGGAAGACGAATATTGCTGCCGCTGTGCATAGCAACAATAATCTTTGTTTATGCACTTTAAAAAAGAGCATCGAACTGTCCTTATCGAATCAACAGCATTTTTTTCGCCTCGTGGTACGAGACTCCACCACCGGTTATCGAGATACGGTAAAAATATGGACCCGATGAAAGCCCCCTGCCGTCAAAATTCACTTCATAAAATCCGGGCGCAACGGATTCGTTCACAAGCGTGCGAACCTCCTGCCCTAAAACATTGTACACTTTCAAAAGGACTCTTGCCGTCTTTATGGTCCCGGGCACGCCGTACCGTATAATTGTTTCCGGATTGAACGGATTCGGATAATTATTGTAGAGGCTCGGTTCGTTCGGAACGAGTGCGACTCCCCCCAGATTCTTCTCAATGAATGAAGAGGTCCCGACGATCAAGCGATACGTCCCCACGCCATCTTTCCCGGTTGTTCCGAGAATCGTTTTTTCTTTGGTGAGGTCGTATGTCATTCCTTTTGTGAAGTCAACCAGGGTTGCCCCAAAACCTCGATTTGAAATAACATCCGTTGCACCGAATGTTAATTTTGTTTTAGCAAGGCCGTCGCCGGTCATAACGGTAAAATCCCACGTATCGCCTTCCGGGCTGAGAGGCCTGATATCTTTCATGAGAGGTCCGGCTTCATTTTGGAGGTTCACAAGAATATTACTGCCTCCGACAAACGGCGCCTGGAAACGGTCTGAAGGATCGAATCCCTTCCGGGCTCCGGACTTCATACCGACCTCGGTGCCGGCGCATGACATTCCGATGTCATCTCTCGCGGCATCGAATTTCAAAGACCATTCCCTTGATGTTTGAGAGTTGATGACTTTCGCAATTGCCTTTGACTCTTGTCTATATGCCCCGGAGGCAGGAGGCAGGAGAATACCCGTCAAATCGAATTTCAGCGTGCAAGCGCTGTCCACTTTCACTGCCAACCCCTGCCAGCTTTTCAGCGTATCGGCAGAGGTCGAATCCCAGCCTCCCTGAGTTCCCGTCCCGGAAAAATAATAATGAGCGAGCGGGTTTCCCCCTTGAAAAATCAGACGGTCGAAAGGAACATCAACCAGGAAAGGATTTCCCACAAGATTCCATCCTTGATTGAGTGCTATCCCCGAGTACAGCATCTTGTCCGGGCGGATCAGTTTTGGATTGGCTAATGCAGCAGATTTTCCCTGATTTTCCGAGACCATCATGAAACCGGCGCCTGGAACCACGACCGTAGAATCTTTGAACGAGTCGTAGTCGATCCATGCTCCGTTGACCCACCGAGCCATCCGCCAATTCACGTACGGCACTCCGTTGACGGCATGCGCCCCAAAACTCTGGTCGATAAAACTGCTCGGCCTCCGATCTTCAGGGTCATAGGGAATTGAAAGAAGTCGATACGCTTTTACCTCCTGGCCGACCGGCAGATTCAACGAGTGGACGCTTGGAATACTCGAAAAATCAGTGACGGTCAAATCCGATGAGAAGCGTATCTCGAATGCAAGCAGGTTGGAGAACGAAGAATTGCCGGCACTATCGACGGCTTGAATGCGGTACTCGGCGCCGATGACGGTTCCATTCTTGACGAATGAACCTGACGGAAGCGTTAGTGAATCGCCGGCGAACCCCGGAAAGTTAACAGTTGTCCATGCCGTGTCATCGAGCCGACGGTAAAGCAACGTCAATGATGCAACGCCGGATTCGTTTGGCGGTTCAGTCGCAGATGAAACGACCGGCGGAATAGCCGACAGCATGTCATCGGATTGGACGAAAATAGTATCAAGGCTGGAGTTGTTCTGAGTTATGGCAGGACCGTTATTATCGAACTTAATAACGACAGAGCCGACCGAATCCTGATTTTTATTTCCTAAAGAATCTTCGAGGTAGAAATAGACCGTATCTTTTCCAACTTGAGCGATCGGCACGTTTGCACTTGTGCCTGTGGCGGCTTGGCTCTTTACGACGGCGGCGTTCTTCGGCAATGTATCGATTGAATACCATATTTTCTCGATCGGAAGCATTCCGATTTGAAGATTTGCCCATGTGATCGTGAACGCCTGTGCATTTGACCAGCCGGAAGGATTAACGGCTGATGACGCCGGCCTGCCGGGAAGTGTATAGACCTTTGCGGAGACGGGGATTTTAAACAGCGGGGTCAAAGCATTGCTTATGATAGACACTGTATCAGTAAAGAGGCCAACAGTATCGGCCCAAAAGGTTAGTGAAACCTTCAATGAGTCGAGGCTATTGCCATGAGTAATCGAAAAAGTTATTTCTTTTCTATTAGCGTAAAGACTGTCGACCAACAAACGGTTTGTCGAGATGTCCTTTATCTCTAAATCAAAGCTGGCGGAATCTCCGTGCACAACATATCCAAAGTCGATAGGTGTCTTGTTAACAGCGATGGAGGCAATCCCATTATCAGAAAGGAAAACAGAAACCGCATTAGTACCGCTGCTTGTTGCAACAAGATCGGGCCTTCCATCTCCGTTCAGATCACCGATGGCAAGGCCATACGGAAGGCTTGCGGTTGTAAAATCCACTTCAGACGCAAAAGAAGCGCTCGAAATGTTCCCCCCGGTGCTGGCAGTGTTCTGGAATACCGACACTGTATTGCTGTTCCCGTTTGCTGCGGCGATATCCGGTTGGCCGTCTCCGTTGAAATCGCCCAGCGCGATGCTGTTGGGAGCGCTGTTTAATTTCAAATCTATCTCACCGTCAAAAGAACCGCTCGCGATGCTTCCGCCGCCGCTCTTATTCTGGAAGATGGCGAGTGTGCTGTCGCTGGTATTCGCGGAAATGATCTCGGGTTTGCCGTCACCGTTCAGATCGGTAATAGCAACAGCGATTGGAGTGCCGCTTGTCGCGAGGTCAGCCCTTGATGCAAAAGAAGTGCTTGTTATGCTGCCGACCGTACTTGTATTCTGGAAAATTGAGAGTGAATCAATACCGCTATTCGCAACGACCAGATCAATCTTTCCGTCTCCATTCAAATCGCCGGCCGCGACTCCGTACGGAAGAGCGCCGGTGGGAAAATCGACATTCGAGGCAAAGGTTAACGAGCCGATGCTGCTTGTATTCTGAAACACTGAAATGGTGTTGCTGTTCCTGTTCGTCACGACGATGTCCGGCTTCCCGTCACCGTCCAGGTCGGCGATCGCAACACCGTATCCCCCGCCGCCTCCGCCGCCCGTTGCAAGATCAACTTTTGGGGCAAATGAATTGGCCGTTATGCTGCCGCTGACGCTCGTGTTTCGAAAAACGGATACTGTGCCGCTGTTGCCGTTGGAGACAACAATATCAAGTTTTCCGTCTCCGTCCAGATCTCCTATCGCAACGCCCCACGGACCGCCGCCGACAGCAAACGTGACGGGTGCTGCAAAGGAATTGGATGACAGGCTGTCGCCGACACCCGTATTCCGAAAAACTGAAATGGAGTTGCCGGTGAAGTTTGTCACCACAAAGTCTGGTTTGCCGTCTCCGTCCAAATCCCCAATGGCGACGCCGTATGGAAGAACGCCGGTGCCAAAATCCAATTTAGGGAAAAAGCCGGAGGTTGAAAGTGCGACTCCTCCAGGGAATGTTGGAATGAATGGAATATTGGAATATGCCGTGAGGCCGCCCACAGTTACAGTGATGGGGGCGTAGGAAGCACTGGCTGGAACCGTCACTCCGAGTTGTGTTGCAGATGCTGTGACGACTGGAGCTTGCACTCCCCCGAAATATACAACGTTGTTTGAAGGAGAGGTGTTAAAATTTGTACCGGTGATTGCGACCGTTGAACCCGCTGCTCCGGTTTGCGGAAGGAAAGAAGTGATCGTAGGAACTTGAGAATAAACCGGATAAACAGCGGAGATCAAAAAAAATGTTGACAGCACTATCCGTTTCACGGTCATCCTCTTTATGACGAACGTTGAGACGAAACAAATTTCCCGGGCACTAACACTGATACGTAATAAAAACTCCAACCCAGTTAAAGAAGTTGGAGTTCATTGTGACTTTCACAGAAGCGGCCAGGACTTACTCCGACTCGCCGCTTTTCCCGCTATCAACTTATTGTGCTTTTGCAGTAAAGCTATACGTCGCCGACCAGAGGTATGGTGCATTGGCCTGGACAGTGATTCTTACCACGACCGCAACTCCTGATGCAACCGTTGCCGGAACTGACTCGTTAACTACGGAGAAGGTAAAATCAGTAATCCCATGCCCGGGGAATCTGGCATACGCTGCGTCTGGAAGACTGACCGGCAAATCACTCGAGATGTCGCCTGAAACGCCCATCTGGAAACCAGACAGCGTGTTTTGAGGGGGCACAATATTCGCCGTGATCGTGGTACCGTCGGGCAACGGATTACCATTCCCATCTTTCACTGTAATTGAGATTGGTACAGAAGCATCTGTCGAACTATAAACCGTGACGACGGTGTCGGGAATACCTGTCACAGTAATTGCACCTCCCGCCGAAACCACTAAGACGCTGTCAATAACATTCGTTGCGTTGTGCCCTTGCGTCTGGGCATAGACCCAATAATATCCAGGCCCTTCCTCCTACGAGGGATGCATACGGTCCACTCACAGGAATATCTTCGTATGGTGGGTTAAGCGGTTGAGGGTTTGAGTCAGCAAACTTACTGTTGCTTCCCACTTAATCTGGTGTACGCGTTAAAGTCTGCGCTTCCTGTCTGCATAACTCCAGCCTGTGAATGGAAAGTAAACGGCAGTTCCTTTAGCAACAGGATTGCTGAATGTATCGCCAACGACAACCGAGAATGGAATAGTATTGCCCCCGTCATCAAGACCCGCGAACGCAAAATGGCTTGGTAAGAGTGTAAAATGCGCCTGGTCGGGGAATCCCGCATGGACGGTGATCTTCACGGGCTGCGAAATCAGCGTAGCTCGTCCGGGAACGTTAATATTCGCAACCACCTGGACAACGCCAGCTTCCGTCCCGCTCACAACCGAAGTATGCAGCTGTCCGCTGTCATCGGTACTGTCGGTGCTCGGGATAACCGAAGGAGGTGTTCCACCTGCTATAGTAGAATTCGGGAAAAATTGAACTGCATACGTCACACCCACGCGACGCTGCCTGTCAATCGGTATTCCAAGAGAGTCGGTGACCTGATACGAAATGGTGGAATTCTCCAGCGCACCGACACCGTCCACATAAATATCGGTTGCCGTAGCCCCTAAATACTGCACCTGAGAGGCAAGCCGAGCCGAAGGGGGAATAATAATATAGATGACCTTTGGGTCCGACGTCAATGTCAGCGAGTCCTTCGTCGTTGAAGCGGTCACAAGCACTTCTCCGAATTTTGTCCCGCTCGTCAGCGTCGTGCTTACGTTCCCGCCGGTATCCGTAAGAGCGGTTCCAGGAGAGAGATACTCCCCTCCACCCAGCGATAACGGCATTTTGAAAGTAGCAAGCACGTTCTTTGCCGGCAGTCCAAACGTGTTGTATACTTTGAATTTGACAACATCGGTATTAGTGCCGCCTACGCCGGCTACGTAAATAGAATCAGGCGAAGGGTTTAAGAGTACGATACGACTGACGATGCTGCTGTCCTGTCCTGTGCCCGAAGTTCCGGCGAGAGTGCCGGTCAGGATCATTTTGTTGTTCCCGTTTTGGCTGGTGACCGCAATTGTCAAAGTGAGCGCCGAGCTGACATTCAAACCGGTTGTGCGATTATCCTTCAGCGATATCTGGAATTGAGTGAACTTCTTGTCCTGAGTATCGGGAATGTTCACCGTCGCATCTCCGGTCATCGTAACAAATGAAGATCCGGAACCGGAAAGCGTCACTTGGATTGTTGAACCGGACATCAGCGGATTCCCATTGATATCCGAGACAGAATAATTCACCAAAGCCGATGATCCGACCGGTACGATGAAATTATTGCTTGAAGAAGCCATCGTTGATCTGCCCGAGAAGAGTATCGGTATCGAATCGGAAAGAATCGGTCCCGCAGTCACCTTCGTCGGCTTGACTTTCGACACGTGATTCGCAAGAGGCTTTGGTATTAACGTCTTATTGAATGTAACAGCGTCAATATTCTTTTTGTTTTTCGCCTTGATGAGTGTATTGCTTGCGATCGTTGTACCCGTCACCTCTTGATTCGTTGCAACCTGTGCGGTGACGATGGCAAAACCGTTTGCGGGAATTGCATTTCCTGTGTACAACGTTACACTTGCGTTTCCATCGTTATCAGTTGTCCCCTGTCCTTCAATGATACCTCCCGTTGAACTGAAATAGACGGGCGTTCCCGGATGAACCGGGTTGCCGTACTTATCGCCGACCAGCACACTGACCTTATCCTGAAAGCCGATAATGACTCCCCCCGGAATGTTATACAATGCACTCCCTATCGAAAAATGAGCACTGTCCGGATAACCGCCGTAGATCGGGATCGAAACAATCGGCGAGCTGATCGTATCATATATCGCAGGATTGATTCTGTCTTTCACTGCTGCATTCGCTTGGATGGATGCCAAGCCGGCTTTCAATCCCGATGACAGCTGCACTGCTACTTGACCCGAAGAATTTGTGTGCATGCTATCAAGATTCAACTGCGTTTGCAAGTCGGGTTGGTTGACGAATCTGAAATTCACGTTAACCTGGTTTGTGGTATCGACGGGCACGCCAAGTGAGTCCCTCACCTCAAACGTAAGAGTACATGCATTCACTCCGCCTGCTCCAAGAATCGAAAGGTTGTCGGCACTCGATCCAATAAACACGATTTGCCCCGCTCGCTGCGATGCGTGACCCGCGGTCGCACTGTCCGCTGCCGATGTAAGCCCCTTTAACACCACCGCAGAAAAGTTAATTGTGTTCGCTGTTGAACTGTAGGAAAAAGGCTCCGTCAAGCTATAAAAACCTGGACGGGAAAATGTGATGGAATCGCTAACGGTCGTTTTGTCTTGTGCCTCGAAACTTACGGAGAAAGTCCCGTTGGACTTTGCTGTATCTTTCGAAAAAGGAATCCAGAGAACAATCGTAACACTGTCTAACGGCGTGGTCGCCTTATTTATAACTGTGCCAGTGATCGTGACGGTATACTGCGAGCCCGTCGATGAAGTCGGATTCGCGCATGAAAACAATCCCGCAAACACCAGCGTGATGAGATATGTTACAAATTGTCGATGCCTCATAAACTTCCTCGCAATTGATCGTTTCAAGCTCAGATCAAATATTCAGCTAGATTAAACCCAGAATTCTTGTTCGCCTATTATCTCTTCCTCTAGACCTTCTGCTTCTTGAAAGTAACCTTTTCACATACATCTACCATACGGCAGAGCACGTATTCTCAAACATACGGTAGGTTACTTGTTTTCAACATCGCACGGGCATTGACCGTCATCTTTGCAAAGCGTCTCCCTCAAACTTCCCGTTACAAAACGCAATCACCTTTCTTAATTTCCACTTTGTCATGCGCGAAAAGATTGACGAGAATCACATGCAGGCTCACTCGCTTTTTCGCTTTGGCTCTATTTTCGCATTATAGTCCTGCATCTGTTTCTCCGTCTTTTCAATGAGGTTTTCATCCTTTTTCAATTTATCAGCAAGACGTTCCTCGATTGTCGGAACAATCTCTGCCCTCAGGAGCACAATAAGTTCATTCTTTTGCTCCGCTTTAACGTCAGAACCAAAAATATACCGCAAGCCGAACACATACCATGGCAGGTCCATGAGAAATGGTACACCAGAACGAGTGTCGGTTACGCTCGTTGAATACAGACCTCCTAGAACGCTTTCTTCCCCATCATTCAGCATGAGATATGTATCGATGGAAGACTTGTCGATGTTTCCGGCGTCTTGTTTGCTGTTTTCGACGTGAATAGCAAGGCTGATAAATCGCACTCCCTTTACTTCATAGACCGTTGGCGTCACCATTACGATAAGGCCCGTCGCTATTTGCTGCTGGATCGTGTTGCCGGCAAAATCTTTGGTCGTGACGAAGATGTCGGTTCCGATCTGTATCTGTCCTTTTTTTCCTGAAGAAACGATGACCTGGGGACTCGAGATGACATCTCCCAGCCCGTTCCCCTGAAGAAACGACACAAAACCGGTAAGGTTGGCGAATTTCAAGTTTGGGATTATTGTCGCTATAAAATTGTTCGACGTTGTCGTCTGGGTGGAGCTGGAGGATCCTGATGAACCACTACTGCCACTGGTACCCGTCGTTGTTTGCAGCGGATTCGCCAAATTGGTCTGAAGTTGGGCGCCATACGTTGCTGTACCTGTCGGGATTGTATCCGACTTCATGTAATTCCAGTTAATGCCCGTATTGAGTGTTTTTGTAACATCAACAGAAAAGAACACGGTCGAGATTTTGACATCCCGTGCAATAAACAGTGCTTTTGAAGACGTGTCTTTCCCGGATGCCGCGCTCGTCCCTCCGCCTGCCGCCATTGCTTTGGTGGTATCCTGCGACGACGTAATTTGGAAGTACTCTTCTTTCTCTTCGTACCACAAAGAATTTGCCCGCAGCACCGTCTCGAACGCCTGCAGCCAATACATGTTCTCGATGTCGACGCCGATTTCTTTATTATGGTTCATCGGGTCGACGATGATTTTGTTCAAATATTTTTTGCTGAAATCGGTGAACAGAGAGACCGCTTTATCAAACGGCAAAGTCTTGGACATAGAAATCAGTTCTTCCGGCGACACATAATCGTTCAGTATCAAGCGCCGCTCGCGGTTGTTCTGCGCATTCACGCACTGCAGCCCGAACGCCAGAGCCGCGCAGAGCAAAAGAAAATATCTCCCGAATGCCGACGATTCATTTCGAGCCTTCATGCCGGCTCGCCGGGGTTGGATGACCAGAGTTTTCATGGAGTAATCCCTTGTGATTTTTTTTCAAAGGCAATCTGCTTGTTCACCGTCTCGATGATACCTCCGTTGTTGAGTGTGAACTCGACAAGACCCTCCTGAGGATGCGTTGCCGTCATTTTTCCCAGATACACTTCGTCGCCGACTTGAAGCGTGATAAGCCTGCCCAACGGGTCCATCACCAGTGCTTTTCCCGGAGCGACCGCTTTGACATTGATCGAGGAAACATCGAGAAGGTTCCGCACATTCTGCGGCGACAGTTTCAGGATACTGGGGAGAAACGGATTCGACGTGATCGGCTGCGGGATCGAGTCCGGTCTCATCACCGGTTTTCCGAGGGAATTCTCCGACGTAAAATAGGCTTCCAGCTCCATTTCATACCTCAGGTTGATCGTCGGAAATTCTTCGGTGGACTTCGTCTGCTCTTCTCCGTGGACCGTGACGCTGCTTATTTTATAAAGGCGTCTGCCGTTTTCAAGGAGCCAGATAAAACGAAAGATGTTCGGGAACTCGGCGATACCCGTCAGCTTATACGTATTGTAACCGTATTTTCCGGCCGACTTCGAACCCGAGAACGTCATATTCAACCGCAGCTGCCCGCTTTCGTCGATGATGTCGCTGAGGTACCCGTACGTCTGCGAAGAAATATCCGATACACCGATTTCCTTCGTCCTGTTATTCCACCGGTGGACAGTCTCGCGAAGTTTTTCCTGCATTCCCGTGATCGCGCTTGTCTGCAGCGTATTATCTTTGAGTTGCTTTTCAATCGCCGCCGCCTCTTTCTTGTATTTGTTTATTTTTCCGGGCTGGTAAATAAAAGAAATATATCCACCGATCCCAATAACAAGAAGGAGGAGAACGAGCAGCGCAATGGAATTTCGAATTTTATATGACACGAAAAACCCTTTTCAATCGGAATCCAGTTTTTGAATCGTCAAGATAAATTTGTAGACCGTCTTCCCCCGTATTTCCTGCAGTTCCACCGACTGCAGCGTAGCTTTTTCAAACATGTTCGCGATGCGCGGAATTCGGGGACGGAAGAGGGTGTAGCCCGTCAGTTCAATCGTGCTATCCGGTTTTGTAATAATGTCTCCCACCCAGACGGAATTGACATCTTCGACGCTTTGGGTGAGATGATAAAACACTTTGCTCCAGCGATTGTAGTTCGGGACGATGTTGTCGTACACCTCGAGGGCGCTGATAAACTGCTGGTTCTGCACCGTCAGGCTGTCGAGAATTTTTTGCAGACGCTCGTTCTCTGACTGCTGAAGCTGCTTCTCCTGCAGCACCCTGTTTGCAGCCCGCACCTCTTCTGCGAGGTCGGCAACCCGCGTTGTGAAAAAGAGCGTACCGAGGAAAATGAGAAGCATGAGAAGATACCCATGCCATGCAAGTTTAAAAACCTTCTGCCCCTCCCGGAAACTTTGCGGAAGGAGGTCGATGGAGTAATAGCTCGCATTCTTCGGATCGAGCACCCTCATCGCTACGGAAATCGGGACTGCATACTCCGACGTTATTTCTTCGACACTTTGCTCCAGCGCACCGGTGTCGAGATTTCTTGGAACAAGGTACTCAATCGGCGCTTCTGCAAATTGCGGCGCGAGAAATTGCTTCAGTTCAAGTTTGTGCGCTTCTCCCGCGAGGAATATCCTGTCGAGGCGCATGATTCCCGCGCTGTCCTGTTCAAGGAGAATGCGAGAGTAGAGCGTATTTTCAATATTCGGAGAGGTTCTTCCTTCGCTGATCACCGGTGCAAAATGCAAAAAATCTTTGCCCTTCAAGAAAATCAACCGGCTGAATTCACTCCCAACATACATGATCACCGAGATTTCATCCATTCCGATATCATAGTTCGCCCTCACCATATTCATGAGGGAGATATCGGACGTTTCAATGAACGGAATCCGGGGAATTCTTTTCCCGATGAAATCTTTAATGTTCTCAAGAATATCAATAAGGCTCAGACCGTCTTCACGAATAACGGAGAGCAACTGTCCCTCGCTCGCCTTGATATAGGCTACAGCATCCTGATTTGGCCTGGACGCACGGATTTTGGAGAGTTCCTCAACCAATTTTTTCTTTAGCTTCCCTCCGCTCAAGCCAAAAGAATCCTCAAACGCCTGGTAATAAACGCTCGGTTCGGAGATCGAATAGGAGAATTGGTATTTGTACGACGGGTACTCTGTGAGTAATCCGAGGATGACGCTGTTGTTCGTTTCCGCACCCTCGGTCTCCTCGGCAACGCCTTCCGGAATGATCGGAGCATTTGCCGACGCTTCCAACAAATCCATACCCTCCAACCCACCGCCGACTTCGGCCGCGGCCTGACGTTCCTCAAGTTTCTTTACGAGGTTGACGGTCTTAAAATCTTCAAGATGGAATTGCTTGCCCCTCAACGCGACATGGACAAATTTAACGTCCAATCCGTCGACGAAAATAGCTAGGGCAGTTTTTCCTTCTCCTTTCAAATAGGGCATGTGGAAGTGCTATCGATGTAGTGTATGTTAATATAGACTGGCGTTATGCAATTCCATGTTCTCCATGAGAACACAAAAAAATATGAAGACCTGGAAAAAATATTCTTTCTGTACCACTGCGTGAATTTCGTGGATCAATAAGCGCTTTGCGTAGCGTCAGTTAATTAATGAAACTTCTAAATTTAAAATCCGGCCGTTATTCTCCGTACCGAAACTCTTTTGGGCCGTTACGCTTGTGTCCCGGCCCCGAGTAATTGCTGCATACGCTTCTTATTATTTGAAAAATTAATTGCAGACTCGAGCGATATTTTCTTCTGGACAAATAATCGTTTGAGGTCCTGCTCCATTGTCGTCATTCCCTGATCGCCGGATTCCTGGATCATTTGATAGATTTCGCCGGTGTTATTGTTCTTGATCGCAGAACGCACCGATGGGGTCATCACCATGACCTCGCGGGCAAGCACTCTCTTCCCGTCGAGGCTCGGTATCAGTTTCTGCGACATCACGCAACGGAGCACATCGGCCAACCTGTTTCGTACTCTCTCCTGTTCTACCGGAGGAACTTCACCGATGATACGATCGATACTTTCCACTGCGGAAGCTGTATGGAGCGTGGAAAATACCTTGTGCCCGCTGTCGGTGATTTCAAGCGAGACCATAATCGTCTCCGGGTCGCGCATTTCACCGATGACAATAATGTCTGGGTCTTGCCGAAGAGCCTGAATAGCGCCATCCTTGAACGAGAGGACGTCGCGCCCCACTTCCCTATGGCGGACAATACATCTGTCAGACCTGTGAACAAACTCAATCGGCGAAGCAATGATGACGATGTGACCGTCAACGGTATGATTATTCAGGTCGATCATTGCATCGAGCGTCGAACTTTTACCGGAGCCGGTGATACCGGTGACAAGCGTCAGCCCCTCTTTTGTGTGAGCAAGGCTCACAATTTTTGTAATATTCGGATGAAGTTCGAGCGCCTTATACGGACGAATGGTCTGGTTAATTGCGCGCATATTGAGCGCAATCTGGTCAAGGTCCAAATAGGCATCGGCGCGAAAACGAACCGTTTTTTCGCCGTCTTCAATCATGTATGAAAAATCGAGGTTCTTGTTTTTGTACAGCACCTGCCGCTGCCTTGCCATCAACAATGATTGCACAAGAATATTGATCTCGTCGAATTCAAGCTTTTGAATAGTCAGGTCCGGTTTCTTCGACCCAAAAACCCTGTACCAGACAAGCCCTTGTCCTCCATAGCCTCCTAAATCGATATCGGAGGCGTTCACTGTAAACATTCGGAGAAAAAATGAATTGGTGAATGTGTGGAGAATAGTCCTGCTCTCGACGGGCAATTTTTCAACGAGGTCGCCGATGAAAATTTGTCGTTCCAACCCGTACACACTCTCGGGAATTTGTGCAACCATTTGCTGCAAAATTTGACGCGCTTTCACCTGATCCTCATCAACTGGCGCGACAACAGGCGCAGCAACTACTGGGTCCATGAAAATTTCTCGGCGAGTGAATAATTGGCTCTTGTCATCCCACTTCTTGTACGAAAATAGAGGTACTGAGAGGACTCTCAAGCTTTACATTAGATGTCGTGGTGAATATATTGAAACTGTTAGTGAAAGTCAATAAAAAATTAAGGAGGGAGACCTTTGAGCAAATAGAGATGAGCACAATGCTGATCCTGGCAGAGAAAAATGGAATAAACCTCCGGAAACCCTCCCCCTTCTAAAAAACGAAAGAACCTTCTACATCGAGGGTTCCCTCTTACTCCCACCATTCCAAAATTTCATAGGATCCGGTAGTAGGGAAGCATGGCGGAGCAGTGACAAGCATTCGGTTATCGTAAAGATAGTGCTTTTGATATCCGTTAGAAATCTGACCGTTGCCACCCACCGCACCTACCGCTTGGCGCACAGCCTGACTGACGCCACCTAAAAGATTAATACTTCCCGACACTTTTTTGGTTGTGGCGCTGTCAGCTCCAAATCCTCCGTTCAAAGAAAATAAAGACCCTTGCACAGTTATTCCGTTGGCAGGATTATTATTATTGGTGTTACTAGTGATCAAAATATTATTTGATGCACAAATACCCAACAAATCGGTAGAATTTGGGTCGGTGAGAGGGTTGTCATGGTACACAACCGAGGAATCAAGCCAGACTTGACCCTTTGAACTGTTGCCGCTAAGGGCGGCAATCGTAACCTGGCCGTTAAGAATGCCTTTTACGTGAATATTTCCACTGTCGACAACAATCACTCTATTCGTACCGGCGAATGTCGTGAGAGGGGCCGTAGTCCAGGCACCGCTCGTTCCCGTTCTATAAGTAACGGTTCCGTCGCTATTAAAGGTCAGATAAAAATCATTAGTCGTATGAAGATAGAATCCTCCCCCTGTCTGCAGCGCTTTCGATTTTACTAAACTCAGGTCGGTTGGCATAGTGATCGAAACCCCCGACTGAAAGGTACCGTTGAAAACCGGATTGCTGGGGTTGGAATTTTTCACAAGACCGCCGAATGCCGTCGTTTTCCCTTCAAATACCGGATTCCCGCTCACATAAAGTTTCGTATTGCTGTGGTAAGGCCCCCACACAGTATCCCCCGTTACCCAACTAATATTACTCGGCTCGTTGTTGGAGAAGTATGCAAATTTTGAGAAGAGACTGGGCTGGAGAAGTATCTTGATTGTATCTGTTAGCCCTTGATACGCTGCGCCGGTAACAACTTGGATTCTACTCGAATCAGCAACATTAATACCGTTAACAACGGAGTTCGTAACAACAATGTTCACAGTAGTTGAAAATGTTCCTCCCCCGAATGGGACATTTGTGAATCCGGTTCGCCAGTTAGGTGTCGTGAAAAGCTGGTTGGCGGCGAAATTGGTTCCTGCTTGAGCAATATTGTGGATGTTGGTAGTTTCCTGGTAATTTATTGCATTGGTAAATGCGTCCAAGCTCACCCTCGACAAATTTAAACTGCTCATCAAGCATAACGTAGTGAAACCTATCGCAAGATAAATGGCGTTCCGTCCCATATTTTACCTCTGCTGAAAAACTTTAGCGATTATTAAGATTTTGGGAGACCAGCCGCACCTGTCTCCAAAAAGCTTGAGAGTACCTGAGTATCGAACTTAGCAGTATTATACCGGAGCGAATCCGCAGCGCTGTTTTGGACCTGAACAGTTATTTGCATAGCCCAGATTTGACCGGGGTTCGCAATAGGAAATTTCAACGTATCACCGAACGAACTAAAATACAACAGATTAAATTGTGTAATCCCCAAATTTGCCCCTTTGGGAGGTGCGTTATTAACAACACGATAAAGAATCCTGTCATTAGGATTAGGAGTCATCGAGAGTTCGCTTGTAGGCCCAAGGTAGTAATAAATAATATCTGGAACGCCATCGCCGTTAGGGAATTGCGGCGTAGCCAAATCAGTATAGAACTTTATCCTGTTCGAATCGGCAAGAATGATATACTTCGTCGGGTCCGGGAGTGCCTGGGGGTTTGCGCAGTATCCGATTTTTCGAAAATCATATTCAATCATGTTGATAACAGTGATAATGTCGCTTTGGACCAACAAATCGCCGTTATACATTTGAACGCTTTCGCTGACAGTCCCATTCAAACGTATTGCCATAAGCAAGAGCGTGCCGAACGTTAACGACGATGCAATAAGATCAAGAACGACTTGCGAACCCATAACGTACTCTCACTTTTTTATCTAAAGAACCAATAGCTCATAACATTGTAAAATTTCAACGTGTCGGCCATCCATTTGCTCGACACCTTGACGGTTATTTGCTTGTTATAAGTTTGAGTATTCGAGACTGTAATGACATTGTTACTAATATTCACATATTGAACTGTCACGTCTGTTACGAAAATAGCGGAGCCGGCGAGACTGTCGATTTTGTGCAATCCGTTAAAATCATCAAAATCATTAAAATGAGGATAAACTTCGCCTGATTCGGGTCCAAGTGCCGTAGCCGCGGTAAAACTCGAGGGAGTCGAAATGCCTATGGTGTCTGATTTTTGGTCAAAGGCGAGACCACTCGCTTCCTCAATAACCGATGTGCCAAGAGATGTCGCCGTAATTCTATAAGCCGCCATCTCAATGCTGCCGCCGCTTTGTGCATTTTGATTATTAACGGAAAGCACCATACGGCTTAACATCATCATCGCCGCAATCGTAAGAAGTGTTTGTCCTGTGCCCATGTCTTATTCTCCAAGTGCCTTTGTAGTTACAGGGACTTTGCAATCAAGCTAATTCTGCGAGAGGAGAATTGCTGTGGCGGAACGCACGATAGCTCTTTCGGCTCCCAACCGCTATCGTGGTACGTGCAATCTTCGTGCCTAAGAAAAAAATAATCTCGCCCGAAAAAAAGCGCAGAAATTCGGTCTTTTTGAGATACTATCGGAGACGCTAACTAACAGTCGGTATTTTTGTTAGCGTAAAAATTACATTAGGTGTAGGAAGGGAAAAAACCTTATTCGTCTTCAACGGTGGTGGAGATGACTTCCTCAAGCGTAGTCATGCCTTCCTTCATTCGTTCCATCCCCGACCGACGCAAAGTCCACATCCCGTCCCTGGCCGCCTGGTCGCGAATCGAGTTCTCGTCCACCTTCTCACCGGCATTCAGAATGATATTCTTAATCGCCTTCGAGAAAAAGAGCGCTTCATGAATAGCGGCCCGGCCTTTATAGCCGCCATTGCATTTGTCGCAACCTGCGGCTTTGTAGAATTGATGTGTACGAAGCTCCTCTTCCGTGAAACCGAACTTCAACATGTCTCCCCAATCTTCTTCGCCAATCGGCTGTTTGCATACCTTGCACAATGTTCGAATCAGGCGCTGCGCCACAATAATATTAATTGCGTACGCAATCAGGAACGGCTCAATACCCATTTTGTACAAACGAGCGATCGCACTCGGCGCATCGTTGGTGTGCAGAGTCGAGAACACCAAGTGTCCGGTGTTTGCGAGTTTAATTGCCGTTTCGGCCGTGACTTTATCGCGCATTTCACCGACGAGGACAATGTCGGGGTCATGACGCAATATCCCTCTGATCGATTGCTCGAATGACATCTTCGGACCAATCTTCAACTGGCGCGCACCTTTAATGATGTACTCGACAGGTTCTTCAATGGTAAGAACATTCACTGTCGGGTCGATCACTTGGTAGAGCGCAGCGATCAGCGTTGTAGACTTTCCGGAACCGGTAGGACCTGTTAAAATAATAATGCCTTGCGGTTTCTTGATTGCTTTATCGAAAAATGCGCGCGCCGGTCCCTGCAAACCCAGCTTGTTGAGGTCGGTGATCACTTTGCGGTCGTCGAGCACGCGGATGACGACGCTCTCGAATTTATGTTTGAACTCCGTCGTCACGATCGGCATAATGGAAACGCGGAATCGCAATTGGTGGCCGTCGATAACGCGCTGGATAAATCCGTCCTGTGACATTTCGCGTTCAAAGCGGTCCACATTTTTTGTCCTGTCTTTGACCACCGCCAAGACTGCTTCGGGGAGAGTGTTCTCCTGGCGGTGCCAGACTTGCAGGTTGCCGTCGACACGGAACAGGAAGTTTGTCACGTTGCCTTCAGCGGGAACAATGTGAATATCGCTGACGTCCCTGCGGACAGCTTCGACGATGCAGCCTTCGATAAGATTGGCCAGAGCACTTTTGCTGATCTCCGCTTCGAGCGCTTCTTCATCAACTGTGGCATCATCCTGGCTCGTGTCGACGGTAATCTGATTATCTTCCAGCAGTTTGAGAAACTCATTTTGCGGAGGAATCACCTGCTCGAGGAGGTTCTGTAATTCCTTCAACCGGACATACGTGACTTCGTATTTCTTAGCATTAAAATTCCTTGCGATGATGGGGATGTTCCTGTCGGTCGGGTCGGTGCAAATAATAATGAGCTTGTCGGGCTGTTTCTCGTCGAATTTCAACGGCAGCATTTTCGATTGAATGAGCAGGTCACGGTACGATTCCTGCAACCCGTCGACAAGCTTGCGAATAAACTCGATGCGCGTTTTGTCCACGTTTTCATCGGCAAGATAGATCTCGCGAAATGCGTAGAGGTTCGCGACCTCACGAAAGACCGCATCGTGGTCTGCGTTAAATTCGCTCACGAGTATCTGGCCAAGGTTACGGCGCTCTTTTTTATTGGATTCCGATTCTTTGACCCTCAACGATTTTTCCAAGGTCTCGTAATCGATAATACCTTTTTTCAGGAGCGTGTAACCGATTTTATCAGTGATATCTACGTCAGGCATAAAATTTTCCTTCCTCAACAATTAAACGAAGGACCGAAACATGTGGACGACGTGGAGGAGCATCCCTCCACCGCCCGGCGGCTTTGGCTTTATGGTGGCCGTCTCGGAAGAGACAAGCGTCAACCCTGTCAGAACAACCATGATAATCATCGAGATGACGAGCTGTATCAAATCGATTGCGTTCCTCATGCGATAGCCGGTTTCTTTCTCGTAATAATCCGCAAGCTGGAGGGCGGTATTTTTCACGGTACCTGTTTCTGCTCCAGAATGGAAACGCGAAATAGCAGTTTTTGTAAACACTCCCGTCGCCTCAAACGCTTCCGTAATATTCATCCCTTTTTCGACCATCAACGGAAGAGCGATGTTCTTAATCTGGGCTTCCATATATTTGTTGCCGCACGCTTCAGCCGCCATTTTAATGACCTCAATGTTTTCACCCGATCCGGAGTAGAGAGCATAAAACACGCGGCAGAAAATCTCGATGCTCGTCTTATGCAAAAGGTCGCCCATGGCCGGAACCTTCCACATGTACTGGTCGAGGAAGTATCTCCCCTTCTCGGTCGTCGCAAAGCGCAGGAACGCAACCAGTGGGATAGCGAAGGCGAGCGAGATGTACAGCATGTTATCGACGAGGAAGTCGCTCATTTTTAAGGTCGCCTTCGTCATCGGAGGCAATTCAATTTTGAACTTGACGAACAAACTTGCCGTGGCGGGGAAAATATAGGCGACATAATATCCGACCGCGAAGAACAAAATCACCAGCGTCACAACCGGCATGATCAACGCACTCTTCAAATTCTTTTTGAACTCGGCATTCCGTTCTAGAAACTTCGCCGTGCTCTCATAGATCTCCCCCATGTTGCCGCTCTTGGAAGCGAGGCCGAGCATGTGGGAGGCAAATTTCCCTAGTTCCTTTTCGTGTTTGATGAACGCCTTTTCACTGTCTTTCCCCTGTTTCAATTCCTGGTTGATGTCGCGGACACACTCCCGAAGATTCTTGTTGGGAATGTCGTTGATGAGAAGCTGCATCATCTCGTTGAAAGGAAGTTTTTGCCTGATCAAGTCAGCGCTGACGCGTACAAATGAAACAACTTCCGTTAACGGTACGGCACCGGCCTTGTCGAAAAGTTTCTTTCGAACATACAGAACTTGATACCCCATTTTTGAGAGGGCATCTTGGACTTCCTGCTTCGTGAAAGCCTTTTGCTCGCCGTCTATTTTCTCCTCCCCCTTTTTTACTCTATAAAGAAATGTAGACCGGACGCGTACTCCCGTTAACCTAAACTTGCGCTCACGGGCCATTTGCCCAGCACGCTCTTTGGCGAGTTTCAAAGTCTCTGCATTGATAATTCCCTGGATCGGTTTGCCCGCCATGGAAAGTCCTTCAATTCGAAACTCCGGCATAGTATGAACCCTTTTGCAACTCTGATTTTAGCATTTTTGCAGAACACCGTTTGGAGCCTGCAATGGAACCTACATTGAAAAGATACAACTGGCAGCATCAAAAATCAACTCTAGCGCCTCCTTCCGCACCCCCTTAGTATCGTCGCCAAAAAGGCTCCAATAGTGATCATCTTTTTTCGAAAATTTTGACCCACCCCCATAAGAGGAACCATTTGAATCTACCCGCCACAGACAAACCGGCAATAATGTTTTGGTGAGAATTAAGAAGAAGATACTAAGGTTGCACACGCAACTTCAAAAGATGATTCAGTAAATACGCGTGCTTGATATGGTTAGTGAGGAAAATTAATTGACTTTTGACAGCGTTTGATTATGATTATCTACTGTCATATCGTAGGTTGGATATGTCCCATCACTCATGACAACCTTCCCCACACCATGAATAACAACTTGTGTTGCCGTTCCAGCGACAGTGATTGTGTATGTACCGTTTGCGTTGTCCGTAAATGCCGTGCCCGCTAATAGGCCGATGCCGCGCGCATCAGCGGTCAAACCGACAAATGAATTGTTTCCGCCCCCCATTGTCTGCGGCCTGCTGTAATAATGCTGGGCCTTTGAGGCTAAGGTTTTCAAATCGGCAATTACCACGGCTCTGTTATGGTCAATAGCATTATCCTGGAACATCGCGATGCCCACGACTACAGCAACGCCGATAATAATCAATCCTAACATAATCAGAAGGAGTTGTTGCTGGCCCATAATTTGTTAACTTTTGTAAGCTAAGTTGGCGAAATACTTACACCCTGCTAAACTGGAAAGTACGTTCAACATTAACAAGAATCAAGAGACTTCATGCTTATGTGGTGTACTATGTGCTACTCTCTAAAAATGGCCAAAATCGTTTTTTTCTAAATATGAGGATCTCTTGCTATTGCCGCCTTAGATCCTATTTCTGCCTGAAGATATGCTTTTCGAATCGATTTGCTATACGGCAGAGCACGTATTTCTCTAAAATACGGTAGTATACTTGTCTCTTAAAGCCATATAAACGAATAGACTCTTATATGTGACAAAGGCTAAAGAAGTTCTTTGATGCCACATGGCAACATTTACAACACTTAAATTACTCTTTGACTAAAACAGACAAGCAGGCACGCTCTGAAAATATAGCATGCCTGCTTGTCAAAAAATGACCACTCAACTAGTTGATTTTTGTTGGAGTCTGACTCTGTGAAGTCACCGTCATATCATAGGTCGGGAATGTTCCATCGCTTAATGCAGTAGTTCCCACACCGTGCAGGACGACTGTTGTCGCAGTCCCTGCCGTCTTAATAGTGTATGCACCATTTGCATTAGTCGTAAACGCGGTTGAAGCCAGCAATGCCAATCCAGTGGCGTCTGCCGTAAGGCCGACGAATGAATTTCCGCCTCCGCCAAGGGTGACCGGCTTTGCATAATACTGCTGCGCTTTGGCTGCCAATGTCGTCAAGTCTGCGATCACGGCACTTCGGTTTTGATCGACTGCGTTATCCTGGAACATCGTGATACCGACTGCTACGGCGATACCGACAATGATGACGCCCAAGATGATGAGAAGAAGCTGTTGCTGGCCCATGAGAACCTCCTACATTAGTTATTAGGGATTTTGGATTAGTTAGTTAAGCAAAATGAACATCAATTAATCTTTGTCGGCGTTTGGGTCTGTTGAGTTACCGTCATGTCATACGTCGGAAATGTTCCGTCGCTCAATGCGGTCTTGCCAACGCCATGCAGTACGACTGTCGTTGCAGTTCCTGCCGTCTTCACGGTATACGTTCCGTTAGCATTGTCCGTAAAAGCTACGGAAGCTAAAATCCCAAGACCAGTGGCATCTGCTGTAAGACCGACGAATGAATTGCCGCCTCCGCCAAGGGTCACAGGTTTTGCATAATACTGCTGCGCTTTTGCCGCCAATGTTGTTAAGTCTGCGATCACCGCACTGCGGTTTTGATCGACAGCGTTATCCTGGAACATCGTGATACCGACTGCTACCGCGATACCGACGATAATGACGCCCAAGATGATGAGAAGAAGCTGTTGCTGGCCCATGAGAACCTCCTACATTAATGGTTAGCTTTAGATGTGCTTCAATGTGGATTAGTTTAGTTAAACAAAATGAACATTAGTTAATCTTTGTCGGCGTTTGGGTCTGTTGAGTTACCGTCATGTCATACGTCGGAAATGTTCCGTCGCTCAATGCGGTTTTGCCAACACCATGCAGAACGACTGTCGTTGCTGTTCCCGCCGTCTTCACGGTATACGTTCCGTTAGCATTATTCGTAAAAGCAACAGAGGCTAATATGCCAAGACCAGTGGCGTCTGCCGTAAGGCCGACGAATGAATTTCCGCCTCCGCCAAGCGTGACCGGCTTTGCATAATATTGCTGCGCTTTGGCTGCCAATGTCGTCAAATCTGCGATCACGGCACTTCGGTTTTGATCGACTGCGTTATCCTGGAACATCGTGATACCGACTGCTACCGCGATACCGACAATGATAACCCCCAAGATGATAAGAAGAAGCTGTTGCTGGCCCATAAATTTATCCTTTCGAGAAGAGGTATTGTTCTAAATTAGTTTGAGTTAGGAAGTGATGGTTTTATTTCATGCCTCCTCTTGTTTCACATACCATGCCAAGTCAAAACTGTGTAAAATTGAATATTATTTTGTTCTTACTTGACGGGAAGAGAAGTAATTACCGATGGTAGGTTATTTTTACCTGGTCATTTAGGTTAGTTGCTTTGGTAAACTGTCGGACGCTTTATTTAGAGAAATCCGGAAGGCGTTAAAATATTTTGTGCAGTAAATCGAAAGGCGGCGGACATTTCCCAAATTGAGGTTCCACTGGTTCCGGCGAAGAAATACCTTTGGGAATTTAGATAGCGAGCAGAGGAAAAGGCCAGCTATTATGTCTCTTACTTACTTCATCAAAACCATTTTCTTTACCGCGAAGAAACTGCCTGCCCTTAGGATGCAAAAATATACTCCGCTCGCAGAAGATGCCGCATTCCACGATGCAGTGAAGGTCCCTTCTGCTTGTTGTTCGTTCACGAGCGTAGCAACTTTTTTGCCGAGGACATCAAAAACAGTTAAGGACACTGTCCCTTTGAAATTTTGCGGGAGTGTGTATCGTATTTGCGTCGACGGATTAAATGGATTGGGAAAATTCTGCTCGAGCGAGAAATTTCTCGGCAGGTTATCAGAAACCTGTCTCACTGAAAGGACGGTTCCCATTGAGCCGGTAGCATCTATTTTTCCGTACCCCCATCGAGGACTGACAGAAGAACCTGTTAACGAATCCTTCCTTGCAGACACTGTCATCGCGTTCTTCAACTGATCGGATGTCGAAGAAGGTTTGGCTTGCAACAAAAGAGCCGCGACACCGGCAACATGGGGAGTCGCCATGCTCGTCCCCTCCATAACAATGTGCTTGCCGTCAGCTGCAATCAATGAGGAATCCGGCGCCGGCGATGTATCTTTCGAAAGCGCAGAGAAAATCACTTCTCCCGGGGCGCACACCTCCGGCTTTACTCTTCCATCTCGCGTTGGTCCCATACTGGAAAAGGTGGAGTAATTGCCCGTCCTATCTCCCTTTGCGAAAGACCAGTAAGAGCCGTCAATGGAGTACCACGAAAACCTCGTTACGTACGAACCGACAGTGATTGCCTTCTTTGATGTTCCGGGGATACCGACAAGTTTTCGGAACGTGTAGCCCGACGTAAATACGGGAGATGAGCCGTTACTCGCCCGTCATACTTTCATCGTAGAGCCAGATATCAAACGATCCCCCCTGCTGTCACCGATGCGCCCGTGACCGTAATTTCCCACGTTCCTGCTTTGGGAGGCTTATTGGCCACGTTGTCGAAAAGGTCGATCGTGCATTCTTTGGAACTATCCAAGGGATTTGGCCCGCCCTATCGCATTGTCGATTTGCACCGCGCCATCGCCAGTTTGCGTATCTATTACAGACGAATCACGCGGCCACAGCAGAAACGACGGAACCGTCCTGGGCTCGTGACAGAAACAGTCAACTGGTCGCTCCCTTGGTACCACATGTCGAATGAGACGTAATCATTCTGTGCACCGCTTATCGGAGTGTACGTCGGAACCGAGAACTGTATCGCTAATGGACCCTCCCTGCGAGACGGAACCATCTACATGAATCGGATTGGAACCATCATTTCCAGCAGCAATGACAACGGCACTCCCAGGTGTCGTTGTAACCACCTCATCAATGTCTGCTTCCATAGGATCGGTTCCGTCATGCGCACCCTCTTGCGAGCCTAAACTTAAGTTGATAACAAACGGCTCCCCCATCGCTTTTGCTTTATTTGCAATGTACGTAATGCCGTCGATGATATCCGTATCGTAAAATGTCGTCTTGACAAAAACAATATCCGCTTCAGGAGCAACTCCGACATAGGCACTTATGGACGATGAGCCGTTGCCTGCCGCTATCCCTGCGACGTGACTGCCGTGACCGTCCTCGTCGATTTCCTTGACAACATTCGGCGGCGTGTTTCCTAATTCGTTATTGATTTCGGCTTGACTGTACTCTACCCCGTAATTGAACCCTGCCGGGTGAGAAGTGCCTGAATCAGTTTGGTCCCATATCCACAAGATTCTTGACTGCTTTGAACTTGTGGTCGAACGAAAATCGAGGTGACTCCAGTCGATTCCCGTATCGACGAAGCCCACGATGACATTTTTGCCCGTGTAGTGTGTACCGTTATAGACTCCGCTCTGAAGCTGATCAGCATGTATTTCTGGGACACTGATATCGAGGAGAGGCTTAAATTTTTTTGCCAGTGCGACCCGCCGCACACTTCCCAACTTCGAAAGCCGCGCAATTTGATCCAGCGTCGCCTCCGCAGTAAAGAACTCGTGCGTAACCGTCCTCGGCATTACACCGATCTTTAACGCATCTTGTATATCGCTGGAATACACCACAACTCGGTACTTCCCGTTATTACCAGCAACAGCGGTCCCCGTGCGAAACCTGCCTGCAACGACGCTGCCGCCATCCGAATGACGAATCACTTGCAATCGACCATCCGGCGTCACTAATGTAACAGCTTGATGTTTGCTTTGCGATGAACAAACCAAGAAGCAGCACAGGAGCATCATCACAACAGGCGGTAAACGTCTCATGAGGATCCCTACATTTAATATTGTTCTAATTTGCGGTATCGTTTGGGAAGGTCGATGAACCGAACTTGCCGAAGCACACACAGCTTTCGGATTTCAGCCGCCGTTACGAATCCAGTCGCCACGGCATTACTCGCGATACTTATTGACGGTGCTACCTGAGATATCCCGGTCGAATCGGTGAACCTCATAACGACCCGGTATTTCTTATCTTTGACACCGGCACTCGAAAGCTCGTTTAGCAGCCGCGGCGAAATTTTTTGCCGGCAAACGTCGGGAACGACAACCTCCCGGCATGCAGCAGTTCCTAGAAGAATCAGAACACAAAGTAGCTTTGCTTGTCCTGTATCAAACATCAATCTGCATAGAAGTTCGCATCGGAAGTGCAGGAGCGCAGAAAAGATAGCATCGTTGCCGGCTATTTCGTTCTTCCTTCGTTGAATGCCGCAACATCACAACAATTATTTTCAAGAACTGTGACTTGCCTCACGCAGAAGAGAATTGCAGGATGGCATGCACCGGCGCCTCAACCGCGCGTTGAGGAGACCGGGAGAAACTCAGATGGCTTCATCGCCGGACTCTTCAGTCCGGATGCGAATGGCTTCATCGATGGATGAAATGAAAATCTTCCCGTCTCCGACTTGACCGGTCTTCGCGACTTTCAAAATTGTCTCAACAACTTTATTGGCAAACTCGTTGGAAACAATAACCTCAATTTTTATTTTTGGAAGAAAATCTATCTGGTATTCCGAGCCGCGATAGATTTCCGCGTGCCCCTTTTGCCTTCCATACCCCTTCACTTCCGTCAGGGTCATACCTCTCACACCAATTTCAGAAAGCGCCTCGCGCACATCGTCTAATTTAAAAGGGCGGATGATAGCTTCGATTTTTTTCATATTCATTCGGGCAAATAATTCGTTAGTGGGGGCTGAGGGTTCGGTGTTTTACTTCCCATGGCAGTTTTTATACTTTTTGCCGCTCCCGCACGGGCACGGGTCGTTTCTGCCGATTTTTTCAGTCGCATGGAGCTGCTGGACTTTGGGGGCGGAAGGCTGGGCGCCTCGGGTATTGTCGCTTCCTTCCACCGGTTCACGGTTCGCGTGGAATCCAAGTCCCGTCGAAGCATCGTGTGTCATCGTCAATTGTTCGCGGTGAAGCGGACGGCGTGCGCGCGGCATCGGCATTTGCGCGGTTGTTTCCGGGAAAAGTTTGAAGACAAGATTCAGCGCCTCGCGGTTGATCATGCCGATCATTTCAATGAACATGTTGAACGCTTCCCCTTTGTATTCGAGGATCGGATCTTTTTGGCCGTAGGCACGGAGATGGATCCCTTCCTTGAGATCATCCATCTCGCGCAAATGTTCCTTCCACCGGACGTCGATGACCTGGAGCATCGCCAGACGTTCAACATTCCCCATGATCTCCGTGCCTATTTTCTCTTCCTTGCGCCTGTAAAATTCGGAAGCACATTTTACGGCTTCAGCTTTCACTCCGTCCTTCCCCAGCGTCTGAAATTGTTCGGGTGTAATCGAAAAATCCACAAGGAGGTTGACTCTGAGCGCATCTCGAAGCAGGTCAAGGTTGCCTTTCTCATAATGCTCTTCGACGAGTTCATCGATAAAGTCGCTGAGCATCGAAAAAATATCGTCTTTCAATCGCTCGCCAAGGAGCGCATGACGCCGTTTCGCATAGATCACTTCGCGCTGCTGGTTCATGACGTTATCGTATTCGAGCAGCCGCTTGCGTATCCCGAAATTGTTTTCTTCGACTTTTTTCTGCGCCCGCTCGATCGACTTCGTAATCATGCTGTGCTGGATGACTTCCCCCTCCTGCAGTCCCATCCGCTCCATGATTCCCGCGATGCGCTCGCTCCCGAAAAGCCGGAGCAGGTCGTCCTCCAGCGACAGGAAAAACTTGGAGGACCCGGGATCGCCCTGGCGCCCTGCCCGTCCCCGCAACTGGCGGTCGATACGCCGGGCTTCGTGCCGCTCTGTTCCGACGATGTGCAACCCGCCAACGTCACGGACGCCTGGACCGAGTTTGATGTCCGTCCCGCGGCCCGCCATGTTTGTTGCGATCGTCACGGCGCCGGGGAGCCCCGCATTCTGGATAATCTCCGCTTCACGTTGGTGCTGCTTTGCGTTCAAGACGTTATGGGCAACGCCCTTCCGCTTCAGCATCCTGCTGATCGTCTCCGAGACCTCAACGCTCGTTGTGCCAACCAGCACCGGGCGCCGTTTCTCCTTCATGTCTTCGATTTCGGCGATGACGGCGTTGTATTTTTCACGCTTCGTTTTGAACACGACGTCTTCAAAATCTTCACGAATGGCCTTCACATTGGTCGGGATGGAAACAACGTCGAGCTTGTAGATTTCAAAGAATTCGGCCGCTTCGGTTTCAGCGGTGCCGGTCATGCCGGCAAGTTTTTTATAGAGACGAAAATAATTTTGGAGCGTGACTGTTGCGAGCGTCTGTGTATCCCTCTCAACCTTCACCCCTTCTTTCGCTTCGATGGCTTGATGCAGGCCGTCCGAATACCTTCGCCCGGTGAGCAATCGCCCCGTGAATTCATCGACGATCATCACTTTGCCGTCTTCGGAGACGACGTACTCGTCATCTTTTTCATACAAAGAATACGCCTTCAACAATTGAAGTACGGTGTGGATCCTGTCGCTTCGCTCCGCGTACAGTTTGTTAATCTCGTCTTTCTTCGCCTGTTTCTGTTCCGCATTGAGTTCATGATTGTTCTCGACGAGGCTCATCTCGGTTCCGATGTCGGGGATCACGAAGAAATCCTTGTCGGTACTGCCGGCAAGCAGTTCGCGCCCTTTCTCCGTCAAGTCGATGGAGTGGTTTTTTTCGTCCACCGCAAAATACAATTCATCGTCAATTTCATGCATGCGCTTCGACTGCTCGGCAAGATAGACCGATTCGGTCTCCTGCATCAGTTTCTTCGAAGCACCGTCGGAAAAAATTTTGATGAGCTTCTTGTTTTTCGGAGCCCCTCGGTTTGCCCGAAGCAGGAGAACGCCCGCCTCGTCTCTCTTCTTCTCGTCCTGCAGTAAAATTTCAGCATCGCTCACGATTTTTGCGACGAGATTCCTCTGTGCGGTGACTATTCGTTCAACGCGCGGCTTCATCTCGCCGAATTTCTGATCGTCGACTTCAACCGGCCCGCTAATGATGAGCGGCGTTCGCGCTTCGTCGATAAGAACGGAGTCAACTTCATCGACGATAGCATAGTAATGTCCGCGCTGCACCATATCATCCGGCGTACCGACCATGTTGTCGCGAAGATAATCGAAGCCAAACTCGTTGTTCGTTCCGTACGTAATATCCGCAGCGTACTGCACGCGGCGCTGGGGCGGATCCTGGTTCTGAAGGATGCATCCGACTTTCAGTCCATGGAACTCAAAAATTTTTCCCATCCACTGGCTGTCGCGGAGGGCAAGGTAATCGTTCACCGTCACAAGATGCACACCTCTCCCTGCAAGAGCGTTCAAATACATCGGCAGCGTTGCGACGAGCGTTTTGCCTTCGCCGGTCGCCATCTCGGCAATTTTTCCCTGGTGCAGAACGATCCCGCCGATGAGCTGCACATCGAACGGTACCATGTCCCAAGACACTTTGTTGCCTGCGACGTCCCATACTTGCCCCACAAGACGGCGGCATGTGTCTTTCACGACGGCAAATGCTTCAGGCAAAATTTCATCCAGTATTTCCTTTATTGTCTCGTGCAGCTCTTTTTCCCCCTCATCAATTTCGTCGTAGACCTTTTCCCGCTCTTCGAATGGAATTTCCGCCTTCAAGCGCTCATGCAATTCCGTGAGATGAGCATTAATCCCAGCCGTTTCGTCAACGATGTGCTGCTTAAATTCAGCGGTCTTTGCGCGAAGCTCATCGTCGGAAAGAGAGTTGAAGGACTCGAAATGACGGTTGATCTCTTCCACGATGGGAAGAAGCTGCTGGACGTCTTTTTCGTGTTTGCTGCCGAATATTTTTTTTAAAACATCGAACATTGCATTTCCTTTTCAGAATAATCAGCGCTCTATCGCATATTCGTCTAAAATATAATGATTAATTGAGAGAAGAGCAAAATGGACAGTGGGTTCATTTTAAACGAAAGGCCATTGCGAGGCGTTCTTTGCCGGGGTAATCTCCTGCATAAGGGAGATTACCCCGTTCGCAATGACCTTCAAACCGCAACACTCGCACAAAACGAAAAGTCGGCTGAGCCAAGGCAAAAAAGGCGCCCCGGCATTTTCTGGATGCCGTCTTCCGTTGTGCTATAAATCGAGTTATCGCATGAGCACCATTTTCTTCGTAAGGCTTGTGACGTTCGCCTTACCTGAAACCGAAGCCGCTTCAATTCTGTAAAAATAGACGCCGCTTGCAACGCTCTTGTCCGCGTCGTTTTTTGAATCCCACACGGCAAATTGCGGCCCTCCCCTTTGGACTTCATTCACCAAGGTTCGAACTTTTTGCCCAAGCACATTATAGATCGCGATCGTCACCCTGCTTGTGACCGGAAGCTCATAGCGTATCGTGGTCGAAGGATTGAATGGGTTCGGATAGTTTTGCATAAGCGCGAATGAATACGGCGACTGAGAACCGGATGTCTTTACGGAAGTAGTCTGCGGAAACTCGCTGAAAAAAGTATAATATGAAAGTTGGGCTAGCTTGACATCTGCTTTCAAAACAGTAATACTCGAAAGATAATCCGCACCCGACACAGCCAGCGCAGCCACGACAACTTGTTGTGTATCGCCAGGGGCCATTGTAAATGGACCTGAGCAGAGTGCCATGCGAACATCGGCCGGAGGAGAGACTCTGGCTGGCCCGATAAATGTCGGACCTGTGCCGGTCACCGGGTCGCCGGGATAACAAAACTTGCCACCTCCAGTTACCGAAGCAGGAAACGGCGCACCTGTAGTACTTACCAATCCCCTCATAGTGTTGTACATTTGTTGCGCACCACTATAGTAATCGTCGACCAGGATCGGACCTGTCGGTGGGTAACCGTTGAGATAGAATGCGAATGCAGTCATCGGCAAATTCTTGTGACCAGCAATATACTCGCCATTAAAAATAGCAGTGTCGATTGGCTCTCCCGCTACAATGGGACCTTGCAACAAATCAAAACCAACTGAAGGAGGTGGTAGCCCTAATGTTGCAAAATTTGGATCCGTTGCCTGGCCGTTGTACACATATCCAAGATTTAGTGTTGAATCGCAACCAGTGGCATCGTCTCCGGCGAATCCAATATCAGGGTCGGCCCATTGTGCAACGTACATTGTATCTAATTCTACACCGCTCCTGTTGATAATCTTGTAACTCAGAAAAATTGTGTTATCTAATGCTCCGGGCTGGTGACACGCCCAGATAGTACGCTGTACTTCAATGCCGATAGGATTCGAACCGTATAAGTTGACAGTCAATGTCGGATTCACATCGTTCATGACCATCCACTGAGTCTGGCCTGCGCCGGGGACACCCGGTATGTCGATGCTCGCTTCATACACACCGTCATTATTCACGTCCGTGTATGGCGCGCCTTCGGCTGCCGGCCAGTTGTTCCAATCATCCCAGTATTGCTGTAGAAGAGCAGAGGCAGTAGTACTCTGAAATTGGTTGATGTACCCCACTTCACTTGTTTGCAGAAGAGAAGTTTCAAGAGCTATTGAATCTGCATTCGTGGTCGGCCTGATGTCCGGACGGACTCGATAAACTCTGTAAATGGAATCATTCGGATCACCCGGCACGGGCAGGCTAGCCGCCGTTCCGTTCGTGATTATCCTTCCAGCTTGTAAGCCGTGTTCATAGGTGGAACCGCCGCAATAGAGCGTATCGTTCTTAAAAGCTGTCCAGATAAGACCATCCTCAAAAACACATGTGGCCTCAGGTGACCCTATCGGGAATTCGAAACCCTCATCGATCGCTGTAAAAGGATTGAAGGAGCCATCCCCGTTATTTGAATAATAGTTGAAGACATTGTTTATGTCCATCGGGCTGTAAACGCCATTCGTCGCTGTTTTCGCCAGCCGTATGGCTTTTTTTTCGCCGGCAGGTTTTCCCGCAAATGCAATATTAACTGCGCTTAACAAAAAGAAGGCGAGAAAGAAAAATTCTACTTTGCTATTTTTCATAAAAAACCCCCTTTATTCTCAATGCACGAGTCAAAGGATTTCCGAACAATAAAACAAAGAATTCATTAGCAAGAAATTACGTCGGCTTTTCGGCCGCCCTTTCTTAAACAGGACACATTGGCTGGAAGCGATTGCCAAAGAAAATGTCTGTAGAGAAATAGTATCATATGGGCACCATCGGATAGATACAAAGACGCTCCCATTCGTCAGGCGTGATGAGATAAATGTACTGCTTGGGTTTTAGACAATCAAGCCGGAAGCAGTGTTACAGTGTGAAGGTCATTGCAAGCGGGAGCGCCCCCGCATTGACACTTGATTCAAAATAACCCAATGCCGAAACAAACGTGCGATTGCTTTGCGGGCAAAGCTTTTTTCTCCGGGAGGTTGGTTATGGCAAGCTTTTTCGAACGGTACACGATGGCAGTTTTCAGTACTCACATTTCATCGCTGAGCGGAATGAGTTCTCCATTCCGTTTCCTTTTTCTTTCCAGTGCGATTGGCGTAGCGGGCAAGTACGAAAAAGAGGTCCGAGAGACGGTTGAGATACACAAGAATACTCTCATTGATCTCTTCTGTGCGCGAGAGACGAACAGCCGAACGTTCGGCACGCCGACACACCGTCCGTGCATAATGAAGGTGGGAAGCAGCGGCGGTTCCGCCGGGAAGAATAAACACCTTCAGCGGCGGGAGCAACAATTGAAATGAGTCGATAGCTTTCTCGACCGAGGCAATGTGAGAACGGCTGATCCGTGGAATAAGCAGCCGCTTGTTGGCTTTCCGCGTCGCCAGATCTGCTCCGAGGACGAATAGATCGTTCTGAATTTCCAACAATACCCGGTCGATTTTTTTGCCCAGCCGCAGGGCGCGGATGATCCCGATAAGAGAATTCAACTCGTCGACGGTACCGTAGGCTTCAATACGCGGTGTGTCTTTTGCTACCCGGTCTCCGCCGAACAATCCTGTTTCCCCCTTGTCCCCCGTCTTGGTATAGATTTTCATATGGAAGCATCACCGCTTGATGTCAGCGAAGGTCCGCTGTTTCCATAACTCCGAAAGCAACTTCCGTCTTCCCCAAAAAAGCCTGTTGAAAATGGGGATCTTAACCATTATCTCTACGGTCGGCGTGGCCTGTCCACGTTACACCGAGTTATTTTTTCTTTTGCCTGTTTTTCCAGAAACCGGGAAGTTCATCGTAGAAATAGGCCGATGTCCGAATTCCGCCGAAGAAGTTATTCAAGTTGATAAATTCATCCGGAGAATGTGCGTTCTCGTCGGGCAATCCGAAACCGAGAAGTACGGTATCGATTCCAAGAACTTTTTTAAATTGCGCTACGATGGGGATCGATCCGCCTTCGCCCTGATACAGCACTTTTTTTCCAAACCCTTTCTCAAGTGCGGCCACTGCAGCTTTCACACCGGGGCTGTCGATCGGCGTGATCGCTCCTTCGCCTCCATGCAGGTTCCGTACTTTAACACTAATAGTCTTCGGCGCGATTTTCTTGAAATGCTTTTCGAAAAGCTTTGCCGCCTTTTCCGAAGACTGGTCCGGCACTAATCTCATCGAAATTTTTGCAAAAGCTTTTGCGGGAAGAACCGTCTTCGCGCCTTCACTAATATACCCTCCCCAAATGCCATTGCATTCCAGCGTTGGCCGGGACCACAGCCGCTCGAGCGTCGTGAATCCTTTTTCGCCGTACAATTGCGCAACGCCCAAATCCTTCGCGTACTCTCTATCTCTGAAAGGAAGCTTCTTAAATGAATTCCGCTCAACTTTTGTCAGCGGACGGACGTCGTCGTAAAATCCTTTTACGGTGATTTTTCCGTTTTTGTCGTGGAGCGAGGCGATCAGCTCGCACAATGCCTGAATCGGGTTATGCACCGACCCTCCGAATGACCCCGAATGCAAATCGCGGTTCGGTCCCGTCACTTCGACTTCCATGTATGAGAGCCCGCGCAGGCTGTAGCAAATGGACGGGACGCCCTTTGCAAACATTCCGGAATCCGAAATAACAACAAGATCAGCCTTGAGAAGCTCGGTATGCTCTTCGACAAATCTGTCAAGATTTTCGCTGCCAACTTCTTCTTCACCCTCAATGATCATCTTGATATTCACCGGCAGCGCACCATGCTCTTTTATGTATGCTTCGACCGCTTTGAAATGGATGAACACCTGCCCCTTGTCGTCTGCCGCGCCGCGAGCATAGAGGTTCTCACCGCGAATCGTCGCTTCAAACGGCGGCGATGTCCACAAATTCAGCGGGTCGACGGGCTGAACATCATAATGTCCATAAAAAAGGACGGTGGGCTTTCCGGCGGCATGCAGCCATTCGCTGAAGACGACCGGATGGCCGCCCGTCGGGAGAATCTGAACATTCTCCATGCCGATCGCCTTCATCTGTTCCGACACCCATTGAGCGCACTGTCGCGTATCGCCATCGTGTTCTTTTTGCGAGCTGATGCTCGGGATAGCCAAAAATTCTTTCAGTTCAGCAAGATACCGCTCTTTGTTGGACTCGATATACGGTAAGACTTTTTCCATTGTTGGTCCTTGAGATATGTAATAAAAAGTCGGGAAATTTTTTCGTACTGTTATTTTATCCAGCTCCCCGATTCAACATCGTTCGACACTGTCAGCAACGCGAACGAATCGCCTTCGCCGTGAGTCGCCAAAAGCATCCCTTGCGACTCGACACCCATTAATGTCGCCGGTGCAAGGTTAGCGACGACGATGATTGTTTTTCCAATCAACTCTTCGGGCTTCCGCTGTTGGGCAATGCCCGCGACAATTTGCCGCCTTTCCGTGCCGATTTCAACCTGCAGCTTCAACAACTTCTTCGATTTCGGGACGGGTTCGCACGCAATGATTTTTGCAACCCTCAAATCCATTTTCTGAAAATCTTCAAAGGAGATGGTCGGTTTGAAAGGAAGCATATTCTTTGCAGCCGACGGCCCCGCCTCCTCACTTGGCGGCTTTAATTTCTGCAATTCTTCTTCGATAATACTATCCTCGATTTTCTTGAATACGATTTGTGCTTTCTTCAATTTATGGCCCGCTGCGATTTTAAGGTCTCCCGCCTCCTGCCACCGTTCATCCGAGAGCGGCGTGGTCATGCCTATCATTTTCCAGATTGTTTCAGACGAGAACGGGACGACGGGCTCGAACAGCACTGCAAGGCTTCGAACAATCTGCAAACAAATATTGAGCGTGGTCGCGCATTCTTCGCGATGAGTTTTCACCGTCTTCCACGGCTCACTGTCGTTGAAATACTTATTCGCAGCACGCGCAAGGTTCATCACCTCGGCGGTCCCTTCGCGAAACTTGAACTTTTCAAACAAAGCGCCAGCGGCGGCCGGTGTCTTTGCAAGCACATCGAGAATCTCCTTGTCCCGATCGTTGAGCGAACCACGGGGCGGGACAACACCGCCGAAATTCTTTTCTGCGAACGCTATTGTCCGGTTCACAAAATTTCCGTAGATATCGGCCAGCTCGTTGTTGCTCTTCGCTTGAAAATCTTTCCAGTAGAAATCGGAGTCGCGGGTTTCCGGCAGAATTGTCGTTATCGTATAGCGCAGCAAATCGGGCTCGAACGAAGCGAGGAAGTCTTTTACGTAGATCGCATTGTTGCGGCTTTTCGAGAACTTTCCGCCTTCAAGATTCAAGAATTCGTTCGCGGGGACATTGTCCGGCAGAATATATCCCCCCTTCGCCATCAACATGGCGGGAAAAACGATGCAATGGAACACAACGTTGTCTTTTCCGATGAACGCGATATATTGCGTGGTGTCATCCTGCCAGTACTCTTTCCATTTCTCCGGTTGGCCGATCCGCTGCGCCCATTCTTTTGTCGAAGAAATATAACCGAGGACGGCGTCGAACCACACATACAGAACTTTGTTCGGAAAATTTTCCAGCGGCACTTGCACGCCCCAATTCAGGTCTCTGGTCACCGCTCGATCCTGCAATTTTTCTTTGAACCAGCTTTCACAATAATGAACGACATTTTCTTTCCATTCTTTATGGGACCGGACATACTCTTCGAGGCGTGTTTGAAAATCTCCCAGCGGCAAATAAAAATGTGTCGTGCTCCGGATCACCGGCGTCGTTCCGCACAACTTGCACTTCGGGTTGATCAGCTCAACGACATTCAGCCACGTCCCGCAGTTCTCGCACTGGTCGCCCCGGGCGGACTCGTAACCGCACACCGGGCATGTCCCCTCAACGTACCGGTCGGCGAGGAACATCTTGTTCACTTCACAGTACAGCTGCTGTTCTTGTTTTTCTTTGAGAATGTTCTTCGAGTAGAAATCAAGAAAGAACTCTTTCGACGTTTCATGATGGACCCGCAGCGACGTCCGTGAATAGTTGTCGAAGCTGATGCCCAGGCTCGCAAACGATGCTGCGTTCATTGCATGGAAACGGTCGACGATCACTTGAGGCGACACGCCTTCTTTGTCCGCTGTGATGGTGATCGGAACTCCGTGCTCATCAGAGCCGCAGATAAAAAGGACGTCGCGATGCTGCAACCGCTGGTACCGGACAAAAATATCGGCAGGAAGATATGCACCTGCAAGATGTCCGAGATGAATCGGCCCGTTCGCGTACGGAAGAGCCGCTGTTACCAAGATTCTCTTGAATTTACTTTGCATTCAGCAGTATTCTCTTTAACTGGATTGAAACAGAAAGCAAGACTAATGGAAGATACACATTTCCCCGAAGAAGTTCGAGCCCCCGCTCGACCGCGCTCATGGCCGCAGAAAGATTCGAGTCTTTAAATCGTGCTAGAAAGCGATTCAAATCCTCGCGTTGGTCCTGATTGATGATGCCGGCCCCGGCCTGCTCCTTCATCATCATCGCGTCGCGGAACCACACCAGGAGCAACGTGAGTAACTGTTCGACCGTCTTTCGGTCGTTTTCCGCGACCCGTTCTTCAATTTCTTCCAGCAGCTTTAGACTGCGCCCGCTGAGGATCGAACGAAGGAATTCGACAGCCCCAGCTCGTTGCGAAGCGACGTCTTCCGAAAACAATTCAAGCGCGTAGGAATAATCGCCGCCGGCAAGGCGTGAAATGAGGTGCGCCTGATCCGACGGGACATTCTCGCGCTCGACGAGAGCATGTTCGATCTCCTCATCCTTCAGGACGTCGCACCGCACACTTTGACATCTGGAGATGATTGTCGGAAGGAGCTTTTCTTTTCGAGAAGTGGTAAGAAGAAAAATCGTGTCGCTCAACGGCTCTTCCAGCACCTTTAACAACGAATTTGCCGAAGTATCGCTCATCATCTCGGCATCGGAGATAATAAAAACCTTTTTCCCCTTCTCAAAAGCCGACAGCGATGACTCTTTTTTGATCTCGCGGATCGTTCCAATATTGATTTGCGTAGCCTTCGGGATCTCAAAGTGGAAATAGGGATTTTTTGCTTTCTGCTCCAGCTGGCTCCGTATTTCTTCCCTGATATCAGGTTGAAATTTCCCCTCGCCGTTTTCCCCTCCTTTATCCGATTTTGCCGCCGGAAGCGCGAACACCAGTTTCACGTTCGGATGCTGGAGATTTTGCATCTTCCTGCAGCTCGGGCACACATCGCAGGCAACCGTTCCTTGCCGTTCGCACAGCAGTGTCTTTGCAAATTCAATTGCGAGTGCGTCTTTTCCGATTCCGCGCGGCCCCCAAAGCAGATACGCATGGGCAATCCTTTCCTGCTCGATTGAACGCCGGAGAATTTCCTGCGCACGCGGTTGACCGATAACTGAATTCCAGCTCATTGGAGGTTAGAACGATTGTCCGATACCAATTTGTATTATACTGAATGACCCAATGAAAAATTTCTGATTAAATATCCATTGTTGCGCCGGAGCCTCCTTGGGATCGTACACTCGAAATCCGAGGTCGAACCTTAACGGACCGACGAACGTCGCATACCGCAGGCCGGTTCCTGCAGCAATCGCGATACTGCCGCCTTTGATTTCAGAAAGGCTGTTCCAGAGGTTCCCGTAATCAACGAACATCACCCCGGAGATGTTATCGAGATTTAAGAACAATAACTTTCCGGATTCTGGAAATAAATTGGCACGGGCCTCAATATTCCCCTCGAGAATGACATTGCCACCCTGGGCGGGATTGTCAAAGGCAGCCAGGTCAAACGATTTCCAACCGCGTATGCTGCCGTTGCCCCCGGCATAGAATTTTCTTGTCGGCGGAACCGGAGTGTCGTTATCGGGGTCATATAATTCGGCAACGCCGCCGTGCAGCCTGAATGCCCATACTACGGATTTCGATCCACCGTTGGAAAAATAATACCGGTTGAGAAATTCTACTTTGTAATACTCGGCGTACGGCAGGCCGGAACCGAAGCTGTTGAGGAGCTTCGGGATAAGCCCGGCCTCCTCAACAGAAATCGAACGGAAGAATCCAAGAGAAGGAGAAAAAACATCGTTGGTCTTGTCTTGTTGCAATGTGAGGGTGAGGATGGAATTAAACTGTTTCTCACGGGTTCCCGTAAAATCTGCCGGGTTCACCTGGGTGGTATCACTGATGCTCACACCAACGCGCTCGAGGTTCCAATCGACGAACCCGATCGTACTTGTCGAAAACTTGTCGCTGAAGCCGATCCTATTCCTCAACGTGTTAAGGTTGTAATACGTTTGCTTTTCGGTACTGCGTAGAAATTGTCCAACTGGCGCTCGTCTTGTTGCTGAAGAAATACGGCTGGACCATTTGCATCTGGAGATCGGAGGTCGTCAGGAGCGTCGGCTCGCTCAGGCCTTCCCTGAATACCCCGCCGAGGTCTAAATTATCAATCGATTCGAGCCTGAACCTCATTCGTGCTGATAGACTTCTTGCGTCACCGTAAAAATTGCGATGATTGTATCCAATACCAAAACCCGAATTCAACGTACTGTTCTCATCATCAACCAAAAATTCCGGCGTCACTTCCTGCAAATCCCTGGACCGAAGAAGGATGCGGATGGGAATGGCCGGCGGCATCATTGTATCGACGGGGGTTTGTGACTCTATCTTTGCGCTTTCAAAAAGGCCGAGGCGGTTGAGATTTTGCTCGCTCTCCATTTTTTTCTCTTCACTGTATACCTGCCCCGGTGCAAAATCCAGCTCGCGAATCACTACGGCCGAATCAACCTGCCTCTGATTCAGGTTAATGCCTACCGAACCGAACACGTACCGCTCCCCCGGCCGGTACCAGAATTTTACAGAGTAATTATCCGTCGAATAGTATCGGACAGCCGTAACGCTGTCGATCCCGGCATAGGTATAGCCGTTGTTCAAAAAAATCCGGAGCACCCGCAATCGTTCCTGTTCAATATTGACCTTGACGAATGGGGAGCCCTGTTTTACAAGCTGGCCGTCGTAAATTTCCTTTTTGATGGCAGGCGGCAAGCTGTCGATTCCCATCACGTTCAGCGTGTCGATGACCGATCTCTTATTCTCGCGGATTAAAATTTCAAGATCGACTCTTTTGTCCTCCGTATCGAAGTGCAGCGATGTATCAACAACAGCATGAGAATACCCGTTGTCTTTGAGGTACTGGCGCAATCGCATAATGTCGCCCTGGAAAAGAACCGGGTCGAAATATTCCGGTTTTGAGCCGATATTTTTATAGACGTTGTTGTAGAGGAAGGTCCACAGGCGCGCCGGGGTCTCGACGGTCTGTACCAGCCCCCGGTAAACATCCTTTGATGTCGTCCCGTCAATTTTGAAAATGATCTCATTCACTTCATACTGCTCTGGGACGATTTTGTTTTGCATCGCAGACGCCGTCAACGAGCTACAGAGAAGGGAAGCCATCAGCATGGCGCAGCAAAAAAATCCCGGAGCGTGAGATACCGATCGGTGATAGCGTTTGTGGATCCCTGGAAGTCTCGGCATGAACGAAAAACCCAGCACTAAGCGGCTGGGTTTTCTCCTTCGGCTTAAAATAGAATAATGATTACACAATGGACAAACAATGAGCAGAATGTATTAACTATGGATTTGCCAATGGTGGAGCGGATTAGTATTCGCCTTCGTCTTCATAGAAAAAGTCTTCATCGGTCGGATAGTCAGGCCAGATTTCTTCCATGCTCTCGTATGGTTCATCACTGTCTTCTAATTCCTGCAGATTCTCCAGCACTTCAATGGGTGTCCCTGTGCGAACGGCATAATCAATCAATTCTTCTTTCGTCGCGGGCCACGGCGCATCTTCGAGATACGACGCCAGTTCCATCGTCCAAATCATAACGACTCACTCTCCAAATAAAATTTTCTTTCGCAAAAGCTTTCAATAATAAAATCATTGCTCTTTTGCAAGAGCAAGCTGTTCGCGTATTTGCTTATAGTCAACGTCATCGATAAAATATGCTACCGGGTCCTTCTTTTGGCCGTTCAGGCGGACTTCGTAATGCAAGTGCGGCGCTGTCGAAAGACCGCTGTTGCCTGAATACGCAATCAGATCGCCTCGCCGTACTTTTTGTCCTACCCGCGCAGCAGGCCTGAGCAAGTGGGCATACCAGGTTTTGTATCCAAAGCCGTGGTTGACTTCGACGGCTATCCCGTACCCTCCGCCAGTACTTCCCGCAGACTCGATAACGCCGTCGCCCGTGGCATAGACCGGTGTCCCCACATCATTTGCAATATCGACCCCCTCATGCATACGAACAATTCCCAGAATCGGGTGAAGACGCATACCAAAATCATGGTAGTTGAAATAACCGGCCATCGGTTTAATTGCGGGAATATGGGCGAATAATTCTTTGTTGTATTTCGACTTATTGTAAATATCTTGGTAGCTCTGCTGCTGGAAAACGACCTCCTTATCCAGCTTGTCAAGCAATTGATCGGCAGCACTCATGAGGTCATTGGCATCCTTCGACACGATTCCGATGTTCGTCTCACGCTTTGTGCCCCCTGTTCCAATGACTCTGGTATCTTCATCGATGTGGGGAAGGTTGACTGCAAGACGAAGTTGACCTTCTCTTTCCGACAACTTATCCATCGTCAGCGACAAATCCGATAGCCTTGCTGAAAGTGTTTTGACTTCATCTTTCAGCAACCTATTTTCAGTGGACAAAAAATTCACCCGGTCCAAATCGATTCCTAAAACATCTCCGAGATAATGATTCGCTCCGAAGATCGCACCCATCGCAACAAAGACGGAAACAATGACCAAGAGGGAGAATTTGGCTTTAAACCCTCTGGCTTCGACGAACGAAACATTTTCTTCAGAGTAAAAAAACAGTTTTCGGCTTTTTTTCATTCATCCTCAAGGTTAGTGAATTTCCTACACTCTACAACAATCTAGCCTGAAAATATAAAAATTAACATGGTTTGTCAAGGTGAAACGTCATACGAGCGCATTTTTTTGAAAACCATCATAAATGCCTGCCAACGGTCGATTATTTACTCGAAATCGTGTTCAAAATAGTCTATCGCCCGTTTTGCATTCTTCTTGTTCTTTTGCGCAATAACCGTTTCCAGACGCTTTGAAAATTCTTTTGCAGCATCGTAGCCGTAATGCTTCAGGAGATAATCGAGAGCGATGACTTCTGCGATGACAGTGACGTTCTTTCCGGGAAAAATCGGCAGCTTGATATGGGGAACCTCGACATCTAAAATGGAGATGGTGGACTGGTCTAATCCTGTTCTGGTAAAATCTTCAGCAGCTTTCCATTCCATCAATTCAACAACCACCTCAACTCTTTTCTGAAATCGAATTGCCCTGACCCCGAAAATACTTTGTACATCGATAAGACCGAGACCTCTGATTTCCATGAAATGCTTTACGAGGTTGGTCCCGGCGCCGATGAGAATGCCTTCTCCTTTTCGGGTAACGTTCACGACGTCGTCCGAAACAAGGCGGTGACCGCGCTCGATCAAGTCAAGCGCGATTTCGCTTTTTCCGATGCCGGACCTTCCGATGAACAACAGCCCGAGGCCGTAGACGTCGACGAAGGAACCATGAATCGTCGTTTGCGGTGAAAACTGGTCGTCGAGAAAATCGCTGAGAAAGTAAACTGCCTTTGTCGTTTCAAGGGACGTGCGAAACATGGGAACGTTATGGTCGGCGGCAAGCTGCACGAGCTCCTTGTCGATCGGATTGTCGCTGGTCACAAAAATGCAAGGGATCGCGAACTTGAACAGCGTATTGAATGCCTTGATTCTTTCATCGAGAGGCATGCTGTTGAGGTAACGTATTTCGGTGTTGCCGAATACCTGGACACGATCGTACGTGAAGAGTGCGACGTACCCTGCGAGCGCCAAACCCGGTCTGTGGATGCTTTTATCACGAATGACATTGTCGAAGCCGACGTTCGTTAACGGGACCAGCTTCAGGCGGGTCTTGTTCGTCTCGTAGAGGAACCCGACCGTAATACTGTGTTTGCGAATTTCTTTAGCGGATTCAAGTTTCATCGTCAGTGTACCGATGCTGATTAATCTTTTTCGTGGATTTTTCGCACTTTGCTTTTTTCCTTTTCATGGAGCTTGCTTTTGTACTTCACGAGCTGGCGTTCGAGTTTGGCAACCGCGGTATCGACAGATTTTTGATAGTCGTCCGATTTGTGGACTGCTTTCAACAAAGTTCCATACACCTTAAGGTGGATTTCCGCAACCTTAAGACTGTTCCTCGTGCTTTCAAAGCTAAGGATTATTTCCGACTTAACAATGCCGTCGTAGTACCGCTCCAATTTTGTAACGGCATCCTGGGCGTAGTCGCGTAAAATTTCATTCGGCTTAAAATGCCGAGCCGTAAATTTTATGTCCATAGGGTCTCCTTTAAAATTTCACCGCAGAATTGACGGCGATTCATGTCCGGCCGCACCTACATTGCCTTCGGGTGGGCCTGCCGATAGACTTTCTTCAATCGTTCCGAGGTCATATGCGTATAAATTTGCGTGGTCGAAAGACTTTCGTGCCCGAGTAATTCTTTGACTGCAAAAATATCGGCACCTCGGTCCAACAAATGCGTCGCGAAGGAATGGCGCAGCACGTGCGGGCTTTGCTGGCGGAGTTCCGACACTTCCTTAAAATATTTTTTGACGATAAGATTGACAGCACCGGGATAGAGCCGTTTTCCCTTTGCCGTGAGGAACACTGCGTTCACCCCACCGCTCGTCAACCCCGCCAATTGTCCTCTTGCCGCCAAGTATCGCTCAAGAGCCTGATGCGCTTTCTTACCGAACGGGAGAATCCGTTCTTTGTTCCCCTTGCCGATAACCTTGACTGTTCTCTCGTACACGTCAATGTCGTTCGTGTCGAGCTGAACGAGTTCGCCCCGCCGCATTCCCGTGCTGTACAGCAATTCGAGGATTGCAGCATCGCGGGAGCCGAGAAGGTCATCGGTATCGGGCAGAGCCATCAGTTTTTCGACAGCGAGTTCGTCGAGAAATTGCGGAAGTTTCTTTTCCGCTTTCGGTGTGACAACATTGTTCATCGGATTGCCGGCGAGAAGCTTTCGCCGGACGGCAAATTTAAAAAAAGAGCGCAGCGTGGAAATTTTTCGGATGACGCTTTTTTTTGCCATGCCGCTGTCGAGCAGAACACCGAGAAATGACCGTACCATCTCCTGGTCAATGAGCTCCGGATGGTCCGGCGCTTCCGGAAATTTTTCCTGAAGGAACGCTTGAAACTGGTGGAGGTCTTTAGAATACGAAATATGCGTGTGCGGAGAGAAATTTCTCTCTCGGTCAATGTACTCCAGAAACAATTCCATCGCGTGACTGAGCATCGGCCTGCCGTTAGACTGCTATCGCGGTTTCTTCACGGACGAATTCTTCCTTACAATTCGGGCACAACAAATACTCCCCCTTTTTCTTCGAACTTTTTTGGACAAGATACGGATTCTTGCAATGCTCGCATTCTTGGATGACCGGCTTGTCCCACGAAACGAAATCGCAATCGGGATAACGCGAGCATCCGTAAAAACTTCTCTTCCGTTTCGTCTTTCGTTCGATCACATCCCCATCCTTGCATTTCGGACATTTGATCCCCATCGAAATCGGCTGAGTATAATTGCACTTCGGATAATTCGAGCATCCCAAAAAAGTCCCGAAGGGCCCGCCTTTCACGACAAGGTCTCCGCCGCATTGTCTGCACTTCAACCCAACCGTGTGCGCCAGCTTCTCGACATCTTCGTCCAGCGGTTTTCTGTTCTTGCACGCGGGGTACCCGGTGCAGGCTTTGAATTGACCGTAACGGCCCCATTTGATAATCATCGGCTTGCCGCAGAGTTCACACAGTTCGCCGGTCTCTTGCTGGAGCGATTTTTTTAACCTGCCCGCTTCTTTCTCGACAAGGTGCAGCGATTCGATAAATGGATGGTAGAAATCTTCCATCACCTGCACATAATTGTTTTTTCCCGAAGCGATGGTGTCAAGTTCCTCTTCCATCAACGCAGTAAATTTCACGTTGAGAACTTTGGGAAAACTGTGAACAAGCAGCTTCGTGACCACCATGCCTAATGAAGTAGCAAAGAGTTTCCTATCCTGCTGGTCAACGTACTTCCTATCCACAATGGTGCTGACGATGGCGGCGTACGTGCTCGGGCGTCCGATGCCGAGCGACTCCAGCTCTTTCACCAGGCTGCTCTCCGTATATCGTGCCGGCGGCTTCGTGAAATGCTGCTTCGGCAGGACATTCCGGAGCGTTGAGTGCTGGCCTATTTTGAGGTTCGCCGGTATCTTGGATATAGGGTCTTCGTCATCAGCGATCCCTTTTTCTTCAACCATGTCATCGTAGACCTGGAGAAAACCGCGGAAAAGAGGGACTGAACCGGTGGCCCGGAAGGCGTAATCTCCCCCCTTGATATCCACGGAAACTTGTTCAAATGTCGCCGCCATCATCTGACATGCAACGAAGCGGTTCCAAATCAATTCGTACAATGCATAAATATCTTTGTCCAAATGTTTTTTGATATGCTTTGGAGCCAGCTTTATCGAGGTCGGACGGATTGCCTCGTGGGCATCCTGCGATTCCTTCCTTTTTTTAAATTGATGAGGTTCTTTTGGAAGATATTCAGGGCCGTAGGAATCGTAGATATACCCGCGAACGGCGGCGACGGCTTCGTCGCTTAACCGTGTTGAATCGGTTCGCATATACGTGATCAAACCCACAATGCCCTCATCCCCCAGGTCGATCCCTTCGTACAATTTCTGCGCAAGCATCATCGTGCGTTTCGCCGAAAACCGCAACCGGCTTGCCGCTTCCTGCTGCAACGTACTCGTGATGAACGGCGCCGGGGCAATCCGTTTCACCGTTTTCTTTTGAATATCGGTAATGGAATATGCCTGCTTCTGAATATCGGCCGCATATCCCTGCGCAGTCGTTGTGTCTACAATTTTCGGCTCCGACCCGTCGATTTTTATCAGCTTAGCATAGAAGGGGTCGGACGTCTCCGTCTGGAATTCGCCGATAATGGACCAGTATTCTTCCGGAACGAATTTTTTGATGTGCTCTTCTCTCTCGCAAATAAGCCTCAAAGCGACAGATTGAACCCGGCCTGCCGAGAGGCCATAAAACACGGTCTTCCAAATAAATGGACTGAGTTTGTATCCTACCACGCGGTCCATGGCTCGGCGTGCCCGTTGCGAATTGACAAGGTGCTGGTCAATTTTTTTGGGTGACGCCATCGCTTCCGCAATTCCCGTCGGCGTGATCTCATGGAAAAGAACGCGAAAGATGTGTTTGTTCTTCGCATCGATTTCCTGTGCGATGTCGTAAGCAATTGCCTCTCCCTCGCGATCGGGGTCGGTCGCTATGAAGACCTTATCCGCGCTTTCGGCAAGCCGTTGAAGTTTCTCGATGATCTCTTCTTTGCCTGCTATCGTTTCATAGGAAACGGCAAATTTGTTATCAACATCAACTCCGAGTTTACTCTTGGGCAAATTCTTGATATGTCCGACCGAAGCCTCAACGACGAAATCTTTGCCGAGATACTTATTGATCGTCTTTGCTTTCGATGGCGACTCTACGATAATTAACGATTTACTCATACTTCAAACCTTTTCGCTCCGCTCAATGAATTGTGTCCTTACCGTTAAACATGACCCTGCTTCCGGAACCGCGGGAATCTTCACCCTCGAGCAATATCGAAGCAACGATGGACTTTGTTTCCTGCATGCCGGCCGAAACATAATCGGCAAGCATCACCCTGTCGATGACCGTTTCAATATCTTCTTCGGAGATCAGACCGAGCTCGCGCAGCTGGATTAAATAGCCGTGCGCCTCGGGAGTAAACACCATTCGTTCCGCATCGTGAAGGACGCGGTGGGAATGAGGCGAGCTCTTGGAAATTTCTTTCACCAGGTTTTCGCCGAGGTCGATTTTCTCGTAGAGCCAGCTGAATGCTGTGCTGATTTCGGTCGGCGTATAGCCGCTGTTGGTCAGCACGCTCAAATCGATTTCTCCGAGCGGAATATTGTTCCGTAATTCACCCATCAAATAAACGATAATCTCAACTATCTTTTCACGCATCGTAATGATCCGCCTGCTTCTTGTTACTTTCTTCGTTGAGGCAATGTAGCAAAAAAACTGGGAGTGTCAAATAGCCCGCACATCGCGTGTGCACATTCCCACGTACTGCTCCTGCCGTTCAAACATTTTTTTTCGTTGTTTTGTTCGTTTGTCGTCGTAGCCGAACGCATGGAGCACCCCGTGAATGACCAAACGAGTCAGCTCGTTCTTCACGGTTACATTATATAGACGCGCTTGACGGCGCGCTTGTTTCACGTTGATGTAAAGTTCGGCTTCGAGGAAGGGTTGTGTTTCAATCAGAAATGTAATGACGTCTGTGTTGAATCTATGCCCCAAATATGCCGTATTGATTTTTTTTATCGCTTTGTCGTCGACGAAAACACAGGAAATCTTCCCCGCAGGAATGCGCTCTTTTTTGAAAACGAAAGAGACGAGTTGCCCGATCGTTTTCCTCGACATACGGTAATCCTGACAATCGTACGAAACATCGACTTCAACCATTACCGCTTTCTTCTCGTTGCAGGCCTTTTCGCCTGCTCTGGAAGCACCGATTCTGTGAGGGACAAGGCAATGCCCGACAGCATCACCTCCGGACCAAGCTGGGTAAAATCACCGGAAAGCAAGGAACGGTCAACATTTGCATACAGTGAACACCCCCCCTCTCTTTCAATAATGAGTCCTGAAACTTTCCCATCGCGCTGGCCGATAAACGTCACTTCGCCCAGCATCTCGCTGACGACGTACCCCGAGCAAAAATGTAGCTGCAAGTGGGCGTTGGGAGTATACACAGTGACGAGATTTCCCCGTTCTTTACCGATCATGATATTCGAATAGATCTCCACCGCAAGTTTCCGCTTGGTTACACCGTTCCCCACCTCAAATCGAACATTGTTGCCTCTCGCCTTCCCCTTTACGCCAAGAACTTTGGCAAGCTTCTTAAAATCAGAGGGCGTAAAAACAAACGTAGATGGTCTCATGGGAAATAGAAATAAAAAAAGAAAAACCCCGTTCTGCAATCCTCGGGGTTTACAATAGAAAACTTTTCGTCCTTTGAACGAAAAGCATCGTCCGCGCACAGCGGCTATATTGCACTCTACAACTCACCACCTAATATAAAAACGACCGGTCGAATAGTCAAGTTCATTTTTCGTCACCACGTAAGTTCCAATCCCTCACTCGCTGCTGTGCACTCGAACGTAAATTTTTTTGTTTTAATTTCTTTTTTGCATTTCAACACAATATCATCGACTTTCTCATCGCTGTGGTTCGGTTCATGATGAAATAAGACAAGATGGCGTGCGTTGGCCTCGGCGGCAACTTTGAGAGTGAAAAGGTAATGCGAATGGCCCCAGCCGATTTTATCGACATATTCCTCGGGCGTATATGTGCAATCGTGAATAAGGATGTCGGCGTTCTTGGCAAAATCGAACACCCGCTGGTTAGGGTCGCCGGACACGGCGGCATATTTATCTTGCACGATTTTCTCGAAGTTCGTCATATGGGCGGCAACCTCTTTATCGAAGGGTTCGTTGTCGCTGATATACACAAGCGACTTGCCTTTGTATTCAAGCCGGTATCCAACCGTGAACCCAGGATGATTGACGTACATCGTTCGCACGTGAGCACCAAAAATCGTGAATTCCTCTTCACCAATCGGGCGAAAATTTATTTTCGCCTTCAATTCATTCAACTGAACCGGAAAATAGATTCTGTTCATCTGGTCCGCAATAATGCGCTGGAGATTCACTTCCTTCCGCTCCGTACCGATAATCGTGATCTCATTCCCCGAAATCAGGGCGGGCTTGAAAAACGGAAATCCCTGGATATGGTCCCAGTGAGGATGAGTGATAAGAAGGTACGTATTAAGTGACTCTCCGTTTGCGATGAGATGGTCGCCCAGGCCGCGGATGCCTGTTCCGGCATCAAAGATGATCAACTCATCGTTGTCGAGACGAAGCTCAAGAGAGGGTGTATTTCCCCCGTAACGGACAGTCGCTTTACCCGGTGTTGGGATTGAACCACGTACTCCCCAGAATTTTAATTTCATAGCCTATCTCTGTTCTATAATTAGATTGAGAAATAGAAATTAGATTCTGTAAGACGCAACATAACCGACGTAATTTTGGGCGGATTGAATAAGAAACTGTCGTTCTTCTTCGGTCAAGGGGGCGTACAACTTTTGCCGGCACACCCGCCGCCAACATCCCTTCCGGAATGATGGAATCGCCCACAACCAATGCACCGGCCGCAACTAAAGAGTACGGACCGACACGCGCATTATCCAGTATAATAGCCCCCATACCAATCAGGCTAAAATCATGAACCGTCGCTGCATGCACCACCGCGCCGTGCCCCACAGTAACGTTCGACCCGATGATCAAGGGATATCGTTCGTGAGTGACGTGAAGCACCGAAGCATCCTGGATATTGGTTCGTTCACCGATCCGAATATAATTCACATCCCCGCGAACGACAGCATTGAACCAGACACTGCTGTCTTTTTCAATCTCGACGTCTCCAATAATGTGAGCTCCCTCCGCAATAAACACGCTCGGGTGAAGCTTCGGCGTGACGCCCGCATAAGGTAAAATGCTCATTGTGCTTCATTCTTCATGAGCGCGCGGCGGGACCCAGCCGGGACGGTTCCATTTCACTAACTCAAGACGGATGCTCCCCAAAATCACCTTCATTTTTGCTACAATCGGTACAGCCGCCTCATCGTTGCTAAACCATCCGGAGAAGCCCCCCGTGAGCCCGAATATTCCTACAAAATCAGCCCGTCCCTCAAACTCGACCGTCTCAATCGGATACTTGACTGCATCGATCTCGGACGAAGTTTTCGTGTTCGTGAAATTGATGTAGGTGTTCACTTTTTTTTCGCTCACGAACGTCGGAATGTTTTCAGGTCCATTCGAATGCACATTCCCGCGCGCATAATAGAACAAAGACAACCCGTCCTGATAGGTGGAACTTATCGTATCCGTCGTTTTTATCGTGGAGTCATGCTCTTGCCGGATTCCTCGTTCCACGAACACCCGGCCGTGAGAATAATCGAACGCATAATTCGAATACGAAACATTGTTCGAGTCTTTGTTATCGATCCCTGAAAAAAAATGTGAATAGAGATGCGGATCGATCTCGCTGTAAAAAATCCAATGTAAATTGACGAAGGGCACTCCGCTGTAGGAATCCATAAACGCTTTTGCGCGGAAGACCGTGACACCGTTTTTTTGCGCCGTGTCAACGATTTCGAGTTTTACAGTCCCCAAGGAGAATATTGAATAGCTGACGTTATACTCTAATTGCTCTCCGACGAAAAGCACTCCCGAAGGAGCAACCGCGTCAAAACTCGTCCCCGGCGCGCTTTCAGCCCTCCCGGCAGCAGCCGAAAAGACCATCGACCCAAACACAATACCGATGCAGAGAAAAAGGGCAATCCGTCCCCCGTACTTCCCCCTCTTGTATAACCCATCCATCATCATTGCACGGCGACGGCGTTCATCCGGTGAACCGAGATCATCCATCATTGAAGCTTCGCTATCTTCGCTGCCTCCGGAAATATCGAGAGCGCTTTTTTTAGTTGATTGTCCGACCTCAAAATGACGGGGTACCAGCCGTCATTGCCCCAAAAGTTTCTCGCGATATGCGCCTTCAGGCGTGCCTTAGTGTATTCCTTGTCCTTTGCGAACTGCTCTTCATTGAAGTCAACTTTCTTTTGTTTGATGAACCCGATGAATTCATTGATAAGAGCGTCATCAACCTCAAAATTTCGGTCAAAGGCCTGAAAATCTCCCTTGTATTTTTCCTTGATCTCCTTCGTGTGCACTGCTAAGTATTCGGTCGTGAATTCATAGAACAGATTCCGGTTTCTGATCGTTACCGTGAGGGGGGTTGCATCTTCGGGTTTGACAATGTAATCGGGGGTGATGCCGCCGCCGCCGTAAATTTTTCTGCCACCCGCGGTCTTGAAAACCGGACGGGTCGAATCACTTTCTTCGACATGCGAAATATTGTCCCCTTCCGTTTCGTTCCGCTCAAATGCTTCACGCTGGTATTTTTCTTTTCCTTCGGCATACGAGCGTTGAATGAGTCGGCCGCTGGGCGTGTAATACCGGGCAATCGTCAATCGAAACGCCGACTTATCAGCCAGCTCAAACTGCCGCTGCACAAGCCCTTTTCCAAAACTTGTTTCGCCGACAATCAAGCCCCGATCCCAGTCCTGAATTGCACCCGCCACAATTTCACTCGCGGAGGCCGTTCCATTCGAGATCAAAATAATCAACGGAACTTTTTCAAACTCACTGTTCGATGTTGCAAAATATTCTTCGTTGAAGTCCGGGCGGCGGCCTTTTGTATAGACAATTTTTCGCTGTCCGGTTACCGGATCTCCATCGAGGAATAAATCAGCCATTTTCACGGCCTGGTCAAGATAACCGCCGGGATTGAACCGAAGATCCAGCACCAATCGTTTCATCCCCTGCGCTTTAAGTTTTTGAAGAGCACTGAGCATCTCAGCATTGGTTGTTTCGGCAAATCGGGTAACGTTGATATACCCGACTTCGTCGTCGAGCATAAAAGAAACATCGACGCTGTAGAAAGGAATAACGTCGCGGACAATTTCATAATCCAGCAGCTCTTTTTCGCCCGGCCTCACGATGGTGACAGAAACTTTTGTCCCCTTCGGCCCCTTCAATCCCTTCATCACCTGGTCGTTGTCAAAACCAATTGCACTCTTGCCATCAATTTTGACGATCCTGTCGTTCGACAGGATACCCAATTGTGCACTCGGCCCGCCTCCAATCGGCTGCACAACCGTAATCGTATCGTTGACAATGGCAAACTCTATTCCGATCCCTTCGAATTTCCCTTGAAATTCCTCGGTCACTTTTGTCAATTGTTTCGGGTCGATGTATACTGAATGTGGATCGAGGTCGTTTAACATCCCTTTAATGGCGGATTCAGTCAATTTCTGAGTGTCGACTTCGTCGACATAATATTTTTCCGTCAGGCTTAAAACATCCTTGAATTTGCCGAGTTGTTCGTAAATATTGTCGCCCGAAATAAGCATATTGAGCTGCATGCCGCCCAATATTGAAACCAGGATCAACAGCACAACAACCGGCGTAGAAAACCTCTTCTTCATAAGTCCTCTTTTTAGTTCTTCCTTTGACAGCATTACAAATAACAATTAATTTCGTGTGAAAACGTAAAATTCCTGTGCTACTACCGCATGCTTATTCCGTTATCGGCAATACCATACGCGCCCGTGGCAACTTCAGGAAGAATATGTTACTCTCTTTCAACCTTGAAATACGTGACGCACTTCACCTTGCGGGGTCGATTCGGGGTGTTTTGAATAAAATCATAAGAAATCGGCTCAAAGTCAAGGAACCCGAGTAATGCCATGACTCTTTCCTAATCAAAAACTGCGGCCGCATCGTAGGTCTTTTCCCCTCATTTCTCGGGTTTCATTTGCGGGAAAAAAATGACATCGCGAATAGACTCTTGGCCGGTAAGCACCATGGTTAAACGGTCGATGCCGATTCCCAGCCCGGCAGTCGGCGGCATACCGTATTCAAGCGCGCGGAGAAAATCTTCATCAAGTGCCTGAGCCTCGTCATCGCCCCGTTCCTTCAGGCGCACCTGGTCTTCGAATCGCGCACGCTGGTCGAGCGGGTCGTTCAATTCGCTGAACGCGTTGCAAATTTCCTGGCCGTTCACCATTCCTTCAAAGCGCTCCACCAAGCCCGCTTCCGACCGATGTTTCTTTGCAAGGGGCGACATTTCAACGGGATAATCCATGATGAAGGTCGGCTGAATGAGATGCGGCTGCACTTTTACGCTGAATATTTCGTCGACGATTTTTCCCGGCCCGGCAGCAGGTTCTATGTCGACGTGGATCTCCTTCGCGACGGCGCGAAGCTGGACTTCATCCTTGCCCTGAAGCTTCAGTCCGGTATATTCTTCAATCGACCCGAACATGGTTAATCGTTTCCACGGAGGGGTGAAGTCGATCTCATGCTCTCCTAATTTTACTTTTGCATTGCCGTTGAGCGCGAGCGCAACGGCATGGATCATCTGTTCAACCAATCCCATCATCCACAAATAATCCCGGTATGCAACATACACCTCCATCATGGTGAATTCGGGATTGTGGGTACGGTCCATCCCTTCGTTTCGAAAATCTTTGGCTATTTCGTACACGCCGTCATAGCCCCCGACAATGAGCCGCTTCAAGGTACAATTCATCGGCGATTCGAAGATAGAGGGGCATGTCGAGTGTGTTGTGGTGCGTGACAAACGGACGCGCGGAGGCGCCGCCGTAGAGAGGCTGCAAAACAGGCGTTTCGACTTCGAGATAACTTCGTTCATCCAAAAACTTTCGTATGGTCCGGAGAATCATGCTTCTTTTCGTCAGGACGTCACGGACTGATGGATTCACCACGAGGTCGACGTACCGCTGCCGGTACCGCATTTCTTTGTCGGCAAAGGGATCGAAGACTATTTTATTTCCTGCTTCGTCGGTTTTTTCTTTTACGACCGGAAGGGGGCGCAAGGATTTTGTGAGCAGCTTTAATTCCTGTGCATGAACCGATATTTCTCCCATTTTTGTCTTGAAGACAAAACCCTTCACGCCGATAATATCTCCAATATCCAGAAGACGAAAAGCATCATAAATATCCCCAAGGTCATCCTTCTTCAGGTAGATCTGTATTTTCCCTTTTGAATCCTGAATGTGACAGAACGAGGCCTTCCCCATTTTACGCAGCGACATGATCCTTCCCGCTACCGAGACTATCCGTTGCGGATCTCCGTCTTTAAATGCAGAGAGAATGTCCGACGAAAAGGCGTCGCGTTCGAATCCGTATGGATACGGCTCGATACCAAGTTTCCTCAGTTGATCTAATTCCTCACGGCGGCGGGCCATGAGAGCATTCAATTCCTGCAAGTATTCGTGTTGATCCATAAAACTTAGAGTATTCTTGAGAGGTCCGTGAGAGACGGAAAATCCTTCTATGGTAATTTCTTGCCGTGCGGATACGCCGGCAGCTCCAGCCGTTCCGATGAACAGCGTTTGTATAATGCGGTAATTTCGTAGAGACGGGCAGCATGAAAAGCGGCCACCTGATTCCATGAGAACCGCCACTCCCAGTACCCGGAAGATTTACCCGGCAAATTCATCCGTGCTTCCGTCCCGAGCCCCAGCACGTCCTGCATCGGGTAGATTGCCATGTCGGCAACCGATTGCGACGCGAGCCGGATTAAGTCCCAATGGATTTCTTTCCCGTCTGTGCCGATATATTTTTTGACGAAGGCTCTCTCTCGCTCCGTTGCGCTTGTAAACCAGCCGATCGTGGTATCATTGTCGTGCGTACCGGTATAAACGACAACATTGGGCGAGTAGTTATGGGGAAGGAAAGGATTCTTGGGGTCCCCGGCAAAGGCAAATTGGAGCACTTTCATTCCGGGGAAATTAAATCTATCCCGCAATGCGATGACATCATCGGTCATCAGCCCCAGGTCTTCAGCGATGATCGGGAGCTTTCCCAGCTTCAGCAGGACCGTATCGAACAGCTGTTCTTTCGGTCCGCCAACCCATCGGCCATGCACCGCCGTCTTTTCTTCCGCAGGGATCTCCCAGTACGCTGCGAAGCCGCGAAAATGATCGATCCGTACGATATCGACAAGGGCAAGCGTGCTCTTGATGCGCTCAATCCACCACGCAAATCCGTCACGTTCCATCACGTCCCATCGATAGAGAGGATTTCCCCAACGCTGTCCCGTCGCGCTGAAATAATCGGGCGGGACACCGGCTACAATCGTGGGGCGAAGATTTTCGTCGAGCGAAAAAAGATCCGGATGTGCCCAAACATCGGAACTCTGGAATGCCGTGAAGATCGGAATATCCCCGACGATTTGAATTCCTTTTTCGTTGGCGTATTTTTTGAGTGCCGTCCACTGGCGGACGAAACACCATTGAGTGAATTTCCAGAACTTAATTTCTTCGCTCAATTCGACACGTACTTTTTCAAGTGCAGGCGGTTTGCGCTGAGCAATGTCGCGGTCCCATTCGCACCATTCTTGACTGTCGTGTTCGCTCTTCAGCGCCATGAAGAGCGCGTAATCGGCGAGCCAGCTTTTGTTTTGATGGTCGAACGATTCAAACTCCGCCTTATCGTTCGACGACGCGTGCGCAAAAAAATTTTTCGCCGCATGATGCAGCAACTTGATGCGGAAGGGAATGACTTTTCCGAAATCGACATGCGTCGCCGGAAAAGCCTTCACCGATGAAAGCTCATCGCCGCGAAGCCAGCCCTTGTGCTCAAGTTCGGAAAGGTCGATCAGCAATGGATTGCCGGCAAACGCTGAGAGGCTCATATAGGGGGAGTTCCCCAAACCGACCGGACCGAGCGGAAGAATTTGCCACAACTTTTGACCGGCGACAACAAGCCAGTCTATAAAATGATATGCGGCGGGGCCGAAATCACCCGATCCGTGGGGACCTGGAAGAGATGTCGGGTGGAGAAGAACTCCGCTGCTGCGAGGAAATCGCATAAGGCTACCTTCTTATGAGTTTTTTTGCTTTAATGATGAATCACTTTGCCCTGCCGCTCTTGTTCTTTCATCCCGGCAAATCTCTTGAGCATTTGTTCTTCGGGCTTCGAAAGGTAACGCCATCCTCCCCGTCGAAGGCCGTCAGTCGTCAGTCCGGCATATTGCACACGGTCCAGCCGTTTCACTTCATAGCCAAGCGCCTCAAACATTCTCCGCACTTGCCTGTTCCGTCCCTCGTGGATCGTAATAATCAGATTCTTGTTTTTTGTCCCGGGAATTGAGTCAACGCGTGCAGGAGCTGTTTTTCCATCCTCAATATGAACGCCCTTCTTGACTTTCTCGATGTCCTTCTGGTCAACACCCGTCGTCAATTCAACATGATACGTTTTATCAACTTGATGCGATGGATGCATAAGCCGGTGCGCCAGTTCCCCATCGTTCGTAAAGAGAAGGACGCCCGTTGTATTTCGGTCGAGGCGCCCGACCGGGAAAATTCGCTCGCGTGTACGCACAAGGTCGTACACGGTCTTCCGGTTTTTTTCATCGTGCGCCGTCGTGATATAATCTTTCGGCTTGTTCAAAACAATATAGACAAGCTTTTCTTCGATGGAAATTGTTCTGCCGTTGATGGCAACGCGGTCGGTGGAAGGCGAAACTTTCGTAGATAAGTCGGTTACAACGTTTTTATTGACCGTCACTTCTCCGTTGAGGATCAATTCCTCTGCCTTACGCCTCGACGATACGCCCGCCATCGCGATGAAGCGATTTAGCCGAACAACTTGCGGAAGAACGTTTGTATTTTTGCCTTCCACGTACTCCATCCTTTCTTCGAATCGTGCTTTTCAGATTGGCCCCATGTGGCGGTGGAAGGTTCAACTGCTTCGGTCGATGTACTATTTTGTGGGGCAACGGAATCGTGAGTGCTCATTTCATCCGGATGAACAGTCCCATCCGGCTCCGAACGGCGGATTTGCTTGTCTTCCGTCTGCGCCGGCCCGGCCGAAATTTGCGGCTCTATTTCATTTCGTTGAGGTCCTGTTGATTCAGCCGGCTGTTCAATCGATTGAACCCCGGGGTTCACAGGTTCTTCGACGGAAGGAGTCACCGTTTGTTCCGTCAACCCATCCTGCATGACGGTCGTTTCATTTGACGGCGCGTGAGCAACAATTTCCCCATTCTCGACAGGCTCGCTATCGGCTTTCTCTGGAATACGTGAAAGAGGTTGGACGGAAATTATTTTTTCGATAACTGTTTTCCCCTCGTCGTCCTGGTGCGGTTCCTGCAGTTTCGATTTCTTCCTGGGGATGTGGGGAGCGCGCGAATTTGGGTCAAGTTTCTCGTGCAATTTTTCTTTGAATTCCAGCTCTTCCTGATTCGCCAGCATTCTCTTCTCGACCTCGAGTTCGGTTTCCCCCAGCAGCTCTTCAATCTCCCTCGGCTTGGGGAGGTCGGTGATTTCGTTCAGCCCGAAATGTTTGAGAAAATCAGGAGTCGTCCCGTACAAGAGCGGCCGGCCGGGACTGTGAGCACGCCCGACAATTGCAGCAAGGTTTTTTTCCAGGAGCGTCTTCATAATGTAATCTGCATTCACTCCTCGAATAAACTCGATCTCCGATTTTGTGATCGGTTGTTTGTAGGCGATGATCGCGAGCGTTTCCACTGCCGTTTGAGAAAGCTTGCGCCTCGCTTTTTCTTTAAAAAGTTTTCCAACCCACGAGGCAAATTTTTTGTCGGTCGCAAACACGTAGCCCCCGGCCAGCCGCTGAATTCTGTAGGCACGTCGCGACTCTCCATAGTCGGCGTTCAATGAATCTACCGCTGCCCGTATCTCATCCCCGGTCGGATTGATTTTGTCTTCCTCGCGTTTATCACGATCCATCTCCTCAAAGACGACCTTGAGGGTCTCCAGCGTCACCTGTTCATCGGATGCAAACAGCAGGGCCTCGATAATTTCTTTCAGCTCCAATGCATCTTCCGCTGCGGCTGTTTGAACAGTCGAGACTTCCACCTTCGGCTCTTCATTCATGCTGAAACCTCGGTTGGTAGTTTGACAATAATCATTTCACCGTACGGGTCGACCTGGCGCACGCCGATCTGCTTTTGCTTTATCAGTTCCAGCAAGGCGATGAACGTCACAACGATGCGGATTTTCTCCGCCATCGATTCGACCATCTGCAAAAAAGTCGATTCCGTTTTGCTCTTGAAGTAATTGAGGATATACTCGATCTGGTCCTCGAGCGTCACATTCAGTTTGTTGATTTCGTGAACGTGCTTCCGCGGCATTCTGTCGACGACGTATTTGAACGCTGCGATCAAATCGAAGAGCGTCACATCCCGCAAAAGATTCTCCTCGTTCGGGTCTTCGGCAATCTTCGGGTCGTACGAAAAAATTTTCCGGTATGAAACCTTGCTTTGTTCCTCGCTCATCCTCTGAAGTTCCCCCGCCATCTCCTTGTACCGTTTGTAATCGAGCAATCGCCGAACAAGCTCCGCCCGCGGGTCAAGTTCCTCCTCGCCCTCGCCATTCATGCGCGGCAGAAGCATTTGAACTTTGATCTGCATCAACTCCGCCGCCGTGACGATAAATTCTCCTGCAATGTCGAGGTCGAGCTCTTGAAGGTATTGCAGGTACTCGAGAAAATCCTTGGTGATCTTCGCGATCGGGATGTCGTAGATATCCAATTCATCCCGTTTGATAAAAAACAAAAGCAGGTCGAGCGGTCCTTCAAAATCGGTGAGTTTAATGCGATACATTCGTTATCCCAGCGACATGACTGCGTGAACCTCTTCCATCGTTTTGACCGCAACTTTTCGCCCGCGCTCCTCACCATCCGCCAAGATGTTCTTCACTTCGTCGAGATGCGATTCGTAGTACGCTCTTTTCGCGCGAATGGGAGCGAGGATGTCCGAGATTTTTCCCGCGCACATAACCTTGCAATCGGCGCAGCCAAGCGCTCCCGACTCGCAGGTGCGCCGGATCTCCGGCACTGCAGCCGCATTGAATTTCTGATGGTATGTAAAAACAAGACAGATGTCGGGGTGGCCGGGATCGCCTTTACGAACTTTTGCCGGGTCGGTGACTGCTGTCTTCAATTTTTTCCGAATTTCATCGGGCGAATCCGACAGCAGGATAGTGTTCCCCGTAGATTTGCTCATTTTTTGATTGCCATCGAGACCGGGAAGCCGTGCAAACTTCGTCAGCCTCGGTTCGGGCTCCGGAAAGACGGTTCCGTATTGATTGTTAAACCGCCGTGCGATTTCACGAGTGATCTCGATATGAGGAACCTGGTCTTCTCCGACTGGGACAACGTCTCCTTTATACAACAAAATGTCGGCCGCTTGCAGTACCGGATATCCTAAATGACCGTACGACATTGTTTCGATGTTCAAATCACGAACCTGATCCTTTAGCGTCGGATTGCGTTCTAATCGGGCGGTTGTGATCAGCATGGAAAAGATCAGATGGAGTTCCGAGTGTTCCTTAATCCGCGATTGCCGGAATATCGGGCTTTTTACCGGATCGATGCCGGCTGCAAGCCAGTCGATAACCATGTCAATCGAGTGCTGGTACAAGTTATGAGTATCGACATTCGTCGTGAGAGCATGGTAATCGGCAATGAGATGAAAATTGTCAAATTCGTTTTGAAGCGCAACCCAATTTTCCAGCGCTCCAACGAGATGCCCCAGATGGAGTTTCCCGGTAGGGCGCATCCCGCTCAGTATTCTTTTCTTAGCTGTCAATGACCTTAAAAAATCTCCTTCTGCGGCAATTAGTTCATGAAGAGGTACGGCTTCCAGCGGTCATCAATATTTCCAACAAAATGTCTTATAAAAGTGACATGGTTGGGACGACTTGGCCTTCGCATCAGAGGCATTCGTGCCTCTTCAGGAGTCCGATCTCCTTTGGCATTGTTGCATTGCACGCATGCACATACCAGATTTTCCCAAGTATCCTCGCCGCCCCGTGAACGGGGAAGTACATGGTCAACGGTCAGAGGTAAATCTCCCCTGCCGCAAAACTGGCACCGGTGGCTGTCACGCCTGAGAATGTTCTTGCGGGACAGAATAATTTTTTTATACGGGACGCGAATATACACAGAGAGGCGTACGACGCTGGGAAAAGGCATTGACAACGAGACAGAACGGAGAAGTTTTCCCGTATGAGCCTCAATCAGCTCCGCCTTTCCGAGAAAAAGCAAGATGATAGCTTTCTTGACATTGCAGACACTCATTGGTTCGTAGTTTTGGTTGAGCACTAAAACTTTGCTATTCAACCGACCATGAATGCTTTTCGAAGTAAGTTTTGAACTGAAGACAGCCTCCTCATTCACCGTAAACAGTTAATATTTTCTGGAGATTGTATAAAAGCCCGATTAATGCCGGGCATTTTAAAATTTAACCTTCTAGTGTTACTTCAACGCTGACTTCCAGATGGTTAAAATATAGCATTCTCATGGGGGATTGTCAAGAAATGGGCGGTTATTAATAGTTAATGAGGATGGAGAAAACCTGTCATCTTTCGCTCTTTTTATAGCGTTTTCGTATTTCAGAGACCGAATCTCCCCCAAATTTTTCCAAAAAGGCATTCGCCAGCACCGGGGCAATAACAGCTTCTGCAATGACAGAACAAGCCGGAACCGCACACACATCCGAACGTTCATATCGCGCCGGAACGGCCTTCATTGTCTTCAAATCGACTGACTGCAGGGACTTCGCCAGAGTTGAGATTGGTTTCATCGCTCCGTGAAGAATGATCATTTCGCCTGTTGTTACACCCCCTTCAAGGCCGCCCGCTCTGTTCGTTGGACGAATGAAATTTTCCCTTTTGCCGGGAAGAATTGCATCGTGAACTTCAGAGCCAAACAATGTCGAATTAAGAAACGCATTCCCTATCTCAACTCCCTTCACGGCGTGAATTGAGACTATCGCTTGTGCCAGTTGACCATCAAGTTTTCTGTCGTATTCGACGTAACTTCCCAAGCCTGTCGGGACACCTGTAACAAGCACTTCAAAAACTCCGCCGAGTGTGTCTCCTTGTTTTTTGGCGGCTTTGATCGCCCTTACCGCTTTTTCCGCGGCCCTCTTATCCAATATTCTTACTTCCGACTTGTCCGCCTCTTCGGCAACCGCGTATCCTTTGTTCGATGCTGTGACAAGTTTTTTGATAAGCTTATCGATCGTCACGCGGTCATTGACCTCCGCCGGGCCAATGCTGATCACGTGGCTGCCGATAAACATGCCGAACGTTTCCAGAAACTTCCTGACGACAGTACACAACGCGACTCTCATAGCTGTCTCACGTGCGCTGGCTCGGTCGATGACATTTCGAAGATCATCGAAACCGTATTTGAATGCACCGGCTAAATCCGCATGGCCGGGACGGGGTATAGAAATTTTTTCGACTCCGCTTCCACTCCCTTCGACCGACATCTTCTCCGTCCAGTTCGCCCAATCTCTATTCCGGACAACAAGGGCGATTGGCGATCCGAGCGTTTTCCCGAACCTCACTCCCGAAAGAATTTCTACCGTATCCGATTCAATTCTCATTCTTCCCCCGCGGCCGTACCCTTGCTGGCGGCGCCACAATTGCCGGTTAATGTACTCAGACGAGATTTCAATACCGGCGGGAAGCCCTTCGACAACGCCGACTAAGCCTTGACCATGAGATTCCCCTGAAGTCAGATATCGTATCACTCCCGTTTCCTTTCAGTCACTCAAAAAATATGATAAAGCTATTTTCGTTGGGGATAGCCACTCTGTGACGGAGGCAATATACAAAAAAAGTCTCTGCAAAACATCACAGAGACTTTTTTCAATTTAAAGAGGAATAAACTTAAATGACAAATCGTCAATCGTTCGGGATCTGGACGGCAATAAATCGCGAGGCACCGTTCGAGCTCTTTACGCGGAGCATAAGAGCGTCTCCCGGCTTCTTTGACTTCACCAATTTTTCAAATTCGGCAACGGAGGAAATTTCCTTCCTATCCGCCTCAACGATGATGTCCCCTTCTTGAATTTGCCGGTTGTCTGCCTCGCTGTACCGTTTAACGCTTGAGACGATAATATCGCTGTCCACTTTTCGTTCCTTTTTGATCTTAGGATCCGCCTTCGAGACAGAGAAGCCCAGAGCATCGAACTGAACGGGTTTAGAAACCTTTTCGGGTGCGGCATCTCCCTCGTTATCGTTATCACCGCCGTTCGCCGCCACGCTGGATTTATCGGGCCGCGGTTTCAATATAACGTTCTTTTCGATCGCGGTCTTATCCCGCCAAATCTGCAGCACGACTTTTTCTCCGGGATGCCTTCCTGCGATAATCGATTGAAGTTCGTTCGGAGCCTTCACAAGTTTGCCATCCACAGAAAGAATGATATCTCCTTCTTTGATTCCCGCATCCTTCGCCGCTCCGCCCTCAACAAGATCCTGCACCAACACACCTTCAATTTTATCAAGCCCTGCTGCCTTCGCGACAGTTGCATCAACGGCGGAAATCGATACGCCGATGTATCCCCGTTCGACTTTTCCGTGAAGGATCAAATCTTCCGCGACCGTTTTCGCCAGGTTGATCGGGATCGCGAACCCGTATCCCTGGTAACGGGCGTTCGTCGTTGCGATGGCGGTATTGATGCCGACGACTTCACCGTATATATTGACGAGCGCGCCGCCGCTGTTTCCCGGATTGATCGCCGCATCTGTTTGGATGAAATTTTCCACACCGTAATTATCACCGATAATCTGAATATTGCGGCCCAGATAACTGATGATGCCCGCAGTGACGGTCGACGTCAGTGCCAGCGGATTTCCGATAGCGATTGCCCACTGCCCGACCTGCAATTCGTCGGAGTTTCCCAGCACAGCAACAGGAAGGTCGCTCGCATCAATTTTCACAACGCCGACATCGGTCAGCGGGTCGGTTCCCACGACCTTCGCTTTGAACCGCCGGGTATCGCTTAAGACAACCTCGATGCCGTTCTCATCGGCATCCTCAACGACGTGGTTATTCGTCACGATGTAACCATCGCTTGTGACGATCACGCCGGAGCCAGCTCCCTGAGTTTGTTCCTCTTCAGGCATTCTAAATTTGAAATCGGGAAAGAAATGGAAGAATTCATTATCTTGCGGTTTTTTTGCTTTCGTCGTGACAACGATCGACACGACGGAAGGCGTCGCCTCTTTTGCAACTCCGACGAACGCCTCGTTCAACGCCTTCAGCTCGGAGTTGGCCTTCACCTGATTTCGTTCGGCTCCAAGCTTCACCGACTTGTTTTGCGCCAGCCCGAGATCGACGCCGTCGAAGTTCGAAACGAGAACGGCACCAAAGATGACGCCGATGAGGATAAGAAACAACGCAGCGAAAACAGACCTTTTCATATTTCAACAGCCTCCTGAAAACAGTGATAAGTAAATAAGCGGTTACACATTTGTAAACAACGAAAGTGACTTCAACGTTCGTACGCCGGCAATATGGTATTTCAGATACGTCTGCAGCAATGCCAGGGTTTCATCTTTCTTCGGCAAGGCGAGGTTCATCGTGTCGACGGAATCTATCGGTATCGACTGCAATTGAAACAACGATTGAACGATCCCTTTAGACGCCTTGATGCCTCCTGCGTTTAACACAGAATGACAATCGGAGCACATCACCGAGCCGTTGGCCAAAAGCAGGAAAACCCCCTCGACTTCCTCGTTTTCAACGACGCTGCGCCCGCATCGCATGCAATCATGAAGATTCAGTCCATAGCCAAAAATTTCGAGCAGATGCAGCTCAAAAGCAAAAAAAATATTCATTAAGTTTTGAGAAGCCCGGTCGACGGCCTCCAATGTCTCGACGAGCAGCGTAAACATCGGAAGATTTTCTTCTTCATCATGCATCACCAAATTGACGAGTTCGACCACTGCCAGACCGACGGCCAATCTGTCTCCGTTCCCGTCGAACTTAAGAAAAGGCTTGCTCAGCTCGCATTTGGAAAGCACATGTAAATCACGCTGTTCCTTCTTGTAAAAAATAACTGAGGAATGCATCATCGGCTCGAGCGACGCGCCGAATTTGCTCTTCGCACTCCTGGCTCCCTTTGCAATGACTTTGATTTTTCCAAACTTCTCCGAGTAGAGCGTCACGATCTTGCTTGATTCGCCGTACTTCATCGAGCGAAGCACAATGGCATCGGTTGATACGATCATACGATGTGCCCGCTTGAATCTTGAAGCACCGCGCGGATCGACTCAGCGAACGGCGGACGCAAGATCCCTCGTTCAGTGACAATCGCCGTGATGTATGAGTGCGGAGTCACATCGAATGCCGGTGAATAGACGCGCACGCCAAAGGGCACGGTCCGCTTTCCAAATCCTTCCGAAACTTCCTTCGGATCGCGTTCTTCAATCGGAATCAGGGCGCCGTCGGCAATAGAAATATCGAACGTCGAAGTCGGAGCGGCAACATAAAATGGAATGCCATGCTCTTTGGCGATAATCGCTACGTTATAGGTGCCCACTTTGTTCGCGGTGTCGCCATTCGCTGCAATCCTGTCAGCGCCGACAACGACGAGGTCAATCTTCTTCATCGCCATCACCACAGCCGCCGCATTGTCGGCGATAACCGTTACGTGGATTCCGCGTTTTTGCAATTCCCATGCGGTTAACCGAGCGCCCTGAAGGAGTGGGCGCGTCTCATCCGCATACACGGAGATAGCTTTTCCTTGTTCAAACGCTGTCGTGATGATTGCTTGCGCTGTTCCATCGCCGCCCGTTGCCAGAGATCCGGTATTGCAGTGTGTCAAAATCGTCGAAGGATCCGGAACCAATGGCGCACCGTGCTTTCCGATTGCGATGCACATTCGCGCATCTTCCTCATGGATGCGCAATGCCTCATCCAGCAAAATCTGCTTGATCCGTTCTACGCTCTCATGGAGATTTAGACGGCAGACGGAACGCATTCGTTCCAGCGCCCAGAAAAGATTCTTTGCCGTTGGACGGGTTTGTGCAATCGCTGAAGCCGCTTGTTGAACGGCTTCGTAGAATTCTCGCGAATTTTTGGAGTGAACATGCTGTATGCCGAGAACGACACCGTACGCTGCCGCAATCCCCAGAGCGGGGGCACCACGGACTTTCAACATCCGAATCGCATCGGCGAGGACGGCCAGGTCGCCCGTCTCAACGAAGATTTCTTCGGTAGGAAGTTTTGTTTGATCGATAAACCGAACTTTGCCGCCGATCCATTCAATACTTTTCATCAAGCCGTAGCGTTGATCAGAATTTCGACAAGTCGCGGAATGACCGGAATCGATCCTGAATCTTGAGATGCGTCAATTCGTTCAAACCGTCGACGCCAAATTTTTCTACGCAGAAAGATGCCATGGCGCTTCCGTACACGACCGCCTTCTTCAGGTTCTCATCCGAAATGTCGTCGCTTTTTTCCAGCCAGCCGATAAAGCCGCCGGCGAATGTGTCTCCGGCGCCGGTCGGGTCGTAAATGTTTTCCATCGGATATGCCGGGGCGGAGAAGATGGTATTTTCGGTGAGGAGAATCGCGCCGTGTTCTCCTTTTTTGATGATAAGAATTTTCGGCCCCATCCCGATGACTTTTTTCCCCGCGCGGATGAGGTTCGGCTCCTGTGTCAAGAGGCGGGCTTCAGAATCGTTGATAATGAGGACGTCAAAGTGTTTCATCGTCTTCATCAATTCATCACGCTTCCCCTCAATCCAAAAATTCATCGTATCGCCGACCACGAGCTTCGGCTTTTCGATTTGATCGAGGACTTTTCGCTGAAGCACCGGGTCGATGTTGCCGAGACAGACGTACTTGCTCTTCCGGTACGACTCGGGTATTTTCGGATCAAATTTTTCGAACACGTTAAGCTTCGTGAATATCGTGTCGCGCATATTCAGGTCGTAGTGGTACTTCCCCGACCACTGGAAGGTCTTGCCGCTTTCGATTCGCTGCAAACCTTCGAGGTCGATGTTCCGTTCGCCCAGAAACGACATCGCGTGTTCCGGGAAATCTCCGCCGACAACTCCCACCAATCGAACCTGCGGTGCAAAATAACTCGCTGCAACCGAGATATACACTGCGGAACCTCCCAGCATTTCTTGAGCTTTGCCAAACGGCGTCTCGATGGTATCGAGCGCAAGCGAACCAACGACTAATAAACTCACGTGTATCTCCTGTAGTGGTGAAATTACGAAAACGAATTCAAACTCATAACCGTTGATGCCGCTTGTTGCGTGAACAACACACGCAACAGCCCCGATTCATCTCTTCTCGCTCGAGATTTCGGTGAGCAGCGATGCAAGCTTTCCTTCAACAATATACTCATGAATTATGTTTAATGCTTGTACCTGTCCGGGCCAGACCAAAAGCTGCTTCGCCCGCTCCATCGAGCACCATTCGAACTCATAGTGTTCATGGGAGAGCGTCGGTAATGAACCGGCGGGAACTTGTGCGGCAAACACTGCGGAAATGTGAACAACGTCCCTCTTCGGATTCAAAAAGGTATTCATGTGAGGGACAAGCCAATACCGCTCCGGGACGAGCCCGGTTTCTTCATTCAGCTCTCTCAAAGATGCCTTCACCGCCGTTTCGTTTCCTTCAATCGATCCGCTCACCATTTGCCATGTATCGGGATAAATTCTGTCCGTCTTGGACCGGCGAAGAAGGAGAAACATCGGGCCATTCTCCGAAAAGCAGAAGATACAGACTTCAACAATATTGCATTCGATGGTCGCCATTACACACTGCTCTTTCGAAGTTGAGCAATCTCCCGGTCGGTCAGCGGGCGCGTCGTGCCGACGGGAAGCGATCCCAATTGAAGCGGGCCGATCGAAACGCGCTGGAGCCCAATGACCCGGTGGCCGACTGCCTCAAACATTTTTCTGACCTGACGGTTTTTGCCTTCGACAATCGTAACGTCGCAGCCGGTTGACGTTTCATTGTGGATGACGTTCGTGACACCGGCCGGAAGCGTCGTATATTTTTCCTCAATCATTACGCCTTTGCGAATTTTCTCAAAGGCTTCTTCCCGCACAGTTCCCTCCGCCACAACCCGGTACGTCTTCGGAAATTTTGAGCCCGGATTTGTCAACCGTTCACCGAGCTGAGAATCGTTTGTGAACAGCAGCGCTCCCGACGTTTCTTTGTCTAATCTTCCGACAGGGACGATGAACGGCTTTCCCTTCGGCAAGAGATCGAACACAGTCGTTCTTCCACGCTCATCAGCCCGCGTCGTCACAACGCCTGCGGGTTTATTCATCAACAAGTAAACAAATTCCTTTTCTCTTGAGAGAGCTTGTGTCTCTACGTGAATCTTATCGTGCGATGGGTCCACACGATACGCCGGCTGCGAGACAATGGCTCCGTTCACCGAGACTTTTTTTTCTATAATAATTTTTTCGGCTTGAGAGCGCGAGCAATAACCGAGTTTTGAAAGAGCACGGGAGAGGCTGACAACGCGGTTTGGCTTCACCACGGCCCTAAAATCCTTTGTGGATATTCTCTACTATCCGGAATGGAGCAATAGCGAAATCATCAAAAAACTCTTTCCAGCGGTCCGAGATGTTCTCTTCTTCAAGCATGGTAATCTGGTCCCGGGAAACGGGAAAAAATTTGAACCCGCCGAACATCGATGCCATCATCTTCATCAAAACCATCGGTTGATGAATTTTGATCTTATGCTTTTCGACAACATACGCGACCATATCAAGCAATTCATTATATGTGTAACGATCCGGTCCGGCGACTTCGTACGTTTTTCCCACAGACCCGTCGTTCGCGAGCGCTTTAACAAATCCCTCCGAAACATTCTGAAGTGCGATTGGCTGAAAGCGATACTTCCCGTCGCCGAGAACGGGAACAATAAATGGCGCCATCTCTAAAAGGCCTTGCAGGACGCTCATAAAATTTGCAAAGCCCTCTTTTTCGTTACCAAACATCAGCGATGGACGAAATATTGTCCATCGCAATCCGTTTGCCTTTAGATATTCCTCCGCCCGAAACTTCGTCTCCTGATATTTTGGCCTCGCCCCCTGCCGAACGCCAAGCGCGCTCATTTGGATGAACCGCGGCGTCCCTATCTTTTGAGCCTCATCGACGAGAAGCTTCGTGCCGAGAAAATGAACCCCTTCAAACGTTATTCCTTTGTTCGGAAATTCGCGCAGCAATCCTGGAAGATTAATAATTGCGTCGCACGATTGCAGTGCATCTCGGTATGATTCCGGCTTCTGGATGTCTCCATTGACCACCGTAATACTTCCGGCAATTCCTTCCGGAAGTTTTGGCTCAGACCCTTTGCGAACCAGTGCCACGACGGCATAGCCAGCTTTCACCAGGTCGCGCACAACCTGCCGCCCTACATATCCAGTTGCGCCGGTCAGAAATACTTTCATGGGATTTGTTAGCCAACGTGAATATAAAAAGAATTCCGCTAGACTTCAAACAGAACAGGATTAAAAAATGGGCGTCGAGGTTTTGACGGCAGCGCGAATTGATTCCGCGGCCGCCTCTGCACCCATCTCGGCTACAAGATCGACAGGTGCCGAAATTTTTCCGGCGCTCAGCGCAAAGGTTGTATCGCCGTCAAACGTCGTGTGGGAAGGAACGATCGCACGCGCCATCCCGTCGTGAGCACGCTGAGCTACGCGATAACAATCCACTTTGCTTAAATGTGCATTTGTTGCAACAACCACCAGCGTCGTGTTGATGTTGCGCAAGAGCATGCCTTCGTTCTGCAAGCTGTTCAGCCTGCTCCCGCTGCCAAAAAATTTCCCTTTTTGTTGTGCGCCGGCAAGAATATTTCCCTCCCGTCCGACGACATCGCCGACAGCGTTCACAACGGCCAGTGCGCCGACAATAACTTCACCGATTTTTACGGAAAAAGTACCGACCCCTCCCTTCATTGCAGAGTCCAAACCATGCCATTTGCCGACCGTCGCACCCGTTCCCGCTCCAACATTCCCCTGCTCAACTTTCACGGAAGCATTTGTGCATGCTTGATAGCCATCGTCTTGTGTCGGAAAAATCGTAGCATTGCCGACGTTCAGATCGAAAATCACCGCCGATGGAACGATAGGGACAAGCGCCCACGGCGTTTGGTAGCCTATTTTATGTTCGGCCAAAAACTTCATCACGCCGTTGGCCGCTCCGAGGCCAAAAGCGCTCCCGCCAGTGAGAAGAATCGCATGGACTTCCTGCATCTGCTTTTCCGGTGCGAGTAATGCAACCTCCCGAGAGCCGGGGGCGCTTCCTCGTACTTCGCAGCTCGCGATTGTTTTTGGAGGGCAGAGAATAACCGTGCAGCCGGTCAATGCATCGCAGTCTGTATAATGCCCAACCAAAAATCCGGGAATGTCTGTGATCATATCGTTACAGAAGAATTATTTCTCGCTCTTTTGTTGAAATGCATGGTGGGACAAGAACACAGCCGCAGCAACGCCGGCATTTAGCGATTCTGATTTACCAAATCTTGGGATCGCAATACGCTTGTCAAGCATCTTTGCAATCTCCGAAGAAATTCCCCGTGCCTCATTTCCAATGACAAGGACGGATTTTTTCGGCCAAACATTTGTGCGGATATCGATATTCCCTGACACTTCCGCGCCGAATATTATGAATCCGCTTTTTTGCATCCCTCCAAGCATGTCCGTGAACGGCTCCGCGGCATCGGAGCATTCAAGCACAGGGAGGTGGAAAATAGACCCGACTGTCGAGCGAATAACTTTCGGGTTGTAGAGTTCGACGCAATTTTTGCTGAGGAGAATTGCGTCAACGCCGAACCAATCGCTCGTACGGATAATGGCGCCAAGGTTTCCCGGATCGGCAACCTGATCGAGCGCAACAACAAAAGCGCGATCCAACGCCAATAATTTTCTGATCTCGGCATCGAGGCTGATCGAAAGTTTTTTTACGACAGCAGCAATCCCCTGTGCCGAAACGGTATCGGCAATGAGGGCAAACTCCCTGGGAGACACTTCGTGCAGTTCCTTTGATTTCTTTCCCGCCGAAAGAAGCACAGAGGCGGAGTGCTGATTCTCCTTCACCTCTTTTGTATACACAAGAATCTCTATCTCACTTAATGCTGCACACACCTCTTCAACACTTCGCCATCCTTCAACAAGAAAAACTCCGTCCCTTTCCCGATGCTTCTTCTGCGTGAGATTCTTCAAATACTGGAGTTTTGATTTAGATAACATGATGCTGTTGGCTGTTATTTCTTATGCTTTAGGTTTTGGTTTTAGCTATTAGGTCTAAGGGTGTAGATTGCAACTTCTTAATTCTTACTTTTCACTTTTACCTTCTCACTTTTAACTTTTATATTCCCCCCACACTTCCCTCAGCACGTCAGATATTTCACCGATTGTTGCATACGCTTCTACAGCCTGCAAGATATGAGGAATGACATTGTCCGTCCCCTTTGCGGCCGCATGCAAATCGCGGAGACTGTTTTCTACCGCATGTCCATGTCGCAATTTTTTTATGGCCTTCAATTGCTGAGTCTGTCCAGTTCGAATGGACTCGTCCACCTGCAGCAATTCCTGCGACACTTCCTCTTCCACCTGGAATGCGTTCACGCCGACAATGGTCTTTTCCTTTTCATCAATCGCTTTTTGGTATTTGTAAGCACTGTCTGCAATTTCGGATTGATAGTAATGCGCTTCGATCGCTTTGACTGCGCCGCCAAGCGCATCGATCTTCCGGAGATATTCCCTCGCCCGTTTTTCGGTTTCATCGGTAAGCGATTCAACAAAATACGATCCGGCAAGCGGGTCGACGGTTTCGGTAACTCCTGATTCAAACGCAATGATTTGCTGCGTCCGCAACGCAAGCCGCGCGGTCTCTTCCGTGGGAAGCGCAAGGGCTTCGTCTTTGCCGTTCACATGCAAGGATTGACATCCGCCGAGAACGGCAGCCAGCGCCTGCATCGTCGTTCGTGGAACGTTATTGTCGATCTGCTGGGCGGTAAGCGTCGAGCCCCCTGTCTGAGCATGAAACCGAAGCTTCATCGCATCGGGGTTTGTCGCACCAAATTCATTCTTCATAATCGAAGCCCACAGACGTCGAGCCGCACGGAACTTTGCCACTTCTTCTAAAAAATTATTATGAGCATTGAAAAAAAAGGAAAGCCGTGGCGCGAACCGATCGACAGACAACCCCGCTTTGACGGCCGCAGAAACATATTCACGGGCATTTGCCAGGGTGAACGCAATTTCCTGAACCGCAGTCGAACCGGCTTCCCGAATGTGATAGCCGCTGATTGATATCGTATTCCATCTTGGAACATTCTCGCTGCACCATGAAAAAATATCGGTCACAAGCCTCATCGATTGCTGCGGCGGATAAATGTATGTCCCGCGCGCAATGTATTCTTTCAATATATCATTCTGGATGGTGCCCGAGAGCGTTTGCAGGTCTGCCTTCTGCTTCTTTGCCAGCGCGATATACATGCACAGCAAGATCCCCGCTGTCGCGTTGATCGTCATCGATGTCGTAATATCCTGAAGCGCTATACCGTCGAAAAGAATTTCGACATCGTCAAGCGTATCGATTGCCACGCCCACTTTCCCAACCTCACCTTCTGCCAACACATGGTCGGAGTCGTACCCCATTTGGGTTGGAAGATCGAATGCCACCGATAAGCCTGTCGTCCCGTTCGCGAGCAAGTATTTGTAACGCTCGTTCGATTGCTTCGCCGTTCCGAAGCCGGCATACTGGCGCATGGTCCAGAGTTTCGACCGATACATCGCCGGATGAACTCCGCGCGTGAACGGAAATTCCCCCGCATTTCCGAGCCTCTCGCGATAATCAAAATCCGTGGGAACGTACTGTTGACGAATTTCGATTCCGGAATCTGTTTTAAACTGCCGTGGTTTCTCTCTAGACATCGTTAGAGCCATCAAATGGATTGTCGCCGTTGCTTCTTTTCTTCAGAAAATGATAAATGACCGGCGGCACAAAGATAATAAAAAGAAAGAAGATTTTGAAGAAGACATACAAAGCAGCCGTAATCGCCAAACTGACGGCAATAATCAGAGCTGAAATAAGATTTGCTCTCTGGTGAATGTCCATTCTAATAATAAAAATACATTAAGAAATTCAAAGAAGTGTATGTATAATACGATGAAAAAAGGAGAAAATGAATTGAGTCCGGTCTGAATTCTTCTTCTGGCTACGATGCCTTCTCGCCCCCAATGGGACGATGGAAGCGAGATGAACACCACTCATTTATGAATTGTCGTACAAAAAAAGGTATATTTGACTATGCGTTTGTATGCTTTATCATGCTTACAGCCCGGATGAAGATCTGAACCCTGATGCGAAGCGGTGCTCGAGTTATCGATAGCCAATCTCACTGAAATGCACTTGGAATTTAGTGAAGACATTGCGAATTTCTCGAACGCTCAGTAGCTCCGGCATAAGGTTGAAGAACACTCGACTTAACATAGGGCGACCTCCATATGGTCTTCTACTGTTTTCATCTGATTCGCATTCTCATTGGAGTGAAGTTCCCATATCATCGTCTATGATATTATGCAAGAATCCATCCGCATAATACGGCTAAAAAATTGATGTGTCTGCGTTCCCAAACAATTGTCCCACAGCAGTGGACAATCCGGAACGAGATGAATTCGCTCCCAGCGAGACTCCGGACGAGGTAATTAAGGCATTTAACCTTTCACAAAATCAAACGTATCATTGTCAGCGGTAAAGGATGTCGTAGATGACATTCAAACTCAGGGAGTAATCGACGGACCTGGTACTTCAAAAATTAGCTGAAACCCTCGATCGCTGCATAAGCGGTGATCTCTCGGCTTTTCGGCCTCTCGTGGAAGAATATCAAGGATATGCCTTTTCGGTCGCCTTCAGAATACTGTGTGATGAAGAAGAAGCGAAGGACGTTGTCCAGGAATCGTTTATCCGCATTTGGAGCAGCCTCTCCCGCTATAATCGTGAGATGAAATTTACGACGTGGATGTATTCAATCGTCGCCCATTTGTGCTATGACAAACTGCGAACTCGGAAGAAAAGAGGAACAGCCGCGCTTGACGCAGTCGATCCATCGCTCCTAGCGAGCGTAGCCGTTGAACACAATCCAGAACGGCTTTACAGCAATAAAGAGCTTGCAAGCGTGATCGAAATGCTGACCGATAAACTGCCGCCGAAACAGAGAATTATTTTCGTGCTCCGAGACCTTCAAGGACTCACTGTGCGCGAGGTGAGTGAAATCCTCCGGCTCTCAGAAAACTCGGTGAAAGTAAACCTGGTTTATGCCCGGAAATTCCTCCGTGAACGACTTATACCTTTCATTTCAGATTGAGATGCCGATGAACTGCAAAACATTCAAAAAAATAATGTATCTCCACGAGGATGAGCTTGGACCGGGCGAATGGAGGGAATTCCAACATCATCTAACAACGTGCCAAGCTTGTGCCGCAAGATATCTTGAGGTCGAGCGAACGCAAGAAGTTTTGACGCGTCTCAAGAATAGAACTCCAAATTCCACGAACCCCGTTGCGATGGCAGATGCCGTCATCGGCGAAATTGAACGGGGAAGATCACGGAAGACAACGACGAGCGTCTACAATGTGATCGTTCTACGGCTCGGCCTTCCTCGCGTCCGGTTTGCCATCGTATCCGTTCTAACATTCGTGTGTGTCTCCTTTTCGGTCGAGTATACCTCCGGTTATGTTCATATCAAAGGCCTTGAAACTTCGATGACGACGTCTTCTCTAGTGCAGTCAGACTTCCCTACCCCGTTTCTGACACAGAACGATGCACGGGGAGTGGTATCTGACCTTTCGCGATTCGCGACGGGCAAGAAATCATTTTTCGAAGTTTCGGGCAATTGGGTGATGATCAACAAGAAATCGATAGAAGATTTTATCTTGTTGTACAACGAACTCCAATCGATCGCTCCGAAACTTCCTCCAGAGTTCCGCGCCGCACATCCCCAGCTCTGGAAACTTTTAACGAAGAAGAAGGATGCAAAAGAACTCGACGCCCTTCTAAAGGAACGGATGGCACTGATTCGTGAGTTGAACGATCTTATTCCCCAGGAAAGGAAAATACCATGAGTCGGACAACAAAATCCATTATTTTCTTGGTCATGTTGCTGTCAGGCGGCTGCAATGACTATACAATAAAAACAACGATTCATCCGGACGGGTCATTTGAGCGAACAATTGTGTGCAACGGAGATTCTCTCGGCATCCGCAATCTCCGTCTCCCGTACGTTTTCGACAGCTCCTGGAGCATAGGAATAAAACACGGAGCAGAGAAGGACTTTACGACCACTGCAAAGAAAACGTATACCAACAGCGATGAACTCATGGCCGAACTCTCTCGGGGAAGAGACTCTGCCAAACTCCAGATTTCATGCCGTGTCGAAAAACACTTTCGATGGTTTTTCACGTATTACACGTATACTGAAACGCTCCCGTCGTTCAGCATCTATCGGCATGAGCCGATCGACAGCTTCTTTACTCCTACGGAGATCGGTCTCATCAAGGAAGACAAGGACAGTCTCCTTAGCAAGCGGCTCGACGAATTTTGGTTCCGCAATATCTCCGATGAATTTATCGAGCGGTTACAAGCCAGGGCAAGAGATCTCAACGATCCCGCGCTTCCCCCTTCGGTCTTCGCTGATCAGAAAGAGGCGCTGACCAAAGAATTTCTCAAAGACTTGAATGCCAAGCCGGATGATATTGCCAGGGTCGTCGAGAAAACTCTTCGTCCACGCCCGGTGGAAAAATTACGGGGAGCGATGGATACGATCTTCGCGAATATAACGAAAGAGCTCGAACGAGAGGCTGAATTGGATGTTTCCTATAAGAACGAAGTCTCTATGCCGGGTATTCTCCTCACTTCGAACTCGAAAAAAATCGAAGGGAACCAGGTTTTCTGGGAAGGTCGATCAAATCGGTACTTTGACGTTATTATGAGTGCGGAATCGAGAATGGTCAATCTGTGGACAATGATCGTTACTTCGGTTGTTTGTCTAGGGCTTGTCATCGGATTACTACTACCTCTCATTCATCGTGTTCATTGAATACATTTATCTAAAAAAGACAGATTATCTCGTTCCCAACGTCCCGCTGAGAACGGACAGGGACGAAGCTCTGCTTCAATGGTACGTTCCCAAACAGAGTTTGGGAACGAGATGATCTGTGGACAATGATTGTTACTTCAATCGTCGTCTAGGCTTATTGTCTGATTACTACTTCCTCTCTTTCATCGTGTTCGCTGATTACATTTTTAAAAAAAGACAGATTATCTCGTTCCCAACGTCCCGTTGGGAACGCAATGCAATAGAAGCTCCGCTTCACCATAATACGAGAGTGAACAAGTGCTGTGTGCAGCGTTCTCAAACGGAGTTTGGAAACGAGATGACAGTAGCTACCTCAGCCATACGCTCCCAAACAACCTGTCCCGCGGCAGCGGGAGAGTTTTGAAACGAGTGAATTCGATCCCAGCGAGACGTTGGGATCGAGGTAAAATTGAAAATTAACCCAACATCATTCCTTCCGCCAATTGACACGAAAAATCGAGCTGCCGTCAGACTCAAAAATGATTGCTCCCTCTTCATCCGTGCGATGAGTTTTTATCCCCAGATGTTTCAGCTCATTTCCGACGCCCGGCTGGGAATAAACCGGCATGAAGCTCCTTCAATACCACGTTGCCAAACAGCCTGTCCTGCGGCACCAGTAGAGTTTGAGAACGAGAGGACGCCCAGACGCCGCCGTTTGCAATTTCCACGTAAGACACTTACCTTTTGTGAAGTTCTTTTCAGTTCGGCTTCATTTTTTTCAAGCTGGGTTTGCTCAAGCGAGCGTCACTTTGGGATAGGGGATGAAAAAGAGACATATCATTTCAGTGACCATTTTGCTTATTGGAGTAGCACTTGCTGCCTTCGTTCCGATTAAATTCCTCATCAATTTCGCTCACGATGATTCATTTTTCTATCTGAAGACCGCCGACAACTACGCTCAGGGCTTTGGAGCGACATTTGACCGGATAAACACGACCAATGGTTTCCATCCACTTTGGTTTTTCGTACTCACAACGATTTTCTACTTTCTGCATTTTCTTTCTCAAGGATCGCCAGAAACAATCTATCGAGTTGTTTTCCTTTTAGACTACTCAATTTGCCTGGCAACTCTTTTCATCGTTTATCGTACTTTTCCGAAAAGTGACGGATCAGCAAGTTCTCCTTTCAAATTTCATTCTGTTTTCAATGCTCGCCTTAATACTAACTTTTACGCGGGACATAGGGACTGAAGGTCATCTGGCGTGTCTCCTTTTTTCTTTCTATGGTTTAGTAAAAGCCGGGGAAATGACTGAACAGTCGGAAAGAAGTTGGACGAAAACGCTCATCATCGTATTGCTATTTCTAACACGTATAGATTTTCTTTTCAGCGTGATACCTTTCCTCATCTTGGGCGAGATCTTCTCGCGGACGACAAGCCGTTCAAGCGTTTTAATAATTTCCCTTTCGGTAACCGTCGCAGCTGCAGTGTATTTCCTGTCCAACTACCTGAATTATCATCACCTCATGACTGTGTCCGGTTCTATTGAGAGTAGCTTCCCCAGCATTGTGCTTGTGCAAAATCTAGGATTGCTTATAACTTCGCAATTGAATCAAGGGCTAAGACTTTTATTTTTATTTTTCATATTTGCGGTTTTTATTTTCCTCTTTTTCACAAAAAGGCTGACAGACTCTGTGAGTGAATTCGATGGCATGCTCGTCGCTGCCGGAGCGGGGTCAATTGCATTTTGTCTTATGCACGAAATGTTCAATCACTCCGGTCTCCGAGAATGGTACACAGCGATGCCTTTATTCGTGGCTTTGATGATGACGGGGAGAATCTCTTCTTTACTTCCTCGAATGACTAACATTCTGATCAAAGTCCTGATACCCGTACTCGTTTTCTATTTGGCCATCGTCCGTGTAGTTTACCTAAAATGGAATTCAGCTTACGACTATGCCCTTCAATTGAAGCAAAAAACTCCACCCACGAGCGCTATCTTTCAAATCGATGCTTCAGGAGTTGTAGGATTTTTTGCTGAAAGGAGTGTGGTGGATGGCGACGGTCTTGCAAACAGTTATGAATATGCGGATTACCTCAAATTTGGGAAACTAGGAGAATATCTTCGGAGCGCTAAGATTCAGTATTATTCCACTTACAGCGCAATCGAAAAACATGATTCGCTTGGTTCACCATATTTTGTTGATTATAGGTATGAGCATTGGAACGTTGGATATGACTTCATATTTCCTGAAGGGTCGATTGTCTTTTCTATGCCCTTTCGTTACCGGCATGTTCTCCTCGCCCAAGAAGGCAAATGGAATTTATTCAAGCTTGAAAGACCTTAGCATCACATCTTCATCCGGAGCCGTTGCCGTCTCCGCTCCAACGTTTCGTTGGGCACGCAACTCCGAGAAGCCGCGCCTCAATCATGCATTCTCAAACTGAGTCTGAGAACAAGAAGACATTGATTCGATACCGATCCAAGAGGTTCGCGGAACTCCTTTTGAGGGTCACGTCGTGATGAGGATGTTGAAAGCGAGGTAATACTATCACGGCCAAAACAAAATCCCACCCTCATTCCTTCCGCCAATTGACACGAGAAATCGAGCTGCCATCAGACTCAAAAATGATTGCCCCCTCTTCATCCGTGCGATGAATTTTTATCCCCAGATGTTCAAACCGTTGTATGACTTTTGGGGATGGATGTCGGAACTTATTGAACTTGCCGACGGAAACAATGACCTCTTTTGGCGCAACATTGGCTAAAAATTCAGCGCTGCTGCTGGTCGACGACCCATGGTGGCCAACCTTGAGCACGTCGCTTTTGAGGAAGGAGTGATACACCGAGTCCAAATGCACTTCGACAGGAAGCTCAGCATCCCCGGCAAAAAGAAACGATGTTGTGCCGTAGACCAATTTGAAAACAACGGACGTATTGTTGAGATGGTCGTAACCGTCGGTAGAATCAACATCGAGAAAAGAATCAATCGGGTGCAAGGTATATAAACGAACGTTTGGAATTACCGCGAGCTGGATTCCCGCAGTAACGACACGGCGAATGTTGGGAATAAGCGACTCATAATCATAATATACCGCCGACTGAGCGCGCTGACTTGCATCAATCACCTGTTTCACCTCAAAGTTGCGAATGAGATACGGCACCCCGCCGACATGGTCGCTGTGTGGATGAGTAACGACGATCGCATCAATTTTTGAAATGCCTCGCCGTCTGAGAAATGGCGCCACTACTCTTTCTCCTGCATCGTAGGAAAATGTCTTCGGCCCCGCATCGACGAGAAATTTTTCCCCCGAAGGAAATTCAATGAGCGCTGCGTCCCCTTGACCGACGTCCAGGAAATCAATGCGTAAATTCTGCGGCGCAGCATCGTGAGATGGAAAAAGGGAAAAGAGTACGATGATGTTGATTCCTGTGAATACGATCAAAAAAATACGTTTTAAAACAATTCCATTCGTGAGATTGAAAAGGGCAACGACGAAAACAGAATAGAAAAACGCTTCTTTTAACCCGAATGTCGCCGCCGGGATTGAGGCGTACGGTACGGCATTAGCGAGCATGACGAACTTCAGCGTAAACCATGACAAAAGGTTGTTCACTTCGTTAAAGCATGTCGAAACCCACATGGAGAATATTCCAGCGATAACGGAGACAAAGCCGATAATGACGATAATCTCGACAAGAGGCACGACGACAAGGTTTGCGGCCAGCGAAATGAGCGACACTTTTCCAAAGAACATTGCCGTGAAAGGAATCGCGCCCAGTTGAGCGGCAAGTGACACAGCGAGTAATTTCAGCACATAATCGATCGCTTTGACTTCCTCGAGACTTTCCGGAATCTTTTTAATAAGCGCAGTCAACTTTGGATAAAAATAAGCGATCGCAAATACAGCGGAATATGAAAGTTGAAATCCCGCGTCGAACAGTTGCATCGGGTCATAGGTCAGAATAATCACGGCTGACACGCCGAGGGAGTTGTAAACATTTGTCCGCTCTTGAAACAGCTTTGCGAGCAGCACAGTAATCGCCATTAACGACGCCCGCACGACAGGCGGCGCCGCACCGGTGAGTTCCATGTAAAAGAGTATTCCAAAAATTGCCGCGATGCTCTTTTCCCGTTCGGGTAAACGAAGCAACCCGAAAAGCGTGTACATGATCACTGCAACGAGTGCAACACGCATCCCGGCAACGATAAGGACGTGAATCGTTCCCGTATTGACGAATGCGTTCTTGATATCCGCAGACAGGTCGGTCCGGTCCCCGAGCAGCAGCCCAAGCATAAAGTTCGCCTCATCACCCGCCATCGCCTCGTTGATAACGCGAAGGACGAAATGTTTTGAGGGGAAGATGATATATTCAAAAAACGGGTTTGGTGATCCTTCAGAAATTATTTGAACCCGCGAATATCCAAACACGTGAACGGTGGCGAAGATATTGTTCAACTCGAGATATTCCCGGTAGCTGAATTCGCCCGGGTTTCGCGAACTCATCGGGGTGCTCAAAATCCCTTCAAACGCAATGAACGAGCCGTACCGAAACTTTTGTACTTTCTCATTTGTCCGCATGTCCTGAACGATCGTCAGCAGGGCGTCTCCCTCCGTCGGGAGCGAATCTCTTCCGGCCGCAATTGAATGGACGTGAACCAGCGAAGTGGTTTTCCCTTCTTTAACACGCGGCTCGTCGGCGATTTCACACACAAGCCGGAGAGGCTTCGGCGTATCGAGAAAATGTTTAATGTGGGATGGAGGCGTGAGCTGCGCTATAGCTGCGCAATAAGAAGCGGCTGAAAAAAACAGAAGGAGGGAAAATGAAATCGACAGAAGGATATCGCGTCCGTTGGCGCGACGAGACCGAAACAGCGCTGCTGCCGAAAAACAGAAACACACTGCGGCAACACTTCCCCATAAATACCATTGTACAGCAACGCAGTGTGCGGCGTATGTTCCGCAGGATATCAACAACGCCGCCGCCACCGCCGGCTTGTCCTTCCACATGCTCCCCCCTTGTGGTCTACGCGGCGTTACCCCGATAAGAAAGAAACAATTGTAGGGGTAACGTCTGTCAGCTTTGTAATTTTATCGGAGAAGAATTTACGCCGGCTCCCCACGACGATCAACGGAACCGGATTACGCGTATGCGATTTTGTCGACAGGTCTTCAATATTGCCGTGGTCGCTCACAAAAAGAAGAATATCGTTTTGATCGTCGAAGGAATCGAGAATGCCGGCGAGAAATCCGTCCATGCGCTGGAGAGTATCGACTGCGCTCTTCATCTTTTGAGAATGGCCGGCTTTGTCGGAAAAGAAATACTCGAACAGCGTAAAATCGAACGATCGTCCGATCTCATAAAACCTCCTTCCAGCCTCAAACGTGCTCATCACCGGAAGTTGACAGCCGAAAGTATTCAAGCCTTCATTGGTAAAATCGGCTGAGAGCGCTTTCCCGGCGGCGATATCTTCAACAGTGTTGAGAGCCCGGCCCGCAGAGAGATACGAAAGCGCAACCGCGGGTGTCCTGCCGCGGGGAGAGTTAATGTAGTCGAAATATCTCTTGGGAAATCCGTTGACGAAAAAAGAGCTTTTGCGGCGCTGTTGGAGTCTGACAAAAACGTTTTGTTCTTTGATAACAGGGATAAGAGTCGAATAGGGATACGGTCCGAAATGCTTCCCAATGTTCTTCGGCGCATTCACGCCGGTAAAGATAGCGGTCTGACCCGTGCCGCTCTGCGGAAGCCCCGCAACGCCAAGCGTTGTATTGACCGGCGTTACCGATGCGCGCGATGAGAAAATTCTCCTCTTTCGAACCGATGGGATTTTCCCATCGAGCAACTTTTTGAACGTCGGAAGATCCCCCGCGAAGAATGGATTGATTGATGAGTCCTCTTTCCCGTATCCGACACCGTCCCAAAAAATCATCAACACTGCCATCGGCTACACCTTGCTTTCCAGCATAACAGTTACCGGCCCGTTATTGACGAGCTCAACATCCATCATGGTGCGAAAAAGACCGGTTGCGACTCTGTCAATGCCGAGTTGTTGGCGCAGCTGATCCACAAAAATATTATAGAGAGGTTCCGCCTCTTCGGGCGGCGCGGCATCGATGAAACTCGGCCGGTTCCCCTTCCGCGTATCCCCGTACAACGTGAACTGCGAAACGGCAAGCACCGACCCGCCTACATCGCGCACGGATAAATTCATCTTCTGCCGGTCGTCTTCGAAAATCCTCAACAAGCAGCTCTTCTCGGCAATGTAGCGTGCGTCCTCGGCAGTATCGTGAGTTTTTATTCCCAGAAGGATCAGCAGGCCTTTTTCGATCGAACTGTATATTCTTCCATCAATGGTGACAGACGCTTTTGTTACGCGCTGAATCAAAGCTTTCATAATAGTTGCGATAATTTTGTCACGACAAGACCGCGATCTTGTCCACTGTAATCGCTGAACGGTTGAATGCCGCCCCACCCGGCATCGGTGAAAATTTTTTGTGCGGATGTTGATTGATTGTAAGCATGCTCAACAATAATTGCTCCTTCCTCATCAAGGAATGACCACCCGAGACGGGCAATCTGACGATAAAAGTTTAGGCCATCTCCGTTATCGGTAAGGGCGAATGAGGGCTCGAAATTTTTGATTTCCCGTTGAAGTCCTTCGAATTCCGATTTTGCAATGTAGGGAGGGTTTGAAACTATCAAATGGAATTTTGAAGATAAATGATTTTCAGAAATTACAAAAACATCATCGACTAAAAATGTCACCCGTTTTCCAACTCCGTTCTTTTCCGCATTCATCCGGGCAACATCGACGGCGCCTGAGTCCTTGTCGAAAGCAACAACAGAGGCATTCTCGATCAACGCAGCCAGGGAAACGGCTATGCATCCGCTTCCGGTACCGATATCGAGAATCCGCAACGGCTGACCGGGAAAATGTTCTTTTGCATAACGAAGAGCATGCTCGACTACAACTTCCGTCTCAGGCCGTGGAATCAATACCCGCCGGTCGACAACAAATTCGAGACCCATAAACTCCGTCGAACCGATAATGTACTGCACGGGCTCATGCTGCAAGCGCCGTTGGAATAAGCTTTTGAATGAAGTCAGTTCTGCATCCGTCAAGGGCTTGTCGAAACTTGTATAGAGTTGAATGCGTTTTAAGCGGAGAACGTGACAAAGGAGCAGCTCAACAGTAAGGCGTGATTCATCGAACCCCTTTTCCGAAAGATATGACGTTCCCCATTGAAGCAATTCAAGAATTGTCCAAACTCTTTTTTGAACGGAACCGACGGTCAAAAACTACTTCTTTCTCTTTTTTGCGGAGGATTTCCGTTTCGAAGGTCTCGTCGGAGGCTTTCCCGATTTTTTTTGAAGGCTTGCGGAAATTTTCTTCAACAACTTCTTTTCAACCTGAGAAACCGTATGCATCCTTGACGTCCCCCGATCTGCCGATGCTGATCCGCTATCGAAAAGAGCCGAATCTTCAAGTTCTTCGCCCAATTCCTCCATTGAAATGGCTGCATCCAGAGCGTCGACGCTTTCCGCATCGTCGTCCGAAGTCGGCAATGAAATGCGGCGCAATTTTATTTTTTGATTGTCGGAAAAACCAAGCTTTTCCAGGTCATCGTCCCCAAGCAAGTCGTCCGAGTATGAGTCGAGATGCCCGGAAGATTTTTTTTCGTTCACAAATTCAAAACGCTTGTCCCCTTCGAGCAGGCATTCAAAATCTGCCATCAGAGAAGGAACGGCAAAATTGTTCACTTTGCCCTCCTTCACCATCGCATCCCATACTTGTTTTACCGGAACGACGATCTCTTTCCGATTCCCAAGGTATCGTTCAGTTTGTTTGAGGAGGCGTTCGTACATCCCAGTTCCTTTATCGATCGGCTGACTATAGTGGAAGCGTTTCTTTGGGCAAATTTAGAAGAAGTTTTTTGAAAATCAAGTCATAGCTAAGCACGCTGCCATTGTCCACATGATTATCGTCCGTCCGTTGAAAATGCAATCTTCCCGCCGACAATTGCAGTCACGACATTTGTCGAAAGTATTTCCATCGGCGGAATCGTCATGATATCTTTTGATAGCATGACAAGGTCGGCGAGCTTTCCTTTCTCAATCGAGCCTTTTTCATTTTCAGCGAATTCTGCGTACGCACCCCAAATCGTAAATGCGCGCAACGCTTCCTCGCGCGTCATTTTCTGGCCGGCATACCAGCCTCCGGCAAAGGCGGATGAATCTTTGATCCCTTCCGCAGAAAGTTGGAATGAGCGCACAACATCCTCCGCGTTGCGCGGAAGACCATTCTGATCCTGTCTCGTGATAGCAGCGTAGAACCCTAACAATGGATTAGGGCTTTCGACAGGAAAATCCGATCCGCCAGGAATGATATTGCCATCATCAAGCAGCGAGCGCCACGCATACGCTCCGCGAACGCGCACAGGTCCAAGGCGGGCTTCCGCCCAGCGCATATCGGACGTGCAATGCGTCGGCTGCATGCTCGGAATAACGCCGAGCTTTTTGAAACGAGGAATATCCGACGGGTCAAGCACCTGGGCATGTTCGATACGCAAACGGGCATCGCGCGCGCGCGAAGGGTTTTGCTGCAGGGCCTGCTCGTACGCGTTCAGAACAATATTGTTTCCGCGGTCCCCGATGGCATGCGTGCACACCTGAAATCCGTGCGCGAGAGCCTCCGATGCGACCGTGTGAAGTGTCTCGAATGAATTTACCGTCAATCCGCGATTCCCCGGATCGTCGCTGTACGGAGCGATGAGCGCTGCGCCACGGGAGCCGAGAGCGCCGTCGATGTACATTTTAATCGAGCGAACAGTAAAGAAATGCCGACGAGAATCAATCAGCGGCCCCGTCAATAAAAATTGCTGCCACAGATCCCCGTCGCCGCCGATTGCAGCATAAACGCGGATGGGCAACCTGTTGCTGTCCAGCAATTCTCTGTATGCAGAATAATCTTCCTCATCGATCCCCATATCGTGGACGCTTGTCAACCCGTACTTCAAGCATTCCTGCAACGCGAGAGCAATAGCATGCTGAACTTCTCCCTTCGAATATACCGGAACGCTCTTCATGACCGTACTAACGGCGTTATCGATAAAGATGCCGGTCGGTTTGCCTGCGGCATCGCGGACGATGCGGCCCCCTTCGACATCGGCAATCCTGGGATTCGCTTCACTGGCTGCCTCGACAATTGCGAGCGCTTGCGAATTCAGCCAGACCGCATGACCATCGACGCGAAAAAGTATTACCGGATTGTTCGGTGAACTCTTATCCAGCATTGAGGCGGTAGGAAATGGTTTCTCTTTCGATTTGCCAGACCAATTGTTTTGATCCCAGCCCCGGCCGCGAATCCATTGCCCGGGCTTCGATGACGCCGCTTTCTTCGCGACCATTTCCGCGATCTGCTGCACGGAAGCCGTTCCGACTAAATTCAATTCTGTAAGGCTTGAACCAAGTCCGCTGACGTGACCGTGGGAGTCGATCAATCCCGGAACGACCGTTTTCCCCTTTGCGTCAAGAATATTTTCTGACGTATAGCGCCTTTTCAGATCGTCCGTGGTCCCAACGGCGGCAATTTTATCGCCGCGAATTGCAATCGCATCCGCAACCGAATTCTGGGCGTCGACAGTGTACACTTTTGCATTGATGATCAGCATATCTGCCTGCTGCGTTGTTGAAGTAATGAACCAGGCGAATACCGCAATTCCGCCGCCGATGAGAATTAGTGCAGGGATAACTTTTTTCATTCCATCATCTTCCAGGTATGTGAACGGGGCGTCTGTGGTGTGAAGGAATATAACCAAGAAGCCGTAGAAAAGCCACCACACAATTCGGCAGCGGGTAATTTTAAATGAAGGATCATTGAGAGGAGCGAAGCAATCTCTTAAATAAATGGGGGGTGCTTCTCCCGCTTTTCGAGCGGAATCGCAATGGCTTCTTCTTGAGAAAGGAAGCCAAACTGTAACACTGCCCACAATTCATTTGCATCGCTGCACCTTTTTTTCTATGTTGAACAAACGTTGAAAGGAAATAACGATGAGCGCCGACGAAGAATTTACACGGCTTCGCGCAATAGTAAAACGGCTGCGAACAGACTGCCCCTGGGATCATGTACAAACGCATGAGTCGCTTCGCCAGAGCTTTATCGAAGAGACCTATGAAGCCATCGAGGCGATCGACGCCGGCGATTGGAGCGAGCTGAAAATCGAGCTCGGCGACGTTCTCCTCCACATCGCCCTCCAAAGCGCAATCGCGGAAGAGCGGAACGAGTTCACGGTCGAAGAAGTATTATGCCACATCAATGAAAAGCTCATCAGGCGGCATCCGCATGTTTTCGGAGATCAGTCCGGTATCGACCTTGCAACACAGAAACGCAACTGGGAGAAAATAAAATTATCGGAAGGAAGGCACTCAGTTGTTGAAGGAGTGCCGAAGGAAATGCCCGCGCTGCTTCGTGCCTTACGGCTCCAGGAAAAAGCCTCCAAGGTGGGGTTCGATTGGGATAACAGCGAAGAAGTGTGGAAGAAGATTGACGAAGAACTTCACGAATTACATGAAGCAGTAAACCAAGGAGAAAATAAGAATGTTGCTGATGAGTTTGGCGACGTCCTTTTCTCCCTTGTGAACTACGCCCGTTTCCTTCACCTCGACCCCGAACACGCGCTGCGGGAGACATCGAACAAGTTTGTGCGGCGGTTCAATTACATCGAGGAAGAGCTCCGGAAAGAACACAAAGACATTTACGCCACAACGCTCGCTGAAATGGATGCGCTGTGGAACAAAGCGAAGGAAACAAAGTAATTACTTCGATCCGTTTTCCATCCTGCCGTTAAATTTGCCGTAGGCATCGATAATGTCCTTCACTAAACGATGGCGCACAACATCGTTCCTGTCGAAATACGCAAAATCGATCCCGTCAATATCCTGCAGCACTTCCTGAATCTGCACTAGCCCCGAAGTAGTTTTCGCGGGGAGGTCAATCTGCGTGACATCGCCGGTAATGATCGCTTTCGAATGATCGCCGAGCCGTGTCAGAAACATTTTCATCTGCATCGAGGTAGCATTTTGCGCCTCGTCGAGGATGAGAAATGAATTGTTCAACGTCCGCCCGCGCATGTACGCAAGCGGAACAATTTCGATGATGCGCCGCTCCATGTACGTTTTCAGTTTTTCCGACGGCAACATATCGTCGAGTGCATCATAAAGAGGGCGAAGATACGGGTCGACCTTCTCTTTTAAATCGCCGGGTAAAAATCCCAAGCTCTCGCCGGCTTCAACCGCTGGCCTCGCCAGCACAATTTTGCTCACTTCGCGGTTTTTAAGATTTGCAACCGCCATCGCCACCGCAAGATATGTTTTTCCCGTGCCTGCCGGGCCGATCGCGAAAACAATATCGTTCAGCTGCACCCGCCTGATATACTCCCTCTGCCCCGGCGTCTTTGCCTTGATGATGGCATTCTTGGTGAAGAGGACAATGGAGTCCATTTCATCTTTCGGGATTTGCGCGCGCAGCTGCGTCTGAGACGGCGAGTCGACGGCAACAAGGTCAAGCACGGTGTCGACATCGTTCGCGGTAAGAGCGCCGTTCTTTGAAAGAAGAAATGTCAGTTCCTTGAATACGCGTTCAATTTGTTGAACTTCGGAAGATTCGCCGCGCAGCGTAATATTTTCTCCGCGCACGATAATGTCTGCATCGAAACGATCTTCGATGAGTTGGAGATGGCGGTCGTTAATGCCGAGGAGCGAGAATGCATCCACTCCTTCAATCTTCATTTTCTTTTCTACCGTAGCCTGTCCTCCTTGCGAGGGATCCGAAAAATGAAAAAGTCCTTCACCCCGGCATCCGCCGGGGGAAGGACTTTCTTCGTTAATGACAACTCAACAAGAGTTTTGCTGTACTCCTTACTTGCTCGAGACTCTCTTCTTTGCCCAGTATTTGCGTTCGGCCTTTTTCTCCGAATCCGTTAATGGACCTGCGGTCGGAATTTTCAGCTTCTGCCCTTTGCGGATAATATCCGGGTCTTTAATTTGGTCGCGGTTGCCCTGCCAGATCTTGGGCCACATAAACGGATTGTTGTAGATGGTTTTTTTCTTCGAGATGTTCCACAAGCAATCGCGGTTCTTTTTCCACGAACCGACAACATAAGTTTTTTCAAGGCTAGCGATAAACTCAGGCTTTGCGAGGGCATCGCGCAGTCCGTTGATTTTCTGCTGAAGAGCCTGAAGCCTGTCATTGTATTCCTGCAATGCGGCGAGTTTTGATTTTTTCAATGCATCCAATTTTGCCTGCACCGAATCAATCTCGGCCTTTCGCGCATACAGATCCTGATTCGACAATCGTGTCAGCTCATTGATCCAGTTTTCGAGGGCTGCCAATTGTGCTTCGTATGCCTTGCGAACTTCATCGCTTGCGCCGGTCATCGCTTTTGTCTCGTTAAGCACCGACTCCAATTTTTGATTTAAGGACGCAAGAACTGCTTTCAGGCTGTCGACGTCTTTGTTCAATTGCGCAAGCGTCTTTTTCAGGTTATCGCGCTGAGCCGTGTAGTCCGTAATCTCTTTCTGCCATTCTTCTTTTGTCATCTTTGTTTGGGCGGAAAGTGTTGGACCCGCCGACGCAATGAGAACAAGAATAAATCCCGAAACAAATAATTTTCTAAAATTCATGAGGTGCTCCTTCAGTATAATCATTGCTGGCTTTTTAAGCGTTCGCGAGTTGCGTCTTGCTCTTTTGTTGCCGCTGCAAGCTCAGCCTGCTTGTCTGCAATTTGCTTCTGCAAACTTGCTTTTTCGGCTTGCTTGGCATCGACATCTTTCTGAAGTGACGCGACCTCAGCCTTTAACGCTTCCAACTGGGCAAGTTCATCTTCGCTGGGCCCGCTGCTGCACCCGGCAATGATCAATGTCGCCGTCAGGAAAGCCGCTCCTGCAAATAGCTTCAATGCTCTCTTCATAATTTACCTATATCCTGTCTAATGAGATGTTCTGGAAAAACTTGACCTTTCCTGTAGAATAATAAGGAAATGGTTGAACGATGTCAAGCGAAAAAAATGCTTTGGACTCTTTCGTCTCTGATAATTCCCGATATTTCTCGGCTGTATTCAGCCTCCGGATTGTCTTAAAAAGAATTAATCGTGATTCGGGTTTTTCAGAGCAATAAACCGGCCAAATGACGGACCAGACCCGTGATTGCCGCGACCCGCCGAAATCTTATATCAGTCCCCTTTCAGCAAGGCTTGTGAAATTGCCCCCCGCGATGATAATATGATCGTGGACCGGAATTCCGATAACTTTGCCCGCTTCCACGATCTGTTTGGTGATTGCGATATCTTCTTGACTTGGCTCGGGGTTTCCGCTCGGGTGATTATGCATCAAAATCACGCTGGCGGCATGCTCAACAATGGCATGCCGGAACACTTCACGCGGATGTGTCAGCGACGAATTAAGAAGGCCTTTAGTGATGGTAACTTCTTTTATGATTTTGTTTGCGCTGTTCAACAAGACAACGACGAAAACTTCTTGCTGAAGGTCGCGTAACGTTGGGATGTATTGTTCCGCAACGTCCGAGGGGGACCGTATGATCCGGTGTTCAGCCTCGGGAGCAGATTGAAGGCGTCGTGCCAGTTCAAAAGCTGCAGCAATAGAAACGGCACGCGCGTCGCCGATACCTTTGAATTGTTTCAAATCGGCTACACATAAACCGGCAAGCGACCTCAAAGTTTTGTGCTCGACAAATAGAGTTTTTGCAAGGTCGAGGGCAGTGACTTTTCCGCTTCCTGAGCCGATCAGAATTGCAAGCAGTTCTGCTTCCGTGAGAACTTCCGGGCCATAGTTGATAAGCTTTTCACGCGGCCGCTCGCTTACAGGCCAATCTTTAATTTTGGAATGGTAGAACGCAGGTTCGTTTACTTTGCGGTTCGATGCTTCAGCCATAAGCCCCCCTTCATGGTTCTATTTTGGCGCAGCGTCTTTTTTGTAAAACACTTCGTCGATCTTTGAAATTTTCCCCTTTTTGTACCTGAAGAATGTGGAGATACGAATTCACTCTGTTTTCAGTGAGCGAAATTTTCGAATGATAGCCCGGGAAATCCGACACCTTCCCAAGCAATTCGGTAAGCCGCTCCCGGGTTGTCCCGCCGTTTTGAATTTGGGTCAGGACGAGCGACATCGCATCGTACCCGAAAAGCACATTGTCGGTCGGCTGCCGCCCTGTCGCTTGAACAAATTGCGAAGTGAACCGGTTGTATGCGTACGAATTTTCGACCCAGCGGTCCGAGGTGAAGATCACTCCATCGGCATAACGCTTGTTCAGATCGAGTTCTGCCGGATCGTTCCATTCTCCCGAACCAAGGAGTGTTGCTTTAATATTATAGTACGTTAATTGCGATGTAATGATGCCGATCTCGCCGCTGGTTGAAATCGGACTGAACACTGCCTGGATCGACGTGACGGGGTACTGCAAGCTGTCCAAATAAAACGGTTCGACCTGCAACGGGATTCCCAAAGAATCGGCAATCGCTTTGCCGTTCTGTCCGAACAATCGCTCCACAATCACTTTTCCTTGTTCTTCCGCTAAAGAGTCGATCGTCGATTTTCGAACACCCATCGTTGTCAATCGCCTAATAATTTCGGGATAACTTACCGTTCCTTTGAAATCAATAGATTGTTCTTCGCCGAAAACCGCCGCTTCGCTGCGCATTGCGCTGAAAAGATACCGTAAATCCGTTGCCCCTTTCAAATAGCGTTTGTCCGATATGATCCGCGCGCCGAGACGGATGGATTCCTGGACAAAAGAATCTGCAATCGCGCTGCTCGGTTGAAAGCTCGGCGCAACGACAGCGAGATTCTTCAAACCGAGCTTCAGCACAGCATACTGCGCCATTGCTTTGCCGCGGGTTGTGAAGTCGGGGTTTGCTTGAAAAATATAATCGCCGACTGCGGCGATGCCGTTGTCGGTAGCTGTGGGTGTGATGAGAGGAATTTTGCGCGAATTTGCGATTCCCGCAACAGGAGACACTTCGTAGCTGAAGATCGGGCCGATGATCCCTATAAATTCCTTGTCATCCAGCCATGGCTGGATCTCGCGGGCAGCGACGAGCGGATCTTTCTCAGAATCGCGCACATCGATAACAACCGTGACGCCTTGATTCGAATTTTTGAGATTGTATTCGTCCACGGCATACTTCACCCCATCCAGAATTTCATAGGCCAATTTTTTCTCGCGGGATGCGCCGTCGGTTTTCTGCATCAACGGCAAGATGACGCCCAGCTTCACCGAAGTTCCGCTCTGGAGCCGAACAAGGAGCGAGCGGGCGCGCTGGGCGCTCAGCGGATCTTCTTTGCCGGACAGAACTTCACGGGCATGAGCCATCGATTCAGTATAGAGCCCTTGGTCGAATTCCAATTCAGCGAGATGGAGCGTCAGCAGCTTCTTTGATCTTTCCGTTTTTGCAAAATAGAGGAGGTCTTTTATTTCCTGTGCAGTGAGAAATTCGGAAGCGACGTTTTCAAAAATCTTTTGCGATCGAAGAAATGTTTTCCGCTCTTTTCCGCTTTCGAGAACAATCAACAGTTCACCCGCTGCGTCGGGGTAGCGGTTGAGACGGTAGTAGTTCATGGCAAGAGTATAATGCGCGTCCTCGGCATAATTGCTCTGTGGATAAGTATCGAGGAAGTCTTTTAAAAGGCGGATCGATTCCCTGAAACTGTGCAATTGAAAGAGCGTTTTGGCCGACATGATCAACGCTGCCGTCGTCCGCTGGTTGCGTACCGGATCTTCAATCACTTTTTGAAAAGAGAGATACGCTCCTTTAAAATCATTCTGTGCGTACTGTTTCGTCCCTAATAAAAAACTCTCTTCGTCACTCTGGTTGAACACAACTTCATCCTGGGCCGAAAGTGCCACACCGCCCAGCAACATTCCAAGCAATCCTGCAAGGAAGACTTTAGTAAATTTCATACGTTTCAAAAAAAATATTGACGACGGGTTTTCCACATTATTTTCTTTCATACATCTCTTGCCAGTGCTTTTACTCCGATCGAATGCGATACGACACCAACCACGACGGAGAAAAATCCGATGACCGCAAGCGCATAATACAGCCACGAATTCTTTCTCGGAATTTCGTAATAAATGGAATTAAAAACAGCGAGGATAGGAAGAAAGAACACACTCACGAGAACGACGAGAAACACGATGCTCAAGAGAAAGGTCAGCGTTGCTCCTTGCGATGATGCGATGCGAATCGGATTTTTCTCATCAAAGTTAACAAAGTATGAACCCAGCCCGAAATTAAGGCTGACCAAAGCGACGGCAATGAATACCATCCCGGCCGTCGTTGCCTGAGGCAGCGGAGAAAGGCGGATGTACGGAATATTGGACAACACCGCCAGCGCCAATCCGGCAACCGTCAGCGGCACGAGAACAATAAAAAATTTAGTCCAATAGACTTTTGACGTGCGAAGAGGCGAGCTGCGGATCGTCCAATATGCATCCCCCTCAAGGCTCATCATAGGAAAGGCGAAACGTAACGCTATCGAAGTTATCAAAAAAGCATCGAAAATGTATACAACTAAAAAGACCGCCGTTCTCAGTTTGGGGTCTTGCAAACCAAAATCCATCGACGTCACGCTTGAAAGGAAGGTGAGAACTAAAAACAGCATAACCACGAGGTGAACCCATTGGCTCGGTTCGCGCAAAAATTGCCAGTACTCTTTTTTCAAAAGAGATTCATTCTGAGGCGAAAAACGGGAAGGCTTCTCGAAGCTGAACAACGTCCCGGTAAATTCGAATTTCTTAATCGAAAATGACTTGAAGGTCAGCGACGTGATCCATGTTGAGTAAAAGAGTTTATCGCCGGCAAGAACAAGAGCAATAAACGCTGCGGCGCTCGACAACATCAGGAGCGCACAGTACCCTGCAACTGCGCTCTCCTTCCCCGTCGCATAAAAGAATAGAATCTGGGAAATCCAGAAGTTGGGGAGATAATTAGAAACAGGCGGGTCGAGCTGCCCAAAATACAAGTTGACGTTCGGATAATATCTCATCACTTCCCGGACAAGGTCAATCGGGCTTGTGACATGAAAATAGAAATAAATCTGAGCGATGTAAAAAAGAACGAGCAGGACGATAAGCATTTTGAAGTTCATTTTCGACGCAAGCTTCATCAGCACCAGCAAAATGATGACGGCCGTACATCCTGCAAGGAACATAAAGGGAACTAAAACGCCAAGCATCACCAAGAGATAAAAATGCCACGGGAACCCGAAATACGACCCGTACCCGAGCAGCACGGAGAAGCCGGCAAGGAAGAGCGTGCCGGAACTGTAAAAAAAATTATCGAGGAATTTTATGATGAAGATCGTCAGATGCGGAATCGGCCGCGTCAACATGAAGTGAACTTCGGGCGAGCGATAAAGCGTGGAGAACGAAACGACCATGTTCCCGAGGCTGATGGTAATAAAAAAGACGAACAACAGCATCGACATAAACCTGTGAAACAGGAACAAGCCGATCTTAACATCTTCAAGAAGATAGGCCGTGAGAAAGCGGGAAAACAAAAACGCGCCGACGGCGAACGAGCCGAAAACGATGAATGACCCGATATTTTTGATCAGCGATTGAGCGTTCAGCGAGAACGTTACTTTCCAGAACATTTTGTTCTTGAAAGCGATGATATGCAGGAACTTTCTCACTTCGTCAGCTCCAAAAAAACCGACTCAAGTTTCCCGTCGTATTTCGCTTTGTGATGATGCAGGCTTTCGCGTGAGTCGAGGAATATCAGCTTGCCGTCTTTAATAATACCGATCCGGTCGCACAGCTCTTCCACCATCTCGAGGCTGTGCGTCGACATGAAAATCGAAACACCTTCCCGCGATTTCTGTTTGAGCGAGTCTTTCACGATGCGGGCGCTGCGCGGGTCGAGCCCAACCATCGGCTCATCGATGATGATCGTTTTGGGGTCGTGAAGAAAAGCGGCGGTGATAGTCACACGCTGGCGCATCCCTTGAGAATATTCTTCAGTCCTTTTATCAACCCAGTCTCCGATCTCAAAATGCTCCACAAGTTCTTTTGTTCGCTCGCGAATCTTTTGCTTGGGCATGTTGAACAATCCGCCGATGTAATACAGAAATTCCCTTCCGGTTAGTTTGTCATACAAAAACGGCTGGTCCGGAATATACCCTACGGTCGCCTTCGCCTCCAGCGCACGTTGTTGAACATCAAAACCGTTAATAACGATGGACCCCGATGTCGGCGTGAACAAGCCCGTCATCATCTTAATGGTCGTGGTTTTCCCCGCTCCATTCGGACCCAAAAAGCCGAAAAACTCTCCTTGGGGAACCGTAAGGGACAGATTGTCCACTGCTTTGAACGAACCGAATTTTTTTGTGAGATTCTCGAGGATAATCATAGTTAATTTACGATTCTCAATTTCCGATTTTCGATTTCCGGGCGGTTAATTCGCAAATCGGAAATTGAAAATTGAAAATCTATTATTCCCACTCGATCGTTGCCGGCGGTTTTGAACTGATATCATAGACAACGCGATTGACGCCGCGGACTTCATTGATGATGCGGTTGGAAACGGCCGAGAGCACCTCGTACGGCAAATGCACCCAATCTGCCGTCATGCCGTCGATGCTGGTCACGGCACGAAGTGCAATGGTGTTCTCATACGTTCGTTCATCCCCCATCACACCGACCGATTGCACCGGAAGCAGCACTGCAAAGGCCTGCCAGATTTCATTATATAAATTATTCTTGTGAAGTTCTTCTATAAAGATGGCATCGGCGCTACGGAGAATTTCCAAGCGCTCCAATGTCACTTCACCCAGAACACGAATCGCCAGCCCCGGTCCCGGGAAAGGATGCCGGCCGATCATATTTTCCGGAAGGCCGAGTCTTCGGCCGACCTCGCGCACCTCGTCTTTAAACAATTCGCGAAACGGCTCGACGAGCTTTAAGTGCATTGTTTCAGGGAGCCCGCCGACGTTATGGTGAGTTTTGATCGTTGCCGAAGGCCCTTTGAACGACATCGATTCGATGACATCCGGATACAACGTTCCCTGCGCCAGAAAGGAAACACCTTCAACCTTCTTTGCTTCCTTCTCAAAAATGTCGATAAATGTTTTACCGATAATTTTGCGTTTCTGTTCCGGGTCGATCACACCACGCAGCCGTTCAAGAAAGAGACTCGAGCCGTCGACAAAATCGAGTGCAATGTGAAACTCGTCCCGGAATGTTTTGACGACCTGCGCGCTTTCGCCGCGCCGCATGACACCGTTATCGATGTGAACACAGAATAATTGGCCGCCGACAGCTTTATGGAGAAGAACAGCAGCAACGGAGGAATCGACGCCTCCGCTGAGTGCGCAAAGAACTTTGCCATTACCGACCTTCGACCGAATCTCTGCAACCGAGCGTTCGACGAACGACTCTGCGTTCCAATCCCCCGAACACCGGCAGATCTCGAAAAGGAAGTTTGCGAGTATTTTCTTCCCCTCCTTTGTATGAACGACTTCAGGATGGAACTGGACGCCGTAGATTTTTTTTTCTTGATTGCGGATGGCGCAAATCGGCGCGTTGTCTGAATGGGCGATCGGCTCGAACCCATCCGGAAGTCTCGTCAACGCATCGCCGTGGCTCATCCACACTTCCGTCGATCTGCCAACACCGGAAAAAATCCCGTTCTCCGAATCGACGATCAACCGAGCCCTTCCGAATTCCCTTTTCCCCGCCCTGTCGACCTCGCCGCCGAGCTGGAATGCCATCAATTGAAGCCCGTAGCAAATTCCCAGCACCGGAATGCCGAGGCTGAAAATCCGTTTATCCGAAATGGGGGCATCAACTGCGTAAACGCTGGACGGTCCGCCTGAAAGAATAATTCCCTTCGGGTTGAAGGCTTGAATTTTTTCGAGCGAAATATTGAAAGGATGAATTTCGCAATAGACATGAAGCTCGCGTACTCGCCGGGCAATCAGTTGTGAATACTGGGCACCAAAATCAAGAATAAGAATGGATTCAGGTTGAGACATTGGCATTCTTCAATTCACCGAAGTCAGTTTTTTAAAAATTATGCGCGAAGCAGGGAGTCATAAAGGGTGAAAACGACACCAGCGGAAAGCGTGATCCCAGCGACAACATTATAGTTCAAGGCTGTACCCTTGCATCCTCTTTGCGGCTGCAGCATCGTTTTCAAAACCTCATCCATCGAGGTCGATGTTCCCTTAAAGATACGCTATCTCATTTGTTTCTGCAAGTGAAAGCCGCCAGGTGATGCCATGACGCCCTCAATTCACCTTCTTCCCGAACGGAGTCGGCGAATGTAATGATGCTCTCCATGAGTATAGAGGGAATTAATGGCAGCCGATTTTTATCGCGTTCCCAACCTCTCGTTGGGAACGCGAAGGTGAAGATCCTTAGCACGTTCCCAAACGGAGTTTGGGAACAAGATGCTAAATACCGTGCATTACCTCAGAGCAAAGTAGCCCACCCCCCATTTATTCATTGATTGTCGCCGTCTATTTTATTAATTTACGTTGTGAATGTAGAAGAAAAACCGCCCGAAGAGCGAATTGCCATCAACAACAGAAAAGCCCGGCACGAGTACGAAGTGCTGGACTCGTTTGAGGCGGGCATCGTCCTTCGAGGCTCTGAAGTCAAATCTCTCCGTTTAGGAAATGCCAATCTGCTGGACAGTTACGCGTACGTGAAGGCCGGCGAAGTATGGTTATCGGGCATGCACATCAATCCATACGAGCAGGCGAACATCCTTAACCATGACCCTTTGCGGGAGCGGAAATTGCTCCTTCACAAAAAAGAAATCAGAAAATTAATTGGCAAAACATCTGAAAAAGGATTAACTTTAATTCCGCTGAAGGTGTATTTCAAGAACGGCCGGGCGAAAGTAGAGGTTGGCCTTTGCCGGGGAAAACGAAGCTACGATAAACGTGCTGCCATCGCAAAGCGGGACACCGAGCGCGAAATGCGGCGGCAATTTTCAAGAAAAGAATTTTAAATGTGCGGCATATTCCCCGACTGAAAAGCGCACTATTCATCAACAAAGGATCATTAGCAGGAATTGTTTCCCACCGTTAAGGAACAGATGGATGTTATCAAACGAGGCGTTTCGGAAATTATTCCCGAAGACGAACTCGTCCGCAAGATTGAGAATTCCATCCAGCACAACAAGCCATTAAACATAAAACTCGGTTGCGATCCGAGCAAGCCCGATCTCCATCTGGGGCATTCCGTTGTCCTCCGCAAGTTACGGCAATTTCAGGACTTGGGGCATCAGGCAATTTTGATTGTCGGCGATTTTACCGGCATGATCGGCGACCCATCGGGCCGGAGCAAGACCCGGCCTTCCCTTTCAATCGAAGAGACACGCCAGAACGGACAATCATATTTCGACCAGGCGACCAAAATACTTTCCGCGAGCAAAGTAAAAATGGTCTATAATTCCGAATGGCTTGCGCCGATGTTGTTTGCAGATGTCATTCGATTGGGGAGCAAATATACTGTCGCCCGAATGCTTGAGCGGGATGATTTTACGCTCAGATACAAAGCGGGCGAGCCAATCTCTGTGCATGAATTTCTCTACCCGCTGGCTCAGGCAATGGATTCGGTAGCGATCGATGCCGACGTCGAACTCGGAGGCACGGACCAGAAATTCAACTTATTGGTCGGACGGGACATCCAACGTGAGTTCGGCAAAGAACCACAAGTAATCTTGACCATGCCTATCCTGGTCGGCACGGACGGGGTCGACAAAATGAGCAAATCGTTGGACAACTACATTGGCATCGGCGAAGACACCGAAAGAAATGTATGGGAAGACGCTTTCGATTCCCGACTCCCTTATTTACGATTACTTCCTTCTCGCAACCGATGTCAGTGAGGCTGAGCTTGGGGCGTTAAAAAAAGATTTGGACAGCAAGGCTGTTAATCCGCGTGATATCAAACGGCGATTGGCAAGGACCATCGTAGCAATGTATCATTCCGAGGAGAGCGGTGTTGCTGCGGAACAAGAGTTTGATAAGATTTTTATCAAGAAAGATGTTCCCGATGACGTTAAGGAATTTCGATACCGGGTCACGAATGAGAGCGTCGGCGTCCTTCAAATACTGTCGGATACAAAATTAGCGGCATCGAAAGGCGAAGCGCGCAGACTGATCGAGCAAGGGGGTGTATCAATCGACGGGGTCAAAGTTACCGACATCAACGCTCGCATCCAGCTTCTCACACCGGTCATCGTTAAAGTCGGACCGAGACGATTCCTGAAAATTGTTCCACTCGATAAGCAAGAATGAAATTAACGATCAATAACAATCATATTTAATTAAAAGCGGAGATGAGATAGTGTTCGTTCCAACAAAAATGTTTTTCACTAAAGGAGTCGGTCGACACAAGGATTACCTTCAATCGTTCGAACTTGCCCTTCGAAACGCCGGCATTGAAAAATGCAATTTGGTGAGCGTGTCAAGCATTTACCCGCCGAAATGCAAACGCGTACCGCCGGCTGAGGGGATAAAGCTGCTCGAACCCGGAGCGGTGACCTTTGTCGTTATGGCCCGCAACGCCACCAACGAACCGAACCGTCTCATCGCCTCATCAATTGGAGTTGCTCAAGCGGCGGACGAATCGCAATACGGATATTTATCCGAACATCATCCTTACGGGGAGACGGAAGAAAAAGCCGGTGAATATGCCGAAGACCTTGCTGCAACGATGCTGGCAACAACACTCGGTTTGGAGTTTGATCCGAACCTGGCATGGGATGAACGGGAGAAGCATTTCAAAATGAGCGGAAAAATTTTGAAGACATTCAACATTACGCAGTCTGCTGAGGGGGATAAAGACGGAAAGTGGACGACCGTGGTTTCAATCGCAGTATTGATCCCCTGAACATTTCTCTAAAGCGTAGGCCCGGCAGGAGTGCCGGCCTACGCGTGTTAGAACCTCACCGTAATATTCATCAACGCCCCTCCATTGTTAGGAACAACAATCGCCGACACATTCTCTGATTCTTTCCTTCCAATAATCCTGTATATGACCGGAAGAATCTTCCCCTGGCACCTGTACACCAGATACGAACTTGCTGCACCAATCAGTGCACCGGCAAGAACATCCGACGGATAATGGAGCCCAAAATAGACTCTCCCATAACCGACTAATCCCGCCCATGCAAATGCAGGGATATACACTTCGGGCTTGGGATATCGAAGGGTCAGGAATGTCGCCAAAGCAAATGCGCCGGTGGTATGCCCCGATGGGAAAGAGTACGGGTCTGCACTATCAAGGTGATTAGTATGAACATCACTCAAAGTTTCGTACAGGCCGATCTCTTCTCACGCTCTCTTTTAAAATATACCCGATTGAATACGCTAATATCTCAGACGATCCAAGCAACACTCCGGATTCGAATTCTTCGTTCTGGTTGACAGCCAGTCCGTACGCTGCTAACGATATAGGTGCAACGATAAGAATTGGATATGCAGAATTATCACTTACTCCTATGAGCGATGTTTTAAATTGAGTCTGAGGATTGTTAATATCTCGGAAGAGTTTGACATCGATGCTCGACGGATCGTTTTGGGCAAACATCCTTGATGGGCCTGCCCAAAACAATAAAGCCGCCAAGCAGTAATAGGTCATGCTTGAGCGGCCTTTATATAAAGCAGGAGAATTCAAAGAAATATCAGGCATCTTTTGGAATCGTCTTACAATACTCCTTATAATATGCCATAATTCTTTCAACATATCCAGTCGTTTGCTGCCATTGAGAATAGTATCCGTTCGTGGGGCGCCCTGCCTCCCACACATGTCCATGCAACGAAGAATATTTCCGGGAAAGCAATGAGAGCGAACTTTTCACAGACTCCCATTCATTCGGGTCGTCGCTCATGTATTTCGCCATAGCCCGTGCGTCCGTTATTCGCCCAATCCCGGCGTTATACGCAGCCAGTGTCAATTTCAGCCGGTTATCTTCCGTAATACCTTTTCCCTCAAACGAACGATAAATTTTTCCTAAGTAATAGATACCCCCTCTTATGTTTGTGTGCGGTACATGGAAGTCGCCTTCATCAAAACCAAGTTCCTCTGCAATCTGGCTTTGAGTCACCGGCATAATCTGCATAAGTCCTTCCGCACCACGATGGCTCGATGCCTTTGGCTGAAACCGAGACTCCGTCTTCATGATTGCCAAAACGAGCCGCCAATCAAACCCATATTTCTGGGAGTATTTCCGCAAAGTTGGACCGTACACTTGCAAAAAATGTGCAGAATTATAGTCCAACCCCTGATGAACGCCGATTCCCGATATTTCACCAGCTTTTGTGCTTTTTGGAGATATTGAGCTTCCAAAGCCGAAGTAAAGAAGAGTCGGCAACATTAAGAAGCAGTTGATCCACAACTTACCCATGTATTCCTCAAATAATTCAACATTGCTTGCCTCCTCAACATAAAAAACGAATGACGAGAAGGGCGACTTGTCAAAAATCATCAAAATCCGGGAATAAGCCTACAAGCTTAAGTAAGGTAGGAAACAGGATCAACAATGTCAATTGATACTTTAAAAATCGGACGCAACATTAACGAACATAGGTAACATAACTGACAATTTAGGCAAACTCGACGACAAAAATGAGAAATAACTGACACAATGACACTTACTTAATATCAAGACATAGATTTTTGAATGTTGCTTCTCCAGCTCCTAAGATGGTTGAAGCATCTTCTTTTGATAACCCCTCGCAAATGAGCCGGATAACGGATTTAAACACCAGGCATTCAACCATGAGCCAGCGGCATTCATCCCATTGGAACTTTAGTCCAGCGATTGCACCGTTTCGCTCATACTTCTCCACGCGATATTTGCCTATAAGGGTTAAATCCTTTAGTGGCGCATTGAAAATGTTATTCATCGCCTGATCAGCGACAGCAGCATCACAGGTCATATCTACGCTATCGCAATAAACATGTCCTACAGTATTCCAAATTTCCTGAGTGATTTCAAGCAAAGGCTTCGCAGCCTTAGCAATCATCTCGGCGACGAAAAGGCCGGATAAAATTCCATCACATTCAGGAATATGTCTGCCGTAGAAAAATCCTCCCGTTCCAATCATACCAAACAACCACTCAGCCCTTAGCCTTTCTTCGGCACCGTTTCCAAAGCCAAGATCGATGAGCGGCAGCTTCAAATTATTGCACAGCCGTTTTACTCTGTCTGTCATAAATGCTGACTTCAGAATACCTCCCCGCCACCGCTTCTGCTCGTGCAAGTGCCATACGAGTGCCAACACGGTATCTTGTATGCTCATCCACTCCCCATCATTGTAAACCATACAGCATCCACGCCCGTCGCCATCTGTTGCAACACCGAATTGTGCGTCGATGACAGTGACGTTGTATTTTAATGCATCAAGGTTCAACGGCACTGATTCCGGACACCGGTCAAAAAATCGGGCTTCGGGCGCGCTGAACAACGTCTGTGCCCGCCATCCGCAACTGACGAGAATATCTTCAATGATTGTTTGGCCTGCGCCCCCCATTGAATCAATGAGCACATTTGCATTGTTTTTTGGATTCTCAGCAAAGGAGCGGAGGGCGGGGAGATCTATGAGCGTTTGGAGATGGGAATGATAAGCGGGAAGAAAATCAATCAGCGTAATTTCTTTATGGAACAGGCTTGAAGAGCCGGAAAATTTTTCTTTGGGATCAGAAAGAAATCCTGCAACCTTGGCCGTTTCTTCGGATGTGAAAGGTCCGCCATACGCCCCCTTGAATTCTATGCCATTGTATTGCGGTAGAAGGTCTCCTCCAGTCACCATAATGCCCGACGTGCAGCCATTATGCCTTGTCGCAAATGAGAGCACGGGTGACGGCACAACTCCGGAACTCAACAGTACATCGATGCCATTTTCTGTCAACACCTTTGCAATAAGAGAGGCAAACTCCCCGGAGCTTGCCCGGCCATCGAATCCAATCGCCACTTTGTACTTTGCAAACAAGGGATGCTGTTGCGAGAGATAACGAACGAAGGCATGCACAATACGGACGACATTTTCTTCTGTAAAATCATCGCCTAGCCTCCCTCGCCACCCGACAGAATCGAAAGCAAGATTTTTCCTCATGAACCTTCCGATGGAAACTCATCTTTGACGATTTCTATCGCGTTCAAGTATTGGTCGAGAGGGACAAAAACTTTTACCGGGTACTTAAGGATAGAACGGCCAATAGGGCCCTCGATAAAACCATCGGCAATAAATCCAATGCTCGCATTGTTGCGTGGATTCACTGCGATACCGGCACTTTCAAGTTTACCCCGGACGATATTTGCTTCATAATAATCCACCGACTGAAACGCCACTGCCCAGTCCTCGGAAATTTCGATTTTCTCGTGCTCCTCGCAGAGCATTTTTACCCCTTTCTTCTTCGCACAACTCTCGCACATCAGCCGGCGGCAAATAACGCAAACGGCCTCTGCTTTTACGTTCGGATGTTTCTCACAGAAAAAATCATCTTCGGAAAGTAGCATTCCGCAATGAACGCAGAATTCACTTTCAGCTGTGACGGATTCGAAACAATTTTCACATTCTTCATACTCAATAATTTGTTCCTCGGGCAAATGGTCTACCAAGGCAAGCCTACAATCGCTGCATTGCGCCGTGCCTGCTATGTACTCTGTTTTACAGTTTGGGCAAAAAGGCATTTGGGCCTCCTTTCAGTTCATCGCGTTGAAGCGTGCCGCCCAAGGAGCAAACACGGGCGTTTGATATCCAAAGCAAAAATATTCCAATTATTTCGTACGGAACCGCGTTAAAAATTAATCATTGAGAGGGATCGGTTTGAGAACTCTTCAGGACTTCGACAAATCGCTGTGTAATAATTCGCGGACGCGTGATCGCAGAACCTACAACAACCGCATAAGCGCCGCATTTTAGTGCATGGGCTGCCTCGCTTGGGGTCCAGATTCTTCCCTCGGCGATTACTGGAATGCTTATTTCGGCGGTCAGGCGTTCAATCAAATTAAAATCGGGAAAATCATCCGCTCGATCTTCTGTGTATTGTGTATAGCCTGCCAGTGTTGTCGCGATCATGTCTGCCCCAAGCTCTGCTGCACGGACACCTTCAATATAGGTCGATACATCGGCGATGAGCGGAATTCTGTATCGCTTGCGGAGCAGATTAAGAAATTCAAACCCATCCATTCCGTTGGGACGAACACGCTGGGTGACATCCAGCGCTACGATGTCGGCGCCGGCGCTTATAAGGCTCTCGACGTCGGAGACATCCGGCGTGATCAACGCCCATCCGTCGGCATAGCTCCCCCTCGAAATGCCGATGATTGGGAGGTTGACCGTTGAACGAACAGATTTGATGTTCTCGAATCCCTGCACTCGTATGCCAACAGCGCCCCCCATTTCTGCGGCTCTCGCAAATGCAGCAATATAATTGGGGAAATTGAACGGCTCATCCCCTTCTGCATGGCACAGCACAATTACTCCATTTTTCAGCTTTTCAATTTGGTTCGCCATTGACCCTCTATTATCTGTTCGTGAGCTTCCAATATAATTCGGGGCAATCGTGCCCGAGGCCTCACTTAGTGCCGTTCCTCAATAATGCTCTTGAACTTACCGCCTAGGCGCGGAGAACGCTAAGCGCATTGTTGCCTTTGATACATCCACTTCCTGGTGAGCCTAGCGCCTCGGCAGATAAGAAATCCTAGACTATTTGTTGGGAACGGTCTTAGAATATAGAAAGAAGTGCTGAAAATAAAAAGGCGGTGATCTCGCAACGCCTTGTTTTGCCGCATGCCGATATTCGCCTTACCGTTTGAAGACAATCGTCCCCGGAATAATGCCCACGGTAGCAGAATCTTCGGCAACACCGTTTTTGTCGTAAACAAGTAAAGCACCATCCTGAACGTAGTCTTTTGCATCGCCCAGGTAGATTTGCTCCGTCGCGTCATCAACAGCGATTGAATACGCTGTTTTTGAGATGAAGACATTCGAAACAATCTCATACGGTTTTGTAGAGAATTTTAACACGCCGTTTTGCACAAATGTAAAACCGTATCCGTGAGTCGAAACGGCTAAGCCGCTGGGATGTCCGTACGTTGGCAACGGAAGAGGGATTGTCGCTGTCACGGAATTTGTCGCGGGATTAATCACCGTAATATCTCCGGGCGTATCGCTTGCTCCACCGGTGTAATCGCTATAACCATAACAGGCCACGATCAAGTTCCCATTAGCGTCGACGGCGATATCGGTCGGTTGACTGGCCACGATGATCGTCGCGACAACGGAATCGGTCCCCGGGTCGATCACCGATACCGTGCTGTCGCTACCGAAGCCAGAATTGCACACGTAGACTTTGCCATCCGCAACCGCAATTCCTTGAGGGTTTGCGCCCACTTTTATGCCGTCTCTAATTACTGTATACGTCGTTGGGTTAAACGATGTTACTGTCCCGTTGTACAGGTTTGTGATGTATCCTTTCGTATCGTTGACAATCGCAAGTTTGTACGGGCTATTTCCATCGACGACCATCGTGCCGAGCGATTTATTGTTGTCGAGGGAAATGATCTCTATTTTATTGGAATTGTTCACGACAATGTATCCTTTGTTTTCATAGATCACCATGTCGTTCCCTACGTCGCCAAGCGGACGATCGTTTGCAGCAAAAAACACATCCGGATATACTTTGTTCGAATCCGGAATATAAAATGAAAGGGATGAATTCGATTTTTGAAAGTTTCCTTGATTAACAACGTAGACTCCCAATGTTGATAAGGGAAGCGCTTCGGCTGGTGCTGCAGGACCATTTTGTCTGCATCCAATCATCGCCAATGAGAGCATCAATAGCGTAACAAATTTTCCGAACATAGTCATTCCTCTTCCTGTTAATTATCAAATTGTGAATTCAGTTGTAAGCATAAAATTTCGGAGCGGCACCGGATAACCGGAAATGAATTGATAGGACTCGTTGAAAATATTATTGGCTTCAGCCTTCAACTTCCACACAACTTTTTCGAAACGTAGTTGGTACGACACATTTGCGCTAACAATCTCAAATGAAGGAAGAATGAATCGTGGATCGTTGTCTTGTGATGTATATCGAAATCCCGTAAAAGAATAATCGACGGCAACGGAGATATTTCGGACATTGGCTCCGATAATAAATATTGACGTCTCCTGCGGCAGATAGACCAGATATTTGTTCTGCGTTGCATCGTTCGGAACATCGGCGCTTGTTTTAAGCGCCTGGACGTAATTTCCCATGTAACGAATGTTTATCGTGTTATTCCACAGCTGAGCGTTTGCTGAAACCTCAGCTCCTGTTGATGAAACGGATTGCAGGTTGATCGGCGACCAAATTCCATTGGGGCCCGGCTGCCATACAATTTTGTCCGTGGCCTGAATGGAAAAATAATTTGCTTCTATCTGAACGTTCCCGAACAGATCCATTCCGTACACGACGCCTGCGTCAAAACTCAGCGAGTGTTCGGGTTGAAGATTCGGATTGCCGCCTTGTGTCCAGTACAGGTCGTTGAATGTCGGGGCATTAAAGCTCTTGCCGTAACCCGAACGGATCCTCAATGACGGTTCGTCTAATAATCCGATATTGACGCCGATCTTCGGGCTGATATCGCCTTTCATGTCGCTAAATGAATCATACCGCAATGAGGGGTACATAATTACTTCACACGGAATCGTGAACCGATTTTCCGATGAAAAGAAACCGCTCAATTGCGTCCGCGTGACACTCTTTACTTCATCGCTGGCAAGAGATGCGAACGCCGCGTCTATTCCCGTGAGAACCTTATTTGCCCCAGAAATCAAGAATGTTCCGGTGGGCGTAAAAGTTTCAATTTGGTTCCTGTAAAAATCTGACGTTGGGGAATTTCCAACCAGCAAGTTTGGGTCCTTGTATGTTTCATCATTGTAGTGAAATGAAAACGGAAGCGAATACTGAACGTTCTGTGATTGTTGAATTTCAACGTCGGCCGTGGCAAATAAGGTGTTGTCATCAATGCGGGCAAGATTATTTTGACTTGCGCTCGTTACCGCCGACGGCTGTCCTCGATCTGCGTCGGAATAGCGAGCGGACGCGGTAACCACAACCGCCTGATTTATTACTGCGCGTGATGAAAGAGAATAATTCTTCAGGAAATAATCGGCACCTTCCCTTTTCAACAGTTCGTTCGACACCCCGTCGTCAAAATAAAAACCGAAATCGTTGCGAGCACGGTCCACTCGTATCGAACCTCTCAACGAAAACTGCTCGTCGCCGTCTCCCGCCGACACCTGGTATCCGCTCATTCCAAACGAACCGATACTGCCGGCCAGAGAAGCCCCGATTTGCCCGCTCGGTTTTTTCGTAATAATATTAACAACACCGCCGATTGCATCGGCACCATACAATGAAGAATTACCTCCATTGGCAATTTCAATGCGGTCAACATCCATTAATGAAAGAATACCGAGGTCGACAGTGTTCATTTCATACGTTGTATATCTCTGTCCGTCCAGAAGAATGAGCGAATAGTCAGAGCCCATGCCGCGAAGAGAGACGGATTGGAGGGCGCCGTTCCCTCCGTAGCTTTCCATGAAAACTCCGGCAGCATGAGAGAGAACATCAGCGACCGAAATTCCGTTGCTTTGCGCCATTGCCATGCTGTCGATGACATGCACCGAAGAAGGGAGCCTTTCAACCACGACGGGCATTCTGCTGCCCGTCACGACTACTTCCTTTACCGTATATTGCCTCGTTGTATCGGGCATATCCGAATACGAACGCGAGTAAACAATCGCGGTCAGGATGAACGCGCTAAACAAAGCGGATAATATTTTTTTCATCGATAGGTACAATAAAAAACCCCAGCCTTTTAAGAAGTGCTGAGGTTGAACCAAACAATCCACCTGTCCGGAGATCATGTCTGTTCACCATACCTCAAACCCTCGAAGGCGATGACAATAAATGCTGGCAGGTCTCCTGGCTTTCCCGATTTTCGTCCCGCCTTCCCGACCGACGCTCTCGATCAGTGGCCTTGGGACAATTTTTTTCGGGATCACAGTTGCGGGTCAGCTTCCGACTTCTCCCGTCTCCACCTAGGCGAAACGGGATTTCACGGAATTCCCTTTTCATCCCATCTCGCGGCTAGCGGGACGGGACACCAACATCTTTTTAAGAAAGAACGCTTATGCTGCGCAGCTTAGCCGATCACAGAATGCTCTGCTTGTTCTTTTTTTAAAACTACGAGCAATCCTTCATACGCAGCGAACATGACTGCGACAAAAAAGAGATCACCGGCAACGGTGTTGCGGAAAAATGGAATTGCCAAAACGTAACATTCCACCAGTCCGGACCACGTCGGTGCGTACATCGAACCCGGAGTCATCCATACTCCAAAATTCGTGACGACAAAAAATAGAACCGAACTTACAAAAGTCCCGCCGAGAATGTAGAGCGGCTTTTTGTGATTCTTCAACCACACACCAATCAATCCGACAAGAACAAAACTGCCGTAGACCCAATACATGCCGCTGTAAAAACCGATGAAGTAATCGCTCATGAGCATCGCCAAAATTGGAACGACAAAGGCAAATCTCTTTTCAAGGTAGACTCCGCCAAAAAGGGCGATGGCCCCGATCGCAGTGAAGTTTGCGGGATGCGGCAACAAGCGTGAGAATGCGGCGACAAAGACTAACAGAAACGCAACGCCGTATTGCGCCAACAATTGTCTATTCCTCATAGATGGAAGTCCTTTCATTAATGATTCTACTGTGAAAAAAAATGTTCCTGCACACATTCAACATAAAACCCCGACCTTCGTGAAGAAAATCGGGGTTGATAAATCGAAACTCTCTGATGTTCGATACAATGCTGCAACCTTTTTCCTCGAAGGCTTTGCGTTGTGAGGTTGGCAGGTCTCCTGGCTCTCCCGAATTCTGTCTCGCCTTCCCGTCCGGTTATGGCGGTCAGTGGCTATGAGACATATTCTTTCACGGGATTACAGTTGCGGGTCAGCTTCCGACTTCTCCCTTTCACCGGCGGCGGAACGGAGTTCACGGAATTCCCTTTTCATCCCGTTTCGCTGTTTAGCGGGACGGGACACCAACTTCAAAATATTGAAAAGAACAAATCCTTATGAGCAATATACAACACCGAAGCGCGTTTGTCAAGTTCAAGCTAGCCGATTGACTTTAAGCGATCCGATTGCTGTAAGCAATCGGATCGCTAATAAGGGTTAATGCACCACCGGCATTTTACTGAACCTTTGGAAATAGCTGAGACATGTATCTCTCCAAATTCCGGCATCCTTCTTCTGTTTCTCTAATCGCGTCTTCACTTGCTGGAACATTTCCGGATCGATAGATTTTTCAAGAGACTCCCAGGTCGCCAGCATAGAATCAACGTAAGCGGTCCCCGAATAATATTTACGGCAGAGCTCTTCCCAAAGAGTTCTGCCCGAGCTCATTTTATGATCCCATCGGACATGATGAAACCAGAGTAAATATTTTTCAGGACAGGTAATAGTATCGTCGAATATTTCTTTTAGCGGAGAAAAATATTGGCCGACCGCATTGCTGCCGCTTGAACTTCGGTCGAAACCTAGACCTACGCTGTCCGCGCGGTGATAATACACCGGGGTCCAGTCCGGCCGTCCTTTATCGTACGACGGCTCGGGCCCATAGTGAAAATCCGTTTGCATGATATGATGCAATCCAAGCGGCTCCATATAATCAACACATGCCTCACGGGAGCCCATCATCATGGAGCGGACTGTCGCAACAACGCTCGGATCGTTGCTCAAAGTCATCCTGATCCATTCGTCAGCGATCTGCTCTGCGGAGAGTTCGTGGTCCCAGGCAAGACGGCCAAAGGCGTACCAATTCGCTTGAGCGAAAATGTGTCCGCACCAATTCCGGTCGTCTCCGATATTCGCGACGCCTGCCATTCCTGTGATCCGATGATTCTCCAAAGTTCCATCGACAATGGACGCAAGCGTCGAACCCCGGCCTTTCGCGTACGTATCGAACTGAAGGTATTCTTTCCACATCGGAGCAAGGTACACCAGATGCGTTGAATGTCCGAGATATTCCTGCGTGATTTGCAGTTCAAGCATCAGCGGTGTTTTCGGCATTGCACCAAAAAGAGGCTGAACCGGTTCTCGAGGCTGGAAGTCGAGCGGCCCGTTCTTCGCCTGAATAAAAACCTTCGGTAGAAATTTTCCGTCGAGCGGGACGAACTCTTTGTATGCTCGTTTTACCCGGTCAGCGTCAACATCCGGGTCATAGACGAAGGCCCGCCACATCACGATGCCGCCGTACGGCTTGAGCGCTTCTGCCAGCATATTAGCGCCATCCGCGTGTGTTCTGCCGTAATCCTGGGGACCGGGCATTCCCTCGGAATTTGCTTTGACCACGAAACCGCCAAAATCGGGAATAAGTTTGTAGATCTCCTGTGTTTTGTTTTTCCACCATGCGCGGACATTGGAATCCAGGGGGTCTGATGTTGCGAGGCTTCCAATCCCGCCGTTTCTGTCTCCGTCTAATTCAAATTTGCCAGACATCGGCGAGGCAAGGTTTGCCGATAAAAAAACGCGGATACCGTAGGGACGAAAAAAGTCGGCCAGCGCCGCTACTTTTGAGAGATGTTCCGCATCGATGATCCGTGGGTCGGCATTCACATTATTTAGAACTGAACCATTTACTCCGATGGAAGCGGCTGCACGCGCGTAATCGCGGTACCGCGGATCGATCTTCTTTGGCAGGTCATCCCACTTCCACAAAGACTTGCCTGCATAACCGCGTTCGATCGACCCATCCAAATTGTCCCAGTGATCGAGAAGACGATATTGCGTCTTCGGCTTTGAGCTAACGTCAAGCGAATCGAGTGCTTGATGAGTTTGGATGAGTCGCAACAAATGGAATGTCCCGTAGAGTAATCCGATGTCCTCATTGGCAGCTATGACTATTAATTTAGTCCCGTGTATCTCGGCAGACTTCAGCAGATACCCTTCTTTTCCTAATGACTGAAGAAGAGAGGTGTAACCCATTTTATTTACGATGTCCGAACTTACGGGGGTGCCGATAAGGAGTGTATTCTTTCCGTTGATGGCCGATGCAAAAGAAACCTCTTTTGCGAGCAGGCCGTGTAATCCATTCTTTAGTTCATCGCGGATTATTTGGCATGTCTCCGACGTGCCTGAAACAATGACCGTCGAGATCTCGTGTCGATACTGCGATAATCGTTGTGCATCATCAATTTTCTTGTACTTCATCCACAACGTGTATCCATCGTCGGACAACGATGTGCCGGCGACGGACAATAACGCCAGGACCATACCAGGGATGGTAAGCGTTGACAACGATCTTCGTCTCATCTGAATATCCAGAGAAAATGTAAAATCGTGAAGGCGAATCGACTGAGTGAATTATCCGAGTAACCGGCTATTCCCGGAAAAGAATCCGGCCATGCGCGATAATTCCCCCTCGTTAAAAAACTTCAAAAGAAAGAGAACAACCGGCCAGAGGCAAATCAGTCCGACCCTCAAGGGGAAGGATTCGAATCCATAGTTTACGAAGCCGATTTCAAGGAGATAGACGACGGCGACCGAGAGCGCCAGCTTCAATATCCTTCCAAATTCGTATTCGATTCGGTAAAATTTTTGAACGATAAAATACATCACAAAGGCCGAGAGTGCGTACGCAATTAACGTGGCATATGCGGCACCCATGATGCCGTATTTCGGGATGAGAAAGAAATTTGCGACGATGTTTGAGACAGCAGCAAGGATCGATGTCGGAAGAAGGTATGCAGTTTTCTTTTCGATGAAAATCCCGGCATTAAAATGAATCGAGATTCCCCCAAAAATGTACGCGAGCAGCACAACGGGAACCACGCCCAACCCGCTCCAGTAATCGGGGTGGATGATATGCCTGCCGAAAATTCTAATCCGGACAACATCGGAAATGAAAAACGAGAGGACTAAAAATATCCCGCTCATGACCAAAAGAAAGTATGTCAGCACCCTGGCGAAGAGCGCTTTTGCATTGTCGTCCTTCGCGTGGGAAAGGAAAAACGGTTTCCAGGCATAGTCGAACATCGACGTTACGAGGTTCATGAAAATTCCCAGCCGGTAATTCGCCTGATAAATGCCGACGTTGCTGTCGTTTGTAAACGCTTTCAGCATCGGGCGGTCGATCACCTGGAGCACCATGCCCGAAAGGCCGACCGGAACATACGGCAAGCCGAATTTTAGGAGGGCAGAATACAGATGACCAGAAAATTTCCATGAAGAGCTGCGCATAATGTGGGGAATCATGAGAACGAACGTCAGCACCGATGAAGCGAGTCCGCTGAGAAATATCCCCTCCACTCCCCACTTCAACCATAGCAATGAGGCAATGTTAAAGGCGACGTTCGAAGCGATGTTGACGATCTTCAATGTTGCAAAAAATTTTGGGCGGCGCGCCAAACGCAAGGAAGCAAAAGGCACGATCACCAGCGCATCAAAAAAAAGAATGCCGGCACTGTAATAGAGAATCCGGTAGAGGCTTTCGCTGATCAAGAAGACGTGCGTCAACGGAACGGCAAATGCAATAATCAGTCCTGAAAAAAGAAGCGATGTTATTGTGATCGAGATAAAGGGCGTGCTGAATTTCTCTTTTTCGTCTCCCTCTTCAAGCGCGGAGGCGTAACGGAAATACGCCGATTCCATTCCGTAATTGTAGATGACATTCAAAAACGCCAGGTAGGAATAGACATTTGCAACAATTCCGTATTGTGACGTCGTTAAAACGTTGGTATAAAACGGAACGAGAAGAAATGTGAGAAAGCGGCCGACAATTGTGCTGATGCCGTAGATGGCCGTGTCTGCGCCAAGCCGCTTTATTTGGGAGAACATATTTAGGAGACCAGCTCGAGGGATATGTCGAGCGCCTTCGGGGAATGCGTCAGCGCACCGACGGAAATAAAGTCTACCCCGGTATCTGCGATGGTTTTAACCGTTTGCAGAGTGACGCCGCCGGATGCCTCAACCTCGACGACATGATCGATCAGCTGCACCGCTTTCGCCATCGGTTCAAGCTCAAAATTGTCCAGCATAATTCTATCGAGACCGCCGCACGCCAGGGCTTCTTCAACCTGGCTGAGAGAGGTCACCTCGAGCTCGATTTTCACTTGCAGGTTTTGTTCACTAACGTAGTAGTTGCACTTCGTGAGGGCGTTGGCAATGCTGCCTGCCGCTGCAATATGGTTGTCTTTGATCAAGACCATCTGGTCGAGGCCAAACCTGTGATTGACACCTCCGCCGTCACGGACGGCCTTTTTATCCAGCATGCGAAGCCCGGGCGCCGTCTTGCGGGTATCGGTGATTTTTGCTTGAGTCCCTGCGACGGCGTGAACATATTTATGGGTAAGGGTCGCGATACCGGACATGCGTTGTAAAAAATTGAGAGCAACCCGTTCGCCCAGAAGAATTCCGCGAACAGACCCGTGAATCTCCGCAAGCTCATTTCCAGCAGATGCAAAATCGCCGTCTTTCACGCGGGCCGTCACGGAATTTCCGCCGTCTGCATACTGCAGGACAATCCCGGCAAGCTCCATTCCGGAAATCACGCCGTTCTCTTTTGCCAGGAGAATCGCACGGCCAAACTGGTCTTCGGGAATTAATGATTCGCTCGTAACATCCCCGAACCCGATGTCTTCCTGGAGTGCCTGCTCGATCAACCTGCCGATCTTACTGTCGTGAAGAAGGTCAATGCTCATCTTCATCGACCAGCATGATGGGAATGTCGTCTTTCACTTCATAGACTTTGCCGCACTTCTTGCATGTCAACGTCTTTTGTTGAGGCTTGTAGTCGAGGCTGCCTTTGCATTTCGGACAACAAAGAATATTAAGCAATTCCTGTTTTACCATTCGTCGCTCCCTTCGGTTTGCTTTTCTTAAATGCTTCTTCAAGAACCTCCACAAATTTCATGGGCGCACGCGTCGGCTTACCCGTATGAGCGTTGATGAAACTGTGCACGGTAAATCCTTCCGCGATCGGTTCATTTTCACCGTCACGCAGAACGCGGTATTCGATCCTGACCCTCGCAATCGGGATATCATTCAACGACGTTTCAATATGCAGGAGGTCGTCGTACCGAGCGGACCGTTTGTATTTCGAGCCGGCTTCGATGACCGGGAGATAAATGCCCATCGCTTCAATTTCGGGGTACGGCATTCCGATATGCCGGAGCAAATCGGACCTCCCCTGCTCAAAATATTCGAAGAACTTGCCGTAATAGACAAACTTCATTTGGTCCGTGTCGGCGTAACGAACGCGGACATCGGAGATAAACGTAATCGGCGAATTACTCATTCCAGGCACCCATGACGCTGAATTTCTCTATTCTCCTCTCGATGAGTTTTTCCGGTTTCATTTTTTTTAGGGGACGAAGCTCTTCGATCAGCGTGTCTTTTAATACTGTCGCAGCCTGTTGGGGATTGCGATGTGCACCGCCGGGCGGCTCCGGAACAATTCTATCGATAATTTTCTGCTCGAGGAGATCGCGGGCCGTCAGGCGCAGTGCCTCGGCAGCCTGTTCCTTATACTCCCAACTCCGCCATAGAATACTGGAACACGATTCAGGAGCAATGACAGAATACCATGTATTCTCCAGCATCAGGATCCTGTCCCCAACCCCGATCCCCAACGCCCCGCCCGAGGCCCCTTCACCAATGACAACAACAACGATCGGAACAGGAAGATGAGACATTTCAAAAAGGTTGCGCGCGATCGCCTCTGCTTGCCCCCGCTCTTCTGCTTCGATCCCCGGATATGCGCCGGGTGTGTCCAGCAGGGTGATGATCGGCTTGCCGAATTTCACCGCAAGCTTCATCAGACGAAGTGCTTTGCGGTATCCTTCGGGCTGGGGCATTCCAAAGTTCCTGAACAAGTTGGATTTCGTATCTCTCCCTTTCTGATGGCCGATCATCATCACGGTCTGGTCGTCCAGCTTCGCAAAGCCTCCCACGATCGATTTGTCGTCGCCGAAGAGCCTGTCCCCATGCAATTCGATAAATCCTGTCGTCATCATACTAATATAATCGAGCGTATAGGGGCGCTCGGGATGGCGGGCGAGTTGGACCCTCTGCCACCGCGTAAGGTTCGAAAAAATATTTTCACGAAGTTGACTCACTTTTTTCTCCAGGGTTGTGATTTCATCGGCGATATCGAGGTTGTCGGATAGTTTCCTCATCTCTTCGATCTTCTGCTCAAGCTCCACAACCGGTTTTTCAAAATCCAAAACAACTTTTCCCATACACGCTCCCGTGAGTTTATACGCTGCGGCGGATCGAATTCACAACTGCTTTCACGACAATTTCAAAATCCAGCATCAGCGATTGGTTTTTCGCATAGTACAATTCGTACTGTTCCCGCTCTTCATTGCTTATCAACCGGTCGGAATGGATCTGGACGATGCCCGTGATGCCGGGCTTTCCAAGGTAGATTCCGTTGTGGGTGAACGAAGCACGAGAATCAGCGCCGCCGGACGGACGGCCGATGAGGGACATCGAACCGACCAGCACTTTCGGCATCGCCATGACTGCTGATGAAAAGGCGGACGGCTGTGAGCGAAACAGTAGACGGCTCAAAGATACAAAAGGAGCGCATGAAATCAAAAGAAAAATGGATACAAGGATATCAATGGCACGTTTCGTTACCCGGTGCATCGGCCTGTCAATATTGTACTGAATTTCGATGAACGGAATTTCGTCCAATTGGTCGATGTGCGATTTTCCAATAATGACTTCGAGGGAATTCGGCACAAGCTTGAACTCCACCATCCGGTTCCTGCTCTTGCTGATCACGGAGAGGATGGTCGAGTACGGAATTGCGTCCGTCGAAAAAATCACGTCGTCGATCCTATAATCGTTAATGACTTTTCCGATGGTATCAACGCTGCCCAGAATTTCGACATCGAGGATTTTCTGATTCAGCCGCTGGCGGTTTACATCGATAAATCCGACCACGTCGTAGCCATCGCCCGGTTTGCCGCGCAGTTTTTTCAACACTTCCTGCCCGGTCTGGCCGGTACCGACGATCAACGTCTTTCTGCCGAAAAGAGTCTTCCGTGATTGTGAACTCCCTGCACCAATCAAGCGGATCACCAGTCTCCACCCCGGGATCAAAAAAACACTTAGCACTCCGGAAATAATCATGATCACACGGCTGAAAGCAAAACTCTTAAGGAATGCAGTGAGCGCGGAGATGAGCACAAAGGCAAAAAACACAGCGCTGAATGAACGAGAGACAGACAGTTTCCTGCTTGAGTATGATCCGGCAAAGAATAATGAGGCAGCGACGATACCCGAAGGAACGAGGAGCGCCCATGGGTACGCATACGCAGGAAACGATAAAAATCTCCCCGAACGCACATATGCAGCAAAAAGGATTGTCGCGAGAACAATGCAAAAATCAAAAATGGAGACAAGGAAAGGTTTGCCGTACCTCATCAGCGCAGCGACAATCCTTCGTGCGTCGATCGCCATTTCGATAATGGACTCGAACAGGAGCGGACCCTGGTGATGTTTGCGAACAAAGAGCCTCATCGCTTTATAGAAAAGACTTAACTCATCAATGTCGCTTCTGCGCGTGCTCTCCCCTTTGTAATGTATGATTTTTGTATCTGCAACATAAAATACCTTCCACCCTCCCTTTTGGACGCGGTAGCACCAATCAAGGTCCTCTCCGTACATGAAGAAGCTTTCGTCCAGACCTCCAATGGCGTCGTACACTTCGCGGCGAATCATCATGCACGAACCGCTGATGGCATCGACTTCATAGCTTTCATCGGGATCAAGGTACGTCAGATTATACTTTCCGAAAAGCTTTGTTGAACCCAAGACAGAGCTCAACCCTGAGACTTTCGTAAACGCCACCCATGGCGTAGGGAAACTTCGGCGGCAGGCGAGCTGCAGCGTTCCGTCCGGATTCAGGATTTTGCATCCGGCCATCCCGACGTCGCCGTTTGCTTCAAAAAAATTAATAAGGGTACGGAAGGTATCTTCTTGTACAATGGTATCGGGGTTCAACAGCAACAGGTAGTTTCCCGAAGACATCGAGAGAGCCTGGTTATTCGCTTTGGCGAACCCGACGTTGGCGTTATTCGCGATCAATCGAACACTTGGAAAACTCTGGCGGACCATATCGCTGCTGCCGTCGTCAGAAGCGTTATCGACAACGAACACTTCACCGTCCATCCCCTCAAGCGCCCTGAAGACGGAAACAAGCGCGTTCTTGAGGAAATCGCGTACATTGTAATTGACGATGATGATTGAAACATCCATGGCGAGAGGTTACAGCAAATTGAAAAAGCTGCGAAGCTTTAGTTTCCAGACCATAAAAGCAGCTTCATAGACAATGTTCTTCGACATCTTTGAGACGCCTCGATCGCGGTCGACAAAAATAATGGGGATTTCACAAAGGCGAAAGCCTTTTTTCCAGGCCTTGTAGTTCATTTCAATTTGAAACGCATATCCGTTGGACCGGAGTTCGTCGAGGTTGATGTTCTCCAGAACTTCGCGACGGTAGCACTTAAATCCGGCGGTTGCATCCTTCACTGGCAAACCTGTGACGACCCGTGTATATAAGTTCGCAAAATAACTTAGGAGCAGGCGCCGAAATGGCCAGTACACAACGCTCACTCCGCGGATGTACCGGGACCCGATGACAAGATCATATTCCTGAATCTTCAAAAGAAAGTTGAGAAGTTCTTTAGGGTTGTGCGAAAAATCCGCGTCCATTTCAAACACATAATCATACTTGTGTTCGATTGCAAATTTAAAACCCGTGACGTATGCAGTCCCAAGCCCCATCTTACGAGGACGTTCGATAAGATGGACGCGCGGGTCCGTCCGCTGAAAGTCTTTTACAATTGCGGCCGTTCCGTCCGGTGAATTGTCATCGATGATGAGAATTTCAATATCGGTCGACTGGTGAAGCACCTGAGGGATGAGCGCCGGCAAATTAACGGCTTCGTTATACGTGGGCGTTATGACGAGTGCTTTGGGCATATTCAATAAATGTGAATCAATGGCCTTTCCCCATCAACATGACATAGAATGTATATAAAATTATCTTAATGTCCATTCGAAAGGACATATTTTCGATGTAAAACAAATCGAACCGGACCTTTGACCGCACATCATCAATCGTCCTGTCGTAGCCCTGCTTGATTTGCGCCCAACCGGTGATCCCAGGACGGACTTTGAGCCTCCGGTGATACAGGGGGATTTCCCTTGAGAGCTTATCCACAAAATACGGGCGTTCGGGGCGCGGTCCGACAAGGCTCATGTCGCCATCGAGCACGTTAATAAATTGGGGAATTTCATCAAGGCGCGAATTCCGCAAAAACCTTCCAACTTTTGTCACACGCTTATCATTCTTAGGAGCCCACACCGGTCCCGATTCTTTCTCGGCATCTGAACGCATTGAGCGGAATTTATGCATCTTAAATATTTTCCCGTCTTTTCCGACACGCTCCTGGCTATAGACAACCGGACCGGGAGTGTCCATTTTTATTGCGATCGAAATCAGAACCCACAGCGGCGAAGAGAAAAATAGAATGATGAGCGATGCAAAAATATCCGTCAGCCGTTTCATGCTCTGTTCCCACGGCTGCATAATCTCCGGCATGATTTCGATCAGAGGGAATCCATATATCTGGTTCGTCCGCGCTTGACCGCTGATAATATCGTACATGTCCGGCAGGATTTTCATGCTCACGTCGTGCCCGTTACAATGAGAGATGACGTCCAGCAGTTTATCATGGTCTGCAGATTCAAGAGCTATAAGGATATCCTTTACGCCGTGGCGGCCGATGAGAGACGGCAGATCGTCGACGCTTCCGAGCAAGTGCCGTCCCTTGTACTCAACGCCGCTTTTGCGTTTGTCAAGCTTGACAAAACCGATCACGCGGTAGCCTAACGCCGGATGGAGCAAGACAAGATCGTAAAGGTCTTTTGCCTTATCATTCCATCCCACGATGAGGGCATTACGCAAACCGACGCCAGCGGTTAGCAATCGACGGCGAGCCGTGCGGTAAAGCATTCTCCCCGTACCGGTTGTTATGACCATAATTCCCCAGTAGGCAAGAACAAGCATGCGCGAACTGATTTTTGTCTTGACAACACCGGCGTCATCCACAAAAATGACAAAAAATAAAATGAGACAACCGATGCTGATCGCTTTAAGCAATGAAGTGAATTCATCCGTTCGTGATGCTGCATGCCAGGGACGATAGAGTCCGAAGAAGATAAAAATGAAAGCCCAATAGACCAAAATGAGAGCCATCGGCATAAAGAAGTCCGGGTTAACACTCATGGCCGTCACACCGCTTCTGACTCTGAACAGGTAATAGAAGCACCATGCAAAATTGATGGCAAAAAAATCGATCAGTATAAGCTGTGCTCTTTCGCTCATAAATGCAGGGATTAACGAACAATCTCCCAGGTTGACTTCTGTCTGCCCATTACAGATTTAACAAAGCCCACAAACAGGGCTAAATTCATTGACACAAAATAATACGGAAAATTCAATATACCAATATGCATGTTAGTTTTTTCGGAAACAAAACCTAAAAAAGCTAAAATCATGAAACCTATTTGCAGAAAAACAGCGCTCGCATAGAAAGAAGAGCTCATTGCCAGGAGAACGCTCGCCCCAAAAATAACGATCAGCTGAAAAGGCGCGAACCAGCGAAAAATTTTGTGAGACCACAAGGCAAAAGCCACGAACCCATTCCGCGGGTGCAAAAGAGAAGCGAATTCCGGTATCCCATTGAAATTTGAGGCGCCGATGCGCACTTTGCGCCTAAATTCACCTCTGATGGAATCGGTCGACCTTTCAAATGCAATTGCAGCCGGTTCGTATTTTACACAATAGCCTTTTCTCAGAATTTCCAGGGGTATGAGAAAATCATCGGTAACAGCTTTAGAAGTCGGAAGCGGCTTGTACAACGCTCTTCGGATTGCGTATACCCCCCCCGTTGCACCCAAGACTGTGCGAAAATTGCTTTCCAGCCGTTTGAGATATGTCTCATATGCCCAATACGAAAACTCTCCGATCCCGCCTGCCGTCCTTGTGTCTGACTCGAGAACCAGTTCACCGCAGACAGCGCCTACACTCTTGTCAGAAAAGCGTCCTACAAGTTTTTGGATCGTGTCAGGTAAATAGAACGTATTGGCGTCGGAGAAAACCACGACTTCACCATGCGCATTTGGAACTAGATCGTTGAGCACCGCTGACTTCCCGCGCCGATTCAAAAATATATGTGGATGGATATTGGGCGAAGCGGATTCCTTTAGAATTTCATTTGTCCTGTCGTTTGAACCGTCGGACCCAAAAATAAACTCTATTTTATCTTTGGGATATGTTATCGCCCCAAGGTTTTTCAGCTTTTCGCCGAGGACGTTTTCCTCATTGTACATAGAGATCACCACTGAGACCGAGGGCAACTCGTTTATTGCTGCCGGGGATTTCTGGCGGGGTTTCATCCCGACCATCAAAAAAAGGATGCCTGGATAGAAAAAATATGTATACAGCATAAGGAATACGGAAACCCAAAACAATGCTTCAACTATCAATGACTTTCATTCCTTTCAAAACGAGTTCAATCACCGCCGAACAGCATGCGGCCTGAAGAGCAACGCCACTGACTGCAAAATCGGCAAGAGTGATGTTGATGGGGATTAATGGCCGAGACCCATCAGTCGGAAAATGTCTGTAAAGCGTTTTTCAAATGTGTGATCGCGAAGTGCTCGCTGATGTCCCGCAATTCTCATTGCTTCCCGCGCTGATTCATGCGAAAGGTAGTAACGAACCTTATCCACCAAATCGTCGAGTCCATTGAAAACTGCAATCTCAGAATTTGGCACAAAGTATTCTTCGATACCATCAACATGTTCTGTCAGCAAGAAACCGCCCGCACCGGGGATCTCAAAATTCCTCCCTTTAATCTGCGCCCGAGGGTTCGTCATGAGGACGCGGAGGCTGTCGATAATTTCTCCTGGTGAATTCAACCGGATAGAATCATCCAGTCGGCGAGTCAGAAACATCTTTGCTACAGGCTTCCACTTGAAATCCATCGAGCTTTCCGTGAAATTAAGGTTGATCTTGCTGCTCGAGTAAACTTTGACCATCTTCTCCAGGGAGATCCGGCCGTTTGGCCAGCCCCTCCCCCAGCAGGAAACGTGTGTGCCGGCGCGAGACAATGACTGGATGATGCGTTTCCTGCTCGAATGAACTTGTCCCACAAAGGCCACGTCGCATTCTTGCGGGAGGTCGTATGATTTATATTGCGATGGATTAAACGCCCACTGAGTCTTCGCAACATTCTGGCATCCGATAGCGCGGTACTTCTCAACAGCCCGCGCATCGGTTGTGACGACCCACCGGAAGAACGGAGCCCAATGGCATGAATACGTTCGAAACCGCCAATGATCGTCGCCAAACCAGTTCAGTGTTACAGCGCCGCTCTCCTCGGTGATCGTGCGTATTGTTTGTTTATCAATTTCATCGGTGAACAGTGTGAAAAAACACACATCCGGCTTTATCTCATTAACCAGCCGCAGAAGGCGAGCGTTCATTGCACGCCGCCCCACCTCACGCATTACTTCGTCGTAGTAGAAACTGGTCACCGTGTAGCCGTTCATCCGAGCGAGTGTCTCATAAAAATTTACGTACTCGAAACTGTGTCCTCGCTCCGGCTTTCCATAGTCGTACTTGAATCCGATATAGAGCAGCTGTATCATTCGTCCCTTGCGTTATCCTGTCTCTGCTTGCTGCATCTTGCCGGTCATGGCAAAGAAAAGCATGCTTACACCGTTATCAGCGCAATCATATATTTACTCCGGCCTTGGATGCTTTAATCCCTGAACGTTTCTCCCCGTCGATTCTATCAATGATTTCAGAAACATGTTCAGTAATAGAATTCCACGAGAACTGTTGTGCTAGATTTTGCCGGGCATCTCTTTTCTCCTTACTTGTGTCTTGAAGAGCCTTGCGGATCAAATCGACGAAGTGTTCATTCGATTTTGCGATGTTGACGAAATCCTTAAATTTCCTCACTTCGGGAAGATCGGTGGAAACTACGGGAATTCCTAGCGAGAAGTATTCCAGCAGCTTGAGCGGATTCGCTGCGACAGTAAGGTCGTTGATAATAAACGGAATGAGGCCAACATTGAAGGCCTGAGCGTAGGCCGGCAACAGCTTGTAGGGAACCTCGCCGAGGAAATATGCATTTTCCGCTTCTTTGAGTACCGAGATGTCCGTACTTGGCCGTCCTATAAGAACGAAAGACGCCTCGGGGTAGGCATGAGCGCAATGGACTATGAGATTCAGGTCGATCCATGGAGCCACAAGCCCAAAAAAGCCGACGATCGGTTTCGGTATCTTATCAAATTCCGCCGGGATCATTCCGAGGCCGCTTTCGAAGTGTTCAGCATCCACTCCTTGCGGCAAATAGTAGGAGCTGCCACGTTGCGGTTTTCGTGTTTGCAAAAGATGGTCGGATACTGCGAAACAGCTGTCAACTTTACTCAGCATTTCTTCTTCCATCTCCGGCACACTGCGATAACTTCCCTCGAACTGACTGTAGTCGTCAACACACAGGTAATGAGATGAGGTTTCACCAAGTGTACCCACGACACCGCTTACAACGGGTGTTGTCGGCAGCAGGATCGGGTCTCGAAAATGCAGTTCTTTCATCTTCGCTTTAATTGCTGAATGCACCATTCTATCATTCATGGTTCTGATTATTCGAGTGTCGTAGTAAGGAATGATGAATGGGTGAAATTCAACAACTGGTAAAGAGGGGCTTGATGGAAGATGTTGCGTCACTATCTTTCTGATTTTCTCAAGGATCCTTTTCAGGTCGTATAACCGTAAGCGCGGCTTGCGTAATCCCAGGCCGCTCACCCAGAGAACGCGATTCTTTCTTGCAAGAATCTCGACGATATGTTGAACATTTGAAGGGAATTTATTCCAATCGCCGCAGAAAACAACAATATCGCGATTTTCAATCATAGTATTGCCGACAACATCTGCATCGTTTGCTCATCGTATTAACTGTTTATTCTTTCCGTAATTTCCAGAATTCAACCATTGGGCAGCCATATCAACAGCCATCTCTGAAATGAGGATAACTTTTTTGCAGAAATCGGAGCACACCTTTCCAGGCGAGACCGCCATTTTTTCCCCGTGAGGGTATGATCCGACCGTTAATATTCTAGTGATAACGGACCTTCGCATATATCCCCCTGTTTATTTTTGGCAGAGAGGAATGTCATGCGGAAATATGGAAAACAAATCATTGCTTCGCCCCCTCTTTTATATTGTCCGTTGTGCCTGTTTGAATTTATATTCCGTTCTAACGATCGTGAATTTTACTTATTTGACTTTTCACGGCGGAATAAACATCATCAAATTTTATGGCATCGACGGCATCAGCGATATAATCTTTCCTGTAGAAAATCTGATGCAATAAGGGGCTCGTTATTTTTATTAATCTGTCATAATCATAAATTTCCACGGAGCTCGTACATATGAACAAGGCGACAATCTTTTTCTTCAATGCGAGAGCAATATGCATACCAAGAGTATCTCCGGTCAGAACAACATCGCATTGATTGATATCATTCACATAATCTTGGATGTGTTGACGGTCTTCAAAAAAAACGACATCATAACCTTCGCTGGTCAAAGCCTGAAAGACTTTATCGTATTGATTCCAACGTTTCATCGGCCATCTTGTTCCGGCCCTTTGTTCGATCCCGATCTTGATGCCCGTATGAGGACAAGCCTCGGGCGGCCTCATATCATATTCCTCGCCGTTAAATTTTCTGCCGAGCATGGTAAACAGCATTTCCTGATATGTCTTCGTATTCCTCAGTTTTAGTTCATCAGCTCTTTCTTTTCCGAAAGTAGAAATCAGCCCCATATCAAACCATTCTGCTGACGATGGCGTGTATGATATTCTCCCCTGCGCGTCGACGATAGACCCAACGATGTTCTTTGCCTTTACGCTGGAAGCAAGATTCGCCGCTTCGCGGTCGTCATCCAAGCTCACAACGAGATCAAATTCCATCGATTCAAAATTCGAGGGGTCTAAACTGGTCGTCTTTTTCAGCGAACCTTTTTCAGGAAGCAAGGGTGCCGATTCAGCTCCTGTCACCCAAATAATGTTCCCGTCTAAGACGCGAAGTAACGGAGTCGTTCTGACCACATCGCCAATCGCGCCAAGTTTTATAATGAGGATGTTTGGCTTTTCCATAGTGTCTGTGTCTGAGGCGATACAACAAAGACTCCCCTGTACAATCCTACAATCCATCCCGTAATCAGAGAAACATACAACAAATATCTTATGCCAAAATATTTAAACCTCTTCTTCGTAAAGAAAAAAAATAACGGGCAAAGAAGCGTCGCGCACCTGGCCAAATATTTCAACGTGTATATTCTGGCTTCACCTTCGCCTCGACCCCAAGAGTATCGTATCCAAACCAGCGACCTCATATTCGGCCGGACCTTCCATCTGGCCACTGCACTCGGTTGAAAATAAAATTTAAACCCAGCTTTTCTTAATTCAAGGTCATACAAAGTATCTTCAGCAGACAATGTCAGCCATTCTGGATATCCGTTGACGCTTGCCCAGCATTTCTTTCTGAATGCGATCGAGCGTGAGGATGGCAGAAACGTGTCCGGATTTTCGTTATCGATTGATGATGACTCAATATCAACAACTTTTTTCCCGAACTCTGTTTCAGCAATTGCTTCCGACCATCCCCCCACCACATCAACCTCTTCGTTCTCTATTAGCGGGCTAACAATATTCTTCAGCCATTCTTGATCAAGAATACATCCTGCGTCTATTGCAGCTATAATTTCATGTTGAGCGCTTGAAATCGCAATATTTCTGCCCCGGGCAATATTTATTCTGGTTTCGCTCTGAATCAATTTGATGTTCAGACTCGAATTATTTTTAGCAATCGAATTAATTTTCTCTACTGTAGAATCGGTTGACCCGCCATCAACGATGATCAATTCTTCGGGGTAACGAGACATCGAAATGACGGATTGCAGGAATTCGCGAATGCTTTCCCCCTCGTTGTATACCGTACAAACTAACGACACATTTCGTATGATTTTTGCATCTTGCGTGTCCGACATATGACCAGGCCTTCCGTTTTTAAAAAGAAGCTTCACGATTTATCTTTCGACAAAAACATCCCGCATAACACAAAACGACCTGAAGCTTCGTCCCCGAATCTGCGCAACTGCTTCTCCGCCTTCTTCTTAGCCCGCGAGATGAAAAGAGACGGGTAGATATTCTTTCTCTTTATCCCGGGATACAACCTTCGCATTATATAGAGACTCGATTGCGAGACTGGGGTAAACCCCCTTATGTTTCACAAGCTTGTACCGTCTCATTCAGTTCCGTTGATTCCAATGATCCGAGAACATTCAATTTAAGAAATATAATCAATTAGGCTGCGGATTGCGAGCAAATTTTCCTTCTCACATACGCCGTAGTGTTCCATAAGAAGAGTGAGTGCCGTCTTGTCGAAAATCTTCTCACGTCGTTCGCAGCCGTTAAAGTCTAGGACACATTATCACAGCGATATCCGCCGATTGAAAATAAAGCAGAATGGACTTGAGATACAAGCAGGCCTTTTGGGAATTGCGATCTGTACTCCGACTTTCATTCTTGATCCAGCTTCCAATAACATTGGTCGGCCTCCACTCAGCACACCAAGCAGTTAACCTCTTTGCATAGGCGAGTCTCTCCGCCTTACCTCCCATATCAATATGAGAGTTGCCGCTACACAGGAAAGAGTTTCAATGAGCACGCGCATCCATGCAGCACCGAGGTATCCATACCGGGGAATTACAATAATATTGCCGACAATGCTCGCGGCCGCAGAAAAGAACATAATGCCGGTAAAAATAATCTCTTTGTGAATGGCGATAAAGCTCTGAAACACCAGATAATTAATGAAGTAAAACGTCAACATTAACGAAAGGACCTGCAATACTGCTGCAGCATCTTGATAGGATGAAGAAAACAACATCGGTACGAGTATCGGCGCGGTGGTAAACAGAAATATTGCGATGAGCAAACCGATGGCTCCAAAAATCACGAAGGAGCGCTTCAGTACCGTGACGAAAGCAGGGTCGGCGTCATGATGAAGCCTCGAAAGCGCAGGCAGTATCGTTGCCATCATCGTCAACGGGATAAACAGCTGCGCTTCGATAACACGCATCGCGGCGTTATATATCCCTACCTCGCTATTGCTTCGGAACATGCTTAGCAAGAGTGTATCGGCTTTATAGTACACTACACTACAAACAACGGTAATAAAAAATGGGAGCCCTATCACGGTATATTCTTTTAAACTCTTCCGCGAAAAATAAAGCTGCAAAAATCCAAAGCGCTTCTGGAAAAGAAGAAGTGCAAAAAAAAACATCAATCCGTAGGAAATACATGTTGCCACTGCAATGGCTTCCAGCGTTCCAAAACTCCATAGTGCCCCTAAAACAAGAGCGCAAAACACCGCCCGCTCAACAAATGTATAAAGCGTTACCGTGTTCATCTCTTGTTTCCCTTCAAAAGAGCGGATCAGCGCGGTTGCGGAAACATCCAAGATGGAGCTAACGGCAAAAAGCAAAATCACAAACATGGGGATTTGAAGGACGATTCCTGCTATGACGGTTGCCGAAAGTGCAGTGATGCTCCAGAACAACCTGGCAGAAAATGTTGCTGCGACTTCTTGTTGTTCTCCGACATCTCGCTTGGCGATCGAGCGAATGGTCGGAAAAACAAGTCCAAAATCCGAAAGAACGCCGGAAAGGGAAGTCACGGCGAGAATCGTGCTGTATATACCGAACGCACTTTTGCCAAGGCCGCGTGCGGCAAAAACCATGACGGCAATTGTCGCAAGCTTTGATATGACACGAACGGCCAAGAGGGGAACGCTGTTACCAATGATTTTTCTCCAAATCGGCTGCAGGATTAGCTTCACACCACACCCACTTTCTCAATTGACAAACCATTTATCTCCATCTGAAGAAAACGCGCCGTCAGACCAATATTCACCCCTATCATAAGGAACAGGCGGACAAAGTCTGCGCTCGATACGAAAGCGCAGAGCAAGCCGATATTCATACCCATCACAACGCATTTTTCCCACCGATCCCAGGAAAGTCTGCGAATCTGAACGGCGATTCGCTGGAAAATTCTGTAGACATAAAACCAATAAACAGCCGTCGCGACGGCTCCCAGCTTCAACAATTGTGTAAGATACCACAAGTGAGTTTTGTAAAATCTTGTCTTGTACAAATAACCGGCACCCATATCCGGAAGCAGCCTTCTTGCACTATCGTCCCACCAGGCACCAAGCCCCATCCCCTGTAAGAAAGCAAAGTTTCTGAAAACGTAATTGGTAACGTTTATTATTTCCAGAGTACGAGTTGCGTTTGAACGGTCTCCTTCAACAGACCACACAAAAATAGACGCGAATTTGTAGTTCCATGCCAATGCCAAAAACTTAGGGTAGAGAACTGCAACCACACCTAGGCAGGTAGCTAAAACCGTTGTGAACGAAAGCATCAGCGTTATGCGCGACTTTTTATCAAGCTGTGTCAACAGATAAACAGTACCAATGATAAGCATGACCCACACGGTTCGAACGATGCCGAGAAGAGAATTAAACAAATAAACAAAGGATAACATAATGAGCAGAATTTTCAAGGGTCGAGATTTGCTTTTTAAAATGAGGATGGCGAAGGGAAAAAACATCATCGGGAAATATGTAAACTCCGCATTTTGGGATGCGCGAAATGCCCACCCCCCTATCGCTGTGCCAATACCCGCCAGCGTTTTGTACGCGATGAGAACATTTTTCAACGCTAAAAATGCAAGGAGGCAAACCGCAAAAACTTTCCACTTCCGCAAGGAGTCGAGGAAATGAAAGGTGAAGAGGAAAAAAGCAGTCATGTATAACGTTTGCTGGAAATCCTGCAGCCAGATAAGATAGTCATAATTGTAGAAAAAGCTGTAGATAAACCCGACCAACCCTGCATAGCAATAGATTAAAAAAATCACCGCGATATATTTGTGGAAAGGCGTGATGATCGCTCGTTCGTGCACGATAAGGTACAGAACAAGTAAAAAAGTCAGAAGGATGGAGATCGAGTCGAGGATCTTGATGCCCAGGAAGCGAACGTTATAGATCGTCGGTAACTCTGTTTCCCCCCGACCCACAATTTGCAGATCATCAAAATATACAACAGCGGCGATAACGATAATATACAAAAGGAGAATTGCGACTCCCAGCCACGAGCGGACGTTGGCGAAGCTTCGGTGGGACGAATTAACTGTGACGTTCATCAGTCTTTTTCCGGCGAAAAATGCTCCTCTTTATGGCCATTAACTCCTCCCATTGATCCGAAGCGTTTGCTTTCAAATGTGATGAGTATTCCCTGACCATGATCCTAATAAGAGAAATGATGAAACCGAGAAATGTCGCAACCCCCACAATGAACAACCGTTTCGGACGATCAGGATGTTCACCAGGGACTGCTTTGTCCAGTTCGTATGCAACCGGAACATCCTTATGCTCATCAACTTTTGCCTGCTCATACAGCGGGACAATGAATTCCATGATCTTTTGCTGGATTGCAATCTCTCTGTACAAACGAAGCGATTCCATCCCTATTTCCGGAAATTTTTTGAGCTTGTTATCAAGCATTTCGTTTTCAAGTTTCTTCTGGATATACTGCAAGTTCGTCTCCCCGACGCTTCTTTTCAGGACATCGAGTTCAATTTCATTGACCGCCTTCATTCCGTATAATTCTGCTACCGCAGAAATGGCGGTCGCATTGGGCCCAGGTGCAACAATCGTTCCTTCCCGCTCCTGAAGATTTCGCAGTTCATCCTCTGTGCGGATCAAATCCTCTTTGTTCTGCTGAACTCGTTGCTCAATAAAAATCCTATTGTTACGAGCTTCTTGCGTTTGCAATTCGTAGCTTCTTTGGTTAAGAATGTTGACAAGAAAGTTCGCAATGTCAGCAGCACGTTGGGCATCTGAATCCCATACTCGTATCTCAAGCGTATTATCCTCGGTCCACTCTATTTCCGTATTTGCGATAAATACTTTAGCAGCCTTTTCCATCGAACTGTCCGATATCTTATAGACATGGAGGAGGTTGAATTGCCTGATGGTAATTTCCTCGACCGTCCTGCTGCGGAGAATTGCGACGTAATTAAACGGATCTTCTGTGGCGCCGGCAAGCTTGCTAATTCCTGACGGCAAAGAACGAGCCAATGATGTGAGACCCGCAAGCCCGCTCATCATATCCCTCTCTTTCGGAGGAATCACACTGGCGACCGATTTGTAGTAGCGCGTAACGGTCAAAGCCAGGATGAGTCCGAGAATCGCCGCGACGGCAGTAAAAAAGAAGATGGTCTTCTTCCAACGATACAAACTAAAGAAAAGGTCGATTACACGATATTCGTTTGTTGGAACAGCGTTATTTTCTGTCATTGTTTAACCAAGTTTTTTTCTACTTCTTTATTCCGACTATTCTTATACTTCGTGAACCAGCGGAACATGGGTGGTGAATCCGCCAAGAACCGCTGACACTTGACTGAATTTTCATACGTAAATGGCCTGCAGGTTCTTTGAAGGCACGGCTATCATCCCCTTCCTCAGAAGACCTCGATGGATGAGGTCACTTCTTCAGTTGCACGACAAGCACCGCTGCAGTGGCGATGGTTCCGATGATGCTAAACAACTGCCCATACAGCTGCATGTAATAGCTGAATGGCCTGTACGGTTCTTTGGGGACCCAAATATCATCCCCCTCTTCAATGGTGGTTTCGTCAGGTGACAGCCATTGCTTTGAATTTGCCTTGATGACGCGGATATCTCCGCTCACCGCATCGTCCGTCACCCCCCCCGCTTTCTGCACGTAATATTTGTAGCCTTGATTCTTACTGTACGGAATATGACCTGGCTGTACGACTTGGCCGAAGACATAGACGGTCTGAACTTTCGGAGCAATGATGACCCGGTCTCCATCCTGAAGAAGGACATCCTTTGTCTTATCATTATTGGCGAAGAGAGAGACAAAATCTGCGACGACGAGTTCACCGGACACTTGAATCTCATTTTCGTTCCGGAAGTAGGTGCTGTCTTCCTGGGATGTCATCCCGCGCGCACGTTCAAGCAGGTCAAATTCCGCATCCTCAGTTGGCTTGGAATTCCGGATAATGCGCGACGCCTGCAAAGACGCGCTTTGTTTGAGGCCGCCCGCCAGTTGTATAATTTCCGAAAGTCTTGACGAGTCGCGCGTGATGGGATAGTATCCCGGGTTTAGCACTTCGCCTTCCACAGACACTTTGTAGTCACGCTGTAACTCTATCTTTTCCCTCACCACAATCCGGTCGCCCCGCTGCAGAGGAACATCGGGCGACGTGCCTGCCGCGATGGCCTTCATATCCACGGAAATGGTCTGCATCGTGTTTCCTGAGCCATCGGTCCGTGAAATAGTCACATGACTGCTGTCCGCCAGCGGTGAACAGCCGCGTGCAATCATGATCATCGACATAAGGCTGTCTCCGTCAACAAACTCGTAATCCCCCTCACCGTTGACGGCACCATACACACCGACAAAGTCATTTGCAATGTTCCTTTCCGGCACGATAACAACATCGCCGTCCCGAAGGAGCGGGTTACACGCGCTTTCCTTTGTCGCAATGAATTTTTCTATATCCGCCGTTGACTTTGTTCCGTCTCTGTGACGAATCATTATTTTTCGCAATGAACCCTGGACCGACAACTTTTTGATTTTTTCTTTGGAAAGTAATGCGGTTTGTGTTACGGTATTAGTTTGGTTCATGGTCTTCAATTGTTCATCCGTTTCGCTCTTCGCCATGGCTATCGCATCTTGTGCTCGTTCTGTAGCCTGCACATATACCGTTGTCTCAAAGAAGCCGACACCGGTAACCCTTACTGCAAATTCCCTTGGATTCAAAAGAGTGAACGTAACATCCCCGTGGATATATTTTTCTCGAATCTCAGCTACGACTTTCTTTTTTGCCTGATCAAGATGCAGCCCCGCAACAGAAACCTCGCCCACCGTTGGGATAATGACTGATCCTTCGGGAGTTACCGGAAGCTGCAGGCTGATCGACGGACTGATCCAGATATTGACGCTGTAAATGTCTCCGGGACCGACAATATATTCTTTCGGGTCTACCGGACCATCCATCACCGCCGTCTTGAGATTCTGCGTGCCTTGCTGATATTGCGTCTGGCTTTGGACCTGGTCTTTTTGGGAAAATGGGTCGTCTTTTTTCTCACTCAGCTGCGCCTGCAAAAACGCGGCGGCCGCGCAGTTTATCCAAAACATCAACAAGAGCTTTTTTGACAGCCTTAATTTCATTGTCGTCATCTCAGTTTAGTAAAAGTTTCTCTGCCATTACTTTTATAATTCGCTCTGCTGTGTTTCCATCCCACCACTCAGGGACTTCTCCTTTTTTGTATTTGCCTTGAAAGACCGCTTCGGCCTCGACGGCGGTCTTTGCGTAATCAAAACCCATCAATGTGTTCGTCCCCTCGGAGACGGTAGCCGGGCGTTCAGTGTTTTCACGCATGGTAAAACATGGAATTCCGAGATATGTCGTCTCTTCCTGAATTCCGCCTGAATCGGTAATCGCCAATGCAGCTGATTCCAGCAAACGGAGAAAATCCAAGTAGCCGAGCGGTTCGCAGAGGACAACGTTTGTATTCAACCGGAGTTTTTCTACCAGTTTGAACTCAGTGATCATTTTCCGGGTACGGGGATGAATGGGAAAGATAACGGTATGCTGCTGCGAAATTTTGTCCAGCATTGAAAGAATGCTCGTCAGGTTTTCCCGGACATCGACATTGCTTGGCCGGTGCAGTGTAACAAGGGCATATTGTTTCCCGTCGACACCGAGCGTCTTCCGAATCGCCGACCGCCCTGCTTTTTCTTTGAAGCGGATGAGTGAATCGATCATCACGTTGCCGACAAAAAATACTTTTGAATCAGGAATTCCCTCAGCGCGTAAATTTAAGAGGCCGCTTCTTTCTGAAACAAACAGGAGATCGGCAATCGAGTCTGTAATAATTCTATTCACTTCCTCCGGCATCGCGCGGTCGAAGCTTCGAAGTCCGGCTTCCACATGAGCTACCGGAATGAGGAGCTTCGCGCACACAAGCGAACAGGCAACCGTCGAGTTCACGTCCCCCACGACGACGACCATGTCCGGTTTTTCTGCAAGGACGATTTTCTCAAACTCAACCATAATTTTCGCCGTCTGAACGGCGTGCGACCCCGAACCGATACCGAGATACACATCGGGGTGCGGCAACTCCAGATCGTCAAAAAATACTTTCGACATGTTCGCATCGTAATGCTGGCCGGTATGCACAATGCGATGCAGGATCGACGGATACTTTTGAAAAGCCGTGTGCAGCGGGGCCACTTTCATAAAATTCGGGCGTGCACCGACAACGCTTATCACTTTTCTTGAAGGAATGGTTTCGGTCACTTCACACCAATTCCTTTTTCAATCGGTCAGCATACTGCTTCGAGTAGTACCTGCTGGTATTCACCGGACAGGATCCTCTGCCACCATTCTTTATGGCCGAGGTACCAATGAATTGTTTCATGAATCCCTTTTTCAAAGGTATGGGTTGGTCCCCATCCCAGCTCATCCTTAATCTTTGACGCGTCGATCGCATACCGGCGGTCATGCCCAAGCCTGTCCTCGACAAAGGTAATTAACGATTCGGGTTTCTTCAGCTCCTGCAAAATCAACCGAACGATTTCAATATTTTTCTTTTCAATGTTGCCGCCGATATTGTAAACTTCCCCTTCCTTTCCTTTGTGCAGCACGGCGTCAAGCGCAGAACAATGGTCCTCGACGAACAGCCAATCGCGCACGTGTAAGCCGTCGCCGTACACCGGAAGAGGTTTATCGTTCGACGCATTGGCAATCATGAGGGGAATCAATTTTTCCGGAAACTGATACGGGCCGTAATTGTTCGAACATCGAGTAACAATAATTGGTGTATGGAATGTATGAAAGTATGCAAGGGCCAGTAAATCCGACGACGCTTTGCTCGCCGAATAAGGGCTGTTGGGATGCAGCGAAGTTTTTTCCGTGAATTTTCCTGCTGCACCAAGCGAGCCATAAACTTCGTCGGTCGAGACGTGGACGAATCGCTCCACACCAAATTGCCTTGCCGCCTCCAGGAGGGTGCTCGTTCCCAGAACATTGGTTTGCACGAAGATTGAAGGCCCCAGAATGCTCCGGTCAACATGCGATTCGGCGGCAAAGTGGATAACTGCATCGATGGCATGTTCACGAAAGACTTTGTCGACCCCCTCTTTATCACAAATATCGGCTTTCACAAAAACGTACCGGGGGCTTAAGTCAACGCCCTCTAAATTTTCAAGATTCCCTGCATAGGTGAGGAGGTCAAGATTAACGACGCGATACGCGGGATGCTGTTGCAGGAGATACCGAATGAAATTACTTCCGATAAATCCTGCACCGCCAGTGACAAGTATATTCTTCATCCGATCAATCACTCTCATTGGAAAACTGTGTCGGGGCGATTTTCGTATCGAATCTCGTCTACCGGTTCTTTTCCCTTTCTCGAAACATCACTTCACAACTCTTTGCTGGGGGCAAAAGAACGCCGGATCCTTTATAGGATAAGTTCTAATTTACAAAAACCGTTGTGAAAAATCAACGAACAATGGCGCTAAGTTGTTCAAAGATAAAGCGATTGTGAAATGACAGCGCATCCGTTTTTTGCGCTTTATTCAGAAGAGAATGGCTGAGAAAAAGAGTAGCAAATGAGATGGGACGATAATCCTTTTGTGTTGGTCGATTCGATAAAATATACGCAACGGCACAGCAAGAATCAACTTACATTTTTTCAGGTGCAGAAACACCCAAAACGGAACAGCCGTTGGCAATGACAATCCTTGCCATTTGGCAGACCGCAAGCCTGGCCTGCATCAAATCTTTATTGTCGCCGATCACACGATACTGGTGGTAGAACCGGTGAAACGCCTCAGCCACTTCACGAAGGTATGTCGTCAAACGGTGGGGCTCGTATGCATCGGCACAGCTGAGAATCACCTCGGGAAAATCCAGCAGGATCTTAAGAAGATCGATCTCTTCTTTTTCTTTGATCAATTCAAAACGAGACGTCGTAAAAAGAAACGGCAGGTTGTCAACCTGAATCCCCTGCTCAGCCGCAAAGCGCAGGATGCTGGCGATACGGGCATGGGCATACTGGAGGTAATAAACCGGGTTTTGCTCGGACTGTTCCTTTGCGAGTGCAACGTCGAATTCAAGATGAGTGTTCGCACTCCGCATGACAAAAAAATAATGGACGGCATCCGTACCGACTTCATCGATTAATTCGTCGAGCGTGTAAACTTTTGCGCTTCGTTTGGACATTTTCACCACTTCGTCCTTATCGACAAACGAAACCATCTGATGGATAATCACTTTCACTTTGTTCGTATCGTATCCCAGGGCTTTCACTCCCGCGAGAACGTCGGGAATTGTTGCGATATGATCCGCACCGAAGATGTCGACAACCAGCTCAAACCCCCGGCGAAATTTTTCCCGATGATACGCGATGTCCGGCAGCCGGTATGTCGGCTCCCCGGTCCTCTTGACAATAACGCGGTCCTGCTCCAACCCAACAGCCGTTGCTTTGAACCACACAGCTCCCTCACTATCGTAGGCCAACCCTCGTGACCGAAATTCTTCAACGACTTCTTTTATTTTTCCCGATGTATACAGTGAATCTTCGTTATAGAACACGTCATGGCGAACGCCCAAACGAGCCAGTGTTTTTGTGATTTTATCAAAACACCATGCTTCGGCTTTTTTTTTGAAGTACGTTTTTTCCGAGTCAGTTTCCCGTAGCGTATCCCCTTTCTCAGCTTTAATTTCCAGGGCAATGGTATTAATATAATCTCCCTGGTAGCCCTCGGACGGGAACGGATATTCATCGCCGAGAGCTTGCCGGTACCGCGCATAGACGCTTTCGGCAAGGGTGCGCATTTGGTTGCCGGCATTATTGAAATAATACTCGCGCGTCACCGCGTGCCCCGTCCACTCAAGGAAATTGGCAATCGTAGCGCCGAGAATGACCTGACGGCCATGGCCGCTGTGGAGAGGTCCGGTCGGGTTGGCGCTCACCCATTCAACATTCGTTTTCATTCCGCCGGCAACGGCGGACCTCCCGAAGTCGGCGCCGCGCTGAAGGATGGCCTTTGCGCTATCGATGACGTAGCTGTCGGTAAAATGAAAATTGATGAACCCGGGGCCGGCGATTTCGGTCGATGAAATTCTCGCCGAGTCGACGCTTAACGCGCCGACGATTGCCTGAGCGATCTGGCGTGGATTTTTTCCCACCGACTTTGCGATGACCATCGCCACATTAGTCGTCAGGTCGCCATGGGCGGCAATTTTTGGTTTTTCAAAAATAATGTCGACGGCAGGATAATGAAGCGAGGTAAGAACGCTGGAGACAGCGTGATGCAAATACTCTTTCATTGATGGGCTGTTTTTTTCACCAAACGGGCTTTCCTTCTTGACGGAACTGCAGCGGGTTTATCCTCGACGTATTCAAACTTGGCGTCACCCCACAGTTTCTCTAAATTGTAAAATGAGCGAGTTTCTTTATGGAACACGTGCACGACAACATCCACAAAATCCAAAAGCACCCAGGTCGACTCGCCCTGTCCTTCGTCATGCCACACCTTTTCACCGGCACCCTGTGCCCCATCGCGAATCGCGTCTGCGATTGCGCGTACATGCGTGTCGGAATCTGCCGAACAAATGACGAAGAAATCCGACATCGTCGTCAATTTCCGTAAATCGAGAAGGACAACATTTTGCGCTTTTTTTAAAAGCGCGAATGCAGCAATTTTTTTGGCGAGTGCTTTTGAGGTCAAAATATTCCCTTTCGTGTTATGAATGATAGCGCGCGGTCAGTTCCACGCACGCAAGGTTTTAAAATCCTTTCCAAGAACCACGGACGCAGTCACAAAATATTCCGGGCTTATTTCCTGGATGACATTCGTTGGAGCAATGCCCAAATCCGATGCTATCTTCTTTGCGATTTCTACATGACCGCTCCGGTCGATAACGAGTGATTGTTTCACGTCGAATGTCTTGTAGTTACCCATATCGACAACGTCGTATCCGGCGGCACGAAGGAAACTCGTCATCTTCTGTCCGGTTCCCGAAACACCGCAGCCATTCAGGACGTCTATTTGGATGACGCTCTTTGACGCAACGGAAGCATCCGGAACGGTCGGCCTGTTATGGTCACCAGTACCGTTTGAAGGGAAGCTTATTGCATACACCTGGTAGAGAATAAATGCGGCAACCGCAGCGAGAAGGAGATTAAGAATTAGTTTTTTGGAAGAGCGGGATGTTTCTTTTCCGGTCATAATACTCCAGTGAAGGAGGGACAAAAAAATAACCGAGTATGCACCCTAGCGCAGCCTCGGTCATTCATCCAAAACAACATCGTGCCATGCGTTCGTTTCAATATCCCTCGTCGTACCCCACTCCGTGATAAAGTCCTGTATACGGCGAAAATATGCTGTTGAGCCCGAAAGGAACTTTCTGATAAGAAACCCGGAACAGCATATTATCCGAGGGCCGGTAGTTTACTTCTGCACGGTTCAGAAAAACTCCGGTTAAGCTGCTTTGCAGGCGCTGGTCAAGCGAGCTGTATGGCGAACTTTGCAGGCTGACATCAACCCGCGCATCGATTTTGCTGGAGAATTTATACATCATGCTGTTGGTATACATCCCCAAAGCCAGCCCTTGCCCGCCTATCGTCGTATAACCCATCGAGACGCTCTGCCGCATCTTAAAATTCTCGGGGTTGAAGAAACTCAGAAGGTCAGAGTCGGTCTCCGGGCGAATGAACGAATCGGAAACCTTCGGTTCATCATCGGCCGTCCTCTTGAATTGCGAATAACTCTTGGATGCTGCCAGCAAACTCAGTGCAATCACACATAGCACAAACACCCGATATCTGCTGCTCATAACAACTCCTTTACGCTTCTCCACTAGTGATAATAAAAAAAAATGGAGTCATTGTCAAGATGCTTATCTCTTTAAACAACGGGGACGCGAACGCGGTTCCTTTTTTGGAGGGCGTCATTTGCCTCCTGCAACTGCTCGAGGGTATTGATACCCCGGACTTCATCGAAGTCGACAGCTTTTTTTGCGGCGACCTTCATCCCGTGTTTCCAATAATATCCGAAAACATCGGTTAAGTAATATTCATGCTGAGCGTTATGCGTCGTGATGTGGCCGAGCGCATCAAACAAATGCGCGTTGTCAAAAATATAAATCCCGGAATTAATTTCTCTCACCTTTTTTTGATCGTCTGTCGCATCCTTGTGTTCGACGATGCCGACAACATGGTCCCCCTCGCCCCGGAGAACTCTGCCGTATCCGGTAGGATCCTCAAGGTCGGCGGTAAGGATGGTGGCGACGGCGTTTTTTTCATGGTGCACTGAAATAAGCTCGCGGATCGTTTGCTCACGAAGGAGCGGAACGTCGCCCGACAGCACGAGAACATCGCCACGGAAATTTCCGAGCAAATTCTTTGTCTGCATCACGGCGTGGCCGGTACCGAGCTGCGGCTCCTGAACGGCGAATTCTACGGACGGCGATGTACGGCGCACATAGTTCGTTACCGACTCGCGGTAAAATCCGACGACCGCAATAATTCGTGAAGAGTCCAGGGCAACAGCCAGATCCACAACGTGCTGAATCATCGGCCTGCCGGCAACTTCAAACATGACCTTCGCTTTTTCCGAATTTTTCATGCGGGTCCCTTTTCCCGCAGCCATGATCACCGTTGCAAAATTTTTCTCAATATTCATTCAGTGCACTTTAATGATTGTGTTATCGATAAGCCTCGTTGAGCCGAAACGGACTGCGAGCGCAACGAGCACATGGGTCCCCAGTTCAAGCGAGTCGATTCCGGCAAGCGACCCTGCATCGACGACCGCGACATAATCGACCTTCGCGGAAGGTTTTGTGTCAATCATTCGTCTCACTTCTCCGGCAATTGCAACAGCGTTTTTCTCCCCATTCTCTGCCATCTCCCGGGCACGGCGGAGCGAGGCTTGCAGGATCAATGCTTCAGAGCGTTCCTCCGCAGACAGGTAGACGTTGCGCGAACTCATCGCAAGGCCATCCTTCTCTCTCACGATCGGCGCCGTGATGATTTGGACGGGGAAGTTTAAATCCTCTACCATTTTTTTTAAGACAACACATTGCTGTGCATCCTTCTGCCCGAAAAAGGCTTTGTGGGGCTTTGTCAGCAAAAATAATTTTGCGACAACCGTTGTCACCCCGCGAAAATGCGTCGGACGGAATTTTCCTTCGAGGATTGAAGAGAGGCGCTCAACGGTGATATAGGTGGAATACCCTTCGGGATACATTTCATTTTCTCGAGGCACAAACAACACCGTCGACCCTGCGGAGGTACACAGTCGAGTGTCCTGCTCGATGTTGCGCGGGTAGCGTGCAAAATCCTCGGTGGGAGCAAATTGTGTGGGGTTCACAAAAATAGAAGTGATGACAACGTCGCATGATCGTTTTGCTTTTCCGATAAGGCTGAGATGTCCTTTATGCAAATACCCCATCGTCGGAACCAGGCCGATAGTTTTCTTTCGCAGCCTCGCCCGCTCGGAAAATTCTTGCATCTCTACGGTCGAAACAATTGTCTTCATCACGCCGAATGTAAAGTGATACAATACCGTTGCTGGGTCATGAAGCAATCATTTCCAAAAGCTTCGAGAGCGTTTCGCGCAGATCTTTTCTATTCACAACGAGGTCGATGAACCCCTTCTCCTGGACAAATTCCGCCTTTTGAAAACCGGGAGGCAAATCTTTTCCGATCGTCTGCTTGATCACGCGCGGACCGGCAAACCCGATCAGCGCACCCGGCTCCGCAATATGGATATCGCCGAGCATCGCATAGCTCGCCGTGACTCCGCCGGTCGTCGGGTCCGTCATGATGGAGATATACGGGACGCGCGCATCCGACAGCCGGGCAAGCTTCGCGCTCGTTTTCGCCATCTGCATGAGCGAGTAAGCGGCTTCCATCATCCGGGCGCCACCGCTCGATGAAATGATGATGAGGGGCGCTTTCGTTTTGAACGCTTTATCCACGGCACGGCTGATCTTTTCGCCGACGACCGAACCCATGCTTCCGCCGATGAACGCAAAATCCATGCACGCGATAACGATATCCTTCTTTTTGATTTTCCCTGTTCCGCAGCGAACGGCATCGTTCAGTCCGGACTTTTTCATCGAATCCTTCACGCGATCTTTGTAGCGTTTTGTGTCCGTGAAGTTCAGAGGGTCTTTCGATGTCATCTTCCGGTCCATTTCTCTGAACGTTCCTGGATCGAGCAGGAGTGAAAAATATTCTCTGCTCCCTATGCGAAAATGAAAATTACATTTTGCGCAAACCCAAAGATTCTGTTCGAGGACCTTCTTGTGAACAATTTCGCCGCACGACTCGCATTTCGTCCACAATCCTTCCGGAGTATCTTTTTTTTGCGACTCTGAAGAGATGCTTTCTTTTGATCGTCGAAACCATGCCATGGACTATCCTTTGAATGAGTGAGCAGACGTTTGAGGTGTGGCAGGAAGAGGATGAGCACCGCGATCGTGTCTCCTGCCGGGATGCGTTGTGACAAAATCCCGAATGTAGAGCGGCTCCAGCGTTGAAATGACTTCGGCAGGTAATCTTTCTCCATCTTTTTCAGCGATCATGCCGACGGGATCCGGACTGCAGATAATTTCCGGACAGCAGCGGTGGTTTCCTCCCAGCTCCGGCATTTTCTCCATTTTTCGAACGCCGTCGCCTACAAACACCACAGCATCATACCGCTTCGCCCTTTCGGCAACCTGTGTTATCGACTCTATGCTATAGTCGGAACGACGGTTGATGCCGGCGGCATGTACCTCGTAAAGGCAATAATATACTTCATCCCGCTTTGCGTCGATCAGTGGGCAAACGATGCCGGCTAAATTTTTTGAACCTGAACGGTAGTACTCATATGCGAGGGCATCCAGCGTCGGAACCGCAATGATCGCCTTATGCTGTCCCATTGCCAATCCTTTTGCCGTGCTCAATCCGATCCGCAATCCGGTGAACGAGCCCGGCCCGATCGACACCGCGATCGCGTCGACATCTCTCAACAACAGCTCTGCCTCGAGCAAAACATCATTGACCATCGTAAGCAGCTTCTCCGAATGGATGTTCTTTTCCACAACGCTTCGGCGCGCAATGACCCGGCGTTCGTGCACCACGGCAGCTCCGCACACATCCGTTGCTGTCTCGATGGCTAAAATCATTCTTTGACCGCCTTATCGATGTGAATGATTCTTTGGCTTTGATTTTCGCCCAATTCCAGCGAGACGTCGTACCGGTCAGGCGGAAGAGCCGATGCGACAACGTTCGCCCATTCCAGCAGACAAATTCCGTCGCCGAAAAGATATTCTTCGAACCCGAACTCGGCCAATTCGGAGAGAGAGCGAAGCCGGTAGAAATCGAAGTGATACACCGGATACGTTCCTTCGGTGTATTCATTCAGGATCGTGAACGACGGGCTGACGACGTGATTGTGGACTCCAAGGCCGCAACATATGCCTTTTGCAAATTGTGTCTTCCCGCTCCCGAGCTCACCGTAGAGGGCAATGATATCGCCGCGCTTCAAGCCCGAAGCGAATTCTTTCCCCAGTTCGAAGGTTTCATGTGCGTTATGTGTCACAACAGAGTTCTTCATTCATTGCCGGTCGGCTGCTCATTTTTTGGGATCGAGCGTGATCACGGGAAGGATGATTTCTTCCATCGAGATGCCGCCATGCTGAAAACTGTCTCGGTATTGATTCAAATATTTATGGTAATCCGTCGGATAAACGAAATAATAATCCTCTTTTGCAATGATGTAGTTTATCGTCACTCCCCGTTTCGGCAATTTATAGTCCTGCGCGTTCTTGATAAACACCGCCTGTTTATCGTCCGACTTGAGGTTGCGTCCGAATTTGTACCGAAGGTTCGTCGATGCCTCCCTGTCCCCGATAACTTTCGAGCCGCGCAAGCACCGTACGCTGCCGTGATCCGTCGTGATGATGATCTTTACGTCTTTTTTTGTCGCAAGTGTTTGCAGCATTCCGAACAACGACGAATGTTTGAACCATGAATCCGTCAGCGAACGGTACGCCGATTCGTCCGGAGCGATTTCTTTCAAAAGGGCTGAGTCGGACCTTCCGTGCGCCAGCATATCCACGAAATTTACGACGATCGATGTCAGCCTGTTAGAAGCGTATGAAAGGATATTATTTTCCGTCTGCCTGCCAAACTCCCCGTCGAGAATTTTTATGTATTTTGGCTCGGGTTTTAAGTCGATGTGCCGTCGTTCCAGCAATTTATCCAGAAGCTGCCGCTCGTATCTGTTATGGCTGTTTTCGTCGTCTTCACCCTGCTGCCAGATTTCAGGGAAACGCTGTTCGATTTCTGCCGGGAAAAGGCCGCTGAAGATGGCATTCCTCGAATACGGCGTCGCCGTCGGGAGGATGGAATAATAATACTCCTTTTCTATTGAGTAGTACTCCCGGAGATATTTCTCCATGACAAGCCATTGGTCGAGTCTCATGCAATCGATCACGAAAAAGAAGACGGACTTCCCTTCTTTCAACTGCGGGATAAGGTATTTGTCGACGACATCCACGGAGAGTGCCGGCTTTTTCCCTTTTTGCTGAAGCCAATCGGGGTAATTCCGTTCGATGAACTTCGAGAACTCCGCGTTGCATTCGCGCCGTTGGTCGTCGAGCATTTGATGCAAACCGAGCGTCGGATGAAGGTCAAGCTCCATTTCCCATGCAACCAGCTTGACATAGAGGTCGACCCATTCGTCGTAATTAAGCGGGTTCATCAGGGCTCGCGAGATGGAATTAAATTCCTGAACATAATCTTTCGAGACCTGCTCGCTCTGAATTTTTTTCCCCTCAAGAAACTTTTTACAGGCAAGAAGAATTTGGCTCGGGTTCACGGGCTTGGTAAGATAATCCGATATCTTTCCGCCGATGGCATCTTCCATCAATGACTCTGCTTCGTTTTTCGTGATCATCACCACCGGAAGCGAGGGGGACAGATCCTTGATCTCCGCGAGTGTCTGCAACCCGCCCTTGCCGGCCATCATTTCGTCAAGAAAGACAAGGTCAAACGTTTGGTTGCGGACCAATTCGATTGCATCTTCACCGTTTGTTGCAGTTTCGACGGTGTATCCCTTTTCTTTCAGGAAAAGAACGTGAGATCGAAGCAGCTCAATTTCGTCGTCCACCCAAAGAATATTTCCTTTTTTTCCCGAATCCATAGTTATAGCTCTTTTCTAGTGACAAAATACAAATTGGACGTGCGAGAGTCAATTTGCCATAAACCGTGGTGCTGGCTCAATTTGAAAAAAAACGTCATGCCCATCCCGTGTCAAGCACGGGATAAACTCCAGTGGGCATCCATTGTGTGGTAAAAAATGAATATATGGATTCCCGCTTTCGCGGGAATGACAAATTGAGCCAGCACCTAAACCGCAGCGAGTCAAACCCGTCGCCATGTTTGCAAAAGCAGGCATCTATTTGGGAAAAAATCAATTCTCGTCAAGCAAACAGTGAGAAGAAAACGCAGCATCGCTCTATTGAATGGCAACGTGTACGTCGAGTCCCCCCTCATTTGTGGTCGACCCTGGAATCGTGGAACCCCCCGCATCCGGCGTGACTTTCGTATACCGATAGAACAACGATGCGGTGACGCGCGAGCTGAGCACGTATCGAATCCGCGGCTCTGTGACGCTGCGCGAGGAGCCTTCGCCCGGTACTCCGCCGTCGAGCCCTGTCCCCGATCCCGTCTCGGTAAGCAGCGATGTGAATGTCTGCCTCGCATTATTCGAGTACGTGTAATTGATGCTGATGTCGATGTCATTCGACAGAGAGAGTCCGAAAAACGGAATTTCAAACCCCGTCCGTCCGAAGGTCCCCGTAATTGAAATATCTTTGGTAGCATTTTCGACGATATTTTCTGCCGATGGAATCAGGTCGTACGATGACGTTGTGCCGTATCGGATATTAGCGCTGATGTTCCCTTTGAGGAATTCTTTAAAGGTGATGCTGAGCCCCAGCAACGGCGAGAACCCGTACCCGATATGCTGCGCGTCAACGATCTCATCCCCTCCGGAAAGGTTTCCGTGATACGTCGTTTGGTAGTCCGAAGTATAGGCATGATCCAGGCTGACTCGTGTAGCGATATTTTTGAATATGGAGAGCTGTTCGAGCCCATCCCAATGGAACGAATAGTTGACGCGGGGCATGTACTCTCCCAAAATCTTTCGGAAAAGCGGGAGTGTCTCGAAACCGTTTTCAAACGCCTGCGATAATTTCTCGTCATCGGTGCGGGTGTCCCCGGTATTGCTTTGCAACGCCGCGAACTCTTTGCTCACTTCACCGATACCGCTTTTGAAAGAGGAAAAAATGAACGTTGGAGGCAACGTAAAGAATGAGCGGTCAATGCTCCCCGTGGTGGCAACGCTGTTGATTGCCGGATTTCCGAACGCATCGGTTTGGATTGTCTCGTTGCGGGAATATTTCCAGTCGATATTCCAGTTCAAATCGATGCGAGCTCCCGTCCACAGGTCGCGGGAAGTACGTAAAGTAATTTTATTATCCTGCGAGTACGAAGCGTTAAGAAGACCGTTGGGAGCAAGAAGACCCGTGTTTGTAGAAAAATTAAAAAAGGGGAAGTTGCTCTGCGAGTGAATGCCCGTGATATTCGCCGTCGGGTCCGAGACAAGTCCAAGCTGATATGCGCTGGTCGGACCGTATTCTGGCTTGCTGTCCGTAAAAAACGGCAATCGGCTGAAGAGATTGGCAAAACCTGGCCTCCCCGGAATTCCTCCGTTCGTTGCATTATTCGACTCGTCAAAGGAGACATTGATTTTGTCGTAATCGAGGAACGGCGTCTTAATGAGCAGGCGGGCAAACTCAAGAGAGCTTTCTTTCAGCGAGAAAGGTTTTTTGGTTTTCGAAACCGCCGCCGTGTCGCGTGCTTTCGTTGAATCCCGCAATGCTGACAGCTCTCGCATTTTTGCCGTATCGGATTGCTCCGAACCGGATGGCGGCGTGGTGACATCGCGAAGTTCTTCATCATCCTGGTGCCCTCTTCCACGGCCCGACAGATGCGAACGATTTTGCGATGTCCCCTGCGGACCTTCCACACTTTTTTTTGTCGGAAACCATGTTTCGACAAACTGCTTGAGGCTGACCTCCGACGCAAAAGAAATGGAGTTCGACCAGCTTGCCCCTTTTCCTATATCTACGTTCTGCAAACTATTCTGCCATCGGTACGATACGCTGTAATGGGCAGTAAGTGTGAAATACTTGTTGAGATTAAGAAGTTCGAGAATCCTCGGATGAGTTTGGATGTCGATGTTCTGTCCGTACGAAATATCGTGCCCAAAGCCGATCAGCTGATCCTGGAAAAATAAATCGCGGAGAATCGACGAGAAGGTCCTTTGGTTGCCGAGGCTATCGGTCTCCAGATTAACAAGCGTGCTGCTGATATTCAGCGAATACGTCCCGGAAAGATTCAAAAGGCCATTTTCCGTTAATTTCCATGCGAACGATAATGTTCGCGTTGCCGACAGGTTGCGATTAGCCGGACTTTCTTCCGTTTCGCCGCGCATGAACTGGTGAGTTTGTGAGCGCGACATATCGTACGTCACGTTAATGTTTTGAAGCGGATAATACAAACGAAAGTCTTTAAACCCGCCGAGCAAAAATCCCCCCCCAAGCCCGCGAATGGAGAAATAAAATTATCGGGGTTGGTGGTGTAAGCATACCCAAGGTGGGCGTTCCACCCCCATTGAGTCTGGTATTGTACGGTCGGCGATCGTGTCTCCGAGTTGTTGTAGGAAAAACCGTATGTCATTTTATCAAAGAAATCTCGAATGATCCACGTTTCCGACGGTATCACGATTTTGAACGTCGGCATCGCATACGTGCTGCTCGTCGTAAGTGTTTGTGACTCGAAAATAATTTTTTGCTGGGCGGCACTGGCCTCCGCTATAGAACCACCCTGGCTCCGAATATAATCGTATTCTTGCTGGGCAGCCGCCGATACATCAATATCGGAACTCGGAAGGTATTTCGGAGTCGTGCTCCCCTCTGTGTGAGCAAAACTAAAGGGCAGTGAAGTTCCCGTCCACGTCGGCGGCAGAAAACGATCAAGGGCGAAACTAGATTGTATGGTCCAATTCCGGTTCGTCGTGCGGCTTCCGAATTGCGATTCCAATTGATGGAAATAAGGGTCGACGTCCGTGTAAGAAAACTGAATATTCCCGATGTCGGCAAGTTTAAGAGATGTGCTCACAGTGTATGCCCGTCCCTTACTGTTGTCAACGTCGACTAACCGAAGTTCATTTACCCACACGACCGCGGAATCGATTTCGTGCCGGTAAATCGTATCCGCATTCTCGATACCGATGGAGATGTACTGGATGTTTGTCAATGTCGGATTGCCGAGAACGCCGTAGGTCGAGCCGGGGGAACCGCCGGGAACAGGTTTCGTTACCAGCACATTGGCCGAGTCTCTGGTTTGTTTAATCGCAGTAAGATCTGCAAAGACAATATCGATATTATTTTGAGGGCTCCAGACAGTCGGTTCATCTCCGGCTTTCGGAAATACACCGACCGGAAGCAAGGACGGCATGATGGGCTCTCTGTATTCATAATAATTCAAGCTGTCCGCTCCAAGGCGGAGGAAAATTTTTGCGCTCGGCTTGTTTCGTGACGTCCCTGTCGGGCTTCCGGAAAACACACGATCACCGCTGACAAACATTTTCAATTCTTTGTAGCTGAACATATCCAGCGGCTTGGAGCTGAACTGCTTAATCGCCTGCCTGGTCTGGCCCGGCATCAAGTGACGAATATTCATCGAAAGGGCTTGCTCGTTTTGGTACACTGTCTGGTCGGGTTGAGTAAGGTCTCTCGCGCGCGCAACGCCCGGAGGGCTGATATACTCGGGATTGTCTTCAATATTGACAACAGCGAGCGAAAATGTGCTGTCGTGTTGTACTAACTCCTGCCACTGATTTCCGACCAGGTCGAACTCGGCAATACCGAGACGGATTTCTTTGTCAAAGCCCGTGAACCACATTCGCGCGTATTCGACCAAAGAAAAATCGGGCGAGCCAACCTTGTATTTCCATTGGATCAATGGAATTCGATACTGGTACCAACCGTTTGCGCCGCCGCCGACGAGCTGTGGGTTAACATATGTGCCGGAAGCAGTTTTCGACGTATCAAGGTTCAACTCATACTCGAAGTAGCTGTTCGTTTTGTCCAAAACATTATTGTGGTTCAAGTCATCGGTATCGGGTGTGCGCCCATTTTCGCTCTGCAGCTTGTAGTTGTTTTCAGTGCCGTTAACATGACTGTAATCACCAGCGTTGACATCGGGAACCTGATAATCATCCCCTGCGGGGTCGGTAGCAATTTCGGGGAATGCTGCTTTGTTATTCGCGACGAAATCCGCATAGGTATTCAGTTCATCAGCGTCAGCCAGCCGATCGATTCCCTTGTCTTCATCGGCGTTGATAATTCCGTTCGGCACTGTTTCGTTGTCTTCGGTGTGAATCAGTCCGCTTGTGCTTCTGGCGTCACCGGGGATAGCATCTTCGCTGATTGCACCGAGGTCGATAAAAATCCTGTTATGGGCCGTGTCGGCAATCGAACCATTTACTACCTTCACCCAAATTTCTATAAAATTGACGTTCTCCTGTACAAGGTCGACAACCCCGGACGAGAGAAGCCGCTGCATGCCCCCCCAATTTCGTAGAGGCTGGCCTAATGATAGCGACAAGTTTGGAGCATAGTTATATTCCCCTCGGCCATTCGGGTTGTAATCAACGTAAAAAACTGAAGTCAACTGATCGGCCTGGGCCACAGACTTGTTCGGCCAGATGCTTGTCTGCGCAACGCTGTTCGGGATCGTAAACCAGTACGTTCTTGCCTTAGAATACATCTTTTGTGTCGGGGCTATTGCATTTGACGGGTCCGTGCTCGTATCGACCCCTTCGATATACGCAGGCGGGCTCACGTAGTGCCAGGTACCGTAGCTCACACCGAAGGGGATTGTTTTTTTCGCCCCTTCAAAATCATCGACGTAGGCAATCGATTTTCCGCCGTCGATCCCGATCGTACTCTTCATCGTATTCGCGTCCGGCGACATGTACGCCATTTCTCCGCGAATCGACAAATCGGATTTGGCTTTCGTCGACACAAACGGAAGCGCGTCGATTGCTTTTGTAAGAAAATTGAGGTTCGCGCCGGTCTGTCCGTCGAACCCGTAAATGGTGTTGTTGGTCGGCTCTTCACCCAAGCGGACTTTTTCGCTCAAGGTCTGTTGATTGAGATTCATCAGCGTGAACCCAAGCGATGTTCTGTCCGAAAGTTTCAATTCAGCCCGCGTACCAAGGAGTGTCTTTGATGCGATCTGGAACAAATCGTTCTGCTCGTATTTCACTTGCAGGTTCGCGCCGGGGACTAATGCCGCCTGATTCTTGATAATGATCTGGCCGACAATGTAGTCAACCGTATAATCCACGTTCGGTACAAGCGCCTGCCCATTGAGCAGGACCTGAACGCTGTTTTCCACAATATTGAACCCGACATTAATAACGTTTGAACTTCCCGCCGTTGTTTTTCCCACGATTGTGAAGCGGTCGCGCAATGTATTGTTTTGAGCTCCGTAGAACGTCGTATCGTAGACATCGGGATAGCTGAACGAATCTGCGGGCGAAGTCACGCCCGGTATCGTCACACCATAATTATTGAAGGCATCCCATAGTCCGCCGTGCAGCGGCCTTCCGCCGGAAGTATCGAACCGTGTCCCCAGGAAAGGTTCGACCGTCGGAAAAATAATCTCGCCGCGCGTTTCGTCGACGGTGAACGGCGGTATATAATCGAAAACGTTGTCCTGTCCGGGAGAGTTATCGGCTTTAAAATTATCAAACCCGAATAATTGCAGCAGCTTTACCCCGGCGATATTATCGACCGGAGTTTGTCCAGGAGGGTTGTAGTAGATGTTGAGTTGAAATCCTGCTTGTTTTATGTCTCGCCCCCCGAGAGCATAAATATTTTTCATCAGCATCCGCCATGCCTGCGTGTATTGAGGCAAAAGAGATTTTGGTTTGATCAGCTTCAGCACAAGAACATTTGACGGCTGCCCTGTGCCGGTAAATGTTCCGTAGACATCATCATTGGCACGCCCCGTGCCGTGATCGACTCTGTATGCCATGGCGAGCGCCTGCCCCTGTTGCAGCGACGTGTTCATAGTGATATAACCGGCATTGACCTGCACGGTATAATCTTTTGTCGGAGTAAGTCTTTGCCATCGACCGAACTCAGATTGCCCCGGGACGGCGGTATTTGTGTCGCTGCGAAACTTAGAATACGTCCCTGTATCGGTAGGCGAGACCGGAGGTAGATTAATGAACGCGACACCTTGAAAGGCAGTCGGATCTGCGGGGTTTTGGCTTGTGACCCATACCTCATAATCGACGATCACTTTGCTTGCAGTTCCCTGATGAGTCGTGAAATAATTCTCGAACAGAGGAATATAGCTTGTGTCGATGAAATAGTGGTCGGTATTATAATTGTATGCATGCAACGTAAAATCGGTCTCCGAACTGCCGCCCGTGATATTTTTCTGCTGAATTTGTCCCTTCTTTTGAGACGCGATACCGGTCAACTTCAGCGGCCCGAATTGGAAAACGGTTTTAATGCCGAACAGCGCCGAACTGTTCGAAATAAAAGAAGAATTTGTCGCGAGAGAAACGTTGCCGGCTTCAACACTCTGCACAATTTCGTCGTCGTAGCCGGTATATTTAATTTTCAACTGATTTTCATATTCGAACGTCCTCTGCGTATTCCAGTCCGCAAGGATATTGAGCTTATCGCCGATGGTGCCGCTGACGTTGATCTGCACTTCTTGTGAAAAATCCGGCTGGTTGGTGGTGTTCCCGAGAGTCGACAGCGTTACTTGATCCGTCGTCGTATTCGTAAAAGCTGCATGGATATCAACCGCGCCCGAGATATGGAGATTAATTTTGGGCGGACCGAAAATACTAAAGACGGGGTTTGCCGGAATAGGAATGTCGATATTCGTAAATGACCCAAGGACATCTCCAAGATCGTTTTTCTTTTTCGTCGCATCAAACTTATGGACTTCGTCTTCAATGCTTCGGTTGATTTCATACCGGTACCGAAGTTTGACGTATTGATCCAACGGTATTTTTTCCGGGATTTTTATATCCTGACCGTTGACCATCTCCCGAATGATGACATACTGACCGGTCGAATCCAAATCAACAGTCCGGATGATAAGCGAAGGAGGTTTCCCGAACATCGAATAGGTTCGTTGATCAAAGAACGAGACGATCGGAGAATCGGTTCGATGGTACAGGAATTGAGCAATCCGGGCCGTAGAATCGCGGGGGATTCTTCGAATCGAATCAGCACGGGCAATCGAATCTCTCGTTTGTTTTGGAAGAAGGAGCAGCGTGTCCCTTCTCGATGATAAATCGCGGCCGCCGGAAGATCCGAACCTGGACAAGGGAACAGTTCTACTGGCCAATGAATCGATCCCGGACATTTTCGGAAAACGAAAGTCGAATGATCGAAGAGGAAAAATGAGCGAGTCTCTTTTCGCCGAGCTATCACGGACACCGAGCTTGAATCCGGCGGAGTCTTTCACTATCGCCGCTGACGGCAAAGAAGCCGTCTTCATGCGTAACGAATCGTCCTGGGACGCACCCTGAAGACGAGATACGGATGATGTGGGAAAAGCAATGCTTGTGTCTCTTTTGGAAGAGGTATCGCGTACACCGAGTGTGAACCTGCCCGAGTCGGGCAACGCAGCGATCCTGGGCGATGAGGCATTCTTGCTTCCCGACGAATCGCCCCCGCCCGCAGTCCGCGGGTCAGAGTTGAGTGAAAAAGAAGACGACGCGCCGGAAAAGAAAAAAAGCGCACTCACCGCAGCGATGACAATGCCGAGCAGAAAGCGGCGCTCTCTGATAACGGAAAGTCTCCTGACAAATATGGACGTACTTATTGGATTCACTACCGGAATAGAGAAAACAGTCAATTGCCCGAGGGCATGAAGTCAACACGGACAGAATCTTGCTCGTGTTGAGCGTTTATTGATCAAGTAACAAAGGTACGCTGACTGTTCTCCATTATTTGATTGGACACCGATGAATGGTACCGTAAAGTAGAAAAAAGCTGAAAGAATTGCAAGCAATCAGCCATCCGGGTGCTGGCTCAGTTTGTCATTCCCGCGAAAGCGGGAATCCAAATAATTCTTTTTTCCCCCATATTGGATGCCCACTTTCGTGGGCATGACAATTTCTTACTCAAACTGAGCCAGCACCGCCATCCGATTGCTGTAAACAATCGGCTGGCTGATTGGAATATCCATTGATAGGAATGGCAGCAGTTCGTATATTGCATTATGATTCTCTTCCGCCATATCCTCCGAGCGCATTTCGCACCGTTCATCGGCTCGTTCGTTGTTCTCATGTTTCTGTTTGTCCTGCAATTCATGATGAAGTTCATGGATCAGCTTGCCGGCAAAGGGTTAAGCGGTGCGGTGATCGTTGAACTCATGGTCCTCAACCTCGCATGGATCGTTGTGCTCGCAGTGCCGATGGCGGTCCTGGTCGCAACACTCATGGCCTTCGGCGGTCTTTCCGCGAACAGCGAGATTACCGCGATGAAGGCGAGCGGCGTCAGTCTGTACCGAATGATGTTCCCTGTCCTCATCGTTTCCGGCCTGCTGACGTACCTGATGGTTCAATTCGACAACAAAGTTCTTCCGGAAGCCAACCACCGTTTAAAAACGCTGACCATGGACATCCGCCGAAAAAAACCGACATTCACACTCATCCCAGGATTATTCTCTCAGGATCTGCCCGGTTACAGCATGCTCGTTCGAAAAACATTTGCCGAATCGAACAACCTCGAAGGCGTCATCATCTACGACTTTACAAATCCAAATAAAAACGTGTTGATTACCGCGAAGCGCGGCGTGCTTTCCTTTTCGTCCGATTATCGACGGCTTATCATGGATCTGTACGACGGCGAGATCCATGAGCTTACGACGACCGATAATATGTCGTACCGCAATATTCAATTCCAACGCCAGGTGCTCACAACGCAAGCTGAAGGATTTGATTTCGAGCGATCGGGTGAAAACACCTTCACCCGCGGTAACCGGGAAATGAGCGCCGGGGAAATGCTCTACATCGTCGACAGCCTCCAGACGCAAGCCAACGCTTCACGCAGCCGAATTAACGCTCTGAGCGACGGCCTCCAGGAAAAATTATTTACCGGCTCGATTGCGAAACAATCTGAGCTCCTATGCTTCCTGGCGGGCGATCGAACCGTTCACCAATATTACGAGCCAGCTGATGATGCTCCGTAACGCGCTCGACGGCGAACGTGCGAACTACGCTTATATCGACCGGACGATGAAGCAGGTACTGGGTCGAGATTCACAAAAAATACTCAATTCCGGTCGCATGTTTCGTGTTCGTCCTCGTCGGCGCCCCGCTCGGGGTCATGTCGCGGCGCGGAGGGTTCGGCGTCGCCGCTTCGTTGAGTCTCGGCTTCTTTCTCTTGTACTGGGCATCGCTCATCGGCGGCGAAAAGCTCGCCGACAGGGAATTCATCGAGCCGTGGCTCGGCATGTGGATCGCCAACATCGTCATCGGTGCGCTGGGGATCATCCTCACATACCGGATCGCAAAAGAGAATGTCGAGCTCCGGTTCGATTGGGTGAAGCGGCTGGTGCCGCGCCGGCTGCGTAATGCACTGTAAGAGTTTTTTACCATCACCGTATTCATGAAACTTCTGGACCGCTATATCATCAAGCAGTTTCTCCTCACTGCACTCTTCGGCATCATTGCGTTCACGATCATTTTTGTTGTGATCGATTTGATGGAGAAACTGGACGACTTTCTCGACCGAAGAGCGGACGCGATGATCATCATCCAATACTATATCGCATTCACTCCGGAGATGATCAAGCTCATGACACCCGTTGCGATTCTTCTCTCCAGCCTCTTCACGACGGGCAAACTTTCAAACAACAACGAACTGACGGCGATGAAATCGAGCGGCGTGAGCATGTACCGCTTTATGGCGCCGATGCTGATCTTTGCTCTCATCATCAGTGTCGCCTCGGTCTACTTCAACGGCTGGATTGTTCCGTATGCGAACCAGCGTAAATTCAACATCGAACATATCTATCTTCAACGCAACTACGAATCGACCGCCCGTTCAAACATTTATATCCAGGACGGATTGCGCCGGATCGTCTCGATAAATTTTTTCGACCGCGCAACAAATTTGGGGGGCCGAACCTCCATCCAGGATTTCAGCGATTCCAACCTTATCAGCCTTTCTCATCGCATCGACGCGCGGCAAATCCGCTGGGACACGGCTTCGGGAAAATGGACGCTCTTTGGAGTGACACAACGTTCCTTCAACCAGAGAGAAGAGAACATGAGTACTGCGGACCGGCTTATCATCGACACCCTTCATTTTCTTCCCGCCGATATCGTCAAGAAAGAAGAAAATCCGGACGAGATGAATTATTTTGAGCTTCGGCGGTTTATCGAACGGCAGCAACGAACAGGAACCGATGTTGCCCGCTTGCAAGTCGACTTCTATAGCAAGGTGTCATTCCCGTTTGCGAGTTTTATCGTCGTGTTGTTTGGCGTCCCCTTCTCGTTCGGGAAACGCCGCGGCGGATTAGCGGTACAGTTCGGAATTTCAGTAGCGGTGTGTTTCATCTATTTAATCTTCATGAAAACGAGCCAGGTGTTCGGGTACAACGGAGACCTTCAACCGTTGCTCACGGCATGGCTTGCAAATTTGATCTTCCTTGCCGGCGGCATCGTGAACATTATCCGGATTCAAAAATAAACCATGTAATGTCCACGAAGAACGCGAAGGGGCACGAAGAAAATATATTTTACCAATTTTTTAGTTTAACCTTCGTGTTTCTTCGTGTTCTTCGTGGATAATTCTACAAGCTTACTTTCACCGTTAACTCCGTCACCAAAGCCACTTCCCCTCCTCCGATATCCTGAAAGTGCATGCCCATCGAAGGGGTAATTTCTTTGTTGTAGTTCGACGTCGACCAGGCGGCATCGAATGCGCTGATGACGTGATTAGCAACGACAAGAATCGTCGCTAACCCTGCCGCATAATATTGATCGTTCGCTTTTCCGCGATTGTCGGCGTAGGTTAACATCTGCTGGGGAATATAGCTGAGGTTGTATCCGTCGTCGCCGTACCGGGTTCCATCCGGACCGACGTATGTATCCCATCCGTACTTGAATTGAGAGTACTTTCCGATCAACTCATAATATTGCTGCGTATTATACGTCGGTAATTCATGAGAAAAGCCGACCGTATGAGGGAGCGCTTCCCACGCATTGATCTCCGAAAAAAGGACGCTCTGCGATGCATTGACATCAATCGTCGGATATGTCGTCCCTGACACTTCATAGTTTGCGCCGTTTTGATTAATCCACGTTGCATAATCGACAGCATGCCAATGCTGGTTGGCGTAGTTTTGAAATGCAGTAGTCTGGCTGTTGCCTCTATTATTGTAGACGATCGCAGCGGTAATAGCAGCAACTTCAACCGCGAAAAAAATTCCGCTTTTGACGAAGCGGTCGGAATAGAACTCTCCGGCCCCGGGAACCAAGAGGGACATCGCACCGCCCAGCAGCGGCTTCTTCAATTTCGAACGGTCGACGTTGTTCTGGACCATCACGCTTGCCGTTTGAGGGAGCGAATCCATCCCTGAAACAGTCAGCAAATCCATTCGCGCGTTGCCGGTCAGTGAATCGTTGCCGGCGGCTGCCGTTAACGGAAATAAAAGAGCGACAAGAAACGTTTTCGTATGCATAGCACTCCTCAAAAAAAATGAAACTGAAAAAACTCAACTACCACATAACCTCAGTCAAGGTCGAAGTCGAAAAGAATACCAAAATAGAATCGCCATTCTTTGCCGTACTGCACCGGATTGCCCTCGGTACCTGTAACCGAAAAGGAGTCAAAACCGTACGTGCCGTTGAAAAATATTCGCGTCGGATAGGCGTAAAAGGAATACGATTCCAATCGAAATTCGAATCCGGCATCATTCTTGAATGAAGCAAGAACGGGATCCCCGTTCCATGCGTTCCCGTAATCATAGTGTACCGAAGCATACAATTTATCGAAGTACAGGGGAAGGAAACGGACATCGATGTTGTCCCATAATGGGAAACGATATGTTGCGTTTGCCATGGCCATCCTGTTCCCGCCGAGAGCGTAGAAAGGATATCCCTTCATTCCCACCAACCCGCCCGCGTAAAAATCAAAGAAGTCGGGAACCTGAGGACCGAAGATCGTTCCACCGTGGAGTGCCAGCGTTAACGTGTGCTTCCACCCCGGCAGTTGAATGTACTCGCTGTATTTTACTTCAGCCTTAGGAAAATTGAACGGTGAAAGGACGGGCGATTCTCCCGTTTCCGTTTCGGTGTACTCATTATTGTAGTTGAAGTGATCGAATTCGTAATCACACCGAAGAAAAAGTTTTCTTCCCACCGGGTTAATGTCTTCATCGCGCGACCGTGCAACGCCCCTGTACTCCCACGTCAATGAAAGATCGTTTCCCTTAAAATATAAATCGGTCGATCCCGGTATGTCCTGATTCAAAGAAGGAGAAAACGTTGATGCAATGTCCTGGCTGTACCGCGAGTTGGCATAGCCAAGCGTGATCACGTCTGCCTCTGAAAAAAGATTTTGTTTGAAATTAATGTCGAACTCCAGCAACCCGTAGCTGGGGTTAAAGTTTACCGTATCTATTCCAAACACGCCCGCGACCGATTTTGCATTTCTCGTTATGTTATAGAGTTCAAGCGAGACCGTGGGAGAAAGCCCCAATTGATAAAGGCCGGGGATCCTGTCCTGATAATCGAAGATGAAAAACAAATCCCGCTCAAGCTGATCGTTCACCGCGGCGCCGCCAAAAATATCGAATTTGTCCACCACGTCGGACGAAGTAAAATAGAACCCGGGTTTTATGTAGTCGACTGCTTTATCCGCCGAGCTGTATTCGTCGATCCGCAGAAACGGAACAATAGACAGGCTCGTGAAAATGTTTTTGTACGGTTTCGGAGCGGTTTGCGGAAGCTGTGTATCGTCGTACGACCGGAGCTTGACCCAATAGTCTGTGCTGTCGGCTTCGGCCGGCAGCGGTGCGGCGGGGGGATTAGCCGGCCCGGGCACATAACTATTCTCAACAAATTTTTGCGGCGCGGGGGAACAGAGTACGTTCAATTTGAATCCGCCGGAGGTGTACGATGCAAACGCGACATCGCCGGCCTCGTTGACGGACGGCATGAATGCCCCGCCCAGCACGTTGGAAATTTGCTCGACAGATTTCGTTTGCACATCGTAGGTGTAGATATTGAAAATGCCCGTCTTATCCGATGCAAAATAAATCTTTTTCCCGTCCGGCGAATAGACGGGGTTCCGCTGGTCCTCGCTCCCGGTAAGAAGCATTTCAAGATTTCCGTCTGCAACGGTGACTCGGGCGACATCTTGCGCTTCACGGAAAGCGTATCCGAATACAACGGCACTCCCGTCAGGCGACCACTTTGGCGTGAACACCTGCTCGCCGTTCTTGAAATTCGTGAGCAGGCGGAAATTCTTTCCGTCGCTGTCGACGACGCCGACGTTGAGCGTCGCATCGCTCTCGGTTGTAAAAGCGATCGTTTTACCGTCCGGCGAGACCGACGGATTCAGCGCACGAAGAGCATGCGTCAGCCGTGTTTCTGCTTTTTTGTCGAGGTCGTACACGTAAATATCTCCCACACCGGACCAATGAGGATTGTCACGCGTGATTTTCGAGTAATAGATTTTCTTGCCGTCGGGCGACCAGGAGACAGACGAAAGGACCTTTTCGTCGATTTCCGTTTCTTTCTTCGTCTCAAGGTCATAGATATAAACAGAAGAGAGCCCGAAGTAGTCGGACGTTTTGTTCGAGGTGTAGGCTATTTTTTTCCCGTCCGGAGAGAATGCGGGATAGAAATTTCCAAACCCGACAGAGCCGACCGTCTCCCCCTCTACTCTGTTGCGAAGGATCGGTGCCGAACGCTCGCGGTACTGCGCAACGATATGCCGCTGCCATTCGTTATACAATTCCTGGCCGCTGATTCCTAACGCCCGTTCGATAGCGCCATCGATCGTCATTGCGGTCAAGGTCGAGAGATTCTTTGCAATTCTCGCTATCGCGTCGGGGCCGTACGTTTCAGAAATATATTTTACCAGCGAGAAGCCGGCGTTGTACGATGACTCGTTGCCGAGACTCGTCTTCCCGAACACGCTCATCTCGCTCCATGTGAGCATATTTCCGTCGAGCGCATACATGCGGAGAATCATGTCGCGGTGCGAATCCCAATAGTCGTAGCTCAATTCCGGACGATTGTACTGCGCCACGCCTTCAGCAAACCAACTGGGGACGAGAAAGCCTGAAACCGGATACGACACGATCACGTTCGGGTATCCATAGAGGACGTCCTGCCGCCGTTCAGCCTCATAACCGAGCCATTGAAAATAAATCCCCGGAACATGTCTGCCGAATTTCATCGACGTCTGGATCTGCACGATGTGCGTAAACTCGTGCGTTACAACATTACGGAACCAATTATGCGTGCCGCGAAGGTCAAAGTCGAGAGGCGGAGCCCAGAGTTCGATTTTGTTATCGTAAAAATAGGAGGCGCCGTTTGAATAATCGTCGTAATCTTTCAGGACGATACTGACCTTCTGGTCCGGCTCATGGTGGTAGAGTGTTGTTACCGGACCGTAAATATCCTCGGCAACTTTTGCGACAACGCGCGCGCTTCGTTCTTCACCGTTGTGGTAGTGAACAAAAAAATGGCGCGTCTCGATCGTGAACCAATTCAGTTCGGTGTGGTTAAAATACTCATCCTGAGCACGGAGAGGAGCGGGCAAAAGAGCTATTGCGAGAACGGCGATGAATATCAAATGAGAAAAAAACAACCCTAAAAGATTCGCTGACCGCAGATTTTGCGGACTGATGCCTCCACTGTGTTCGCTGGCTCCGGATATGCCGGCTGTTTTTTCCATCACTTCACAACTGCGATTTTAACCACGGCACTTTTTTGCTCCCCCGAGGCATTCGCCCGTATTTGCGCAAAGTAGACACCGCTCTGGACCCTCGATACATTCCACTGCACTTCGTTATCGATATTTGCAACCCCGGGACCTGCGAATTGGTCCACCAGCTCGCCCGCCATGTTATAGATCTTTATCGTGATGGTCGCAGGCTTGCTGAGATAATAGCGGATGTTCGTCGTCGAACTATATACAGGGTTGGGCCAATTATAGGCCAACGAGCTTGGCAGAAGCTCCGTCGACTTTGGGGCTACCGAGGCGGAGCTTGCAATATAGTTCGAATGGTATTCGTCGGCAAGGAATCCCTTCCAGAAAACTTTCGACGAGTCGAAAATATTATCGACTCGCCAAACATAGATCGACGAGTCGGTCGAAGCCGCTGCCAGGAGGCTGCCGGAGAATGCGAGAGAAGAAACCACGCCTCCGGTTTGAAGGGGAAATCCATTAAGCATTTTTCCGTTTCCATCGTAGCCGTAGATTTGCCCGTTGGAGCTCCCAAAAATAATCCCGACAGAATTGCTCCCCATCAGCCCGACGACAACGGGGCTGCCGGCAATTTTTCCGCCGTCGAGAACTTTGAGCGGGAAATTTTCTATTAACACACCATTCCAATTGTAGGCATACAAACCGTTGTCGGCTCCTATAAGAATATCTTCCTGCCCGTCGCCGTTAACGTCGGCAATGGCAAACGAGCCGGTCACGTTGCCGTTGACATGGTACACACCCGTACTCGTCAGCGCTGCTGCGTCGAAAACGGAAAATGTATTATCGTCAAAGAGCGCAACAGTTGAGATTCCGTTAGAACTCCCGCTAAATCTGACCGTCCCGAACGCCACTATATTTTTACTCCGGACAGGAAGCGAAACATTTTGAGTAATCAGAGAATCATGCGAAGACACTGTCCACGCTTGAGCGGGCGTGACCGACAAAGAGGTAATCGGAGAGAATGCAGCGCGTCGCTCAACGAGAGCATTCACTCCGGAAAAATCATAGAAATTTCCGCTTCGATCGCCCATATAATAGTGGACTTCATTAGATGCCACTGCACTTGCAGGGGTCGAGATGGAAGCGCCGGCGTTAAAACCCCCAAGAACAGCCGCGACGCTGTCCGTATTCGGGTGGACGCTGCCAAGAATCATGAACACGCTGTCCCTGCTGCAGGCAAGACCATGAATGGAGGACGGTACACTCGACACCCTTGAGAGCGCCGGTTGAAATTCTCCGCCATAGGGAGAAAAAAGTCCGGCCGCGTTGTCGAGATACGGGGTCAGGTCGTTCTTCAACGCATAAATTGAATCACCGGAAGTGTAGATGAATTCATCCGACCCGCTGCCGTCGATATCGGCAAAAAACGGGGCATCGTTTTGGTTGAGTTTGATATTTTTTCGCTTGATCATTTTCAACAATGAAACGCTTGCATCTCCGACGGACGACTGGAATGTCATCACGGGACCCGCATCGCTGAAATTGTTCAGCGTGATGTGAGACAGTGCGAGCGAATTGCTGAGCGAATTGGGATGGGTCGTCTCACCAAATGTGTTCGTATAGACCGGAGAGCTGTTGCTTTTGAACCAGAAGTCGAGCGGCGAGCCGTCCTCGCTGCCGCTGCCCGGATCAAGCAAGCCGTACGATTGACCGATGTCTTGCGAACCGTCCGCTTCTTCGAGATTAACACCGCGATGAGCCGAGTCGGCGTTGATCGTGTTCGTGGCAAGGTTGTTATCGATGACCGTTTCATCGATATGCCAGATGAGAATCCCGCCCAAGTATCCTACAGCGCCGGGGAGGCTCCAATCTAATTCTGTAACGTTGACAACATCTCCGTAAATCGAGTCCACATTGGAAGCATTAAAATCGTTGTCGTCCTGCAAATACGTTTTTGTAAATTGTTGGCCGTTCCATCGGATGGTAAGAGTTTCCCCGTTGTTGTGGGCGTTGCGATTTCTGTTCTCTACGAGAAAGTATTCTTTGGCGCTGATCGGAACTTTGAATACTGTATCTTCGCCGGTTTGATACAGACCGCCCGCAGGCGCCCGAAGCGTTGAGTTCCCCGATGCCACGGTGATCGGCGAGGTCCAGCCAAGATACATTTTTTCCCATGCGCAGGGTTCGGGCGGAAATAATCCCGAGAAGCTGAAAATGCTTTGTCCGTCCATTAATCCAAACCGTCCAATAGCAGTGGCCCCACTTTGAGTGTCGAACAAATCCGGCAGCCCAAGATAACTGGCAATATTGGCGACAACGAGCCCGTTGATACCGAGTTGATACAGAAAGTTGCCCCCCGTCGAAGCCGGCAGAAGCCTGTTCTCCGTTTCCGGCAGCACGATGGAGTTTGTAATGAAAAACCCAGGATGATTTTTCAGCTGAACTCCTGCGAACGCGGACCCGAAAATATTTCTCAACCCGTTGAAACTAAAATACAGGGACGGGATGTCGTACGGCGTCGGGTCATAGCCGATCGACGCTTGAAGATCGATGTCCTTGCCCGCGCCGGCATGAAAGATCACGAAAAGGTCGTACCCCTCGAATGGAAACGAGGGATATGCCGAATCGGCGAGACTCCATGCTTCCTGAATTAATTGTCCGAGAGGGAGATTGGAATTAAGCGGAGCATACGCTCTCATTTGTTTCGACAGTGTCAGGACCCGAACCGAGAAGGGTTGTCGAAATATTCTGTTTCCCGTTCGAAGCCTTGGGAAAATAATTTTTCGCAAACAACAAGTGGTCGGCAAAATAGGATGAGTCCCGGGGCGGCGCATCGATGATGCGCTGCGGTGCCGTCGTGAGGTCGAACTGGCCGTTCCCGCTCGTCAGCGTGTCGCTGTCGGGCTGGAACTGCACCATGATCGCAAGAATTTTCAGCGTATCGGAATATCCGTTCAACGCTGCGGCACTTTTAAGGGGAAGGGCCTCACCCTCGGCACGGAGAGGATGATTCAATTTCTGAGCAACGTGTTGAGGCCTAGCGATCCCTTGAGAGGCAAGAATGAATACGAGTGCAACGGTGAGGCAGAATTTATCCATGATGAATTAGTCCGTAGAATGTATGTGCAAAACAAACGATAATCTATACCAAGACTAATTCTCGCCGCCCCATATGATGAGCAAAGTGAACCGCAATGTATCGGAGAGTGGGCTGTCTAAATCCGACGCTGAATCGTAGCTGAAATCGAAACCGTAGATATCGTAACGGATGCCTGCGCCGAATGTCATAAAATTCCTATCACCATAAGCGGGGTCTTCGTAAAAATACCCCATGCGCAATGCAATGAGTTTGTTGTACCAATATTCACACCCGATGGACGTTTGCGTCGAGCGAAGAATATTATTGAATCCGGGTTCCGTCCAGGATGTGATAAGGGATTTTGGCAGCGGGTCGGACTCGATGCCGTTCCTCTGGACAAGCAGCCGGCTGAAATCAAGTGCGATCTCAAAGCTATTGAACTCATCTTTGATGGGAGTAATTCCGAATCCAAGGCGCAGGGTTGTCGGAAGCGGGTCAGCCTGTGCCGCATCGATGTACGTTACTTTAGGTCCGAGGTTCGAAAGATCTGCGCCGATGCTGAGAAAATCACCGAGGTCAATATCGGTAAAAGGGATCGTGAGGTCCTTCACTTTATAGAGCGTCGCTATATCAAAACTCATGTCATACGCGATACCATTCCCCTGTTCAGACCCTGCGCCGATTGGAGAGAGCGCGCTATTAATGAATCGCAAATTTACTCCTATCCCCCAGTTGTCGGTGATCGTCGTGCCATAACCAACCGTCGCAGCCACTTCAAACGCCTTAAACGTTCCTATCCCTTCCGGACCAGATTCGTTCGTAATAGTGAACGTCCCCAAGTTCAAATAGGTAACGCTGGCAGCCACAGACCCTCCCCATTCAGGAACATCTTCCCGAAAATTGAGGTAATCGTAGAAAAGGTCGGCAAGATGGAATTGCGGAAGCCAGTTCGCGTGAGTAATACTGACTTCGCTCCCCCTCAAAAATCCTAAACCCGCAGGGTTCCAGTACACCGCGCCGGCGTCGTCGGCTAAGCCTGCACCAGCTTCTCCCATCCCGCTAGCGCGGGAATTGGGGGAGATGAGAAGAAACGGAACGGCTGAAGTTCCGCCTTGGGCGAGTGCAACGTCTGAACTGAGAGCAGCTATTACCAACCCCGCCAACGCAACCATCAATGTTTTCATGCTCAAACAACCTCCACAAAAAAATTTAATAGAGTAATGTACACTAATTATCTCTGAGGTTCAATATTTACCGCCGGGCTTGTGTTTCCACTCACCGGACAATCGACATCTTTCCTAATGCTTCGCTTGCAAATTTTCCATCGACAGTCTTTGCTACCACTTTATAGAAGTACGTTCCGTTAGCGATCTTCGACCCGTCCCGATCACGACAATCCCACGGGATTTGAACAAACCGATCAGGATAGCTGTTGCTTGAAAGAACCTGAATCAACCGCCCGGCAACGGTGTAAATCTTTATTTGCACGTTGATAGGAGTTAATTGGTTATGCTGAAAGGTAAAAGTTGTGGTCGACCGCACGGGATCCGGAATATTGTACACATTTTCCAACGCCAGCGATGTGCCCGAGGCAACAGAGAATTCTACTTGGCTTGTTGTTGAATTATTATAGACATCCCATGCCCGTACGGCGAGCGTGTGCCGGCCGGGAGCTAATCCTGTAAATTGATATTCAATGGTTCCCGATTGATAATTATCTCTTGCGCCGGTATAAAAATCCGTCAGATCGATGCTCTTTGTATCCGCGTCAAGCCATGCTTCCAGCCCATGGCCAACGCCGCTTCCCGCATCGTTGATCCCGCTGCTATCGGTAAGGTCGACAATCAACATCGGATTCTCGGTCACCAGGTCGCCGGAACGGAATGACCGCGTGTCAAAATATATGTTTACCGTCGGTCCCTGTGTGTCGTTCGCAAGCAATGTCGACGTTCCTCCGACGATCACCCGGTCACTATATCCGCGCCCGTCCGTTCCATCTCCGGAGAAATACACTGAAACCTTTCCCTGTTTATTCGCATACGAAATATCTTTAGGAATGATAAACGTTGCCGATACCCTTCCGTTATGAATAGTATTATCTCCTTTATAGATAATCGCTCCCGGCAAGAGGAATGTCATACTATGCTGCCACGCACCGCCGATAACACCGCTGTCATACACGGAATCTGTCGTTTCGGCGTCGAAGATCGTGACTAAAGCAGAGTCGCTGTTGATATTCTGAATGACGCCGTTGTTATCCCGGATAGACGCAGTGACGGTAACCTTGCTGAGGGCTTGAAGTGTGTCGAACGTCGCACTCGTAACCGGTTTTCCGTTGATTGAATCGATTTGCATGACAAGCTGAGGAATCGCCAACCGCAACGTCGGGTCGGCAAGCAGATGATACTTGCGCTTGTTTTCAAGTTCACCCGATTGATAATTGTTCTTTGTCAGCATTAACCCGTCTCCCAGGCGGGGCGTCAGGCTGTACGCGTCCGTCGGGAACAAATATTGGTACAAGACCTGGTTCAAATAAAAGTTATCGTCAGACCAGACTTCTCTGTCCGGAGTGATAACGCCTATTGCGCCTCCGTTCGGGTTTACTATGACATCCTCAGCCGAGCTTTGCGAACCGGCGAAATCAAATCTCCCCCAATCGCAGGTCGCCGCAACGAAAAATGCCAATGTTGAAGCGTTAAAAAACTGCGTCATGGCATCGCTGATAGTCAAGATACTTTCGTGAGACCAGACATTAGGGTTGCCGTGTCCGGTGTAATTCATGACAAGCGTCCCCCGATTAATCTGGTCTATGATCGCCTGGCGTACCGCGGGCTTCGTCCTTCCTGTTGAAGCGATAACCGTCGGGTAAGCCTCTTCGTAGATCTTCTTCAGATCGAATGCTTCCGGAACATCGTTTTGCGCGATAAAATCTGCCTGTTCGGGGTTTTGAGCCTCGTCGAGCGCCCCGTCGATATTTCGGTCATCTGCAACGATCGTTATCAAATTTTTCCATGTGCCAAAAGTCGGTGCCGTCTCATATTGAATAATTCTATCGACGGTGAGCCGCGCCTCGTCGAGGCTTCGCACGGCGAGCCTTCCGCTCGCCATCGTCACGGTAGCCGTGTCTCCGGGCTGAAGGCACGTAAAGAAATCATCGTAGCCGTACGTATCTATTTGAGAATCAGATTCCGGGGTTTCGTATGTCGGCACCCAATTTTTGTCGACATTTAAAATATTTTTGTAATCGAAGCAGGCGTCTCCAAAAAAAAGAACGTATCGCGGCGCCGGCTGCCAATTATTCGCGGCGTACTCCAAAAAATCGCGAATCGCAACAGGGTCCGGCAATCCGTTGCCGAATTCATTATAGATCGTGTCGACTTCGACAACAGCCGTTTTCAATGCCGCGGTCCCCGGCAAACTCTCTTTGTAGGCCTTGAGCCTCTGGGCTTCAGTGACAAAGTCATGATGAGTGACAATAACGAAATCTGCCCCCGAAATGCCGCCGCGCAGGTTTGTATTAGGAATCCGCACGAAGGATTGGGGAGTCTTATACGCGGCCGTCGTTCCCGCCCAGTACCGTTTCACTTTACCGCCGGTAAGATAATCCCGGAAGAGGTACGTGCCGGCGATCTGGTCCATTTGGGGCTGCATCACTTTAACGGAATCGGTGATATCAAACACGGAAAACTGAGCACTTGAAAATCCCGAGAGGTCATATTCAACTGCGGCTGTCGTGTCGGGCGAAGTAAATAGCAGCGCGTCGCCGACCGCGGCAAGTTGCTGCTGATACGTCAACTCTATCCAATTGACATAGCCAATCGCATCTGTACTGGGAGCGCTATAAACGATTTTCAACGTGCTGGTATTGCCGGCGATCGAAGAAGCTGTTGAGGTTCCATCACCCACGCTTGCATAATCGCCGGTCCCGGCAAGCGTAATTGCATCATCGGTAGCCCCAATCACCAGCCCACCGATCTGCTTGCCAGACTCCTGAATAGTAAATGTCGCCTGGACGTTGGAACGGGACAACAATTCGTAATTGTACGTAATCGGAGAACCCGAAACATAGCCGTTCAGCGAGTTCACGATAACGCGTGAATCGTTTGGATTGAGAGGCGCGCTGTACCACTGGAGGCCCGACTCAACAAAATTAGTTTTCTCTTCTTCAAAAAACACCTTCCCTACCGTCGTGGCCACTTGAATGCCGCTGCTCGGGCCTGACACAACGGGCATCTGCTTGCCGTTGCCAGTGCCGGGTGCAAATTGAAGAAAATATTCATTGTTGTTCGTGTAATGATTGATATAATGAGAAAATTGTTTTGCGACCGGATCGTATGTCCAGCCTGTGACACCCTGGCCGTAAAAAAGGACGTAGTCCCCCGCAGCGAATTTTGAATTTGCGGTTATTGAATTACCGTTTCCATCCACATACAGCACGGCTTGCTGGGTAAGGTCCGCGGCCCGAGGCTGCGTTAAGTAAGCCGGAAGCGTCACCCCGTTGCCGCCGTAAATCTTCAGATCCCCGATGAACTGAATGGACGAACTGGCGATGCCGAGCGTGTTAAGATATGCCGCGTCTATTTTGTACATTCCGTCGCTCTGGACTTCGAGTTTATACCATGTCCCAGAAGACAACACGCTGTTGGAAATTGCGGCCTTTTGAGAGGCATGAGCGGGCAGCAGCGATCGTTTTACAACCGGATAATTAAGGAGAGAGGCGCGCATCCAATCATCATCCGTGGCCGGTGCGGTCGTACGCTCGCGCGGGCCGAAATCGACCCGGACGACAATGTGTGAATATTTTTTCAATGTTCTCGCCGCACCATTATACTGTACCGGAAAAATTTTGAGATATCCGACATACGTTCCTTTGACCCTTGCCACGTTCTCGAGTACCGCGAGAGCGGGCGAAGAAAAAGCTGCGAACGCGGCGGCAGACTGCTTATAGAGTTTGCCGCTCGGATTATCTTTAGAAGGAGCCAGCGTCGGCACCGGAGCTAAAGCAATGCCGGCAACGTTTTCAAAATCTGAACTGACAATCGTCACGCGATTACTCGCTTTCCCCCGGACACCGATGGCAATCGTCCTGAATCGGATGTCCGGCTTCCCCGCGTTGGCGTAGCTCCAACTGGAATTTCTCTCAAACTCGATCGTTTGGTACGTTTTTCCATCACTGAGAATTTTTTGCCCGGAAGTATACTGAGGTGTAAATTCCAACGTTATACCGTTTTCAGTCGACTCGATGACACGAATGTCCGGATAGACTCCAGAAGAGGCGAGTCCGTGAACGGAGAGCAACGCTGAACTTGCCGCAAGCAGAACAAGAATATGTTGTGTTATTTTCTTCACGCTCTCAGCAATAATAAAAAACCGAACGTTTTGGTTTTTCAGCCACGCCAAAAACGTCCGGTACAAGAAAAAAGCAACTCCGTATGCGGCGTCAAAGGCTTAGGACGAAAACTTAGTCAGAAACTTTTCACTAACCTTTAACAATGACGATACGTGCTGCTCCTGATATTCTTGTGGTAAATATACCCAACATGCAGGGTATTGTCAAGAAAAAATTGGCGTGGGACGACTTCCTTTTCTCCAAGAAAATGCCCGAGGCCGCCTCCCCCCAATCGACTCTCCTGAAATAGCTGTCATATCCAATGAACACGATTGTCCGATAGTTTCCTAAAACGTACCACCGCCCGGTTTTAAATTGCTTATCGCCCGGAATTTTTGTAAATTGAGAAACACTGATCACAGATTTATCCCCTGACGAAAATAATATGTCAAAACCCCTCAATATTCTCTTTGTGTCAAGTGAAGTCGAACCGTTCGCAAAGACGGGAGGGTTGGCAGATGTCTCGGGGACGCTCCCCCAGGTGATAAAGGACTCAGGACACGAGATCCGTATCATTATGCCGCGCTACGGTTCCATCAGCGAACGAAAATTTAAGCTCCACGATGTCATCCGGCTGAAAGATATCGACGTCCCCATCGGAAATGAAAAAAAGGCTGCCAACGTCAACTCTTCATTCATCGCGAACGTCAAATCAAAAGTCCAGGTCTATTTTCTCGCAAATAAAGAGATGTTCGAGCGCCCTGGAATGTACACGAACCCCGAAAGTAAAAAAGACTACGCCGATAACGATATCCGTTTCATCTTCTTCTGCCGCGGCGTTCTCGAGACGTTGAAACGGCTCGGATGGCAGCCGGACATTATTCATTGCAACGATTGGCAAACCGGCCTCATCCCCGCGTATATCAAAACGATTTACGACAACGATCCGTTCTTTAAGCATATCAAAACCGTTTTCACGATCCATAACCTCGCGTACCAAGGGACATTCCCCGCAGCCTCGTTCGAGAAGACCGGGCTCCCGGAGTCCGAATTTTCACAAGAGGGCGTCGAGTTTTACGGAAAGCTGAACTTCATGAAAGCCGGTTTAATCTATTCCGACGTTATCACGACCGTCAGCGAAAAATACGCCGAAGAGATTTGTTCGTCGGAAGAGTTCGGATGCGGTTTGGAGGGAGTGCTGCAAAAGAAGAAGTCGCATCTGCACGGCATCATCAACGGCATCGATTACACTATTTGGAATCCGGAGACCGACGAACATATTGTCAAACGCTTTGACGTCAGAACGCTCGAAGGAAAGCTTGAAAACAAGAAAGAGCTGCTTGAAAAATTCGGCCTCACGTTCAAAGAAAATATCCCGCTTCTCGGAATCATCTCGCGCCTCGTCGACCAGAAGGGACTCGATCTTATCAAAGAAATTGCCGACGACCTGATGAAGCTCGATATCCAATTCGTCATGCTCGCGGCAGGGGAAAAAAGGTACCAAGACTATTTTGAATCGATGCATAAGAAATTCACGTCGAAGATGGGAATCTTTATCGGCTATAACGACGAGCTTGCCCATCTCATCGAAGCAGGGTGCGATATGTACCTTATGCCCTCCCGGTACGAGCCGTGCGGACTTAATCAGCTCTACAGTTTGAAGTACGGAACTGTTCCCATTGTCCGTGCCACGGGCGGATTGGACGACACGATCCAGGATTTCGACGGAAGCAACGGAACGGGGTTCAAATTCAAAAAATACGATTCAAAAGAACTCCTCAAGACGATCCAGCGCGCGCTCAAGACGTACCAGGACGGCGCAGTGTGGAAGAAAATTATGAGGAATGGTATGCAGCAGGATTTTTCGTGGGAATCGTCCGCAAAAAAATACACGAATCTCTATAGAAATCTTGCCAAGCAATAGAAGCCGATGACCCGATCCGATATTGCGGTGTTCCTCGATCGTGACGGAACTGTGAACGTGGAAGCAAATTTTATCTCATCGCCAGACCAACTCCAGCTCATACCCCGTGCCGGCGCTGCCATCCGAGAATTAAACACCTTAGGGACACGAGTCTTTATTATTACGAATCAATCGGGAGTTGCCCGCGGGTACTTTTCTGAAGCCGCGGTCCATGATATCCACGAAGCGCTGAGGGCGCTGCTGAAAAAAGAAAATGCCTTCGTCGACGATTTTTTTTATTGCCCGCATCTGCCGGGCGCTAAGGACGAACGCTACAATGTCGTGTGCGATTGCAGAAAGCCGAAACCGGGAATGCTTCTTCAGGCGCAACAAAAATACTCGGTCGATCTCCGGCGTTCATTCGTCGTTGGAGACCGGTGCATCGATATTGCGTCCGGAAAAGCCGTCGGTGCAGGCACGGTGATGGTGTCGACCGGCTACGGCGCTGAAGAGGTTCTCAACTGCCGAAACCAAGCCGACTTTTTTGCTCACGATCTTCTGGACGGGGTGGAGTACATCAAACAAACGGTCATATCCCAGGAACGCTTATTTACTCAATCTCGCACAGCATGAAAGTGAACCCGAAGCCATTAGCAGTCATTCTTTTCTTTCTCGTGTCCATCAGCGGATGCAGCCAAAGCCCGACATCGGTCGGGAGCAAACTGATCTCCGGCAACACAAAATACACCGTTCACGACACAACGATCGCTGCGGTCGGCGATACGACATTTAAGTTCTCGCAGGCGAACGAAGCGGGATCAAGCCTTATTGTCGGAAACTCTTCGTCGGTCAATGCGCAGGCACTTTTGCTGTTTCTTTCGGGTTTTCCCGACACCATGACGACGGTGCAGATCGACACAGCCGAGTTAACGCTGAGCGCCAATTACGGATGGAACGTGCCGTTGCCGCCGACGCCGGTGCAATTTGAAATCAAAGAAGTGCTTTCGTCATGGTCTTCAACCGTCACCGCCGATTCAGTGTTGAATTTGGCCTCGACCAACTCACCGTTGATTACGATTACGAATCAGGACACCCTCAGCGTCGGAAGGACCATCACCACTCAATTCGATACTTCTCTCGTACGAAAATGGATCAATATCTACGCGGACACGTTATTGCCGAGATTTTTTAGCATCGCACTGATTCCGAGAACGACCAACGGCGGAATCTGGGGGTTCTCTCAATTCGGCAGTTCGACTCCGCCGAATATAGAAATTATTTACGAAAAAAACGGCGTCAAAGACTCGGTCAGTCTCAACGCCGGCGTAGGAACTTTCTTGGCTACCAGCAGCCCGCTTCAGGTATCCACGGGCATCCAAACACAAGGGGGAATTGGGACTTACAGCATTGTCAAATTTAACCTTCAGCCGGTTTCTGATTCCATCAATAAAGTGATTGTCAATAACGCCACGCTGTTGCTCACGCTGAAGAATTCTCAGAGCGTTGTCGGATTTCAGTCTGCGGACAGTGTCACAGCGTACGTTGCAGGGAGTGCCACACAACTCGATACCGTCGGGCCTTCCTATTACGGGTACGGCTACCGGAAGGATACAACGCAAACGGTTAACAGCGTCTATATTTTCAATATCACGTCCATGGTCCAACAGTGGATTAACACCCCGAGCACTAATTTCGGCGCGGAACTCCGTGCGATAAGCAGTACTTCCACGGTTGACAAGCACGTATTCTATTCCTCCAAAGACTCGACGTATGGTCCAAAACTTTCGATTACTTATACAAGAAAATAGCCTGCAGATATGAAAACGGCAAAATTCCTTCTTCTCTTTGCATTGGTGGTCGGGACGAACTGTCGTCTCTTCGCGGGGGACGGATCGATCTATTCCAGCTTCGGTGTCGGCGATATCATAACCTATGGAGGCAATCGTTCGGCAGCGATGGGGGGCACAGGCATCGCTTCCATGTCCGACGGGTACATCAATGAACTGAATCCTGCCGGGCTCGGACAATTAATGCGGACTCAATACTCGGGAGATTTCCAGTATCAAGGATATGCCCTCAATGACGGAACGGGGTCGACGTTCCTCAGTTCGGCGAATTTTCAGTCGGCCGGGATTGCGTTTCCGGTGTACAGCGATTACGGTATTGGATTTGTGTTCAGCATTACGCCGTTCAGCCGCCGGGCGTACGATGTGAAGGATAATGAAGCAGACGCGGGTATTATTCAAACATACAGCGGTTCCGGCGGATTGTCTTCTGCGCAATTTGGTTTTTCATTCTCCCCAGCCGAGGATTTATACTTCGGCGTGACGACCCACTATCTGTTCGGAAACTTCGACGACGTGCAGCAGCTTGAATATGACAGTGTCGGGTACTTCACTACCAACGGAGATAAAAATATTTCCACGAACGGCTTTGCATTTACTTTTGGCGGGCTGTTCGCCGGGATCGACAAAGCGATCGGCCTTTCGAAAGAAAAGCACCTGAATATCGGCGCCACCATCTTTTCCGGTGCGACGCTGAATTCAACCGAGCAAATATACCAGGATTTCTCGACAGCCACAGAGACAACCGATGTTATTAACGGCTCAACAAAAATCCCGCTCGGGTATGCTATCGGACTTGAATACGATGTCCGGGATAAACTCATCCTTACGGGCGACGCGCAATTCCAGCAATGGAGTCAATATACGTACATGGGCGTTCACCCGCCGGAGATTCAGAACAGCATGCGCTTCGGGGTGGGCGCAGAATTTTTGCCGACGAGGACTTTGGCCGAACCATACTACCGGCAGGTCACATACCGTGCGGGCGGCTATGTGAATGAATCGTATCTCAAGATCAACGGCCAAAACATCAATGAATATTTCATCACCGGCGGCATCGGTGTGCCGATTTTCTCCACACCGGGGAGCGAAGCCCGCATCAACATCGGGCTCGAATACGGCATCCGCGGGACGACGTCGAGCGGGCTTGAACGCGATTCCATCACGCGCTTAACAATATCGTTAAGCGGCAGCGACACATGGTTTAATCCTCCCGAGGTTCAATAACCCATGATAGCACTTGCGAGCGACCACGCCGGCTTTTCCTACAAGGAAAAAATTAAAACGCTCCTCAGCGAATTGCAGCTGCCGTTTACCGACTTCGGCACCAATTCCAACGAATCGACCGACTATCCCGACTATGGGCATGCTGCGGCTTTGGCTGTCTCAAAAGGAGAATGCGACAGAGGGATTTTGGTTTGCGGCACAGGCATCGGCATGTCTATTGTAGCGAATAAACACACAGGAGTGCGGGCTGCAGCGTGCGAAACAATCGAGGCCGCCGAACTTTCCCGGAAGCATAACGACGCCAACGTTCTCTGCATTGGCGAACGATTGACGACATGGGACGAAGCACAAGCGATCGTCAGGATTTTTCTCACAACAGATTTTGAAGGAGGCCGCCACGAACGGCGGGTTGCAAAGATCCATTCTCTCACTTCGTGCTGATGATTGTTCCGGCCAAAAAACTACTTCATCCACAACCCGGACGAATCTCTTCATTCCGATAATTCATAGAGACGACCATGAACCAACTCCACCAAGCCGATGCCGAAGTTTACGCGGCGATTAAAAATGAACTACACCGGCAAAACACGAAACTTGAACTGATTGCTTCGGAGAACTTCGTCAGCCCTGCCGTCCTCGAAGCCGCCGGCTCCGTGATGACAAACAAATATGCGGAAGGCTACCCCGGCAAACGCTATTACGGCGGCTGCGAGTATGTCGATGTTGTCGAGAACCTTGCCCGCGCGCGGGTAAAAGAATTGTTCGGGGCCGAGTACGCAAATGTTCAACCTCATTCGGGGTCGCAAGCGAATATGGCCGTGTACTTCACGTTCATTAAACCGGGCGACAAAGTTCTGGGAATGAACCTTTCGCACGGAGGGCATCTGACGCACGGCTCGCCGGTGAATTTCTCGGGGCAGTTCTACAAATTTTCAGCCTACGGAGTTTCAAAAGAGACCGGCCGCATAGACTACAACGACGTGGAAGAGACCGCAAAGCGGGAGCGGCCCAAACTCATCACCGTCGGCGCAAGCGCGTACTCGCGCAACATCGACTACAAAAAATTCCGGGAGATCGCCGACAGCGTCGGCGCTTTCCTTTTCGCCGACATCGCTCATCCCGCCGGACTCATCGCGTCTAAACTTTTGAACGACCCTATCCCCTACTGTCACGTCGTCACATCGACGACGCACAAGACACTGCGCGGTCCGCGCGGCGGCGTTATTCTCATGGGAAAGGATTTCGAAAATCCGTTCGGCATCGTTGCCCCGAAATCGGGAAGAAAAAAAATGATGTCGGAGCTGCTCGATTCGATGGTGATACCCGGCATTCAAGGCGGCCCGCTCATGCACATCATTGCCGCGAAGGCGGTCGCCTTCAAGGAAGCCCTTGAACCGGGGTTCAAAGACTATTCAAAACAAATCATAAAGAATGCGCAAGCTCTTGCCGGGGCGTTGGTAAGCAAAGAGTACAATATCATTTCCGGCGGGACGGACAATCATCTTATGCTTATCGACCTTCGCAACAAAAATGTCACGGGAAAAGATGCTCAAGAAGCCCTCGATGCCGCCGGGATTACCGTCAATAAAAACGCAGTGCCTTTCGATGATAAATCCCCCCTCATCACCAGCGGAATTCGCGTCGGTACTCCCGCGCTGACAACCCGCGGGATGAAGGAAGCTGAGATGCATGTCGTTGCCGGTTTCATCGACGAAGTGGTGTGCAACATCGGCAAACCCGCAGTGTATGAAACGGTAAAGAAAAAAGTTGCCGACCTTTGCGGAGGCTATCCGCTCTATCAAGAGATGGCATAAGACATTCGTTCAAAGAATTTCCGGGCGGCATCGTGAGCCAATCAGTATCCGCCGGATGAGTGACCGAAACGACAGTACCCAATGGCAGAACAAATACCCGGCAGCAACGACAACGCACACGAGATGTCGTTTTTCGACCATCTCGAAGAGCTTCGATGGAGAATCATCAAAGGTCTGAGTGCTCTCGTTCTCGCGTCGATCGCCTGCGCTTTCTTCTCGGATTTCCTTGTTCAGGATATTCTGCTCGGCCCGCTCCGGGCCGCCCATTTGAAAGTACAGGTGCTCACTCCTTACGGAATCATGGTCCTCTATATGGAAGTGATTCTTTTTGCCGGGCTCATTGTGAGCACGCCGGTGCTTCTCTATCAATTGTGGAGGTTCATTGCCCCCGGCTTGATGCCAAACGAGAGGCAGTACATCTGGCGGATCGTTTTCTTTACGTCGTTTTGTTTTCTCGCGGGAATCGTCTTCGGCTATTTCGTCCTTGTGCCAACGGCTTTGACGTTCTTCGCCGGTTTCGGTACCGAGAATATCACGCTGAATATTGCGGCTGACCGGTATATCAGCTTCATTATGAGCCTGGTCGTCGGCGCAGGTCTCGTCTTCGAGCTTCCCATGATTTCTTATTTTCTTACCAAGCTCGGGTTCCTGACGCCCACGTTCATGAGACATTACCGGCGGCATGCGATCGTCGTCATTCTGATCATCGCCGCCATCGTGACACCGACTCCGGACATTGTGACGCAGAGCCTTCTTGCCGCCCCGATGTTCGTGCTGTACGAGATCAGCATCATCGTTTCGAAGTTTGCTCAGAAAAAGGAACCCGACCCCGCATCATGAAACGGCTTGAATCCATAAATTTAGATGAGATCAAAGCGCCGGTGAGCGATGAGTTGCAGGAATTCACGCGGCACTTCAAGCATTCGATGCGCTCGAACGTCCTTCTTGTCGACACGATCGCGCGATACATCGTGAAACAAAAGGGGAAGAGGATCCGGCCGATTCTTGTTTTCCTCGCGGCAAAAGCGTGCGGGCAAATCACCGAGAGCACGTACCGCGGGGCCACGCTTGTCGAAATTCTCCACACTGCAACCCTTGTTCACGACGATGTGGTCGATGACGCCGACACCCGCCGCGGGCTTGCCTCAATCAACGCCGTGTGGAAGAACAAAGTCGCGGTGCTGATGGGAGATTACCTCCTTTCGACCGGCCTCATGCTGTCGTTGAAGTATGAAGATCATTATTTTTTGAATGCAGTGTCCGACGCCGTTCGGCGGATGAGCGAGGGCGAAATCTTGCAAATTCAAAAAAGCAGGCAGCTCGACATCGACGAGGAGACATACCTGAAAATCATTTCGGACAAAACGGCATCGTTACTTTCCACGTGTTCCGTGATCGGCGCAGCGAGCGCTACGACCGATACGGATCAAAGGCGACTGATGAAGGATTTCGGCGAGAACGTCGGCATGGCGTTTCAGATCCGGGACGACCTGTTCGATTATACAAGCAGGAAGAATATTATCGGAAAGCCCGTCGGCGGAGATATGAAGGAAAAAAAGATCACTCTCCCCCTCATCCGATCATTTCAACTAGCTCCGAAAAAAGAATCCCGCCGGGTTTTGAAGATGATCAGAAACGGCGCGAAGAGCAAGGATGTGGAATACGTCGTCGCATTTGCTCATCAATACGGCGGAATTGAATACGCCGTTGCAAAAGCGGAGTATTACAGCGCACAAGCGCGCGAATGTTTACAACCGCTCCCTGATTCCTCCGCAAAAGAAGCCTTGATGATGTTTGTCGATTTTGTGATGGAACGGACGAAGTAGAACCGGACCGACGTCACTACAAGGTGCCAAGCTTTGCGGCGTTACTTTCCCTGAAGACCTTCCTGGTTAAATCACAGAATCAGCGTTCGTATCTATCGTTATGGCTTTTCGGAACCGAGAAGACAAGGAACGACAAATCACCGGGAGATTCATTGCGCAGTTGATGTGACGCTTCCGGAGGAACTTCTATTCCCTGATGTTTTTCGAGGACGATCCGGTTTCCCCCAAAATCCATCGTTGCCGTCCCCTCAAGGATAAAAAAGAACTGCCGCGCAACTTTATGATAATGCATCCGCTCCGACGTTCCTGGGGGCATTCGTTCCTGAATCAGGCTAACATCATCTCTATTGAGAAGGTGCCAGCCGTCGCAACCTTCACCCCAGAAATAATGTTCAACGTTTTTTATGCTGGCGGGTGTTGCTTCAATGCTCATGAGTCTATTCCCAATTTGTGCCCTCTACCGAAGAAAACGCTTGCGAAACCGTCTACGCCTTTTATGTTACCCGGGTGTCATCCATGCCAGGCATCCGGCACGTACCTCTCTTTAATTATGTTGATGTGGTGCAGTTCGTGTCCGGCGATCTGATATGCGAGGGCACGCACGCTCGCAGGATTTCCATTGGCGATCCCTTTCCGCAGAAATTCTTCTTCGTTAAAGCTTTCAAACAGAGACAATGTCGCCTCCCTCACCGTTCCGTATTCCTGCAAAATATCTGTGAGACTTCGTTCATTAGCTCTCGAGTACGGAACGTAGTCATTCTGCTCATAACCGGGTAATGCCGTCGCATCGTTTCGTGCAAAGCGCAACGCCCGGTACGCAAAGATGCGTTCAGTGTCCATGATATGGACGAGCGTTTCCTTTACGGTCCATTTCCCCGGGGCATACCGATACATGAGCTTATGTTCCGGCAATGAGAGAATAAAATTTTTCATCACCGTGTAATTATCTTTCACATGCGTGAGGACGGACTCGTCATCCGGCAACAGGCTGATGTACATGATGGCATACGGTGCGTATTCCCCTTCTTTTGGCTTTGATATTCTTTTCATGTGGGAGCTTTCCATTGACGTTGATTGTCATACCCGGACCAAAATCCGATTGAGCCACTGCTCGAATGTATGCCTTTGATGCCGATTTTACAACTGCAAAAAAAAACGCTTATTGACCGCACACTTCTACAGATAAAAATGTAGTTAACTTGAAACGAACAGAATTCTATAGCAATCCGCAAGCGGGAAAAGAAAATGGGAATATTCCGGTCAGTTGCGAATCACTTCATGCATCAAAACACTATGGGTTTTCGGCAAAAACCTTTTTCAAACTACAAGAATAGGAGAACCTTGTCAATCATCAAATGCGTCCGGGAAAACATCCAACAAGCGAGGGTAATCTGGCTTTAGGTTATTGGATACGTTATTCTTGCAGAGCTCGCTGGTGTGAATCATCATTTCATTATGACTTCTTCTTCAACGTATTCTATTGTCTTGATGATTTTTGCAAACCGTTCCGGCATCACGGCAAAAGCATGGTCCCAACAGAGCGTATTTGCAATAAACCAATTTGCGAGCGTATCGCCGTCATCGTTGGACCATCGATCCCAATGGCCGTCGCTCGGCCGTTGAATTCTCCAGGTAAACTTCTTTCCACAGTTACTGCACTTTGAGGTTTTGATCATAGACATACGCAGAACTCCGTTATAGTGAATTACCGGCGAGAAGCGGTCTCAGGAACGGCCGGTGGTGTTGGCATTATCCTTCGTGCACAAATGAATGACCTTATTTTCCCGGCGTCGAACACCGGAGAGGCTGGATCAAGACTGTTTATTTTCACCATGCCCGAGGAATGAATGAACGACCGATCCTTTAAATAGAGAGCGACATGAAGTATCTCCGCCGGAGCATCCTCTCTGGCTTTGCGGCCGAAAAACAATAAATCCCCTTTACGCAAATTCTGGAATTTTTCTCCAGGAACAATCTCAATGCCCTGTTCCGCCTGCTGGTATGCATCGCGATTGAGCTCGATGCCGTTCATCAAATAGACCGTCTTCGTGAAACCGGAACAGTCCATTGCCTTGGTCGAAGTCCCTCCCCAGAGGTACGGGACACCGAGGAGCGACCGCGCTGTTTTTTCAATCCCATCGGCCGTGGGCTTCATATTCTTTTTCCACGATTCGTAATCTGCAACGCCGGCGGTCGGAACAAAACCTTTTCGGCCATCCGGCAATTCGACCATTATCCATGTGCCTGCCGAGCCGATATTTCTTAAAAGCGACCCAGCGACAAGATCACAAACAGGATATGAATGAGCATGAGCATCCAGGCGCACCGTTTCGTAGGTGGACAAAACGATTACCTTCCGCGCAGCGTTCCATGCGTCTGCCCCGCTTTTCGAGCAGCGGACAAACGACTCTTCTTTCATCCATCCCAGATATTTGTCCGATGTTTGGAGATAGTACCATCCGGAGTTTTCTCTCAATATTTTCACCACACTCCCCATCGTCGCCTGGGAAACAAGCTCGGACGGCTCTTCAGGCTCTCCTCTCATATTCGCTACGCTGACCCGTACAATTCCCCAATTCTGTCCGGCAAGGCTTGCATCGGGAAGGACGGTGATGCTGTCGGTAATTTTTTTTACGAGCGGGGAAATGGCTTCAATGACGGCTTGCTTCGCTTCTTCATTGTCAACTTCACCGAAAAGAGCAACCCCTTTATTTGTTCTTTTGGTTGTTATATCAAAGATTGCAAGTTTGCGGTCCGGCGCATATTTTGCTTTAGTGCGGGCAATGATATCGAGGAAACGCCGGTTCTCCTGCGAAAGGTCAGAACATCCAATAAGAGAGAAGAGAAAAGAGAAAAGAAAAACAAAAGAAGTGATTCGTTTCATGCTTGTTTATTTACACTTGAGATGGCAATGGGATACAATATACGAAATCAATAAAAAAAATGCGAGCGGAAAAATACTGGAAGTTCACACCAAAATACCGCTGGCTACGGCGTGAATGACGACCTGAAGTATCTGTTTGCAACGGCCACAACCGTCAGGACCAAGAGCATCAAAAGAGTACTGCACACCGCTGCACCGCCGATATCAAATAACCGAAGCTGAGAAAGTATTTCCACCGACAGGGGCCTTGTGTTGTAGGAATACAGAAGAACGGACGATACAAATTCCCCGACGGAGTTTATGAACACGAGAAGAGTCCCCGACACAATCGAAGGCATGATGAGAGGCAGAATAATTTTTTTGAACGTCCGGCCGGCCGGCGACCCCAGCGTCTCAGCGGCTTCCTGCAGCGACGGGTTAACGGCATCAAGCCCGGCGGCGGCGGAACGATAGAGCAACGGCACATTTCTCACCGCGTAGGCAAGAGGCATGATCCAAAATGTTCCGACCAAAATCGACTGGAAAGAAAACAACGACGGCCGGTTGAAACTTAGAATGAATCCGACGGCAATTACGGTTCCGGGAATACCGAACGGAAGAGAGAGAATAACTTCCAGCAGCTTGCTTCCCAAAAATTTTTTTCTGTTGATGAGATACGCTGCCGAAACGCCGACCATCATCACGACGACGGCAGCTGCCAGGGACATACGAAGACTGTTGACGAACGGGTCGAAAAGATGGGGCTCATCGAATAACCGGCGATAATTCTGGACGGTAAATGACGTCGGAAATATCTGGTACGTCCACGAACCCTCTTTGACGAACGATAAAACGACGATGGTCACGACCGGAAGCGCAAAGAGAAGTGCAAGGGCAAACATTAATGCGAGAACAATAATTTTCGTGAATCTGCCGTGAGCAATCTTCGAACTCCGGACAGTTCCCTTCGACCCCATGCCCTGCCGATGAGCATCCTGCCACCACCTCAACAAAAAAAGGATACACACCGAAATGATTGATAATAATATTGCGACAGCTGCAGCGGAAGAATTGTCGCCGTTAAGTTTCGCGGTGTAGATTTCGAGCGTCAGGAACCGTGTTGTCCCGCCGAAAAGCAACGGTGCAGAAAACGAGGCCATGCTCGACATGAATGTGATCAGCGAGGCGCCGACCAACGCCGGGGTAAGCATGGGAAGGAGGATTTTCCAGATCGTCCGAGCCCTGCTTGCGCCCAGGCTCGCCGATGCATCAAGCGCATTGCCGTCCAACTGAGACAAGGCAGAAGAAACAAAAAGATAAAAGTAGACATAAAATGAATAGACATGGATAAGCACAATCCCCGTCCACCCGCTCACGGTAAAAAAGGAAGGCGATAAGCCCGTGATGAAGGAGAGAACGCGAGAAAGCATACCGCTCTCTCCTATCAGAAACAAAAAAGAAATCACGCCGACCAGCGGGGGCAATGCAAGAGGAATGAGGACAATTTTCGAGAACAATGATTTTGCGGGAAACTCAATGTACTGGAAGACGTACGCAATGAACGTCCCCACAATTCCGCTGCCCATGACGCTCAGGACCGAAATCGCAATAGAATTGAGCGTGGCGTGCACCAATGAAGAGCGCAATAAATTACTGTACGCTTGAACCGAGTATCCCCCCGTTGCCGTCGAGAAGCTTTCTTTCAGAAGCTCGTACAGGGGGAATACAATGTACCCGCACGCAAAAAAAACAACGGTGAACAGCACCGAGCTTGACGCGGCGGTGAACCGATTCGACGGACTATTCATTGTCGACCTTCCGCTGCACTAAACCCGCAAACGCTATGGATGCGAGCCCGCCCACCTCACCGCTGAACCCCTTATCCGAAGACGAACGGATCGCCTTAACAAGGTGCCCGGCGAAATCGATGGTGTACTCGACGTTTGAGCCGGAGAATTGTTTATCGATGATCCGGCCTTGCGCTTTTCCGGAATCGGCGGAGAGCACTATTTCCTCGGGCAGCACGGCGAGCATTTCTTTTGCCCCAACCATGGTATTGTTAAAGTATTCTTTGCAGGTTTCTGCAGAAAATAGATTTGCATGTCCGATAAACGACGCAGTGAATGCGTTGCGCGGATGGAAATAAAGTTGATCCGGTGTACCGACTTGTTGTACAATACCTTTATTCAGGTACCTGCAATGCGGTCGGACAACGCAAGGGCTTCACCCTGGTCATGCGTTACATAAATGGTCGTGATGCCAACTTCACGCTGAAGCCGTTTGATCTCTGCCCGGGTTTCGAGCCGAAGAGCATAGTCGAGATTGGAAAGCGGCTCATCAAACAACGGTACTCCAGGCTCAACGACGACTGCCCGGGCAACGGCAACGCGCTGCTGTTCACCACCGCTCAATGAAGGCACCGGAATATCTGTCTTCTCCGATAAATGGACTTTTTCCAGAATGTGCAGGACTTTAGCCCGGATTTCATTCTGCGGTATTTTTTTTACCTCGAGTCCGTAGGCGACGTTTTCAAAGACCGACATGTGCGGAAACAATGCATAGTTCTGGAAAACGATGCCAACGTTCCGTTTCTGGGGCGGAAACGATGTAATGTCCGTGCCATCGATGACTATCGTTCCTGACGATGGCGGCTCAAGTCCTGCAATCATGCGAAGCAGAGTCGTTTTGCCGCAGCCGCTGGGGCCGAGAAGTGAAAAAAATTCGCCTTCGTGGATTTCCATCTCAATAGGAGCAAGCGCCTGAAGAGTACCGAAGGACTTTGAGAGATTATAAAGAGTAAGAGAGGACAAGAGAACAGTTGAGAATTAGGAATTAAGAATTAGGAATTAAGAATTAGGAATTGGGAATGAAGAATGAAAAAAGTTGCTCATTGTTCATTGTTAATTGTTAATTGTTTCTCCCCCGGCCTTTGATTTCCTCATCCCATCTTCTCATCCATTCTGATTCATGCTGGGAGATCATTTCCCAATCGACATGCATTGGTGTGAGCGAGGTCGAAGTGATCCACGCGGGCAGTTTCTCTTTTGGAATATCGGCCCGTGCGGGAATGCGGTAAAATTTATTGGCCTCGAGGACAAGGCTTTCTTCGCTGGTAACAAACTCATAGAATTTCTGAGCCAGTTCCATATGCTTTGCACCGGAGACAATGGCGATGCCATCCGTGAGCAGTACCGTTCCGCTCGCCGGAACATTATAGCCGAACGGATAGTTGTTCAATTTCGCCTGCAAGACAACATCCGGCATATCCCACACCGACACAGATGCCTCTTCTCGTGCAAGCTTCAGATACATTTGCGTCGGGTCGGACGTATACGATTTTGTGTTCGCGTCCAGCCGCCGAAGCCAATCGAACCCGTTCTCCTCCGACCCGTACTTCGATATCGACGATGCAATCATCGCAGAAAAGATCACGCGCAATGTTCCCGAAGCGAGCGGATAGCGGAGAATGATTTTGTCCTTCCATTGAGGATCGAGAAGATCGTCCCAGTCTTTCGGTGCATCGCTTTTCGTCAGCATGCGGGAATTGAAGACGATCACCTCCGGAGTGATAAAGGTTCCGTACCACCTGTCAGCCGCACTTCTGAATTCGGGCGCTATGCTGTCGGCCCATGAGGGGCGGTACGATGCAAGAAGCCCTTCCTTTTCAGCGCGCATAAAAATTGTCGACGGCGCTCCCCACCACACATCCGCTTGCGGGTTTGCCATTTCCGTCCGGATCCTGTCGTATGCTTCCTGAGAACCCATGTCGAGCCATTGGACATCAACGCCGGGGTTCGCTGCTTCAAATTTTTGCGCGAATTCTTCCAGCATATCCTTCCCGTGCGGCGAGTAGACAACCAACGGTGTCTTGCTTGACTGCGAACATCCGGCAGCGGCTGCAATAATCATGCATGGCACGAAAATCCAGCCTCTCGTTATCAACCTTTTTATGTTTTTCAAATTACTTCTTGCTTCCCAAAGAAATCATATTGGCGAACATGCGGAACGCCCCTGTATTGACTTCCTTCAATTCACGGTACCAGACGTAGGCGGTGTAGAGGTAAGTGCCCTCTCCATACTTAGCGAGAAGCAAGCCTGTGTCAAGCGGCGGTTCGCCGGGATCCGATGAAGAGACGAGTTTATCGTATTGCGCCGGAACATTTGCAGGCATGTAGAGCGACCGTTCCTGCACCCAGTCGTTCCACGCAGTGGAGTCGATCGTATTCGGGTAATGGAAAAGGATGTTCTCCGGTTTAAGCACAGTCGACCGGCGCAGTTTCAACGGTAATACGGCTGCGGGAGATTGAAAATGGATATGGAGCATACTCGGGTTTCCATTCCTCAATTCGCTGGTACATGACGATGAGCGTGCCGCCATTTTTCACATACTCCAGAATGCGGGCATTATTTTTCATCAAATCAGGCCGGAAAAGATAAGCGCGGATGTCGATAATGATGGCGGTATACGGCTGCAAATCGCCGGACGACAAATCGCTTTCCGTGAGCAGGCGGTGCGCCACCTTCAAGTCGCTCAGCGTCTTGCTAAACACATCGTCGTAACTTTGAACTACGCCGACATTCAATCGCGGGACAACTGCAACGTCGAACTTTTTCAATGTCGCCGTTGCAGTATCGCCGTCAATGCAGACGCGTACCGGATATGTTCCTTGCGCCAGATCCGCCGGGGGGATAACCGTCACGCTGTCGGTATAGACGCTGTCTTCCCTGCCGATTATAAACTCGGTGTTCAACGCATCCCATCCGGACGGTACAATTGCCTCGACTCTCCCGGCAGCTTTGTTAGGGAAAATAATTTTTCACCGCAAATGGAATTTTTAACGGCTCGTCGGTGATCCGAAAAATTTGTGAAGAGAGTGAAACAGTTTGCAGCGGGGCGACATCCGCAAAAACGGGTACTTCTTCGCTCTCCCGTTTTCCCCGGATTTCAAAAGAAGCCCCGACAGTCATAAGCGGAAGTGTCCGCATCGTTTCGTAGAGATGGCGGACTTTGGGGTACGTATAATGAGCGTCGCCTGGGACTGAAATTTCGTAGACAATCTTTTTCTCTTCGTCCAGTTTGCGGCTTGTCCATCCAGCGGGAAGGGAGATCGTTACGGCGAGATTGGCAATCGGCGCAAGCGGCTTTATTTCGAGCGTGAATTTTTGATTCCGCACAAGAATTGAATCCGACAGCACGACACTAAGAACCGGCCTGGAAGGAACAAGAGGAAGCCTCGTCTCATCCTGCGTGTGCAGGCCTCCGAGAAAATCATTCCGTACATTTGCAAACTTGCCGCTTGAACGGACGAGAACGTACCGCGTTGAGTCAAAAAATCTCCCGAACCTTCCGCTCGCTATAACTTTGTCCATCCCCTGAGTTCGGTGCTGTGCGAGAGCTTCCACCGCCAGCTGGACGGCGGTCTTGCCAATCGGAAGAGTGTCGGCCGAAACAGCATTGACGACATCTGGCTTCAAGAGCGAGTCGCGCTGGGAAAAAATCCTCATGAACAGTTTTTTCGGCTGGAAAAGCCCAACGCCCTGTTCCCTCAGCTGTTCAGGATGGTAGTTCGGATCTGCCGCAAGCCGGAATGCCTGCAATGCCGCAATTCCTACGGCTTGATGATTGCCGTGGCCGGACACGCTGTCGTGATTCGTGAAGAGGACTTCCGGTTTCAATTTGCGGATAATGTACACTAAACGCGCTACGGTGCTGTCTTTTCCCCAAAAATCGAACGTCTCTTTCGCGGTCTTCGAGAACCCGAAATCGACAAAATTCAAAAAATAGACTTCAGAGCCTATGATTTGCGCTGCCCGTTCAGTCTCCGCCGTGCGAAGCACGCCGAGGTCGCTGTATAACTCCGGCCCGATTTCATTCTGTCCCCCTTCACCGCGAGTGAAACAAACGGAATAAACCTTAACGCCGTATTTGTACCGGTAATACGCAAGGGTAGCACCGTCTTCATCGTCCGGGTGGGCAGAAAGATTCATGATCGATGGAATATGCTGGGCAATACCCGGCGTGGAAAGCGCAACCGCACAGCAGAGAGTCAGCAGCAATCGTTTCATAGAGTTAAGGGCAAAACGGTTTGGGAGAGAATTTTTTCTTTAATATATCCAATTATAGATCAATGAACAATCAACAACGAACAATGAACAAATAATCTTTTAAAATCCCAGGCTAAAGCTTTTCCCACTCCTCTACCTTTCCGCTTACCACTTTAAAAAGGGGATGTGTTCTCGGGAACGAAATGTTTTGTAGTGCTATGAATTTCTCACGATTTCTTTTTTTAAGCTTCTTCCTGAGATGGATAAGTTCATATTCAAGCTGTCCCCTTGTAACATTTATTCTCTTCCGCGAAAACCTTTTGCCGATTTTCTTTCGATTAAAAGCAAACCCCCGTTTTGTCGATTCGATGTACACTCCCATCAAATACCGATCGATGGCTTGCAGGCTATTTTTTTGTGCCTTGAACCGCATTAATTGCGGATGGTGTTTATAGCCCTTCGTCAGACCTCGCAAAACTTTTTTTGCAAGAAGGCTTTCGCGCCAAAGAGCAACCAGCCCCTTTGTGTCGAGATATTGCGGGTCCAGCGACCACAGCCTCATAACCGGTTATTCAATGAACGTTGTTTATTATTGCGGATTCCACCGCTGATTCGTGACCGGGGGTGCAGTTGGAGGCATAATAGAGATAAAGCCATACCCGGCAGACCGGTGACAACCGTTGCAGGCATCGAGTGTCTCGCCGTACGCCGATGTGAACGTTGAGCTTCTTTTAGAAGCAATCGCCTGGCGCATCAACGGAATTTGTGTCTCCTGCAGGCTTTGAAGAACGCCGGCAACGTCCAGTCCATTCTTGAACACATGCAGTGCCCGTGCTGCGTCCATCGTCTCGCTCATTTCATCCAGCTCATACGAAGCTAAATCCCAATTCGATGCCCCGACTGCGAACCACAGTTTTGCTGCGTGAAGTTGGATTGTCGTCATATATTCGCCCAACCCCGGCGCCTGTTGTTTAAGCTGGTCAAGCTGCTGTTGAACATCCTTCAGTGAGTCTCGAAGAGACACCACAACACTCTTTAAATCCTGAGGTGATGAATCATCCCCCGCCGATGCAATTTTTGATGAAAAAAACATTATGATGAAGAGCAAGAGTGCAACTGCTGCAACGATTACGCTGTTCTTTTTCATACGTTCATCTCCGTTACATTATTCCTGCCATTGAAAAAAGCCATCCAAGGATAGCTGCACCAACAACAATCCATGCTGCATGAAAATTCCATCGGACGATAATAGCCGCAGCAACAATAAAAATAATCCATGCTCCAGGATTTATCAGCGTGGACATGCCGAGAATCACGCATACCGACAGCATTAAACCAAGCGAGGCTGCGTTGACACCGTCAAGGAATCCGGCAGTCGATGCCGATTTTCGAAGTTTCGGTACGATTGGACTTATCGCAAGTACGTAGATGAACGATGGAAGGAAAATACCGACCGTCGAAACCATTGCGCCGGGAAATCCAAGAATGAGATATCCAATAAACGTCGCAGTCGAGAGAACTGGCCCCGGCGTGAATTGCCCGACCGCAATCGCATCGAGCAACTGCGTTTGCGTCAGCCAATGTCTCGCGTCAACCAGTCCGCCTTGAAGGAACGCCGCCAGCACATATCCACTGCCGTAGAGTATTGAGCCGATCTTAAGAAAAAATAATCCAAGCGAAGAAATGGTAGGAGGAATTGCCGCGAGTTCAGAAGTTTTGGGTGAGACCGAAACAAGCGCTGCGGGCAAACCCAGCGTCAACAATATGGCAAGAGGGGGTGTCTTCAATCTCTTTCTGTTGCCCCACAGAAATCCGAGAATGCCCGCACCGGCCAGCAATGCGATCGCATCCACTTTCAAAAAACTCAATACACACACAACTGCGCTGATAACCAGTATGAAAAAATTCTTGGCCTGAGTTTTACCAAGCCGGATTATTGCAGAGAGGATAATGGCAATGACCGCCGAACGGATTCCCCAAATAAAACTATTCATCTGCGGAAACGAGCCATACAAGACGTAAAGGTGTGCGAACACGATGGAAATAGTAACAGCAGGGAGAATAAAACAGACACCTGCGAGCACAAGACCCTTCCATCCTGCTCGTAGGTAACCGATATGGATTCCCATCTCGGTCGAATTTGGACCCGGAATAATATTTGTGGCTCCGAGCAAGTCAAGGAAGTACTCATGGCTGATCCACTTCCGCCGCTTCACGACTTCATCTTCCATCATTGCAATATGGGCTGCTGGGCCTCCGAAGGATATTGTCCCAAGCCGGAGAAACAGAAGTGCCACTTCCCGCAATACACTACTCGTGCTTCGCCGGGCGCTATCGGTACCGTCCTTTAAATCCGGCATGTGTTCATCGCTCCAAAGTCAAATGATGTGTACGAAAAATAAAAGGACAATGGTTAACATTCTTTCTCTGCGCCTCCTTGCGAAACATTACATTTGTTACACACAGCGGCACTGAGAGTCGCACAGAAACAAAGTCTTCCACCGAATATCAAAAAGTTTCAGCTAGAGAAGCTTTTGTTCCTTTTCCAATCGCATCCAGTGAAGCAGTCTGTGAACAAGCGGAGCAATGATGATCCCCGCGACGACAAGGAATATCATCCCCGAAAAAAGAGCATAGAATGAAGCAAAAATTTTTCCAGCTGGAGTATGAAGTTCGTTCACCGGGCCCATGCCCCCTAAAATCATCGAAGCGTTCAACAGCGCATCAATGAACGCCATGCCTTCGGTGATACAATACCCCACAATGCCCAGCCCCAAAGAAACAATCACAACCGCCGATGCAAACAGCCAGTGGTGAAGCATCCGCCGGAGAAAACGTTTTCGCTCCAATAACGGTTTTGACGTGTGTTCGTACATTTGTTAGTCCTTAGTCCGTAGTCCTTAGTCCGTGGTCCTTAGTCCTGAGTCTTGATCTCTGCTCACTGCCTACTGCTTACTGATTACTGTTTACTGATTACTCACTACCTCATCTTCACCAGCTTTTGCGTCGCTGCCACCTGCTGCCCGCTCCCGCTGACGACAACCCGGTAGAAATAGACACCGTTGGCGATTTCGTCCCCGTCTCTATCCCTTCCATTCCAATAAAGATTATCGCTCGAACTGGAATATCCATTAATGCCGACATGCACTTTCGACGAAAAGTCCAAATCCTGAATCAAGCGACCTGCAACGGTATAAATTTTTATGTGCACGCTCTGCGGGTTATCATTCCCGGCAAGGATGAAGGTAAAGGTTGTCCCGCCGGCAAACGGGTTTGGAATGTTGTAGACCTCCGAGAGCTGCAGCGTGTTTGTCACATTAACGGAAAGCAACGTCGTATCCGAAGAATTTCCCGCCGCATCTTTTGCAAAATAACGTACAGTGTGCTGGCCTTCCGTCAGCTGGGGAGTCCACCGGACTTCAGCAACAACTGGAGCTGTCCCACCGGTAAACTGAAGAATGCTGCTCCCAGTGTAAAATACCTGATTGCCGTCTAATTCAATGTAGACGTTTGAGGTGTCGGCTTGCGAAAGCGAAGCCCCGTTTGGATCGTGAACCTGGAAAATCACTAGGGGTGCCGCTCGAACATAATCGCCGTTCAACACTTGCACATTGTCAAAGGTAACATCAATGGTAGGACTGAGCGTATCGGCCAACACGGTATACGGAATGACCGCGGTGTTGTTCGATTTGTAGAACTCCGTGATGGTATTGTTAGGGTCCGCTTCGAAAGTGAAGGAATGGTTTCCCCGTTTGCCCCGGCTGTCATACTGCGTTTGAACTTTGACGGAGTCCTGAGCGTTGAGAACGGGGACGATGGTATTCTGAAGTGTTCGAAGAGCTCCGCTGTCATCGGTCAAAATAGAAATCAAAACACTGTCCGCCGCCGATGAACCGACATTATAAACACTCGCCCCCACGTTGATGATCTCCCCTTCTTGCATCGTTGATTTCTCCAATGACACCGTGTTCTGAGAAAGGACCAGTTCCGGGGGCAGTTGTGCTTTGATGCTCCAGTCGCTGAGCACAGGAGAATTCAGAGACGAGTTGGCAGTAAAATTGAATACCAACCGGGCGTTTGGATACCGAACCGCAGAAATCTTCTGGAGGCTTACGGACGACGAATCATACGATGAAAAAAGCGTGTCGGTGTTTCCGCTGTTGAGAATACCCACCATTGTTACGGTCAGCCGCGCGCCGGCTGGAACAACTCTGTCTATGGAGAGCTGGCTCCATCCGCTGACCGGACCGATAGTAGAGGTCGTTATACTGCCGGACTGTACAATTTGCGTGATCGTTGTGTCAAGAATAGCTTTTCCCGTAGTGCTTTTTTTCCATTCCTCTTGAACGCTCCCCGGAACTGCCCCTTTTCTTCCGATAATTGCCCACGAGTCCCGGAATTTCACCGAGTCGATAAGTTTACTTCCAATCGTGTGATAAGCGTTTGTTACTGCACTCGTTATATTCGTCCAGCCGTCGTTGATGATAACGGCGACGACAATATCTCCGTTCGCAATCGAGTTAAGAAATTGAGCAATCGAATCGGCAAGCGCCGCGTTTCCGTACAAGTCATACGTTCCCTGTTTGATCACTGTATCCGCACCCGGGTCGATGACAACGATGGAATGTCCTCTCGCCAAAGTACTCGGCAGCTTATTTACTCCGTTAAGCTCGACAGCTCCAAAATTTCCATCTAAAAAACCTCCGGAGATTGCCTGCAGTACGATGGTTGTATTTTGTATTTTTGAACCGGTCCCTGGAAGAAAAGTCGTACGGACAAAAGAATTTCCCTGCCATCCGACCGAATCTACTTGCCCGATCGTCTTTGCCGGATCCGTCCCTTGATAAAACGTACCGGTAGACCAATCCCCCGAGCTTGTCTGGAATTTTGCACGCCAATAATATCTCTTCAAACTTCGGAGTGATGTGAGGGAAAACGAGGTCGACACCACGCCCATCGGGACATTCAGCGTCAGCGGTTTTACCGTTGAGGAATAATCGCTCAGGGTGTCAACCTCCAAGGTGACAAGGTTGGCCGGGTTATAGGGCTGCGTGGTCGGGTTCAACAAAACAAGATTCGAAACTGCTGCTGCAGACAGAGGCTGGGGCTGAACAATCTTGAAATCTGTTGACGAAACAAAAAATGCTTTTGTCGCAGAATTATCGCTCTTTGTTAACTCCGTTATTTTGTTTGAAGGATCAAGCGTAACAACGACGTCGTGTTCATCGGCTTCCTGCTTGATGGAAATGTAGACTGTTAAAGTGTCATAGATAAGGGGCATGGGCCTTCTCAAAAGCCACGATTGAACGACCTGAGAATGATAGAGATGTTGAATTTGAACGTCGACGCTGTCGCCAGTGACGGACCCGTAATTAGCATAGACAATACTCACGGCAGCGCTATCCTGATCGTCGGTTAAGACGGAAGACGAAGAGCTGATGAGATTCTCCTGAATAAAAAGATTAGGGAGAAACGGAATCTGCAGGTCGACAGTCGGATCGCCGATCAATGTATTATTAAAAAGCATGATCTGATTGACCTGGCTCAGGCCCTGCTGGGATATTTGCCTGAGTTTCGCCGTCAAATGCGTCACGCCGACGCGGGTGATGGAATCTTTGAGCATGGCAGAATAGAATATCGGCGGAAGGGACGTCGCGATGCTTTCAAACCCTAAAGAAGAATTGCCGATATAATCAATTGCACTCGCCTCCGGCCCGACAATGAAGAGCTCGCTGAAGGATTGAATCTGCGGCTCCGCAAACTTTCCTGTGGAGCATCCCATGTCCGTAATTAAAGGATACCTCCCTCGAGAATTTTTCAATTGAAGAGGGTCGCCGATGCTGTTATCCCATGTTTGCGTGCCGCTATGTCCGATGTATGAAATAAAAACCCCGCCCGTTGAAATCGCGTCTTTAACCTGCTGTGATGTAAATGGACCGAAATCCGATTGAGGGTTTATAGTTTTATAAAAATGTGTTGCAATGCCGCCGATCGGCGGAGGAGTGATCAGCGTAGAAGCTACTTCGTCGTTCACCGACTTTAAAAGATCAATCTGTCCCTGAACCGTCGGGTCGCCGCCGGTGAAAAGCAGGTAATGCTTATTCCAATCGTCATCCGGCGTTGTGATGGTTGAATTATAGAATGAAAGATATTGGGTTAAATCTCCTACATTATTTACGGGAATTCGGCCGACGTACATTTGCGGCAAGTTCGTCACGGTATCGAGAACGGCGTAGGCGACGTCGCTGACCGGATATCCTACGGAAGGGACATAGTTGATCGCGTTGTAATTGCCGTAATAATATTTATAGTCATACGATGCATCCCCCAAGAGGACAAGATATGACGGGAAAGGACTATTCCATTGGAACGACGATTGCACAAATGCCTGAACCGCTTCCGCGGTCGGGTAGCCGAACCCGAATTCATCGAAGATATCGTTCACATTGAACAGCCGTGCATTCAAGTGTTTCGCTGCTGCTACACTCTGCACATACTGTACTGCTTCCGGATAAAATTTTGGATGGGTGATGGCGATGTAATCGGTCTGGCTCTTGTTCGAACGGAGTCCTGTGAAATTTTTTATCGTTGTAAAAACAGGAGTATAGACTTTTGACTGCGGCACAATAACGTATTGTTCCTGGGAACCGACGGTATCGCAGAATGTGACGGTGTACGGCGCTGCCCCGGAAAGAATATAGTTTGATATCCTTTCAGCCGAAGGTTTTATTCTATAGAGAAGGAAATTAGAGGATTGTAAGCCCGAAATTTGAACGGTCCGAAAATGCCTGTCGGTAAGAGTTCGGAAATCGAAGAGGAGCGTATCGCCCGCAACGATGAGCTGACGGGGATATTCAATTTCAAACCAATCATAAATAATGCTGTTCGTTGCCGCAGACGTCGGGTATGAATACAACGATACGGAATTTGACCCGTTTTGAAGAGAAGCCGCTGATGCCTTGCCCGTCAAAACCGCTTGATCTCCAAGGTTGAGGGTTACAGCGTTCAGGTCGCCGCCATTGTTCAGACGAATCGCAATATGATGAGCGGCCGTACTCACACTGGCACCCCAGCTTGCAATCTTTGCATAGAGTGAAACACTGTCCGTACTTAAAACGACATCGCTTGCAGCAAAATTTTGAGTAGCCGTACTCGAGCCGTTTAAGAAATCCCACGGCCAGAGGTCAAAAGGATTCCAACGGTAATCTTGTGAGGAATATACGTCCGTCGCCGACATCTGCAATCCGGGATACGGCCCTTGAACTTCCATGTGGATGAAGGCAGTGTACGTCTTAAGTGTGTCCGTCGTTGTTGTGCTGACGGAATTTTGTGCTAACCGCATTCCGCTTTTCGTTCCCCACGTTAACCAAAGGATTGTGGAGTCGGTATAGCGATCGAGATATTCGTTATACTCTTGAGAAAGCGCTGTGGTAATAATTCGATGTTTACCCGTATAGTTGCGCAAAGCCGGAAATTCGAGATAGTCGCCCGGGTTGAAGACTCCATCACTCTCACCCGAAACAAAAATTGGAATTTCCTTCCCCCGGTCAAAAATTTGGAATTTTCGCGGGTCGACACCGGCAATAGCCGGGTAGATTGAATCCAACTGCGTTTGAGTAATCCGGTATATCCCGTCGTTCGGGATCGTGAGCTTGATATACTTCGCCGTAGTATTAAACCAGTTCCCCGTGGTATCGTTGACCGCGGGCACCTGGTAGGGCTGGGCATCATCAAAATTAACAATGAGTTCTCGAAGAAGGCGGTTAAAATGCGGGTCATTGACCTTGACTTGCGGGCGGGCAGAGGTAATTTTTGTCGTCCTTTTGTTCAACTGCACCTCGATGGATTGCGCAAAGGAAGCTGCATGAGTCGACGGATTACTATAAAATGGAGTGACCTCGATTCGCGCCAAATAATAACCCCGATACCAGCCGTACCCGACAACGCTAGCGATGGGAGCCGACGGCAGTTCTCCTGCCGGGATTTGCTCAAGTGTTTGTTTAACGATAGCTGTGTCGCGTGTCAAAGGGCTATGCTGCACACGGTAAAGATTTTTTAAAGAAGTCCGAGCAGCGACAAATCCTGTCACATTGGATTTGATCTCTTCGGATGGAGAAAGCGCATAGTACAAAACTCTTTGAGAAAGAACGGCAGACCCGGCACTGACGTCCTGCAGCTCCAGGGACAACTTCATCTTCACTACATTCGGGCCAACGGTCACGGCCTGCATTGATCCCCAAGAATACTTCTTCACATTTTGATCGGCAGAAAAGAGGAATTCTTTTTGAATGAAGAATAGTAACACTATGAGCGCCGATATTCGCGCTGTCTTTCTCATCGCTGTCGAATCCTTTGAAGAAAAATATAAAAAATAAATTTTGGGATTCCGAGAAGATATCGCTTCCACAACCGTTGCGGTTCTTGAGCAAATCTAAACAACCATTCGAGATGAGCCTGGCGCAGCGCTTTAGGCGCCCTTATCTTTTCTCCCGACATAAAGCCGATGCCGGCACCGACCGTCATCATCACCGGAACACGAAGATCATGACAATACTTCCACAGCCATTTGTCCTGCTTCGGAGTTCCCATCCCGAGCAAAAGGATGTCCGCATTGCTTTCATTAATAGCAGAATAGACTGTCGTGTCTTCAAGGTCGACGAAACCATGATGAGTGCCGGCAATAATCAGGCCGGGGAAGGCAGCTTCAAGCCTTCGCCGTAAAGCTTGCAGCGTATGTTTAGTATCGCCAAAGAAAAAGACCCGCCAACGGTGAAGATTGGCTTCTTTCAACAGCATCTCATAAAGATCGGTGCCGTTGAAAACTTTCTTGAAGGATCCGTCTTCTCCGTACAAAAACTTGCTTGCGAGATACATCCCATATCCGTCGGGTAATGCGAGGTCATATTTTTGATACAGGCCAAAGATCGTCGAATCGTTTCTGCCAAGCACAGCATGAAAAAAATGGGGTTGAATAATTGTCAACCTTGTTCTTGCACGGACAGACCTGTGAATCCGGTCGAGAACTTCTTTGTCATCCGATGTACTATACGAAATTCCGAGAATATCTATTTGTTCAGATGGCATGTGAGGGGCCGCTAAAGTATGGCTTGTACACTTCGATAGTTTGGTCAATAAATCTGTCAACCGTAAATTCTTGAAGAAACTTTTCTCTCGCTTTGATTCCAAGCCTTTCCACCGCTGCTGGATTGGCCAATAAATTACCGATCGCGGCGACAAGTTTTTCGGGATCGTTCGGAGGAACAAGGATCCCGGTTTCATCATGAATAATAAATTCCGAGACGCCGCCGACATCTGTCGCAATGTAAGGCTTGCCAATGCTCGCAGCTTCCATGAGAACGTATGGCAGTCCCTCCTGAATTGATGACAAGACCATAAAGTCGGCCACATTGAATAATGCTTCCACATTATATGTACCTTGCAGGAACAGCACATGGTCGGGTACTTTTTCGCTGCTTACCAATTCTTCCAGCAGACCTTTTTGTTTGCCGTCTCCGAGGATGACAAAAAGGATATTGTCAATCGCGCCTTCTCGTTTCAGGATGCCGATAGCCCGGACGAAGGTCGCCCTGTCCTTCGATTTAATTAATTGCCCTACGCTTGCGATAATTTTTGTCCCCGGCGTGATATTTAATTCTTTAAGCACCCGGCTTTTTTCATCCTCACGGAAGACCCTGAACGGCTGAATGCCGGAATATATTCGCACGACAGCGTTCGGGTTTTTCCGAGAATTCTTTATCAGCGCTTCTCTTGCTGCTTTGCTGCAGGCAATCGTCGTATCGCCGAACAACGAAACAAGCCTCAATGAAGTGAAAATGCTATGGCATGTGGAAATGTGAGGCAAGGACAATCTTCGGGCAAGAATTCGTCCGAGAACATCGGTGTACCGCTTGTGCGAATGGATCAAAATGACCTTTTCCCGTCGAATAATTGGAGCAAGAATTTTATATGAAGCGAGGAGCCCAAAGGCCCGTTTGCGCCCGCTCTTTGAAATAAAGAGCGGAAGGTTCACAAAAACAATTTCTTTGCGCAGGCGTGACCGAAACGGCCCGTCATGTGCAGCCACAATCGGCGTCATGCCTTTTTCTATAAGTCCGTTGGCAAGGTCCACTACATGGCGAGCTACCCCCCCGGGGTTCATTTCATCCGTCAGAAGTAAAATTGAGGTGTTCAATGGCAAATGGACGTCGCTATATTTTGAATTGAGGGAGCGGCTTCGGCGATTCGTCTATCGATGATGAAACAGACTATCACAAAAGAGCGCCAATTTTTCCGCTCTCATTTTCCACGTATTAGCTGAGACAAACTTTTCAATCGCCTCTTCTGAAATCCAATTTTTCTTGCTTGAGATGAGGTCCGACGTCATCGCAATAAATTCATCATGGCTGTTCGCGATATGAACGACGTCCTTGAAATATTCGGCATCGGCAAAATGAGTGGACACCACCTGGAGCAATTCGGAGAGCAAATCGTACACTCTCAACGGACTCCCTTCAATATTTTCCCGATACGGTAAGATGCCGACATCAAAGTTCCGGATGTTTAGCTGCAAATCGCCCTGGAGCATCGGAGGCTTGAGAGTAATATTTTTTTTCCCTTTCAGTGCCCGGGCATGAACGCTCACGGTGCCGATGTTGATGACAGTCCCTCCGGGAAAATGGTCGGCAAGCTTTAACAAAAGCGCGGTATCGATATTTTGTGATATCCTGCCGACTGTACCAATGACAGGGCGCCCGGGCAAGCCTGTGTCGGCGGAAACATCCCGCCGCCGCGATAACGCACCGCTTCCCGCATTACGAATGAAACATACCTCCGAGGGTTTCCGGTATGTCAGCATATTCTTATAGTTTGCTTCGGTGTGCGCAATAACCCCGTGAACGTGAGATACCAAACGTCTAAAAACCTCGGACATGTGTTCCTGGATTGCAGCAGTGCGGGCATAGGTGCCGATCGTATCCTGATAATCGAAAAGCATTACCGAGAATTTCTGCGCGTAATCGTTAAGGTATCCATCCCACCAATACGGCATCGCGATGACGGCAATTACCGGTTTTTTGATCTTACGCATTCTCTTTTCGAACCATTCCTTAAACATCCACCGATCGAAACCGGGAGTAAGGCTCCCTCTGTAAAAAGTAGGAAGAACCGGCGGCGTCCACACTTCAAGCATGCTCTAAACCATGCGGGAAGAAAATATTCTCACGGCGAAGAGGATTAACAAGAGCGGCAGCGGATTCACGCAAAATGCCGGCGACAGAATCCGGAGGATTGACGTAGATTGTCTGGTGCCCCAGTTTCGACAATTCAACGGCCATGGCCCTTGTTCTGCTGTGCTGGCTGTTCCATGACTGCGGAGAAAACATTATGTATACTGCTTCGGACGCTGACATTCTCACCCTATTAATAAACGGTGCTGCCACTCGACTCGGATTAAACCCCTACGGCATAAAATAGTCGCGGGACACGGAGGATTTTCTAAAAATATTGCCGATGCCGTCCGCAAGGCCTGTTGAACGCAAGATCATGAAGAGCCGGTTTCCAAGAAAGCTTACGATATAGTACCGCCATGCAATAAACATGGTGGGCGTATTCCATAAAAGTCTGACAAAATGCTTACGCGCGTTTTTCATAGTTCCGGAGTAATATTCCAGCCTTCCCAGCTGAAAGGATATTTTCGACTTTGATTCTTCATCTTGAGCAACGCGGTATTTTTCTTTCAGGTAGTGCATCCCCATTTCGTAGCTCTGCTGCATTTGCACATTTCTGAACCTGCTTGAGATCGAGGTGCGGGAGATCCTACGTTTTATCAAACTATCCGAGAGATTGCGAAACATTCCTCGATCCAGAATCCTCAGCCACAAATCATAATCAATTGCAGCAGCTAATTTTTCATTAAACATTCCGGCCTGCTGCAGGACGCTTTTCCGAATAAGCGCGGAGGGAAAGCACATCGAACATTGCACGGGCATTAAATCAACGATTGCTTCGTGTGACATCGGGAGATGTTTTTCCCTTATGAGATTCCCCCGGTCGTCGATCATTTGATATGAGCTGCTCACTGCGTCGATGGCCTGATCGTGCACGATCGCGTCATACTCAAGCTGTAATCGATGGGGATATGCTATATCGTCGGCATCCATCACCGCAATAAGCGGTGCCGCGGATTGTGCAACCGCATAATTAAGTGCCGCTGCCCGACCGAGATGCTCCAGCGGGAAAAAACGTATTCGCCGGTCGGCATATCGTTTTACCATCTCTGCCGACCGGTCTGATGAACCATCGTCAACAATGATGAACTCGAATTCAAGGAACGTCTGTTCTAATACGCTCCGTATGGCCTCGTCAAGATATTTTTCAGCGTTGTAGACAGTCATAAGGACAGATATCTTGACCGCAGGTATTTCCACGTTCGCCATATTTTCATCCTGCAAGGGAATTTTCATGAAGCGCGGTATCTGCATTCTCGTCAACATGGTGAAAGCGTTCCCCGTTTTTAAAAACATTCTGATAAAGAATGGGGGAAAATTGGTCCAGCGTTATATTTTCATCGGCGTATTTTATGATCCGCAACGGTACATCACCGATAAATGACGCCCACATTGAAAACGTGCTCGGAGGCCCTAAAATGTAATCGCATCGGCTGAGCGCATATACATCTTCAATCATAACCGGTGCTTCGAGAGAAAACGCTTTGTAATCCTCGAACCGAGAGCAATTGACTGTTTCATCCGAAGCCAAAAAGTAGCAATTTTTTCCCCCTCCACAACAATCCTGAATTGCCTTCATATATTTCTTATAGACAGCATCATCAAATAAGTACGCTCCGCCGTGGAAATTCGCGTAATCACGGCGCCGGATATGTATCCCAATGATAACGTCATATTCAGTCCGTAGATTTCCGAATAAGGTGTCTGCCTTCTTCTTATAGATGCTTTTGGGCTCAAAGAGTTTTACCAATGCACTTTTCCATTCGAGCAGAGCCGCGACCTCTTTACGATGAAACCATGAGCCCAGAAAAACAATATTCCTTTTCCTCATCAATATAGAGTCGTCCCATGATTCATGTGTCCAATGGTAAGGATCAATATAAATTCCAAGACCTTTGACACTAAAGAAAGAGCTGATGATCCGCAGCAGTTTCGTTATGACACGGTAGCTTTGATACGTCAAGGTATCAATGATTGGAGGTTTCTTAACAATTGTGAAATGGACATGAGGGAAGGAAGACAAGTCTTCAAAATATGACTGGTATTCTTTAAAATTCGGGATGTAAATATTCAACCGATATTTCATCGCATAGGCGATAAAAAACGAAAACGCCCATAACCTATTGCACAATTGCCCAGGTTTATCATTTAGGATGATCATACACGGTTACTATGTGTCAAAAATTCCTCTCCGGCATCACAAGCACGAAGGAGTTATCGAATGGAAATATTTTGGCTCAGTCGGAAAAGAAGAACCCGCCGGCAAACGACCCGAATTTGTATAATGCCTGGGTTCGCTCGTTGAGAACTAATCGCTTTTTACGAACGCTGCCGATATTCCAGTGGAATGCACCAATGCCTTTGAGAACGGAGGCGAGGCAGTGATTTTTCAGCCCAAACAGCACTCTGCCAATGATGATCCGTGGGACTCTAAAAATCAAATGCCGAAAAGAAAAATGCAAAACCAAAATAGTGAGAATATTTTTTATCAAATAGTATTGACGCCGCAGATCAATACGGGATTCAGCGCTTATGCTTCGATGCACCGGCGAACTGATATGCTGGACGACACCGCCGGGTTCGTACAGTACGGTGAAGCCGGCATCAATCACTCTCATGGCAAATTCATCTTCATGCATATAAAGAAAAAGGAGCTCCTCAAACATACCGGCCTTGCGCACAACGTCTGCCCGGAATATCGCACCGCAACCGATAAATGTAGTATTTTTTCCGTGAACGAGAGCGGAGGTTTGGAGACATTGCCTGTGCATGTTATAGACCTGCAGCGCGAGAATGCCGCATTGAGGCTCGCGCATCATTCTTGTGATCCCGATGGAGATTGCATTTTTCTCGGGATAGCTGTCATCGTCCAGTACCAGAATGTACTCACCTTTTGCAATTTCAAATCCCTTATTCCATCCGGCAATGCCGATATTTTCTGCGAGCGGCACAACGGTCGCTGATGGATAATTTCTTTTTACCATATCGACCGTTCCGTCCGTGGAATGGTTGTCCACCACGATGACTTCAACCGCTGGGTAGTCTACCTCAAACACATGGCCGAGCGAAACCTGCACGTCGTTCCTGCGGTTCCAACTCAGCATCACGACAGAAATCAACGGTAAGGTCATGGCGGCATTCAGCGAATGTGTTCCAGCTTCTCGAATAACGTCAGGGCTTGTGCAACGACTTGATCCATATTATAGTATTGATAGGTTGCAAGCCTTCCGACAAAGAAGACGGTTGAAAGTTTTTTAGCTTCGGAGAGATAGCGTTGATAGAGTTCCAGGTATTCGCTCTGCGGAATGGGGTAGTATGGTTCTCCTTCACCGAGAGAGTATTCTTTTGCAACGGTCGTTCTGGGATTCCGCTGCCCTGTAATGTGTTTGAATTCAGTGGTGCGTGTAAAATCAAAATCGTTGGGGTAATTGATTTGTGCTACCGGTTGAACGAATTCTTGCTCGTGCGTTTCAAACTCGAACCGGAGCGAACGGTACGCAAGCGCCCCGAAAATACTACCGAAAAACTCATCGATGGGTCCGGTGAAGATTAATCGGTCGAAAATATTTTGAGGCACATCAACAAATCGGGTCTGCAGCTCGGTATGAATATTTTTGTGCGATGTCATCGTTAAAAACATCGCCGCGTAGCCATGCAGCGGCATCGCTTGAAATCGATCGTCGAAGTAGCGGTCATCCATGTTTGTCCGCACCGGCAACCGTCCGCATACCGAGGGCGAAAGAAGAGACGGTTCTCTTCCCCAATGTTTTCTCGTATACCCGCGGTAGAGAAGCTCATACAGCCTTTTCCCGACCTTTGAGACGACAAGATCCTCGGAGTTCCTGATTTCTTGTATCGCTACTCTTTCCCCTTCAAAGAATTTCTCCACCTCTTCATCGGTGCGGTACGCACTTCCGAGCAATTGATTGACGGTGCTCCGGTTGATCGGCATCGGAACAAGGAGTCCATTCACAAGAGACCGGACACGGTGCTCGTACGGACGCCATTCTGTAAACTGTGACAGGTACGAGACGACCTTCTCGCTATTCGTGTGGAAGAGATGCGGCCCGTAATGATGAATGCGGATGCCGTGTTCGTTCAACGAATCGTACGCGTTGCCGCCGATGTGAGACCGGCGGTCGATGAGCAATACTTTCTTGTCGCGCTGCGACGCGAGACGTTCAGCCAGCACACAACCGGCATACCCGGCTCCAACAATAAGATAGTCGTATTTCACCGTAAATGAATCACTTTCGCGATTGAAAAATGGAACCTTTTTTTGAGATAGTGCCAGGCAGCAATACAGACCGCTGCTTCCGCGCATACCGTTGCGATAGCGGCCCCGTTGATGCCGTACAGCGGTATTAACACGAAATTCAAAGCAACGTTCACTGCAGCTCCGGACGATACGACAAAGAGGTAGCTCCGGTTTTCGCCCCAGGCCATTAACAAATGAGCCAACGCAACGTTCACATAAATCAAAAAAGCGTTCAGCAACAAAATCCGGAAGACGGTTCTTGAGGGGGCGAATTGATCTCCTAAAACAAGGGAAATAATATCCTTGGTAAAATAAAAACATATTCCGACGATAACAACGCCCGAACCAATAACCACCGCGATATATTCGCGTGTAGCCCTGGCAACTGGATGTCCGCCGGTGATTTTTGCCAAGTCAGGAACATACGTTAGGTAGATTAACGCCGGAACTGCACTAATAAGGTTGATGATCCTGTACGCCCCCGTATAATACCCGAGCTGGACCCCCGGGTTCGTAAAACCAAGGAAGACAATATCCGCGCTGTGATAGATCTGAATCATTAAAGCGGAAACACCGAGCGGCAAAGAATATCGCATAAGAGTTTTCATATCGGAAAATTTCGGGAGAGAAAACGTAGTCTCCAGCTTTTTGAAAACGTGGAGTACACTCCACAAATAAAATAACAGCGTCGCACACCCGCTCACCAATGCTACATACCGAAGGTCGGAGGGGCCCGTGATAAAGCAATATGTCAGGATGAGGATGAGAAAAGCGGAACCTGTTTTGATGAACGCCAGCGTTTTAACATCCCTTACCGCAACAAAATAATACTGCAAATTAAAGGAATACGCGAAAATAACTATCGATTGGAAAACAAAGAATAGTTTTTCAGAAGTCGTGTGAGAATAATAAAATCCAAACAAAAGGAAAGGAATGAGAAAGACAACGGAAAGAAGTGAACGTGTTCCGATGATTGTCCCTATCGTCCGCTTTGAGACCAATCCCCCATCCGATGCAAGCTGCTGGGTTGAATAGTTTTCAATGCCAAAATTTGCAAAAAGGATAACGTAAGCTGAAATTGAGCTGACAAACCCCAAAAAACCGAAGCATTCCACCCCGAGCGTCCGCGCAAGATACGCCATGGTAAGAAAACCAAAAGCCTTTGAAGAGAATTCTCCAAAGGCTAAGTGGCCGAAATTCAAGACAGTTCTTTTAAAGTTTGATAAAATATTATTCCTCCGCCTGTTTCGATTTTTCGTATTCGAGAATGATCTTTTCCGCCACTTCGTGGGGAACCTCTTCATAATGGGAGAACTTTTGCTTATGGATGCCGCGTCCCTGCGTCATGGAACGGAGCGTTGTGGAATACCTGTACAGCTCTTTCAATGGAACCAATGCGCGGATAATTTGATGGGTACTGTCGGAATCCATTCCGAGAATTTTCCCACGGCGGCTGGACAAATCTCCCATCACATCTCCCATGTGTTCCTCCGGGACCATCACTTCGACTTCGTACATAGGCTCAAGCAAAATCGGCTTTGCCTCTTTAAACCCTTTCCGAAACGCCATTTTCCCGGCTATCTTAAACGACATATCGTCGGAATCGACGTCATGGTATGAACCATAGTGCAGTGTCGCCTTCACGTCGACAACCTGATAGCCGGCAATGACTCCGCTCGTCAACGCCTCGACGATTCCTTTTTCAACCGCCGGAACGAATCTGCCGGGAACGACACCGCCGACAATGGCATCCTCAAACTCAAATCCTGTTCCGCGCTGGGTCGGTTCGATTTTTAGATGAACATGACCGTACTGTCCTCGGCCCCCCGATTGCTTTTTGTGTTTATACTCGGCATCGGGGACAGTGCCTTTAATCGTTTCTTTATACGGGATTCGCGGTTCAACAACATCAACGTCCACGCCGAATTTTTCCTTGAGCCGCTTGATGATGATCGCAAGATGCAACTCACCCTGACCTTGAACAACCGTCTGCTTTGTTTCCGGGTCGTAGTGGACAATGAATGTCGGGTCTTCCTCATGGAGCGAGTGCAATCCGGAACCGATTTTATCTTCTTCGCCTTTCGACTTGGCCAGAATCGCGTTCGCAATGACCGGGTCGGGAAAAACGACGGGGGGATACACAACGGGAAAAGTTTTCGCGCTCAGGGTATTATTGGTGTGGGTATCCTTCAGCTTCACGACGGCTCCTAAATCTCCGGCGTTAAGTTTTGTTACTTCCTTCCTTTCCCGACCGTTCATCACAAAAATTTGGCCGAGGCGTTCGGATTTGCTGTTCGTTTCATTCAAGAGATCCATTCCGGCGGTGATGAAGCCGGTCATCACTTTAAAAAACGAAAGCTCGCCGACATGGGGTTCCGAGACCGTTTTGAAAACAAGCAGCGACGGTCCTGCCGAGACATCGATCTTTACGTCAATCTCTTTCTTTGTTGAAGGTTCAATTCCTTTGACGGTGCCCCGCTCAACCGGAGCGGGAAAATATTTCACAATAAAATTGAGGACGTTCAACACGCCGATGTTGAGCACCGGAGAAGATGAAAAGATCGGAAACACTTTTCGCTCGACAATTCCCCTCTTCAATCCGACACGAATATCTTCTTCCGACAGAGTCCCGTCCTCAAAGAATTTATTGAGCAGCGCCTCATCCGATTCAGCAATTTTTTCTATCAACTCTTCATGGAGATGCGCCGCTCGTTCCTGCAATTCGGCCGGGACGGCTTCTTCGCTGTATTTCCCGTTCGTCGACGGTATAAATTTCAGCAGCTTCATATTCAAAACGTCGACAACGCCGGTCATTCCCGGACCGGTGTTCACGGGAAAGGTGACAAGCACTGCATCGTTGGAACACCGCTCTTTGATCGCGGCGACGGTGCGTTCAAAGTCAATATTATCATGGTCGACTTTTGTTACCACAAACGCCGACGGCAGCGAATATTCTTCGACATATTTCCATACGATTTCCGTCCCGACTTCGACGCCTTCGAATGCTTTGATAAAAACGACCGCCGCGTCGGACACACGGAGCGCCGATTTCACTTCACCGGTGAAGTCACTGTACCCGGGAGTGTCGAGGATATTTATTTTGGTTGCATCAATATCGGTAACGAGGAGAGAAGTATTAATAGAAATGTGGCGTTCGATTTCGTCCGGATGGTAATCGGAAACCGAGGACCCGTCCTCGACTTTTCCCTGGCGGTTCGTGGCGCCCGTTGCAAAGAGGGCGGCTTCGGCAAACGATGTCTTTCCCGAGCCGCCGTGGCCGATGAGCGCAACGGATCTCACGGCAGTTGATGCGTATTCTTTTTGTATAGGATGCTGGCTCACTATAGACTCCTTAATTTTTTTCCGAGTAAGCGTGTACGAGATGTATCATCCAACGAGGTACTGCAGTGAGCGGAAATAATTCTCCGCGGATGAAAAACAAGAAGGCAGTGTGAGAAAGAGACCTCACAGTGTGAAGAAAGGTGAACTATCCTCGCAGGCGATTGATAAATGCGGCAACACCTCGAACGACTGACCCAAGGATGCCCGCGACTTCCAGGACAGGCGCTTCCACACGTTCCTGTACCTGGCGCTCAAATTCCAGAACATTGTCGGCGATTTCTTTTAGCGATTGGACGGAACTTCGTACGATCGACATCTGGTCGTCAACGTTCGCCGTGATGGACCGAAGTTTCGAAGTAATCACTTCCATATTCTCCAGCACCGGGATCACCCTTACGCTGACTTCTTTGACATCGTTCTCAATTTGGCCAAGCATGGACTTTACCTTTGTCAGCACAACAACAAGGTATACCGCTAAAGCGGTCAATGACAAAACCAGGATAATTTGAGCCACCATCAAGAGAGTGTTCACGGGGATCTCCGCTTATTGAAGTACAGGATAGTCACTACGACTTGTTCTTTTCGCCCCGGTATGCTTCTGCCCCAGCACGCACAGCGCTTTTGATCTTTGTCTCTTCTGTACTTACTCTTTCCTTGGCATCCGTGAGAATCTTTTCAGCATCGCCAAGAAGAGTTTCCGCCCGTTTCTTCGCTTCCGTAATCAAATTTTCCGAGCGTTTTTTCCCTTCGTTGATGATATCGACCGCTTTGGATTTGGCAACGGTAATGTATCCCTCGGCATCATCGATGATCTCTCCGGCCTTGTTTTTGATATCGGCGCGCAATTCTTTCCCCGGCTTCGGAGCATAGAGCAATGCGACCAGCGCTCCCACGACCCCTCCGGCTAAAAAGCCGAAAAGTAATCCCTTCCTCATACCATTTTCTTCTTCTGCAGACATTGAAACCTCCAGTGAAAAGCTATCGTTCAAATTGTCTTATGAAATAGAGTAACGTTTTTTTTCAGAAAAATCAAGCGGCGGGAATCTGCCTGCTGCCTCAATTTGTCATTCCCGCAAAAGCGGGAATCCAAGTATTGTGTTTTTTAGTTTACAATGGATGCCCACTTTCGTGGGCATGACATATTTTTTCTTAAATTGAGCCAGCATCGGAATCTGCCGCGTTCCACTCCTGCAAGAGATCCTCATTGATCATGTGCCCGGGCGAAAATGCGGGGCGGGAACTTCAACGAGGAGAGAATAAAAAGAACCGCTCACATAACAGCCATGTGAGCAGTTCTTCGGTTTATCGAATTTTCTTCTTGTGACGCATCTTTCGCAGACGTTTTTTTCTTTTGTGCGTCGCCATCTTATGGCGTTTGCGTTTTTTTCCGCTAGGCATCGGAATGCCCTCCTTAAGAGTTATTGTTGAATGGTTGAATGTTGAGTGAGTATTTGCTGCGCACGCTGTCCAACTTGAGTATTCGGATTGACAGCGACTGCTTTTTTAAACCACTCGTTCGACAGAGCAAGATTACCTTGATTAAGAGTCACAATCCCGAGGTTGAACAGCGCCATTTGATGCTTCGGGTCGTAGGTCAATGCTGTCTGCATTTCTTTGAGTGCCGTTGGAGAATCGCCGCTTTCATAATAACAAATTCCCATATCAACCCGGGCGTCTGCGTCTGCGGGCTTGAGATGCAGATATTTTTTGTACGTCTCTATAGCGCGCGGCATAAATTTTGCGTCGTGAAGGGCGTTCGCCAAACGAAGTAACGCGCCGGCGTCGTTCGGGTCTGCGTCCGCAGCCTTCTGGAACGCTTCGATATCGCTCATGAGCGTCGGACTTACAGCAGGTCCCGCGTTGTTGTCGACAGCCTGGTTTTCCGTCGAAACCTCTTTGGGCGGATTGCGGAAAACTCCGATACCCACAAGAACAAGAACAACGACTCCTCCTGCGATCGACAAAACCTTCCACGACTCGATCTTCTTCCCCGTTTGACCCTTTTTCTCCGGCTGCCGGTCGGAGGATTCCCCTTTTTTCTTGGTTGATGCTTTCGTCTGGATTGCTGCCGGCGCGGCGGTTAACAGCGACCCGCAACCGCTGCAAATTTCATTTTCTGATGCATTGGGAATTCCGCAGGATGGGCAAACAATAGTCGACGCGGCGGCTTGCTTTTTTACGATCGGTACGTCGTCGTCCCACAATACCGCTGTCCCGCATTTGGCGCAAAATTTATCGCCGGGAGCCAACGCCGAACCGCAATTACCGCATACAATGGATGGTCTTACAGCCACGATTTCTTCTTTCCAAAAAACTTACCCGAGGGTCTTCTTAAGATTTTCGTTCACGATAGCTTTCAGATCTTTTGAAACTTTAAAAATCGGAACATAGTGTTCATCAACCTGAACTTGCTCGCCGGTACGCGGATTGCGCGCAACCCTTCCCTTCCGTTTTTTCACTTTAAAACTGCCGAAGCCTCGTATTTCAATATTTTTGCCGTCACGCAACGAAGCGATCACGGTTTGGATAAATCCATCGACGACCGCTTCAGTTTCAACCTTCGTCAAGCCTGTGCCCGAAGCAATGACGTCCACAATATCTGCTTTGGTCAAGTGCGTTCTCCTGTGTTGTTACGGTTGTGTGAGTTTATATTGCAGCATCGGCTGGCTCAAGAAGTCTTGCTTTAAGCCGACAATTTCTTCTTTGAGGCTGCCGAATAAGATATCCGACAGACGCTCTTTTTTTCTTTCTTTCACGAGCTTTGGAGTGCCGGAGATTTTTGCAAGATGCGCGGCCAGGGCAATGGCATCTTCGTACGTGCCCAGCGTATCAACAAGGCCGACTTCGTATGCCTTTTTTCCCGTGAAAATTCTCCCGTCGGCAAGCTTTTTTGCAGCGTCGTGAGAAAGCTTTCTTTCCGTTTCTACTACACTCAAGAATTGCTGATAGACATCGTCAATCGTTTCTTGAAAATATTTTTTTTCTTCTTCCGTCATTTCCCGGTACGGACTCCCCGTATCTTTAAACTTGCCGCTTTTTACCGTCGTCGTGCCAACACCGACTTTGCCCATCAATTGATTGAAATTCATAAACTGCGAAATAACGCCGATGCTCCCCGTTACCGTCCCGGGGTTTGCGACAATTTTTGTCGCGCCGCAGGAGACGTAATACCCTCCGCTGGCGGCAACAGAGCCCATCGAAACAACAACAGGTTTGCCGCCGTCACGCGTCTTTTTGACCTCCTCATAAATTTCCTGGCTGGCTGAGACACCTCCGCCGGGAGATTCAATGCGCAACACGATACCTTTTACCGAGGGGCTTTCACGATATTTCTTGATCTGCCGGACAATATTTTCAGAAGAGAGGATTTCATCTTTCAGCTCGACAACAGCGAGAGTCCCGCCCGTACCGGATGAGTATTCATCATCATTGTCTCCCTGAAAAATGAAAAAAAGGATTGCCCCCCAAAACAAGACGAAGAGAACGAACACTGTTCCGATTCCTGCAAGCACCCACTTCGTTGTTTTGGTCATAGTGTGGAACCGAGAAAAGTGTCTAAGTCATTGAATCGTATACAATTATATAAAATTAGCCGCCGAAAGTCAACTGAATTAATAGTAGGGTGCGATTTGATGAGTGACACCAACGCCCGGCTGGATTCATACTTCACTTATCGGAATGAATGAGGCGAAGAAGGGACAGCCGCTTAGTGTGCGTTAGCCAATGCGTGTGCCCGTCGATAGGCCCGCACATTCTTTAAATGTTCGTCAAAAGTCCGCGCGAACCGATGGCCTCCTAATCCGTCGGCGACGAAGTACAGGTAATTATGTTTGGCGGGATATAATGCGGCAAGAATGGATTTTCTTCCGGGATTGTTGATCGGACCGGGAGGGAGTCCATAGTTTTTGTACGTGTTGTACGGAGAATCGATCTTAAGGTCATCGTAGAGTAGTCTGCGCGGCCCATCGGGGATGATGTACTGGATTGTCGGGTCGGCCTCGAGTTTCATCCCGCGGCGGAGGCGGTTGTAGTATAGTCCCGCAATAACCGGACGCTCTCGGTCAAGAACTGTCTCTCCTTCAACAATGGAGGCCATCGTCAACACCTGGTCGATGGTCATTTTCATTTTCCGGGCTTGCTGCTGCAAGCTATCGGAAAAAAATTTCCGAAATTCTGCGAGCATGTCGCGCACAATTTCCCTTTCATCGACCTGCCAATAGAATTCATACGTGTCCGGCAACAGGAAGCCTTCCAATGAAGAAGCCCCATGGTGCTGCAGTTGAATCAGCGCGGTGTCGCTGAGCTGCTGGGCCAATTTTACAGAATCAATCCCCACCTCCCGTTTCAGAATTTTAGCAATCTGCGTTCCGCGCAAGCCTTCGTAAATTGTGACCGAAGGGTTTGCAGTCGATGTCCCGGTGCTGATGGCATAAAGAATTTCCCGGTTCGATACGCCGCTTTGGAAACTGTATTTCCCGATTTTGATTTTCCCCCCATAGCCGAAAATCTTGCCGCTGATCTTAAAAAAGGTCGGGTGGAAGAGAAGTCCTGCGGACGAGAATGCATCGACAGCCTGAGAAAACCCTTCACCTCTGCTGATAGTCACAATCTTCGGAGACGCATCGAAGGAATTGGGTTCCCACAACAAAAAATAGAGCGCCAAAAGGATCGGGAGGATTGCAACCGTTCCTGCCGCAGGGAAAATACCGAATGAAGAACCGCTACTTTTGTGAAGAAGGCTTTTTACGTTCAATCATTGCCTCACGTTCAAGTTTCCGGGATTCGTCGATGATACGTTCAAACAAGCGACGAAGTGCAGCATTGGATAACGGTCCGTTGTTTGCGCCGAGCACATTCTCCAACACCTCGTGTTCCCGCCGCGGTGAATATGCTTCTAATCCCAGCAGTTCTTTTATTTTTCCAATTTCGTCTGCATACCGCGCACGCTCGTTGAGCAGGTCGACCAGTTTCCTGTCGACATCATCAATTTTGATCCGCCACTCATCTATTGAACCCATCAGTCGTCCCGATATGATTGTGGTCAAATATTTCAGGGAGCAGCAACGGCCTGACTATCCTTCTTGCAGCGATGAAAGAAATGCACCTGCCGATGTCACAACCTCATCGACGCTTTTCCCATCCTCGATGCCGCGAAGCAAAGCGGATCCTACCACCACGCCGTCGGCATAACGGCACATCGCCGCCACCTGTTCCCGTTTCGAAATGCCAAAGCCGACAACGAATGGTTTGACCGTGTTCTCTTTCACACGGTTCAGGAAACTTTCAAGCGCCTGTGGATCTCCAAAACTTGAGCGAGCGCCGGTCACACCGGTGACCGAAACACAGTACGAAAAATCAGTCGAAAGAGAATCGAGATCCTGCATCCGTTTTTCCGGGGTCGTTGGGGCGATCAAGAAAATATTACTCACGCCGTGGCTCGACGAAAGAGCGCGCCATTCTTCGCTTTCTTCGGGCAACAAGTCTGGAACGATCACTCCATCCACTCCGCATGTGTTCGCGTCGGCAAGGAATCTCTCCATCCCATACCGAAGGATCGGATTCACATACCCCATCAAGACGATAGGGATGCCCGATTTCACGCGCGCATCCTTCACCGATTCCAGGACTTTCTTGATCGTTGCGCCGTTTTGAATCGCAATGTGGGATGAATGCTGAATCGTGACTCCATCTGCGATAGGGTCCGAAAACGGAATGCCCACTTCGATGAGGCTCGCGCCGACCTTCTCCAGCCCCAGAATAAGAGGAACAGTTGTTCCTTTTATCGGAAACTCCGGCGTGATATACGGAATAAGTGCTTTTCTTTTTTTTGATTGCAGCTGCTGGAAAACGGTACGAATTCGGTTCACAGTGACATCAGCTTCAATTGGTGGATTGCGCGCCAAGTTCCAAGCCGGCAACCGCGCTCTCCGAAATCGGAGAAAATGATTTTCTCAAGAATTTCCGATAACCGACAGCGGCGATCATTGCGCCGTTATCAGTGCAGTACTCGAGCTTTGGAACGAATAACCGAAGATGAGCGCGAGAAGCAGCGTCACTCATCGCACGGCGAAGAGCCGAGTTGGCCGAGACACCCCCCGCCATCGCAATATCTTTGACTCCATAGTTCTTCGCTGCCGCTATCGTTTTACTCACCAGCACTTCGACCACCGACGCTTGAAAGCTTGCACAAATATCCGCTAACTGATGTTTTGAAATTTCATCGCTGTGATTGTCCCGCAGGTAATACAAGACAGAAGTTTTGATGCCGCTGAAACTGAACCCAAACACATCGTCGTCCAAAAACGACCGGGGAAAGTCGATCGCATCGGGGTTTCCCTCCTTTGCAAGGGCGTCAACTTTTGGCCCCCCGGGGTACCCAAGGTCCAGCATCTTTGCTACTTTATCAAACGCTTCCCCCGCGGCGTCATCGCGCGTTTGGCCGATCAATTCATACTGAAAGTCTTCGCGCATGACGACCAGCTGGGTATGGCCGCCGGAAACTGTCAGGCACACAAACGGGAACAACGGGGATGGTTCTTCTATAAAATTCGAATAGATGTGCGCCTCCATGTGATTGACGCCGATAAAAGGAATCCCGAGACTGTACGCAAACGACTTCCCAAAATTCAAACCGACGAGCAGCGAACCCATCAAACCAGGACCGATGACTCCCGCAACAGCGGACAATTCAGACTGGACGACATCGGCCTTAGCGAGCGCATCACGAACGATGGGAATCATCAGTTTCTGATGCGCGCGCGAAGCAAGCTCGGGCACGACTCCCCCGTATTGCTCGTGGACAAACTGCGAAGAGACGACGTTCGAAAGCAATACACCATCGCGCATAATTGCAGCTGACGTTTCATCGCATGATGTTTCTATACCCAGGATTGTCGCTGCTTGGCTCATATTTTAAATATAACAAATGAGACGAGAATATCAAAAAACTCGGTAGTGTACGGTTTGGGAACTGTCGGACACCTTCTTGATTTACCTTACCGAATATTTCTACATATTGTAATTTCTCTGATAAGGTGGCTGGCAACAACGAATAAAAGGCAAAATGCAACACACTTCTACCCGGTAGTGCCTGAGTTTGTCATTCCCGCGAAAGCGGGTCGAAGACTCATCGGCGAGAATCCAGGTATTCTTCTTTCAACTGTAAAAATGGATGCCCACTTTCGTGGGCATGACAATCGTGAATTCAAATTCAGGCAGTACCTTCTGCCTGGTGGTGTTACAGTTTGAAGGTCATTGCGAGCGGAGCGAAGCAATCTCCTAAATAAATGGGGATTGCTTCGGCAAAGAACGCCTCGCAATGACTTCTTCTTGAGAAAGGAAACCAAACTGTAACACTACCTTCTGCCTCTTTATCTTGCGTGCCCGGAAGATTTTTTCTACATTGGATGACCATGATGATCATTCCGAAAAACCAGGTATATAAAACTCATCGATGAAACGACTCTGCCTTTTTTCCATCCTCGCGGTTCTCGCAATAGCCCTTGATGGCTGTTCCACCATTGAGCGGCTGACACAGGGAGAACCCCCTCTTGAACAATTTCGAAACAACATCGATGCGCTTCTTTCCGATTCTATTTTTAACGCAACGAAATGCGGGATAAAAATTGTATCACTTGACAATAACGAAGTCCTCTACGAACGCGATGCCAGGATGCTCCTCCGCCCGGCTTCCAATATGAAACTGCTCACTGCCGCTGCGGCTTTATCTACACTTGGAAAAAACTTTCAGTTGAAGACGGAAATGTATGCGGATACAGTTGTCACTAACGGCATTCTCCACGGCAGTATTTATCTGAAAGGATTTGGCGACCCGGATTTCAATTCTCTGCAGCTGGCCGACTTTTTATCGACGCTGAAAGCGCGGGGCATGACAAGAATTGAAGGAAATGTCGTCGGCGACGCTACCTACTTCGACGATGAACGATGGGGCGTCGGCTGGATGTGGGATGACGAACCGTCGGGTTTCGCGGCGTATAATTCCGCGCTCTCAATCAACCGGAACTGCGTGGAAGTCTCCGTCACCCCCTCAACAAACGCGGGAGACACTGCTCTGGTCACAATGACTCCGCTGACACAATACGTCTCTCTCCTTAACACCGCAACGACAGGAACCGACACCGCGGCACTGACGCTCGAAATTTCCCGAAAATTTAAAGAACGGCTCAATGCAATCACAGTGAAAGGACAAATCCCGCGAGGAACGAAAGCGCAAAAGGAGGCTGTTTCAGTGTGGGGCCCGGAGATGTATTTTCTTACGCTCGTCAAAGAAGAATTGCAGCGCCAAAATATTGCTGTGGGTGGAAAGCTTGTGTTAGATACAATCCCTTCGTCCGCCGTTCTCCTTGCCCGCCATTTTCAACCGATCGATTCGATGGTTGTATTTCTTAATAAGATGAGCGATAACCTTTCAGCGGAAAACACGGTAAAAATCCTGGGTGCTGAATCGTACGGCGCACCGGGCACAACCGAACACGGCATCTCATCCGTGAAACGCACGCTCTATTCTTTCAGCATCGACACGACAAAATTTCTTATGGTGGACGGCTCCGGCGTGTCCCATTATGATTTGCTGACGCCGGATATTTTGGTCACACTCCTTCGTGGAATGTATGCCAAAAAAGACCTCTTTGATTTATACTACTCTTCCCTTCCCAACGCCGGTGTCGACGGTTTGCTCGCCAACAGAATGAAAGGAACGCCGGCACAAAACAACCTCCATGCAAAGACGGGGTCACTTGGAGGCGTCAGTTCATTGTCAGGATACGTCACTACGGCCGACGGTGAACTGCTCGCATTTTCGATGATGATGCAGAATTACATCGGACCCGGAGAACCCTACAGAAAAATGCAAGATGCCATCGGTGCTCTTATGGCCGGGTTCTCCCGCAAGCACAGTTCCGCCGCACAAAAATAAAACGGCCACCGCAATTTCTGCGGCAGCCGCCTCACGTTCGATACCGATAGAGATTATTATTTCAGAGATCTCACTCTCACATCTCCGCCGGAAGTTTCGGCCCGGATGACGTTTCCGCCGCCGTTGATCTTTCCGCGCAATTCATCATCGGACATATCCCCTTTCACCGTGATCGGCAATTCGCAGCGGACTTTTCCACCGCTCGTCGACGCTTCAAGATTTGCTGAGATGGAATCGTTGACAAAAATGTTAATGTCCCCGCCCGAACTATGGACATCGATGCCTTTATTCTCTCCGATCAACTTTAGCATAATACCGCCCCCGGACGTCTCCGCATGGACACTCCCCTCGATGGATGAAAGATCAACTTCCCCGCCGGATGTTTCGACATCAACGCCGCCGGAAACATTATCTGCGCGGACATTGCCGCCAGAGGTTACGCCTTTCAACGTCCCTTTCACTTTCGTTACGTCAATATTCCCTCCGGAGGTGTTGATATCAACCGTCCCGTCGACGGCATCGATGGTGAGATTGCCGCCGCTTGTCTCAAACCGCACATCACCTTCCAAATCGCGCAGCGTCATGTTTCCGCCCGACGTGCTCGCTTTTACGGAAAATTTTTTGGGGACCGTCACATGATACCGCACGTCTAAATCGCCGACATCCCATTTGAAAAAACTGTTGTCGTTCGCTTTTCCGATAATTGAAATCCGGTCGGGGCTTTCTGAGAATTTTACGTCAAATTTTTCGGACCGGCGGTCGCTTCCTTCGATGTCCACCTTGACAAGAACTTCTTCTTTGTCCCAGGTGATGATATCGACATCGCCGGCGTCGGTATCAAGAAAGAGACTCCCGCCGTTTTTCACGGAGAAAGTTTTTTCGATATGCCGGTTTGTCGAGGACTCATCCTGACCGAACATCGACCGTAATTCATTCCTCGGTGATTCGCCTTCCGGCGCTTCGAATTGCGAATTTGAGTACAGCACCATAACACCGCCGAACAGTGCACCGATAACGATGAAAACAATAATTTTAGCCCATGAACCAGGTGAAATTCTCATAACAACTCCTTGGTATGTGTTCGTAATCGCATTGCCTCTTAAAAATAACGAAAGTTTGACCGAAAAGTTACAGCGTGAGAGGCTGTTTATTGCATCTCGGCGCCGATTTTTGTATAATTTTCAACCATCCTTTGAATACAGCATGATCAAATACGCGTTATTCCTTTGTGCGCTTGCGCTTTTTTCGTCATGCAGCCAGCGGCAGGAAAAAACAAATCCGCAGCCGGCGCCGGCTGCGCAGACTCTTCCCGTAAAAATGGACGTACCTGAATTCGATAGCCAGAAAGCGTTTGCGTATCTCCGGGCTCAGACAGATTTTGGCCCTCGCAACCCGAATTCAATCGGCCATCAAAAATGCCTCGACTACATCGACGCTGAACTGTCGCGCTATGCGGAAAATGTCACCCGTCAGGATTTTGCTCATCAAGGATACGGCGGTGAAGTCTTAAAGCTTACAAACGTCTTCGGTTCGTTCAACACCACGGCATCCGACCGTATACTCTTGCTGGCACATTGGGATACCCGCCCGCGTGCGGACGAAGAGAAAGACCCTGCAAAGCAAAAACAGCCGATCCTCGGCGCGAATGATGGAGCAAGCGGCGTCGCCGTTTTGCTCGAGATAGCCCGGCTTCTCAAACAGGTTTCGCCCCCCATCGGCGTCGATATACTTTTTGTTGACGGAGAGGATTACGGGAAAAGTCGCGACCTCGACAGCTATTTTTTGGGGTCCCGGCATTTTATGAAAGTGAAAAGCGAGAACTACAGGCCGCGGTTTGCCGTTTTGCTTGATATGGTCGGCTACAAGGATCTTCAAATTCCGATGGAAGAAAACTCGATAACCTTTGCACCGGAAACCGTCGAACTTATTTGGTCGACGGCGGAGAATCTCGGCGTAACACAATTTGTGAATATCCCGGGCGAGGAGATTTCCGATGACCATATTCCTCTGAACTCAGGGGGAATCCCAACGGTTGATATTATTGATTTTCAATATCCGTTCTGGCACACGACGCAGGATACGCCGGACAAATGCAGTCCCGAAAGTCTGGAAGCAATCGGTAAAGTATTGATGCATGTGATCTATTCACAATCATCGGCGGCAGCGAAGTAGCAAGGAGCGGCGCATGAAAGAAAATTCTCTCGGTACTCGTTTTGGATCGTACGAAATTTTACGTATCCTTGTTCCGGGATTTTATTTTGTTTTCGTCGTGTACGTGTACGCTGCCGCGTTCACACTTTCAATCTACCCTTTCGACACGTGGGAAATCGGCATCCCCACGTTTTTCCTCGGAGGGCTGTTAGCAGGGCTGACGCTCTACGCCAAAGAAAGCCCGAAGAAACGGAAAGCCTTCCAGGCAAATCAGCCAAGCCAATTTATTCTCGAGCGATCGCGCAGGGTGAAAGATGCCCCCGCGATGGACGAATATGAAGCAAGACAATTATACTTCTACATCCTGAATCATTATGTACCGGAGACCGCGCACGAAAAGATCTTTTTCTTCGGGACGATCTACCACGTTATGATCAGCATTCGGAGAACATCGTTCGGTTTCGGCATCCTGGGGTTGGTTCTGCTCGCGGTCGATTTTACCATGAAATCACATTTTGCAGTCGCCTCTGTCCTTCCCGTCACCCTTGTGTGGCTCATCTACGCAATGAACGTCCGTTACAACAAAGCGGACAGAAAAATGCAGGAGAATTATCAAGACCAAATATTCTGGCTCTCCATGAACGCGAAACTGGTTGATGACCTCATTGCTCAACGTATGCACCTTGATCGAACGCATGACTGAAGTGTACGTTGACGTTGCGCTGAACGCCCCTGCCGACGAGGCGCTTCGGGAATTACTTTCTTTTCAACTCTACGAATTGGGGTTCAGCGGATTTCTGGAAACCGACAACGTCTTCCATTGCTATATTCCGAAAGCACTCTGGAACGACGCACTGCAAATCAAGCTCCTCTCGATCGTTGCAGAACAACGCTCTTCCCCGATAACAATCTCCGCCATCACCGAAATTCAAAATCAGAACTGGAACAAGGAGTGGGAAGCATCCATTCAGCCCATTGAAGTTTCGGACCGAATCGTTATCGCACCATCGTGGCATCCCGTTCCGGAAAAAACGGGAAAGGTTGTGCTCGTCATCGACCCAAAAATGTCGTTTGGGACCGGCTATCACGAGTCAACCCGGCTGATGCTGCGAATGATGGAACGCTATATGACACCGCAATCGTCGGCCCTTGACATCGGAACGGGAACAGGAATTCTCGCCATCGCCGCGGTCAAATTAGGCTCCCGTCTTGCCGTCGGAATTGACATCGATGAATGGTCTCATAGCAACGCAAAAGAAAATGTTCTGCGCAATGGCTGTGAACAACGCGTCGACATTCGCTTCGGCACGTTGGAGAGTGTCTCAGAATCTGAATTTGATTTCATTCTCGCAAACATTATACGAAGCACGATCATCGAACTAATTCCGTCCATGATAAAAAAACTCAACACGCACGGGACGGTTCTCCTTTCCGGGTTGTTAGCGGAAGAGCGGGAACTTATGAAGAACGTGCTGCATGAGCACGGTTGCGAAGTTCTCTCAATCGATGAAGAGAACGAATGGATCGGCATCGCAGCCCGAAAGATGTGAAGAATGAGAATAAGCAGCATTGATATCGGAACGAATACCATCCTTCTTCTCATCGCGGACGCGGATGCCAGCAGTATTGTCCGCGTTGTTCACGACCAACAAGTTATTGCCCGGATCGGGAAGGGGGTCGACGAGCATCACGTCATCGGTCAAGAGACGTTCCGCCGCGCCGCCGACTTTTTACAGGCATATCACGATACTTCCAAAAAATTTCAGTCGGAAAAAATCATCGCTGTTGGGACGAGTGCACTTCGCGATGCCTTGAACAGAAAAGAGTTCTGCGAATTTATCCTTCGAACCGTCGGTATTCCGATAGAGGTACTTTCCGGCAATGACGAGGCTGAATGGACATGCCGTGGAGCCGTTGTCGGGATCAATACCCCGACGGAAAATTTTACGGTGCTCGATATCGGCGGCGGAAGTACGGAGATCATTTCCGGCACCCGTACTCACATTCTGGATAAAGTAAGCCTCGATATCGGGTGCGTTCGGGTTACGGAGCGTTTGTTACGCTCATCGCCGCCGACAGAGTTGGAAATCATTGAAACGCGTGCGCTTGTTCGGAAGCACCTTAAGTCCATCGACTTTGTTCGGAGAGTATCTCACGCCGTCGGCGTGGCCGGTACCGTGACGACGCTCGCAGCAATGCGCCTTCAACTAGCGCGGTACAATCCGGCACAGGTCCACGGGTACGAGTTGCATTACAACGACATCTTGCAATCGTTCATTTTGCTAAAAGGAAAAACCTACGAAGAAATCAAATCCATCCCTCAGATTTCGGCGGGAAGGGCTGACGTTATTTTGGCGGGGGTGATTATTTTGCTCGAATTTATGGAAGCTGCGGGGCTTGAAAAAATAACAGTAAGCGACCGCGGCCTTCGATACGGAATCATCTTACGGGAAATCGAACGGAAAAAATCTTCTTACTGAAATTCCACCGATACCACTCTCGCTTTGCTCGACACGCAGGGAGATTCAAGGCTTCCCGGAGTAATCCCATTGAACGTTTCTTGAGTTTTTCCAATCATCGGCGTGGCGACCTTGCAGCGCTTCACGGCAACGACATTGCCGGTAGCATCGAAGTACGTGAACTCGAGGACCACGGATGCAAGTTTATGCACGGATTCGTTGTTGATTTCCACCGAATGGATGGGCTCTGTCCCTCCCGAGTTGCTGGTCATCGTCTGGTCAAACACTGAGACCTTTTGGGATTCTTCAGCGACGGATATTTTCGGCAGCGCACCTTTTTGAATGTCATCGATCTTTTCTATTTTTAGCTGTGCCTCTTTATACAAGGGGCTTTCTTCGGGAATTTTATCGTAATAATATTCTGCCACTTCGTACTGTTTTGCCGCGAAATACTCATCCCCTTTTTTGAGATTGTTCGGCGCTTGTTCAGCTGTATTATCACATCCGAACAGAAGCAGTGAGAACATAACCGTCAGAAGAAGTTTCATGCTTTTTCCTTTCAAGAAAATTAGGCAGGTGCAACGCTGCTTTGCCTCACAACTTTTTCCAATATCACTACTGCCTTTTCTATTTCATCGGCAGTAGTATTTTTCCCCATCGAAAACCGGATACTCGCCCGCGCCGTTTTTATGTCGCGCCCGATTGCGTGGAGCACATGGGACGGTTCCATACTGCCTGAAGAACAGGCCGATCCGCTGGTAACAGCAACACCGTGCAGGTCCATATTCAGCAGCAAGGCTTCCCCGTCGATGTCTGTTTTAGCGCTGTCGAACGATATGTTCACGATATTCGGCAGGGAGTCTGTAGGGTGGCCGTTGAAGAGGATGGTATCAAAGCGCTCCGACAAAAGGCGCTTCAATTTCTTTTTTCAATCCATTCATATGAACGGCATTCTTTTCCAGTTCACGCTGGCTCGTTTCCATTGCTCTGGCAAAACCGACGACGAGGGGAATATTTTCGGTCCCGGCCCTTCTGTTCCTCTCCTGAGCACCTCCATGGAGATAGGAATCGACATCAATTCCCTTTCGGATATACATTGCCCCTATACCTTTTGGGCCGTACAATTTGTGCGCCGATACTGCGAGGATGTCGATCGAAAGCAAACCAACGGTGATCGGAATTTTCCCGGCAGATTGGACGGTATCGGAGTGAAAAACAATACCATGGCTGTGCGCAACTTTCGCAATCTCTTCGACAGGTTGGATTGTACCGATCTCGTTGTTCGCATGCATCACGGAGACAAGAGAAGTCCGAGGCATAATCGACGCGCGAATTTTATCGGGGTCAACCCTCCCGAACTCATCGACCGGAAGCAGAGTCACTTCAAAACCATGACCGGCCAAATATTCAGCGCTCCGAAGAACGGCGTGGTGCTCGACGGAAGAAACAATGATATGATTTTTCCCGTGCAAGCGCTTTGCCGCCAGGGCAACGCCGAACAGCGCATGATTATCCGCCTCAGTCCCTCCGCTCGTAAAAAAGATTTCCCCCGGCGCTGCGCCGATTGCGCGGGCAATTTGCTCCCGGCTCTCCTCGAGCGTGATTTTTGCTTCCCTGCCGAAAGAGTGAATCGACGATGCGTTCCCGAACGAGCGGGTAAAGTACGGCAGCATTGCTTCCGTTACGTCGGGGTCAACAGGCGTGGTCGCGCTATAATCGAGGTAAATTCTTTGAGCCACAATGTTCATTGTATAAAAATATATCAATCGCTTCAGGAAGAATCAACCGAAAGAAATCAACGGTAGTGGGATCTTTTGAATCAACGGTCATTGCGAGGCGTTTTTTGCCGAAGCAATCCCTATTAAAAAAAGGATTGCTTCGTCGCTCCGCTCCTCGCAATGACTTTATTCTTCAAAAGATCCCACTACCAAATTGATCGCCCAACGCCTCTCGGCGTTTTCCTGCACAACCCTTGTAAAAAAAAAGAGTGAGGCCCGAATTGGGACCCACTCTTTTTACTGTACTCCGAGATTTTCCTTTTAATGGTCTCTTATCCGATCGCGCTGAACATCGCGAACAGCCTGCCGTAATTCTTGCACAAAATTCCGCTCGAACACAATATACTGGGCAATCTGTTTACTGGAGAGCACTTCCTTTAACTCCGTCAAAAAACGAAGGCGCTCTCCGGAAATTTTTTTATCGACGTCGAGCAACGCATTGAGGGTTTGGTTGTAATCGTCGTCCGTCGCATCCGATTTTGATTGAGCGTCCAGTTTGTCCACCAAATCATTACGATCTTTCTCAAACCCATGCATTGCTTCCGAATGTTTGTTGTACCTCACAATAAATTTTGTCGACTGATCTTCGCTTAATTTTAACGATTCGAGCATGCGTACTTTTTTCCAACTTTCGATGCGGTCATAAGCGGGCTGCTTGGAACGGTCTGGGCGCTCCGGCTGTGCCAGCAATGAACTCGTCACCAAAAGCATGATTCCAAGCATCGCGGTAACAAAATATTTCATGGTGACCTTCTCTAATTTATAATGACGTATCATTAAGTTTCTTGATGACAGAATCCACGTCTTCGTCGCTAATATCTTCAAAAGGATGTTCAGCCGCAAGGAATATCGACAGGGAATGCCCGTGGTCGAGTTGATCGTCGACAAGTTCACGCTCAATCTGGCGGGAAACCAAGGCAGGGTTCGAGATGGTTTCCATCAACCGCTGGGACGGCTCCATTGTTCTCGCCAGCACAGTGGTGGAGGAAACCGATTCTGCCACCTCTTCAATATCTTCTTTGGGAAACTCAGAAACGATTTCCCTCAAATGGAATTGCGTGGTGTCGGCCAGCGGGTTGAAAAGGATGTACATTCCGATCATGCTTGCCAGAACCGTACCGGCTGAAACAGGCGCAAGAAATCGCTGCATCCACAACGGCAGCGCAAACCCCGATGCGGCTTCGGGCTGTTCTTCAAGCCTCTCGCGAATACGCGGAAGAAGGTTCGTGAAATAATGAGTCGGGACTTCTTCATCGTCAACGTTGCGCAGCGCATCGAACGCGTCATCGATCAAATGCAAATCACTCGTGCATCGAACGCACGTCGCAACATGCCGTTCAACGGCCTCCCGCTCTTCCTGAGAAATCGTTCCTTCTCTCAACCCAACCAAGAAATATTGAATTCTATCGCAATCCATGTTTGACATACTCTGCAATTTTTTTGACAGCGTGAAAATAATTTGCTTTTAAACCGCCGACGCTTGTTTTGAGAATTTTGGAGATCTCTTCATACGGCAATTCTTCATAGTACCTCAGCACGAAAACTTTTTTCTGCTTCTCCGGCAATCGGTCGATCGCCTCTTTAATCAACCTTGTGCGCTCGTCGCGCTCCATGCGTTCGAGAGGAAGCACTTCATCCGATTCATACTGCGCAACAGAATCATCGAGCGCAAAGGTCTTCCGGGTTTTCTTTCGGCGAATTTCATTGAGCGACAAGTTTATCGCAATTCTGTACAGCCACGTATAGAAACTTGAATCGCCTTTAAATGAATTCAGCGACCGGTAGACTTTGACGAAAATGTCTTGTACGACATCGTCAGCCTCGTCGTGGTCGGGAAGAAGGCGCCGAACGACCCAGTATATTTTTTCCTGATACCGAAGGACAAGTCCGTTGAATGCTTGCTCGTTTCCATCCTTAAACTCACGAATCAGCTCAAGGTCGCTGCGTTGATCCATCGAATATATCGCCGTACTTTTTTGACACGAACAATGTGTCAAAGTTTAAGGTAAATTCCGCGAAAAAGTCGTGTATTGCGCGGAAATGTCCATCAACCCGGTGGTCATCCTCACCGATCATGTATAAGTAGTGAAACACCTAAAAAGCTCAATGTCGACTCAATACACATTGTACCGAATTCCGATCAAAAAGTCATATTTGCCGGAATAACTTGGATCAAGCAAATAGTCAAATGGGTTGTTCAAAAATTCATTATAAGCAGGGCTCACCGTATTATCGGTATATGTCGACGTCATCTGAGTGGTGAACCTCGTTCGCAACGCGTGAAAATCTATGAACAGGTCGCGAAACGGCTGATAACTCCCTATAACTCCGAACGATTGTTGTTTGGTGATGGGACCGTACAAAAAAGTCGGTTCGTTAGCAAAATATTGATAATAGGTAGATTCTTTGCCCCCCTTTCTCAAGGACTGGAATTTGAGTCCGAGTTCAAGATTGTAGGCCGGGTGATGATAAACGCTCACCGAAAAAAGGTCTGCGTTCTGTCCAATCCAATCACCCAGGTTGACGCCCTGATTTTGATACGTGTCCTCCACATACTGATGATTGTACACCCACGGATTAATGCGCGTGTATTCGACATTGATTCTTGTATCGTGATAAAAAAGGTCGTACGCATTACCGCCTATGGTGAACCCCAATTGATTGTGATTTTGCGTAGGGCTAAGAAATTTTGTCGTCGAGAATTCATCAAAAAAAATCGGGAAGTAGAAGTCAAAATTTTTCACAACGTCGAATTTGAAATTAAAATATATTTGAGAATTATCCTCATTGCCCAAATAGTGCTCGGCCGTTTTGAAAAACATGATCGGAATCAAATACAATAATTCCGGCTGGCGTCCCGGCCCTCCATAAATTTCCGATTCCCCGACGGCAATATTGACGCCATTCCACGGCGTTATTTCCAGCATATTCGCCGCGATGTATTTATTCATGTAGATCGGCCTAATTCCCCAGTACTGTGTGTTGTATGTTTGTGCAGTATCGATGATTCCGGAAAAAAGCCACCCATGGATATAGGTGAAATCGATATCTTTGCTGACTCTCGCGTGCAGCTTCAATTCCGGATACGCTGGAGCTTTGGTCGAAAGAATTATATTGCCGTTTTCACCCGAGCCCCAGACATTCTGCATTTGCTCCGCCGTCAAAGTGACAAATCCAAGATCAACATTCAGCTGGCCGTAAAATACATCGTAATCAAAAGCGCTGGATGAAGCCCATGGGTTCGTTATCACGGCAGCGGGCAAAGGGGTAAGAGGGCGCAACGCCGCTTGAGAGCCAGGTTGAGTCCCTAATGCACTAACGTATGAACCGCCATCGTGAGAGTCGTGATAGTAAAAATATGCGCCCACACTGCTCCCCACATTCCCATACGCGAAAATACCGTTCGTAAGTTCGGAAAGAGTTTTACCGTCTGCCATATGATTGTCCGACGCCGAACCGATAAGATCAACTGCAAACCGAGAGGGTTCACTTTGATAGCTGTAAAAGTGAGAGCGCTCCTCCGAAAGATTGGCGTAATTGAGGTTTTTCATTTCTCCATAAAATTCTTCTTTGTAAAACTTAAGTTCTTCTTGCTCCACGGTTGTCAATCGGATGTTCACACTATCAATGCGAATCAAAAATTTTGCAATAGCTTGCCGGGAAAGCGGTTTCACGGCATCCCGATAATCCGTGATAACCTGTTTTGCCGCCATCTCGTCAAGAAATTTATACACTTCATGCGTCGCCGGCAAATACACCGTCTGAGAAAAAAGCGAAATGCTCGAAGACAAAAAAACTACTAGACAAAAAAGACTTTTTTTCATGAACAGCTCATTATTAATTTATAGGAGGTAAAAAAAATCACTCAAAGTAAAGAGGTTCTGGCAATGATAAAAAAAATCGCACCCGGCTCGTGACCGCTATGAAGAAATAGATCGCTTTGGCTTGACGGCGTACGACAATAATACTGAAAAACCTAAAATACTTGCGATAATCAAGAGGGAAAATGCTAGGTTAATGGTAACAACATCCATAAGAAGCATCTTCGCACCGACATACGCAAGCACAACACCTACTCCGTACTTCATATACTCAAATTTTTGCTGACCGTTTTCAAGAACGAAGTACATCGACCTCAAACCCAGCACGGCCATCATGTTCGAACTAAACACGATAAGGGGATCGGTGGTAATGGCAAAAATTGCCGGGATGGAATCCACAGCGAAGACAACATCCGTCGTTTCAATGATGAGCAAAACAACAAACAGTGATGAAGCGTGGAGCACCCCTTTCTCGCGCAAAAAAAATCGACCGTCGGCGGTACCGCTCGACACCGGGATGAATTTCCGAAAGACCTTGAGAATAAGGTTTCGGTCCGGCTCGATCTTCTTTTCCTCTCCAAACGTTATCTGGTACCCTGAATAGAGAATGACAACGCCAAACAGATACATCACCCAGTGGAATTCTTTCACGAGCGCAGTTCCAAGCAAAATCAACATGCCCCGGAGTATCACGACTCCGATAATTCCAAAATTCAGCACCCGGCGTTGTTGTAAAGGCTGGATTTTAAAGTAGGTGAAGATGAGAAGGAAGACGAAAAGATTATCGACACTGAGGGATTTCTCTATGACGTAGCCGGTGAAAAATGCCAACGCTTTTTCTTCCCCAAAAGCGAAATAGACGCCAACATTCATCAACAACGAAAGCACGATCCAAAAGATGCTCCAGATAATTGCCTTCCGAACGGACATGATTGTTATTGTACTCTGAAAAAAAATCTATGAACTGATGTTCTGCAATGTATTTTCCATGTGCAATGGTACGCATCACTACGTAATGTCTCCCCGCCAAAAAGCCAGAACTGAACCTCTGGCGACTTTTAAGCTCACAAATTCTTCTTTCATTGCACCTGCGACGACAAAGATACAAAATCTCCGTTTGAGAACAAAAATAATTCATCGTATTTGATTTTCCATGAGATCTATGTGGGATCCCCTTAATAAAACAGCATTGGAAATCAACCGCCTCACAATTCTGGAAGGTGGTCATTTCGGGACGTTATTCTTCAAAATAGCCCGCTACCACAATTATCTAGATATTGATTTGACGTGAGCAATTTTGTATCTTTATTTTAGATTTTCGCCCGAGTGGTGAAATGGCAGACACACTGTCTTCAGGAGGCAGCGCTCGCAAGGGCATGGGAGTTCAAGTCTCCCCTCGGGCACGAACGAAAGCTCACCCATTTTCATTCCCGATTTTTTTTCCAATTCTCGTCCGGAGGAAACTCACTCGGTAACCATTGCGGGAGTCTTGATGTTTTTTTGCGGGCAAGAAAGCGCTTGTTGTTACTTATTGGATCAAGACGCTGCCGAGGTTGAGCGAGCCGATAAAAAAATCCTCGTAGTTTGCACCACAAGGGTCATCCTTTGCGACATCGCCACGCGTCTTATGCGTTAACCGGCAATATCACAATATTCAAACTCAGAGAATAGTATCCTCTCTTTTGAACCAGCCTCTACGCAAATACTTTTAATCCTTCCGTGCAATTTTTGCAGATATCTATTTCTTTTCGGGATTTCAGAATTGACCTTCTGAATTGTTGATACGGCTCGCCTTGCCAAACTTCTTTGAACGACGAGACGGAAAGATCTCCCAAAGTATGTTGAGCATCTTTATCGAAGCAACACGGTACAACAGCGCCGTCCCACGTGATCACGCAGCCTTTCCACAGCTTCCAGCAATGGTTGAGCAGCTTATTTTTAATAGAGTATGTGCCGTCGTTATTTTTTTTGTATCGTGAATAATTGTCTAACGTTGGAATAAGGTCGCTGCCATGCTCATAATCATAAATCTGCGCAGTTTTGAATAAAACCATGTCAACGCCGAGTTCTTTTGCCAGTTGTTTTGCATCGTCCACTTGGTGCTCATTCGGTTTCACGACGAGAAATTGAAACACAACGCACGGAGTGGTGGATTTCAATTTCTTTTTCCATGCGATAACGTTTTTTGTTCCTGTGATAACTTTCTCCAACGACCCGCCAACGCGGTACTGTTCATACGTTTCCTGGGTCGTTCCATCGATGGATACAGTCAGACGGTCCAACCCGCTTTCAACGGTGCGCCGTGCATTTTCTTCATTCAAGTAATGTGCGTTCGTGCTCGTCTCAGTATAAATTTTCTTTTTATTGGCATACGTAACCATCTCTAAAAATTTTGGATGTAAATACGGCTCACCTTGAAAATAGAAAATCAAATATGAAAGAGACGGCGCAAGATCGTCAATAATTTTTTCGTAGAGATTGGTCTTTAGCATCCCCGTGGGACGTGTAAATGAACGTAATCCACTGGGGCATTCCGGACACCGCAGATTGCACGATGTTGTTGGTTCTATAAAAACGGAAATCGGCAAGCCCCACTGAACCGGCTTTTTAGAATACTTTGAAACAAAGTACGACGAAATGACTTTAGCAATATTGAAAGTCCTGCGCAGTGTAAGTTTGGAGAGATAATTGAGCGAATCGTTCAGAAGTAAAGACATAAAGTATACAATAATACTATTGATGAAGTTGATTTCTCTTCGTAAAAATCGCGGACATGTTCACATGCGGAACGGCAATCGAAACTGCCCTTCCTCCTACAATGAAGGGGTGGTATTGTATAATATACTTAAGAGAAATCCATTTGGCAATATATCAGGACTTCTGGTAATTTCCTCATTTGAATAAGAGTCATCTCAAAAATCTGTTGTGCTGTCATCCATCTCCCGCCGTTCTTCGGCGCGTTCAGAATGACCTTACTCAGCTATTGTCATAGCTACACTCAAATGAGGACGCCGCCGGACCTCTGTTGTCACATTTCCATTGAATTCGCGTTTACGGACCGAGAATTTCGCGCAGATGTGCCCGCACTTGCTGGATGACCGATTCTTGAACCTTTAGCGAATCCAGCGCCCCGGGCAGGTCGCGCAGATCCGATTTCAGCCCCAGCAATTCGGCATTGAGATTTTCAGGATGAAGCGAAATTCGGTTGCCGGTCTGCTCTGCATGGACCAGGACGTCCGGAGACCAGTCATTCGGCCAAGCCGTTTGGTTGATAAGCCCGGCGACACGACGGAGCCGTTCAATTTTATTCTTGAAACCATCCGCGATTTCCACATTTTCACCTGCGAGGTTTCGCTTTGTAACACGCACTTCCACGGGTTGCTCTATTTCGAATGACTGCGTTCGAATAATGAGCGTCATCGATTCTCCATCATACCTCCAACCCTGACCCGATTCCTGATTCGTGCGAACAATAGATTCACCGTTGCAGAGCACGGACTCGGGATTGGTGCAATTGACGAAACGGATTTCGTACGCACGAGTTCTTTTCATCCCTGGATAACTCCCGCTCGTTGGTGAAATCTGCACGGTGAGGTTGCCAAGCGTCGTTTGTTTCATCTCAACATGAGTTGTGGCCGACCGGCCCTCCTGATAGCCAAGTGTATTCCCCTCATCTTCATACACGTCACATGAACCGGAATCTCCGGGGAAAACAGTCAGGATCAAAGGATCGACCGGTGCTTCGTGCGTCGATCGCATCTTCGGCTGCATTGGAATGATCGCTCCATCTCGCACGAAGACTGGTATTTGATCCTCGGCGTAATGACGGACAAAGATACCGGGTCCCGTAAGATGATGCCCCGTGAACCATTCAGTCCATTGACCGGCAGGAAGCCAAACTTTCTTTTCAGCGAGGAGATTCGAGGAATCGACGGCAACTGCGACAGGCGCGACGATCATATCGTTCCCGAAACGGTACTCTCCGCTGAATTCATATGCCTCCTGCGATTCGGGATCATCGTAGTACATCGGGTGAACAATGGAAATACCGGTTTCGTAAGCATTGTGTGCTGCAGTGTAAATGTACGGAACGAGCGAGTACCGAAGAAGAATCGCATCGCGCATCATCCGGAACTGATCGTCCGGATACGCCCAGATTCTTCGCTCTCCTTTGCTGTTCTTCGTGACGTGCGTCCGAAGGATCGGACTGAACACACCCCACTGAATCCACCGCGTGTAGAGTTCGGGAGAGATTTCCCCCGGCATGTGGCCGCCGATGTCATGGCTCCAATATCCGTATCCAACGTTTGCAGCCGTTGCGGTGAATTTCGGTTGGAAGGCCAGCGATTCCCAAACAGACACAACGTCCCCGGAGAACCCGATCTGGTAACGATGATTCCCGAGTCCCCCCCATCGGTGGAAGAGCAGCGGCCTGTCCGCTTTCCTGCGTTCCATGTCGGTGAAAAAAACATAGTTGAGCCACCACGTCGGCGTCACGCCGGGAATTTTCGTCGTTCCCCATTGCTGCCAGTCCAGCCACCAGAAATCGACGCCCTGATGTTCGAGCGGGTGAATGATCAGGTTCATATAGTTCGTGGCAAATTTCTTGTCGACGATATCGAACGGAACGTATTTTTTCGTCGCAGTGTCGATTCCCATCGCCAGCGCCATTTCGGGATAATGATCTTCGTGCGGCTGGATACCGGAAGCAGGATGAAGATTCAATGGCGTCTTCAATCCCTCGCTGTCGCACCAGGCAAGAAAACCTTGAGGATCCGGGAAGTAATTCCGATCCCACGTGTATCCGGTCCATCCGAGCATTTGACCTGCCTGATCTTTTGGCGAACGCCCCCACCGTAAATCAAATGTTTGGTGCCAGTCCATGTCAATGACGAGCACATCAAGCGGAACATCGTGTATTCTGAATTCGGAGACAAGATTTTTGAACTCTTCATCCGTGTACGCCCAGTACCGGGACCACCAGAGACCGAATGCAAATCGCGGAGGCATCGGAATTTTTCCCGCGACCTTCGTAAAATCGAGCATCGCTTTCCGGTAGTCGTGACCGTAACCAAAGAAATACCAGTCCTGATGTTTTGCCTCCGGCCGGACTGTCACCCAGGGCCAATCCGAATTGTCGAAGAGCGGGCGATCGCTGTCATCGACAAGAACCCATCCGTCCCGCGAAAGAATTCCGGGTTCAAGTTTCGTTTCTCCTTTTACGCCGTCGAGAGTCCTGATTGTTCCGCCGAGATTTCCCCGATCCTCCAGCCCGGGATACCACTGAACCGTCTTGCCGTTCAGTCCGAAACTGATGCGGAGATTCGATGGAGAAAAGGGGTTCCCATCCGGAAGGTATTCAAGTTTCAGCCGGTCTGTTTGAAGGACGACCCATCCAGTGTCCCTGTGCGCCGTAAAGTGCGGGGACTCAAGTCGGCGGTTGATGAAGACAAGAGAGGCTCGATCTTCAAACTGCCGCTGATCGCTCCACTCCATGCGGATGAGTTCCGGAGTCATAATGGTAAAACGCGCATTTCCTTCCGTGACTACAGAGCGAGGGTCGGCGACGGGATTTAGGGGTTGGGTATGAGTAGATGCTGCGGCGAGCAAGCATACAAAAATCATTTTCTGAAGTGGAGTGTACCATCGTTTCATCATTGATTTTTCCTTTGTAGTTTCATTGCTGCAATTTTGGTGCATCAAACGATTCATCGACCCCGCCCTGACCATCCCCTTATAGGAGAGGGAAAACGGTTTCAATTCACTCTTGCATAAATAAGCGTATGTCCGTGGCATGCATACCGGCGTTTCTTGCTGCCTGCAAACCAAGGTCGCCGTCCTCGAATACTTGACATAACGAAGGTTGAACGCCGATTTTTCGGGCAGCTTCCAAAAACAGATCAGGTGAAGGTTTCGGTTTGAAGGGATCGTCGCCGGTGAGAATCACGTCAAAGAAGTGCTCGATGCCGATCACCTGCAATTCTCTTTCGACAATTTCACGACCGCCGCCGGACGCCACCGCCATCGGGAGCACCTTGTGATACCGGCGAACAACGTCTACAACGGGGCGCATCGGCGCCACCCCGGCGATGTGTTGGAGGAAAAAACTGTCTTTCGCTCGAACGACATCGGAGCCGCTGAGCGACGTTCCAAATTGCAGATTAAATTGGGCAACGATGTCCGTATCCCTCATCCCTTTTTTAGAAAAAAAGAATTCCGGGTCAAAACTTGCGCCGAATAAATGAACCGTCTCCTCCCACGCTTTCATGTGCAGCGGCATGGAATCGACTAACGTGCCATCACAATCGAAGATCAATCCCCTGATATGTTCGGAAACAGGAATCAATAACCTTCTCCTACCTCGGCTGCTGAAAATACATGTCGTTCCATCGCAGTTCTTTCTTAAAATCGGCGATCGTTGTCTTTTCGTTGATAACAAGGCATTCAACGCCGGCAATCTCCGCATAGTCCTCGAGACATTCCGTCGTCACCGATTGGCTGAACACCGTGTGATGAGCTCCTCCGGCAAGAATCCATGCCGTGACTGCAGTTTCAAAATCGGGTTTCGGTTTCCACAACGCACGGGCGACCGGCAATCGCGGCAGCGGCTTGGCGGGTGCGATTGCATCAACTTCGTTGACGATCATCCGAAAGTGATTGCCCATGTCAACGACGGTTGCGTTAATGGCGGGACCGGAAGGAACATCAAACACCAAACGCGGCGGATCTGCTTTCCCACCGATGGAGAGAGGATGAATTTCCAATTTCGGTTTCCCGGCGGCGATCGATTCGGAAATCTCCAGCATGTGTGCGCCGAGAACTTGTTTTCCGGACGGGTCGAGATGATACGTATAATCTTCCATGAACGAAGTCCCTCCCTTCAACCCGCTTCCCATCACGTTCATCACACGAAGCAGTGCGGATGTTTTCCAGTCTCCTTCTGCGCCGAACCCGTATCCCTCCGCCATCAGCCGCTGGACAGAAAGCCCCGGCAATTGTTCAAGCCCGTGCAAGTCCTCAAATGTTGTCGTGAAGGCTTTGAAGCTCCCTTCCTTCAAAAAAGTCCGCAGCGCGAGTTCAATGCGAGCAGCCTCCTGCAAGGACTTACGTTTTTCTCCATCCTTGCGGAGTGAAGGAACGAGTTCATATTTCCCCTCATACTCGGAGAGGAGCGCATGAATTTCCCCGTCGGTTACTTTTTTCATCACACCGACTAAATCACCGAGGCCGTAGCCGTTTACGGAGTAACCGAATTTCAGTTCCGCTTCCACTTTGTCCCCTTCCGTAACAGCGACGTACCTCATGTTATCGCCGAACCGGGCCACCTTCATGCCCTGGCTATCCGCCCATCCCACCGCAGCACGCGACCAGGTGCCGATCTTCTTCTGCACATTTTCATCCTGCCAAAAACCGACGACGACTTTCCGCGGTTTTTTCATCCGTGCAGTTATGAACCCGAATTCCCTTCCTCCGTGTGCAGTCTGATTGAGGTTCATGAAATCCATATCGATCTCTCCCCACGGAATGTCACGGCTGAATTGCGTGTGAAGGTCGAGGAGCGGCTTCGTCAGCGCTTTTAATCCGCCGATCCACATTTTTGCCGGGGAAAAAGTGTGCATCCATGCGATGATGCCGATGCACGACGGTGTATTGTTCGATTCAAGACAAGCCTTCATGATGGCCTCCGGAGTCGTGAGCACCGGTGTATAGACAATCTTTACCGGAATGTGTGAAGACCCGGATAGCCTATCGACAATACTTTGCGAATCCCTGTCAACTTTTTTGAGCGTCTCCGGACCATAAAGGTGTTGACTTCCGGTTAGAAACCAAATTTCATAGTGTTTGAGGTCGATCATAGGTTTGTCCTTTGCTAATGATATCCGATGAGCTTGCATGGTCCGGTGGATAATGGAAATCTGAAGCAACTATTTTTTTTGTCCATAATATGCATCGGGCCCATGTTTCCTGGAAAAATGTTTTTCGAGCAAATATTCCGGAAGCTGAGACAGAGTCGGATTTAAAGCGAGAGATCGGAGGGCCATTGATGCCACCCGTTCAAGAATTAAATTATTTTTAACGGCATCACGAGCGTCAGTACCCCACGTGAACGGCGCGTGCCCAGCAACGAGAACACCCGGAACCGCGCTCGGATCGAGCCTGGCAAATCGCTCAACGATGAGTCTGCCCGTGTTGACCTCATATCCGTCGCGGACTTCATCCTTCGTTAAAAAACGGGTCACCGGAACCGGCCCGTGAAATGCATCGGCATGGGTTGTCCCGAAACAGGGTATTTCCCTGCATGCTTGTGCAAAAATCGTCGCATATTCGCTGTGGCTGTGCGCAATTCCCCCAATAGAAGGAAAAGCCTTATAGAGTTCGATGTGGGTCGGCGTGTCCGATGACGGGCGGCGCTTCCCTTCTACAACATTCCCTTTAAGATCCAGCACAACCATGTCCTTCACCGTGAGTTTCTCATAGTCCACCCCGCTTGGTTTTATGACGACGAGCCCGTCGACGCGAGAAATACCGCTTACGTTTCCCCACGTTAGTGTGACAAGATTGTATTTCACCAGCGCCAGGTTTGCTTCCAGAACTTTTTTCTTCAGTTGTTCAACCATGAGTTCCCTTTCATGCTGAGTCTCTCAACGCCAGTAATTCTTTCATCACGCCGTACATGGACCCGTTCCAATCCTTCGTTCCAAACGCATCATGCAATTGACAATATAACTTATAGAGCCGGGCATACGTTTGATGATTCTTTTCGGACGGTAAATATGTCTTTTCCACCCCCGACATCGCCGTTTGCGTTTCTTGAATTGTTGCGTACCCCCCCGACTCCTTTCCCGCGGCCACAGCGGCGAACATTGCGGCCCCGAGCGCGGGTGTTTGTTCGCTCCGGGATATTTTCATCGGGCGCCCTGAAACGTCTGCGTAGATTTGCATGAGCAGCGGATTTTTTGCAGCCAGCCCTCCGCAATTGACGACTTCTTTTACCGGAACGCCGTATTCTTCGATCCGGTCGATGATGCGCAGCGCGCCGAACGCCGTTGCTTCCACGAGCGCGCGATAAATTTCATGGGGCTGTGTGTGGAGCGTTTGCCCGATCAGAAGGCCCGATAAGCGGACATCGACAAGAATTGTGCGGTTGCCGTTGTTCCAATCGAGAGCGATCAACCCGCTCTCCCCCGGCTTCAGCCGTTCTGCGCCGTGTTCAAGATTCTTGAATTTTTCGTCCGTTGTCGCCCCGTACTTTTCCGGTACGAGATTGTTGATGAACCAGAGGAAAATATCGCCGACGGCGGATTGACCCGCTTCAATCCCATAATAGCCGTCCATCACCGAACCGTTGACAATTCCGCACACGCCGGGAATATCGGCAAGGGGCGCATTGTTCGGCTGGATCATGATATCGCACGTGCTCGTACCGAGAATTTTCACCAGCGTGCCGGGTCGAATTCCCGCGCCGACCGCGCCCATATGTGCATCGAACGCTCCGACCGCAATCGCAACCGTTTCCGGCAATCCCAACTTTTTCGACCACTCGGGAGCGAGAGTGCCGATTTTTTCATCGGCCGAATATGCGCGAGAGTACAATCGGCCGCGCAATCTCCCCAGCCCCGGTGAAAGTGATTCAAGAAACGCCTCGTCCGGAAGTCCACCCCATTGTTCATTAAACATCGCCTTATGCCCGGCAGCGCAAATACTCCGCTTCATTTTTTGCGGATGCATCGTTCCCGCGAGCACAGCGGGAATCCAATCGCAGATCTCGACAAAACTGTTAGCTGCATGAAATGTTTCCGGAGCTGTGTTCTTGCAGTGAAGGATTTTACTCCAAAACCATTCTGAAGAATACGTTCCGCCGACTTTTGCCATGTATTGCGGGCGCGTCGCCTTCGCAGCTTCGGTAATTTGAGCTGCTTCCGCATAACTCGTATGATCTTTCCAGAGCCATACCATCGCTGCGGGATCATGTCTCGAATTTTTTATTGAAGCATAACGCCTGTCCTCCCTCATCCACAGGCATAGGACTGCTTCCCGTCGTATCTACGCCAATGCCGATGACATCGCGCGGCGCAAACTTCGGTTCAGCCGCCCCTGCTTTCTTCATCGCTTCGCCGACCGTGACTTCAATCCCCGCCAGGTAATCTGCGGGATTTTGACGCGCCAAATGCGGGTTTGAAGAATCTACGATAACTCCGTCGGTACCGGAGGGATAAGGAAATACGTGAGTCGCTAATTCTTTTCCGTTTGCAACATCGATGATGAGTGAACGGCATGAGTTTGTCCCGAAGTCTAATCCGATGGCGTACTTGCTCATTGCATCGAGTTCCTACTATAAGTGTTTGGAAATTCGTTCGGAAAAACCCGGATCTCTGTGTCACTCTGTGAATCCTGGTGCTTCTCTGTGTAACAACAAAATTCTTTCACCGGGAAACACAGGGGCGGCACAAGCAGCCACGGAGACTCAGGGTCTTCGCCCAAGCTTCTAATCCTTGGTTGAAAAACGATACCTGGTGGTCTGTTGATACGTTTCACCGGGTTTCAGGACAACAGGCGGAAATTGCGGTTGATTGGGTGAATCGGGAAAATGCTGCGTTTCAAGACAAAGCGCCGACCTGTATTGATACGAGATTCCTTGTTTCCCTTTCAGCGTCCCATCAAGATAATTACCGGTATAAAATTGCAGCCCCGGCTGGTCGGTCAGCACTTCCATAAAGCGACCGCTTTTCGGATCATGTACAGTTGCTGCACGACGGACCGTTTTATCATAATTATTGAGGACCCAGTTGTGATCGTATCCTTTTGCCAATTGAAGTTGGTCAACAGGATCGTTGATTGCGTCGCCGACCCGATGCGGCGAACGAAAATCGAACGGTGTTCCTTCAACTTTCTGAAGTTTCCCCGTGGGAATCCTTCCCGGCCCAGCAGGAGTAAACTGGTCGGCGGCAATCATCAACTCGTGCTCAAGAATGGTGTTTCTTGGGTCCCCTGTCAGATTAAAATAACCATGGCTCGTGGGGTTAAGAATCGTCGGCGCGTCAGTGGTCCCCCTGTATTCTATAGAGAGCTCGTTGTTGTCATTCCATGTATACGTGACATCCAACAAGACCTTTCCCGGATATCCTTCATCTCCATCCGGGCTCACGCAGTGCAAGGTGACAGAGTCAAAGGGAGATTTCGTATTTATTGCTGCATCCCATAATTTCCTGTGAAAGCCATCCTTTCCGCCATGCAGATGGTTTTCGCCGTCGTTGATAGCGAGTTGATAGGCTTTTCCGCCCAACGAAAATTTTCCCTTTGCGATGCGGTTGCCGTACCTTCCGACAATAAACCCCAAATAAGAATTGTCATCAATATATCCTTGAGCATTTTCATGCCCGAGAAGGACGTCCCCTAACACTCCATTCTTATCAGGGACATTTATCGATACCAATGCCGCACCAAGAGTACCTGAGAGCAACCGTTGTGTTCTTTTTATTGTGGAGAGTGAATAATGTAACTTCTCTTCCGTCGGATAATTTTCCAAATTGTTTTGATGTCACAGAATAAATTCCTTTTCTTCATTTTTTGCCTTTTGTGTTCGAGCCGTTGTTATATATGAATTTTTTATCACTATTTCCATCACTTTCTACGGCACGCGCGAGTACGACACTTTTTTAAAAATACTTTGCAGGATTCGTCGGACATCGAAAGCTTTAGTCCAAATAAAATTGACAGCGTCGAATTTTGGTATAAGCCCTGAGGAATGGCAATAGGGCTTTATCTGTGTTTAATCGTGGCTCAGAGCTTGCCGCCATCACCTACGACTGGAAAAAGCAGTCATAGAGGATAATGCTGCAAAACGTGAGTTGAAGTTTGATAAAGAGAACTGCACTCTCCGCGGCCTTTGGGAAAAAAATGCTGGAACCTCCGGCAACTTTCTTACGCCAGAAATCCCGTCGCACGATGTCTTACCGTTGAGATTAACAAAATAATGGTGCGGAGACTCTGGGGAACTCCATTTCCATCCGTTTGGGTTACTCTTCTCATCGATTCTTTACCTGCGATCGGCAAAATGATATTGTTGCGATAGCCATAAGACGCTGAGCTACTTGAACTTAGTTACTCTTTCCGTTCACAATATCGGTTGAATCGGCTAAAGTTTTGTGTACATCGGTCGATAATATTTATTGGCAGGCAAAAAACGCATTCAACGCCAGCCACTAATAATACTATGAGGAGGAGTAACCATGTCCGTCCAGGGTATATCGTCTTATACAAATCCTTACGTGTCCAGCACACAAAGCAGTTCATCTACGATGAGCAGCGACTTCAGCAATCTGGTGACAGCGATCCAATCGGGGGATCTAAAAAGTGCTCAAAACGCCTTTTCACAGATTCAGAGTTTGATGCAGTCATCTCAGGGGACAACAACGCAGCAGACCAACGGACAACAAAGCCAGCTTAGTTCAGACTTTGCTGCGTTAGGGAAAGCGCTTCAATCCGGCGATATCAGCGGCGCACAAGATGCACTCAAAAAACTCGGGCAAGATATGCAGACGCAGTCAACGGGCAAAGCTCATCATCATCACCACCACCATGGCGGCGGAACCTCGAGCCAATCCACAGCCTCCACGACAGGTGTAACAGCCCCTATCGGCAGCACCAGCTCGAGCGGAAGCAACGTCAACGTCCTTGTGTGATTGAGGGATAAAAAGGATTTGAAAGAGACGGCGCATCTCGGTTAACGAACGATGGCATGGAGTTTCGGGAGTAAGCGCCGAAGAAACAACGGCAGTGTTGAAGAGTCCAGGATCGGCTCGCTGATCCTGGATTTGCATAGCTAACATTTTCGCAGCACGGTGCAGCGCTAGCGCTGTGACCGGTGAAATTCTGCAAGCTCAACTCTTCTTTTTCGAAAGTTGAATTGTAAACAGGCCCTCCGATTTTGTATACACCCACGTGACAATACCGAGCGTCATCAGCCCGCCAAAGAGTGCAGACGGAACAGTCCCCATCAGTTTAGCGGCAACGCCCGACTCGAAGCCGCCCAGCTCGTTCGACGCGGCGAGAAATATCCCGTTGACTGCCATCACTCTTCCCCGCAAGTCATCCGGTGTCAGCGTCTGAAGAAGCGTATGGCGGATAACGACGCTGACACTGTCGAACGCCCCGCTAAAAAACAGCATCACGACAGACAATACCATCCACGGCGAAATTGCGAAAGCGACGATGCAGACCCCGAACCCGGTAATGGCTATCAACAAGTTGCGCCACGGGTGCTCCATGGCAGAAACTCGGGCGAGCATCATGAGAGTCAGCACCGCGCCAAGCGAAGGAGCTCCGCGCAAAATGCCGAGCCCTTCTGAACCGACGTGCAGAATGTCCTGCGCATAAATTGGAAGGATCGCCATCACTCCGCCGAACATCACCGAAAACAGGTCGAGTGAAATGGAATATAAAATCACCTTGGTCTTGTAGACGAAACCTATTCCCTCTTTGATGCTCTCGACCACGTTGATTTCTTCTTTGACGTCCGGCACAGGCCTGTCGCCGATTCTCGAATACAAATAAAAGGCGGCGACGACAAGAACGACGACGACGACAAGCGTATTGGAAAACCCGATCCACGCATACGAGAAGCCGGAAATGACCGGCCCGATGACGGCCCCTATCTGCCATGCCGAACTGCTCCATGTTGCGGCGTTTTCATAATGCTCGAAAGGAACGAGGAAGCCGCGGAGCGACGTCGCCGTTGGAGATTGGAACGCCCTGCAGAGGCCAATAACAAAAATCGTCGCATAAATGGTGAGCAGCAATACCGCCGGGGCGAGAAAATCTTGTTTTCGTGAAATGAACTGGAGGATGGTTGAACAAAGTGCGATGCAGGCAACGCTCCACAAAAGGATTTTTCGTTTGCTGTAACGGTCGGCAATGTGTCCCCCAAACAGCGAAAACGAAATGAATGGAACAGCTTCCACAAGTCCGATCAAGCCTAAGGCGAGTGGGTCGTGGGTAATGCGATAAAGCTCGTAGCCGATCGCGACTTCCTGCATCATCAGCGCAATTGTCAGCAGGAAGGACGAAAGGACAAGATCGCGAAATTCGCTAAAACGTAACGCTGCGTATGGATCGTGGTGCCGGTCTGTCATGTCGTCAATGCACTATAGATAAAACGGGCAGCGTCTCCGCAAAAGCGGCGGGAAAAATCTTAATTCTGTAGAGAAGTATCTCTGCGTTCAGTTCTTTGCTTTTTCGAGAAGCAAAACAAGTTCGGTGTGTTGCAACTTCATTCCACGTACCGATTGCTCAAGCGCTCCGTCCTGAGTTTTTGCAATTCCCTGTGATGTGCCGTTTATCGAGCCGAGCGTTCTGTTCGAATCCTTGTCGATGAGCATCAATGTGACACCGGATGACACGCTGTAGAGCGGCCCGTCCGCACTATCGACTGCCGCCGCCGGTGTACTTTGAAATCCTACCCTCAGCATGAACCGGGACATATCTACGATTTGATAGCCGGCGTGCGTCACAGCATCAACAACAATGGAGCGGAGGGCATCGTTCACTTTTGAAGATCGCACGTCGATTTTCAGACTGAACGCGACATCTGCTTCGAGCAAAACACAATCGAAGACCCGCGAAGAAAAATTAAGGTCGGAGAAAAACTCCTTGCCTAATGAAGGCAGGGAAAGCCGGGCACGAAGCTGCCGTCCGATGCTTCTCCTCGCCCTTAACAAACACGATGCCGTCCCATTCACATCGGTGAGCGCTTCCCCAAACTGTTCTCCGGCCAGGTTCAAAAATACAATTGCTGCGCCGGCAACAGGAACGGCATTCCCGCCTTCATTCACGGTAACGTGCACGACGAACGGCTCCGGAAAGTTTTCTCCTATCTTCCCTTTCTGCTTGTCCCCGCTTATTTTTTCAATGCGGACGCCGGAAAGCGCTTCGCGTATGCCGGAAGTTACTGCCGACGGGCTGAGAGACCGTTCGCTGAGAAATGGCTCGTGTGCGAGCGCGTCGTGGAGAGCTAATTTCGGGAGGAGTTCCATGACATCCGCCCATGCTTCGAAGAGATCTTGTATCGCTTCGGCAAGTCTTCCCCGGTGCAGAAAATCTTCCGCAGTGTGCTGAAGTTCGTTCGCGCGATCCCAGCCGGATGTGAGCTTGACGGCAAGTGCGCTTGAAATTTTTTCCCTGTCCAATGCCGCAAGCGTGTACGTTGTTTTCGTCGACGCATCAACGGCCGTCTCCACTATCGCTGCATCCGGAAGCTCTTCGTCCACAACCGACGTCGATTGAATCTTAAAATCCGCGTACGATTCCTGGTTTGGGTTTAGTCCGTAGACCCGCTGGATGTTTTTAATTTCCGCCTGCACTTTCACGCGAACCTGTGCTGCAATATCCGATTGCGCCAGGCGTTTCGCGGTTTCATCCGCATTCTCGCCCGTCCCCTGCCCCACGCCGAGAATGTATTCGCCGGATGGATGGTTCGCATCGCTACGCGAAACAGCCCACGGTGGAACCTGCGGGTATACAGGATGATCTGCCGCAAGAACAAGCAAAGCGAGCGCGTGTAAAAGCCGGCATTTCACCCTCATCAGCTTCCTGTCGTAAACGAAAAAGAATAGGGAGACGTTACGGGCGTGCCATTGTTCGCGTGCAGCGAGGTCGAAATCGTGACGGTGTACGTCGTATTCGGGGCCAGGGATGACGCCGGAGTAAACGTGAACGATGAACCGTTGTTTTGCAGCGTGCCGCTGATGGACGGACTGATGGAAAATGCCGAAGCTAAGGTTGCAGGGTCGATCAAAAAATTACAGTTGACATAGACGTCCGATGTCGTGCTTACTCCGCTTCCAACCGGGGAAGACGATGTGACAGCAAAAGCTGCAGTGGTAAAAGAAAAAGAATACGGCGACGGCTGGACATTACCGTAAACATCTTTTATGGACGTAGCAATTGTCACCGTGTACATCGTTGCTGACGCCAGCATGGACGTTGATGGAAGCGACCATGACAATCCCCACGGGCCGTAATAAATGCTCGCACTCCCCGCGACTGACGGCGATACGGAAAATGCAGAGCGGGCGGTTGTTGTGTCGACGGCGGAATTGAATCGAATGGTGATGGACGGATAAATCGGCGAGATGGCCGTATCGTTGTTCATCGGGTACGTGTCAGCCACGCGAAAATACGGCTCGGGCGTGAAAGAAAAACTGGCCGCCGCCCCAAAATAATCTCCATAGATATCATGCGCGGAAGAATCGATGGTGATGGTGTATACCTGCCCGACTTTAAAATACGAAACATACAATTGATAGCCTGCAGGAAAATGGGAGTTAATAACCGGATCCTCAACATAGACCAGCCACGCGGGCGTGGGAGTAAGCGGAAACGCGAACGTTGTCCCTTCGATAGGATACGCAGTCGTTGTATCGATGTAAACACCCTGGCCTACCGGCGAAAGAGTGACGCCATGGATGACAGATCGCGTATCCATCAGCGTATTAAACCGGATTCTCACAATATTGTCCGGTTCCATAATGTTTGGACCCACTGCACCCGGGTACGGATCGGTCCACACAACCGAAACAAGAGAAGTGGTTGCAGTAGTGGTTCCGGTATCCACTCCCTGACTGGAATCGCAGCCCGCAACAAAGAGGGTGATAAGAAAAAAGAAACCATACGTCCGCATAAAAACCTCCTTAAAAATTCAACGCGCCCGGCGAAAAATAACGACGGATCGAACCCTTACAACACCTGGCCTTCACGATTTTTCGGCGGCCATCCTTCAAGTTTACGCACCTCATCAGTGTTGTGAAGTCCGACACTCTCCTGCCGCACAAAGTTTAAGTTGAAGCGTCTCACACCGGCGCAACGTAAAAAAAATGTCGGGCCTTGTGCAACCCGACAAACAATGCATGATAATAGTGAGGCTTTTGAGGGGAAAAAAACTCTTGAGAGATGGCATTCATAATGCAATGTGGACGCTGTAGGGCTCGAACCTACGACCTATGCCTTGTAAGGGCATCGCTCTGAACCAACTGAGCTAAGCGTCCTTTTAGAGCGGGAGACGGGACTCGAACCCGCGACGTCCAGCTTGGGAAGCTGACATTCTACCACTGAATTACTCCCGCAGTCAAAAAACACCAATAAATCTAACTAATTCTAAAGTTTTTTCTCTTGATTTTGGCCTTGCCGCACATTAGCGGAACAAAATCTGTTCATTTACTCTTACAAATGTAATTCAAGATTCTGCAAATTGCAATTTATCTTTTTCTACTATATTCCTACCCTGTTAACCCGGTCTGCAAATGGACTAGAATACAAATGCCCATCTCTATATAGAAACGGGCATTCTTTTCTGTAACGATTTGTGTGGCCTATTTAATTCTATTCTTTGCTCTTAATAGTTCTACATATGGCCCATACTCTAGTTTGCAGTCAATGAATTCATGTAATTGTGATGTCGTCAAGCCCATCTGTCTTTTTACCAAATCCAGCAATGAGTCACTATATTCTCAATATTCTGAACCATGAGAAATTTTAGTAAAGACTGATGTTTTTTTTCCATCGACATACAAAATATAGAGAGTGTGTTTCCCCTCTTTTGGCTGAAAACCTTTTTTTTTGAGAGAACTTACAATTTGGTCTCGTTCGGCAGGCATCTATTAACGGAAAATTCTGCTAAGTAAGTATTTCCTAAATTCGACTGCATCTTCTGAAAGATTCTCCTCCGAAGAATAAACATATTGCTCGCTCACATCTTGTACCAACTCAACTGCACCTTGGATCGCCCCTTCTAACGTACTATCCGTCGTCGCGAGCGAAGGCCATTGACGATTAAACACTGTAAACAACCCATCTCCTTCTGATACATTAAAAGGAACTCCTATGATATTCAATACTGGGCTAAATATGAAGATCTTTGCAGGTTCGGGTCTCTCTACTCCCACGAAATCTTCAATATATTTATCACCAGCAACGATGGGTTCATATTCTCTTACTATGCTTGCTGTATCCATACTATTCTCCGTGTTATTACTCTTACTTACTACCCTCAATTTGACTAACTAATTTTGTCAACCATTCCGCCGTTTTCTTTGCCTGCGCAACCGAAAGATAAAGTGCTCCAAATAGCTCTCTCTCTATATTTCCGACTTGAGCGATTTGGTCCACCTTCGTCAGATCAACTTGACCACCTTCTCCCACCAAGTGTTGAACATAATTTGGCATCGGAGGATGGTCAATACCAAAATTCATGATAATGCCATCTCCGTCTGGCGCAGGTCCTCCGACAATAACCTGCACAGGAAATGTCCTGAAGTCAGAAGATTTTTTATAGACTATTACGAATTTTTTTCCTTCCACTTTGTCCTACCATTATCGAAAATAGACAGCAATTGGAAACACCCCACCCTTGTTTATCGACAAATACCATCGTAATCTTTAGACGTAGCAGCAATCAATATGTTACATTTCCGAAGGCGCTTGGGATGGAAAAATCAAACAACCGCATTTTTGCCATTTTTAACAAACCAATGCAAGAAATTCTAATAAAATTTAGTTTGTCAATTTTTAGCCAAAAAATCAACTCTAGAAATGCAGCTCAAAAACAGCTCTTTTCGGTAAGAATTTCACTAATATAGCAATATAGCAATTTTCTTTCTCATGTCAAATCATTTCCGACCCATTAGATCACCCTTTAATTATGCCCATATTTGGCTCTGTCTAAATCATCGCAAAGAGTCATCACTCTTTCAACTTCATCTGGTTTCAACATCAACCGCAATCCTGAATGCCTCTTTCTTCTGAAGATTCTGCTGAAACCAATTACGAACTACCTATACAGTTTTAGGATTGCTTGAAAAGTGTAGCTTCTCATTCTTTACACTACGAGACGCCCCCAATACCTGCCAACCCACGGCTCACATATTTCGCCAGACCATCAACTCCGATCATACTATTCATTCTCAACCGGAAAAAGCGGATACATCGGATGCTCTCCCCGAAATTCCGTCCACTCCCATCCATCAATATATTTAATAATAAACTGATCCAATATAAAATTAGATTGTTCATAGCATATAAAGTGCATTCTCCCTTGATCCAATATGTAAAAGTCATTAGCTTCTATCTCGATCATGTCTTTGGGAAGAGGTCAGGCACATTCGGTCCAAGAGACAGATTTGTTTTTCACCAGAGTGCACGACAGTAAGACAAGAGTCCCGGTCGAGAACCCGGCGGCTATGATCGGAACTTTTAGCAGCGACAGAAAGCATTACGATGGACGACATCCTGGAGAGACTGACAACCTGCATCGAGCGTGGAAAAATCAATAGAGCATTCCCGTTCCCCTTGGAAATGAAAGGCGGGGATGGCGCCGAGGAATTGTGCGCAATGGCGCTTGAACAGGGAATTGCTCCGGAGGAGATACTGAACAGGGCCTTGATTCCGGGGATGTCGAGGATCGGCGAGAAATACTCGCAAGGCAAGGCGTTCGTTCCGGAAATGCTGATCTCCGCGAAGGCTATGACCGCGGCCATGAAGCATTTGAAACCGTTTTTTACCTCGGGAGCAATAAAGCGCAAGGGCGTATTCGTGGTCGGCACGGTGCTGGGCGACTTGCACGACATTGGAAAGAATATTGTGGCGATGACCGTAGAAGGCGCGGGGTGGGAAGTTGTCGATCTCGGGGTCGATGCGGGAAGTGAGAAGTTCCTGGAAGCGATCGCACAGCATCCGGAATGCGTCGTCGGGATGTCGGCGCTCTTGTCGACGACGATGGTCAATATGGAAACGATTGTGAAAGACATTAAAGCAAATTACCCGGACAAAACGATCCTGGTTGGCGGAGCACCGCTCTCGGCCGATTTCTGTGCGCAGATCGGCGCGACCTTCTATTCGCCAAACCCGCAAGGAGCCGTGGAGTTTTTGAATAAGATCGTGGCAGAGCACGGATCCAGAGACAACGATAAAATTAGGTCATAGCAGAATATCAAAAGGGGGTACATATGCATTTTAAGCGATTTGAGGAAATGCCTGTATGGCAGGATGCCAGAAAACTGACTACAAATGTTTATACGCTTGCCCAAGGACGGAAATTCAGAACGGATTTCGGTCTGAAAGATCAGATCCAGCGCGCTTCAGTCTCCGTCATGTCGAACATCGCTGAAGGTTACGAACGCACCTCCAAAAAGGAATTTCTCGCTTTTCTTGGATATGCGAAGGGATCCATCGGGGAAGTCAGAAGCCAACTGTATGTTGCGTTCGATCTGGGTTACATTAATCTGCAACAGTTTGAGTGTGCTCGCAATGTCTGCGTGTCGATTTCAACCCAATTGACAAGATTTGCCCAATACTTGAAGAACGAAAATTAATGAATCGTGTTATTCTGCAATTCTGAAATTTTATGAAATGCTTTAAAGGGTCATTCCCGTGAACAGCTTAGAACGCTACATGAGTGTCGTCAAAGGGGGAACACCGGACATCGTTTCCCGGATACCGATTGTCATGCAGTTTGCCGCCGAGTATATCGGATCGAACTACGGCGCCTTCGCATCGGATTACAAAGTGCTTGTAGAAGCAAATCGCCGATGCGCGAAGGATTTCGGATTCGACCAACTCAGTGCGATCTCGGACCCGTATCGCGAAACAGAAGGATTCGGCGGGAAAGTGCAATACGTGACCGATGGAGTGCCACGCTGCACAAGTCCGATGGAGTCGGCCAAGGATATGACTCTCCTTCTCTCCCCGAATCCGCAGGTGTCGACGAGGATGCTGGATCGCGTCAATGCGATTCGTGAGTACAAAAAATTGTGCGGCGGAGAGTATTCCATCATGGGCTGGGTGGAAGGGCCCGCTGCCGAAGCCGCAGACCTTCGCGGCGTGATGAATTTTCTGATGGACACGATTGAAGATGCCGAGTTTCATTTGCCGGCTGATGGACCGGTGTGTCGAAGTCGGAATAGCATTCGCTGCAGCACAAATTGAGGCGGGGGCCGATACGATCGGCATCGGCGATGCCATCGCAAGCCAGTTGTCGCCGCAGTTTTATGAGTCGTTCATCCAGCCGAGAGAACATGCTCTGGTGAAGTCCATACAGGAAATGGGGGCGCTTGTCCGGCTTCACATTTGCGGAAACATTACGCATCTCCTCCCCGGCATCAAAGGTCTTGGAGTCGACATACTCGACGTCGACCACATGGTTGACCTGCTTCGTGTAAGGCAGGTTGTCGGGAACAGCGTCGTGATCAGCGGCAATATCGATCCCGTCGCCGGCGTAAGGAATGGTACAGCCTCATCCATTCAGAACTATGTCAAAAGCGCTTACGAGTCTGTCGGCAATCCCTATATGGTCAATGCCGGCTGCGAGATTCCTGCGAAGACACCCGATGAGAACTTGAAGGCCTTGTGCAAACCGATTCCATTCATCAAAAGTTGAGGAAACGATACTGCCATGGAAATCGCCTCCGCAAACGAGTACGATGCTTACGCACGGAGAATCACGCTTATCGCCACGCTCGGAGGATTGCTTTTCGGCTATGACACAGCCGTCATCTCCGGCACGGTTGGCGCCCTCAACTGGTATTTTGTTTTGCCGCGGGCACTCTCGGAAATTGCGGCAAATTCGCTTCTCGGATTCACGGTATCGAGTGCCCTGATAGGATGCGTCATCGGCGGAGCGATTGCGGGATTCATGGGCAACTTCTTCGGGAGAAAAAAATCACTTCTTATTGCCGCCATTCTTTTCATGATCACGTCGATCGGTTCGGCTCTTCCGGAGCTCGGCTTCAAGCCGATCGGGGACGGCGGCTGGGAGGTCCTGCCGCAGTTCATCGTCTATCGTGTGATCGGCGGCATCGGCGTCGGCATGGCATCGCTCCTTTCTCCTCTCTACATCGCGGAGATTGCTCCCGCGAACAGAAGAGGACAGCTCGTGTCCTACAACCAGCTCGCGATCATCATCGGAATGCTCCTGGTCTATTTCGTCAACTACGCAATTTCTCTCCGGGGAGATGATCTGTGGCTCAACACCGTGGGGTGGCGCTGGATGTTTGGGTCGGAGACGGTCCCGTCGGCACTCTTCTTCGCGTTGTTATTCTTTATCCCGGAATCTCCCAGATGGCTCATGATGAAGGGACGCGATGAGAAGGCGCTGTCGATCCTTCAGAGGATCAGCGGGAAGGAGCGTTCGAGGGACATCAGCGCCGAGATACGGGGATCATTCGTCGTCACATCGGGAAGAATTTTTTCTTTCGGCCCGAAGCTGATCGTCATTGGCGTTATGCTGGCCGTGTTCCAGCAGTTCGTCGGCATCAATGTCGTGATGTATTACGGACCGGAAATTTTCAAGAATCTGGGCAGCGGAACAAGCGCGGCCCTTCTTCAGACGCTCATTGTTGGCGGGGTGAATTTTCTCTTCACCATTGTGGCGATAGCGAGCGTTGACAAATTCGGGAGGAAGCCTCTGCAGATCGCCGGAGCCCTTGTGATGGCGGCGGCGATGATAGCGCTGGGATTCGTCTTTCAGTCGACGCAGCTCGGCCTCGCCGCCCTCTTTTGTATGCTCTTCTTTATGGCAGGATTCTCGTTCTCGTGGGGGCCGGTTGTTTGGGTTCTCCTCTCGGAGATTTTCCCGAACAAGATAAGGGGAAGAGCAATGTCGGTGGCCGTCGCGGTCATGTGGATCTCCAACTACCTCGTATCGTGGACGTTCCCGATGCTCGACAAGAGCACACTTCTCACCAACCTGTTCCATCACGGATTTTCGTATTGGCTGTACGGCTTCATGGCGATCCTGGCGGCATTTTTCATGTGGAAATGGGTGCCGGAGACAAAAGGAAAAACTCTCGAAGAGATGGAGAAACTGTGGGGAGAAGAGAAGTCCATGTCATAAATCTTGCGGGGGAGGCGCTCTGATTAAGGTTTTTCATGACGCGGGCAACAACGTTCACCGCCAAAAGGAAAACGGCGAAAAATCT
>CAVYWA010000004.1:0-61680 GCA_963772165.1 uncultured Bacteroidota bacterium | reverse complement strand
CATATTTCAAAATCAAACAATTAGCGCCGGGGGTCTACATTCATAATAGCGACTCTCTCCCCGCATTCGCTTGCTCACTCTTCCGCAAACTTCTTTATCGCGTCATAGTATTTCACGATCGCCTTCGCTTTGTTTTTTCCGAACGAGAGCCAATGCCAGGTCGTGTCCGGGTTCGGATTCTCAACGGTTGGGATGCGGATGATCGGTTTCCCCTGATATTCCCCGATGACGGGCTGCACTGATTTGTTTTCGTCTTCCATATTGTTCCTTTCGTTATATTTAAAATTTAGAATCGGATAAAAAACTAAAACATTTTCGCATGTCGCCCCTATCGGGGCTTGATCGATAGTACTATCTATTGCTATAAATATATCGCTCCTATCGGAGCGATATGAGGATCGTATTGAGTGTCCTCTACGTAACATCAGTTATTGGGATTGCGTTACCGCCTTCATATCGAAATATTTGAACCATTCATCCGACATTTCTCAAGATGATAAACCCGGAAATGACAATCAGCAATGCGCCGAGAAGTTTTTCGCGCAGCCTGTCGTCGGAGAACATCCTTCCGCCGAAGAAGGTCGCATAGAGAATCGAGGTTCGTTTGACGGCCAGGACCAACGCCACGGGAGCGAGCTTTGTGGCTTGCAGTTGTGTAAAACGATACGCGACGGTTAACAACGCTACAGCAACGACGAGAGGAAATTGCCCTTTGCCTTTTTCAAGCAACGTTGAAAAAGATCCCTTGCGCAGCAATAATTGAAAGCCGAATAACGCGCAATAAACGATATGTTGATAAAAAAGAACAACAAGAGGGTCAACCTTATAGCTGCTGACGAGCATTCTGTCCGCAACCGACGACACGGCAAACAACCCCACCGCGCCATAGATAAAATAAAAATTCCTATTAGTGAATATTAATTTGAAGCGGTTGAATCATTTTTTGACCCGGCCGCACTTCCAGCGTATACGTTCCAGCAATCATCAACCCGATTCCCGCCCATTCCCACGGATGGAGCGATTCCCCCAGCAGCATCAGCGCGAGAAGTGCGGTGACTCCGGGCGTTATTCCCAGAAGCGGCAGAGCGCTGCTGATTTGATTGTGCTCCAACGACATCATCACAAATAAAAATGCCATCCCGCCAAGGATGCTCTTGACGATAAGAATCATCAGCACCGATGAAGGAACCGAGGCAGCATCGACGGTGAATGGAACGAACAGCGATAATACAAGAACGACAGCAGAAACGAGAAATGAAAATTCAAGAGCCGTCAGGCGAAAGAGAATCTTCTTCTGCATGACAGCCGCAGCCGCTGAAAGTAAGGCAGAACAGGTCGCCAACACGAACCAGAGCATTTAATCTACTCCACGAGAAATAGAACGGAAAAGTCCGACTGCGGTGTTCGTTTCTGTGGTTCTCTGTGCCGCCTTTGTGTTTCTCTGTGAAATAGTATTTTTGTTACACAGAGCGGCACCGAGATTCACAGAGTTCCACAGAGACATCGGACGCCTTAAATACGATGACCCTTTCAAACAAAACTTTCTGAAAAAAGAAGCGTTTATATTGCAATCGTCGTTGAAAGGAAAAAATTCCTTCCCGGTTCAAAGACAATGAGCCCGCGCAGCGTTGAAAGATGGTTTTGATACAGTTTATTAAAGATGTTTTGCACACCGGATCGGAGAGTCAGCGACAACCGCTCGACGGTGAACGGAATACTCACGCCGTCGACATCAACAATCGCGTACCCGGGAGTTCGTATTTCACCGGCGGCGAGGTTTTTCTGTTCAGCAGAAAAAGTGGCGGCAACGTCGAGCGTACCGACGGAATGGAAGACGGTGCTTGATTCTATACGCCCGTTCAGCGGTGCAACTTGCGGGAGATTCGTGTGGTCAAAAGTATCTTCTCCCCGGACATACGCGACAGAATACTTCAATACATTCCATGCTGCAAGTTTCTCATCGATCGAAATTTCATAACCGTATAACCGGGCTTCTCCGATATTTTGTTCTATGAACGCGCTCGCCCCTTCGAAGACACCGGGCACGTATGCAACCAGGTCCGCCAAGTGATTGAAGAATACGTCGGACTGCAGTTGTATGTCGTCGGTATGCAGGCGGAATCCGGCATTGACAGAAACACTTTTTTCAGAACGGAGGTATGGATTGCCGACATACACACTGCTTCCCAGGTTCAGATATTCATAGCGCTCTTCAAGGGAGGGCGATCGGAACGCCGTTGAAATGAGCGATGTCAAATCTACGTTGGGATTGACGGCGTACGACAATCCTCCGTTCGCGCTCCATGATCCGTCGTGCGCCGAGGTTTTATTCCAGAGAATTTCCTGGCCGGGAGGAGCCGTCTGCAATACTCCCGAAGTAATAATGTATTCGGGGTTCAGGGTCTCGTCGCTGCTCACCCGGATCCAATCGTACCGCGCTCCAAGCGTTAACGTCAATCGATCGGGTACCAAATGCCAATCGTCTTGCCCGTACACCCCTGCGCTGAAAAAATGCGAGAGGGGTGCGGGGCGGTCGCCGATAATCTGATCGGTGCTTGTATTGGTCCGTTCGCGCCTGCTGTCCAAATCCCTCTGCCACACGTCTGTCCCAACGGTCAATACCTGGCTTGCGGAGAGAGAAATCTTCGATTCGATCTGCCCACTCGTTGTTCCGTTTGTTGCATGCGGTGTGAGAGTCAACGCCGGGGTCTGAATGATTTCAACATTGCGGTCGATATCCTGGTGTGAAAGCCGAATCGTGACAAGGGGAAAATCCGGCGAGAGGTTTGGAATGACATACTCCAGTCCAAACAGTTCACGTTTCGCAAGAGTGTAGCGCGCAACCGCCGACGCAGAGAGAGGCGAACCGCCGGGAATTCCGGTATTTTCCGCTTGCGATCGTTGGTACGAGAAAAATACCGATTGATGATCGAACGTTTGAACGCCGAGAGAGGCGTTAAGATTAAAATCGTGATATTGTGAATTCGGGATCTCCCCTGCGGGGGTCATCGTATTCCCCGCATTGCGATCACTTCCGCTCAGCCGCATCGCGTAGCAATCGGACGAACTTTCGAACGCCGCGTACTGCGACACTTTTCCGTCGACACTCGAAAGATCGTTCGTCGTTTCCGCGTTCATCCGCGGTTGGTCGGTAAACGAATTTCGCTTCGTGATCAGGTTGATCACGCCGCCGAATGCATCCGTTCCGTACAGAACGGAACCGGGGGATTTTACGATTTCAACTCTGTCAAGATCGTGGAGATCGATGAGTGAAAGAGCACCGAGAATATCCGTCGCAGTCTCGATTCTTGTATTGTCAATCATCGTCACGATGTTTGACCTCCCCATTCCCCGGATGGAAACGTCGGTTTCCCAGGATCCATCGCGGACAAGCGAAATTCCCGGAGAATCCTTCAGCGCATCGGACACCGACACACTCGACTGTTGGATAAGTTGATCATTTGCTTCAACATTGAAAGGATATGGTATGCCTTGAGTCGACGACGACGTTCGGGTACTGCGCACGACTACTTCGCCTGATTGGAGAAGAGCCGGCTGAAGTTCAATAACCGTAGTGTCGCTGTGCCCGTCATTGCACATGACGCTCCGTTCTACACTGGCATATGCAATATGATGTGCCGAAATTGTGTATCGGCCGAAGGCGAGATGGTCAAAGCAAAACCGTCCGTCGTCGGCCGTATTTTTTCTTTGGCCGAGTTCAAGCACAACAACGACTGCATCACGTATTGGCTGACGCGTCGACGCATCAATAACTCTTCCAATAAGTGATGCGGTTTGCGCTTGAGCTGAAAGTACACATAATGGAAGACAAAAGGCTGCAATACACAACCGTTGAAAATATCCACAATAAGTTTTCATTTTTTCAATAAAAATTCAACACCGAGGCATGCGAAACGTTCAAAATGGCAAATGCACTTGTGTTTGTAATTTGAATGTGTCTGAAATGGGACATAATGATCAATTTATTCTGTTACCGAATGGAAATGGGGAGAACGTCTTCGGCGAGTCTCGCGTTTGTCAGGGGATGCTTTGTTATGCGGTCATCACGACAGGTAGAAGTTATTGAAGTATTATCTCAAAGGCAAGATGAATGAGCAAAAGCCGCACCGGAAAGACAGTTCAGAAAATATTGTTAAAAGTTTGATGCTTTTCGGCAAATATTTTTCTATATTTCAATAGTGCCTCATGGCACTTTCTGAACTGAAAGCGACATCATTGAAAAATCAGCTACTCGTTCCCGGATTATTTTTTTGCAGAACTGCACGCAGGAAATTGTTCCGTCTTAAATGATTGCTTGAAGTTTAACGAAAACGTTACGAGTACTCTCACCGGTTAGAAATTTCTAACCGACATATCTGCTCATATAAAAGACCGCAATGTCATAGCAGCGAATCGTTGCGGGACGAATGATCAGCCGCTTTACTTCCCTAAGTGCCTGGCATAGGATTGTTTTTATGCCATGGATCAGCTATACACATCACACAGCAGAACAAATTTATCTCAAAATATCCGACGGAATAACGAAACCGTCACGGTTATTGGAGCCGTGCGTCCTTCCGCTATTCTCATACGATTGAAACTTCACCATTCTGATTTCTTTCAATACTCGAAAAGGAGCAGTTATGGATCAAACCCAAAACCCGCCGCGCGAACTACAAAAGATTGACGCTGTTGTTGCGGGACACAAAGGCAAACACGGAGAACTGTTGGGCATTCTGGAAGAGACCCAACTCCTCAACGAACACAAATACCTCTCTGAGGATGCGTTGAACCATGTCGCACTCAAGACGGGCGTTCCCCTCTCCAGAATTTACAACGTCGTCACCTTCTATTCATTCTTCAACCTCAAACCGCAGGGCAAACACACCATCACCGTGTGCCGTGGAACCGCCTGCCATACAAAGGGGTCGAAAACTCTGCACGACGACCTCGGATTAATGTTGGGATGCAGCAAAGCGTTGGAAGAAGGAGAATCTTTCGTAACGACACCGGATAATCAATTCACGATCTCTACCGTTGCCTGTTTCGGACAATGCGCCCTTGCGCCGGTTATCGCCCTTGATGAAGTCATTTACAGCAACATGACCACCGCGAAGCTGCAAAAGCTTATCAACAAAGTTTCGAAAGGGAGGAAATGATTATGAAGACGATCGATCCGGCAGCACTGGCAGATCTCCGAAAAAAAGGTCTGAAGAAATTATTTCCCGACGTCCCCAAAATCTCCGTCGGGATGGGAACATGCGGCATAGGGAACGGCGCGAAAGAAGTGTATGAAAGCCTGCAGAAAACGATCAAGGCGAAAAATGCAAATATCCAACTTGCCATGACGGGATGTTTCGGGTTCTGCGCCGAAGAAACGCTCGTGAATTGTTATATCCCCGGAATGCCTCTTGTCATCCTGCATAAAGTTACACCGAAGGATGCGGACAATATTGTCAACAGCCTTTCCAAAGGAATTATGCCGCTCAAAAAAGCACTCTGCAAAATCGAGCGGTGGGATTTTTTCACGTCGAAAATGGAATTCGGCACCGGGCTTGTCAGCGTTCCCCTGTGGAATGAGCTCCCGTTCTTTAAAGGGCAAAAGAAAATTGTCCTTCGTGAATCCGGGTTGATCGATCCGGAAAATATCGAGGACTATTTTGCCGTGGGCGGTTACAGCGCGCTGATGAAGGTGCTCACCACGATGACGGCAGATTCCGTGCTCGAAGAAATAAAACAATCAAAATTGCGCGGGCGCGGCGGAGCCGGGTTCCCGACCGCCATTAAATGGGAAATGATGAAGAAGGTTACCACCGATAAAAAATATATCATCTGCAACGCAGACGAAGGCGATCCCGGTGCATACATGAACCGGAACGAGATCGAGAGCGACCCGCATTCGCTCATCGAAGGAATGCTGATCGGCGCATACGTGATGGGCGCGTCGGAAGGGATCATGTATGTGCGCGCCGAGTATCCCCTCGCGGTGGAACGGTTTAAGAAAGCAGTTGCTGTAGCGAAAGAATACGGTATCCTTGGCGAACATATTTTCGGTTCTTCGTTTAATTTCAGCCTTTCCCACGTGGAAGGTGCCGGCGCGTTTGTGTGCGGCGAAGAGACTGCTCTTATCGTTTCGATTGAAGGAAAAGCGGGACGTCCGGTCCCCCGTCCGCCGTACCCTGCACAAAAAGGGCTCTGGGGAAAACCGACAAACATCAACAACGTCGAGACATGGTTCAACATTCCCGTGATCATAACGATCGGCGGAAGCGAATTTGCAAAGTTCGGAACGCAAAACAGCACGGGGACGAAAGTGTTCTCGTTGGTCGGCAAAATAAAAAACACGGGACTCGTCGAATTACCCCTCGGCACCCCGCTGCAAAACATTATCTTCCAGATGGGAGAAGGGACCGGAAACAAAAAAAGGATCCGCGCCGTTCAGACCGGCGGCCCGTCCGGCGGATGCATTCCGTTGGAATATTTCAATACGCCGGTTGACTACGAATCGTTGACGAAACTCGGCACCATCATGGGTTCCGGCGGCATGGTCGTGATGGACCAGGATAATTGCATGGTCGACGTTGCCCGGTACTTCGTTGAAGTGACATCCAAAGAATCGTGCGGCAAATGCACCCCGTGCCGGGAAGGCTTGGCACAGGCGCTCTCGCTGCTGAACAAGATCACGCACGGCGAAGGAACGATGGATGACCTTGATACGCTCGAACGGCTGGCGTACGTGATCAAAGATTCTTCCCTGTGCGGACTGGGCCAAACAAGTTCCAATCCGGTCTTAACGACGCTGCGGTATTTCCGCGATGAATACGAAAGACATATTATCGATAAGAGATGCAAAGCCGGTGTGTGTGAGAACCTCTTCGTGGCCTTGTGCGAAAACAGCTGCCCGCTTCACATGAATATTCCGGGCTACCTGCAGCTTTTGAAAGAAGGAAGAATCGAAGAAGCGTTCGAGCTGACGCTGCGCGATAATCCTCTGCCGGGAACCGTCGGCAGAATTTGTTATTTCCACTGCCAGATGCGCTGCCGGAGAGAAATGGTTGACGAACCTGTGAACCAGGGCGAAATCCACCGTTACCTTGCAGACATCATGTATAAGATGGGAAAAGAAAGAGTCATCTATGAGCGCTTGATCAAAGAAAAGCTCTCCCCGACCGGAAAACATATTGCCATCATCGGCGCAGGGCCTTCGGGATTGACGGCAGCATATTATCTCGTGCGCCTCGGACATAATGTAACGGTGTACGACAGTCATGCAAAGGCGGGCGGAATTCTTCAATACGGAATTCCAGCCTACCGGCTTCCGAAAGATGGATTGAACAAAGAATTAGAGCTGTTCAAAAAGCTCGGAGTGAAATTCATGTTCAATACGCGCATCGGAAGTGAGCTGTCGCTCAAAGCGCTGACAAAAAAGGCCGATGCGATCTTTATCGCCGTCGGTGCTCAAAAAGATATTGAGCTTGATATTCCCGGAAAAGGACTCATCGGCGTTCTTCGAGGATACGAATTTCTTGAAGAGTTTGCCCTTGGAAAGAAGCTTAATATCGGAAAGAAAGTCGTCGTCGTCGGCGCGGGAAATGTGGCCATCGATGCGGCGCGTTCATGCCTCCGGCTTGGCGCGGACGTAACGATCGTCTACCGCCGCGATAAGGATGAGATGCCGGCGAATGCCCATGAAATCAAAGACGCGACGGACGAAACGATCAATTTCATGTTCCTCTCGGCGCCGAGCAGAATTCTCGGGGATGTGAACGGAAAAGTAACGGGCCTCGAAATTCACAAGATGAAGTTCGACGGAGTCGATAACGCGGGGAGAAAAAAACCCGTAGAAACGGGCGAAACGGCAGTCGTCGAATGCAGCACCGTTATTCTCGCGGTCGGCGAGAAAGTGGATGTCCCGCATGCGAAAGAAATCGGCCTTGAACTGCGATCGAACGGGTCGATAAAAGTCCATCACCCGAGTTACCGGACAAACCTGCCGAACGTGTACGCCGGAGGAGACGCGGTGACCGGCCCGGCAACCGTCGCGGAAGCGATGGGTATCGCCCGGCGCGCCGCCGAGGCGATCGATCATGATCTCATGAAGGAGAAACGGTTCCACCGTCTCTTCCGCGATTTCCATTACAAGGATGAAATCGCCCCGGAGCCGGAAGGGATCCCGAAAATCGATCCTAAAAAGATTCCGGTGAAAGAAAGGATCTCCAGTTTCCAGGAAGTTCTTTCAGGATTCACAGGTGAAGAAGCGTTATTGGAAGCGACGCGCTGTCTGCGGTGCGACGTAAAATGCCATGAAGAACTAGGCCAAGGAGAATTCAATGGATAATACAATGGTCAACATAAAAATCAACGGGAATGACTATAAAGTTCAGCAGAACGTGACAATCCTGGAAGCATGCAAACGCGCAGGAATTACCATCCCGACCCTCTGCTATCTCGAAGATGTTGCAACGAATGCTTCGTGCGCGGTCTGTGTTGTCGAGGTAAAAGGCGCGCGATCGCTGACGCGGTCCTGCTCGACGTGCGTGCGCGAAGGAATCGAGATCGCGACCAATTCTGCGCGCATCCGCGACGCACGAAAGACAAGCGTTGAGCTGATCCTCGCAAATCATCCGAAGGATTGCTTGTCGTGTCTGAGGAACCAGAATTGCGAACTGCAGTCGCTGGCTGCCGACCTCGGCATCAAGGACAACGGATTCGTCCGCACTAAGAAAAAAGAAATGCTTGACACGACCTCCGTTTCAATTACGAGAGATCCTAACAAATGCATTCTCTGCGGCAGATGCATCGCCGTCTGTCAAAATATTCAAACAGTTTCTGCGATCGGCCTGTCGCAGCGCGGCATCCGCACCAAGGTATCGACATACATGGAAAAAGGCCTCGGCAACGTGGCCTGTACGAATTGCGGCCAGTGCGCCCTCGTCTGCCCCACCGGCGCTATTGTTGAACGGGATGATACCGCAATGGTATTTGAGGAGATCGCAAACCCGGATAAAGTGGTGGTCGTGCAGACAGCTCCCGCAATCCGCGTCGGCATCGGCGAAGCCATGGGGATGCAGCCCGGAAGCCTTGTGACAGGGCAAATGGTTGCCGGCTTGCGCAGGCTCGGATTTTCGAAAGTCTTCGACACGCAATTCACCGCCGACCTGACAATTCTTGAAGAAGGACATGAGCTGATCAAACGAATCACGACGAAAGGCGTTCTGCCGATGATCACCTCCTGCTCTCCGGGCTGGATAAAATTCGCAGAACACTTTTTCCCAAACTCACTCGCCCATCTTTCGACGTGCAAATCGCCGCAACAGATGTTCGGCTCTGTGGCAAAAACATACTACGCCGCAAAAATGGGAATCGATCCGAGAAAAATCGTCGTCGTTTCGGTGATGCCGTGCACGGCCAAAAAATACGAGGCGAAACGTCCTGAAATGATGAGTGCTTTTGAATACTGGAAAGAGAAAAAAGCCTGGTCGGACGACGATGCCTTCTACGATGTCGATTACGTTTTGACGACGCGCGAACTTGCGCGGATGTTCAAAGAGACCGGGGTCCGGTTCGCCAACCTTCCCGCTGAAGAATTCGACAGTCCGCTGGGCGAATCGACCGGCGCTGCGGTGATCTTCGGCGCTACCGGCGGTGTGATGGAAGCCGCCCTCCGAACTGCCTACGAAGTAGTAACGGGAAAAAGCCTGGCAGATATCAACTTTGTTGCCGTCAGAGGAATGGAAGGAATCAAAGAGGCCGAGGTCGACATGAACGGCGTCAAGGTGAAAGTAGCAGTTGCCCACACGCTTAAGAACGCGCGCGTACTGCTCGAACAGATTGAACGAAAAGAATCGCCGTACGCTTTTATCGAAGTGATGACCTGCCCCGGCGGGTGCCTCGGCGGCGGCGGCCAGCCGATTCCGACAACGTGGGAAATCAGAAAAAAAAGAGCGGAGTCGATCTATAAAGAAGATGCGGGCAAGCCGATTCGCAAGTCGCACGAGAATCCGCAAGTCGCCGCTCTCTATAAAGAATTCCTAAAAGAACCGCTGGGAGAAATGTCCCATCATCTTCTTCATACTACCTACACTAAACGGGGACTTTTTGTGTGGCCGACAAACGGGAAGGGACAAGAAAAAGAACCTGCGCTTCAGGAAAAAGACTAATCCATTGGCGGGTGATGCCGTACGGAGTTACGGCATCACTTTGCCGCATGGTTTTCTCACCGCAAACAGATGAGCTCGCTGCTGAGCCGTCTCATTGTACCTTAAAGCTTCGAAAAGGAAAAAGCTTTGGAGGATAGCGACAATTCGGGTCAACGGCCTCGCTCCGATTCGTTAGGTGCGGTTGTCTTCAGTAGAGAAGAGAGAAACAAATATTTCACATAACCGTGCGCATTGAAGAACAACACCGCGTGCAAGAATAACCAACGATCCATCATCATACTCAATGAAATATATCAACAGAAAGGCATTCATCATGCGTTTTGCAAAAATACTGATGGGGATGCTCGCATTCGTTTCTTTGACAATAATGAGTTATGCTCAACCCAGCTGGACGGTTCAATCAAACCCGCTCGGCGACAGTGCCCTGGGAAAAATTCAATTCGTCAGTCCGACCGAAGGGTGGATTTCCCAGTCTTATGGCCATCTTCTGCACACAACAAATGCCGGATCGAGCTGGACGGCGGTAACACCCTTCCCGAATGATACCGTAGCGTGTATGACTGATCCGGCAATTTCGATGTGGTGGGTCAATCAGACTCATGGTTGGAAAATAAACTGGTTTGGAACAAGTCTTAGCGATGCGCATGGCGCTGTGATCCATAAGACAACCGACGGCGGCGCGACCTGGCAAAAAAAAGTCCTGTCGACTACCGCAGGCGACATGGGTTTTCAAATCCAGTTTGTCGATGAAAACGTCGGCTGGGCATCTATCTATAACCCTTCTGCCACTCCCATTACTCTTACGACACTGCAAACAACCGACGGCGGAAACACGTGGGATACCGTTGGGACGGGGGGCATTTTTTATTTCGTCGATGCCAATAACGGCTGGGCTATTGGACCTCCGAAAATTTATCACACCACGAATGGAGGGGGACACTGGACGCCGCAATATGTAGATTCCACCCCGGGCCAGTTCCTGGCCATACAATTTACCGATCTCAACAATGGCTGGGTCGTTGGAGACACTAATAAAATTCTCAAGACCACCGACGGCGGCGTTACGTGGGCTGCGATTACCAACACGGGGATTCAACATGCCTTCAATTCCAAGGGCCTTTTCTTTCTGAATGCCAATATCGGTTGGATCGGCAGTAAAATTCAATATATGCCGGTCTCCGGCGATGTCGGCATCAATCTTTCTACAACGAATGGCGGTTCAACCTGGACGACAAGTTCTTTTGCCGGAACGGAGAATTCCGATAACGCATGGAGCATTTTCTTTGTCGATGCGAACAACGGATGGTTTACGAGCGACGGCGGAGAAATCGGACACACCACAAACGGTAGTGCAACCGGGGTAAAGGGTGCCGCTGTCAATCAAGCACCACACAATTTTACATTACAGCAAAACTATCCCAATCCGTTTAACCCGACAACGACCATCCAATTCTCCGTCGAGAAAGATGGCAGAGCTGTGGTGAAAGCCTTCGATGTTTTGGGCCGAGAAATGGCGACGTTGTATGATCATGCTGCAAAAGCGGGACAGTATTACACAGCCACATTCGACGGATCGAAATTTCCGTCGGGCGTATATTTTTATGCCGTTGAAAACAACGGTCAACGTCTCGTCAAGAAGATGGTCATGGTAAAATAGTGTGATATCGTTTTCTAAACAATTTAATAATACCGAGGTCAATCATGAAACAATCAGCGACAGGTCTTTCTATATTCATCCTGGTTTTAGTAAGTCAAATAACCTTTGCTCAGGAGGCTTCCGATTATTATTCGCCCCTCTACGTCGGCAGTTACGTAAAACTGCACACCGTTGGAATAGAACCTGGCGCTCTCGGATGGGCAGCTCGATCGACAACGTATTTCATCGAAGGATCCGATTCAATACTCGGACGGCAGTATTTTAGGGAAAAAGGAACCGAGGTATTGGACCAAGATGGCGAAGTTAATATTTTTCGTGTGTTTTGGCTTCGAAAGGATTCTGTTGGGAATGTAGCGTTGGGCGCAATGAATATTTCAACCGAATCATCGAACATCGATTCGGCAACGGTCGTTAGTGTGGAGAACTGGTTCCCCAACGAGTTTCTCACGAAGGGCTATTCCAGAACTTATCCAAATGGAAATCAAACTTGGCAGGATTCTGTTTTGAGCGTAACCGAAACCGTAAGCGTGTCTGCGGGAACTTTCAATAATTGCATGGAATTCTCTGAGACTCACTTCGACAGCACTGGAAAAGCCGTTTTTCGGGAATTTCAGTATTACGCCTATGGAATCGGCATGGTTAAAAATGTGCGAACATTGCCGGACAGCCAAACACATACTGACGAGCTCATAGAGTATAGTACAACCGGAATAAATGATGGCGCAGTCAATCGGATGCCGCAAGAGTTTTCGCTGTCCCAGAACTATCCCAACCCGTTCAATCCGTCGACGCTTATCAGGTACCAGGTTGCAAATACCGGAAAGGTCCGTTTGAACGTGTACGATGTGCTGGGAAGAGAAGTTGCAACGCTCGTCAACGATGTTAAACCGGCAGGGTCTTACACGGTCACGTTTAATGCGGCAAACGTGCCAAGCGGAGTGTATTTCTATCGGTTACAGACGGCATCGTTCACAGAAACAAAACGACTTGTGGTGCTCAAATAGATTCAAATAATATTGTGCGTGACAAGATCGTTTGCGGCATCCGGTCTCCGGAGCTGCGCGAAGATTAGAAAAAATGCAAGAGTTGAAAGAGCCGGGCGTTCGTATGCACCAAATGGATGTCACCGATGATGCCTCGATGAAAAAGGGAGTGCAGGAAATACTTGATGTTGATGCTGATCGTAATGAGATAATCGGAAACCAACGACTGGGTATGCCGCTCAGCCGCGCAACGGCTGTTCACGAACCTCAGTCATGCTGAAATAAAACGATGTAGGAACAATCATTTGGAAATTGACCGCACTGACAGAGGATAAAGAATAATTACAGGGACGTCATGGAGGGCTCTGTATCATGGACAGATGTGTATCTTTACGGAATGATCTCGCCGAGTACCAGTGTATATCCTCGATGAAGGTTTTTCATTCCCCCAACCGAATCATTATGCAGAAATAAAGCAATCGTCTTTCTTCGGTTGGAGGGGAAGCAGTTAATTCGGCCATCATGTTGTCAAAATTCGGCATACGAACGAAGCTTGACGGCAACTGGCTGAATCAGAACAATGCCGACAAAGTTTTCAACATTCTAAAGCCCTACGACATTGATGTATCACGCCTGACGGTAAAACAAAATTACGGGACTGAGGAAATCGTCATCACCGATAAAGATTCGCGGACGGTATTTGGGAATTATGCCAAGTTCCATTCGGGAGAAAAACAATGGAATACTCCTCAAGAAATAGATATTCAGAATGCAGTCGCTTGTTTCTTTGGACCCATATCTCAAGGAGGACTCTTTACGCGTCGCACAAATGTGTGTGCGGCATATGAAACCGTACGTCACGATCGATTGCACGTATGATGATTTCATGGCTCAGAATGCGGACGCCATCATTATTTCTCATGAACTGCGCGAGCAAGCATATCGCGACCGTGCCATGCTCGAAGTTTTTGAGCAGTATCAGACGCACTGCAAAGGCCTCATCATATTCACTTTCGGCAGCGATGAGCTTTGGTATGCACGTCCGGGACAAAAGATAAAAAAATTTCAGCCGTACAACATTACCCCGATCGACACCACCGGCGCTGGGGATTCATTCCGCTCGGGCATTATCTATGGAATATTGAAATCATGGGACGACGGGGCAACGATCGATTTTGCATCTGCCGTTGCCGCTTGCGTCTGCCTTACCATTCCGCACGCTCTGAATGCACCGGGACTCGATGAGGTCCTTCGATTTATGGAAGAACACAAGCGAAAATAAGTTGAGATGATGGAATAAGCGGGGAGGTAAAAAAATAGAAGTTAAAAAAAAGCCTGGTCATTTTTTGATCAGGCTTCTTGTTAGAAGCTATCTCAAAAACCCTTGTGAATGTCATTGCGAGTCCCGATGTTCCTTATCGGGACGAAGCAATCCTCATTTTTGAGGAGATTGCTTCGTCGCTCCGCTCCTCGCAATGACCGTGCTTTTATTTTTGAGATAGCTTCTAATTATTCGGCAACGGATCTTCAGTCTATCAGTGATGCACCTATTGCACGCTCAAGGTCGTACTTGCTGATAACCAATCGATAGAGTGCCTGGAGATTCATCAACTTCGCTGCGGATTCGGCAGTCACTGCATCGAGAAGATCGAGATTGGTGATTGAGCCGGTCTCGTATTGTGTTCGCGCAATGGTGACTGCGTCATGTGCCTGCCGCAACTGTAATTCTGAAATTTTCACCTTCGATGCCGCCGCCTGAACGTCCGCCACAACTTGTTCAACATCGGACCGTATTTGCGCCTCTACGTCACGACCGTGCGCTTGCTCCGATTGCACTGCTGCCTCTGCCTCCTCTTCCTGGTGACCCACCCGTCCACCGTCAAAGATTGGAACCTCTGCCTGCGCTCCCCAAACCCAGTTGCCCCGAACCGGATAAATATTCGGCTCGTATCCGTTGTTCAGTCCGTATACTGCGCTCACCTTCAGTGTCGGCATGTTGCCGAGTGAACTCACCGCTTTCTGCCGCTCCGCTGAATGTTCGGCGTCGTGCGCGATCTTTAATTCGGTCCTTTGCTCAAGGGCAAGCTGACTCAGGGAATCGATATTGAGCGACATCGCCGTTTGTTGAAATGATCCACGGATCAACGGCAGATTTTGTGGCGGAAGGTTGAGGAGCTGGCCTAATTCCGCTTCCTGTCTCTCAAGCGAATTTTGAATGTCAACTTTCTGATTCTGCGCTCCTGCAACGCGTACTTGCGTTGTCAGCACATCGAAACTGGTGGCGGTTCCCGCTTCCACGCGTTTCTGTGTCACAGAAAGATGTTGGTTCAGCGCTTCGATCTGTTCATCCTGAACTTTCATGCTTTTCTGGAGCAGAATAATAGTATAGAAGACGCGAATCGTTTGCAGCGACAGATTAGTCTTCGTCAAATCCATCGCATCACGCAGGGTCTGCTCGCGCGACTTGCTCAAATCAACAGCAGTACTCGTTCTTCCAAAATCATAAAACGTGTATTGTCCGGCAACATGAGCGTTGTAGTTATCAGCCGGAGCCAGCACGAAACTTCCTAAAACGGGGAAGCTGAATGCCGGCACAGGGCCGATATGGGCATACGTAGCTTCCGAGGTTACATCCGGAAGCTTGGCGCTTGAAGCCTGCGAAGTGCGCGCTTCAGCCGCACGAATATTAGCGAGCGCCTGGTCAAGTGCCGGATGAGTTTGAAGAACTCGCTTGAACCGCCTGTTCGACAGTCATCGAATCTTGCCCCGCGGCTGTTGTACCGAGAAGAAAACCTATCAATAAAACTATTCTTAATCTATTCATAGTAATTAACCCTGTCTGTGCAATTAATGAATTCTCAGTCCATTGCCACCACGTGTTCGGTTTTAATTCGTTTTCGGACACGGAGGAAGGCAATAGGAACAAAGGCAGCAATCGTAATCATCGAGGCCACCAAAAAATCGTCGCAGACGGCACGGATAAACGCCTGAGTTGAAATATGCGAGGCAATGAGAGCATTAGCGCGCATCGCGGCAAGCGCTTGATTGCCCCCCACCGCATCCATGCTGAAACGCGTCAAATGCCCTGCCACCTGACGAAATGCGTCGGATTGGGGATCCACTGCCTGCCCGTACGTCGACATGTGAAAGATGGTTCGACGCAGAAGCATCGTGCTCATGAACGCAATGCCGAAACTGCCGCCCAATTGCCGAATGACATTAAATAATCCGGACGCCTGGCCGATCTTGTGCCTTGGAATATTGGAAAGCGCCGTCATGTTAAGAGGAGTAAACATCAATCCCATAGCGAAGCCGCGGATATAGAGCGCGAGCATAATCTGGTGATGCTCCGAATACAATGACAATGAACTGTTGATAAAGAGGCTTGTTGCCAATAATGTTATACCGATAAGAGCCGGAACTTTCGGATTGATCTTGTCCGCCAGGAAGCCGGACATCGGGGCTGTGACCGCCTGAAGCATTCCGACGGGCAAAAACAGCGAGCCTGCCTGAAATGCCGTGTATCCAAGCGACGTCTGGAGATACAGAGGAAGCAGGAACGTGCTGCCGAACATTCCAAATCCAAAAATAAAGAGAACGCCGTTCGCTACGCTGAAATTAAAATCCTTGAACAATCGCAGGTCAATGAGCGGATGGTGAACGGTAAATTCCGTCACCAGAAACACGACGAGAGCGAATGCGGAAAGTTATAAAACAGGAGATGATGAACGGAGACGACCATCCGCCGGTATTCCACGAGGCATTGCCGTCCGTTAGCGCCAGCAGCAGCGAACAAACAAAGGTTGCCATCGATACAAATCCGATCACATCGAACGACCGCGCACGCTCAGTTTTATACTCTCGCTGGATGACCGCAGTGGCGAACAACCCGATGATCCCGACCGGCACATTCACATTAAAGATCGCATTCCAATTAATGTTATCGATCAGGTACCCGCCGATCATCGGGCCGAGGGATACGGAAGCCGCAGCCGCGATCGACCAAAAGCCGAGCGCAACTCCGCGCTGCTCCATTGGAAATTCACGCGTGACAATCGACATGCCTGTCGGCATAAGCAATCCCGCCCCGGTTGCCTGAAGGATACGGAATGTAATAAGCGCGTTCTCATTCCATGCCTGCCCGCAAAGGAATGAACCTAAAGTAAACAATGACAACGCCAGAAAATATGTCCTCTTGTATCCGAAGTGGTCCGCGATCCATCCGGAAGTCGGAAGCATGACTGCAAAGACGAGCATGTACGCAGTGATCACCCATTCCGCTTTGTCGACAGTAATGCCAAACGACGACATTATTTTTGGCAAGGAAACATCGACGATGGTGGCGTCGAGGACAGCCATGAACGTTCCGATCATCACGTTCGCCAGCACCCACCAGCGATATGAGGTATGTTCATGATGAAGCGACGGTACGCGATGCAAAAACCCTGACCGTAATTGATGTGGTCTTATAAGCGCCATAATCAGTGGACCTTTACTTTCAGTTGCACCGCAATGAGAACAAGTGAGCTGTCTGTTTTTCGGGAATTGTAGATACCATTGCTTCTGACCATTATTGCGTCGCAATTGTTGCTGTTAGGCAAAAATAGATCCCGCCACCGACAAGATGAGCAGGCACGGGCCCACTGTGCGTGCACGACGGTAGCGTTGTCATCATCTTCATGGTGAAAAAATTCTTCAATGTGCAGAGAACGTTATTATTTTATGGATGCCGGTGTGCGCTCGCCGGCAGATGTTTTCGTGTACGGAGAAAGAGAATCGGAATGACCGCGGCCATGGTAATCGTGGCAGCGACAAGGAAATCATCGCACACGGCGCGGATGAACGCCTGAGTAGAAATATGCGATGCAATTAACGCCATGGCACGCTCCACTGCAAGAACTTGATCGCCGGCCAGTTCATTCATGCTAAACCGCGTCAAATGCCCCGTAACCTGACGAAAGGTATCCGAGTGTTGATTGACGACCTGGCTGTATGTTGTTGTATGATAAATCGTCCGCCGCAGCAGCAAGGTGCTCATAAATGCAATGCCGAAGCTTCCGCCAACTTGACGAATAACATTGTAGAGCCCGGATGCCTGTCCGATTTTGTGCCGTGGAATATTGTAGAGCGCCGTCGTCGAAAGAGGCGTGAACATCAATCCCATCGCAAATCCGCGGATGTAGAGCGCAAGCATAATCTGATGATGTTCCGAATACAATGACAATGAACTATTCATGAAAAGACTTGCCGCCAATAATGTAATGCCGATCACCGCAGGAACCTTGGGATTTACCTTGTCCGATAGCACGCCGGAAATCGGAGCTGTGATCGCCTGAAGAATCCCCATGGGTAAAAAGAATAAGCCTGCTTGAAACGCGGTGTACCCGAGAGACGTCTGGAGATACAGGGGAAGAAGGAACGTGCTGCCAAACATCCCGAACCCGAAAATAAAGAGAACGCCGTTCGCAACGCTAAAATTAAAATCTTTGAATAAGCTCAAGTCAATGAGCGGATGCTCAACGGTGAATTCCGTCACTAAGAACACGGTAAGTGCGATTGCTGATATCACAAAACACGATACGATGAACGGTGACGACCATCCGCCGGTATTCCACGAAGCATTGCCGTCTGTCAGTGCCAGCAGCAGCGCACAAAGAGACGTCGCCATCGAGACAAATCCAATGATGTCAAACGACCTCGTATGCTCGGTTTTATACTCACGCTGAATGACGATCGTTGCAAAGATCCCGATGATCCCGACCGGCACATTCACATTAAAAATTGCATTCCAATTTATATTGTCGATGAGGTACCCGCCCACCATCGGTCCGAGTGAAACGGACGCCGCCGAGGCAACAGACCAAAACCCGATCGCAACTCCACGCTGCTGCGGCGGAAACTCGCGGGTGATGATCGCCATGCCGGTCGGCGCAATCAACCCCGCACCGCTCGCCTGAACGATTCTGAACATGATAAGCGCATTTTCATTCCACGCCAGCCCGCAAAGAAATGAACCCAATGTAAATAAGAACAACGCTAACAAATATGTTCTCTTGTAGCCGAAATGATCTGCGATCCATCCAGAGGTCGGGAGCATAACGGCAAAAACCAGCATGTATGCCGTAATCACCCATTCTGCTTTGTCCACCGTAATTCCGAACGACGCCATAATTTTCGAAAGGGCAACGTTCACGATCGTGGCATCGAGCACAGCCATAAACGTTCCGATCATCACGTTCGCGAGCACCCACCACCGATACGTCTCGTGTTCGTGGTGAAGCGATGGAACACGCCGGACAAAACCCTGTCTCAACTGTTGGCGTAAAGAAGCTGCCACGATTAATGTACCCTCACCTTTATTTCAACCGACATTCCCGGAAGGAGATCGACTTGCCGGTGTGGGTCGACATCGGTACTCCGTTCGATCGATATTTTTACGGGCACACGCTGGGTCACTTTGGTGAAATTGCCCGAAGCGTTGTTCGGAGGGATCAATGAAAATTGCGATGCGGTGTTCGCTCCGATCTGAAATACCGCCCCGGAAAACTTTATGTCCGGATACGAATCGACAGTGATCTCCACTTTGTCGCTTGAACGCAATGCTTCAAGGCTTGTTTCCTCGAGGTTTGCGGTGACCCAGATATTTTTCAGATCGTAGACGGAAAAAATCGATTGACCGGCCTGCACGACATCACCGACAAGCGCCCAGCGTTTGGAGACGACTCCGTTCATTGGAGATGTAATGATCGTATTCTTGAGTTGAGTTTCGATGATACCGAGCTGGGTCTTTGCTGCAAACGTCTGCGCCCTCGCAATGCTGCTGCGGGCCTTTGCAGATTCATACTCGCTTTTTGCGTGGTCGTACTGTTCTTTAGGAATGATGTTCTCCTTGAATTGAGCCGACGCGCGTTCGAAATCTGTTTGCGCCTTGTCGAGGTTGACTTCGGCAAGAGTAATATTCTCCTGCGCTAGAGCAAGCGATGCTTTTGCCTGATCTTCCTGCGAACGCAAATCGCTGTCGTCCAGTTTAACGAGAATTTCACCTTCTTGGACCGTGTCGCCCTCATCAACCTGCAGCTGGTCGATGCGTCCAAGAATTTTTGCGCTGATGGATACCCTGTTGCCGTCGATATAGGCATCATCCGTCGTAACGAAATCGCGTTCGTTGATGTAGTACTGCCACGTCACGAACGCAAGGCCGAAGAGAACAATGAACAAAGGGATAACAACTTTGAAATTTCGGTATAAAGGAAGGGATTCAATGGATTCCTCTTCGCCGTTTCCGTTTTTGGGTTGACTTTCTCGCTGCCCGGGCACAGGGGCCTTTTGTGCGAGGGTTTGGTCATCTTGCTGTGGCATTACAAACATCCTTTCATCAAATAAAATTATTTACTCTTACGAATACCAAGAAGAACAACATTCACAAAATGGAGCGCCTCTTGTTCAAACATTTCATGGTCAGCCTCGGCTGTAGTGTGCTGATCGAAATCACGGAAGAATCGCACATGAAGTCCCTGCAGCGCATGAAGGATCATCGATGCTGTCTTTTGCGGGTGTTCGACGTGAAATTCGCCATTCTTCTTTCCCTCTTGAATAACGTGGGTGACACATCGAATTTCATTCTCCGCGAATGCCGTAAAAAGATCCTTAAAGATCGGCTTCACGTCATGCCATCCTTGCTGGTGAAAATGGCTGAGATTCGAGAGACGTTCGATCAATCTTAATCGAAGCTGAAAATATTCAAGCAATTTAAGGCTCGCCGAAGGCTGCTGCTCAAGTGTGCGTTTTGCCTGTGCTAAGAATTCCTCTTGCTCATGCTGAATAACCGACCGGAAAATCGCTTCCTTGGTCGGGAAGTAATAATAGAGGGAAGCTTTTGCCATACCGATATCCTCGGCAATTTCGTCCATCGTTACCTTCGAATAACCGTATGAGGCAAACCTGCGCTGCGCTGACCGTAAAATAACGTCTTCTTTGTCCCTTGTAAGCTTTTCGTTCAAAATCGTCCTTTCGACTGTATTAGTAAAATAGTCGAAAAGTTCGGACAAAGTCAAGTGACGGAACATTTTTTAGGCATGAAGAATCGCGATACAGGCTGGCATAAAGAAGGTTGAGCGGCTGTCCTCAGCAGGGGCGCGGAAGTTCTTACTGATGAAACAATTGAGACAGGTTCAAACGTCTGGTTCAAGCACAACAATTGTTGCACACGAAATCAGCAACATTAAGAAACCGATGATGCATGGCCGGATTGAGGGGAGCAACTCCGCATAGAACATTCTCACCCACGATCCGGAAGAATTCTCGCTCAGATTCAAATCACTTCAATGAGGCGTAATATGCACAAGCCGTATTCATGACGCACGCTTCACAGTTAGGATTGGTCGGCCGGCAAATTTCCCTGCCGAGAAAAGAAAGCGCCATACCAATATCATTCCAACTCTCGCGCGCGACCTCCTCCATAAGCTGAGCCTCAATTTTTTTCGGATCTGTTCCGGCCGCAACGCCAAGCCTCGGCGCAACCCGAAGGACATGCAAATCGACAATGATCCCTTCTGCTTCTCCTCCCGATTCCCGGATGATAACGTTGGCAGATTTCCTTCCTATGCCGGGAAGCGCGGTCAAACCTTCCATTGTTGTAGGGATTTTATCGTCCGTGCCGACGGTTTTTGCGAGCGTCATAAGCCATTTCGTTTTGTTCGCAAAATTCCGGACTTTACCGATGAATTTATACAATTCATTGGCATTCGCTTTTGCCAGTTCCTTCATCGACGGAAACGCTTTAAACAGCGCCGGTGTGAGTTCATTGATGTGTTTGTCCGAATCTTGCGCGGAAAGAATCACGCCTACGAGCAATTGATAACGGCTCTTGTAATCCAGCGGATGTTTCTTTCCTTTATATTTTTTGATGAGGGGCTGGAATGCTTTGTTCCAATCGGTCTTTCCCGGTTTTGCCATGACGGATGCTCCTTCCAAAAAGATGATGAGTTGTGTTAGTAAACTTTCTGTGCCCGCAGGCTGACCCCACCCTTGGTCTCTCCCCTTTACGGGAAGGAGGGGCGGTGACTTAAGCGCCGCGATTTCAGCCTTTACCCCACCCACTGCGTTCCGCAAATATACTTGAAAGCGCAGGTCCGGCATTCGCGCTCAAAATTCTTCGTCGGTTCAAACGGACGGTCAATGTTTGTTATCTCTTCCAGCAAACCGATGACAATTTTTTCAAGCATGAAAAATTTTTCAGCGGGAGAATCCGATTCATCAAACAGCGGTTCCTCAATCTCCTCATCAATTATTTGCCTGCCGAGAAAGAGGTATGCGGGCATAATCTCATCAGCCCGAATCCCTGACGTATTGGCGTAAAGCATTGCATACAACGGAAGCTGGAGTGAACCAATCGACTCGCTCCACGAATCCCGGTTTTCCAGGCTTACCTTCTTGAAATTTATTCTTGTATACTTTTCGCTGCTTCCAGTCTTGTAATCGAGAATATAAACTTTTCCCCCGCGCTGTTCCACCCTGTCCAGCTTCCCTTCGAGTTGATACGCACCAAGCGATGACTCAAGCTTCAGTTCGAGATCCAACAGCGTAATGCCTTTTCTCAATAAAGGAAGTTGATAACGAACGAGAAAGTCCTCCAAATGGGTTTTGATTTGCTTCTTCAGGAGATATACCGGCCCGATGATGTTGTCGCCGTACTTTTTTGTAAAGAGTGTGTCGACGGTGTGTTCAAGCGAGTCAACCGTCAATGCGCCTTCTTCCAGCACCCTTCCTCTGAATTTCCGAAAGTATTCTGCAAGAACGAGATGGATAAAGATTCCGACGTCCGCATGCTCCAACTCGCCCGAGACTTCTTCCCGCTCCCGCAACTCCAGCACGTACGAGTAGTAAAATCTCAATTGACATTTCAGATATGTATCCAGTGCGGTGGCGTTAAATGAAAAATCCTTGAGGGAAGCAACGGCCATTTCAGTTTTAGGAATTGCGGCCGGTGTTGCGTTTGCAAGCTCAATCCGGTATCGGAGAGTTTGAACGGATTCGTTTGCATCAATTCTCTTTGCCTGCCGCTCTTTTTCCCACAACAGTTTTTCGATGTATCTGCTTTTCTCTTTCTTCCCATCCTGGATAAAAAAGAGATGCACCTCTTTTGCGCCTTGGAGCAAGCAGTTGAAATAATATTCGGCCATGCGCTCCCTGTCGCGAAACGTTGAAAGGCCGAGCGATTCACGCAGTTTCATCGGCAGCAGAACATCGTGCCCTTTATCGCCGGGCAGAACATCGTCGTTGGCGTCAAGGATAAAAACCTCGTCGAATTGCAGATTCCGCGTCTCCAAAAACCCGAGCACCTGCAGCCCATGAAAGGGTGTTCCAGGGAACGGAACTTTTGCTTCGGCAATGTAATTACGGAGAAACGAGACATACTCGACAAATTCGTTGAATTGGCGGTCGGAGAGCAGCGACGTTGAAACAACCTCGAGGGATTCGACGATCGCCTCTACGAACGGACGAAAGAATGGATGAAGCCGCGCTGTGCTGTGAGCGTTGATATAATTGAGGACACCGATCGTTTTCGACGCGAACACTCCGACGTTCTCTACGGTGTCGAATATGCGCACCGTATCCGTATGGATGGATATTAAGTGCGCTTTTAACAACTCTGCCGACACGCTTTCGCTGAGTCCGGCAACCCGTTTGGCCGCACGTGCGAACAAGGATGTATTGTTTTCTAATTCCTCGAGCGAAAAGAATTCTGCCGAATGTTCCCTGAGAAAAAACTCTTCGACGACGTTGAAGAGGATGCGGGTGGCGTCCGACCGTCTTTCATAGCGGATGTTTTTGGTATAGGGGTGAAGAACGAATTTGATGTAGTGCGCAACCGAATAACGGTGCTCGTATTTTGACGCGATCAATTCGAACAACGTGTCGAGGAAGCCGTACACGGGCGTTCGTGTTACCGGATATCCGAGGGAAATATTGTATTCGTTGTCGGGAATAAGCGAGAGCGTTTGGTGGAAAACGGGAAAGAGCGTCTCCGCCGCCGGCAGCACTATTGTTGTTCGGTCGAACGAAAGTCCCCGGCGCTGCCGTAGCTCATCGATTTTCTTCGTAAGTGCGAATACTTGTCCGTGAGCGTCTGCGCTTTGGTAGTAATGCAATGAAGGCCGCACCGCTGCTTGCGCTGGCACCTCCGCTGACAAACCGAGATCTTTCAGCTGTTTGATAATCCCCGGACCGTTCTGGAAGATCAGTACGGTCTTTTCGAGCGTATGTAAATGCCGCATAATAATTTGCTCGGAATTCGTCAAGGCAAAAAATCCGGCCAAAACGATCTTCGAGCATTCGGTGAAATCGATGGTCGCAACTTTTTCAGCGACCGTCCGGTATTTCATCGAGCGGGTTGCAAAGCCTCTTTCGGCGGCGAGAGAGTAGAATTGTTCGTAAAAAACAAGCAGCGATGGCGCACCGCTGAACGTGATTCCGGAAAGAGCATCACGGACCCTGGGGAACTGAATGTTTGCAATCCACAACTCTTCGAGCTCGCCAAAGACTTTCATCCCGAGCGGCAAGAATGAATCGAGCGAAGTAAAATTATTCCCGCCTATTCTCCGTGCGTCCGCCAGATGGATTTCGTACAATATCGCGGCCGCGTCGAGCGAATCCAGCGTCCTATCCCCGATACCCAGCTTTTCCCGGAATAGATAGTCAATAAAATTGTCGATGGAGAATATCCTGGGCGGCAAAAATCCATGGCCGGCTTTTTGGGACAACGCCTTGCGCAAGGCATGAGCCGGACGCTTCCCCGGAAACACGATGAGGTTCTTTGAATAATCCAGGCCGTGCGGATCAAAGAGAGAAGCAATCTCGTCGATCAAACGAATATGAACCGGGATGAGGGAAACAGCACTCATGAAACGCTCCTCACTTTTTTCAAGTCGATGTACGCAAGACAGCCGTGGACTTCTTTGTCCGGATAAATTTCTCTCAGCATCCCCACGTAGTTCTTAACCTGGTCAACATAGTCGCCCTCACTTTCGTCTCCTCCGGTCTTGAAATCGACGACTGTGACGGTCTTTGCATCAACGACAATCCGATCCGCGCGATACAGTGCGCCGTCGCGGTTCGTTAGTTCTTGCTCCCGCAGAACACTTCTTTCTTCTTTCCGGATAAACCAGTCGCGCATACCGCGGTCGTTCAAACATTCATGAACCATTGATTTCACTTCATCAAGAGAGAGCGGTGCGGGCAATTCGCGGCTGGCATGGGCGACGGCCGCATCGACCTGCACCCGTGGATCGTCTTCGATAAACTCGATGCAGGAGAGAACGCGATGGACGAAATCCCCCCTCTTCGTTTCCAGCGCCCCGACATTCTCGTACGCTTGAACGGCAAACGGCTTTCTTATAGTATGGTGGAACGGCTTGAAAATGTTTTCTTTCTGAAGATCGCTCACGTTCACCGATGGCTTCGGGCCTGATGCATATCCTTGTTGAGGAAGAAATATTGAAGGTTCTTTACGTTCTTTCTTGTAGACGCCGACGACGTACATTTCTTTTTCGGCCCGTGTAAAAGCGACATAGAGCTTATTGAATGCATCCACCGTATTCCGAAATTGCTCTTCCTCCAACAACTCGCGGATCTCATCAATATTGTCCGCGATCTTTTTGTTGACCTTCAGGATCGATACTGAATGCTCATCTTCTCGGAGCAGAAAGTTTTTTCCCCGGGGAGATTGGTCATACAACACGACAATGACGACGGGAAATTCCATCCCTTTCGCTTTGTGGATGGTCATCACCTGCAAGGCATCGATATCCTTGGGAATATCAATTTTCCAAACATCTTCGGCGGCCTCATCATCGGAATATTCGAGAAAGTTCTTCATGGTGTTCGCTCCCTGCTGCTCGAATGCCTTGATCACTTCAAGCAGTTTCACCAACGACGCCTCTTCATCCGGCGACGACTGAAAGACATCGTATATTTTGTATGCTTCAGAAACCAGGTCGTACAAAGGGAGGTAACCGACGACATTAAAAAGATGTTCGAAATATTCGTCCCACAATTTTTTAAAATGCTCACGGAATGCCGTATAAAGCGGTCCACGGCCTCGGCCCCGCTCTTCAACGATAAACCGGGAGAGATCGTTACGGGCAATCCCGCTGTCTCCGCATGCAAGCGTGTTGTTGAAAATATTGCCGAGAACAAATGTCGCGAACGAGAGGTCGTCAACAGGCGAATCAAGAAAACGGAGAAGGGCTATGAACTCCCCGGCGCTTTTTCGGCGCCTCACGTCGAGCGTGGAGTGCGAAATAATCGGAATCCCCTGTTCGTTGAGCCACCCGCTGACTTCGATGACGTGATTGTTGGTCGGTGTCAGGATCGCGATTTCACTGTAACGATACCCGCGGGATCGGCACTCCTCAACAACTGTATGAAGGGCGCGTTTTTCGGGGGGATCACTTTCCCGTTCTTCAATAATGTCGACCTCGACATATCCTTTGCCTTTGTGTTCCGCCGTTACATGCTGTTCATACGTCGACAGCCCGCTCGCTGCGGCTTCATCCTCAAATCCCTGACCCGGAATAATCGTATGAAATACTTCCTTCGTGAATGTGACAATCTTTTCGTAGCTCCGATAATTCATATCGAGGGACTGCACATCATGATAAGCGGAGGGAAATGGGTTTGCTTCCGTTAACCGTTTCATGATCCTCCAATCGGCATCGCGGAAGCCGTAAATCGATTGCTTTGTATCCCCCACGACAAAGAGACTGCCGCCTTTGGAAAGCGACTCTTCAATCAGGGGGAATAAATTTTTCCATTGGATTTGCGACGTATCCTGGAATTCATCGATCAGGTAATGGTAAATTGTCTCGCCGATCTTGAAATAGATTTCCGGCACAATTTCATTGGTAAGGTGTTCGGCGAGCGACCGGGTGACGTCATCGATAAAAATTTGACCATATTGCTTTTTCAATTTTTCAACCGTCGGCTGCAGCATCGCATAGGCCTCGGCATACGGCGAATAGTACAATTCAACGTAACGCAGAATGAATTGACGGAGGAGTTCGTTCAATTGCCGATGTTCGCGGTCGATGTCCGCAATCCATTTTTCGTGCGCCGCCGTTTCAGCTTTTCCTTTCGGCTTGTTGACAGGACTGGCCCGCAATTTCCTCTCAATCAAGGCATGAATGTTTCCCTTCTCAATTAATGCAAGGTCATCGGCGAAGAGGCTGTTGATGGTCAGCCCTGATTTTTTTATCAGGGCTTGAACATTCAACGCCTGTCTTTTGATTTTTTCCCGCAGGGGGAAAAGGGCAGAGGATGAATTGCTAGAACCGAGAGGCTTTGTTTGTCCGGCAACAGCCTTATATATTTTCTTAACTTGACCGGCAATATCACCATACGGGTTCCATACAAAATTGCTGTCCGCTTTCTTGTTCTCCGTAATCAACTCGATAAGATTACCCATGATTTTGGCTTCAGCGGTATTCTCCTTCACGTTTTTTGAAAATATCTCAAACGCAAAGTCAAAGATACGGTCCGCCCCGAGGAGAATTTCGAAATCGGGATGATAACCGTACTCGAGCGACGACGACTTGAAAACAGTAGACATGAAACTGTCGACGGTTTTTACTTGAAAATCTGAGAAGTTGTCGAGGATTTCATCGATAAGCCGTGCCGCTTTCGATTGGATATCCGCTTGCTCCATCGAAAGACGGCCGCCGAGTTCCTGCAGCGTATTTCCATCACCAAACGCCGCGATCTTTAACAGCGTAAGAATCCTCTGTTTCATCTCGGCGGCAGCGTTGTTGGTAAACGTTATGGCAAGGACGTTTTGGAGGGCGTTGTGAGGGATTTTACCGGACAATAATATCTGGGCGTACCGGTGAGTGAGCGCATACGTTTTCCCCGCGCCGGCAGAAGCGGTTAAGACTGTCGCTGACGGCAGACGAACGCCGGTTCCCTGGTTGTGACCAGCAGGCATAGCACGTTGTCTCGAAAATGGCTGAATGTCGAAAGATTCTAAAACAAAATATCCAAACCTTGGAAAGTTTGGACATATGGGAAAAACCATTGAATCACTGCACCGGCGCTCCCCTGTTGGCAGGTTGCTGTTGTGTATGAATCGGCAGCAGCCATTACTTCAAACCGAGTATTTTGCGACGATCCATTCGGGAATGACTTCCGCCCTCCCCGTTTTTTGGTTTACCATCGTATAATGAACATAGCCCTCGCACGAAAGCTTCTTGTTTTCTTTCTTGAGGATTTCGAATCGTACTTTCACACCGTCCTTGAGCACTTCTTCGATCCATGTCCGGACAATAATTTTTTCTCCCAACCCGAGCGGGCGTTTGTGTTCGACATGAGTCGTATTCACAAACCACGCATAACCGAGGGTAATGAATTCTTCCATCTTCATTTTGTAGCAGCGTTCCATCTGGTCGTACCGAGCGGCAAGAACGTAATCCAAATACCTCGTGTTGTGAACGTGATTGTTCATGTCGAGGTCGTCAGGACGGACCTGAAGTTCGGTTTCAAATTTGGAATGTTGCGGTGCCATAGAATTCATTATGCACACACGATACGAACAATTCGGAGGAAAATCAATTCGTCGGATGTATCCACGAAGGACACTGTATCCACGAAGGACACGAAGAAACACGAAGGTTAAATTTGCGCTATGGCTTCTGTAAATTATTCGGAAAGAGAGCATACCAAATAGTATTTTGCAGAATCATGTTTTCTTCGTGACTCTTCGTGTCCTTCGTGGACGGCATATAAAAACAATAAAAGCTCCAGGTCATGCATCGCACTGGAGCTTTTATTGGAAAAGCAATTGTATTACTTATGTTTATCCGGATACGGCGGCGGAGGCGGAAGTTTCGCAGGATGTGATTTCATCTGGTCGAGAATCACTTCAATCGCCTTATTAAGCTGCTCGTCGGTTCCTGCATATTCTTTCGCCGGATCGTTGTCGACGACGATGTCGGGGTCAACGCCATGCCCTTCCATAATCCACTCTTTTCCTTCGATATCATAGCGGGAGAATTCCGGCTTGTTTAAAAATCCGCCGTCTAGAAAAGGAAGCGATCCGCGAATGCCGACCACGCCGCCCCACGAACGTTTCCCGACCACCGTGCCGATCTTATATTGCTTGAATCGATACGCCACGATATCGCCGTCGGACGCGGAAAACTCGTCGAGGAGGAGCACTTTCGGGCCGACCATCGTTCCGGTGGGATCCGCGGCAAAAGATGTATTTCGTGCGATGTCGATCATCGCCATCTCCCGGTGCAGCCGCTCGATGATCATCGGAGAAACAAAACCGCCGCCGTTGCCGCGCACGTCCACCACAAGAGCTTCTTTCGTTAACTGCGGATAATAGTACTTCACGAACTCGTTCAGGCCGTGAAAACCCATATCGGGAATATGAACGTAGCCGACTCTTCCGTTTGTCGCTTTTGAAACTTTCTCAATGTTCGACTGGACCCAATTGAAATAGTACAGTTCATGCTCATCGCCGGTCGGCACAACAATAGTTTCGTGACTTCCCTCTTCATTCGGTTCCGCGTTCAGCGTAAGGGTCACTTGCTTGCCGACGGTCCCGACGAGGGACTCGTAAATATTGTTCATTTCATTCGCCGGCTTGCCGTTCACCGCAATGATATATTCCCCTTCCTTTGCGTTGACGCCGATTTCGGTGAGTGGAGAGCGGAGCGTATTGTCCCAATTTTGTCCGCGAAGGATCTTTACGATGCGATAGTACTTCGAGACGGAGTCGCGCTCGATTTTTGCCCCGAGCAAGCCGGTCTTGATCCGCTCCGCGTGCGGCATTTCCCCTCCGCCGACATACGTATGCCCGGTACTCAGCTCGCCGATCATCTCACCGAGAATGTACGTCAAGTCCGCACGATGGTTAACGTATGCCACCAGCGGTTCATAGTTCTTGCGTACTTTTTCCCAGTCAACCCCGCTCATATTGGGAGCGAAATAAAAATCCCGCATTTGGCGCCATGCTTCGTTGAATATCTGGTTCCATTCCGCGTGATGGTCGACTTTCACTTTCATGTCCGAAAGGTTGAGCTTTTCTTTGATCTCGATTTTAGAGATCGGTAAATCGATGATTGCGTATGCACCCTCCTGCCCGACAATCGCCTTTTTCCCGTCGGCAGAAATCTCGAAACCGTTAAAATCGCCGAGCTCGGTTTCTTTCAATTTTTCGAAATCATAGAAAAAGAATTTCGCCTTCTCATCCTTGCTCCCGTTGCGGATGTAGTACAGCTTGTCCCCCACAGAGTTAAGGTCCCGATAATTGGCAGCCGAGATCGGCAGCTCAGCGATGCGCTGCTGCAAACCATCAACGTCCACTTTGACCGAGGGCTTCGGCTCTTCTTTTTCATCTTTTTTCTTGTCCGATTTTTCAGATTCTTTGCTCGGTTCCTTAATCTTGACCTCATCACTCTTCGGCTCGAACGGTGATTTTGTATCTTTTGAAAGTGTGACGAAATAAATTTTCGCCATATCGTTATAGACATGGTCCAATTCAGTCTGACTCAATGTCGGATTAAAGCTCCTGTCCGAAACAAAAAAGAGCAATTTCCCGTCGGAGCTGAACGCTGGCGAGTACGAAGAATACCATCCATCGGTTACGGCGTACGTTTCCTTCTTTTCCAGCGAGTAAAGATAGATATTTGTCATCGATGAGTCTTCCGGCTTGGCATAGGCAATCCACTTGCTGTCCGGAGACCATGCGTAATCCGTGAACTCCCACGCCCTCGCCTGCGCTACCGGAGTGATTTTCTTCGAGTCAACGTCGACATACTGCAAACGAAGTTTTTTATCAGCCCACATAATTTTCTTACTGTCCGGCGACCAGTAGCCCTGGTATTTGTATGTATCGCCGGTCTTCGTCAGCTGCGTTCCCGGCGCACTCCCATCCTGAGGCATGATGTAGATTTCATCTTCGCCGGAGGCATCAGAAATATAAGTGATCCATTTCCCATCGGGAGACCACTTTGAATTGCGTTCATGAACACCGGAGGTGTTCGTCAGGTTGCGCGTATTTCCGTACTTAGCCGGCACGGTGAATATTTCTCCCCTCGCACCGAAAAGCGCCCTGTTTCCGTCGGGGGAGATTTCGTAATTCGTAATATTCCTGCTGACATCGACGACATTCGTGCGCCCAATAGCAAAATCTTCGTCGATAAAAATTGTTACTTTTTCCGCCTTTTCTGTCGCGAGGTCGAGACGATAAATGTAGCCTCCGTTTTCAAACACAATGGCGTTGTCTCCGATGGAAGGGAACTTCACATCGAAGTCAACAAAATTTGTCAATTGCTTTGTTTCTTTGGATGTCAGATCGTACGAATACAGATTCATGCGCTTGTTCTGGTCACGGTCGGAGGCAAAATAGATTTTATTCCCGCCCCACATCGGGATAATATCCTGCGCGGGATTGTTCGTGAGATTGGTCGTCATCTTTCGTGTCGAAATCATACAGCCACACGTCGTCCGCCTGGCCGCCGCGGTATCGTTTCCACGTCCGGAATTCTCTAAACACTCTATTGTAGACCATTTTCTTCCCATCCGGAGAAAAGGAGCAGAACCCGCCGCGAGGAAGAGGTAATTGATCGGGCATTCCACCTTCAACAGAGACGGTGAAAAGCTGGCCTTTGAAATCATCCCACTCATCCATTCGTGAGCGAAACACAATATGAGAATTATCCTTCCACGTCATTACGATGTTGTTCGGACCCATGCGGTCGGAGACATCGTCACGGTCAAGAGTTGCCGTGAATGTCAGCCGCTTCGGAACACCCCCTTCTGCGGGCATTACATAAACTTCCGTATTGCCATCGTATTGGCCGGTAAATGCAATCCATTTGCCGTCGGGTGAAAAATGTGCGAACATCTCGTACCCAACATCGTTCGTTAACTTCCTTGCCACGCCGCCCGTGGATGAAACGGTGTATAAATCGCCAGCATAGCTAAAAACAATTTTGTCGCCGTGAATAGTCGGGAAACGCAATAATCGCGCCTCCTGCTGGGCGAAAACAAAGGAAGTCGCGATGATCATAAGAACAAGCGAGAAGAAAGCTTTTTTCATAAATGGCACCTCAGTTAGTTTGACCAATGATTGTGGGGCTCACTGTTTACGGAGCGAACGCAGGAAAGTTGCATCACATGATTTGTTGGCTTCCACCGCAGAACTACCAATGTCTTTTGATGAAGATTGTTAAAATATACGGTTCAAAATAGTGTAGTGCAAATCTCGCTTTGCTCTATTATATTAAACCATTTGAAGAATGTCTCTCACGTGAAAATGCAAAGGCGGGTGGCGTTACGGTTTGGGTTCCTTTCTCAAGAAGAAGCCATTGTAAGGCGTTCTTTGACGAAGCAATATAGCGGACTGCTTCGCTCCGCTCGCAATGACTTTTAAACTGCAGCACTACCCAAAAGCGCATATGTTGCATGCTGAATTTATTTCAGATTTTTCAAAGGACTTATATCCCCGCTCTTTCCAAATTTCATTTTTGTCATCATAAATCAAAAAGGTACTATGACACGCTGCGTTCGTCTTTCCCTCTTCATGCTCCTGGCCGAACCTCTTATTTTTAATGTTGGACTCTCCGGTTTCATACGGCCTGTAGACTCATTATTTCTCCGCGTCGTTGTACCCGACAGTGATGCGATCGTGACAACGGCATCGCGACAGAGAGTCTCTGCCTCCACGGTTCCCAACGCGAAGGCATTCATTAATGGCAAAGAAGCCAGAGTGTATGCCAGCGGCGCATTTTGCGGCGTCGTCAATGTTGCAGTAGGATCGTCGATTCTTCGGCTTGTCGTCCGGTCGGAAAACGGTGATTCTGTTGTCGAAAACATTTCCATGCAAAGACCCGAGCCTCCGAAGACCTCGCCGCGAGAACCTGCGTCGATCGATACCATCATGATGGAACCGTCGCAAGATATGTGGCTTGGCAAGGATGACATTTTGGAAGTAAAATTCAAAGGGAGTCCGGGATACAAAGCATTTTTCGATATTGAAGGCGTTGAGTCCGGCATTCCGATGACCGAGCTTCCTCCTTCAAAAGCAGGAGGGCTGGGGGGAATCTACATCGGGAGCTATAAAGTAAAAGAAGACGATGAGGCGAAGGGGGTGCAAGTAAGATTTCGTATTCGAAAAAATTTTTTCTCCAGCGAAAAAGCATTTTCAAAAGGAAAGGTCTCAATCATACCGAAAGAACTTCCGCGCATTGCAGAGGTTATCGGTAGGCGGCCATATTTAAATGCCGGGGTGGGAACCGACCGGCTGGGCGGAGCGAAATTGGGAAGTCTTCGAGCCGGCGTTCGGGTCATGATTACGGGAAAAATCGGAGACCAGGTACCCGGGTAAAACTCGGTGATGAGATGGAAGCATGGTTGCCTGAAGATTTTGCCCAGCCCCTCCCGCTCGAGACGCCCCGTCCCCGTTCGCTCATCGGTGCGCTCACCGTGTCGGGCAATGACAAAGAAGACATTATCACCGTTGCACTAGACCAGCGCCTCCCATATCTCAGTCAACAGCTCGTCGATCCAGCCGCAATCGTCGTCGATATTTTCGGTGCGACCTCCAATACAAATTGGATCACCCATCAATTGTCGGGGAGCGGGATAAAAAACGTAACCTGGAGCCAGGTTGCAGCAGGGCAATATCGACTTACTATCACGCTGAATTATCAACAGCATTGGGGGTACGATATCAGCTACGATAGCGGTTCGAATATGCGCATTTCAATCCGGCGGCCTCCGCTCATTGCATCGCCCGATTCTGCGCTCGCCGGATTGATCATTGCGGTCGACGCCGGGCATGGAGGCGATAACGACGGGGCTCTTGGTTCAACAGGAAAAAAAGAAAAAGAGATAACGCTTTCTATCGCCCGGCATCTTGATTCGCTCCTTCGGATGAGGGGGGCGAAGGTCGTTATGACACGAACGACGGACGAAACCGTTTCGATGGCGGACCGGACGGATAAGATCCTCAATTCCGGTGCACAGCTATTAGTCAGCATCCATGCGAACTCGACAAGCGCCTCTTCGGATCCAGAACTATCGAAGGGAACGAGCGCATATTACCATCACATCGGCTTTCAGTCGCTCGCAAACATTCTCTACGGCAAGATGCTTGAACTCGGACTGGACCAGTTTGGAGTCGTAGGGAGCTTTAATTTCAGCCTCAACGCGTTGACCCAGTCTCCAAATGTCCTTGTGGAGACAGCCTTCATGTCGAACCCTGAAGACGAGATGCTTCTCCTTGACGATAATTTTAGAACTCGTATCGCCGTTCAAATCACAAAGGGGCTGGAAGAGTTTGTCGTAACGTATGGAGAAAAGAAAAAATAGAAAGCGAAAAATCGCAGCCGCTTTGTTGACCTGAGTATCAGTACGATGATCCTTAAATCAACTTTGGGCAAAAACTCTCTCCTCGATTTCGCTGCAAACCATTATAAGACATCCTCTTGGGTAATGTTGCATTTAAGGTAGTTATTGGGCACCCCTTGACTTTTACGAGAAAGCTTTACATCTTTCCGCTATATTTGGAGATGTAATGTTCACCTAACGAACATTTTTGGCGGTCGATCACAAGATTCCACCTCTAAAAGGAGGTGTTACGGGATCGGCAAGGATAAAAAATAAAAGACCTCAAGATTCCGGTAAAAACGGAGGAATGAGGTTTTTTTGTTTTTTAGGAGGTGTCATATGAAATCAATCTATGTTTTCTTTTTATTCTGTGCTATCGGATACGGCTGTGCATCGACACAATCAATGGATATGCCCGAAAAGATGCCGCGACTCATTGAGCAGGAACCCTTCCCGCCGATGTCCGAGACACTTTTTGCAAGCCATTCCGAGCTTGACCTCAGAATCCTCATCGCTGATGATGGTTCAGTCATGAAGGCCGATTTATTGAATCCAAGCGGTGATGGAGTGTGGGACTCGCTCGCTGTTGACCGAATGAAGCAATGGAAATTCTCTCCAGCAATTCAAAACGGAAAACCGATATCGATGTGGATCAATTTTCACGCGCGCGTAAAATTTGAATTGCCCGTGTATATCGGGCTTGCAGAGATAGAGTGTAAATCATCTTCGGTCGCAGATTCGGTTTATGCACTCCTCCGGGCGGGAGAAGATTTTGACCTGCTCGTATCCAATTTTTCGATTTCAAAATCGAAGGAAAATCACGGCGATTTGGGCCAGGTTGATATTACTCGTTACGGCGAGAGCGTGAAACACGTTCTTACCGAATTAAAAGAGAATGAATATACTGAACCAGTTTCCATGGGCGAGCATTTCGTGATTTTTAAGCGGCTTCCAGGAAACGTGCGTTTTGAATGATCGGTTGATTCTTATTCTAAAATTTTGTTAGTTTCATCTGAAGAATCAATCAGTGGCTAAGTCAACAGCTCAACGGTAATGGTGTAAAATGACGAAAAATCAAGCTGCGAGTGAAGGATCCCCGCTCAAAGAAATATTCTGCACAGAATGTAACGCCACACTAGAAAATTATTGTTTCTCGCACGGAGTGGACAACCCTGAAGCCATCAAGAAAACGCTTGCCCAGTGTAAAAAGAGTGGAAAATTTGTGGGTGAGTTCTGTGCTAAACTGTTTATCAGCGATCCCGAGATGCTTGACTCGTTATGGGAAAAAGATCCTCAGAAATGAACTAATAATGTTGAATTATTCTACATATCGTGCTTCATTTTTCTACAATTTCATTTCTCGTTTGTTGTAAAGGCTTACACAGCTTATTGTAAAAAAATTGAATTTGTGTTGATTTTTTATACATATGTTGTTTTTTAATATCTGTACACTCCGCTTATAAAGCCCCACTAAACCCTGTATAACAATAGTTTTGCGGCAAATCTGTAGGAACTTCTTTTCCTGGCATGATTATTTCAACTCTTTTCGGCAGAATATCACCGAAAGAGGCAACGAAATGGTCATCGCACTTTTTATACTGATGGTAGTAATACTTCTCACCGCCGAGTATTTCTCCCTTTCTAAAAAAATTTCAGCCACTGCAGAGGTCAATTCCGATATTCGCTTGCCGATCTCAACACAAATTATCGAACGCTACTTTCATCGGGGCCATAGTTGGGTGCTCGTACAATCCACAAAAGAGGTCCTCGCTGGTATCGATGATTTTTCGCAGCGCTTCATCGGCAAGCTCGGCGACATTGATCTCCCGCAAACGGGATCAGTCGTCCGGCAGGGCGAAATTATGGCTACGATGAAACACGGGGACAAGTCACTACCTGCCGTTGCACCTGTATCCGGCATTATTCTTGAAGTCAATACGCGTCTCAAGGAAACCCCCTCAATAATAAACGACTCCCCCTTTGAAAAGGGATGGATTGTAAAAATTGCTCCCAAAGATTTGACGCTTGAGTTGCGTAACCTTTTTAAAGGCGTTACTGCGGACCGATGGCAGGAAGCTGTGCGCGCACATCTCATCCATTGGTTCTCACCGCGTTTGGGGATAGTCATGCAGGATGGCGGCGAGATCGTCGATACCATAAGCGACCTGACGAACGACGAAGAATGGCGCATTCTGGTCGATGAGTTTTTTCCTAATAGTTCGAGCAACAAACATACCATCAACACTTGAATAGAGGTTATTACTATGACAGTCCTATTATTTCTCACAATGATTATCATCTTCCTCGGAATCGACTTTGTCGTTCAACGGAAGAAAAAAAACGTTCCCGCAACAGCTGTGGCGCAACGCACTTCCTTTCCCTTACGCGTACCATCCGGGATATTTTTTGCACCATCGCACACATGGCTCAGCCTGTTTCCTTCCGGCAATGTTCGTATCGGTGCCGACGATTTCGTTCTCCGCATGATGAGGAGCCCCGATATTTCTTTTTTGAAAGTCCCGGGATCGCCCGCTAAAAAAGGCGAGGCTCTTTTCCAGCTAACAGAAGGGACGAAAACGCTCACGGTCCATTCGCCAATTGATGGAGACGTCGTTGCGATGAATGAAGACCTGCAGCACCATCCCGAAAGAATGAAAGAAGAGCTCTTCAGCAATGGCTGGGCTTACACGATGAAACCGCACCGGGCGGCGGAACTGACGCAATTATTGCTCGGCGAACGAAGCCGTGCGTGGATTCAAAAGGAACTCGGACGGTTGCGGGATTTCATCGCAGATTCAACGCAGGTCGGATCACCCGTACCCGTGCTGCTTCAAGATGGCGGCACGCCGGTTGAAGGGTTGCTCAAAGACTTTAGTGCAGAACAGTGCGAACGATTCGAACAACAATTTCTCAATGTCCAATAACGCAAGCGGAGACGACAATGATGAGCAGGAAAGCGCTATTGATCGATGTTTCAAAGTGTGTCGGATGCCGCGAGTGCGCGCGGGCGTGCGCGGAAGCGAACCACTTACCTCAAGAAGAAGCAACCGAACTGTCTGCCACACATTATACTGTTGTTCAGAGCCTCAACGATGATCAGAATTTCGTTCGGCACTTGTGCATGCATTGCAATGAACCGACGTGCGTCTCCGTCTGCCTGGTCGGCGCCTTTACAAAAACTGACACCGGTGCCGTCATTTACGACGAAACAAAGTGTATCGGATGCCGCTATTGCATGCAGGCATGTCCTTTTGAAATTCCACGATATGAGTGGAGCAGCGTATCTCCAAGGATACAAAAATGCAAAATGTGCTATGAGCGGATCGCAGCCGGTGGAAAGACGGCCTGTGCAGAAGCATGCATGTTCGACGCCACAGTCTTCGGCGACAGAGACGATCTTATCAAGGAGGCGCGCAAACGCATCGACGCAAACCCGGCAACGTACGTAAACTATATTTATGGTTTGACGGAAGCGGGGGGAACATCGGTATTGTACATTTCGAGCATTCCATTTGAAAAACTCGGCCTCCCGATGAACCTTCCGAATAATCCGATCCCGCAGCTTTCGTGGAGAGTCCTTTCGCAAGTTCCAAAGTATTCTGTTGCGGCAGGCGTGGTTTTGTTCGGTATCCATTGGATAACCGCCCGCCGTTCGGAGGTGGCGAAGTTCGAAGCGGAAGAAAAACAAAAGAAACTGGAATCTACGCGAAACTGAGAGAGAAACGTTATGAGCAAATTTCATCCGTATAAATTGACTTTTTGGAAAATTACTGCATTCATTCTCATGGCCATCGGCGCCGTTGCCGCCGTTCAACGATTTACCATGGGCCTTGGCGCAACGACACATCTGAGCGATCAATTCCCCTGGGGATTCTGGATCGGGTTTGATTTTATTGGAGTTGGCCTTGCCGCAGCCGGGTTCACAATCGCTGCAACCGTCCATATATTGAACGCCGAGAGATTTGAACCTATCGTACGGCCGGCTATCCTAACCGCATACATCGGCTACATGCTGGTCGTTATGGTGCTGGTCGTCGATCTCGGCCGTCCTCAGAACTTCTGGCATCCGCTGGTGATGTGGAACCCCCATTCGGTAATGTTTGAAATTACATGGTGCATCATCCTCTACACGACCGTGCTGACGTTGGAATTTGCCCCGGTCGTATTGGAAAAATTTCATCTGCATGCACCCATAAGAGTTTTACGAACGGTCTCTTTACCCGTCGTGGTCGCCGGCGTTATACTCTCGACATTGCACCAGTCATCTTTCGGCTCGTTGTATCTCGTCGTACCGGAACGCATGCACCCGCTGTGGTTCTCCGATATTGTTCCTTTTCTCTTTTTCATTTCTTGTGTCGGAGCGGGCATCGCAATGGTCATATTTTCATCATTCATGTCGGCCCGCACATTCGGGCGAGAAATTGAGATGCCTCTCTTCTCCGAATTGGCAAGAGTATTAACAGTCGTGTTAGCATTGTTCTTTACCGTGCGAATCCAAGACCTGATGAGCCCGGGATGCACTTCGCTATGTGTTTCAACCGACGTATCAGAGCGCTTTGTTTCTCGTTGAAATTATGCTCGGAGTTGTGATTCCTTTCTCCCTCCTTCTTTTCCGAAAAATCAGGACAAGCCAAAAAGGACTTTTCTACACCTCCGTGCTCGTCATCCTGGGCTTTGTCGCAAACAGAATGAATACAGCGGTCACCAGCATGGAGCATTGGCCGCAACGCACATATTTCCCGTCGTGGCAGGAATTGTCCATCACGATTGCCCTTGCTACCGGCGGTTTTGTCGCGTTTTATTACATCGCGAAATATTTTCCCGTGTTCGAACCTCGCAATAATCATACGCCGGCGCAACCGGTTGATCAGGAGTGGTTGAAAGAACTGGAATTTGCCTCAAAGGAACGCTAACGGTACGGACAATGCGAGGCTGCCATCCAGGATACAAAGTATAGTCATTGGGCCTGCGTTGAACGAAGCAGTCAAAAAGAAACGCTCAACGGCCAGACTGCAAACAATCTATTTCATAACTCTTTCACGAAAGCCTCAATGGAACATCCTAATACTCCACAAAAATATTTTGATCAAAGCATGGAAGATTTCTTCCAGCCTCTTCTTGCAACACCGTTGCCGGATGACCGAATGTACAACAGAGGCCACATGTGGATAAAAAATGAATCGCCGACAACGGCAACAATCGGTATCGACCATGTCGCGGCATATTTCCTGCGGCCCGTTGTCAGCGTCGTATTGCCGCAAACACCTTCCCGGGTTGAGTACAATTCGCCGTGCGCATGGCTCGTTCTACGTGAAGGAACAATCACACTTCGATCTGCCGTCTCCGGAATCGGGACCGAATCTAATGCAGAACTCCTGGACCATCCGTATCTCCTCCTCGATGATCCCTACAGTTCCGGATGGGTTCTTCGTATTGCAGAAACAGCAAAAGCAGGAGCCGACCTTCTCGACTCAAATGATTTCACCCCCTTCGTTCATAAAGAGATGGCGGCCATGAAAGAGAAATTTTCTGCCGCGTTTAACAAATTGCAGCCCGCGGTTGGATCAACTCTCTATGATGGCGGCCAACCGGTAAAAAGCATCTACGAAATAATAGGCCGGAAAAAATACTTCGAAATTATGAGCAGGGTGTTTTCAAAAACGTGAATTACTCCGAACCATATCCGTATCGCGAAAAACAAGAATTAGAGGCTTTGTTTCGCATTTTTGCATAATTGGCTCCCCGGTACCCCCTTTTTTTCAACCCTTTCTGCCTGCTTTCTCACTATCTGGAAATGGCACGGTACTTGTCTTTCTCCGCAACGGAGAAACTCATGAAATTCTTGAACCTGCTGGCTTTTCGTGTCTTTTTGATCATCCTCTTCGTGATGCTGGTCGGTACGGCAGTTCTCACAAAACTCAGCGTCGATCATCAGGCGGAACAGTATTTGCGTGATGCAATCCTCGGAGCAAATCGTATTGGCGATGTCATCAAACGGTCGACGAACTACAGCATGATGCTGAATCGTCAAGAAGACATTCATCAGATCATCAATACGATAGGTAATGAGCCGGGTCTTGAGGCTATCCGCATCTATGACAAGAAGGGAGAAATCAGGCTTTCAACTGTCGCCGGAGAGGTCGGAACGTACGTCAACATGAATGCCGAAGCATGCAACGCCTGCCATTCCACCGGCAAAGCGCCTCTCTCCCCTAACCCGCGTGAATTGAGCCGAATCTTTTCTTCTCCGAAGGGATATCGAGTTTTAGGAATGATTGTTCCGATCAAGAACGACTCAACGTGCTCGACTGCAGATTGCCATGCTCACGCGTCATCGCAAACCATCCTCGGAGTACTCGACGTGATGATGCCGCTCCGGGAAATCGATGCTAACATAGCGAGCTTGAACCGGTCCCAATATGTGAATGCGCTTTTCATGTTTTTGGTGATGACAACTTTCGTCGGTATTTTTATGTGGATCGTCGTGAACATCCCTGTCCACAAGTTGACTCTTGGCACACAGGAAATTACTAAAGGAAATTTGGATTACCGGATATCCGCCAGGTCGACCGACGAGATCGGCAGGCTTGCGACATCGTTCAACCAGATGGCCGATGAATTGAAGCGGGCAAGAAACGAGTTAACGCAGTGGGCACAAACATTGGAAGGACGCGTCGCGCAGAAAACTGAAGAATTGCGGCGGGCACATGCCAACATGGTCCAAATGGAAAAAATGGTTTCGCTCGGCAAACTTGCGTCGACGGTCGCCCATGAACTCAACAACCCTCTCGAGGGCGTGCTGACGTACGCCAAACTCCTCAAAAAGATGGTAAAAGAAGGTGTGCAAACGCCGGAAACGGTAGAAGAAATTCAAAAAGAACTTTCGATCATTGCGGACGAGACCGCCCGGTGCGGAAACATTGTGAAAAACCTTCTTCTCTTTTCCAAGCAGAAAGTCGGCGAATTTGTCGAAACGGATATCCGAACGACGATTGAGCGGTCGCTGAATCTTATCGACCATCATTTGAAAATACATAACATATCGCTCGAAACAGATTTTCAACGAGAACCGCTGATGCTCTTCTGTGCTCCTCAACAGATCGAACAGGCTCTTCTTGCCATTGAGATCAATGCCATCGAAGCTATGCCCGAAGGGGGAATGCTGAACGTTGAGGCACATCATTCCGCAACCGCCGACGCAATTCACATTACGGTCGCCGACACCGGGATAGGGATTCCGGATGATGCCATGCCGCACATCTTTGAGCCTTTTTTTACGACGAAGGAAAACGGAAAAGGAACGGGACTCGGCCTCGCCGTCGTCTACGGGATCATCGAACGACACGGTGGAACCATCGATGTTCAATCGAAACTTCACGGGGGAACGACGTTTACTCTTCTCTTGCCCTGCACAGCCACTCAAGTGCCGAACAACGCATCACCACCTTCACTTACCTTTGACAACGACCATGAACGACAAATCAATTAAACAGAACAGCCTTCTTATTGTCGACGACGAGCTTGTCGTCCGCGATTCACTCTCCAAATGGTTCAAGCAGGATGGGTATCGCGTTGATACGGCAGAGGACGCCAGCCACGCAATTAAGAAAATGAGCGACGGCCCGTGGAACGTTATCCTTCTCGACATCAAAATGCCGGGGATGAGCGGGCTGGAACTGCAAAAACGATTGAGAGAAATCGACCCGGCGATCAGCACCATCATGATCACCGCATTCGCTTCGGTAGAGAGCGCGGTACAGGCGTTAAAGGAAGGAGCGTTCGATTACGTCACAAAGCCTGTCGACCCCGACCATCTCTCGCATCTTGTCACAAATGCGCTCCGTCAAAAGAAACTCACAGAAGAGAACGCGCAATTGCACGAGCACATTTCTGAAATGGCGCAGGGAGACGAAATCGTCGGCAACAGCCCGCAAATGAAAAAAGTCATCGAGCTTGCAAAGACGGTGGCACAGACCGATACGACGGTGATGATCCGTGGGGAAAGCGGGTCGGGAAAAGAATTGATCGCTCGGGCGATCCACGTTAACAGCCCGCGGCGCTATTTTCCGATTATCGCGGTGAACTGCGGCGCCGTGCCGGAGACTCTTCTCGAAACCGAACTCTTTGGACATGAGAAGGGGGCGTTCACCGGCGCGCAGTACAGGCGCAAAGGGAAATTTGAAATGGCCGACGGCGGGACGATTTTCCTCGATGAGATCGGCACCATTTCGCAAAAGATGCAAGTGCAACTCCTCCGCGTCATCGAGTCCAAACAATTCACGCGTGTCGGCGGAAACGAAGTTATTCACAGCGACTTTAGGATTATTTGCGCAACAAACCGTGACCTCGAAGAAGCGGTGAAAGAAGGCACATTTCGCGAAGACCTTTATTACAGGCTCAACGTGTTTGCCATATTCATCCCTCCGATCAGGGAACGCCGGACGGACATCCCCCTGCTCGTCCATCACTTTCTCAAAAAATATTCTTCTGTCATGAACAAGCCGGTCAATGAAGTGACGCCCGATACAATGGATCTGCTCGTCCGGTACGATTGGCCGGGCAACGTACGGGAGTTGGAAAACGTGATCGAGCGTGCGATGGTGCTTGCAAAACCTCCTGCCATTCGACCGGACGATCTGCCGTTTCAGCTTGGAGTGAATCATCACGTGCCGACCGACGATTCGATAGCGTCGGTTGAGAAGGCTCATATCGAAGCTATTCTAGCAAAGACGGGTTGGAACATTACACGGTCTGCGGAAATTCTCTCGATCGACCGGGTAACGTTATACAATAAAATCGCAAAGTATGGCCTTATCAAACCGTGACCCATGCCTTCAATCCTCCTTGTTCCGGTACCGCCATGTGATAACGATGCTGTAAAAGCTCTCATTTCGCCGCTCGAAACTATTTTCCGTTTCCCCGCTTCGCTCGATGTCACGGAAGCAATAGACCCTTCGTTTGCGTTCGACGTCTACCGCAATCAATTTAATTCCACTGCATTGATTTCCGCGTTCGTCCAGCGATTCAAAGGGTTCAAAGGAAAAATTATCGGAGTGACGTCTGTGGATTTATTTGTGCCGGTTTTGACATACGTTTTTGGAGAAGCACAGCTCGACGGGCCGGTGGCTGTCGTTTCCGCCCATCGCCTCGATGAGGTGCGCTACGGGATGCCGGCAAATCCGCAGCTTCTTCATGAACGCCTTGTCAAGGAAACCGTTCATGAACTCGGCCATACCTTTGGTCTTCTTCACTGTCACGATTATCGCTGTGTCATGCACAGTTCAACGGCTGTAGAGGATATTGATGTAAAGTCCGAAAATTTTTGCCAAACCTGTGAAGAATCTCTGCGGACATCTGTTCTGCAATAACGCATAACAATTTTCCGTCAGGCTCCGTTGACTTTCGGACGATTTTTCTATATTATTTGCAGCACGCCAAATTCTCTTTTGCCAAAATCTGATTTAGAAAGAAGGTCATGGCCACGTTGAACAATATCCCGGCGGAATTGCGGGCTCTTCTCCAGAGAGAGCAGGGTTGACGATGGCGTGCATTTTTTGTAAAATCATCGAAAAAAAAATTCCGGCCGAATTCCTGTTCGAAAACGATTGTGCAATTTCAATCCTCGATGTCAACCCGATCCATTACGGGCATGCGCTCGTTATACCGAAAAATCATCATAAGGATTTCCTGGATGTTCCCGAGAATGAATTACCGGGCATTATGCACGCCGTCCACGTTGTCTCTCGTGCATTGGTGAAGAGTTTCGATCTGAAGGGTTTCAACTTCTTTTCGAACAACGGCACCGTTGCAGGCCAATCGGTTTTTCATTTTCACATCCATATCACACCGCGCTACGAAGGCGACAATATCAAGTTCGTTCTGCAACTGAAGCGCTATGAAGGCGCCGACATGAGCGAAGTTGCTTCAAAGATCCGCGCAGCGATTCACGAATAATTTCCATCGAAGGAATTCACTATGCCGCACTATGTAAAACTCGTCCCCCCTTCATCCGGGCACAAGATCAGTGTCACCGAGGGAAGGCTGACCGTTCCCGACGACCCGATCATTTGCTTCATCGAAGGGGACGGAACGGGGCCTGACATTTGGCGGGCATCTCACAAAGTTTTCGACGCGGCAGTCGCGAAAGTGTACGGCGGCAAAAAAAAGATCAGTTGGTTTGAAGTATACGCAGGTGAGAAGGCGAACACAGTATACGGCGAGAACACTTGGCTTCACGACGACACACTCGAAGCGATCAAAGATTACACGATCGCAATCAAAGGGCCTCTCACAACTCCTGTCGGAAAAGGAATACGCTCTATTAACGTTACGCTTCGGCAAATGCTTGATCTCTATGTCTGCCTGCGGCCCGTCCAGTATTTCGCGGGCGTCCCCTCGCCCGTAAAGCATCCGGAACTTGTCGACATGGTCATCTTTAGGGAAAACACGGAGGATATTTACGCCGGCATTGAATGGAAAGCCGGAACGCCCGAAGCGCAAAAAGTGATCGAGTGGCTTCAGAAAGAGATGGGCGTCAAAAAAATACGATTCCCCAAAAGTTCGAGCATCGGCATAAAACCGGTGTCCCAGGAGGGAACGGAGCGGCTCGTACGCGCCGCCATAAAATACGCCATCGCGAACAAACGAAAGTCCGTTACGCTCGTCCATAAAGGCAATATCATGAAATTCACCGAAGGAGGGTTTCGCGATTGGGGTTACGAACTTGCAAAACGTGAATTTTCAAAAGACGTGGTGTCGTGGGAAGAATGCGGCGGCAAACCTCCGGCGGGAAAAATTGTAATGAAAGACGTCATCGCTGACGCATTTCTGCAACAGATCCTTACGCGCCCGGCCGAGTATGAAGTTATCGCAACGCTCAACTTAAACGGCGACTATATCTCCGACGCTCTCGCTGCCCAGGTAGGCGGCATCGGGATCGCGCCGGGGGCAAACATCAACTACCAAAACGGGTACGCAGTTTTCGAGGCGACCCACGGCACTGCACCGAAATACGCGGGGCTGGACAAGGTAAATCCCGGTTCTCTCATTCTGAGCGGCGAGATGATGCTGCGCTACATGGGATGGACCGAAGCCGCGGACATGATTTTGAAGGGCTTGAACAAAGCGATCCTGGCAAAGACCGTGACGTACGACTTTGCGCGGCTCATGGAAGGTGCAAAGGAAGTGAAGTGTTCTGAATTCGGCGAAGCGATAGTCAAGAATATGTGATCCGATGCGTTCGCATGTGCATCATTTCTTCGTTTCGGGCGGTCGTGTTAATTGTGCACTGTCTATCTCTTTCAGCGATTTAAAAATTTCCTGATGCCGGCGCAGGAATTGTACTGTTTCGTCTCCATTCAACGACGCGTCTTTCATTCGGCGCTGGTTCTCTGCAAGCTCTTGTTCAAGGACTTTTTTCTTCATTCGTTTGATGGCCCCTTCCGCCCGCTCCGATGTCCTGGTTTCGCTCAACCTGGCACCGACTTTCTCCCAGCGTGATCCGAGCTGGTATGGAGTGAACGACAGCTCGGAAATGAGTTTTCTCACGGCGTCCGTCGACGCCCTCGGCAAAAGCTGATGAACGTCAACCTTCCCTTTGCTGTCGAATTCATCGATAAGGATCTCTGCCACCTCTTTCGCTTGAGGATGGGAAAATTCCTCGGGGCGGATATACGAAAAGATGAACGGGATCATCTGCATGGGCTCTTCGAGCGCCACCGCAAGCAATTCTTTTTCTTCGATGGGAACTTCTTGCATCTCCTTTGCCGCCGTGACGCTCTTCGTGTCCCTTGCGCCAGACGCCTCGCTTCCGCCAACCCGCGGAACAGCAAGAAATCGCTCCGGCACCTTGCGCGTGAATTTTTCCAATTCCGTGATCAACGCCGATTCGTAGAGCTTATACTTTTCAGCAACGTCTTTAATGAAAAAGGACTGCTTCAAAGGGTCTTTGATCTTTGAGATCGTCTGAACAAGAGCTCGTACCGCTTCTGCTTTCCCCTCCGGCGAATCAAGCTTTCCCTCGCGGCGCAAAGTATTCGCTTTGAAATCAACGAAGGTGACGGCTTTTGAAATTACCTCCTGAAATCCCTCAGCGCCGTTCTTCTTAACGAATGAATCCGGATCGTCCCCTTCGGGAAGTTCGGCAACACGGACGTCCAGATTATTTTCGAGGATGAGGTCGACGCCGCGAACCATCGCAGATACTCCAGCGGAATCGGAGTCGTAAACAAACATCACATTCTTAGTGTACCGTGCGATCAGCTGAATCTGTTCAGCGGTAAGAGCGGTACCGCTCGACGCCACGACGTTGCATATGCCAGATTGAAAAACCGAAAGCAGGTCTGCGTATCCTTCCACCAGAACGGCGGCGTCCTTCTCGCGAATCGCCTCTTTGGCCTGATAAAGCCCGTAAAGCACTTTGCTCTTATGATAGATGGGTGTTTCAGATGAGTTGATATATTTTCCCAACGTATCGTCATCGTATAATTTTCTCGCTCCGAACGCGATGACTCTTCCGGTCGTCGAGAAGATCGGAAACATCGCCCGCCCCCGGAATGCGTCGTAGGGACTGCCGTCGTCCCGTTTGCGCGCCAAACCTACCTTCTCCAAATACTCCGGCTTTATCCCCTCCTCTCCGGCTTGCTTGACCAATGCGTCCCACGCACGAAGAGAATATCCGAGACCGAAAGAGGTTATCGTTTTGTCGGAAAATCCTCTCGATTGAAAATACTTTAGTGCGAAGGAACCTTCCTCGGTTTTCGTCATGTTCCTATGGAACATCTTCGCAGCGAAAGAACAGGCGGAGTAGAGTTTTTCCGTTTCGCTCGCAGACTGGATTGACTCTTCCGTCCGAACGATGGTAATCCCTGCCCGCTCGGCAAGAATCTCGATCGCTTCGACGTATGTTGCCTTCTCCCATTCCATCACAAATTTAATCACGTCCCCGCCGCGGCTGCAACCGAAACAATAGTACATCCCTTTGTCGGGGCTGACGTTAAACGATGGAGTCTTTTCCGAATGGAAGGGGCACAGGCCGAGGTAGCTTTTTCCGCGCTTCTTGAGTTTCACAAACATGCCGATGTACTCGACGATGTCTGTTGCAGCGCGGATTTCTTGAATCTTGTCGTCGGGGATTCTCACGTAAAAAATTTAGCCAAAAGTGGGATGAGAAACAAGGAAGAGAGAAGAATGAAACCGCCAAAACGCAGAGAAAAGGTCGGACCTCTTCGCCTATTGGGTTTTAGCTTTTAGCAGTAAGACTGTTTAACGGTCATTTGCTGAAACGCTATCCGGTCCGGGAGATCGCGATTCATCTAAACGGTCCTGCTGATATAATTTGAATGAAAGATTCACTCCCCATACAATCGCCCCAAGGGCTGCCATTAATCCAAGATAGAAAAAGAGATTTCCCAGCGGAACTCCCCAATCGAGCATGTCATGATCGCCGAGGAATGTTGCCCAATCGTGCTTCACATGGTGGCCGCCGAGGAGCGGCAAAATTTTCGTCTCGGCGTCTCGGACATAAATGCTGACGTCGACGAGGCTTACGCCGGTGAAAAACACCGCAACCGGCGCATTTGCAGACTCCTCCCGCCATGCGACCAAAAACCAGACAAACGGAACAAGCACTTGCATAATCGATCCCCCAAGAATATACATTGTCTCGACCGAAAATCCTAAAAAAGAAGTGCCCCGCTTCGTGGATATAGAGAATAAGAAGATGGGTGAACCATAAAATGGTCGGTAGATGAAATGTCGGGGTCGGTTCGTACAAGTTGAACGGAAGAAGGAACCAAATGTAGAGAAGGATTGCGTAACCGAAAAACCGTAAAACTAGTCTTTGTTTTGCCATCGGCAATCTACAAAAAACAGTGAAAACGGAACCGCCGGATGAAGATTCCCTCAGGCCGGGGGTATCGACCGCCGGACACGTGTATGATGAGCCTCAAAAAAAATCCCGCTCGGAAGCGGGACTTTACACTTTATTTCCCTGAAACCTCGGCACGCGTCGGCTGGGTTTCGTACACTTTTTTACGCATCGGCTTCGTTCGTTTGCGCATGTAGCGTTTTTCGAGCTGTGCCTCGGGCTTCTTCTCTTCTTCCTCGACATCGGGATATTGGTAGATGTCGTATTTATAGTTTCGCAGAATGATGTTGTTGCCGCTTCTGCCGAGCACATACTGCGGAAGCAAGGGAATTTTCCCTCCACCGCCCGGCGCATCGATCACGAAGTGAGGAATGGCAAGTCCGGAGGTGTGACCGCGCAATTTGTCCATGATGTTCAGGCCGACACTGACGGGCGTACGGAAATGGTTCGCTCCCTTCGTGATATCTGCCTGGTACAGATAGTACGGACGGACTCTCATCATCAACAGCTTGCGCATCAGTTCCAGCATCACATCCGGGTCGTCGTTGACCCCTTTCATCAGCACCGCTTGATTGCCGACCGGAATGCCGGCGTCGGCGAGCATCTCGCACGCGCGTTTCGCTTCCGTCGTGCACTCCCACGGGTGGTTAAAATGGGTATTCACATAAACCGGGTGATACTTCTTCAGCATCTTACAAAGTTTCGGCGTGATGCGTTGAGGAAGCACGCACGGCATTTTTGTGCCGAGACGGATAATCTCGACATGCGGAATCGCCCGAAGCCCGGAAATAATTTTTTCGAGCATCACATCGGTCAACATGAGCGGGTCGCCGCCGGAAAGAATGATGTCGCGCACTTCAGGATGTGCGGCAATGTAATCGAGGCCGGACTGAATAAACTTCATGCTGATTTTGCCCGAGTCGCCGACTTTTCTTTTTCTCGTGCAAAAGCGGCAGTACATCGAACACTGGCTTGTCGTCAAAAAGAGCACACGGTCGGGATAACGATGGGTAATGCTCGGAACCGGGCTGTCGGCTTCTTCGTTCAGCGGGTCGAGCGGAAAATCGTCGGGCACCAACTCTTGCGCATCGGGAATACATTGCAGCCAGATAGGATCGCCCGGATACCGGATGAGGCTGAGATAGTACGGGTTGATGCGGATATGAAAGAGGGAATTGAGCTTGTCTGCAAGATCTTTGTCAAAATTAAACCGCTCCACCAAATCCTTGCCGCTGTCGACACTCGCCCGCAACATTTCCTGCCAGAGTTCCATAAAGACATTTACCTGAGATTGTTATAGATATTTGCCGTAGATGATGAGATCATCTCCGGGCTTGTAATAATCTTTGATGCATGCTCGACGCTCAAAACCTTTTCGCTCGTAAAATGCGCGCGTCTTTTCATACTTCGGCGTTGAAGAAGTTTCTGCAATCAAGAGGCGCCCCCCTTTTGACCTGATATGTTTCTCGGTGAAGCGGAGAAGTTCGGACCCGACCCCTTTTCCATGGAGATCCGGCGATACAGCAATCCAGTACAAATCAAACGTTCCCTGCGTTGACGGTGTCGGTCCGATACACACGTATCCAGCCACCCGTTGATCATCGCCGACGTAAGAAAATATTTCATAATCTTTCTGTTGTTCATCTTCAAGGCAAATCCGGATCAGCTCAACCGCGACATCGATTTCTTCTTCACTAAAAACATCCGTTGCCCGTAAAAGATTTTCAATCGGTTCTTTATCCTCACGTTGGAGGAGGCGGATGCTCATTGGAAACACAAATTATGTGGAACGGCACGCTTACGGATTTCGCTTCAGCGCACCTTCAACGATCTTCCCGATCGCCTCATTAAATGTATAGCCGTACGTGGTGGTCGAACGGATAAACCCGGCATCGTCCGATATATCGGGATTGGGGTTTACTTCCAGGACGTACGGCTTGTTGTTCTTCGTTAAACGAAAATCAATGCGGGCATAATCCCGGCAACCCATGATGTTAAACGCCTGCAACGCAAGGTCTCTGATCCGAGTTTCGACGGTCGGCGGCAAATCGGCCGGACACACGCCTTTTGTCCCTTCGAATTCTATTGAGCCTGTGAGCCACTTCGCGTCGTACGTCACAATTTTGGGATAGCCGGCTGGGAGGCCGGAAAAATCTATTTCCGAAATTGGGAGCACTGTCGGCTTCCCGTTCCCCAGAATGGCAACATTCAATTCACGCCCTTCTATATATTCCTCCACGATAGCCGGCTGATCATACTGCTGAAAAATATACCGGATTCTTTTCTTCAACGCAGTCAGCGAATCGACAACCGAATCATTGTCGATGCCGGTACTGGCGTCTTCTTTGGCGGGTTTGACGATCAGTGGAAACGCGAGGTCGAAATCATCCGCGACAATTTCATTCAACTGTTTACAAACAATAAACTTTGCCGTTGGGATGCCGTGGAATGAGAGGATTTCCTTCGTCCGAGCTTTATTCAAACAGGTACCTAAGGTGACCGTCGGAGAACCGGTGTAAGGAATCTCGAGAATTTCAAAAATGCCTGCAACATGCATCTCGTGGATCGATTGGTCGCCCAGCGATTCTACTAAATTAAAAATAAGGTCGGGCTTCTCAGATTTCAAAAACTCCAGCAGCTTTTCGATATTGTTGGACATATTGAAGATCGATGTCTGGTAGCCAAGCTCGTTCAGTGCAGTCTGAATTTGCTCTCTCTCTTCCACAACGCCAACTTCGGACATGTCAATCAACCCGTTCGCGCGAGCGGTAGCAAGGGCAGACCCTTCTTGAATCATCCCGGACTCCGAGATGAATTTTCTCCCCTTCGACGTTTGGATTGTCGGCTGGTTGAAAATAACCGAAACATGTAGCTTTTTTCTCATACTGTTACTCCATCTTTGTGAGATAAGCGTGTCTACATCTTGTTCGTTTTCAACGAGTTAGGGGTCATCAGAGCAGCCCGTATCGTTTACAAGCTTCATCCAACACACAATTCAACATCGCGTCATACGACATGCCTGCAGCACGAGCTGCTTTCGGATAGCACGAATTGTCCTCGGGCTTGGGTAAAATGCCGGGCAGAGGATTAATTTCAATAATGTTTGGAGTTCCGTTTTTATCGAGACGAACATCGATGCGCGACCAATCACGGCATCTCAACACTTTGTATGCATCTTTGCAGAGCTTTACGATGGCAGCATTAAGAGATGGAGCAACCCGGGCAGGACATTCGAAAATCTGAAGCGGGTTCGAAGCTTGATCCCAAATCCATTTAGCCTCGAATGAATAGATCGGGTTTACACCTTTCGGCAGAGAGTCAAATTTGATTTCGACGACCGGCAGGACCCGAACATCATCACCGTTGCCAAGCATCGCGACGGTAAATTCGCGGCCGGGTAAAAACTCTTCAACAATCACCGGCTGGTTGTACGTCACCAGTATTTTTTCGACTTGAGCCTGCAATTCATGGAGAGTTCGAACGAGCGATGCGTCGAAAATTCCCTTGCTCGACCCTTCGTTCAACGGCTTCACCATACAGGGGAAATCTGTACGCAGCGTTGAGAGGTCGGCAAGGGAATGTATAACGGAAAATTTCGCGGTAGGAATCTTGTAGTAGGAAAGAATTTCTTTCGCTCTTGACTTGTCTAAACAAACGGCGAGAGTAAGAGCATCTGAACCTGAATACGGGATATTGAGCATTTCCAGCATCGCCGGAATTTGTGCCTCACGCGAGACACCGTATTGCCCTTCGGCGATATTGAAAACGATCTCCGGGCGTCGGCTGCGAAGTTTTTCAAAAGCATCTTCATCAGCTTCGATCATCGTGATGGAGTGGCGAAGTGCAAGTGCATCGCGGACAGCGGTCACCGTTTCAATCGTGTCCCACTCCGCGTACGTATCAGCGCTTGTTGCCTTCTCTTCTATTTGCGTGCTGACATCAGTGATGTTCTGACTCGAAGGGTCGATGTCGCCGTCGGCAACATCTGATTCTTCCTTCTTTATGTTGTAGACGAGAGCTACTTCCATTCAGGGGAGTACCAAAAAAAACTTTCGATACCTTTCATACTAGTGGCCGATACGTTAGCTTTGTTCTTCGTCTAACTCTTGATACAAATATAATGTTTTTAGACACGTTGTCAAGAAGAAAGTGGCTTTTTCCCTCGGAAATCCGGTCGTCGTTGTCAGAGTGGCAGACTCTTTGCTGTGAGGAATTTTTGATCAAAAAAATAAAATCTCTTTGTAGCGTTGCCGCTGTGAGGGTGGGAAAAAAATCTGCGGAAAAATTTTTTTATGAATCGCTAACCGATACGGACGTACGAGAGCAATTCTTTGTAGACCAACTCGAACCGTGTTCGTATTCGTGAATGCTGCGGCAACCGTAAATGAGGATCGCGATCAACAAGGTCAAAAGCTTCTTGTCGTGCGTGAAGAAGAATCTCTTTATCATGAACAATATCGGCAACAAAGAACGACGGCAATCCACTCTGACGCGTTCCAAAATAATCTCCAGCGCCGCGCAGTTCCAGATCGACCTCCGCAATTTTAAATCCGTCGTTCGTTTCTACCATTGTGCGAAGGCGTTTTGAAATGTCGGAGATTTGCTTGTGTGCTTCGGCACGATTTGCGGCAAGCAGTGCTTTTCGCTTCGCCGTCAGGTCGTCGGCCAGCAGGATACAGTAGGATTGCTCCGCTCCGCGGCCGACTCTTCCTCGAAGCTGATGAAGCTGCGAAAGCCCGAACCGTTCGGCATTTTCTATGATCATGATCGTCGCATTCGGGATATCGATCCCGACTTCGATTACTGTCGTTGCAACCAGAATATCGATCTCTTTGGATTTGAATTTGCTCATCAGATCGTCCTTCTCTTCCGGCGGCAATCTTCCGTGCAGCAATCCAAGTCTGAATTCGGAAAAATCATCCTTCCCCAGTTTTTCGAATTCGACGATGGCGGCCTTGAGGTCGATTTTTTCCGACTCCTCGATGAGGGGATATACGATGTACGCCTGCCGTCCTCGCCGTACTTCATCCTTCACAAAGCTGTACACTTTTTTCTTCTCTTTTTCCGTTCGGACGGCTGTTTTGACCGGCTTGCGATTTTTAGGGAGTTCGTCGATCACCGAAACGTCGAGATCGCCATAGAGTGTGAGCGACAGGGTTCGCGGGATAGGAGTTGCCGTCATCACGAGAACATCGGGGTTCTCTTTTCCTTTTCCCCGAAGGAGCGCCCGCTGTGCGACGCCAAATCGATGCTGTTCATCGACGACAACAAACCCAAGGTTGGCAAACTGAACCTGTTCTTGAATGAGCGCGTGCGTACCAATAACAATGTTTGCAGACCCTCGGCGAACATCCTCCAGGATATCTTCACGCAGCTTTTTCTTTTGCCCGCCAAGAAGAAGCCGGATATGAACCGGCAGATCCTTCAAAAAGTCTCTTAGGGTAAAGAAGTGCTGTTCTGCTAATATCTCCGTCGGCGCCATGAACGCGCATTGAAATCCGTTCTCCACGGCTACAAGCATTGCAAACACAGCCACGATAGTTTTGCCGCTGCCGACATCCCCCTGGAGCAACCGGTTCATCGGCACTGATTGTCTCATGTCTCCCGTTATCTCGTTAATGACCCGCCGCTGCGCTGCGGTCAAATCAAACGGCAGCCCGGAAAGAAGACGCCGTGCCAGTTCACTCTTGACGCTGAAAGAAATCCCCTTCAACGCTCCTTTGATCTCTCTCCGCCGATACGCCATGAGAAGCTCGAAGAAAAACAGCTCATCGAATTTCAGCCGGCCAAGCGCCATATCTCTTTCCCCGTACGTCCTCGGGAAATGAATCATTCGCAGTGCGGAACGGATCTCTGGAAGACCGTAACGCTGAAGCATCTCGCCCGGCAAATGGTCGTCGAGAGAATTAAGATTGTTTTGGATAGCGCTCCGAATAATCCTGCGGAATCCGCGATTATCCAGCCCAACCTGACGCAGCTCCTCGCTCGACCTGTACATTGGAATGATTGCGCCGGTGTGAAGGAGGGAATTCCAGTCCGTCGAATCATCGTCGTCGTTCGTCTTTAACCTGTCGAACTCGGGGTGGATGAATTGCGGGCGATTTAATTTATCGAGTTCCGGCACCGACGAGACAGCCAGCACTTCGCCGATCTCAAAGGCTTTTTGATACCATTGCACTCCCGCAAAAAAAACGCAGGTGAGATAACCCGTGTCATCCTGCAGCGTAAGGAAAAACATCTGTTTTCCCCGCCGCGTCCTTTTTGCCGCTTGACGGAAAACAGAGCCTATCACGGTGACTTCCTTCCCGGCTTCAACAAGTTTTGGGAGTTCTTTGATTGTTGTAATTCGTGAACGGTCGAGGTAATCGCGGGGAAGATAATAAAGAAGTTTCGGAACCGAATCGACGCCGATTTCCTTCAACGCGGCTGCTCGTTTCGGACCGATTCCCTTGACGTATTGAAGTGTGTCGCTCGTATGAAGACTCAAGAAAGTAAATGCTGTTGTTCTGAGCTGCTGGGTGAGAAAATATTCCTACCGGCGTTCAATAGTTGTGTTTGTCGACTGCCGAGCGCTCCATCCCCCCGGAATGTGGTATGCGATGCGTTCGTTTGCAAGAACGATAATCAATGAATCCTCAGTGACCGGTTCAATAATCGCTTGTTGAATTTGAGAACTTTGAAACAGCGTATCGCGATACAATGTAAGGGCCAGTCCTTGCGGAGTCTTTTCAACGAGCGTTTGAATTGTCCGATCATCGACATTTTTTTTCATCTGCTCATATGGCAAAAATTCCAATGATCGCTGCCGCAATGTTATCGTTTGGGATGCCCCGTCCCTCCGAATCGTGAACACTCGATTTTGCCCTAAAAACTTTTTCTCCATGCTCTTTTCCTGTTGTCCCTCATTGTCAGCTTTTGCTGAAAGATGCATCTTGCTGTTCGGCTGAAGGGTCATGACCACTCTTCCGAGAAGCCAGAATGCCTTTGCATTTCTGTCGTTTCCAATTTCATTCTGAAAACTGTCGACATTGTTCAACTCGGTTTCCGGGTGAGGGGGGCCACCGGCACCGGCCGGATTTCCGCCTGCTGAATTTTCTGCCTGTGACGCCGACCGGTCTTCCTTCCCTCCTGTTGTAGCGCTTGTATCTCCCGAACTCTGCTTTACAATATAATTTCTCGACGAAAACTTCACGGGCCATTCAAATGACCCAACATAAAACCGGAACACGCCGAGGCCGATGAGGATCACGAGGACCGCTGCTGCGAGGCTGATGAATTGATAGCGCTGGAAAATATTCACTTCCTCGCTCTTCAGCGATCCGCGAAGAAGCTCCTTCATTTTCTCCCTTCCGGAGAGCTTGATGCCAGCCAGAAGTTCCCGCTCGTCCTGCACGACATGTCGACATCGCTCGCACTCGCGAAGATGTTCTTCGAGAAGTGCGCGTTCGGGCTGACCGACACGCTCCAGCACATAGCGATCGAGCAAATCGGAATCATCGGTCCAATGTGAAAATTGGGAGTTATCCATCCTTACTCACGCATGTCGTAATATTTTTTCCAATGCTTTTTTGCATTGATATTTTTTTGATTTTACCGTCTCGGCGTTCGCAAAGGACATTTTCGTTGCGATTTCCGCGAGCGAGCATTCTTCCCAGTAGAAGAGAAGCAGCAACCTTTTGCACGGGTCTCCAAGTTTGTCCAGCGCATCGCGAACAAGCCTTGCCCGGTCGCTGGAAATCAGCTCTTCGAGCGGAGAGGGGTCGGGACTTCGGGCATTATCAGCGCTTTGCCCTTCCGGAACTTCTTTTCGACGCCGCGCAAGCCGCCTCAACCAAATATTTTTTGCCGTCCCCATGATGAAGGTACTTAATTGTGATTCGGTACTGGAATTTTCCCGAGCGCACTTTTTCCCATAACACAACCACCGCCTCCTGCAAGACATCGTCTCCATCATCCGACGTCCCGCTGTTTTTGATCACATACGACACAACCGGCCTTCGATTTGCCTTGAACAACATCGTCAATGATAGTTCGTCCTCTCCTTTCCTGATGAGGTCCAGTATTTTGGCGTCGCTATGAAGAAATAAGAGGGAAGAATTCATTTACCTTTCATCAGTTAATGATATTAACAGTCAGCAGGTGAATGGAAGAAATTACAAATAACCGGCGCATTATTCAATCAATAAAGAGGTTCGTCATTAATCGAAAGGCACGGCCATGATAAATCACATTACCTCAAAATATGGTGCCATCGAGCTGCGGTCGTTATATACAACATTTGCCCTGCGCGGACTGCTTCTGGCAGCGACTCTTCACCTCGCCATTATCGGAACCTATTATTTGGCCGCGTCATTACAAGAAGATGATCCACCGGTACCCACATTTCACGTTTTTATTGATGACTTGCAGCAGCCCCCTTCCATCAAAAATACGCTCGCGCCGCCCGCTGTTACGGTTGCCGCACCTGGCGCTCATCCGGAAAACGCAATCCCGGTAGGTGTGCCCGATGCTACAGTTTCCCCCGACGCAACAATTGCGTCACAAGATGTAATTGACCGATTGACATCAACTGCTGATTCACGAATTGGGGAGGGCTCAAATGTTGTTGTTGATGGCGCGGCAAACCTCGATGTCGAAGGAGAGCCTGCTCCCTTCACACCCGTCGAAAAACCGCCGGTCCCGGTCATTGATCCGGTTCCTCAATATCCGGAAATCCCCCTCCGCGCCGGGATCGAAGGGACGGTGTGGCTGAGAATATGGGTAACGAAAGAAGGGAAAACGAAAAAGGCCGAAGTTGTAAAAACCGATTCTGACCTCTTCAATCAGGCCGCTATCGACGCTGCAATGAAGTGGGTCTTTACGCCGGCAGTTATGAATAACGGTCCGGTCGCCGTGTGGGTAACGATTCCCTTCAAGTTTAAATTACAAAACGCGCGATAATCGCAACCGGAACAAAACCCAGCGATATGCGGCATAAAGAGAGAGCGATTCCAGGGGGGAGCATCAATTTTGCGGGTTATGACGATTCGCCTTTTACTTCGCGCGTCATGAGGTCTTCGGTAGCAAGATGGGGATTTTTCCCTTCGTAGAGAATTTTATGAACTTCCGAAAAAATCGCCATCTCGATGGAATGCTTTTTTGCGAGGTCAACCGACGACTGGCATGTTGCAACTCCTTCTGCAACCATCACCATTTCTTTCAAAACGTCGTCCAGCTTTCTTCCTTTGCCCACCTCTTCTCCCACATAACGGTTGCGGCTGTGCTTGCTCATACATGTAACAATCAAATCGCCGACGCCCGTCAACCCAGCGAAAGTACGCGGTAGCGCTCCCATTTTCACACCCAACCGGGTCATCTCAGCAATTCCGCGGGTCATGATGGCGGCCTTGGTGTTGTCGCCAAAACCGGCGCCATCGACTACTCCCGCCCCCACAGCGATGACATTTTTGAGAGCGCCGCCAAGCTCAACGCCGCGAATATCGTCGTTAATGTACACACGAAAATAGGGCGTGCTGAACGCAGCCGCGACCGTTCTGGCCGTCCTCATATTGAACGACGCCGAAACAACAGCCGTCGGCATCCGCTGGATCACTTCTTCAGCATGGCTCGGTCCTGATAGAATGGCGAGGTTCCCTTTCTTTTCGTGCTCAAAAACATCCAGCATGACTTCCGACATCGTCATAAGGGAATGATTTTCAATTCCCTTTGCTACGTTGACAATAATCGTTTGAGAGAGTTCGTGATGAGCAATTTGCTGGATGACGGAGCGGAGAAACTGCGAAGGTACGGCAGATACAATGATGTCTTTTTTGTAGGCTGCCTCCTGGATATCGGTGAGGATCGAGATCTGTTTCGGGATCTTTATTCCCGGCAGGAATGCGGGGTTCTCTCTCGTTTCAACGATGAGAGCCGCCTGTTCAGGGCGATACGTCCACAGCGAAACGTCGTGATGGTTTTCGGAAAGTAGAACCGCGAGAGTCGTTCCCCAGCTTCCGGCTCCTAGGACGGCAATACGCATGGCGGACCTGCTTAATTGAAGAGTCTTACAATGATAAACTCGTTACCTGCGGGATGAGCCTCGAAAGTTCGTCAGCTTATTCTCAGTCCCTCGCATAAGCCGTTTGATGTTCTCTCGATGAGTGTAAATGAGGAGAAGAGATGTCCCAATTGCAAAAAAGATCAATGTGTGATACCCCTGGATGTCGACTTTAAAAATGTTTTCACGGAAGAACATTGTCAACGGAAATGCCACCGCTCCCGCGATCGAACCGAGGGAAACATAGCGCGAGCTCGAAAATACGGCGGCAAAAATTACAACGGCGACAGCGAACTCAACTGGCGCCAAAGCCAGCAGCATGCCCGCCCCGGTCGCGACTCCTTTACCGCCTCTGAAGCCGGCAAAGAGCGTCCAGATGTGTCCTAGAATTGCAGCGATGCCGCAGATGATCTGCACAACGGTAAAATCTTCGAACGGAGTTCTATTTTGAAACGGCAGCGAGGGGTCCCAGAAGAGGCGCGCAACAAACATCGTTGCAACGACTCCTTTAAACAGGTCGAACAAAATTACCGCCAACCCGATCTTCCAACCTAGCACACGCATGACATTGGTTCCGCCGGCGTTTCCGCTGCCATGCTGGCGTATGTCAAATCCACTGAGAATTTTTGATGCGATGATGCTCGTCGGAATTGAGCCGACGATGTAACTCAATACAATAACGATGGCTAGATTGACCATTGTTCATCCGAGTAATGAGTGGGGTAATGGCTTCTTCTCTATCAAAATAGAAAATCGCACAATTAAAATCAAGGCAGGGATCGCAATTCGCTGCGGAGAATGATATCCTTTGTGCTTACAGCACGGTCTATGACTAATATGCCGTTAATATGGTCAATTTCGTGCTGCAGCAATTCAGAAAGCCCGTTCGTGGCTTTTAGCTTCTTTCTGGCACCTGTTTCATCCTCATAAGAAATTTCCACCCACTCGGAGCGCCTCACTTTTACGAGAATGTCGGAAAAAGAAAAACAATCATCCCACAGCGTAAACTTTTTTTTACTGCAGTTGGTGATCTTCGGATTGATGAGAGGCCCGAGCCCATTCAGCCGGATAAAAATAATTCTGACCGCTGCGCCGATCTGCGGTGCGGCAATGCCCCTGCCGAACCCACGTCGCGAACGAAAGTCGTACAGTGTATCGCGCAAATTTTTAATGACCGCACGTGTTGATGGCGAAGCAAAATTCTTAACGGGCTTGCACTTCGAGCGGAGGACGGGATTACCCAGCAATAATATTCTTTTGACTGCCATTGGAATCCGGCCACCTTGTCTTTCAATCCCTGAATCGATGCACTACCACGTTTGCGAAATCGAGGTCGTCGGGCGTAGTAATTTTGATATTGTCAAAGCTCCCTTCCACAATTGCTGGGCTGATGTTCAGCAATTCGACAAGCGAGGCATCATCGGTCGCGTCGATCTTTTCGCGGCTGGCTTTTTCATATGCATCAATAAGTACCTGCTTCCTAAAGGTCTGGGGTGTTTGCGCCGACCACAAGACCGAGCGGTCAAGCGTGCGTTCGAACCGCCCCTTATCGGTCCCGACCTTTATCGTGTCTTTGACACGAACTGCAACAACCGCTGCCGAATATGTTATCGCTTTTTCGATCGACTCAAGAATCATTTTTTGCTGGATGAACGGCCTCACGGCGTCATGAACGATCACCACCTCGGCTTGAGGATTAACCTGGCTCAACGCATTACCGACGGAATCCTGCCTCCGCTTCCCGCCTTCCACAATTTTCGTCGTTTTGGAGAGATGGAATTTGCCGAGCAGCGATTCGAGGTGTTGCCGGCTCGATGCTTGAACGGCAACGATGATCTCGTCGACAGCCGCGCATCTCTGAAACCGCTCGAGCGTATGAACGATGATCGGCTTCCCTTGCAGCAACAGGAATTGTTTACTGACTGCAGCTCCCATTCGTTCTCCGGCTCCGGCAGCCGGAATAATAACACTCGTAACCATACTTGCTTATTTCCTTTCGGCGGGAATTTCTGATTTCCCGGCGTGCATCATCAGAACCTAAAGCCAGGGAACATTCCAGGGAGGCGCATGATGCCGACGGTCATCACACGATAGGCATCCGGTCGATCGCGGATGTCCACAGACGGAAGACCATCAGAGAGCCGATTTCAAAAACCGATCTGCGCGCATATGGGAATGGATGCCGTAGTCCGGTTAATCTAGAGAATCAACATGGCATCGCCGTAGCTGTAAAATCTATACCCCTTCTTGATTGCAAGCTTGTAGGCTCGCATCACGAAGTCGTGGTCGGCGAACGCGGCCGTCAGCATCAGCAGCGTAGATTCCGGCATATGGAAATTGGTGATGAGCTTGTCGGCAATCTTAAAATCGTAAGGGGGGAAGATAAATTTATCCGTCCAGCCTCTGCTGGCTTTCAGATGGCCGTCGGTCGTAACGCTCGACTCGAGCGCCCTGCACGTGCTTGTGCCGCACACGAACACGTTACCCCGGTTATCGATGACCCGGTTGACAATATTCGCAGCCTGATCGTTCACTTCAAAATATTCGGAATCCATTTTATGTTTCGTCAGGTCTTCGACCTCAACAGTCCGAAATGTTCCCAACCCGATATGAAGCAGAACGGAGACTATTTTCACGCCTTTCCGCTCTAATTTTTTGAGAAGCGGCTTCGTAAAATGAAGACCGGCTGTGGGCGCTGCGACGGCACCGATAGTTTTCGCATAGACTGTTTGGTATGCATCTTTGTCCTTTTCCGTCGGATCGCGTTTGATGTATGCCGGCAAAGGAGTTTTTCCGATTTTTTCTATGAGCTTGAAAAAGTCGCCTTCGTAGTTGAATCGCACGGTCCTGCCGCGTGAGGTCGTGTTGTCAATCACCTCGCACGAGAGATTGCCGTTGTCAAAATAGATCTTATTGCCGATGCGGACTTTTCGCGCAGGGTCAACGATGACATCCCAGATATTGTCCGTCGCGTTCAATTGGCGAAGGAGGAAGACTTCAATTTTGGCGTTCGTTTTTTCTTTGCGTCCGTACAGGCGCGCTTGAAAGACCTTCGTCTCGTTCACGACAAGGCAGTCCCCTTTTTTGAAATAATCGATGATATCGCGAAAATGCACTTCGCTGATATTTTCGTCGTTGCGGTTCAATACCATGAGCCTCGAGCGGTCGCGTGGCGAAGCGGGATGTTTTGCTATAAGGTTTCGCGGTAAAGGATATTTGAAATCCGAAAGTTTCATCGCGCTGATGTTTCTTTCTGGGGAAACATTCCCTTTAGTTGAACATACGCTCTTACGGGAGCGAGTGAATTATTTTTCAGTTATCAGTATTCAGTAAACAGTAATCAGCATATCAAGATATTCGTATTCTTCAACATACTGACTACTGCTTACTGTTTACTGTTCACTGCTTACTGTTTACTTTTTTTTCGACTTCTTTGCTGTTTTCTTGGCACCCGAAGCCGGTACGTCTTTCAATGCGGCGCGCGCGGCAGCAAGTCGCGCGATCGGCACGCGGAACGGCGAGCAGCTGACGTAATTCTGGTTGATCTCATGACAGAATTCGACGCTCGACGGTTCGCCGCCATG
>CAVYWA010000003.1:0-59195 GCA_963772165.1 uncultured Bacteroidota bacterium | reverse complement strand
AATAGAGTTACTTGGTTCAGACCACATGCCCCCGCCCAAGCCCGCTTCTAATGTAAGACCAAGTAGGCTTGTGTTAATCTTCAAAAGGGCAAAATGATTCTGTTTCCATCTTTCAGTCAATCTTTAAATCGAAGTGTGCGTCAGTTGACAACAGCACCCACAAGAATCAAATATGCTACCGCGTGTGTTCTACGGGGAACTGGCAGTTCATCGCCGCAGGTTAGATCAGTTGTTAGAAGACACGAGCTACTTATTGTATAGTTAAGGTGGTTAGCGGTCATTCTAAAAAATGATTGTGCAACTATAAATGGACTGGCAGAAAATGAAGCACCAACGCTTCAGCAAAATCAAGACAGGTGCAACCTCAATCACAAAACTACGCAGTTGCACTAACTTTGCTTTTCCCCCAATGCATTCATAATCGCATGACGCTCAAAGAAATATTTGCTTCATATTCCCTTACTTCAGGACAAAGTTCTCTTATTGACGAATTAGAGTTATTTCTTACGGACAATTCAACTTGCTTTTTACTTAAAGGTTATGCAGGAACGGGAAAATCTTTTATGATGAAAGGCGTTACCGACTGTCTTGTTGCAAACAAACGGACTTTCATAATCGCGGCTCCGACAGGCAGAGCAGCAAAAGTTATTTCACAAAAGACAAAGCACAAGGCATATACAATTCATAAAACAATCTATTCAAGCAAAGACCTCAAAGAGTTTAAAGCCAAAGATGAGGACGGAACTGAAACTTTCAAATTTTATTATGACTTAAAAAACAACGGTGACCCCGCAAACACAGTTTACATCATTGATGAATCTTCAATGCTTTCCGATGTTTATTCAGATGGAGAGTTTTTCAGGTTTGGTTCAGGTTGTTTATTGAAAGATTTAATTCGTTACATCAACTTTGACAATAATGACCACAACAAAAAAATAATCTTCATTGGCGACAATACACAGTTACCGCCGGTCAATATGAATTTTTCGCCTGCATTAGATAGCAAATATTTGAAGGACAATTGTTGCATTGGCTCCAAAGAGTTTGAGCTAACGGAGGTTGTCAGACAAAAAGCCGACAGCGGTATACTTCACAATGCAACGAGTATTAGTACATCATTAAGGGAAAACATTTTCAGCCAACTTGACATTCAAACAAATTACCAAGACATAAACAAAATAAAACACGAGGAACTTCTGTCAAAGTATTTACAAGCTTGCAACAACACTATTGATGATGAAACTATTATTCTGGCTTATTCAAATGCGTTAGTCAAAGAGTATAACGATTTTGCAAGAAATCACTTTTTTCCGAATCATAAACAAATTACAGTGGGTGATAAAGTAATTTTAGTAAGCAACAACTATAACAAAAAGATAGAATTACTTAACGGCGATTTTGGAATGGTGAGACAGGTTTCACCAATTGCTGAAAGCCGAGTAATTAAACTAAAAAGAAAGGACAGACATGGGAAGATAATTGAAGTGGATGTGCCGCTGGCATTCAGAAACACAACGATTGCTTTCACAAACGAAGAACAACAGAAAGTTGAAATTGATAGTTTGATAATCGAAAATCTACTCTACTCAAACGACAGAGATTTGAGTTCAGATGAATTAAAAGCAATTTATATTGACTTCAAAATTCGTCACCCAAGACTTAAAGCAGGAACAACTGAATTTAAAGATACGTTAAGAGCAGACCCATACTTTAACGCTTTGAGAATTAAGTTTGGTTATGCAGTTACTTGTCATAAAGCTCAAGGCGGAGAATGGAAAAATGTTTTTTTGAATTGCAAAACATCAATGGGTTATTTCAACTCAAGTTATTTCCGCTGGTTATACACAGGAATTACAAGAGCAAAAGAAAACTTATTCACTCTTGATGAACCGCATTTCACAATTGGCAGCCATCTTCAACCGTCAAGAATTGAAAACATTGTGCCTAAACAAGGTGTTTTAGTTTTGAGCGATGAGATTTTAGAAATGGATATTCCATTTGATTTTCCAAATGAAACCCCATTTCTTAAAAACATCTTCCTCGCTGTCAATGATATCTTAAAGGATGCGAACCTGAATATTATCTCTATTAGACATACAGATTATTTGGAGCGTTATACCTTTTCACGAGGAAAGGAAAGCGTCACATTTAAAATTCATTACAATGGCCAAAACAAAATTTCGAGTATTGAAAAACCGACACCCTCAAATTCATTCGCCGATGGAATCAATTCAGTATTAGCGCAGCTTGAAAATAAGGCAATCATTTTGCCCGAAGAAGAGACTGCTGAATCACAAAATGAAATACCTTTTGAATTCAATGACCCCTTTATGAAAGTATTTTACGAGAACATAAAGGTTAAAATGGAATCATCAAATATTATTATCAGTAGTATTGAGCACAAACTTTATCACGAGATTTATGAATTCAAAAGAAATGGCTATATAGCTACATACAAGTTTTGGTATGACGCAAATAGGGTTTTTAAGAATACAGAAATTGTAAACGCGCGAACGACAGGCTTGACTAACGAGATTAATACACTTCTGCAATGACAGGTTTATTGTATGCCACGCACATTGATACAATTTAGCCAAACGATTTTAAAGCTAACCAGAGAAAAGAAGTATCTCGACGCTTTGAACCATTTCAAAGAAAATAAATCGGCATTTTCATCAAAGGAAATCGGAGGTAACAGTTATTTAGTTTCAGCAATGATTAACGCATTGCGATGCACGAACAAAATTGATCCAGCTTTTAAGTTTCTTGAACTATACAAGGTTGCCATTAATAACAATACAGATGAATATATTCTTATTCCTTATGGCTGGCTTCTTTACGATAAATACAAATCTGAGAATCATCTTGCAAATAATCACGAATCTGAAACTGATGCATTTGATGATGAGGAAGTGATTGACGAAAATGACAATTCGATAATCAGTAAATCTGAAACAGTAAAGCTGATTGAGGAAGTTGTCCCACTTTTATTAAAGTATGACACTATTTATTCATACAGTGTATGCTCAAAACTGTTCAACATTGTCCCTAAAGTTGAAAAGAAAAAAGCAAATACTAACTGGAAACTTGTGAATGAATTTTGTGATTTGATACCATCTAACCGATTGAAGACTGATTGTGAGTCAAGAGAAGTTGAGAAGAAGGATAGATTAGTTCAGATGGAGTTTGCATCCGACAGAGAAAATTGGTATGCCTACAAATCAAGGGCGCTCATGCAGTTGGGGAAATATCAGGAATGCTTGGACATATCAAAAACTGCACTTGAAACATTTAAAAAATTCCATTACTCAAACGATATTTGGTTTAAAAGATTGATAGCACTTGCAAAAATGAAATTAGGTAATTCTGAGGATGCAATTAAAGAATTACAGCAGATATTAGTAAGGAAAAAAGAATGGTTTATTCAAAAGGAGCTTGCTGAATTATTTAAAGAAGTGGGCAATACCGACAGTGCTTTTAATCTGGCGATAGAAGCAATAAATAACTCTGGCGACCTTGAATTAAAAATTAATTTAATTGTTTTGATAGGTGAACTTCTAAAGTCAAAAAACGAAGATGATTTAGCATTCAAACATTTCTCTTTATCACGACTTATACGGATAAACAAAGGATGGAAAGTCCCATTTAGACTTTCTTCTGCATTAGGGCAAATCGGAAGAGATGATGTTCCAATTGAAAAATTGCAGGAACTTAAAAGTGAATTGACAATGTATTGGAATAGTTTAAAGCCACAACGAAATTATTCCAGCGGCAAGCGGCAAAAAGGAAAAAGCAATTCATCTTAAAGCCGAGTAAATCCAAAGCAACAAAACACCATCTATGAACCGCGTGTGTTCTAACCAGTCGCTCAAGCAATCCATTAGAACACACGAATTACTTGTGGCGTAATCGAAAAAGTCATTTATCATTTGCCTCAACAACATCTCGTGGAGTCTTCATGGACGGGAATCAGGTCATTCAATATATAATTCATTTTATCAATTCCGCTGGCGGCGTAAGTCTCCTCATAATGACTATCCCATCTTTTTTTGCCACACTATGGGCTAAGTACTTCATCGAACAGGAAAAAACAAGGCTGAATCAAACTCTCGAACAAGTAAAGTCCAACTACCGCCGTGAACTCGAACTATACAAGGCTACAGTCAATATCTCAATAGCGAAGTTGGAGCGTTACAATTCTCGCCAATTTGAAATCTATAGTGCCACATGGGCATCTATTTATGATTTGGAGGTTGTAGCAAACAATCTCTGGGAGCAAGCCTCCAAGGATAACCTGGGCGATTTCCGCAAGCAACTGGAACAAACGATTATGACCGTACATCGCAATTCGCTTTTCATCCAAGACGATCATTATACTAAATTAAATAATCTCCTTAATGCCTTCCGGCAATTCCAAATCGGCAAAGGCAAACTAATAGCAATGCGATCTAACCAGGAGTTTGACAGTTTCTACGATCCTGAAATCGTTCAAGACCAGATCAAATGCAATCGAACTTACAAAGAGCAATATGCCGCACTTGTCAATCTCATGCGCAAGGTACTTTGTCGCTTTACTGACTGACTCAGTCGATCATATAGATAAATAAGGATGAAAATATCAGCAGCAGTAATCATATATCAATTAGTCCTTATTGCAATACAATATTTCGCATTCCATATTAAGGGTAAAAAGGGACTAATAATATCATATGTTTTGATCTTGCTGTGGTCATTAATTAAGACATTTAGCACTCTTTTCATTCTTCAGGTAATCATACAGACGCTTTGTTTTCTATATTTCCTCTCCAAAAGACTCAAGCGGAAAATCTACAAGTGAGCATATGCAATAAATAGATTTTCTTCTTGTAAAAAGCCTCTCTTTTTCTTATCTTTCCACAGACCTAAAAAGCGAACTTCCGAATAAACAAAGAGTTCTTTCACTCGCAAGAGTGAGACGCTGAGTGTCTAAGGTCGGAAGCCTCGCTGCTCGGCGTTTTTTATTTTGGCAAGTGGTGACTAAAGTAGTGACCGACTTCGGTAGAACTTAATTGATATTTTCTCCAAAAGTTATCAGCCGAAGGAAAAGACAAGATTACAGTAGACTTTTCGGGAAGTTCCCCGCGCTCGTAGCTCAACTGGATAGAGCGTCAGCCTCCGAAGCTGAAGGTTTCGGGTTCGACTCCCGACGAGCGTACGAGCGATTCATACACTAAATAATATTCGATTACTATGCTTCGTGCCAAGAAAAAAATTTCACAAAGAGTCATCAAAGAAGACGCGCTCGTCACAACATATTTCAAAGCTCAGGTATGGTACGACGAAAACAAGAAACGGGTTTCAACGGTCGCCGGCGTTGTGGCCGTTCTTGCGGTAGCGTTGTGGTTTTATTCAAATAACATGCGCGCCAACGACGATCGTGCGACTTCTGAACTGGCAAAAGTATTTACGTTTTACGATAACGGCCAGTATCAGATTGCGATTAATGGAATTCCCGAAAGGAATATCAGCGGTTTGCAGTCGATCGTCGACAATTACGGCAGCACCAAAGCAGGGAACATTGCAAAATTTTACCTTGCCAATGCCTATTACAATTCTCAGAATTACGATAAAGCGCTAGAGTATTTTAATGATTTCAGCGGCAGCAGCAACACTCTGGTTGAAAATTCAGCCATTGCTGGTATCGGGGCGTGTTACGAAGCGAAAGGGAATTTCAAAAAAGCGGCTGAGAACTATGAGAAAGCTGCTTTGAAGAATAGCGATGACCCGAACGCAGCCGACAATTTGGTGAATGCCGCCCGCAATTTTGGAAAGTCGGGGGAAAAAGACCGGGCTGTCGAGCTGCTGAAAAAGGTTAAGAAAGATTATCCGACATCCACGGCTGCGCGCGATGTGGACCGGTACATTGCTGAAGTAAGCGCCTGACGCTTGCGAGAGTACTTGATACAGTGGGATGAGGTTTCTATATTGAAGCTGCCCGTTGTACATTCTTTTGCCATGTTTTTTCCGACGAAAAAATACTTTTATGTTCACTGACTTTGGCAGAATATTAATTTTTCTCCTCATCGGAGCTGTCTTCACTGGAGGCGGCCTCGCAGCTTCATGGGCGTTGCGTCCGCGCCGTCCCTACCCTAGCAAACTCTCAACGTATGAATGCGGCGAAGAGCCGATCGGCAATTCATGGGTAAAATTCAACATCCGCTTTTACATCGTGGCGCTCATCTTCCTCATCTTCGACGTCGAAGTTGTATTTCTCTTTCCATGGGCGCTCGTCTTTAAAGAATTTGGCATGTTCGCATTTATTGAGATGGTTGTGTTCCTCGCAATCTTGATTGTCGGATATGCATACGTTTGGGTGAAGGGAGATCTGGATTGGGATAAGCCGGTACCGAAAGTGTCACGGTACATCAAGGGAGTCGGTGTCGTCTCGGATGATGCTCCTGATGTCAACGAACACGTAGCAGCGTAAGGAAAAAACGATGGGACTTCTCGACAAACAGTTCGATAACAGCAATATCGTCATTACGTCGCTCGATAGTTTGCTGAATTGGGCCCGCCTTTCGTCGCTGTACCAATTGCAATTCGGGCTTGCGTGCTGCGCCATCGAAATGATGGCGGCATCCGCCTCTAATTTCGACATGATGCGCTTTGGCGTCATACCTCGCGCCACTCCGCGCCAAGTCGATGTGATGATCGTCTCCGGCACGGTAACGTTAAAGATGGCTTCCCGGATCAAAAAACTGTTTGACCAGATGGCGGAACCACGGTATGTGATTTCGATGGGCAGCTGCTCGAATTGCGGCGGGCCGTATTGGGAGCATGGGTACCATGTGCTCAAGGGCGTTGACCGCGTTATCCCGGTTGATGTTTATGTGCCGGGCTGTCCGCCCCGTCCGGAAGCATTGATTGAAGGATTGATGAAACTGCAGGAAAAAGTGCGAAACGAAAGTCTCGCGAAGAAAAAAATTGCGTAATTCGAACGACGATCAATCAGCCGTATGACTCCCCAAGAAATTGCAGACAAGCTCTCAGCCAGGTTTGCCGGTGTCCCCGACATCGGCATCGAAACCAAGCTCGACAATCCCGTTGACCCGTACATAAAAATTTCCCCCAAGCACATACTAGAGGCGGCGAAGTTTCTTCGCGATGATGAAGAATTGCTGTTTGATTTTCTTTCGTGCTTGTCCGGCGTTGATTTGAAAGGGAGGCTTGCCGCTGTCTATCAGTTATTTTCGATGGTCAAGCGGCATAAAATTACGCTGAAGGTTGAAGTTCCCACCGACGCCCCAAACGTTCAATCGGTCGAGTCGATTTGGAAAACTGCCAATTGGCACGAGCGGGAGGCGTTCGACCTGTACGGCATCACGTTTATCGGCCATCCTGATTTACGGCGAATTCTTCTTCCGTACGACTGGGAAGGGCATCCTCTCCGAAAAGATTATCAGGTGCCTGAATACTATAATGGAATGAAAGTTCCGTATTAACACGCTCACAACCATGGCTGAAACTATTACAGCTCCGCCGAAGACTTCAAGCGGAAAACCTCTTCGCACCGAAGAGATGATCATCAACATGGGACCGCAGCATCCGTCGACACACGGTGTGCTGAGGCTCGAGCTTGTTGTTGATGGAGAAATTGTCGTCGACGTCGTCCCTCACATCGGCTATTTGCACCGCTGTTTCGAGAAACACACCGAGCACATGACGAATTACCAGCAGGTGATTCCCTACGTCGACAGGATGGATTATGTTTGTTCGATGAACAACGAATTCGCCTACGTTGTTGCTGCGGAACGGCTGTTGAAGATCCAGGTTCCTGAACGAGTTGAATACATCCGTGTGATTATGGCGGAGTTACAGCGGATTGCCAGCCACCTGATCGCGGTCGGGACGTACGGGATCGATATCGGCGCATTCACTCCCTTCCTCTATTGTTTCCGCGACAGGGAAAAAATCCTCGATCTTTTCGAAATGACATGCGGTGCGCGCCTGCTCTATAATTACATGTGGATCGGCGGGCTGTCGCACGACATTCCGTCCGATTTTGTCGCACGGGCAAAAGAATTTTGCGCCTACTTTAAACCGCAAATACGCGATTTCAACAACCTGTTGACCTACAACGAAATTTTTATTAAACGCACCGCCAACACGGGTGTTCTGCCTGCGGACGTTGCGGTTAACTATGCATGCAGCGGGCCGATGCTCCGAGGGTCCGGTGTGAATTGGGATTTGCGCCACGACGATCCGTATTCGGTCTATCATAAATTCGAGTGGGACGTTGCTGTCGGCACAGGCGAGACGGGTCCGGTCGGCAGTTGCTGGGACCGGCACATCGTGCGGATGAAGGAAATGGAACAGAGTGTACGGATTATCGAGCAGGCCCTTGCCCAAATTCCGGACGGCGATGTTCAATCGGCAATTCCGAAACGCATCCGTCCAAATCCCGGCGAAGTGTATGCCCGCACAGAATCGCCCCGCGGTGAACTGGGATTTTACATCGTAAGCGACGGAACGGGGACGCCGTACCGCATCAAGGCACGTTCACCGGGGTTCGTCAATTTAAGCGTCATCAACGAAATTTCCCGTGGAGCGATGATTGCCGACCTTGTTGCCATTATCGGCAGCGTCGACATCGTCCTCGGCGAAGTAGACCGATAATCAGTCGACAGTGAACAATTACCAATGAACAGTCTTCTCGTCACATTGTGGCTATTTTGAATACCGAGTTTTGATTACTGAATACTGAGCACTGAAACCTGATTCCATGGAACAATTCCTCACATCTCTTGTCGGCAATGCGCTCGTCGTGAACGTTATCATAGCGGCGATTCCTTTGCTCTTCATTTTGCTGTATGCGCTCGTTGCCATTTATCTTGAAATGAAAATCGCAGCGCATATGCAGGACCGCCTTGCATATATGCGGACCGGATGGCACGGCACATTGCAGCCGATTGCCGATATGCTGAAGCTCCTTCAAAAGGAAGACACGATTCCTACCGCGGCCGACAAGCCGTTGTTTATTATGGCCCCGTACATTGTTTTCATGGGATCATATGCCGCGTTTGCAGCGCTGCCGTTCAGCTCCGCGTTCATCGGCAGCAATATCAATATTGGCATTTTCTATATTGTCGCGATCTCCTCCCTCGTTGTTGTTGGATTGCTGATGGCAGGATGGTCTTCGAATAACAAATGGTCCCTCTTCGGCGCGTTGCGCTCTGCCGCGCAAATTGTCAGCTACGAAATTCCTTCCGCTTTCGCGATTCTCGGCGTTGTCATGCTTGCAGGAACGATGAGCCTTCAGGAATTGAGCACCCTCCAAACCGGCGGTATCATGCACTGGATGATTCTCGGAGGAACGCTTCCTTTGATGAAAAAGCTTATCGTCATCCCACTGATGCTGATTTTATTTGTCGTTTATTATATTTCGTCGATGGCCGAAGTGAATCGGACGCCGTTCGATATTCCCGAAGCTGAATCCGAACTGGTACAGGGATATATGACCGAATACAGCGGAATGAAGTTTGCGATTTTTTATCTGGCGGAGTATGCAAACCTCTTCGCCGTTTCCGCGGTTGCCACGGTAATCTTTTTCGGAGGGTGGGCGAGCCCGTTCAAATCTTTCATGACTGGACCCTGGTGGGGAGCGTTCTGGTTTATTTCGAAAGGCATGCTCTTTGTTTGCTTGAACATCTGGCTTCGATGGACGCTTCCCCGGATTCGCGTCGACCAGTTGATGTACATGTCGTGGAAAGTCTTGACGCCGTTTGCTTTTGCCTGTGTGCTTGGGCTCGGCTTAGTGTTGGTGTGGTAAAAGGAGTTATAGAGGAACGAATGAATCCCGTTGTAGAATATTTCGACAATATTTATAGAGGACTCAAAACCGCAACGATAGGGATGCGTATTACGTTCAAGCATCTGTTCACGAGAGCGGTGACGATTCAATATCCGACCGTGAAGATGAAACTGCCGGAACGTGCTCGCAACCGTCTGTACGTGAATATGGACGACTGCATCGGCTGCGACCAGTGCGCCATGGCATGCCCGGTGGATTGTATCTCCATCGAAACGATAAAATCGACTCCAGAAGATAATTTGGGGACGACGTCCACCGGACAGAAGAAACGTCTCCACGTTCCTGTGTTTGACATCGACATCGCGAAATGCTGTTACTGCGGATTGTGCGTTTATCCTTGTCCGACCGAATGTATCAAGATGACCGACGTGTATGAATTCTCGGAATTTGACCGTCACAATTTGATCTACAGCTTCAGCACGATGACGCCCGCCGAGATTGAAACGGCGCGAGGCAAAGCAAAGAAAATGGAAGAAGAAGCCGCCGCGAAAAAAGCCGCCGCCGCAGCTGCCGCAAAAGCCGCTGCCGAGGCCAAAGCCGCCGCCTCTCCGCAGCCTGAAAGTTCACAGCAAAAACCAGAATAAGTATGGATCAACTCTCATCGCTTACGCTTTTTGACGTCATATTTTACTTCTTTGCGCTTATCACAGTCGTTTCTGCTGCCATCGTCGCGTTCTCCAGGAGTATTGTCCGCTCGGCATTTTCATTGATGTTTACTTTTTTCGGCGTCGCCGGATTGTATGTCATGTTAAATGCCGATTTTATTGCTGTTACACAAGTGCTCGTCTACGTCGGCGGTATCCTCGTTCTGATTTTGTTCGGCGTTATGTTAACGACGAAGGTGATCGGAGTGGAAATGAAAACGGGGACGCTGCGGGTGCTGCCGGCGTCAATTCTGGTCGCAGTTCTTGTAGGGACTTTGTGCGGAATTTTTTGGATCACCGATTGGCCGGTCCAGGCCGGGGCAAATGTTGAAACACGGACGACAGCTGTCGGCATTGGCAGAGCCTTGATGACGTCGTACCTGCTTCCCTTCGAAGTCGCTTCCGTCGTCCTTCTCGTCGCTATGCTCGGTGCTGCGATGATCGCACGCCGGGAACGAAAACGGGGGAGTTAAAAGTTGTAAGCGATAAATTTTAGATTTTAAGTTCTGCTTCTGAAGCAACTGATTACTGAATACTGACTATTGAACACAATGCCCATTCACGTATCGTTAATGCACTTTCTGTTCATCAGTGCCATTCTTTTTTCATTCGGCGTGTATACTGTCATCACGCGGCGTAACGCGATTATGGTGCTGATGGGAATTGAATTGATACTCAATTCCGCCAATATCAATTTTATCGCGTTCGGCCGTTACGGCACGATGAACCTCGACGGACAAATGGCGTCGATCTTCGTGATTATTCTGGCTGCATGCGAAGCCGCTGTCGCGCTGGCAATTGTCTTGAACATTTATCAACAGTTCAATACGGTGAATGTCGATGAAGTGGATTCAATGAGAGAGTGAACGGCATTTGCGTCCGTTTAATGTTGCATTATTTTAATTTACCCTTGATACCTTCTTTATGACTCAAGAATTACTGCTTCAGCTTGCGACTGCTATTCTGCTATTGCCGCTGCTCAGTTTTTTGCTCCTTATTTTTTTCGGGAAAAAACTTCCCCGGCAAGGTGACGTCATTGCGACATCGATCCTCGGCCTCTCGCTGCTGATGTCTCTCGGTATTCTTTTCACAAAGCTGATTTTCTTCCATGACGAGCTGTTGAACTATACCTTCACCTGGGTTGATTTCAAAACGGTTGCCGGCATTGGTCAGTTAAAGCTCGACCTCGGTATCATGATCGATAATATTACGGCGATCATGTTAGTTGTTGTCACGCTCATCAGTTTTCTTATCCATGTGTTCTCGACCGTCTATATGAGCGGCGACATCCGCTATTCTCGCTATTTTGCCTATCTCGGCTTTTTCTCTTTCTCGATGCTCGGCATCGTCATCACGAATAATTTTTTCATGATGTACGTGTTCTGGGAACTGGTGGGTATCAGCTCTTATCTGCTCATCGGCCATTGGTATGAAAAGAAGTCCGCCTCGGACGCAGCGATGAAAGCGTTCATCGTCAACCGCATCGGCGACGTTGGCATGTTTATCGGCATCAATATTCTCTGGGCGAATTTTCACACCTTAACATTTGAAGGGATCTTTTCCGCTATTGCGAACGGGCATATTCCGTTCGACAGCAACCCGTGGCTGACCGCCGCCGGCATCCTGATTTTCTGCGGAGCGGTCGGGAAATCTGCGCAATTCCCCCTGCATGTCTGGCTCCCCGACGCCATGGAAGGACCCACGCCTGTCAGTGCTTTGATTCATGCCGCAACGATGGTGGCGGCGGGCGTCTATCTCGTTGCACGTGCCTTCCCCCTGATGACAGCGGATGCGCTTGTGTTCATTGCCTACATCGGGGCGATCACAGCGTTCATCGCGGCCACAATTGCGATTGCACAAAACGACATCAAGAAAGTTCTCGCTTATTCTACCGTCAGCCAGCTTGGATACATGGTGATGGGATTGGGAGTCGGCGCCTACACCGCCGGTTTTTTCCATTTGGTCACTCACGCTGCTTTCAAAGCAGGGTTGTTTTTGGCGTCGGGCTCCGTTATTCATGCGATGCACAATGCGCTTCATCACCAGCATGACCACCAAACCGATGCGCAAGACATTCGAAACATGGGCGGGTTGAAAAATAAAATGCCGGTTACGTTCTGGGCTTTCGTCGTCTATACGCTGGCAATCTCCGGGGTGCCGCTCACGTCGGGGTTTTTGAGCAAGGATGAGATTTTGGCGGGCTCGCTGGCGTTCGGGACCCTCACCGGCCACATTCTCATCCCGGTCATCGGATTTTTTGTCGCTGGATTGACTTCCTTCTACATGTTCCGTCTTCTGATTCTCACGTTTTTAGGGGAACATAAAGATGCTGCACGCTTCGAGCATCTCCATGAATCGCCGAAGCCCATGGTCATCCCGCTTATCGTTCTCGCATGTTTGTCGTTTTTCGCCTTTTACAGCTTCAACCCGTTTGGGGCCTCGAGCGGCTGGTTTTTTCACGCAGTCGAACGGCCGATGAGCGTTGTGCCGAATACCGTCGCCGCCGCTTCAGCCGAAATGTTTGAAGAGGCACTCCATAACGCACACCTCACCGCGATGTATTTGTCCTTATCGGTTGCCGGGCTCGGAATTCTTCTCGCCTTTGGGACGTATTACTGGAAGAAAATCAACGCGGAGACAATCGCGAAAGCCCTTTCACCCGTCCATTCATTTCTTATTAACAAATGGTATTTCGACGAATTGTACCATGCAACTGCGGTTGCAGGCACGGTCGGACTTTCCCGAGTCCTGGCATGGTTCGATAGCAAGGTGATCGACGGTATTGTGAACGGTGTCGCTTCGGTCACACGGATAACATCCTTTGCGAGCGGCAGGTTTGACAGCATCGTTGTTGACGGTATGGTGAATTTTCTCGCCTATCTCACCGGGTTATTCGGATTGATGTTCAGGAAGCTCCAAACCGGACGCGTGCAGACATATATTGCATTTGTGTTATTCGGGGTGATGGTTTTCTTTTTTATCTATCGCTCTGTGTAATGAAAAGTTTAGGAAAAACAAACTATTAGGAATTTTTCGCTATGGCATTTACGATCCTCGGTCTCGGCGTACTCACATGGATAACATTCCTTCCGATTCTTGGAATGATCATTGTCCTTGTGCTTCCGAAGAACAACAACACTGTAACGCGTTGGGCGTCGCTTGCGGTAACGATACTGCAAGTTGTGCTCGCAGGAATCATCTTCACGAATTTTAACCGCGGCGTGGCCGGTATCAACAATGCCGATACGATGCAGTTCAAGGAACTCTTCACGTGGATCGACATTAAAAGTATTTCATGGTTCGGGCGTATCCATATCGATTACTTTGTCGGCATCGACGGCATCAGCGCGCCGATGGTTCTTCTCACTGCGCTTATTTCATTTGTCGCCGTCATTGCTTCATGGAAAATAGAGAAATCGGTCAAAGGGTATTTCGCGCTTCTTCTCCTTCTTGATACGGGTATGATGGGCGTTTTTGTCGCCCTCGACTTTTTCCTTTTTTATGTATTTTGGGAACTCATGCTGCTGCCGATGTATTTCCTTATCGGGGTATGGGGAGGGCCGAGGCGTGAATATGCCGCGATCAAGTTCTTTATCTATACATTGTTTGGCTCGGTGTTGATGCTTCTTGCTCTGCTCGCGCTTTATTTCAGCGTGAGCGTCGTTGACCCGGCAACGGGGGAGAAGATCCACTCGTTCAATATGCTTGCGATGATGAACCCTGCAAACTTCGAACCCGGCTCGATCCTCTCCGGGCTCAACACGTATTGGCGTTACGTCGCGTATATTGCTCTCTTCATCGGATTTGCCATCAAAGTGCCCCTCTTTCCGTTTCATACATGGCTTCCAGATGCTCACGTCGAGGCGCCGACGGCAATCAGCGTTATCCTCGCCGGCGTGCTGTTGAAGATGGGAACGTACGGTCTGATGCGCGTTGCGTTCCCGATTTTCCCCGATGCGGCAATGCACTATTTGTATCCTCTCGCGTTCATCGGGTTCATCAACATTGTGTATGGTGCTTTATGCGCCATGGCACAGAAAGATTTTAAAAAGCTGATCGCCTATTCCTCCATCAGCCACATGGGTATTGTTATCCTCGGTATGACGGCGATGAACACCCAGGGAATGATGGGCGCCGTCTTCCAGATGTTCAACCACGGCACAATCACCGCAATGCTCTTCTTGATTGTCGGCGTTATTTACGACCGGACGCATACGCGCGGGCTGGACGATTTTGGCGGATTAATGAACCAGATGCCGAAGTACTCCGCCGTCATGGTGATTGCGTTTTTCGCGGCGCTCGGATTGCCGGGGCTCAGCGGGTTCATCTCGGAGGCATTCTCGTTCCTTGGCGCGTTCCAAACCTTCCGTTGGCTGACGATTGCATCGACGCTCGGCATCATACTCACGGCAGCGTACATGTTGTGGACGCTGCAGAGAGTCTTCCTTGGGACTCTACCTGACAGGTGGAAGGAATTGCCGGATATCAACGCGAGAGAACTCGTTGCCCTCGTTCCTCTTGCGATCATCGTCATTTTCCTGGGGATCTATCCTGCGCCGATGCTGGACCTGATGAACGCGTCGGCAAATCATCTTGTGGACTTTGTCCGGGAAGGCGCGAACGCCGCTTTGCTCGGCAGGTAACTTCAACGTGAAAGAATGTACAATCACATGCTTGACATAATCTTACAAAGCCTGGGCTACGTCCGCCCTGAGTTCGCTCTCGTGTTCACGTTTCTCAGTGCGATCGTTGCCGACCTTGTGTTCAAACGAAAAGCGATCGTTGCAGGAATTGTGCTCGGCGGATTTGCCGCGACGGCATATTACGTTGCGGAGGAAATGGGTGTCAATGTCTCGACGTTCAACAACATGTTGGCGGTCGACCCTTTCTCCGTGTTCTTCAAATTCGTCATCATCGCCAGCGCACTTTTTATTGTCATGTTCTCAATCGCGTCGAATGAAGTGAATGCCTCGTTTCGCCGGATCGGCGAATATTATGCGCTGCTCGTTGCGATGACAACGGGAATGTTCTTGATGGTAGGCTCCTCGAATTTGCTGATGATGTATCTTTCGCTCGAACTGACGAGCATTAGCTCATACATCCTTGCCGGTTTCACAAAAGAGGTTCCTCATTCCGCCGAGGCATCGTTGAAGTATGTCATTTACGGCGCACTCTCATCGGGGTTGATGTTGTACGGCATTTCCATCATTTACGGACTGACCGGATCGCTGGATATTTATTCGATCAATCAAATTCTTTCGCAAGGCAGTACGGGAAAACTTGCACTGCTCATCGCCGGCGTGCTTGCCCTTGCCGGTTTTGGATATAAAATTTCAGCAGTGCCTTTCCATTTTTGGACGCCGGATGTGTATGAAGGCGCTCCGATTACGATTACGGCTTTTCTCTCCGTCGGTTCGAAAGCTGCGGGTTTCGCAATGCTGATGCGGTTCTTGAAAGTAACATTCACCAATCCAACCATGCTGAACGTACCTCTCGGGTTGTGGGCAACGATCAAAGGTTTTGAGCTGACCAATGTCCTCATGATCATTTCGGTGCTGACGATGACGCTCGGCAACCTCGTTGCCATTTGGCAGGATAACGTCAAGCGGCTTCTCGCGTATTCGAGCATCGCACAGGCCGGCTACATGCTCTTGGGGCTCGTGGTGTTGGGGAACGACGGTTTTGCCGCAACGATGATCTATTTCGTTGTCTACTTATTCATGAACCTTGGAGCATTTTACGTTGTGATGCTCGTTTCCAATAAAACGGGGAGCGAGGAGATCCGTGATTACAAAGGGCTCGGCGCGAGGGCGCCGTTCCTGGCAGTCGCGATGGCAATATTTCTCATCTCCCTTACAGGATTGCCGCCGACCGCCGGTTTTATCGGAAAATTATATTTATTTGCTGCGTTGATCAGGGCAAAATTAATTTGGCTGGCAATTGTCGGTGCGCTCAATAGCGTCGTTTCTCTCTACTACTATGTCAGAATTTTCCGCAATATGTTCCTGCGCGATGCGGAGGGGCCGACGGAACCATTAGCGTTCGAAGCATCGAACATTGTCCTGTTAATCGTCCTTCTCGTTCCGACGCTGGCGCTTGGACTTTACTTCGGTCCGCTTGTCGAGTTTGCACAAAATTCCGTGGCGATGTTCGGGATAAGATAGAGCGCATAAACTGCGCCATGCGCGCCAGTCGTGCGTAAGTTATCGAAACACAAACGGCTCGTTCTTCAACGAGCCGTTTGTGTTTATAGCCTGCCAATGAATAATTGTGAACCTGAAATATTTAGAATGAAAAATGTCATGTCCCCCCAGGGGGACATCCAGGCTAAATTGAATGGATTCCCGACGAGTCGAGTCATCGACCGGCTTTCGCCGGAATGACTTTTACTTTGAAAGTGTACCACTATCGCTTTCTGGATGCGAAAACGTTGACGTTGTTGAGAATTTTCATTAGATTTCACCGCAGGTTTCGGAAAGGGAAGATGTAGGACATCTTTAGCAATTAACTTTGATGATTTTTTCGAACACGATATCCTATATCTGCGGTTTCTCGTTTTTCTGATTTTTCAATTTCATTCCTCCCCCCAGAATGGCAAAAGCTAAGAAGCACACTCCCCGACCTAAAGTACCACCTACAACTGGAGTCTATCGTCACCCGGAGGCTTCGAGTTTATTACGGCCGGAGGTAGGCACGCAATCTCAATTCAAAAAGAAAAAACCGCCGAAGGAGTACAAGTACCGACTCTTCGCTGTCGCCGGCGATGGAGTGGGATGGGAAGAACCCTGCACGGGAAGAGGGCGAATCACTTCTTCGCGAAATTCTCGACGCTAAAAAATTAGACGAGGCAAAAACTGCCGCCGCAAAACTAAAGGCGATAAGCAAGCCCTTCCTTAATTGGGCGGGCAAGGCCGAGCGGCTCTCGTTCGACGTGCCGACGCTTCCGCTTTTTGTTCACGAACGTCTCTCCACCAAAGCCATTATTGAGACGCTCAAAGGGCACAAGCGCGACAAGCAAATAGATATGTTCGACCTGTTTGGCGACCCGCAGCGCTCCGTGACCGACCAGGTACTGAAAGCCTACGAGTATTCGGACGAGTGGGTAAACCGGATGATTTTGGGCGATTCGCTCGTGGCGATGAACTCGCTTCTCCATTATGAAGGGCTCGGCGGACAGGTGCAGATGATTTACATCGACCCACCCTACGGCGTAAAGTTCGGGAGCAACTTCCAGCCCTTTGTGCGGAAGCGGGACGTTGGCCACAACGACGACGAGGACATGACCCGCGAGCCGGAGATGGTAAAAGCCTACCGCGATACCTGGGAGCTTGGTCTCCACAGTTACCTCACCTACATGCGCGACCGGCTTCTTCTTGCACGAGACCTCCTCCACCCAAGCGGCAGTGTGTTTGTGCAGATAAGCGACGAGAACGTGCACCATGTGCGTGAGGTGATGGATGAAGTGTTTGGAGAGGAAAATTTCGTAAGTTTGCGTATCTTTCGACCACAGACGACCGGGATCTGCTTCAACATTGCTATCTGATCAAGTCTCAATTATTTGTTGTGGTATTCAAAAGACATTGAACGTATAAAAATATCGACCAAATTTTCATACAGAAAGTTGAAGGTGAAGAAGATTCGATTCGAATTTGATTGGATCGAAAAAGCAGACGGTGAGTCGGAGGCGACAGGAAGATGAGGTAATAGATGATGGGGATAGACTCTTTCCCGATCGGCAATGTTTCAAGCAATGATCGCAGAAGACCTTCTGCAGGCCGATTGAATTGAATTCAAAGGAAAAACTGTTAAGCCGCCTAAAGGACGGCATTGGTCATACGACAATTAAAGGGATTAGAAAGACTAGCAAAATTTGAATAGAGTGATTCAATGTAGGGAAACAGCTATATGATATCGTTCGATTTATCTACCAGATTATCCTGTTAGGGACTTGAATGCTGCTTGGATGATACCGGCATAAGTGGGTTCTTGGAGGACGAAAATAATATATGTTGTTCAGACTAACTACAAAAGTAATTCAACGTTGTCATTCTCATGACCACAGATCCCGGCGATCTAGTTCTAGATCCAACATGCGGCAGTGGCACAACGGCGTATGTTGCCGAGCAGTGGGGAAGAAGGTGGGTCACCGTCGATACCTCCCGTGTCCCTCTTGCGCTTGCGCGTCAGCGGTTGCTCACGGCAACCTTCCCATATTATGAATTAAAAGATGAGAGCCGGGGACCGGTCGGCGGTTTTGAGTACAAGCGGAAGCAGAACAACAAAGGTGAAGAAGTTGGCGGGATTGTTCCTCACGTCACTCTTAAGAGCATTGCCAATGATGAGCCGCCTGCGGAAGAAACGCTTGTCGACCGCCCGGAAGAAATCAATAAAATTACTCGTGTTACCGGTCCATTCTGTTTTGAGGCAACAATCCCAACTCCCATGGATTGGGATGAAGACGGAGAAGAAGACTCAGACGGACAGGAATCGTACGGATCGTTCGTTCAACGGATGATCGAAGTGCTGCGAAGATCTCCACTGTTGCATCTCGACGGGGGGAAGACAATCCAGTTTAAGAATGTCCGGCCCCCGGCAAAAACTTTGTCCCTCTCGGCCGAAGCAGTTGTCGATGCAACAGCCCCGGGCCAGAAAGCAACACTCACCGATGCTGTCGCTGAAGCAGACGAGAAGAATAGAGGCATGCTTCGTCTTTCGCAGAAGTACGTCGCACTTGTCTTTGGTCCTGAAAACGGAGCTGTGAGTGAGAAGCTTGTGTGGGAAGCAGCGAAGGAAGCGACGGCAAAGAGCTACTCGCATCTGTATGTTATCGGCTTCAGCATTCAGGCAAATGCACGTCAGCTCATTGAAAAATGCGATGAGACTGTCGGCATCGCAGCGACATATGTGCAAGCCACTCCCGACCTGATGATGGGAGACTTGTTGAAGAACATGCGCTCGAGTCAGATCTTCAGTGTGTGCGGATTGCCGGAGATCAAAGTCAAAAGGCAAAAAGCAAAAAGCAAAGATGAAGGGGAAAAGTATCAGGTGGAGTTGATCGGACTGGATGTGTTCGACCCCGTCTCAATGGACGTCGAGCACCGAAGCGGCAACGATGTGCCAGCCTGGTTTCTCGATACCGACTACAACGGACTCGTCTTCCACGTCGGTCAGGCGTTCTTCCCCCGCACAAGCGCATGGGATAATCTGAAGAAAGCTCTCAAAGCCACATACGAAGAAGCCGTGTGGGATCATCTTGCCGGTGCCATCAGCGCACCGTTCGAAGCCGGCGAACATGGTCAGATAGCTGTGAAAGTGATTGACGACAGGGGAAATGAGTTGATGGTGGTGAAAAATTTGAAAGAGGAGGGGAAATGATTAAGAAAGTAGTCATACGCAATTTCAAGAAGTTCGATGAGGTCACCTTCGAAATTCCGGGTCATGTTGTTCTTGCAGGCCCGAATAACACCGGCAAAACAACAATGCTCCAAGCCATTGCTGCATGGGGCCTTGCATTGACGGAGTGGCGAACTCTCAACGATTTCAATAGGCGAAACGGATACTCGCAAAAGCCGATTGCAAGGCAAGCGTTTTCGGCCGTTCCTTTGCGAGCTTATGATCTGTTGTGGAGAGATAGATCATATGGCGGAACAATTGAAATTGAAGTGCAAAGTGTAAGCGGCTGGTCAATTGCGATGGAGTTGATTGCAAACAGCACAGAACAGATTTATGTTCGCCCAAAATCTGATGTCGACCCACACTCGGCTCAGTTCGACGGCTTCGACATTGTCTTCGTTCCGCCAATGACAGGCTTGAGTACAGATGAACCTGTCTACCAAAAACCTTATCTCGAACAACGATTGGGCCAGGCACGGCCGGGAGAGGTTTTGCGTAACCTATTGCTCCAAGCACACTCTTCCGAGAAAGCATGGAGTAAACTTCAATCATCGATAATGTCTCTTTTTGGTTATGAATTGCTTCCGCCGAATGGTCGAGGTGCATTCATAGTGGCAGAATATAGGCCGAAGCCGGGCGCCGCCGCGTTTGACATTGCTAGTGCAGGGAGCGGCTTTCAGCAAATACTGATGTTGTTGACATTTCTTACAACAAGACCGGCTTCCATTCTTCTCCTTGACGAACCTGACGCACATCTGCACGTGATTCTTCAAGATGCTGTCTTTGGAGAGCTACGATCGGTAGCCGCAGAACAGAAATCTCAACTCATCATAGCCACTCATTCGGAGAAGATCATCAACGCCGTGGACCCATCAACACTCTGCGCCATGCTCGACCGTCCGCGAATGTTGTCGACGAGCGATCAACAGAGCACATTGATTAAATCATTAGGATGCTTATCCAACGTCGATTTGACCCTTGCTCTTGATGCACCGGGCATTCTCTACACTGAGAACTACACAGATTTGGAGATTCTACGAGCTTGGGCGCGTGTGCTAAAACATCCAGCGTACGAGACTCTTACGACGCGCCTTTTCTGGCAAAGAACAGTGATTCAGCCACGGGAGGGAGCTGAAGGGATTCCCGCGAAGGAGCATTACGAAGCATTGAAACTCATGAGGGATGATTTGCCCGGCCTTGAGCTGGTTGATGGCGATGCTCATGCGGATAGAAAATCAACTAAGATAACCGGTCAGGGTCTGCAACGCTTGCGGTGGCGGCGTTATGAGATAGAAAGTTATCTTGTACACCCAGCAGCTCTCTGGCGATTCCTGGAAGATCAAATAGGACCAGCGGCAGCACAGCAAGCTAAGAGTGATTTTGACACTTACCTCCTCAAGACATTTACCGCTGAGTGGATTCAAGATCCTTTGGGTGATCACGCTTTGGTTGAGGCATATCTTGAATCAAAAAAGGCTCGGACAATTGTCTTGCCTCCTATACTCAATACGGGAGGTCTTCCTGCTTTTCCCTACCAGGAATACTACAAGATAGCAACAACAATGCTTGCCGAAGAAATACACCCTGACGTGAAAGAGGCTTTGGATCAGATTCAAAAAGCTTTTCGTTTATGACCAACTTCGAAGTTCCCGAACCAATACTTAACTCGCCCTACGAAGAGCCCAAAGAATACTGGAAGATCATGGAGGGCGAAACGTCTCAGCGAATTCCCGGTCGCCGTCCGGCAAGCTACTATTATAAGCCGCCCGGATCTCAGCCTGCACTTTTTGGGGCTGAAGATCTTGGAACGGTGATTGAATTAAAATTGGTCAACCGAATTCGTGAGAGAGTGAAGCAGTGGAAGAGTGCGGACTATTCCGGAGCCAGCCGCACAACATTGGAGCTTCTGAAATATTGGACTCGCGATGGCCGTGAGACGCGATTGTTTTTCGCGCAGTTGGAGGCAGTAGAGACAATTATCTTCCTTAAAGAAGCGCGAGCGGATTTCCTTCAAGGAGTGGACATCCCACTCGACGAGCCGGGTCAGGACAGTAAGGAGAAAGGCAACGATGCGTTCACCAGATATGCCTGCAAGATGGCTACTGGAAGCGGAAAAACAATGGTCATGGGAATGCTTGCCGCCTGGAGTATCTTGAACAAAATGCAGGACAGGTCCCGCAGGGAATTCTCCGACGTCGTTCTCATCGTCTGTCCCAATATCACAATCAAGAACCGACTGCAGGAACTTAATCCACAACTTGGTGAAGCGAGCATCTATCGCACCCGGGACTTGGTTCCCGGCCATCTCATGCCACAGCTTAGTATGGGTCACGTTATCATCACCAACTGGCATATCTTTGAGCCACAGATAGTGCAGGTTGGCGGAGTAAGCTCAAAGGTTTCAAAAGCTGGAGTCCCTACAAGGGCCGTAGAAAATATTCTCATCGGATCGAAAACAACTACCGCTCGCGGTAAGCGGTATCTCACGCCTGAAGATTTCGCCCGGCAAGTGGGTGCAGGAATGATCAGGGTGATTGACGAAGAACGAGACAAATCTGGTAACCTAGTAAAAGCTCGAGTTGAATCGCTGAAGTATGTCGAAAGCGACGCAGCAGTCATTAACCATGTTCTTGGAAGAGAAATTGGTACTAAGAAGAATATTCTCGTTTTCAATGACGAAGCTCACCACGCGTACCGTATTCGACGCTCCGAGTCTGACGAGTCCGAAGAGGAAATTTTTGGCGAGGAAGAAGAGGCGGAAGAGTTTATCAAAGAAGCAAACGTTTGGATGGAGGGATTAGACAAAGTCAACAAGCAAAAGGGGATTAACTTCTGCGTTGACCTTTCCGCAACTCCTTATTTCTTAGCTCGCGTCGGACAAGAAACCAATCGACCGTTTCCCTGGGTAGTGAGTGAATTTGGATTGACGGACGCAATTGAGTCTGGTCTTGTGAAAATTCCTCAACTTGCAGTGCGCGATACAACGGGAAAAGAAATTCCAGGTTACTTCAATATCTGGCGATGGATCGTGCCGCAACTTACTCCAGCAGAACGAGGTGCAAAGAAAGAAAGTCCAAAGCCGGAAGCGATTTTGAAATATGCGAATGTGCCTATCGCGATGCTTGCCGGTCTTTGGGATGAATTGCGCAGAGGATGGGAAGAATCAAAAGATGATCCTCGCCCTCCAGTTTTTATTTTAGTTTGTAAGAATACCAAGATTGCAAAGGTAATGTACGAATGGATTGCAGAGAATAAGCCGCCGCACGGAATTCCCCCGATCGGCTTCAAAGCGTTTCAGAACAATGGAAACATCAACACCATTCGCGTAGACACAAAGGTTGTATCAGAGAGCAATTCTGAACAGTCGAAGAGCGACGACACTGCATGGATGCGACACACATTGAACACGGTTGGAAAAACAGACTGGCCAAAGGATAAGCTCGGTCGCCCACTCTATCCAGAAGGATTCGAAGATCTTGCAACTAAACTGGGCCGACCTCTTCATCCGCCAGGCAAAGACGTCCGGTGTATTGTCAGCGTAAGTATGTTGACAGAAGGTTGGGACTGTAACACTGTAACGCACATCATAGGGTTGCGGCCGTTCATGTCGCAGCTTTTGTGTGAACAGGTAGTCGGAAGAGGTCTACGGCGGACAAATTATGAGGTAGGTCCAGACGGAAGACTAAGGGAAGAAGTTGCCAAGATATTCGGCGTCCCGTTTGAGATTATTCCATTTAAAGAGAATAAGGGGGGACCGCAGCCTCCGCAGCCGAAGCGTTACCATGTTCATGCAATACCGGAAAAATCTCGTTACGAGATCAAATACCCAAGGGTAGAAGGCTATCGACAGGCAATCAGAAATAGAGTCATATTAGACGCAAGCGTCGCGCCACTGCGCCTCGATCCAATGAAGATTCCTCCTGAAGTTCAGATGAAGGCAGTCCTGCCAGCAAACTCGGGACGCCCTTCCCTTATGGGGCCGGGGAAGTTGGAAAATGTTACGTTGAATCCCTATCGATCAGGAAGAAGATTTCAGGAGCTTGTCTTTGAAATTGCCAGAGACTTAACTCGGGGTTATGTAACACAGCCCAGTTGTGAAGCACCAGCACATGTGTTATTTCCACAGATTGTTCAGATCGTTGATCGTTATCTTAGGGAAAAAGTTGAGGCGGTTCCACCTGCTGAGACAATAGATGTTTTTCTATCGCCGTACTATGGTTGGGTTATAGAAAAACTAGTGAGTGCAATCAAACCAGATACGAGTACGGGGGAGGCGCCTGAGGTCCCGAGTTATGAAACCAATCGCGGTCCCGGAACGACCGACGATGTTGATTTCTGGACAAGCCGAGACGTGCGAGAAGTCGTTCACTCCCATCTCAACTATGTTGTTGCTGACACGAAAACCTGGGAACAATCTGCAGCCTATATATTAGATACTCATAAGTCGGTCGAAGCGATTGTCAAAAATGCGGGCTTGGGTTTTGGAATACCATATTTCCATAATGGGCAGTCACACGAGTACGTGCCAGATTTTATTGTTCGTCTGAAGACAAACCCTGCGACACACCTTATTTTGGAAACCAAAGGCTTCGACGAATTAATGGAAGTCAAAACGCAAGCCGCTCGTCGATGGATTAATGCCGTGAACGCGGATGGAAATTATGGCAGATGGAAATATCTGATTGCAATGCAACCGGGGGAGATTGCGCGTTGTATCACTAAGGCATTGGATGCTGGAAAGTAGCTGGTGCCATTTCTAAATTTATTTTGGGAAGCGGCACTAGCGCAGTAGCTCCATAGTAGATCGTCACTTCTTCTTTCCAGTCATCCTCTCCACAATGATCCGAATCCCCTCCAGCACGAGTGTCGGCTCATGTTTGTTGATGATCTTCGTATGGTTCATCATCAGCCCGGAAAATCCTCCGGTTGCAATGACCGTCGGATAATCGTCGATTTCTTTGGAGATGCGGCGGATCATTGTTTCCATAGAATCCAGGGCGCCGTAAAGGATTCCGGACTGCATGCCGCTCACGGTATTTTTCCCTATGATGGTTTTAGGGAAATGGATGTCGATCTTCGGCAATTTAGCAGCCCGCCGATGCAGTTCGTCGGCAGAGGTTTCGATGCCCGGTGCGATAACACCCCCTAAGTATTCCCCCCCCTTTGAAATGACGTCAAACGTCGTTGCCGTTCCAAAGTCGACGATCACGAGCGGCCCTTTATATTTGGCAAAGCCTGCGACTGCGTTGCAGAGCCTGTCGGCGCCGACCGACGGAGGGTCGTCAACAAGGATCTTGATCCCCAGAGGAAGGGAGGCTGAGACAACAATCGGTTCGACTGAAAAATATTTTTTCGACATCCGCTGCATGACATCGGTGAGATTCGGAACGACGGACGAAATTCCGACCGCAGAAATTTTCTTTACCGTAATGTGTGCATCATCGCAAAATGTTCGCACGAGTGCACCGAACTCGTCTTCAGTTCGGGAGACAAAACTTGTTACCCGCCAATCGCCAAGAAGTTTTTTCTTGTCATAAATCCCGAACACTGTGTGTGTATTCCCGATGTCGACTGCAAGGATCATGGTCATTCAATTAATTAGTGGTGGTAGTAGAATATCTCTTATTTAAGAAAACAAGCCCCTGGAAGTTTAGCATTGTAAGATGGTCGGACATTTTTTGCCGTTCTCACGGTATTAAGTATGAATGTTCCTAAGGCTGCTCCGATGATTTACTGTACAATGGTCACGTCTCCTGCAAAAACCTCACGCCTCATCCCGTTCATTTCTTCGATAACGAGGGCGCCGCTTGGAGCTACATCTATTGCTCTTGCCTGTATCGAAGTACGATGTTCGACGAGCGTGATCTCCGACCCTAACATCGTTGCGCGTTGTTTCCACTCGTCGAGGAGCATCTGCGCTGAGAAATGGCGCAACTGATCGAACCGGTACTCCAATTCTGCCAAAACGGCACAGAGTAAGCGGATGCGGTTGATCTCCTGCTGTGAATGAAGCTTCAACGACGTCGCTTTCTCTTTGATGTCGCCCGGAAACTCGGTTTGATTGACGTTGATTCCGATGCCGAGGATGACGTGCATAACGGCATCGTTCTGTGTTGTCGTTTCGATCAGCATACCGGCTATTTTTTTGCCGGCTATTAACAAATCGTTGGGCCACTTGCACTCAACCGCTGACGTTGTTTCCTGTTCGATGCCGTCCGCCGCCGCTAACGCTGCGGCAAAAGGAATGAGCCGGATTTTATCGTGATCGAAAAGCGGGCGGGTCACTATTGTGAAGAGCAGGTTTTTTCCTTTCTGCGCTTGCCATTGACGTCCCTGACGACCTTTGCCCGCAGTTTGTTCATCGGCAATGACCAGTGTTCCGTTAGGACAGTCATCCTCTTTCAGGGAACGGGCGAAGGTATTTGTCGAATCGATCGAATCGAAAGAATATATCCTTTGTCCAAGAAATTTCGTGCGCAGGGATTTCCGTATATCGCTTTCGTTTATCATCTGTTTTGGGAAGGGGATGATGTGAATCCTCCTTTGTCGACGGACGGGCGATTCGGATCGGTTGCAAGTTTCCACCCGGTATAGAAAACTAAACGAGCACGTTTTGTCAGGATGCCGAAATTTATTTTTTCGACTTTATCCGTCGGCTTGTGATAGTCCGCATGTTCTCCGTCGAAGTAGAAGATGATCGGAATGTTTTTCCTCGCAAAATTATAATGGTCGCTCCTGCGGTAGTATTGATGCGGGTCCGCTTCATCGTCGTACGTGTAGTCCAGATGGAGCTGTACGCTCTCGTCGTTTGCTTTTCTGCCGATCGAGTCCAGTTCGGTGCTCAGCTTATCCGAACCGATAACGTATACGTAATTCGTGTCTTTCCTACTTTCATGTTCCGGGTCGAATCTGCCGATCATATCGACATTTAAATCCGTAATCGTCTTCTCCAGCGGAACCGACGGGTGCTCCGTATAGTACAGCGAACCCAGGAGCCCTTTTTCTTCTCCCGCAAAAGAAAGGAAAAGAAGGCTTCGTTGCGGCAGTGATTTCATCGACGTGAACGCATGGGCAATTTCAAGGAGAGAACATGTTCCCGATCCGTCATCGTCGGCGCCGTTATAGATCTCACCGGTTGCAATGTTTTTGCCGAGATGGTCGTGATGAGCCGAGAACACGACAACCTCGTTCTTTAACAGCGAATCGGAGCCAGGAAGAATTCCTACGACATTTTCCGAAAAAACATCCTCCCGGCGCATTGTAAGGGTCAATGTTGCCTTTGCTCCTTTTATGGCAAAGGATTCCGGCTCTTTGGTGGAATCAATTTCGCGTTGCAAAACGTCGATAGTTTTGCCGGATGAGCGTAACAGCTCGTCAGCGATATGTTTGCTGATGGAGAACATCGGCACGTTCGCGCGGATGCGCTGAGGGATCGTGATCAGGCCGCGGACGAGATCGTCCTTGCGTTCTTCGAAAGCCTCCTTCATCGTTCTGTCTTTTAAATCCTCCACGATCAAAACAGCCGCCGCTCCGCATCGCTGGGCATACATTCTTTTGGCAAACGCCGAACCGGCCGATCTATTCTCAGCAAAAACACTTGTCGAATCTTCTTCTCGGGGGGTTCCATGAAGCACCAGAATGATTTTTCCGGCGTAATTCTTGGTCGAATCATAATCAGAGTAATGCAATGTCCTGGAATTAATTCCGTAGCCGACGAATTCGACATCTCCGGAAATACTTGTATCCTTTCCGGAAGAAAAGGGAATGTACTCTTCGCCAAACTCTCTCCATTCTTTCACTCCCGCCGGGGTTGACGTTGTCAGAAAACTTCGGGCATCGACGGTTACATGAACAACTGGAAAATGTTGAAAATACGTTCCGCTGTCTCCGGCAGGCTGCAACCCCATAAGCTCAAATTGCGAAGCAATATACAGCGCAGCTAGTTTCTGCCCCCGGAATGAGGTTTCCCGTCCTTCAAACTCGTCTGATGCGATGAGAGTCAATTGGGCGCGCAAACGTTCGGGCGTGATGGACTTCATTGCATCCAAACCAATGCCAATTGGATCCGAAGCCTGTAGTTTGCTTTCCAATAAAACAAGTTGGCAAAAAGCTAGCAGGAGCAGGAGATGATACTTTTTTATTAAGCAGTTCACAGAATGATTAGGCGTTGAAAAAAATTTGCCTCAAGGTAACGAATTGTTGAGCGAAAAGTCAAGAAATCATTTGACTTCATTTCTTCCGCCAAGATGACAACTCCATATGGTTTTGGCAGGAATCTGGACCGAATTTCTGCCATTGTGACAATTTGAAATTGCAGGTGGTTTGAAAAACCATCGAAATTAGCATAAAAATAGAGTATTGTCCTGGCACAATGGTTGCAATCTATTTTAAGCAAATATATAATCAATCAAAAAATTTTCACTACGAAAATCAAAATATTTTTTCAAAGGAGAATTTATTATGGCAGGAAAAATAATCGGCATCGACCTTGGCACAACGAACTCCGTGGTCGCAGTCATGGAAGGGAATGACCCTGTTGTTATTGCAAACTCTGAAGGGATGCGAACAACTCCGTCTGTTGTTGCCTTTGCAAAAAATGGCGAGCGCCTGGTCGGCCAGCCTGCAAAACGGCAAGCGGTGACGAACTCTCAAAACACGGTTTTCTCAATTAAGCGTTTCATGGGAAGGTTCATGAACGAAGTGAACGAAGAGATGAAACTGGTCCCTTATAAAGTTGTGACGGGCGAAAGCAACACTGCTCGCGTTCAGATTGGCGACCGCGTGTACTCACCGCCGGAGATTTCTGCGATGATCCTTCAGAAGATGAAGCAAACGGCGGAAGACTATCTTGGACAGAAAGTGACTGAAGCGGTCATTACTGTCCCTGCGTATTTCAACGATGCGCAGCGTCAGGCGACGAAGGAAGCCGGTGAGATCGCAGGGTTGAATGTTCGGCGTATTATCAATGAGCCGACCGCCGCTGCATTGGCGTACGGGTTGGATAAGAAACACAAAGATTCTAAGGTCGCGGTCTTCGATCTGGGCGGCGGAACGTTTGATATTTCAGTCCTCGAACTTGGCGACGGTGTTTTTGAAGTGAAGTCGACGAACGGCGATACACATCTCGGCGGAGATAACTTCGACCAGCGATTAGTGGACTATATAGCAGAAGAATTCAAGAAGACCGACAGCATCGATCTTCGCAAGGATCCGATGGCGCTGCAACGGTTGCGCGAAGCCGCCGAAAAAGCGAAGATGGAACTTTCACAATTGAACCAGACTGAAATCAACCTGCCGTTTGTTACGGCGACGGCGGAAGGCCCGAAGCATTTGAACTTGAACCTTACCCGCGCAAAGTTCGAGCAGCTTGTCGATGACCTGATCAAGAAATGTATTCCTCCGGTAGAAAGAGCGTTGAAGGATGCTGGTTTGCAGCCGAATCAGATCGACGAGATCATTCTTGTCGGCGGCATGACGCGTGTCCCCCGTGTTCAACAGCTCGTAAAAGATATTTTTGGAAAAGAGGGGCACAAGGGTGTGAACCCGGATGAAGTCGTTGCCGTCGGTGCGGCAATCCAGGGAGGCGTGCTTTCCGGCGATGTTACCGATGTGCTGTTGCTCGACATTACTCCACTCTCGCTCGGCATTGAAACGCTTGGCAGCGTGATGACAAAGTTGATCGATGCAAACACGACGATTCCGACACGCAAAAGTGAGGTCTTCAGCACTGCGTCGGATAATCAGACATCGGTTGAAATTCATATCCTCCAGGGTGAGCGTCCGTTGGCGAACGACAACCGTACGCTGGGGAAATTCCATCTCGATGGAATTCCGCCGGCACCGCGGGGAGTACCTCAAATTGAAGTGACATTCGATATCGACGCAAACGGCATGCTGCATGTCCTTGCGAAAGACAAGGCGACGAACAAAGAACAAAGCATTCGCATTACCTCGTCTTCCGGATTAAGCAAGGAAGAGGTTGAAAAAATGAAAAAAGATGCGCAGGCTCACTCGGCTGAAGATGCAAAACGGAAAGAAGAGATCGAGCTGAAAAATCAGGCCGACAATCTTGTTTTCTCTACTCGAAAGCAAGTGAAAGACCTCGGCGAGAAGATGGATGTCGAGACGAAAACGAAGCTCGAGACGGCAGCCACAGCGCTCGAAGATGCGATCAAAGCGAATAACGCAGCTGATATCAAAGCTAAGATGGAAGCATTAAATGCCATTTGGAATGAAGCTTCCACCAAGATGTACGAGGCAGCGAAACAAGCCGGCCCGCAGCCGGGTCCGCAACAGGGTTCCGGACCGGGTGAGCAGACTTCATCCGAAAAGAAAGATGATAAAAAGGTAGAGAACGCTGACTTTGAAGTCGTGGACGACAAGTAATGTGATGACTCGGATTACGCAGATTTAGCGCTGATGGCAGATTGCGCTGATTAACGGAAGGCGAGGATATCCTCGCCTTTTGTTTTGGAGGTATTCGTTTTTATGCATTGCCTTTAAAAAGGGATTTTGTCGGATGTGAATCAAGATCTGATTTCAATATTAATTTTGGTTGGCGTTGGGTTGGCATTGACGGTGGGAGTTGTGGTGATTGTGATAAGGCCAAAAGGCTGGGGCAATTTCGCATCGTTGACTGTCTATCATGATTTCCAACCAAAAGACAAACAAGAGGGAATAGAGATTGTCATGGAAAAGAAAACAGGAAAGAAAATGGAAGAACAAGAGAGCGGAGAGGATAAGTAAGAGATAAGAAATAAGAGATAAGAAGTAAGAACTACGAACTACGAACTACGGACTAAGAACTACGGACTAAGAACTACGGACTAAGAACTACGGACTAAGAACAACGGACTACGGACTAAGAACAACGGACTACGAACTAAGAACTACGGACTATCAAATGAACTTCAATAAATTTACGATCAAATCACAGGAAGCGGTTCAGAACGCTCAGGAAATTGCGTCGAGCTACGGCAATCAGTCGATTGAGCCCGAGCATCTGCTCGCCGCACTTGTTCAAGACCCGCAGGGGATTGTCATCCCTATTCTGCAAAAACTCGGTACGAACGTTAACTACGTTAAAATCAAGGTCAACGAAGTCGTTGAAAAACTGCCGAAAGTCCAAGGAACAAGCCAGCAGCACATTTCCGGAGAACTGCAAAGAATTTTCGAACAAGCGCAGAAGGAAGCCGAGAACCTTAAAGACGAGTTTGTCAGCACGGAGCACTTGCTTCTTGCATTGCTTGACCAGAAACAAAACGCAGCAACAAAACTGCTGATCGACCAAGGCGTGACGAAGGAGAGCGTGCTCAAAGCGTTGAAGGATGTCCGCGGTTCGCAGCGGGTCACCGACCAAAATCCGGAAGATAAATTTCAACCGCTCGAAAAATTCGGCCGTGATTTGAACGAGCTTGCGCGAAAAGGGAAGCTCGACCCGGTGATCGGCCGTGAGGAAGAAATTCGACGGGTGCTGCAAGTGCTGTCCAGGAGGACGAAAAATAACCCCGTTCTCATCGGAGAACCGGGCGTCGGAAAAACGGCCATTGCCGAAGGGTTGGCGCATCGCATTATCCAGGGGGACGTTCCGGAGAATCTGAAGACGAAACGCATTGTCGCGCTGGATATGGCAGCGATGATTGCCGGCGCCAGCTTCCGCGGGCAGTTTGAGGAGCGAATGAAAGCTGTCTTAAAAGAAGTCGAGGACTCGCACGGCAGCATCATTCTTTTCATCGACGAGCTCCACACACTTGTCGGGGCCGGAGCTGCACAGGGGGCCGTCGATGCTTCAAACATGTTGAAACCGGCTTTGGCGCGCGGCGACTTGCGGGCAATCGGCGCAACGACCCTGGATGAATACCGCAAGTACATTGAAAAAGACCCGGCACTCGAGCGCCGCTTCCAGCCGGTTTTGATCGATGAGCCGAATGTTGAGGACACGATCTCAATCCTGCGCGGGCTTAACGACCGCTACGAAGTGCATCACGGCGTTCGCATTACCGATGCTGCGATTGTCGCGGCGGCGCAATTGAGCTACCGATACATCTCGGATAGATTCTTGCCCGATAAGGCGATCGACCTTATTGACGAGGCAGCGGCGAAACTCCGCATTGAAATCGATTCCATGCCGGAAGAGCTGGATGTTCTGGAGCGGAAAGTGAAACAGCTTGAAATCGAGAACGAGGCGGTGAAGCGCGAACTGACGGCGGAGTACGCGGACGAATCGGACAAAGCGGCGATTACGAGCCATCTCCAGCAAATCAAGCAAGACCTTGCTGAATTGAACCAGAAACGAAGCGAGCTTAAGGCACATTGGCAGGTCGAAAAAGAACTGATCCAGTCCATCCGATCGATGAAGGCAGAGATTGAACAAGTTCGCATCGAAGCGGATAGAAAAGAGCGCGAGGGAGATTTGGGAAAAGTTGCAGAACTGCGGTACGGCGTGCTGACAAACCTTGACAAAAAAATTAAGGCCGCGACGGCAAAGCTTGCCGAAGCCCAGAAAGATCACAAGATGTTGAAAGAGGAAGTGGATGCAGAAGATATTGCCGAGATCGTCTCCAAGTGGACCGGTATCCCCGTGATGCGGATGCTGGAGAGCGAACGTACGAAACTGCTGCATCTCGAAGACAAAATTCACGAACGCATGGTTGATCAGGAAGAGGCGGTGAAAGCCGTCGCCGATGCCATTCGTCGAAGCCGGGCTGGACTTCAAGATGAAAAGAGGCCGATCGGTTCGTTCATTTTTCTCGGGACAACCGGCGTCGGCAAAACCGAGCTCGCACGCTCGCTGGCAGAAGTTTTGTTCAACGATGAGGAAGCGATCGTTCGGATCGACATGAGCGAATATATGGAAAAATTCTCCGTGTCGCGTTTGATCGGCGCGCCCCCTGGCTATGTCGGATACGAAGAAGGCGGCCAGCTCACAGAAGCTGTGCGGCGCAAGCCGTATTCTGTCCTTTTGCTGGATGAAATAGAAAAGGCGCATCCTGAAGTGTTCAACGTGCTTCTGCAATTACTCGATGACGGCCGGCTGACCGATTCAAAAGGGCGAACGGTAAATTTCAAGAACACGATTGTGATCATGACGTCGAACCTCGGTTCACAACTTATTCAGGAAAAAATATCCGGAGCTGAGAGTGATGAGGATTGGGCGAATATCCACGGGGAGCTTCGCGCCGAATTGTTTGCAATGCTGCGCCAATCCATTCGTCCGGAATTCTTGAACCGCGTTGATGAAATCATCCTCTTTAAACCTCTCTCACGGAACGATATCAAGAAGGTCGTCGACCTTCAACTTCATCGTGTAGCAGGATTGCTCGCGAAGAAAGAGATGAAGCTGCTGGTTTCGGAGGAGGCGAAGGAATGGCTTGCCAAACTTGGCTATGACCCGAGCTACGGTGCGCGTCCGCTCAAACGAGTCATCCAGAAGCATATCGTCAATGCTCTATCCGAAAGGATCCTCGCCGGGGACTTTACAGATAGAGATACCGTCGAAATTGTCCTGGATAGAGAAGGCGTTATCGGGTTTCGGAAGCTAAAACAATCCGCCTAAATGCGGGGCAGGGAATTGTTTTGCCATGCAGGATAAGCTGTCGGACACTTTATCCGAAAAATCACGATCTGTTTAAATTTTTGCTACGGTAATTCAAGAGGTGTCCGACAGCGGCCCCCGGCAGGTTCATCGTGTCCTCATCCTATTTGATTTCCCACCGGAAACTTTCTACATTTGTTTAACTGCAGGCGAGATGAACATCTCGGCCGGCTTTCTGCCGTGGGGCATTGTTGTGTTCCTGTTTTGCTTGTCGGAGAGAATACGAATGAATTTTTTTGCTGTCGCAATTCCTTTCAGTACCCTTCCTCATTTTGAAAACACGCTCCGGCAATTCATTCAATCGTCCTCTGTCGAAAAAATTTTCGTTTTCCACGGCGGCGCTTATTTTCCCTCATCGCCTAAATGCGAGGGAATCAGGGTCGATTCGCCGAAATCCGGCGCTGCGCTCAATTCGCTTCTCAAAAAAATCAAGAGCAAATATCTCTTGCTGATTACCGAGTCGGGAGAAATTGATTTCGGACGGTTCGCCCTTGAACAATTCCTTTCCACAGCGGAAGAAACGAATGCGGGCATCGTTTATTCGGACTATTACGACATCAGAAATGGGGAGCGTCATGAACATCCTGTCAATGATTACCAAATCGGGAGCATTCGCGACAGTTTTGATTTCGGCCCCGTGATGTTTTTTTCCGTCTCCGCAATCCGCACGGCGCTCAAGAAATATGGTGCGATGCCAAAAGAAGGCCAGGCGGGATTATACGACCTGCGTTTGAAAATTTCGGTTGACCGCCGAATTTTCCACATCCGCGAATATCTCTACGCGAAAAAGAATACTGAAATCCGGCTGACAGGGGAGAAGCAATTTGATTACGTCGATGCGCGTTTTCATGCAATCCAGAAAGAGATGGAAATTGCTGAGACAAAACATCTGAAGAATATCGGTGCTTATTTACGGCCGAAATTCAAGCCTGTGCCGAGCGCAGGAATGGAATTTCCCGTTGAAGCGAGCATCATCATCCCCGTACGCAATAGAGTGAAAACGATTGCCGAAGCAGTCAACAGTGGATTGAATCAACAGACGGATTTTTTGTTTAACATCATTGTCATCGACAATCATTCGTCGGATGGAACGACGGAGGCAATGAAAGCGTTGGCTCAAAAGGACCCACGAGTAAAGCATATTGTGCCGGTGCGGAGTGATTTAAAGATCGGAGGATGTTGGAACGAAGCCGTACTGTCCGAGCACTGCGGAAAGTATGCTGTGCAGCTTGATTCGGACGATCTTTATGCGAACGGTGAAACGCTCCAAAAAATTGTCAACGTATTTCGAAGCGGCAAGTACGCCATGGTGATTGGCGCGTATAAACTTGTCAATCTGAAGTTTGAAGAAATTCCCCCCGGCATCATCGATCATAAAGAGTGGACTCCAAAGAACGGTCGAAATAATGCGCTGCGCGTTAACGGGTTCGGTGCGCCGCGCGCCTTCCAAACATCGCTGCTTCGGCAAGTCCCAATGGCGAATGTCAGTTACGGCGAAGATTACGGGATTGCTCTTCGCCTCTCTCGCGAATATCGCATCGGAAGAATCTACGAGCCTATATATTTGTGCCGCCGGTGGGAAGGAAACACCGATGCAGCGCTGTCGATCGAAAAAGCAAACTGCAATGATGCGTACAAAGACATGCTGCGCACGATAGAAATTTTTGCGCGACAAAGAATAAATAAAAAAAGATGATCTGTGCGTAGAAATGGCTTTCCGTATTTCTTCAGAGTATTGCGCACGGAGATGACCTGGAGGCATTTAATCAAATCTTTCGCAAGAACTTCATTGCTTTCACAAAAGGTATTTGCATCATTCAACCCCCGTGCGCCCGGCGATTCTCTTGCGGGGCTTATATGTTCTCTCCTTGAAGAGCAAAAATCAAAATGGCGGCTGCTCGCCGATGCGTACGGATCGCTGGAGGCGGTGAAGGTCCGCGAAATTTACTGCAACGGTTTTTCGACATTGCTTCAGTTCAATCCGAAGAGGATCGTCAGTACAAGTGCGAATGTCGATGATAAATCCATTCGTGAACGAGAATGTTTTCTTTGTCTTGAAAACCTTCCCAAGGAGCAGGGGTGTGTGCTGTATGGGGACGAATTTCTCGTGCTGTGCAATCCCGCCCCGATTTTCCCCCGCCATTTTACCATAGCGACCGCACAGCATTCCCCGCAAGGGATCGGGAAATTCATCGGAACGCTCTTTTCACTTGCGAGGGAGTTGAGCCCGGAGTTTACTGTTTTTTACAACGGTCCCCAATGCGGCGCATCGGCTCCCGACCACATGCATTTTCAGGCAGGGCCGAGTCGGTCGATTCCAGTCGAAGGAGATGCTGAAGATGTGCAAAGGAGGATCTTAAGGAAAAAGGAGGGTGGTGTTTCATTTTTTACCCTTCGCAGGTATGGAAGACAAGTGCTTCTCATGGAATCACAAGATGTGAAAAAACTTGAATCCTCTTTCTTGAATCTTATGAACGTAATGCAACGAGTCATGCACACAAAGGAAGAACCGATGCTGAATCTTCTCTGTTCGTTTCAGAAAAATGCCTGGCGCGTGATCATATTTCCCCGGCGCAAGCATCGGCCCGATGTTTATTTTCATAAGGGACAGGAACGTGTGCTCATCAGTCCGGCTGCAGTGGACATTGGTGGATTGGTCGTAATACCGATTGAAAGAGATTATGAAAGAGTCGATGCCGCGATGATCGAAAATATCTTTGAAGAAGTATCTGTTGCTCCGGATGTGCTCGAAAAGATCGTCAGCGAACTTTAGCGCCGTTTCAATCTCAATCGAATAATCAGGCAATGATCTCGCAAGAGCCATTTATTAAAGTTGGAATTCTGGACCACCGCCGCGAAGCCAACGGCAGGCTTGACGGTGAATTTACTATTGACGGGTCTCGTCGATTGCAAGGGACGTTTAGTGCTCGGTGTGAAAATGGACGGATAGTGCTTGTCGACAATAATGGAGATATTGCTATCACTGGAAACGAGATTCATTGTGCTAATGCCTCCGCTGGAACATTCACGCTGCACGACGTCGCAATCGGAGTACAATTTCATTGGGAAAGAAATGAAGAACAGACATTCCGGGGAAATTTGATCCTCAAAATCCGCGAGAATGGAACTCTTGCAGTCATTAATGAAATCCCTCTCGAGGAGTATCTTGCAAGCGTGATCTCGTCGGAGATGAACGGTGAAGCTCCGGTTGAATTTCTGAAAGCTCATGCGATTACGTCGCGAAGTTGGCTGGCCGCAATGCTGGGGCGTGAGGAACGAAATGTCGATATCGATCCCGAACGGTCGATTCGAACCGAAAACGAGTTGATACGCTGGTACGACCGCGAAGACCACGACGTTTTCGATGTGTGCGCCGATGACCATTGCCAACGTTATCAGGGAATCACCAAAACAGCGTCAGATCGTGCGGCGAAAGCCGTTGAAGCGACGCGAGGGATTTTCCTTATCCACGGAGAGGAAATTTGCGACTCCCGATTTTCAAAGGCTTGCGGCGGGCTCACGGAAGAATTTGAGAATACATGGGAGGAGAAGCACTTGCCGTACCTCGAATGCATCTCCGATTCGTCAGTCCAACATTCTAAGATTATCAACGAGATGGCGGCTGAGGATTGGATTCTTTCAAATCCCGATGCTTACTGCAACACCACTGACGGGACTATTTTACGGCGAATACTTCCTGAATCTGACCGAGAGACAACGAACTTCTTCCGCTGGGCTGTCGATTACGAGCGGGGTGAACTTGAGGAAATACTCAATTCAAAATCCGGAATTGATTTTGGAACGCTCCTCAACCTTGTTCCGCTCCAACGCGGCCCTTCCGGACGAATCTCCAGGCTCAAAATTGAAGGGTCGAAGAAAACACTTATCGTAGGGAAAGAATTGGAAATCCGCCGCTGGCTGTCTAAAACTCACCTCTACAGTTCTGCATTCGTCGTTATGACAGAGCGGGAGAGTGACGGAACGCCTAAACATTTTCTTCTCTACGGCGCAGGGTGGGGGCATGGGGTTGGGTTGTGCCAGATCGGCGCAGCGGTGATGGCAACAAAGAAATTCTCCGCTGAAGAAATACTCAAACATTACTTTCGAAATGCTCAACTCCAGAAACTATATTGATTCCAAAGATGTCTGATATGCGTTCCCTCGCTCTTTCCCCCGATAAGAATCGGAGCACCGCATTATGGGTATCGGTCATTTATTTTGCCGAAGGGTTTCCGTACACGATTGTCAATTTAATGTCGGTGATATTCCTGAAAGACCTCGGCGCAAGCAACGAATTGATTGGGCTGACGAGTTTCCTCTATCTGCCCTGGGCATTGAAAGGATTATGGGGGCCGATGGTCGACATCTATTCGTCAAAACGAACCTGGATTCTGACCGCTGAGATTTTTTGCACCGCTCTTTTTCTCCTTCTTGCATTGGGGGCGCTCAGCTCTCAGGCCATCGCCGCTTCAATCGTTGTTTTCGCTCTCATCGCTTTCGTTTCCGCGACCCATGACATCGCCATCGACGGTTTTTATCTTGATGCGTTGGATAAAAATCAACAGGCATTCTTTGTCGGCGTTCGGTCGACCGCCTATAAAGGTGCATGGCTTGCCGGAAACGGAGGGCTTGTCTTCCTTGCGGGGTATCTTGCCAATGAACATCTCGTCCAGACGAATCCCGACGGGACAAGAATTTTCTCGGAAATACGTTTTTCATTTTTGGATAATGCGTTTTCGGTTCATCCTCTGGAGTTTGGCTGGGCGGTCACCTTTGCCGTCGCGGCCTTCATTTTTTTCATGGTCTATCTTTTTCAACTCTGGTATCTTCCGCATCCAAGGGCCTTCATCAGTGAACGGAAAGAAAACGAAACGGGCGGAAAATTTTTCGACGCTTTTAGGACATACTTTACTCAATACAGAATTGGATGGATCGTGACGTACATCCTCATCTTCCGGCTCGGCGATGCGTTCATGTTAAAAATGGCACCTCCATTTTTGATGGATAATGGAGCTACAGGAGGATTGACACTCTCGACGGCCGAGATGGGAATTCTGTATGGCACCGTTGGCATTATTTTTCTTCTTGCGGGCGGAATCCTGGGCGGGTTTGTCATCGCGAAGCAAGGATTAAAAAAATGGATGTGGCCGACGGCGATTCTTCAGAACTCGGCCATCGCGCTGTACTGGCTTCTTGCGAAATACAGACCCGGCATCGAATGGGTGTACATTGTGAATTCATTCGAACAATTTTCCTATGGACTTGGAGTTTCGGCATACACCGTTTTCTTGATGCGGACTGTGCGCCCGGAATTCAAAGCATCTCATTACGCGATCACAACGGCATTCATGGCAGCCGGCATTTTACTTCCGGGGATTGTGAGCGGATACTTGCAGGTGTGGATGGGGTACGAAAATTATTTCTTGATGAGTTTTTTGGCAGCGATCCCGGGGTTGGCGACGATTTACTTCTTGCCGTTGGAAGACAAAGCGGAAGGATAGCCTTGTCAAAGTTTAAAACCTTGACAAGGCTCCCAGGGCTTCAGCCTATGAGAAGTTGATTCTCGAGCCGTATCTTCGTAATTTATTCACTTCAAGCGTCCCAAGACCGCTTTTTGACTATGAAATTATCATCATTCGTCATCGGTATCGATGGCGGCGGCACGAAAACTGCAGCTATCATTGCCGACCTTAACGGCAATATTCTGGCCCAGCATAAGGCCGGCCCATCAAACTTCCAGATCCTGGGAGTAGAGAAATCAGTAAGGGTGATCTTTTCGGTAATCCAAGATTGCTGCCGTTCGGTGGGCTGTTCTCCGGAAAATATTCATGGGACAACAGTTGGGTTGGCTGGTGCTGGAAGGCCTGCCGATCAAAAAAGAGTTGCAGCCGGGCTTCGCAGACTCATCTCGTTGAAGAAAGTTCCAATGAGAAAAATTCAGATTGAAAGTGATGCACGCATCGCCCTCGAAGGAGCATTCAACGGACACGCCGGAATTATTTTGGTTGCAGGGACCGGATCGATTGCGTTTGGAAAAGATGAGAAAGGAAACATCCATCGCGTTGGAGGATGGGGGAGAATATTGGGCGATGAAGGGAGCGGATATTTTATTGGGAAAGAAGGGCTCGCGGCCGTTTGTCGTCAGTGTGACGGCCGGGCCAAACCAACTCTCCTGACGGCTATGGTGGCGAGGAAATTCGGACTGAAAACATCGGCCGATATTATCACCGCGGTCTATAAAGACAGCTTTGACATTGCCTCGCTGGCGCCTGTCGTTTTTGAGGCGGCGGAAAAAAGGGATGCACCTTCATCGGGCATTGTCGAACGCGCTTCGAATGAACTCGCAGAGCATGTTCGAGCATTAATGGTGAAATTTTACCGTGGCAGAACTGCGCCGGCGAGGGGAAGGCTTCCTCTTTCTTTTATCGGCGGTCTTCTTGAAGGCGAGACACCGTTGACCCGGACTCTTCGTCGGCAAATTTTAAAATCATTCCACAATATCGATATCATCCCGCCATTGGCTCCTCCTGCATACGGGGCAGTATTGATGGCGCTTGCATAATTGCTGTAGATGAATGTTCGTGACTAACTTTTTTAAAATGAAATCGAGGTTCTCTTATGCCGATCAAAACATTCAAAAATGAACCGTTAACAGATTTTTCAAAACCCGCCAATCGAAAAGCGATGGAGAAAGCATTGACAAAAGTCAGGTCAGCATTCTCCCGCGAATACCCGATTGTCATTGGCGGCCAGGAAATTTGGTCTGAAGAAAAGCTCAACTCTTATAATCCTTCCGCGCCGAGTGAAATCGTGGGTGTTTTTCAAAAAGCAAATACCGACCTTGCAAACAAAGCGGTAGAGACAGCTGCAGCAAAATTTGAAGAATGGAAGTTGGTCGATGCTAAAAAACGGGCGGAGTATCTTTTCAAAGCGGCCAAGCTTATGCGTGCAAGAAAACACGAATTCAGCGCCACGATGGTGTACGAAGTTGGCAAGACGTGGCCCGAAGCTGATGCCGACACTGCCGAGGCGATCGACTTTCTGGAATTTTACGCGCGAGAAATGCTGCGTTATGCCGGACCTCAACCCGTCACGAAAATCTCGACGGAGAGAAGCGAGCTGCGCTATATTCCTCTCGGTGTCGGTGTTGTCGTTCCGCCGTGGAACTTCGCTCTTGCGATTCTTACCGGCATGACCTCCGCTGCGGTCGTCACCGGGAACACCGTTGTGCTAAAACCGTCGAGCGATTCACCTCTGACCGGCTGGCAATATTTTTCCTTGATGCGCGAAGTGGGCGTGCCTGCCGGTGTCATAAATTTTGTCACGGGTTCAGGAGGCATGGTCGGGGACACGCTCGTAGCTCATCCTAAAACACGATTCATTTCATTCACAGGCTCCAAAGAAGTCGGCATTCATATCAACGAGCTTGCGGCAAAAGTCCAGCCGGGGCAAAAATGGCTGAAACGTGTTGTCGCGGAAATGGGGGGAAAAGATTCCATCGTTGTCGATGATTCCTCAGACTTAAATGCTGCCGCGCAGGCCGTTGTCGTTTCCGCATTCGGATTTCAGGGACAAAAATGCTCAGCTGCTTCGCGCGCCATCGTCGTCGAAAGCGTTTACGACAAGTTCGTCGACCTCGTGAAGGAAAAAGCGGAGAAACTTACGGCGGGCTCGGTGGACGACACGGCGAATTACATGGGGCCCGGTTATTAATCGGGGAGCGCAAGAAAAAATCATCGAATACATAGGAAAAGGATTAAGTGAGGGGGGAAGGCTTGTTGCCGGCGGAAAAAAGGCGGAAGGTGAAGGGTATTTTATTCAACCGACGGTGATTGCCGATGTCGGCCCTCGTGCGACAATTGCCCAAGAAGAGATATTCGGACCCGTACTCGCAGTCATTAAAGCAAAAAATTTTGACGACGCGCTCGAGATCGCAAACAACACGGAGTTTGGCCTGACTGGAGGCGTCTGGACAAAGAACCGGAAAAAAATTGAGAAGGCGAAAGACATTTTTCATGTCGGCAATTTTTATGTGAATAGGAAAATTACCGGCGCTCTTGTCGGCGTTCACCCGTTTGGCGGTTTCAATATGTCCGGAACAGATTCAAAAGCCGGTGGCCGCGACTATTTGCTCCTGTTCATGCAGGCCAAAGCGATCTCGGAAAAAATCAAATAAATCTTCTCGGAAAATAGATAAGCCAGACTTGAGAACCGAGACGATTGGTTTTGCCGTATTCGTTGAAGAAAATAGGCAACAACTATTGGAATTTCAGCATTCGTAAATTGCCAATCGAAAATTGGAAATTGCTGACTTTCTTCGGAATGCTACAGTACAAACTCAAAGGGATTTACGATGAAAATACACGAGTATCAGGGTAAGGAAATTCTTCGAAAATACAATGTCGCTATGCCTCAAGGCGCTGTTGCTTTTTCCGTTGACGAGGCTGTGGCTGTTGCGCGGCGGCTCGGGGGAAATGTCTGGGTTGTCAAAGCCCAAATTCATGCCGGAGGAAGGGGCAAAGGAGGCGGTGTTAAAATTGCGAAAAGTATTGCCGAAGTGAAAGCGCTGGCATTGCAAATTCTCGGAATGAGGCTTATCACACATCAAACCGGCCCTGAAGGGAAAATCGTGAAACGGCTTCTTATCGAGCAAGGGATCGATATCGCGAAAGAGATGTACGTGGGGATCACGCTCGATCGAACAACGGGAATGAATGTTCTCATGGTCTCGACCGAAGGGGGAGTTGAGATCGAAAAAGTTGCCGCCGAATCTCCCGAAAAAATCGTGAAAGAGCATGTTGACCCATCAGTAGGCTTGCAGCAATTTCAAGCTCGCAAGCTCGCGTTTGCTTTAGGCTTGAATGGTGATGCATTTAAGAACGGCGTAAAATTCTTATTGGCGCTCTACAAAGCGTATGATGCGACGGACGCCTCACTCGCTGAAATTAATCCGTTAGTGATCACGAAGGGGGGAGATGTTCTCGCTCTCGACGCAAAAATAAATTTCGACGATAATGCATTGTACCGGCATCCGGAATTTGCAGAGCTTCGCGACCTTGATGAAGAAGAACCGCTGGAAATTGAGGCGTCCAAATCGAACCTGAATTATATCAAACTCGACGGGAACGTCGGATGTATGGTCAACGGCGCCGGCCTCGCGATGGCAACGATGGATATCATCAAGCTGGCCGGGGGCGAGCCGGCAAATTTCTTGGACGTTGGCGGGGGCGCGAATGCGCAAACAGTCGAAAGCGGTTTTAAGATTATCCTTGCCGATAAGAACGTCAAAGCAATCCTTATCAATATCTTCGGCGGCATTGTGAGGTGCGACCGGGTTGCGACGGGCGTTGTCGAAGCGGCCAAAAAAGTAGAAGTGAAAATCCCTATTGTCATCCGCCTTGCCGGGACGAACGCTGACCTTGCGGCGGAGATCCTGAAAAAATCGGGAATGAGCTTCCTCGTTGCAGAGAATTTGAAAGACGCGGCGGAAAAAGTGACGAACGCTTTAGCCGCATAGTGATGCACGTAAAAATATCAGTATGGCAATGAACGATAGCTATGAAGCGGTGATCGGGCTCGAGGTTCACGCTCAACTTCTGACACAGTCAAAAGCGTTTTGCGGCTGCACGACAAAATTCGGAAATATTCCGAATTCAAATTCATGCCCCGTCTGTCTCGGCATGCCGGGAGTCCTGCCCGTGCTCAATAAGGAAGTTGTTGAGTTCATCATAAAAATGGGGCTTGCCACCAATTGCACGATTGCCCGAAGATCAATTTTCGCCCGCAAAAATTATTTCTATCCGGATTTACCGAAGGGATACCAGATATCGCAATACGAAGAGCCGATCTGCAGTCATGGTTATGTTGATGCCGAATTGAAAGACGGCTCGACGAAGCGCATCGGCATCACGCGCATCCATATGGAAGAAGACGCGGGAAAATTGATCCACGACCTGGATGTCGATACGCTGGTTGATGTGAACCGGTGCGGCGTTCCGTTAATTGAAATTGTCAGCGAACCGGATATTCGTACTTCCCACGAGGCGTACCAATATCTCTCGATGATAAAACAGATTGTGACGTACCTCGGGATTTGTGACGGCAACATGGAAGAAGGGAGCCTCCGATGCGACGCCAACGTTTCTGTGCGGTTAAAGGGCGAAAAGAAATTCGGGACGAAAACGGAAGTAAAAAACATGAATTCCTTCCGCAATGTTGAACGGGCGCTTGATTATGAAATTAACCGCCAGATCGTACTCATCGAAGACGGGGGTAAGGTTGAGCAGGAAACGCTGCTGTGGGATGCCGACAAAAACGTTGCAGTTCCCATGAGGAGTAAAGAAGAAGCGCATGACTACCGGTATTTTCCAGACCCGGACTTGGTGCCGGTGTTGGTCGACGAACCGTGGATCGCAAGAGTGAAGTCGTCTCTCCCTGAATTGCCAAAAGAAAGGCGTAACCGATTTGTCGAACACTATAGCTTGCCGAAGTATGATGCTGATATTTTGACGCTCGAGCGCGATCTGGCGGATTATTATGAAAAAACCGCTTCGAAAGTTTTACATGCCAACCCTGAAAGCTACAAAACGATCAGCAATTGGGTGATGACCGAGGTTCTGCGGGTTGTGAAGGATGAACATCTCGCATTGTCCGATTTCCCGGTCTCGCCGGAGAATTTAGCCGGGATGGTAAATCTTATCGCCGATGGCGTGATCAGCGGAAAAATTGCAAAGGAAGTGTTTGAGGAAATGTTGAAAACGAAGGAGCATCCGAAAACAATCGTCGAGCGAAAAGGGCTCGTTCAGCTCTCGGATACCGGGGCAATTGAAAAAATTATCGACGAAATCCTTTCCAAAAATACTTCGCAGCGGGAACAATTTCGAAACGGGAAGACGCAATTGTTCGGTTTCTTTGTGGGTGAAACAATGAAAGCGACGAAGGGAAAAGCAAATCCAAAAATTGTTAACGAGATTCTCAAAAAGAAACTTAGCGAAAAGTAAACCTGCTCTCTTACCTTCACCATTAAACCCTAAAAGCGAAAGAAGAAAAACGTATGAGAAATAAAGTGATTGCCGGTAATTGGAAGATGAATAAAGATGTTTTCGAGACAGCCGATCTCATCAACGGATTAAAAAAATCTGTCGACAAGGCAAAGGCCGAAGTTATTATTTGCCCTCCCTTTACGTCGCTCGTCGTTGCGCAGCAGCTGTTAAAGGGGAGTACCATCAAACTCGGAGCGCAAGACGTATCGGTCCACGACGATGGAGCTTATACCGGCGAAATTTCAGTGAAGATGCTCAAGTCGATAGGTTGCGAGTATGTCATTGTCGGCCATTCTGAGCGACGGCAATATTTCCACGAATCGAATGAGCTTATCAATCAAAAAGCAAAAAAAGTCCTTGCTTCCGGAATGAAAGCGATCATTTGTGTCGGTGAGACGCTTGATGAACGAGAAAAAAATATCACGGATAAAGTCATCACGGCACAAGTGAAAGGTGTTCTTACCGGGCTTACCGAAGCCGATTTGAACCGGGTAATTATTGCGTACGAGCCTGTATGGGCAATCGGGACTGGTAAAACTGCGACGACCCAGCAGGCTGAAGACGTTCACCAATTAATACGAAAGCTTGTGGCGCAGCTCTATTCTTGGGTCATTGCTGAAAAATTAATCATTCAATACGGCGGTAGTGTGAAGCCCGAGAACGCGAAAGAGCTTTTAAATCAGGCTGATATCGATGGGGCTCTCGTGGGCGGAGCTTGCCTTAAAGCTGATTCTTTTTCTGCCATCGTTAGCGCAGGATAGAGAAGTCATCAATAACGGTCATAAGCCGACATTGGTTCTTTAGTTCAGCATTCTTAAGATGCTCTAAGTCTATGTTTTGTATTGGCTTAGAGCATTTTTTTTTGATTGCTTTTCGGGCTTCTATGTATTATATTGATACTGAATAAAGGGCTTGTGTTCCCTAAATCCTCGAAAACACACGTTTTTTCTTCAAATATTTTGAGTTCATTATTGCAAACCTCATCCCATCGCTATTTCCTGGCACTGGCTTTTCTTCTCACGGTTTCATCTGACGCGCTATCAAAGAACCAATTTTTCGAAAATGGGGAGAAATCCCGGCCTGAAGTTCTCAATTATTCTTCTGCCACACGATCGATAGTCGATCTCTCCGGAAAATGGAGTTGCTCGACTGATGAAGGGGCAACGTGGAAGGAGGTCCTCATTCCATCGGCCTCCGAATTCGAGGGTAAAGTTATTTACACTCGGAAATTCGACCTGCCGGCCACCCTCCTCACCTCGCATAGCTTTAAATTCGTCGCGTACGGGATCAATTATCAGGCCGAAGTGTTCCTGAACGAAGTATTTGTCGGGAAACATGAAGGAGGCTATACTTCCTTTTCTTTTCTCGTCCCGGAAAATACTCTTCAACTTGGGAATGAAAATGTCATCCGTATCGTCGTTGACAACACTTTGAACTCCAAAAGTACACTTCCTCTCCGGCAGCAAATTGGCGGATGGAAAAACTACGGCGGTATTTTCCGGGACGTTTTTTTGGTTGCGACGCCTCTGGTGTGGATTGATGACCTTGTTTCCCAAACAGAAAGTCTTGACCCGAAAATGGTGAAGGTATCCGTCCATGCCGTCATTTCCGGGCGCGACTTTTCCAAGCTCTCGCTCGGCGATCATCCAGGACCCGCTGTTTTGAATTTTACGGTTGAGGCGTCTGATAAGGCAACAGGCCTGTCAGTGGGAAAAAGTCTCCCGGTTCCTTTTTCGCCGGAAGCAAATAGGGATGTTACGGTGCAAACAACCGTTACCATTCCGGGAGCAAAAATGTGGAGCCCGGATCAGCCAAATCTTTACACTCTGCATGCCGTCATAGCGATAAGTGAAGGCAAAAGCAATGTCGTTTTGGACGAGTGCAGTATCCATACCGGGATTCGAACGATCGGGAAGCAGAAGCAGAATATTTACCTCAATGGCGCCGTCGTTACACTGCGTGGAATTACATGGGGAGAAGATTCGCCGAATCATGGGAGCGCTTTGAGTTATGAGCAGATGGAAAAAGATATTGCTCTGATAAAGAACCTCGGAGCCAATGCCGTTCAATTCGCCTTCCATCCTCCCCATCCTTATCTCCTTGACCTTTGCGACCAATACGGCCTTTTAGCATTCGAAGAAATTCCCCTTTATGAAATTCCCTCCGATATCTTCTCAACGGAGAATTACCGGGCTCTTGCTGAAAATTATACGAAGGAAATGATCCGGCGGGACAGAAATCATCCGTCGCTCATCGCCTGGGGGTTCGGCGATGGCTTTGAGTCGATCGACCCGCGGGCGAAACTCTTGCTCGATGAATTACAAGAGTCTGAAAGGTCAGTGGACTCGCGGCTGACCTATTATATTTCTCTCTCACTCGACGACGTTCAAAATTCAAGCATCGTTGATATTGCCGGTGTGCGTTTGGGAAGTTCAGACATCAAAATGTTTACGGCTTCCTTGCAGAAATGGAAGCTGTCGCACCCCGATCAACCTGTGATTGTCGGACGCTATGGTAAAGCTGTTGAGATGGGTAATCGCAACGGTTACAGCGATCCAATGTCGCAAGAAGCGCAGGCGCGATATCTTTTTCAGCGATATGATGTCATCAAAGGAGCTGATGTTGCCGGCAGCTTCGTATGGAGTTTCAATGATTGGCGCGGTGACCGTCCCATGCTCACCGTGCAATCGAATACTCCGGATCTCTATACTCAGGGGATCGTCGAATTCAACCGAGAGAAAAAAGTTTCCTACGATGTTGTCCGCTCGATGTTTTTGGGAGAAAAGATTGCAGCGCTCCCCGTCGGTACGCATTCTGTACCGTCGCCGGTTTCCTACGTTCTTCTCGGCCTGCTCTTGCTGATTCTTTTTTTCTGGCTGTTGAACACCGACCGCCGTTTCCGCGAGAGCGTGTTCCGGGCTCTCCGGCGCCCCTATAATTTTTATGCCGATATCCGTGACCAGCGCATCTTATCGAATCTTCATACCGCGATACTTTCGGCGATCGTCGCGGTAACGTTCGCGATCGTCGTATCGAGTGTGCTCTACCATTTTCGGTCAAGTGCCATCCTCGACTACATTTTGACAATGGTGATGACATCGGATTCCCTGAAAGCCGTTGTGATCGAGCTCGTCTGGCATCCGATTGAATGCATTGCGTACGGCGGGCTCGCCTGTTTTGCCTGGATGTTTATTGTGACGGTGCTGGTTCAGCTTTTTTCTTTTTTTGTCCGGACGAAGGTCTACCTTTTTCATTCGTACTCGGTTGCGGTATGGTCGACACTTCCGATGGTAATTTTTATCCCGTTGGGGATGATTTTGTATCGCGTGATGGAAAGCGAGATGTACGTTATTCCCGTTCTTGTGATTTTCGGGACGGTCATGATTTGGATTCTCTTCAGGACGCTGAAAGGGATCTCGATCATTTACGACAGCTCTTCCGTTAAAATCTACGCAATAGGAATTGTTGTCCTTGCTGGCTTAGGAATTTTGTGGTACGGATACTTCGATTATGCCCATTCGATGATGGCGTACATACATTTCATGATGAGCACGGTGGTACCGGTGGAGAACTGAACGGTGTAAGAGAATTATGTATCTATCGAAGTTAGAAGTTGTTGGATTTAAGTCCTTTGCGAACAAAGTGCATTTGAAGTTCGACTCGGGGATTACTGCGATCGTCGGACCGAACGGCTGCGGCAAAACGAACGTCGTCGATGCCATCCGCTGGGCGCTGGGAGAACAACGGCCCAGCACGCTGCGCAGCGATAAAATGGAAGACGTTATTTTTAACGGGACAAAGAACCGCAAACCGATCGGCATGGCCGATGTCTCGCTGACGATCGAAAACACCAAGGGGATTCTCCCGACCGAGTATTCTGAAGTAACCGTTACCCGCCGTGTCTATCGTTCCGGGGAGAGCGAATACTATCTCAATAAAACTCTCTGCAGGCTGAAAGATATTAAGGACCTTTTCATGGACACCGGAATGGGCTCGGACGCGTATTCGGTGATCGAACTGAAAATGATTGAGATCATTCTCAGCGACCGGACGGATGAACGCCGCCGCCTGTTTGAGGAAGCTGCGGGTGTGACGAAATACAAACATCGCAGAAAAGAAGCGTACCGCAAGCTCGAAACTGTCCAGCAAGATCTTGTTCGAGTGAACGATGTGGTCAAAGAAGTCCAGAAGGCGGTCAATTCCCTCGAGCGTCAGGCGCAAAAGGCTGAAAAATATAATGCGTTGTCGAAGGACCTTCGCACGCTCGAAGTAGACCTTTTAGAGCGAGAATACGCGGCATTTTCGGGGAAGATTGAACCGCTGAAACGAGAGCTTGAAGGAGCCCGCACCGAAAAAGAACGGATCGATTCTGAGCTTTCAAACAAAGAAGCGCTCCTGGACCTTCTTCGAACAGAATTGGAGGATCTCGAGTCGAAACTGACTGCTGCGCAAAGCGATGTTGCGGAGCAACAGCAGCGAATCAACAGCGTGCAGCAGATGCGCATCTCATCGAACGAGCGTAAGAAATCCCTTCTCTCGTCGATCGAACGATACGAAAAAGACAAAATTGAACTGCACCGGCAGCAGGAAGAGCTGCAAGAACGCTCAAAAGAACTCCGGGGTTCGATTGAACAAACGCACGTGAAAGTGGATAACGCCGAACGGCAGTACGCCGAAAAGAAAATGGAACTCGATGCGTTCACAATACAGCTCGATGCGAAAAAAGCCGACGTCAAAAAGCTCCAAGACCTCATTATGGGATTGTTGAATGAGATCTCTCTGCAACGCCAGCATCATGAACGGACGAAGGCGAGGATTGAAAACATCCACGGGCGCATAGATTTTTCGAACGAAGAAAACGGGATCTATAAGAGCGAAGTTGAAACGAACACCGAGTTGGTGAATCAGTTGAGTGCGGAAGACCGGGAGTTTCGGAAGCAATTTGCGGAAGCCGAGGTCCGCGTGCATCAAACCGAGGCATATAAAGCGGCGCTGGAAAAGGAAATCGAGGCTCTTCGCAACAAGGAGTTTGAAGTGCGCAGCGTGCTTGACCGCCGGCACGCCCGATTGGAATTTCTCAGAGGCCTGGTTGAAAGTTATGACGGATTTTCCGAGGGCGCAAAATTTCTTATCACCAATGACGAGTGGAAGGCGAATGTTCAAACGACCGTCGCCGATGCGGTCTCGGCGGATGCACGGTATCGCGTCGCCATTGAATCGGCGCTCGGAGAAACTGCGAGCTTCATTGTCGTAAACAATATCGAAGAGGCCTATCGAGGCATCGATGTCCTCAAAAAAAATCAAAAAGGGAAGGCAACATTCATCTGCCTCGACCGTATTCCCGCACTGAAAAGCCCGCGTCAGCATATCGTCGGCGACGGGGTTGTCGGTTGGGCACGGGATGTGATCACGTGCGCCCCGGAGTTCAGCGCACTGTGCGACTATATTTTTGATAATACGCTCCTGGTGAACGATGTGAACGCGGCGTCGGCCCTCATCGGCAGCGGATCGCTCCTTAAATGTGTCACCCTTGACGGCGAAATCGTCACTGGTCAGGGAGTCCTGAAAGGAGGAAGTATTCGTGCTGATGATGGCGGGATGATCGGCAAAAAGAGTCAAATTGCCGATCTCGAAGGTGAGACCGCAACGCTCGATACGTCGTTAGCATCACTTCGCAATGATATCTCAAACAAAGAGAATGCGCTTGCATTGATAGACCTCAAGACATTGTCGAGCAATGCAAAACGCATCGAACAGCAAATGACCGGCGTCGAAATGCGCATAGCACAAATAGAGTTTGAGAAAAAGCGCATCAATGAAAATATGGAGCGGAACTCTTCGGAGAACGTAAAGCTTGCGGCAGAAGCCGAAGAGCTGCAAAAGGAACTCGACGTTCTCGTGCCGGAGATCGACCGCCTCGAAAAAGAACGATCGACAAACGAGCAAAATTCCGGTGCGGCGGCGAGTGAATTGGAAACGATGGAAGTGTTGTGGAGCGAATATTCCGACGTGACGAATAAAGCGCATGTCGCGCTTCTCAATCTTCAGAATGAAGAAAAAAACATTGCCAGGGAGCTTGAGTATATCCGCGAAACGGTCGATAACATCATCGTCACTCTTTCGCAGCGGGACCGCGATATCGCTGAAGCGAAAGCGGAGATCGAACGGCTGGCAAAAGAGCTCTTGGAAACCGAAGCCGAGCTCCAGCGCTTGAGTTCAGCGCTCCAGATGATGGTCGAGCGGGGGAAAAGCGTTGACTCGGAATACAATGCGAAGCGAAACCAGATGCACGACATCGAATTGAAGATTAAGGATGAACGAAGGCTGCACGACGATTCGCTCGGAGTTACCCATGAGCTTGAGATCAAGTTGTCGGAATTGATGATGAAGTCGGAAAACCTCGTCGTTCGAGCACGCGAGGAGTATGGATTCCTTCTTGAATTGAAAGAGTATGCGGATGCTCACGAGTTCGACATCGACGCTGTGCGCGAAGAGGGGCGCGCCTTGAAAGAAAAGATTGCCTCGCTCGGCCCCGTAAATTTTGCCGCGTTCGATGAATTCAAAAGCGAGAGCGAAAGGCTTGAATTTATTACGACGCAGCGCAGCGACCTCGTCGAAGCAGAACAGACGCTTCTCTCGACAATAGAGGAAATCAACACCACGGCGCAGCGAACGTTCGGCGAGACGTTCAACAAAATCAGAGATAATTTTATCGCGACATTCAAGAGCTTGTTTGATGAGGGGGATGAATGCGACTTGCGCCTCGAAGAGGGGGTCGACCCCCTTGAAGCCCGCATCGAGATTATTGCAAAGCCTCGCGGCAAACGGCCTACGTCGATCGACCTGCTCTCGGGAGGGGAAAAGACGCTGACTGCTATTGCTCTCCTGTTTGCCATCTATCTTGTGAAGCCGAGCCCGTTTTGCATCCTTGACGAGGTCGATGCACCGCTGGACGATTCGAACATCGACCGCTTCTCGCGCATCCTCCGAAAATTCAGCGACAACACGCAATTCATCGTTGTCACACATAATAAACGAACAATGGAAGCGGCAAACGCAATGTACGGCGTGACGATGGAAGAAGAAGGCGTTTCAAAACTCGTCTCGGTCCGGTTCAACGAAAACGCCGTAACTCAGAATTAATGAGAGACGAACTTTCATATATCGTATTCACGGATTTTGACGGAACGATCACGCGTAACGATATCGGCGATTCGATGTTCCAGGTTTTCGGAAATCCGGAAAAGTGTTCTGAAGCGTTTCGTGCAGCCCGAGACGGAAAAATCGGAATGACGGAAGGCTGGCAGCGTTCGTGTGCCACGGTCGAATCGCTTTCATCCGCAACGTTTGATTCTTTCGTGGAGCGGCAGGACATTGACGGCGGATTTCACAGATTTGAGAGGTATTGTGCAGGCGAATCAATTCCTATTCATATCGTCAGCGATGGGTTCGACCTGTACATACGCCATGTTCTGGAACGCGAGCAATTGAGCCATCTTCCGTTTTACTCTAATGAATTGATCATTGAAGCCGGCGGAACACTCTCTCCGCATTTTCCTTACACCGACGAAGAGTGCAGAATGTGTGCAAACTGCAAGCGGAACCATCTGCTGACGAAGTCCGGCGATGACAGCGTTATCGTGTACATCGGCAACGGCTATTCGGACCAATGCCCGTCGAACTATGCCGATGTGGTCTTTGCAAAAGGAGCGCTGCTGACATACTGTGAGCGGGAGAACATCACCTACCATCGGTTTGAGTCTTTTGACGATGTGCTGGCAAAATTCAAAACGATTGTTGAACTGGGACGTCCGCGCAAGCGCCGTACAGCAGAGCTGGCGCGAAAAGATATTTTCATGAGAGGATAGCAATTGGACTTTCGGCAAAAAATATTTGAGCTGCGCAGTTATACGCCGATTCCATTCATTCTTTTGATGCTTGTCTATGCTCAGCCGACGCCGCTCTCTCTTGTTGCGGGATTCTGCCTGGCTCTCTGCGGCGAATTGATTCGTCTGTGGGGAGTTTCTGTCGCTGGGACTGAAACAAGGACGACGGGGCGTGTCGGGGGAACACATTTGTTTATCGACGGGCCCTTCGGATATGTCCGTAACCCGCTCTATGTCGGCAACATGATGATATACGTCGGCGTTGGGATTATGGCCAATGCATTAATGCCGTACCTAGCCATCCTCGCCTTCGGGTTCTTCTTGCTTCAGTACACATTGATCGTGACGAAAGAAGAAGAATACTTACATGCAACGTTTGGCGATGAATACGACCGTTACGTGCTGGCAGTCCACCGTTTTATGCCGCGCCTTACTCGTTACTCCGGGGAGCATTTCTTTCGCCGCAGGGCGGAATTATCCCGAGGACTGCAATCAGAACGTCGAACGCTTCAGGCATTTGCTGCGATCACGATCGCAGTCATTATTCTGTATTTTGTAAAGCAGGGTTGACGATGGTTAACAGGGTAATGATGATTGCAGGGGAAGTCTCGGGCGACGCCCATGGAGCCGGGGTAGTTAGAGAGTTGAAGCGGCGGCAGCCGTCGATTGAAATCTATGGGATTGGTGGGGAAAAAATGAAACGTGAGGGGATGGCATTAACGTACCATGTGAGCGAGCTGTCGTTTATGGGCTTTATCGAGGTCCTGAAACATCTTCCGCTCATTCGGTCGGTCGAACAGACGCTGGAGCAATTGCTTGTATTGAAAAGGCCGGACGTTGTGGTGTTGATTGATTATCCCGGCTTCAATCTGCGATTTGCCCGAAAAGCAAAAAAGCATGGAGTGAAAGTCGTGTATTACATCAGCCCGCAGGTCTGGGCATGGAAAAAAGGGCGGGTGAAAAAAATGCGGGGCGTCATAGATGCAATGCTTGTCGTCTTTCCGTTTGAAGAAGAAATTTACCGCGAAGAAGGAATTAATGTGCGCTTTGTTGGGCATCCATTGCTCGAAGAGTTGAACGTGGAGTTTACCCGCGATCAATTTTGTAAACGCTTCGGCATCGACCCCGGGAAAAAAATTTTAGCCCTGATTCCGGGAAGCCGGCCCCAGGAAGTCCAGAACCTATTTTCGGTGATGGCCCGTTCTGCCGGCGTTCTTCGGAATGAAGAAGATTGTGAAATCGTTGTGGGTGTTGCACCGAACCTTCATGAGAAATTGTTTGCAATACACCTGGCCCCGAATGTCTCGCTCCACTTTGTGGAAAATGCAACACACGAGACGATGAAATATGCCGACCTCGCGATCGTGACCTCGGGTACCGCGACGCTTGAGACGGCCTGTTTTGAGACACCGATGATTGTTGTTTATAGAACGTCGTGGCTCACGTATCTGATCGCCCGCACACTGGTTCGGGTCAAAAACATCGGCCTTGTCAATATCGTCGCGGGAAAAACGATCGTGCCGGAACTGATACAGTACAACGTTACCGTGCAGAAGATCGTCGAGCTTGCTTCCGGCCTTCTCAAGAACGGGGCCGAGCGGGCGGCGATGAAAAAAGACCTTTCTGCCGTCAAAGGTTTGCTCGGCTCAAAAGGAGCATCGGCAAATGTTGCCGATGCAATTCTCGCAATGAATCCGGCATGACGGGTAATCGCCCTGGTCGATGGTAAAGAATATTCTCAATGCGATCGCGAAAAAGGTTTTATGGCTGGCTGCATGGCTGTTATGTATTACGCTTCGGATAAAAAAATATAATTCATCGTTCTTTGAAGATTATCGGAAAGACAATACGCCGTCCGTTATCGCCTTCTGGCATGGTTCAATGCTCATCGGGTGGTTTCTCCACCGTCCGCAAAACGGCGGTTCTGTTGCTGCGCTCGTCAGCCAAAGTGAGGATGGGGAAATACTGTCGGCAACACTGGCGCGGTGGGGATACGCCATGATCAGAGGTTCGAGCCATATCGGCGGAAAAGAAGCGATGCAATTGATGATCGATGCAATGACGCAAGGGCATTCGCTGTGCATCACTCCCGATGGTCCAACGGGGCCGCGCCATCAAATGAAAATGGGAGCGGTTCGCGCCGCACAACGGGCTCATGTTCCGCTCTTCCTCGTCGGCATCGCCGTTGACCGGAAAAAAATATTGAAGAGCTGGGATGGTTTCGAGATTCCGTTGCCGTTTTCAAACGTTCGCGTGTGGTACAGCGAACCGCTGATGGTTCGGGAAGATTTGCAGAACGAGTCGCTTGATCTTTTTTTGGCCGAAACGCAGGCCCAGTTGCTTGAGGTGAATAAAAAAGCAGAGCAGGTGTTATAGAATTATCGAATGATGAAACCAGTTCCGGCATTGTTACCGTTTTCGTGGCTGTATGGGTGTGCGGTTGTTCTTCGAAATCTATTGTTTGACCGAAAAATTATTCCCGTGGAACGTGTCGGCGTTCCGGTTATTTCCGTCGGCAATATCACGACGGGCGGAACCGGCAAGACGCCGGTGGCGGGATTGATTATGAAAATGCTGCACGGACAAAATATCCGCGCTGCCATCGTCAGCCGAGGGTACAAACGCGAGACGCGTGGATTAGTGGTGGTTTCGGACGGATCTTCGTTGAAGACAACCGTACGCGATGCAGGAGACGAAGCATTCCAGTTGGCAACGCGTCTTCCGAAGGCAATCGTCATTGTCGATGAGCAGAGAGTGCGGGGTGCACGATATGCCGTCGAGAAATTGAATGCTCAGGCCATTGTCCTTGACGATGGATTTCAGCATCGGGCGCTTCATCGCGATTTAGATATTGTGCTGGTCGATTCGGCTCACTCTCCATTTACGATGGCGATGTTGCCGGCGGGATCAAGGCGCGATGCGTTGAGCTCTTTGAAACGGGCAGACGCCGTGCTTCTCACAAAAGTAAGTCGCGGCGCAAATATTGAGAGGCTGAAGGAGCAAATCGGGCTTTACTCAAAGGCGAAAATTTTTTCGTCTTCGTTCACCGTCAGAGCGTTTCGCAGAGCGAAGACAGGATTCAGCGTCGATTTGAACAGCGTGAAGGGCAAACATGCAGTCGCCTTTTGCGGAATCGGACAGCCGGAAAGCTTCAAAAACAGTGTGGAGGATCTCGGCATGAGGGTAAGCTCGATGATTTCGTTTGAAGACCATCATCCGTATTCCGATTCCGATATCCGACGCATTATTGCGGAACAGGAGAAATGGAAGGCCGAATATATCGTGACAACGGAGAAAGATTTGGCACGATTATCTTCACTGGATTTTTCCGAAAAGTACCCGCTCTTCTACCTTGAGATTGAAGTTTCAATTCATCAAGAACAAGAATGGAATGAGCTTATTGCTGCAGCGTCTGGCGGACGAAATAATTGATGAAAATCGGCATCACAAAGAATTCGTTGAAAGAAGAGACATTCAATGCCTATAAAGGCTGGCTATTGAAATTCAATCCGGTCATTGAATTTCATGATTTAGCTTATGAGAAGAATCAGCCGGAGGAAATTGAGCAATGCGATGGTTTGCTGCTGACAGGAGGAGGTGATATTCACCCGAAGGCTTTCGGTAAAAGTGACGGCGTAGCACAAACAGAAGGTGTGGATAAGCGGCGAGACAACTTTGAATTTAAGGTTATCGAGAAGGCTCTTGCACAGAAAATGCCGGTGCTCGGCATTTGCCGCGGAATGCAAGCGGTCAACGTTTATTGCGGAGGGACACTATATCTTGACTTAGAATCCGGCGGTTATCCCCGCCATCATGAAGGGGATGGAAAAGAGTTCCGCCATACAATTGCGATTGAAGAAAAATCGATGCTCGCCGCAATCGCCGGGAAAAATTCTGGCGAAGTGAATTCGTTCCACCACCAGGGAGTCGAGCGCGTTGGCAAGGAGCTGGCTGTCTGCGCTCGGTCTGCTGACGGTGTGATTGAGGGAATGGAACGGGCTGATAACAACGGCGCTCCATTTCTCTTGCTGGTGCAATGGCATCCGGAACGAATGAAAGACACGTTCAATCCGTTGACGGAGAAGATCGGACGAGCTTTCTTAGAAGAAATCAACAAGTACAAAAGACACTCTTAATTCACACGGTATATTCACCAATCACTAAGACATACAACACTCAATAAAATAAGAAGGAAAAATTACAACGATGGCTAAATTTGTTTATTTCTTCGGCAACGGAAAAGCCGAAGGTAAAGCAGAAATGAAAAACCTTCTCGGCGGCAAAGGTGCAAACCTTGCCGAGATGACGAACATCGGTTTACCGGTGCCCGCAGGTTTTTCAATCTCAACAGAAGTCTGTACCTACTACTATGCCAATAAGAGAACCTATCCGAAATCCCTCCAGGCCGATGTAAAAAAATCGATCGGCAAGGTCGAGAAAGCGATGGGAGCGAAATTCGGCGATCTGAAGAATCCGCTTCTCGTGTCGGTCCGTTCGGGCGCACGCGCTTCCATGCCGGGCATGATGGACACGATCCTCAACCTGGGTCTCAACGATAAGGTTGCCGAGGGTTTGGTGAAGAAGACGAATAATCCACGCTTTGTGTACGATTCCTACCGCCGATTTGTTCAGATGTACGGCGACGTTGTGCTCGGTTTGAAGCCGGTTCACAAAGACGAGATTGATCCGTTCGAAGCGATTATCGAAGAGAAAAAGAAAATAAAAGGAGTTCATCTTGATACAGAGCTCACGGCAGACGATCTCAAGGACCTTGTCGGAGAGTTCAAGAAAGCGATCAAGGACAAGACTGGGTTTGATTTTCCGCAAGAACCGATGGAGCAGTTGTGGGGCGCGATCGGCGCCGTGTTCGGGTCGTGGAACAACGACCGCGCGATTGCGTACCGGAAAATGTACGACATTCCCGAATCGTGGGGAACGGCCGTCAACGTGCAGTCTATGGTCTTCGGCAATATGGGCGACGATTCCGGGACGGGCGTTGCCTTCACCCGCGATGCGGCGACGGGCGAGAATATTTTTTACGGCGAGTATCTGATGAATGCGCAGGGCGAGGACGTTGTGGCCGGCACGCGCACACCGCTTCCTATGTCACAGCTTGCAAAGGACAACCCGAAAATCTACAATCAGCTCGATAAGATTCGCAAAACTCTTGAGAAGCATTATCGCGATATGAACGACATCGAGTTCACGATTCAACAGGGCAAATTGTTCATGCTTCAGTGCCGCATCGGAAAGCGGACAGCGTTCGCCGCAATCAAGATCGCCGTCGATATGGTCGACGAGAAACTGATCTCGGACAAGGAAGCACTGAAGAGGATCGAGCCCGATCAGCTGAACCAACTGCTCCGCCCCGTTTTTGACCTTAAAGAAAAAGAGGCTGCGGTGAAGAGCGGCCGGCTCCTTGCAAAGGGATTGAATGCGGGACCGGGTGCTGCAACGGGCCGTGTCGTATTCAATGCGCCCGATGCCGAGGCATGGAAAAAGAGGGGTGAGCTTGTGATTCTCACGCGCATCGAGACTTCTCCCGAGGACATCAGAGGCATGGATGCGTCTGAAGGAATTCTCACCGCACGCGGAGGAATGACATCGCACGCGGCACTCGTAGCGCGTCAGATGGGAAAAGTCTGTGTGGCGGGATGCGCGTCGCTCGACATCGATTACTCGACCCATACAATGAAGGTCAAAGGCAAAGTGATTAAAGAAGGCGATTGGATTTCACTGGATGGAACGACGGGTGAAGTCATCGAAGGAAAAGTGGCGACGAAACCGTCCGAAGTCCTTCAGGTTCTGATCGGTAAAACACTGGCACCCAAAGAAGCCCCGGTCTATCAACAATATGCAAAAATCATGTCGTGGGCGGATAAATACCGCCGCCTAAAGATCCGGACGAACGCGGATCAGCCGGACCAGGCGCTCAACGCCGTGGCATTCGGCGCCGAAGGAATCGGCTTGTGCAGGACCGAACATATGTTTTTCGGTGAAGGCAAGATCGGTCCGATGCGTGAAATGATTCTCGCGGATACGGTGGAGGAGCGCAAAGCAGCGCTTGCAAAGCTTCTTCCGCTGCAGCGGACAGACTTCGAGGGAATTTTCGAGGCGATGAACGGCCTGCCGGTCACTATTAGGACCATCGATCCGCCGCTGCACGAATTCGTTCCACACGACGAAGCAGCGCAGCGTCAGCTGGCCGCCGAGATGGGCATCAGTTTTGAAAAAGTCCATCAGCGCGTTGAAGGCTTGCACGAATTCAACCCGATGCTCGGTTTACGCGGATGCCGTTTGGGCATTATCTACCCGGAGATCACTGAAATGCAGTCGCGGGCAATTTTCGAAGCTGCGGCGAACATTCAGGCGAAAGGGATCAAAGTTGAGCCGGAGGTGATGATTCCGCTCGTCGGCAACGTGAAGGAACTTGAAAACCAGGAGAAAATTGTTCGCCGGGTTGCGGGCGAAGTGATGAAGGAAAAAGGAGTGAAGTTCAAGTATCTCGTCGGTACGATGATCGAGATCCCGCGAGGCGCTATCACAGCAGACGAAATTGCGACGGTTGCCGAATTCTTCAGCTTTGGAACGAACGACTTAACGCAAACGACGCTGGGAGTCAGCCGCGACGACGCAGCGAAGTTCCTTATTCCTTATGTCGAGATGGAAATCCTTCCCAAAGACCCGTTTGAAGTATTAGACCGGGTCGGGGTTGGAGCGCTAATGAAAATGGCCATCGAAAAAGGCCGTTCGGTACGTTCCGATCTTAAAGTCGGAATTTGCGGT
>CAVYWA010000002.1:0-34625 GCA_963772165.1 uncultured Bacteroidota bacterium | reverse complement strand
AGATGCTGAAGTAGCTCAGCGGTAGAGCAGCGGTTTCGTAAACCGCAGGTCGTGGGTTCAAATCCCACCTTCAGCTCTTCATAGCGAACATAAGAATCCGTCCCTGATTTTGGAAAAAGGACGGATTTTTTATGAGAAAGAGAATCTTTATGTATGATGTCGTGATTATTGGAGCGGGCCCGGCGGGGCTGTCGGCGGCGATCGAAGCACAAAAAGGGGGATTAACCTATGTCGTCATTGAAAAAGGAGGGGTGGTCAATTCCATTCAGCAGTTTCCGACAGCGATGGCTTTTTTTTCCACTCCGGAGTTGCTCGAGATCGGCGGCATTCCTTTTACTTCGTCATCGATGAGGCCGACTCGAACGGATGGGATAGAATATTATATAAAAGTCGCTGAGTATTTCAAGCTCCAGATACACCTTTTTGAACGAGTAATTTCTTTCCAAAAAGTTGGACAAAACTTCGAGCTGAAGACGAACAAATCTTCATACAGCTGAAGAATGTTGTCATTGCAACCGGTTACTTTGATAATCCGAATTTATTGAATATTCCCGGCGAAGAATCGCCAACAGTATCGCATTATTATTCAGAGCCGTTCTCGTCCTACAAGCGGAACGTTGCCGTTATTGGCGGAAAGAATTCCGCGGCCATCGCTGCGTTGGAGCTATACCGGCACGGTGCTTCTGTTACGCTTATTCATCGGAAGGAAAAATTGAGCGATGGAATAAAGTATTGGATACTTCCGGACATTGAAAACAGGATAAAAGAAGGGTCGATAGCCGCATTTTTTTTGACCGAGGTAAAAGAGATAAAAGCCGGTTCGATCGTCCTTGAAAATAGCGACAAAGGCCGATTCTCAATTCCGAACGATGTTGTTTTTGCTCTCATAGGTTATCATCCGGACATCGCAATGCTCAAGTCTATAGGAATGGAAACTAATCCGGAGACGATGGCGCCGATCTACGACGAGGGAACGATGGAAACAAACATCAAGGGTCTTTACGTTGCCGGCTCAATTGCGGCAGGGAAGAACAACAACAAGATATTTATTGAGAACGGCCGCCTGCACGGAAAATCTATCGTCTCATCCATTCTGCACCGATGATTTTTCAACAGTAAAGGTTGGATTGATTTTTTACTTCCAGCCTCTTGCAACTTCGTTATATGCGGTTGTCGAATACTCTGAATCATGGCGTCACTTCTCGAGAAAATTACATTGATTTTTCTTTAGAATTTGACTAATTTAATATAATAGTTACAATTGCTATGAATAAAGGTTCATGAAAGGATCAGAATGGCCGAAGGAAAAATAGTTCAAATTATCGGACCGGTTGTCGATATTGATTTCTCGGATGGGGCGCTGCCGCAGATTCTCAATGCTGTGGTAATCCCGCGAACAAACATTGAAGGCGTTCAAGAAGACCTTGTCGTTGAAGTGCAACTGCATCTCGGTGAGAACCGGGTACGTACTGTTGCAATGGATTCAACCGACGGTTTGGTGAGGGGAATGAAGGCGGTCGATACCGGCGAACCGATCAAAGTCCCGGTCGGCCCGAAAGTGCTCGGAAGGTTAATCAACATCATTGGAAAACCCATCGACGCACTGGGACCTGTCGAAGCGAAAGCCTACTATCCAATCCATCGTCCGGCTCCGGATTTCAACGAGCTCAGCACGCAGAAAGAAATGTTTGAGACGGGGATCAAAGTGATTGACTTGCTCGAGCCGTACACCAAAGGAGGCAAGACGGGTTTATTCGGTGGAGCGGGTGTTGGAAAGACGGTGTTGATCACCGAACTGATTCATAATATCGCTAAAGAACACGGCGGTTATTCCGTATTTGCCGGCGTTGGCGAGCGGACGAGAGAGGGAAACGATCTCTGGCTGGATATGCGGGAGTCCGGAGTGTTGGACAAAACCGCATTAATCTTCGGACAGATGAACGAACCCCCCGGTGCCCGTTTACGGGTTGGATTGACGGCATTGACGACAGCGGAATATTTCCGTGATGAAGAGGGAAAAGATGTTCTCCTTTTCATCGACAATATCTTCCGCTTTACGCAGGCAGGTTCGGAAGTTTCGGCATTGCTCGGACGCATGCCATCGGCGGTCGGGTATCAACCGACGCTGGCCACTGAAATGGGCGCTCTTCAAGAGAGAATTACTTCAACGAAGAAAGGTTCGGTCACCTCGGTCCAGGCAATTTACGTTCCTGCCGATGATCTTACCGATCCGGCGCCCGCGACGACGTTCTCTCATCTTGATGCCACAACGGTGTTAAGCCGCCAGATTTCCGATATGGGAATCTATCCTGCGGTCGACCCTCTCGATTCGACGTCCCGCATCATGGACCCGGAAATTATCGGGCAAGAACATTACGATATAGCGCGTTCGGTGAAAAATATCCTTCAATCGTATAAAGACCTTCAGGACATTATCAACATTCTTGGGATGGATGAGTTGTCCGACGAAGACAAATTGGTCGTGGGGCGCGCTCGCAGGATACAGAAATTTTTGTCGCAGCCGTTCTTCACGGCCGAACAATTCTCCGGTGTCCCGGGAAAATACGTGAAACTTGCCGATACGATAAAAGGCTTTAAGGGAATCATCAACGGCGATTATGATCATTTGCCGGAAAACGCTTTTTATATGGTCGGTACAATCGAAGAAGCTATCGAACAAGGCAAGAAATTACAAGCGGCATAAAAAGAGAAAAGCAGCAATAAGCACATGGCAGGCAAGAATTTTAATCTCGATATTGTGACTCCGACGAAAACGGTTTTTTCCGGAGAAGTCCAGAGTTTCAGTGCACCGGGTGAAGCCGGAGGGTTCCAGGTGTTGTTTGATCACGCCCCGTTTCTTTCATCGATTACCGTCGGGCAGGTAAAAGTGATCGATCCCGCCGGAGCCGTACGCCGATATGCGACAAGCGGCGGCTTCGTCGAGGTAAACGAGAACAAGGTGATCCTTTTGGCCGAGACGGCAGAACGCTCCGATGAAATTGACGTGGAAAGGGCTGAGAAAGCCAAAGAGCGCGCTGCTCAAAGATTGCAACAGAAAGAGCTCATCGATGAAGAACGCGCGCGCGTTGCTCTTGCCCGGGCCATCAATCGTTTAAAAATTGCGGGAAACAACTGAACGACTGCAATAGTTTGACTCACAGCCCACAAAGATTAAATCAGTTTGTGGGCTTTTTTGTATGTTCATTGATTCTTCCTCATTAATCTGCTATATTGGCATTGAATTTTTTTCCAAGACTGAATTCATGAGACCGACCTACGCAGAAATTGACCTCAGCGCGATTCATCATAACCTAAAACAAGTTCGAAAACAGGTCGGAAAGCACCCCCATATTATGGCGGTTGTAAAAGCCAATGCGTACGGCCATGGGATGCTCCCGGTTGCAAAATCTATATTAAAAGAGAACCTGGCATCGTATCTCGGAGTTGCAATTGTAGAAGAAGGAGTCACTCTCCGCCGCAACGGAATCGAAGCCCCGGTGTTGGTGCTGACGGCACCGCCGGAACCGCAGCTTGGTTTGTTCGTTGAGCACAATTTGGGAGCAACACTCTGCTCCATTTCGATTGCACGAAAACTTAACAGGATTGCGGCCGGTGTGGGGACGAAAGCCATCGTTCATGTAAAGGTTGATACCGGTATGGGGAGGATAGGCATCGCTCCAAAAGATACGAATGCTTTTATCGATGAGGTCAGGACGCTTAGAAATATTGACGTGGCCGGGATCTTCACTCATTTTGCCACCGCGGACGAGAAAAACTTGTCGTTTGCTCGGAAGCAGTTGTCGGATTTTACTTCGCTTCTCCGTAAGCTTGATGCAGCCGGCATTCACGTTCCCATAAAACATAGTGCAAACAGCGGTGCGATTCTTCAATTAAAGGATTCGTATTTCGATATGGTTCGGCCGGGAATCATGCTGTATGGCTACTATCCTTCCCGTGAAACCAGAAAATCTTTGTCTTTAAGACCCGCAATGTCGCTTCGTTCAAGGATTGAGTTCATGAAAACGGTGGAGAAAGGCACGAGCGTCAGTTACGGGCGGCGTTACTACACATCGTCCAAAACGAACATCGCGTCGGTTTCAATCGGATACGCGGACGGTATCAGCAGGCGGCTGACGAACAAGGCGAACGTTCTCGTCAAAGGGAAAAAATATCCGGTCGTCGGCACGATTTGTATGGATCAACTGATGATCAATGTCGGCGGCCGGCCGGTATGCAAGGTCGGCGACAGGGTAACCCTTATGGGACGCGATGGGGACTTGGAAATTCCGTGCTGGAAAATTTCCGAGACGCTCGGAACAATCCCGTATGAAATATTTTGTTCAGTTTCCGAAAGAGTGCCCAGAAATTACATTCATGGATAACCCAGAGCAATATTTATTACAAGTGCTCCACCGGACTCAGGCCGGGTTGCAGGACAGCCTGATACCATTTCACGGCAGTAAGATGAAGCGACTGACTGAGCGGCTTGAACAAGCGCCGAGCTTGAGGCAAGAGCTTCAGTCCCTGCAACAGGTCAGCGGATTTACGAAGGCCGCGCTTTCGATGGAGTGGATGCTGGAACGTGTAACGCGGTCGGGAGAGGATTTTTCCCCGGATCAATTCGATGTCGACGCCACATTGCTGGGCGACAGGCTTTTTGAAGCTTTTTTGAGTGAGCCGTTCGACGCACCCGTTGAGCCTTCAGTTTCATCCGACTCTTCCGCAGCGGCATTGAGTGAACCTTCTCTTGAGACCGTTGTTCCTCAAAGTATAGAAGAACAGCAGCAGGCAGAATTACCCGTCGTTTCTGCCGGTGAAGACACCGAAGCTTTACCTTCACAAGCCCGGCTGGAATCTATTCCTGGGCTTGAATCACAAACGCCTCCGCCGTTGCCGGAAGACCCTCCGGCGCTTACCGAACTGCTGGATCAGAATCTCTTACTCGGCTTTCAACGTTTCACGGAAATAGTTTCAAAACTTGGAGAGAAGAGTCCGTCGGAAAGGGCGAGCGTTTTTGCTGTGCTTGCGATGATCGCGAAAAGTTCGATGGAAGTGGCCCGGGCACAGGGGAAAAAGGAGATTCTTGAATTTTTTCAATCGGTGATTAAATTTATTCAGTACGTCGATTCATCCGGTTCAGCTCAAGACTCGCGAGTGGCGGACATTATGGGGGATGTCGGCGAACGCCTTTCGAAAGCTCTCGCCGAGCGCTCAAACGGTGCGGCATTGCTTCAAAGCATCAGTGAAATATTGCAAGACCCAGAACGTTCTCTCAAACCATAAAGGTGAAATGTGGGTAAGGCTAATATCTACGCTGTTATTATGGCGGGAGGAATTGGTTCCAGATTCTGGCCGCGCAGCCGTGAACGGTCGCCGAAACAATTGATGGAAATTATCGGTGAACGCACAATGATTCAGAATTCCGTCGAACGGCTCAAAGGTTTTGTGGCGCCGAAGAATATTTTTGTCGTTACGAACAAATTGCAGAAAAATGTCGTCATCACGCAGCTTCCCGGCATTCCCGTGGAAAATATTGTTGTCGAACCCATCGGACGAAATACGGCGCCCTGCATCGGCCTAGCAGCCATGTTCGTACGCCGTTTGGACCCTGACGGTGTGATGGTGGTTTTACCCTCCGACCATATCGTGCTCGACGAAAAGGAATTCCGCCGCGTTCTGCAACTCGGTGTGGATGTCGCGCATAAAAACTCTTCCCTCATCACGATCGGCATCCAACCGACGCATCCGGAGACCGGGTACGGCTATATTCAAATTATTGACGACGAACGCGGTAACAACGAAGCGCTGCCGCACGGCGTGTTCAAAGTGAAGACATTTGCCGAGAAGCCCAACCTTGCCACTGCGCAGAAGTTTGTTGAAAGCGGAGATTTTTTCTGGAACAGCGGTATATTCATCTGGCGGGCGGATGTCATCTTACAAGAGATTGCGCATTCGCTTCCGGAACTCTATGACCACTTGATGAGCATCGAGCCGTCCCTCGGGACACCGCTCCTCGAGCAGAGCCTCGAACACGCCTATGGGTTGATGCGCGGCATCTCTATCGATTATGGCGTGATGGAAAAGGCGACGAACACCTACGTCATTCGCGGAAACTTTGGATGGAGTGATGTCGGTTCGTGGGATGAGGTATACCGGCTTTCGTCGAAGGATGAACACGGAAATTCGATTCATGGAAAGGTCATCTCGTTCAATACGAAAAATTCCTATATTCACACAAGCGACAAATTGGTGGCAACGGTCGGCGTTGACGACCTCATTGTTATCAACACAGGGGATGCGTTGTTGATCTGCAAACGCGGCGCATCGCAGGATGTGAAAGAGATTGTCGATCATATTCGCCGAAAAAAGATGAACGATTATCTATAGCGCGGCCGTTTCCGAAAATCCACCAGAACGATACTTGTGAAAGAGTCCGTCCGGCAACATACGAAGGTGCTGCTCGTCTACTCCGGGTTCATTGTCGTTGCGCTCATCATGGCGGTAATTGTTTCGGGATGTGCATCCTCTCCTCGTTTCACGCGAGAGCGGTCCGCCGGATCGAACACGCATGAAACCAGCGTTGATTCTAAATCCCTGAAGACGATGGAAGGTGTTGCATCGTACTATGCCGAAGACTTTAACGGGAAAAAAACGGCGAACGGGGAGACATACGACATGTATAAGATGACTGCTGCTCATCGCACACTGCCGTTCAACACAAAAGTTCGAGTGACCAACCTCGACAATAAACGGTCGATCGTTGTCCGTATCAATGACCGGGGCCCTTTCAAGCTTGAACGCATCATTGACCTTTCGCTCGCGGCGGCAACCCAGCTGGGAATGAAAGGAACGGGGACGGCCAATGTAAAACTTGAAGTGATTGAATGGGGAGATGAAGAGTACGTGAAATAGCTGTTTGTTGAGCCGCGACCTCGGCAATGCACATGATGAACGGAATCGATCGAACTTTTCTCATGATCTTTGTACCGGGTGTTTTGAGGGGAAGCTCGTTAAGTCCTACTTAATACCGGCAACAGAGTCGATCCAGTTCTGTTGCGGCAATGTAAAGAAATAACTTCGCCTCATGCCAAAAACACTACTTACCGAACGCGATATCGTGAATGCTGCGAAGCAGGGGAAAAAAAGCATCGCTGCAGACATGAATACCCTGATTACTCCGGCGGCGAAAGATAAAGCAAAAGAACTGAAGGTTCAGTTCGTTGAAGCGAAAGAATCTCCGGTTCAATCCTCCCAGAATACGCCTGCTGAACCGTACGCGGCCGCAACGATTTCTTCGACGAATGTAGGGTCGAAGCTCATCGTTATCGGCAGCGACCATGGCGGTTTCCAGACGAAAGAGATGTTGAAGAAATTTCTGGCGGAGATTGGATACCGCACGCTGGACCTTGGAACGAATTCGGAAGATGCCTGTGATTATCCGGATTATGCTTACGCCGTCGCCCGCATCGTGGCCAAGGGGGAAGCATGGCGCGGCATTATGATTGATGCAACCGGAGTCGCCTCGTCGATTGTTTGCAATAAAGTTCCGGGGGTGAGGGCCGCAGCCTGCTTCAATGAGTTTGTCGCTCAGAGCAGCAGGGAACACAATGATGCAAATGTTCTCACGCTCGGCGCAAAAGTGCTTGGACCGGAACTCATAAAGTCGATAGTGAAAGTGTGGCTGGAAACGTGGTTTGGCGGCGGGAGACACAAAAAGCGCGTTGATAAAATATCGGATGTAGAAAAAAGATTCACGAAGTAGACCGTCGTCGGGTCTGGGGTAGTTGTTGAAGAGGTTGTGATTTCTCAGATTGTGCTGATTTTGCACAGATTGCAGATTTGAGTGTGCTTATCTACACTGTGCGAAGGCAAAAAACAGCAAATGGGAAAATAAAAAAGGCGACTTGTTTCTCCAAGACGCCTTTTTTTATTGTAAAGAAAAGAACAGATGCTTAGAAGCTTTCGACCGCTTTCTTTACCGTATCGAAATGTTCGAAAACGGAAAGAAGCTTTGTTACTTGCAAAAGCTTGAGGATCTTTTCGGAAGCGCCGGCAAGTTTGAGATCCCCTTTGACGTTACGCATTGTCGTTACGCCTCCGATAAGCATGCCGAGACCCGAGCTGTTCATCGTGGAAACGCCTTTCAGGTCAACGACAATCTTTTTTTTCTTCGCATCAATAAATTTGTGGAGCGTGTTGTTCAACTCCGTTGCATCGGGGCCGCCGAGAACATTTCCTTCGAGCGTGATCACGGTAACGCCTGCGGTTTCTTTCGATGTAAATTTCATTGCCGGTATCTCCCTAAACAAGGCTAAAAAGGATTGCTGGCTTCCCGTTAGACTTGATGAGCTTTAAGATTTCTGTACCGCGTGTAGTCGAGAACGATGGCACTTGCAACGTAAATCGATGAATAGGTGCCGGTAATCGTTCCAATTAAAAACGTAAATGCGAACCCACGGTTTACCTCGCCGCCGAAAATAATCAATACCACCAGCACCATAATCACCGTGCCGCTCGTAATGACGGTTCTGCTCAATGTTTCGTTGATCGACTTATTCATGACTGTAAAGAGGCTCTCACTTCTGTAGATTTTCAAATTCTCCCGGATACGGTCGAAGACAATGACGGTATCGCTCGTTGAAAATCCGATCAGGGTCAGGAATGCAGCCATCAAGTTCTGTGAAATTTCAAGGTTCAAGTGAGACGAGACGCCGTTAAAAAGTATGACCAAACCCAGGGTCAACAGAACGTCATGGAATAGCGCAATGACGGCTGCAACTCCGTAAATAAACTTGAAACGGAATCCGATATAGATGAGAATAATGAATAGTGTAGCGATAACGGCGTAGACTGCGTTTTTCCGAAGTTCGGCGCCGATTTTCGGTTCTATTTTTTCTTTGCGGAGGACTTCAAACTTGTTGCCTTGGAATTGTGCTGCCAGGCCGGCATGGATCCTGTCTGAAACCGTCGTCCCTTCCTCCTGAGCCGATGTCCGGATAAGAATATCGGTGGGTGAGCCGAATGTTTTTATTTCGGTCCCGGGCAGGCCGATCTTGTCCAGCGTCGAACGGACTTCGTTGATAGACGGAGGGGTTTGGAATCGGACAAGAAGTTCCGTTCCTGAAACGAAGTCGATGCTGTAGTTAACCGGCTTAAAGAGAATTGCGAGCAACCCCACGAACAGGGTTAATCCTGAAAGCGAATACCAAAGGTATCGCTTTCCCATAAAATCAATATTCGTTTTCTTAAATAACCTCATGGAAAAAGCTCCGAGTCCGATGATTAGCCAAAATTAATGGTAGAAGTTGAGCGCGACGTCATGAAATTGAATATGACGCGCGTGATAACAATACCGGTGAACAGGTTTGCCGCCGTTCCCATCATGACCGTCAGGGCGAAACCCTGGACAGGGCCTGTCCCGAACTGAAAGAGGACGACACCGCTGAAGAACGTCGTAAGATGAGAATCGAAAATTGCGCTGAATGCTTTCGAATATCCGGCTGAGATTGCGGCACTCAATGTTTTTCCGGTCGTCATCTCTTCGCGTATTCTTTCATAGATAAGCACGTTCGTATCCACTGCCATACCGATTGTCAACACAATGCCGGCGATGCCGGGGAGGGTCAGGGTTCCGCCAAATGCCGCTAGTGTTGCAAAAACAAAGACGATGTTAATGAATAGTGCGGAGCTTGCAACGATTCCTCCCGTCCGGTAGTAAAATAGCATGAAGAGGATGGTGATGATAAGGGCGTAGGTGAATGAATTGATGCCCGCGTGGACTGAGTCTTCGCCGAGTGACGGTCCGACGCTCCGCTGCTCGATGATATCAACAGGCGCTGGGAGTGCGCCGGCTTTCAGAACGATTTCAAGCAGTCGCGCTTCGTCGATGTTTTCCATCCCTTCAATTTCAGAGCGGCCGCCGGTAATTTTTCCGCGAATTACAGGGGCGGAAAAAACCGCGTTGTCGAGAACAATGGCCATCCGTTTGTTCACGTTCGCTCCGGTAATTCTTGCCCAATCGCGCGAACCTTCGCTGTTCATGTTCATCGTCACGATCGGCTGGTTGAAATTCGGGTCAATCGTTGCACGTGCATCGACGATGACGCCGCCGGTCAACTCGGGCCTTTGCTCCAGGCCATAGAGACAATAAAACTTTACTCCTTCACTCGTGAAACTCGGCTTTGCTCCCCAGTAATATGCCATGTCGCTCGGAATTAACTTTTGCACGTCCGGTCGATTGAGAATACGGTCAACTTTTGCACGGTCATTTTCCGAGGCATATCCTTCGCCCGTCCCTTTTTGATTCGGGCGAACGAGCGAGAAGAAAGGATGTTCTTTCGTAAACTGTTCCGGACTTTTTTCACCTGGAAGAGCGGATTTCGAGGTGTCTGTTTGTGTGAGCGCGGAAAGCGCGTCGACCTGCTGCCTGGCAGTGTCTTTTGAAACCTTCGTAGAAGTTGTGTCGGTGAAACCCTGCGACGCAAGGTATTTGTCGACGGCCTCCATCGTTTTATAGATGATGTCGGGGTCTTTCATCAGCTTAAATTCGAGAAGTGCCGTGCCCTGCAGCAGCTGGCGCACTTCGTCTTCCTTAGAAACGCCCGGAAGTTCAACGATGATTCTGCGCCCTCCTTGTTTTTGGATGGAAGGTTCGGAAACGCCGTACTGGTCAACACGGTTACGAACAATTTCTATTGCGCGGTCGACGGCTTTGTCCGATTCGTCGCGAAGCTTTTTGATGATGTCATCATTGGTCTCCCGCAGGCTGCCGTAATAGCGGCTCAGCCTGATTTGCTTTTCGTCAAACTTTTGCTTGAAAATGTCCGAAACGTTTTCTTCGTTCAACTGTGTCTCTTTCTCGATCTCTGCGACGATGGCGTTGTACTGGTCATCTTTATTCTTCGCCATCTCCTCAAACATTTTCAAAATGTTCACTTCGAGCACGACGCGTACACCGCCCTGCAGGTCGAGGCCGACCTTAATGCGTTTCGACCGCGCATCGCGGAATTGCTTTTCGTTTGTTTGGAGATACGCGGCGCTGTCTGTGCCGGAGAGAGTCTCGAGATGCTTATTCAACCTGTACGACTGATAGGTAGGATAAAGAAAATAGATGGCAAGGCCAATTGCCGCCAAAATCAGAATCAGCCTACCGCGATACTGTTTCACGTAGTGACCTCCGAGCGGATATACATTTCTTTATATTCAAAATACAAAGCCGTCATGGCAACATTCATTCAAAAGTTTAAAAATATAACTCAAACTACCTCAAAAGTCAACGATAAACTGGGACAAAAGATCTCTCCCGAAGGATGTTTGGAGAGGTTGTTGGAGTGAATTTCTTCTATATTGATGAGGAGATGAGTCATCCATTGTCAAACACGGCAGATGAGCCCAAAAAACCTTTATCTGAAATACCATTTTGTTTGAAAATGATGTTTTTATATATTGAAAAGAAAAGAAATTACCTTAACGGTGCCATCAAAGAAAGGAAAAAATATGAAATTGATTCAGGCTTGTGCCCTTTTGTGGATCATGATTGTTGTCGGATCGTTTGTTCAACCGGTCTATGCGCAAATAGCGAATCATGTGGTCGTGAGTGAAATTTACGGCGGCGGAGGAAATACAAATTCAACATACACGAATGATTTTGTCGAATTGTATAACCCCATGTCATCCTCGGTCGATTTGTCCGGCTGGTCAGTTCAATACGCATCTGCTACCGGATCAACATGGTCAGTGACCAATTTGACCGGGAGTATCGCTGCGCACGGCTTTTTCCTGGTGGGAGAGGCTGCGGGAACCGGGGGAAGCGTGAGTTTGCCAACGCCGGATGTTGCTGGGACTCTCACGTTAAGCGCCACGAACGGAAAAATCGCTCTTGTCAATAACACGACTGCATTGAGCGGAGCGAATCCTACAAGCGCTGCTATTGTGGACGAGGTTGGCTATGGAACGGCAACCGGTTATGAAGGTACAGGTCCTTCACCGGCGCCAAGCAACACTGCATCGATCGAAAGGAAAGCAAGCGTTCATCCACGTCAACGTCATTAGGGATCGGCGGCGCTGAGGAGTTGGCGGGAAACGGGTTCGACTACAAGTAATAATGATTCCGATTTTTTTGACACCGGTCCGCTCCTCAACCACAAAATTCTTCCAGTCCTGTAGATATCCGTCTCTTAACGTTGGCGGGAATGGAACGGGAACGGCGATGATTTCACCATCGGCGGTCAATGCTCAATCGACATCTTCATTTACTATCTCAATTGCAGGCGACGGAACGAATAGATCGACAGTGTTACGTTTCTTTTCCTGCCGGATGGGCGTGGGCACAATAGGCTGCCAGTGTTTCGCTCTCCGGCATCGGCTTGCCGCCGCTGCGAGTCGGTTGTCTCCGCCGACACTATTATTTCGTCGGCATAAGCCGGGCAATGACGAATACTGATACGCTGGTAAAATTACCATCGCATCGCTTACAGTACCGGACTCCTCTGTGACGTCTGTTTTTTGTTCACTCAAAACTGCATCGGTCGGAGGGGTCACCTACTTCAGATTGCCGCAATGCCGGACGCGTTACAGTGTTATAGCATTGTTGCCTATTGTCGACCTTCATATCAACAATTCGCAAGGAGTGCCGGTTGCGCCGTACCAAGTTGGCGCAACGGTAACGATTGCCGGAATTATCACTGCAGATTTTAACTCAACGTAAACGAATATTTTTATCCAGGATGCCACCGGCGGAGTGTGCGTGTATCGTTAGTATCGTTCATTTAATTATCAAATTGGAGACAGCGTTACCGTGACCGGCACCATCACGCAATTCCGCGGATTCGTCGAAATTTCTCCCGACACGACAAAATATATTGTGCATTCCCATGGTAACCTCTTCCCGCATCCGCTCGTCCTGACGGCACATGATGTTAATGAAACATTCAACACTGACGATCTTCACTGAACCGAATGAAGGGAGATTAGTACGGATTAACAATGTTACTTATAATGCCTCAAACGGTTCAATCACCGATGCCACCGGGACGACCGAGCACTTTATCCTCATCGACTCCGCCGAGCGGCACTTTTGACCTTATCGGCATTCTTAAACAATACTAAGCCGGCACGCCGGCAACTGGGCCTCCTTACACTGGAAATTATGAAGTCGATCCCAGGACTTCTGCCGATATCATCGCTCTTCCTGGCCCGGTCCTGAAGACTATGCCGTATGAATCTGAAATCTGGTCAAAATTTTGCGATCATCGACGGACAGAACCTCTACAGCCTCTCGAAAGCAGAGGTGAAGTACGGATTCACGCCATCATACACGGGGACTCGGTGACTTCATCGTCGATACTGCTGCATGAAGTGACATTGTCGAACTCTTACGGCTCGACGGTCTATCATTATCAAGTCATGGTGTCCGACACATCCGGAGCCGAATACGACCGGCGATGCGATCTTTATTACCGGATCAACTTCGAGCGATTCGATTGGAGTCTTTTTCAATAAGACCGTCAGTTATTGTGTTGCCCAGCCTGAAAGTGCTAACAATTAATTGACATCTCGAAAATCCTGCTCTACCGGATCAGTCAAGCGCAGTATTCCATTGACATGTGCACTTATAGTTTCAGCGGAACGGTCGGGGCAAATATTGCGTCAGCCCTCATCGCGGCGAAAAACAATCGCGGTGTCAAGATCCGCGTAATCGGAGAACATGACAACATTGGAACAGCCCCTTGGGGCACGTTGGAAATGCATGGCATCACTGTTATCGACGATGCCTATGACCTTATCGACGCAGGCGCCGGATTAATGCACAACAAATTTTACGTTATTGACCATCGGGACACAACATCGTCGCGAGTCGATTGGGTAGTCACGGGCTCCTGGAATGCAACAGACCCCGGGACCTACGACGACGCCCAGAATATGGTCGAGATCCAGGATCGCTCGCTCGCGGAGGCCTACACGATGGAATTCAACCAAATGTGGGGAAGCAGCGGAGACAGCCCGAACCAAGCGGCCTCTCGTTTGGATTCGAAAAACGGACATCACGCCGCATCGCTTGTCCTCGGCGGAGTTCCGAGTAGAATCGTTATTTCAGCCCTTCGGATAAAACGACGGCGAAGATCAATCGCAGCGTTGAATGCAGCAACCTCTTCGATCAATATCTGCATGTTGACCTTCACGCGGGACGATCTTGCACAGGCGCTTATCGCCAAAAAGGCGGCCAACAAAAAAGTCCATGTTGTGCTGGACAATAACACCGACACCGGGAACGAGTTTTCAACTTTAAAAAATGCAGGCGTTGATGTGCTTCTCAAGACTTAGCCCGAGCCCCAACGGCCCTTGCTGCATCATAAATACGCCGTTATTGACGCGGACAATCCTTCCGCCGAGAATATGGTCGTCACGGGTTCGCACAACTGGTCGAGTTCCGCGGAGACTGCAGAATGATGAAAATGACTCTTATCTCCATAGCAAAATCATTGCCAATCTATATCTCCAGGAATTTAAGCAGCGGTACGTTGATGCAGGAGGGACCGATGGTATCGTTCTATCGGTAAAGCCATCCGCCGTTGCAACACCGACAAGCTATGAGCTTCAGCAGAACTATCCCAATCCGTTCAACCCGTCAACGCACATTCAATTCTCGATCGTCGACGCAAGAACCGTAACATTGAAAATCTATGATATCCTCGGGAGGGAGGTTGCAACGCTCGTTAATGAAAGGATGAACCCCGGGGTCTACACCGTAACGTGGAATGCATCCCGGCTTTCCAGCGGCATTTACTTTGCTCGCATCGAGGCGGGGGATTTTACGGCAGTCCGAAAAATTGTGCTGATGAAATAGGCGTGGTTGGCATACCCATATGCATAAGCGCCGCGAGTATGAAATCAAACAAAATACAGCGGCGCTTATAGTTTGGCGAAGTCGGCGTCCCGGATGATGTTTTGGTAGTGGCTCAATTTCAATGTTTATGTCATCCCGGCGAAAGCCGGTCGAAGACTCGACTCGTCGAGAATCCATTGTTCTTGCTCTGGATGCCCCGCCGAGGCGGGGCATGACAAACTGAGCCAGCACCGATGTTTTCTCGTATTGATTTTCACGGCGGCGCTCCGTATTTTAATCCTCAATTTGAGGAAACGATGCCTGATTTTTCTCGCGAAGAAATACGCCAACGCTTTTCTTCTGCAACGAACTTCAACGAGATTTTTGATGCGTTCGAATCGGCAATCAATCAACACATTGACGACGTCGAACTCTACCGGCAACTTTTCTGGAACGATTCTCTCCGCATCGACGAAATCATCTTGTTCGGGGAAAAGCTTGCAAAGGAATTTCCGCACAACGCGTACGACGTGTACATGTGGATGGCAAACGTTTTCGAGGCTGTTTTTTCCTCAGAGGATAATTTTGAACACAGCCTGATGTATTATCAAAAGGCCGCTTCGGTCAACCCCACCGTGCCCGATCCATACCTTGACGCCTGCGATTGTTATGACCCCGACCTGAATATTCCGCCCCTTGAGACGTTGATCGATTTTGTAAAAAAAGGGCTCGATCATGTGCAGAGCAAGAAAAATCTTTGCAGCCGTTTATCGTATCTCTACCACCTCCTCGGGGATGAAGACCTTGCCGAATACTACCGCGTGAAAGCGGAGGAAGCGGGAGAGCCGCCTCCATCATGAAGCAACTGAAAGGCTATTTCTTCATCGCGATTGCCGCGACGTTGTGGGGCGCGTCGGCCACAATTGTTAAACATCTCTTTAATATCCAGTACCCTCCGCTCATCATCGTTCAAACGCGCGTTTCCATTGCGTTTATCATTCTTGCGGTTTTCTTCCTCATCACGAATCCGCGCAGCCTGACGTTCAGGATGCGCGATGTGCCGCATTTTTTCTTTGTGGGAGTATGCGGGATTGCAGGGTCAAATTATTTCTACTATTTTGCGATTAAGGAATCGAACGTCGCGACGGCTATCGTCGTCCAGTATTCTGCCCCGATCATGGTGGCGCTGTACGCCATCCTCGTGCAGCATGAGAAAATGACGCGCTTCAAGCTTCTTTCGCTGATTTTTTCTACCGTCGGTATTTTTCTTGCTGTCGGAGGTTTGAACGGTTTGCTGGTTGCGAATCACAAGGGAATTGTGCTCGCCCTTGCCGCGGCAGTTTCGTATGCTATTTTCAATCTCGCGGGGAAACCGTTGACTCAGAAATATTCTGTCTGGTCGTCGCTGGTCTTCACACTTGGAGCAGCGAGCGTGTTTTGGCTGGTGGTGCAGCCGCCCCAGACAATTCTCGCAGCGGGATATTCGTTTGCCGATTGGAAAGTATTTACCCTCGTCTCGACGACCTCGATCCTGGTCCCTTATTCGTTCTATTTTTTTGGGCTTCAGTATCTCACTCCGACACGGGCGATCATCACCAGTACGCTTGAACCAATCGTCGCTATTGCCACGGAGTTTATTTTTTTGGGAGGGACAATGGGTCCGCTTCAGATTGCCGGAGCAGTCCTCGTGATCGGTTCCATTATTTTGCTTGAGACAACGTCGGGGAAACGGCAGGAAAATGTGGAATACCGCGAATGAAATCGGAAAAAAGAACGAACAAAATATTTTCGGTATTATCAAGGCGCCAGCCCGACCTGACGATTGTGATAGAAAATATCCATGACCCGCATAACGTCAGCGCCATGCTCCGGTCCGCCGATGCCGTCGGCATCCATCAAGTGCAGTTGGTATATACGAAAGAGAAATTTCCACGGGTAGGGAAGAAGAGTTCTTCGAGCGCCGACAAATGGGTGGAGAGACGAAAATTCGATTCGATACAATCATGCTACGCATGCCTGCATGACGAGGGATTCACAATATATGCCACGCGCCTGGATGAGAATTCCCGCCCACTGTATTCTTTTGACCTCACCGGGAGAACGGCATTCGTCTTCGGGAACGAACACGCGGGGGTCTCGGACGAAGCGGTTGAGCTGGCAGACGCGGCGGTTATGATTCCGATGATGGGTATGATTCAGAGCCTGAATGTTTCTGTCGCTTGCGCTGTCACGTTGTACGAAGCGCTGCGGCAACGTCTGGCAGAAAAAAAATACGGGACGTCGGGGTTCTCAAAGCCAGAATTTGACCGCTTGTATACTGAATGGTTGAAAAAATAAATCCTTACATTCTCTAAAGATCAAATCGTTGATCTTAGTCGGCTAGAATGATCATATCTCGCCGATTGTCATGGAATCGCTGGGGAGTTCAATTCAAAAAGCAAAGATGCATACCTTTGAGAGTGCAGGGTGTTTCTAATTATATGTAAAAGCATGATGAGTTTTTGAGTGTGGTAAAGGGATTTCTTGCTCACTAAACCGTTCACGGCTGGTCCCGATCGTGTAGCGGAAAAAGAACTGAAGGGAATTCGTTTTTCAGATATCGCTGATTTCTTTTCTCTCTCTGTACAGCCCGCCAATTGCTGCTCCAAGAATAAATACAATGCTCGAGCAGTACACCCAAACCATCGCTACAAGGATGAAGGCGTATGCACCGTACACTTTTCTGAAAGGCTGAAAAGTTGTCAAATAAAGTGCGAAGAGGAAACCGGCAATTTTCCAGAGAATCGTGGTCGCAATTGCTGAAAGGAGCGATGAACGTGTCGTTGTGCCGTAAAACGGAATGAATCGGTATGCAAGAAACGCCATGAGAATAGTGAGGACGAATGAGGTGAGTCTTGCAAGAAAGTCGGGGAGTGCAGTTTGCATGAAAGCAAAATTAGGGCCGAACATTTCGACGCTGTACCGGGAGATGAGCGTATACAACCAATTCAGCGTGTTGATGGAAATAAACAGCCATCCGAGTGCTAGGACAAGAATCAAATCTTTCAGCTGGCTTAAGAAAATACCGGTCGTTGTCGTGATGTGGTAAATTCTGTGAAGGGCTGAGCGAACCGAACTAAAGAGCGAGGTTGAGGTATAGATGAGGACGATCGCTCCAAACACTCCCATTGATTGCCGGAATTCGACAAGATCGTTAATGATGCGAAACGTGAGATTTTTGATCTCGATAGCCTGCGATTGGTTGGGCAGCGCTTTTGACAAGAATTTTTCGATGTTTTGCATCGCTATGTCGGACGAATTCAGGACAACGCCGAGAAGGGCTGAAACAAGCAGTAGCAGCGGGATAATGCACAGCAGCACGTTAAAGGCAATCCCGGAGGCGAGGAACAACATATCGTCCTCGATAAAGCGGCTCATGAGTCCGCGTGAGTAATAGCGAGTTGCATCCCAAAAATTTCTGAAAAAGTAACTTACTTTTTTATCAAATCGTGCCATCGTGATGAATGTTGATTACAGTTTGGCTAATTGTCCGAGAATATGAGAATGCACTAAGATTCCCCAGAACACGACAAACGGCCATCCTACGATCATTGACATCCACCCCAAGAGAACCGATGCAGCGACGGTGAAAAACCCTGTTGCCAGAAATACGGTGTACAAGAAAGGATGCAGCGAATAGGGCTTCAAAATTTCAATAATTGAGAAGCATGAGAAAAACGTCGAACGTTTAGTAAACTGTATGAGAACGAGGGGCATCCAAAAGAAAATAATTGCAAGAAATGCAACGCACACGAGGCTTGTCGCGGGGGCTCGGTTTACCGCAACGATGAGCGACAATAGAACAACGGCATAGATGAGCGCTGCACACAGCACAATAAGACCTTCCTTAAAAAGAGTTCGCATGTTTTTCCACTCGGGGAGGATCGAGTCTTCTTGCCCGGTTACTCCGCGAATGTATTCGACTTCATACCCTAGAATAAATGGAAGGCCGACAAAGACTACGCTCACGACGAGAAATATTCCTCCAAGAAAGACCTTGAAGAACCACGAGCTGTCTTTAAACATATAAGAAAATGACCGGGCGATATCCATCCACATCCCTTGTAAATAGAAGCTGTGAGAGAATAGGAACTTTTTAGTTCTTAATCAAGGAAGTTCAAGGGATGGTAATGGGATCTTTTGAAGAATAAAGTCATTGCGAGGAGCGGAGCGACGAAGTGCCGCTGTACGGCATCCCGTACAGCGGGACAATCTCCATTATACGAAGGGATTGCTTCTCCCGCTCTTCGAGCGGGATCGCAATGACATTCATCCAAAATGACCCCACTACCCAAGGGATCGATGCAGCATCGAGTCCTGCAAAAAAAGATCTATAAAATATAAAAGATGTTGATGGAACAGGGCTGGCTAATAAACAGTTAAACCATATCTCTAATACAGGGGTCGAATAATCTAACTATGATGAACTATTGTTATTGATGGCAAAGTTAAAATTTTTCCCCCTTCTTCTTATTGTCTTGCTATCTCCAGCAGGGTTGTCGGCCCAAACTGCAAGCATTCGCGGAAAAGTCCTTGAAATCAAAACCAAAACACCCCTTTCCGGCGCCCATGTAAAGCTCATCAATAGTGACGATCCAGCAGAAACATTCATCACCTCGACCGACGAAAATGGAGGCTATAAATTTTCGGGCCTCCCTCTGCATTCATACATGCTCGAAGCAACGTATGTAGGCTGTAATATGTACACGAAAACAATTCGTGTCGATAATCAGACAATAGAATTGGCAGACCTCCTCTTGGTTCAAATTCCGATTCAATTAGGAGAAGTCGATGTTGAAGGCTCACCCCCTCCATCTATTCAGAAAGCAGATACAACGGAGTTCAATGCCGGAGCGTTCAAAACTAATCCGGATGCGGTTGCGGAAGACCTTGTCGGGAAACTTCCTGGCGTGATCGTTACTAATGGCACTGTTACCGCTCAAGGAGAAGTTGTTCAGCAGATTCTTGTCGACGGGAAACCATTTTTTGGGAGCGACCCGACGGTTGCTCTCCGCAACCTTCCCGCAGACGCAATAGCGAAGATTCAGATTTTCGACCAGATGAGCGACCAGGCTCAGTTCACTGGATTTGATGACGGGCAATCTGTAAAGACGCTTAACATTATCACGAGAGTCGACAAGCGGAAAGCACAATTTGGAAAAGTGTACGGCGGGTATGGGGATGATGACAGATATAGCGCAGGCGGGAGCGGCAATTATTTTCACGAGGGAACGAGATTGTCCGCCATCGGGCTTTCAAACAATATCAACCAGCAAAACTTTTCCACTCAGGATTTGCTGGGAGTTGTGGGAAATACGAATCAGGGCGGGGGGTTTGGTTTTGGTGCTGGCGGTGGCGGTGGAGGCAGAGGGTGGCGGCGGTTATGCGGGTGGCGGGGGAGGAGGGCCTGGCGGGGGCGGTGGTAATGTCAGCAATTTTCTTGTCGGACAGCAAAACGGTGTCGCGACGACAAATTCAGTCGGCTTGAATTATTCCGATACGTGGGGCGGCCATCTCACGGTCAACAGCAGTTATTTTTACAATCTTACGAACACGGTTAATGACCAGAAGCTGCACATGCAATATTTCCCGACGCCTGATTCCAGCACGTTCTACGACGAGAACAGTGATGCAAACAGCAAGAATGGCAATCACCGAGTTGACATGAGGCTTGAATATTCGACCGATACGCTGAACTCAATTATCGACCTCCCAAAATTATATTTTCAGAATAACAACTCCGCGAGCGCGTTGAACGGAGTCAACACTCTCTCAACGCAGCAATTGATCAACCAGACCGTAAACGACAACAATGCAAATACGAACGGAGATAATCTATCGAATCATCTCGTGTTGAGGCATAAGTTTGAGTTGCCTGGAAGAACAATTTCGCTCGACATTGGCACAAGCTATAACGAAAGACGGGGGACAACCCTTCAACAGGCCACCAGCGATTACTATCAAAGTTCAGGAAACACTTCAGATACGCTAAACCAGCAGACGCCTGTGTTCACGGATGGTTATACTCTCTCATCACGGTTAGCGTACACAGAACCTCTTGGAACCATCAGCCTTTTGCAGCTTACCTACAACCCGTCCTATTCAAAGAACAATTCGAACAACAAGAAATACAACTTCGATCCTGCTGACGAACGAATACAGTGTTATCGATACATCGCTTTCGAATAGCGTATGAGAATGAATACACGACGCAGAACGGCGGTATCGCGTATCGGTTGAGAGTGACCGGATTGAATGCCATGGCCGGTGTCTCGTACCAAGTTGCCGAGCTTCGAGGCCAACAACAATTTCCTTTCTCGAGCACGATAACAAGGTCGTATTACGATGTTTCTGCCAAACGCGATGCTGACCTATAATATCGCCGAGCATACTAACCTCCGGATGTTCTACCGAACGTCGACAGCGGCCCCGAGCATCAGCCAGCTGCAGGATATCATCAATAACTCCAATCCGCTTCAGCTTTCGACAGGAAACCCGAACTTAAACGAGTCGTATACCCAGACTCTGACAACGCGCTACATGGTCACTGATGTTGACAATGCCCGGAGCACGTTCCTATTGTTATCGGTAGTACACACCAATAATTACATCGCTAACGCAACGATCACGGCGCAGCGAGATACTGTTCTGGCGGGGGCGTTCTCATGAATCCGGGCACCCAGCTTTCTTATCCTGTCAACCTCAACGGACAATGGAATGTTAATTCTTTTTTTACGCACAGCCTTGTTGTCGGATTTCTTGAAGAGCAATCTGAACCTGACTTCAGGATTGACGTTCGCACGGACTCCCGGGCTTATCAATCAGGAGTTGAACATTGTGGACACTTATGGACCAAGCGCTGGAGCAGTCCTCAGCAGCAACGTCAGCCAGAATGTGGATTTCACATTGTCGTACCAGGGCAATTACAATATCTCAAGAAATACATTTGAACCGAGCTTGAACAGTCAATATTACTACCACACGGCGACCGTAAAAAATAATTTTATTTTTTGGAATGGCGTTGTGTTCAGGAATGAAATGGACAACGTGCTGTACAGCGGGTTAACCGGCGGGTACGACAAGAATACGCTTCTGTGGAATATGAGTCTCGGAAAAAACTTTTTTCGAAGCAGCAGGGAGAATTGACAGTATCAGTTGTCGACCTGCTGAATCAGAATAAGAGTGTCAACCGGACGGTGACAGGGACCTACGTTGAGGATACGCAGAACAACGTCTTGGGGAGGTATTTTTTGCTGACGTTTACGTACACCGTTCGATAACGCCATCAACATAACATTTCCCTACGCTGATGCCGATGAGTCTTTCCATTCTACTACTGGCATGACAAGGTCATGGCATCGCTGTTCAAAGACATTCGCACATTAATACTCTCGACTGGTCCTCTGCGAAATTACTTCTTAAAAATCATCCTAAAGAATTCTTCCATATCCTCCCACGATTTTTTATCGGCTTTTTCGTTGTATGCTATCGGAATGTTGAACCTTTTGCCTGTTTCTGTCGAGGCCGGGTTCGTGAACGCGTGCATTGCACCGTCGTAGTTGATGAACGTATAGTCAGCCTTGGCTGAATCCATCTCCGCCTTGAAATTTTTAACGACTGTTTCGGGATTAAACTGATCGGCGGCTCCGTTACAAACGAGAAGTTTTGCTTTTATCGTCCCTGACTTTACGTGTGCTACCGCCGCCAGGCTGCCATGGAAGCTGACCACTCCCTGCAAATCTACACCATCGCAAGCCATGCTGAGTGCAACTCCGCCGCCAAAACAATAGCCGATGGCGGCGATTCGGGTCGGATCGACAGCTTTGTTTTTCTTCAGCAGATGCAATGCCGCGATAAACCGGGCTTTCGTTTCTTTCATATTTTGCATAGCTTCACCGGCCAATTTTCCCGCATCGGCAGGATTGTCGGCGACTTTTCCGCCGCCGTACATATCGACGGCAAAAGCTACGTAGCCGAGTTCAGCGAGCATGTCGGCACGTCTGCGGGAATAATCATTATTACCCCACCATTCGTGGACGACAAGCACTCCCGGCCTTTGCTCTTTGATCGAGTCGTTGTATGCCAGGTATCCTTTAAGAGTCTGTCCGCCCGCCGAATAAGTGATTTCTTGTCGGACTATTCCAGCTTGACATGTAGCTGCCAACAAAACAAATGCGAGTACAGCAAGACGCTTCATGCGACCTCCTTACACTTTGTTCAAAAAATAATTAATTGGGGAAAACAGGCGAGAGAATTGTACTCAATTGCGGATTCAAGAGCAATGGCGGTGGGTATTGAGAAGAAAGGTCATTGCAAGGCGTTCTTTGCCGAAACGATCCTTGGTTCGATGAAGATTGATCCGCTGTATACGATGCCGTAAAAGGGCATTTCATCGCTTCACTCCCAGCAATGACTTTCCCTTCAAGAGAGTCCACTACCGGCCAGTGACACTCCCGGTAAATATTCTTTTATTGCATGCCGAGGCACGGGGTATGCTCAGAATATTGTTCTCATTTATGCTCAAAAGCGTATTCGGCGTACTTGGCATCCTCACATGAAAAAATGCAGGAGTATTTAATTGAAGGTAAAGCAATGTTGAGGTATGAGAAAATCTTTAAAAAAATTCAGGAAGTTGAATCTCTCAGCTATGGCGGATTGAGATGATGTCTCCATCGCTGACAAGGTATTCTTTTCCTTCCAGGCGCCAATGTCCCGTCTCCTTTGCTTTTGCAAACGATCCCCCTTGCTCGATGAAGTGGTCGTAATGAACAACTTCCGCACGGATAAATTTGCTGAAAAAGTCCGAGTGGATTACCCCAGCCGCTTCTTGCGCAGTCATTCCCTTTTTAATCGTCCAGGCTCTGCACTCGTCTTCACCAACGGTAAAGAACGATTGCAGGCCGAGAAGGGCGTAGGCTTCTCGGATCAGCGTGTCGAGAGCCGACTCTTTGATCCCGTACTCGCCCATGAATACCGCCGCCTCGTCGTCCGGCAGCTCCGACATCTCCATCTCGATTTTCCCGAAGAATGAAACAACTTGCGTGTGGTTTCCTTGTTTCTTTTCCGCCACACGTTTCACAGTTTCGCCATAAGTCTTAAGCTGAGACTCGTCGAAATTCAACGCGATAAGCATGGGCTTCAGGGAAAGGAGCTGGTATGTTTTGAGAATGGAAGCTTCTTCTTTTGTGAAGTCGACTTCGCGCAACGGATTTTCTTTCTCAAGATTCTGGCGGCACTTTTCAAGCACCGGTAATTCTTTCTTGAGATGCTCATCCTGAGTTTTTTGGATTTGCTTGTTGATTCGGTCGATACGCGTTTCAACGATCGAGAGGTCGGAGATAATGAACTCGGTTTCGAACGATGAAATGTCTCGAAAGATATCGATGGATCCGTCCGGATGCGCGACAGCGTCATTCTCAAACGACCGGACCACCTGCACTAACGCATCGTTTGTTTTAACATTTGCGAGGAAGTTCGTGGTGAACTGGGTTGAACCCGATTCTCCTTTTTTCAATCCAACAACGTCCACAAACTCGATCGTTGCGTGGACAGTGCTTTTTGGGGAAAATATTGCGGAGCATTTTTCCAGACGGGTGTCGGGTATTTTCACAATTGCGTGGTGTGCCTCCACCTTTGTAAGGACGGAAGGATCGAAATGCGTTTTTGTGATTGTTTGAAAGAGCGTTGATTTCCCCGAGAAGGGAAGTCCGACAATGCCGATTTGCATAGGAGTGCTTTCAATGGTTACGTAGCTTTGCTGTGGAGCAGAAAATTGCCCGGTCAAGATACAAAAATTTTGCGGAAAGAGACAGGAGAATATCAAGCAGGGAAAAGACAGCCGACGTAGGCGGTTTATCGCGGTCGTTGACTGGAGTAAGCAGTTGCCGGTCGGCTGATATCCCCCAGAAAAAACGGCCTCGAAGTTTCCTTCGAAGCCGTTAGTACAGCTGTACCATCATTGAATATTTTGGACATAAGCGACGATACGATCTTAGTTCTGTCTTTGACGCATCATAGCTTCTCGCGCCTTCTTCATGGCTTCGTACTTATCTTTTTGATCCGGCGTCAACAATGCTTCGATCTTCTCATCAGTAGACTTCATCATGCTCATCATTGCTTCTCGCCTTGCGTCTCGGTCACTGACCGAATCCATTAACGCTTGCCGCTGTGCACCCATGTCTTTAAAGATGACGATGATTTGGTCAGTTTGTTTGTCGTCCAGCCCTAACGAATCTTTGAGCTGTTTCACCCGCTCTTCCGGGGTCATTCGCATCATTCCCTGGGCCATTGTGGTGGTCGTGAAAACGCCGACTAACACGACAGCGGCTAAAATCAATGACAGGTAGTATCGCATAGAGAGATCCCTATAAAATTGATGATATAGTTATTTGCATGCTACTGAAGTCCGAATTGAAAAGCTTTATTACTGCTTAGAAAGTTTGCTTCGATAAAGGTTTAACGAGCCGGGACACGTTCGGGTACTGCAAACGAGCAGGCTAATGGATAAATATCGATAATCGAAAAAAAAGAAGCAATCCGTGAAGTCAGTTTAATGGTTGTTGCGAGGAGCGAACCGGCGAAGCAATCTCTCTTAAACAGAGGGGTTGCCCCGCTGTACGGGATTCTCCGACCATAGATTCAAAATGATCCAATATCATCAACACAGGCGCGTTGCAATTGTCTGTCGTTTTTTCTACTTTTTTATATTCATGTGCTCGCGAGGAAAATGAAATTAACATCTCTTTCCGATCTCCAACGACTCTTGCCAGGGACTGAACGTCGAGCGCCTTCGTCTCGAGATGAGGGCAAGCCCACTCATGACGGCAAAGGCAAAAGCGTTCGTGTCTTACTGGAAACTCAGGGAAGAAAAGGGAAAAGCGTCACGATCGTTGCCGGCTTACAACATAATCCGACCACCATGGAAGAGATCGCGAGAATTTTGAAACAGCATTGCGGTGCAGGAGGGACGGTGAAACAAAGGAAGATTGAAATTCAGGGAGACCAGCGAGAGAGAGTAAAGGAGAAGCTGCGAGAGCTCGGATACGTTCCAAAAGAATAAATTCTCAACTAAAATTTAAGGTCAAAAGAAACCTACTATGAAAATGAGAACGCTTGGCAGTAAAGGTCCCAGGGTATCAGCCATTGGGTTAGGGTGTATGGGAATGTCGGAGTTTTATGGAGCCGGCGACGATAAAGAGTCGACTGCGACAATTCACCGCGCACTGGAACTCGGAGTGACCTTGCTTGATACCGCGGATATGTACGGTCCCTTCAAAAATGAAGAGCTGGTTGGAAAGGCGATCAAGGACAGGCGGGATAAAGTATTTCTCGCAACAAAATTCGGCATTGTGCGGAATCCCTCGAACCCGACGCTCCGTGGTGTCAACGGCAAGCCGGAATATGTCCGCACATCGTGCGATGCAAGTCTCCGCCGGCTTGGCGTAGACGTGATCGACTTATATTACCTTCATCGCGTCGACCCGGAAACGCCGATCGAAGAAACAGTCGGTGCGATGAGTGAGTTGGTAAAAAAAGGAAAAGTCCGTTTTATAGGACTGTCTGAGGCAAGTGCAAAGACTCTTCGGCGTGCATACAAGGTTTATCCGATTACCGCACTTCAAACGGAGTATTCACTCTGGACACGCGATCCTGAGGAAGACATCCTTGCCACATGCCGCGAACTTGGAATCGGGTTCGTTGCCTACAGTCCGCTTGGGCGCGGATTTCTCACAGGGGAAATTAAACGCATCGAGGATTTGGCGCAGGATGACTTCCGTCGTCACTCGCCTCGTTTTCAAGGAGAAAATTTTCGGCGTAATCTTGACCTCGTGAAACGAGTTGAGGACATTGCATCACAAAAAGGGTGCACTCCCTCGCAGCTTGCATTGGCATGGGTTATGGCGCAAGGAGAGGACATCGTTCCAATTCCCGGAACGAAGAGACGCAAATATTTAGAAGAAAATGCCGCAGCTGTCGACATTACTCTGACGAAGGGAGAGCTTGGCCGCATCAATGAAGTTGTACCTCGCGGCGCGGCGTCGGGCACGCGTTATGCCGAATCGGCAATGCCGTTGGTAAACAGATAGGCCGTTTTTCAATAGGAAGACTTTGCCACTTTTGTTTTCATGAAGCGTAGAAAAAACAAGATCCAAAAGGACGCCGGGGAGATTGCCCATTCGCGACATTCAAGGTATTGGATTATTGCTTCCGCTGGAATTGCACTAGCGGCAATAGCGTACTTTTTCTTTACGTTGCGCGGTTTCGACCCCAAGACATCGACGACAAAAGTCGTCCCGCGGGAAGAGCCGAAGGAACTGAAGCCTGACGAAGCTTTCGCAATAACTGTTCAACGCGCGTACGCCGTTGACGTAAAATTTCAGCAAGTCTATAACGCCGGATGGGAAGCTGCGAACGGAGCGATCGGGGAAGCGTTTCTCTATGCCGCGACCGGCGATGCAAATCTCCTGAAGAGGTATTTGGATGATCGCAAACTCACCGACATGTTCAACGGAACGTGGGTCGACGATCGTGCGTGGATTTGTCTTGCCGAATTGTACTGGTGGCAATTCTCCGGCAGAAAGAACAAAGCATGGGTGGAAGATGCGGAGAAGCGGTACATCGAAGCAAGAAACGAAGGGCGCCTTTCAAATCAGGAAGGATTCTGGAGTTGGTACAGCTGGCCTCCGAATGCGCGAATCAACGATATGATCATCACGAACAGCAATACAAATCAGATGGTCACTGTCGCTTGCATGTTGTACGGAGCGACGCACGAACGGCGCTTCTATAACGATGCAATGATGGTGTGGGAGGGAGATCGTAACTATCCTGGAATTGAAAAAACATTTTACCGGGGCGATGGTCAGTGGGAAGGAAAAGGGGGAAGAGCTGCATTCGGCAAGCAACTTCCGTGGGAGGGAGCGTCATACTTGTCGGTCGTTGCAGCGATGTATCGAATGACCGGAAACCCGAAGTACAAAATGATTGCCGTTGCATCGGCGAAACGAATCATGGATCCGGCGAATGGCTGGGTCGATTCGACAGATTTTTATCAGTTGCGGATGGATGGAAACGGAGCGTTCGTTCACTTCGTTTTGGATGCGTACCTTGTCGCGCCGGAATTGCTTCCCGATATCCCGCTGAAAGTGGAACGGATGCTGGAACATGTCTGGTCGAACCATCACGGCGCCTCTTATGTCCTCCTGCACAGGCTGGGCGACGACGGCATCCGGAATGGATGGAACCCTTCCGGGGGCGAGGAAGGATATGGTGTCGATCAGATTGGAACCGTTCATCCCCAATCGCAGGCGATGCGGGCATTCGGGGTATTTGCCTACGTGCTGCATGAAGGATTGGAAAAAAATAAAGGCGGATAACATCCGTCCCATGTCCTCCCGCGGGAATCTTTTAAGGATAAAATGGTTTTAGAAGGAGAATTCAAGCGAGGAGGAAATGATGAAAATGTTTTTGTTGATTATTGGAATCGCGGTGGTCGGCCTGATTTTCTTCTTGGCGGGCAAAGGAGCCGACAGGAATCCGATAGAACAGCATGGAGAGGAAAAATCGATGGCAACGACTGCGTTGGATACCGCAACATTCGCTGCGGGCTGCTTCTGGTGTGTTGAAGCGGTATTTCAAGAACTGAAAGGAGTTCAATCCGTGGTGTCGGGCTACACAGGAGGCTCGGTAGCAAATCCCAGCTACGAAGAAGTTTGCTCCGGCTCGACCGGCCATGCAGAAGCCTGCCAGATTGCGTACGACCCAAAAATAATTTCATATCCGGAATTGCTGGAGGTTTTTTGGAAAACACACGACCCGACGACGTTGAATCGCCAGGGAAACGATTCCGGTACGCAATATCGCTCTGCAATTTTTTATCACACGGAAGAGCAGAAAAAACTCGCCGAGCATTACAAAAGGGAACTCGATTCTTCCGGTGCATTCGATGCGCCGATCGTTACGGAAATTGTTCCGTTTACGAAATTCTACAAGGCGGAAAACTATCACCAGAATTATTTTAATGAGCACGGCGCACAACCGTATTGTCTCTTCGTCATCAAGCCGAAAGTTGAAAAATTCAAGAAGGTGTTCAACGATAAGTTGAAGGATCATTGAACAAACCTGCTTTGGGCATAGATGAGCATTGTATAAACGAAAGGTCATGGTTTGAACAGAGTAGTTTTTTTTATAGGAATTTTCGCGGCGATGGCGGCGGTTTCTCCTGCGCGTGCAGTTTCTCAAGAACTCATGGCAGACTCGGTGCGATCGGAATTCCTTCATGCATGGAACGGGTATAAACAATATGCCTGGGGCCATGATGCTTTACGCCCGCTGACCAAAAAGCCCCGTGATTGGTATGGAACATCACTCTGTATGACTCCGGTTGATGCCTACGATGTCATGGTGTTGATGGGGCTCTCTTCAGAGGCCCGTACTACGAAGCAACTCATCCTCGACAGCTTATCGTTCAATAAGAACATCGAGGTCCAGAGTTTTGAAATCACGATTCGATTACTGGGGGGACTGCTCAGCGCCTACGAACTTGACGGAGACAAACGCTTCCTTGATCTCGCCGAAGACCTGGGCCATCGCCTCCTTCCGGTCTTCAATACACCGACGGGAATGCCGTATCGCTATGTCAATCTCCAAACGGGCAAAATACGGGACTCGCTGAATAATCCGGCCGAGATAGGAACGTCTCTTCTTGAATTCGGAACGCTGAGCAGGCTTACGGGAAATCCCGTGTATTATCAAAAAGCCAAAAGCGCCCTGGTCGCATTATACAATCGCCGTTCTCCAATAGGCCTTGTAGGCGAATGGATCAATGTTCAAACGGGGAATTGGGTGGACAGCACGAGTCATATCGGCGGAGGAATAGATTCGTACTACGAGTATCTTTTCAAAGCCTGGTGCATATTCGGCGACGAGGATTGCAAGAGAATGGCGGATGAAAGTTTTAAGGCCGTCAACAAATATGTTGCCGATACGACTTTCGGCGGATTGTGGTATGGTGAAGTCAATATGTTCAGTGGAAAGCGAACGGGAACTTCATTCGGTTCCCTCGAAGCATTCTTTCCTGCTCTTCTCGCTCTTTCAGGGGATGTAAAAAGGGCGAAAGCACTTGAAGAATCATGTTTCAGGATGTGGACTCTTTGCCATATTGAACCGGAAGAGCTCGATTACGCGACCATGAAAGTAACGGCAAAGCAATACCATCTGCGCCCGGAAATTATTGAATCCGCGTACTATCTCTTTCGGCTCACCGGAGACCCCCAATACAGGAAAATGGGATACACGTATTTTAACGACATCGTAAAATATTGCAGGACTGATGATGCGTATGCGATGTTGAGCGACGTGACGACAAAAAGCAAGTCGGACGAGATGGAAAGTTTCTTTTTTGCCGAGACGCTCAAATATTTGTTCCTCTTATTCTCTCCGCCTGAGACGCTGAATTTTGGGAGGGTTATTTTCAACACGGAGGCGCATCCCCTTCGCCTGGTATGGGAAAAGTAATCCTATGAGATCGCTCTTCATTATGTCCAACACGTTCTGTCGCTCGGCCGCCTCCGGCAGTGCTAAACACTTCTGTTTGATGATCATCGTGCTCTTGGGGAATGGGGTCATCCTCCGGGCCGACCAGCCGATTGAACAAGGGTATAAAATCGTTAACGGAGTCAGCCTCTATTATGAAACGATCGGCGAAGGAGTTCCCGTTGTTGTCGTCCACGGGGGACCCGGCTTGAGCCACAGCTACTTGCTTCCGCAAATGGGTGAACTCGCAAAAGGCTATAAGCTGATTTTTTACGACCAGAGAGCGATGGGGAAATCGTCGGCGGATTTTGACACGAGCCAGATGACAATGAACAGCTTCGTTGACGACCTTGAAGGAATTCGAAAGGCCTTCGGTCTGGAAAAAATGAATCTCATGGGCCATTCGTGGGGAGGGCTGGTGTCGATGTTCTACGCGATAAAATATCCTTCACATTTACAGTCCCTGATCCTCGTCAATACTACGCCGGCGAGTTCGGTGCTGCGGAATTTATCTTTCGCCGTCATGTCGCTGAAGACAACGAAAGAAGACAGTATCGCACAGTTGCAGATTGCAGAAACGGAGGGATTCAAAAAAAGAGAGCCGGCGACCATGGCGAAATTTTTTCGGCTTCTTTTTCACGGGTCATTTCACAATAGACAATATGGCGACAGCCTGACGCTCATTTTTGATTCCTCGTATGCTGCGAAGAGTGCGATGGTGCAGCAGTTGAGCAGAGACAGCACGCTTCATTCATACGACATTCATGCCAGGCTCAATACGATTCAATGCCCCGCTCTTATCATCGGAGGATCTGACGATGCGGTTGTTCCCGGTACGAACGAACAGATCCGTGATCATATTCGCGGCTCGCAGTATATCCTCCTTACCGATTGCGGGCATTTCCCATATATCGAAGCGGGCGATAGATTTTTCCCTTTAGTGAGAGACTTTTTGAAGAGCGCAGCGCGATAAAAGTCTTTGCCTTCTCAAACTCGGATTCATCAAACTATATAAACATTTTTAATGCAACGATTCATCCCTGTCATCCGACGTCATTACCTTTTTGTGCTCGCGGGAATTTTTTGGACCGTTGCGGGGAGCATTCTTTGTGCGCGGGCGGCGATCTGGATGGGAATGCTATCCCCCGGAGCGGCGTCTGTTATTGCTTTGGTAAGCGTTGTCTGTGCGGGGGGTGGGTATGTTTTAGGATTTTCGAAGATCGTGGTAAAAAACATCACGCGCATTCATCAAATGCCCGAGCGTGCAAACATTTTTGCGTTTACGGCGGTGCGGGGTTACGTCATGATCGCGCTCATGATGACAATCGGAATCACCCTTCGCAATTCTTCAATCCCGAAATACTACCTGACGATTCCATACTTTGCAATGGGAGGCATTCTCCTTATCGGAAGCGTCCAGTTCTACCGGCAATTTATTGCCATCTTCGTTAAAGAGAACACGTAATCCGTTTGACGCTGGCAAAAAAAATCCCGCCGAAGAGGCGGGACTTTTTTAATGCTCGTTGCCGGTTTCTGACTAGACAACCGTTACGTTTGTCGCTTGGAATCCTTTCGGACCCTTTTCGACTTCGAATTCGACCTTGTCGCCCTCATTCAAGCTCTTATAGCCGTTGCCGGTAATAGCGTTGAAGTGGACGAACACGTCCTCAGCTCCGGTGCCGCGGGAGATGAATCCGAATCCTTTTGTTGCGTTGAACCATTTGACTGTTCCTTTTTCCATGGAACACATCCTTTCGTGAATATGTGTAACCCAAACTACCGTTGGGCAAGGTGTACGCCGAAAATACTGTCTCTTATAGCACTCATTGATGGCGTTTCGACCTTGGAAGGATTCGTTCGGTTCATCAGCAGGATTCTAAAAGCTCCCAACCGGGAGATAAAGACGGTGTACTGTTTTTGGTACATTTAATATAAACATATTTATCGTTAATTCCTAATTGAATCTTTAATAGCGCTACAGTTTGAAGGTCATTGCGGGCGGAGCGAAGTGGCGCTTTACGCCACCACGTACAACGTGGCAATCCCTCAGTTTAGCGGAGATTATCCCGCTGTACGGGATGCCGTAAATCGGCATTTCGTTTCCCGGCGGAAAACGTCGGGATCCTCACAACGACTTTTTCTTAAGAAGCCAAACCAGACTGTAACAATACACAATTGCCTGATTCTTTGATTCTCACCAATCATTTCGTATTTTTGTGGTCATGCGAGACAGACTGGAATACATCGGCTACATATTCATCGGGTGGCTGGTACGATTGATGCCGTGGGAAGCCGTCTATCGGTTGGGAAAAATATTGGGCACGGTTGTATTTTATCTGATCCCGATACGTCGCTCGCTGACGCTCGACCATCTCCGCAAAGCTTTTCCCCAAAAATCTTCGACGGAAATTAAAAAAATCGCTGTAGCAGCGTACCGCAATCTTGTCATCTCCCTTCTCGAAGTTTTCTGGTTCTCGCATCTGACGGCAGACAAGATAAAAAAAATTGTCAGCATGCCGGATACAAGTATCATGGACGCACGGTTGAAAGAAGGAAGGGGCCTGATCATGCTCGGCGGCCACTTTGGTAATTGGGAATTGATAGCAATCGCCGTCGGGCTCATAAGCCGTCATCCGTTGACGATTATTGTGCAGCGACAACGGAATAGATTTGTCGATGCATTCATGAATAAAAATCGTATGCTGTTCGGCAACAAAGTCGTGGAAATGGAAAGAGCCCCCCGGGAAATCATTGCGGCGCTTCGGAATAACGGCGTCGTAGCGATCCTTGCAGACCAAAGCGGTCCGCAGGAAGGACTGTTCGTAAACTTTTTCGGGCGCCCCGCCTCCACTCATCGGGGACCCGCTGTTTTCAGTGTGCGAACGGGCGCCCCAATTATTATGGCGTTTATCATTCGCGGAGCCGACGGACTCTACAAGGTCGAATTCGAGGAAATCGATACGCACAATGTGAACGGCACGGACGATGAAAAAGTAGAACAGATTACCGCCCGCCATGTCGCGATGCTGGAAAAATATGCCTCGCGATATCCCGGCCACTGGTTGTGGATGCACAAACGCTGGAAACATTCGCCTCCCATCAATTCTCTCACCGACGAAAAAGTTCATGCAACCGCCAACTAGCATCCTCATTTTTCAAACAGCCTTTCTCGGTGATGTGATCCTGACCCTGCCTCTTGTACAAGTGCTTCACCGGGAGTTTCCAGAAACACAAATAGATTTCCTCACGACTCCAAAAGCTGCGGCAATTCTTCGTAATCATCCGGCCATCCATTCAGTGATTGAATATGACAAGCGAGGCGGCCAGCGGGGCTTGAGGGGAATGTTTTCAATCTCTCGGACTCTCAAGACACGATTGTACGACGTTGTGCTGGTTCCGCATAGGTCTCTTCGCAGTGCTGTCGTTGTTTCATTGAGCAGGATCCCTGTGCGCATCGGTTTTGATCTGAGTGCCAGCAGAATTCTTTTTACAGAAACGGTTCATTATGATAACAATGCTCATGAGGTCGAACGCAATCTCTGTTTTTTGAAAGCGTTCAACATCGGTAATCCCAAAAAAGAACTTCCCTCAGTGTACCCTTCCGCTGACGACAAAAATGCAGTTGATCGGTTCCTCTCGGAAATGAAAATTACGCCGAAGGATAAGCTGATCGCCATCGCCCCGGGTTCGGCATGGAATACCAAACGGTGGCTCCCTGAACGCTTCTCGGAGCTCGTGAAGAAATTTTTAGCCGCGGGAATGAAAGTGGTCCTTATCGGCGGGAAAGAAGATGAAAGTTTGTGTGAAAAAATTGCGTCCGATGCTCAAGGGACAGAGGTCTACTTGTCGGCGGGCAGGTTTTCCATTCTTCAGTCTGCCGAACTTTTACGCCGCTGTACAGTTCTGGTGTCGAACGACAGCGCGCCGGCGCACCTTGCTGTTGCCGTGCGCACTCCTGTCGTAGCACTCTTTGGAGCGACCGTACCTTCTTTTGGATTTGCGCCGTACGGGGAAAAGGATATTGTCGTTCAAGTAGAAGGGTTGCCATGCCGGCCGTGCAGCATTCACGGCGGCGACAAATGTCCGATCGGAACGTTTGAGTGTATGGTTAGAATTTCAGCTGAGACGGTTTTCGAAAAAGTCGCCCAGCTGTAGCGCGCTGCGGCAAACGTGCCCATCCTAAAACTTTATATCGTTGGGATTTTCTTCCCCTTCTTTCCAATTCGCC
>CAVYWA010000001.1:0-60984 GCA_963772165.1 uncultured Bacteroidota bacterium | reverse complement strand
CAAGTGGTCATAGAGTTCCGGAAGCGAATTCGCAATCTCTTGTAAGATGACATCCGCCCGCCAGATGAATATACCGCTGTTCCAGAAAAAATCACCGCTTTCAACAAACTTCTGCGCAGTGGCAAGGTTGGGCTTCTCGGCAAATGTCTTCACTTTGAACACGCCGTGCGGCAGCGCTTCGTTGTTACCGCGTTCGTCGTCAATAATTTGAATATAGCCGTACCGGTCTCCGGATGCGTCGGTTGGATGCCGATCGTGATGAGGGAAGAGTTTTTATGCGCGACATCCACACCGAGTTGCAGAACGCGGCGGAATTCCTTTTCGTCGAGCACGATATGGTCGGAGGGTAAAACCACCATCACACCGTCAGGGTCCAAACGGCGTACGAACATGGCTGCTAGGCCGATGCAGGGCGCCGTATTTCGTCCGATGGGTTCGACAACAATATTTTCCACGGGAATGCCGGGAAGCTGCGTGATGGCGACATTTTTCTGCAATTTGTTCGTGACGACAAAAATATTCTTCGGCGCCACAAAACCTTTGAGCCGTTCAACGGAATTCTGAATCATTGTGCGTTCACCGACAATTTCCATCAATTGTTTCGGCGACCGTTCACGGCTGCGCGGCCAGAATCTGGAACCAATTCCTCCCGCCATAATAACAGCGTAGATATTAGCCTTACCCACATTTCACCTTTATGGTTTGAGAGAACGTTCTGGGTCTTGCAATATTTCACTGATGCTTTGAAGCAATGCCGCACCGTTTGAACGCTCGGCGAGAGCTTTCGAAAGGCGTTCGCCGACATCCCCCATAATGTCCGCCACTCGCGAGTCTTGAGCTAACCGGATGAATCGACGTACTGAATAAATTTAATCACCGATTGAAAAAATTCAAGAATCTCCTTTTTCCCCTGTGCCCGGGCCACTTCCATCGAACTTTTCGCGATCATCGCAAGCACAGCAAAAACGCTCGCCCTTTCCGACGGACTCTTCTCTCCAAGTTTTGAAACTATTTCCGTGAAACGTTGAAAGCCGAGTAAGAGATTCTGATCCAGCAGTTCGGTAAGCGCCGGGGGTCTTCCGGCAACGGCGGAGGCGTTTGTGATTCAAGCCCAGGAATAGAGTCCAGCCGGGCTTGTGAAGGCAAAGCTTCGGTGTCTTCACTAGCAGAAACGACGGGTAATTCTGCCTGCTGCTGTTCTTCTATACTCTGAGGAACAACGGTCTCAAGAGAAGGTTCACTCAATGCCGCTGCGGAAGAGTCGGATGAAACTGAAGGCTCAACGGGTGCGTCGAACGGCTCACTCAAAAAAGCTTCAAAAAGCCTGTCGCCCAGCAATGTGGCGTCGACATCGAATTGATCCGGGGAAAAATCCTCTCCCGACCGCGTTACACGTTCCAGCATCCACTCCATCGAAAGCGCGGCCTTCGTAAATCCGCTGACCTGTTGCAGGGACTGAAGCTCTTGCCTCAAGCTCGGCGCTTGTTCAAGCCGCTCAGTCAGTCGCTTCATCTTACTGCCGTGAAATGGTATCAGGCTGTCCTGCAACCCGGCCTGGGTCCGGTGAAGCACTTGTAATAAATATTGCTCTGGGTTATCCATGAATGTAATTTCTGGGCACTCTTTCGGAAACTGAACAGAATATTTCATACGGGATTGTTCCGAGCGTCTCAGAAATTTTCCAGCACGGAATTTCCAAGTCCCCATCGCGTCCCATAAGGGTTACCCTGTCGCCGACCTTGCATACCGGCCGGCCGCCGACATTGATCATCAGTTGATCCATACAAATCGTGCCGACGACCGGATATTTTTTCCCTTTGACGAGAACGTTCGCCTTGTTCGTCAGCCGCCTGCTGATACCGTCCGCGTATCCGATTGAGACCGACGCGATGTTCGTTTTGGACGATGTGTAGTAACGCCGCCCGTAACTGACGCTCGTGCCTTTCTTCACCGTTTTCATGAACTCAATCCTTGAACGAAGCGACATTGCGGGTCTTAAAGATAAAGATTTTCTGGTTTCACGGGAAGGATAGTAGCCATACAGCATGATTCCCGGCCGAACCATATCGAAATACGAATCCTTTAATTGAAGAATCGCACCGCTGTTTGCACTATGTTTTATGGGAACGTGAATGCCGGCTGCATCAAGCTTACGGAGAAGCGAAGTAAAATCCGACAACTGCTTCCGAGCAAACGACAAGTTTTTCTCGTCCGCGGTGGCAAAATGAGTGAAGATCCCGGCCACGTCAATATTTCTAAGCGTCCTGACCTCATCGATAAAAGCAATCGTATCTTTTGGAGCGATGCCTATCCTCCCCATACCGGTATCAACCTTTACATGAACGATGGCTTTCGTCCCCACACCGGCCGCAATCCTGTTAAGTTTTCGTGCAATCGAAATGGAGCAGAGTGTTGCTCCCAAATTGTGCTCAACGAACAAACCAAGCTGCGGTTCCGGCGGTGCCGTCAGCACCAACACCGGGGCTTCGATTCCGTTGCGACGGAGAGTGACTCCTTCTTCTACAATTGCAACTCCGAGATACGATGCCAGGTTCTCTTTTAATATAGATTTTGCAACCGGGAGCATCCCATGGCCGTACGCGTTGGCTTTTACAACCGCCATAATATGGGGATGCTTTCCGACCTGTTTTCGAACTTGTTTTAGGTTATGATGAATCGCGCTGAGGTCAATTTCTGCGTAGGTCGGTCTCATGAATTCAGTCTTGGAAAAAAATTCAATGCCAATATAGCAGATTAATGAGGAAGAATCAATGAACATACAAAAAAGCCCACAAACTGATTTAATCTTTGTGGGCTGTGAGTCAAACTATTGCAGTCGTTCAGTTGTTTCCCGCAATTTTTAAACGATTGATGGCCCGGGCAAGAGCAACGCGCGCGCGTTCTTCATCGATGAGCTCTTTCTGTTGCAATCTTTGAGCAGCACGCTCTTTAGCTTTCTCAGCCCTTTCCACGTTAATTTCATCGGAGCGTTCTGCCGTCTCGGCCAAAAGGATCACCTTGTTCTCGTTTACCTCGACGAAGCCGCCGCTTGTCGCATATCGGCGTACGGCTCCGGCGGGATCGATCACTTTTACCTGCCCGACGGTAATCGATGAAAGAAACGGGGCGTGATCAAACAACACCTGGAACCCTCCGGCTTCACCCGGTGCACTGAAACTCTGGACTTCTCCGGAAAAAACCGTTTTCGTCGGAGTCACAATATCGAGATTAAAATTCTTGTCTGCCATGTGCTTATTGCTGCTTTTCTCTTTTTATGCCGCTTGTAATTTCTTGCCTTGTTCGATAGCTTCTTCGATTGTACCGACCATATAAAAAGCGTTTTCCGGCAAATGATCATAATCGCCGTTGATGATTCCCTTAAAGCCTTTAATCGTATCGGCAAGTTTCACGTATTTTCCCGGGACACCGGAGAATTGTTCGGCCGTGAAGAACGGCTGCGACAAAAATTTCTGTATCCTGCGAGCGCGCCCCACGACCAATTTGTCTTCGTCGGACAACTCATCCATCCCAAGAATGTTGATAATGTCCTGAAGGTCTTTATACGATTGAAGGATATTTTTCACCGAACGCGCTATATCGTAATGTTCTTGTCCGATAATTTCCGGGTCCATGATGCGGGACGTCGAATCGAGAGGGTCGACCGCAGGATAGATTCCCATATCGGAAATCTGGCGGCTTAACACCGTTGTGGCATCAAGATGAGAGAACGTCGTCGCGGGCGCCGGATCGGTAAGATCATCGGCAGGAACGTAAATTGCCTGGACCGAGGTGACCGAACCTTTCTTCGTTGAAGTAATTCTCTCTTGAAGAGCGCCCATTTCAGTGGCCAGCGTCGGTTGATACCCGACCGCCGATGGCATGCGTCCGAGCAATGCCGAAACTTCCGAACCTGCCTGCGTAAAGCGGAAGATATTGTCGATGAAAAGGAGAACATCTTTTCCCTCTTCATCACGGAAATATTCCGCTGTCGTCAATGCCGTCAATCCAACCCGTAAACGGGCACCGGGGGGTTCGTTCATCTGTCCGAAGATTAATGCGGTTTTGTCCAACACTCCGGACTCCCGCATATCCAGCCAGAGATCGTTTCCCTCTCTCGTCCGCTCGCCAACGCCGGCAAATACGGAATAACCGCCGTGTTCTTTAGCGATATTATGAATCAGTTCGGTGATCAACACCGTCTTTCCAACACCCGCTCCACCGAATAAACCCGTCTTGCCTCCTTTGGTGTACGGCTCGAGCAAGTCAATCACTTTGATCCCCGTCTCAAACATTTCTTTCTGCGTGCTGAGCTCGTTGAAATCCGGAGCCGGACGATGGATTGGATAGTAGGCTTTCGCTTCGACAGGTCCCAGTGCGTCGATGGGTTTTCCAATGATGTTGATTAACCTTCCGAGCACTTTCGGGCCGACCGGGACTTTGATCGGTTCGCCGGTATCGACCGCCTTCATTCCCCTCACCAAACCGTCGGTTGAATCCATTGCAACAGTACGTACCCGGTTCTCACCGAGATGCAGTTGCACTTCAACGACAAGGTCTTCTTGAACGCCTTCAATGTTTGTTCGCGGGATTACCACAGCATTGAGAATCTGCGGCAGCGCCCCATCCGAGAAATCAATATCGACAACCGGTCCGATAATTTGAACTATTTTTCCTTCGGCCATTCTGATCCTTTCATGAACCTTTATTCATAGCAATTGTAACTATTATATTAAATTAGTCAAATTCTAAAGAAAAATCAATGTAATTTTCTCGAGAAGTGACGCCATGATTCAGAGTATTCGACAACCGCATATAACGAAGTTGCAAGAGGCTGGAAGTAAAAAATCAATCCAACCTTTACTGTTGAAAAATCATCGGTGCAGAATGGATGAGACGATAGATTTTCCGTGCAGGCGGCCGTTCTCAATAAATATCTTGTTGTTGTTCTTCCCTGCCGCAATTGAGCCGGCAACGTAAAGACCCTTGATGTTTGTTTCCATCGTTCCCTCGTCGTAGATCGGCGCCATCGTCTCCGGATTAGTTTCCATTCCTATAGACTTGAGCATTGCGATGTCCGGATGATAACCTATGAGAGCAAAAACAACATCGTTCGGAATTGAGAATCGGCCTTTGTCGCTATTTTCAAGGACGATCGAACCGGCTTTTATCTCTTTTACCTCGGTCAAAAAAAATGCGGCTATCGACCCTTCTTTTATCCTGTTTTCAATGTCCGGAAGTATCCAATACTTTATTCCGTCGCTCAATTTTTCCTTCCGATGAATGAGGGTAACAGAAGCGCCGTGCCGGTACAGCTCCAACGCAGCGATGGCCGCGGAATTCTTTCCGCCAATAACGGCAACGTTCCGCTTGTAGGACGAGAACGGCTCCGAATAATAATGCGATACCTTCGGCAATTCTTCACCGGAAATATTCAATAAATTCGGATTATCAAAGTAACCGGTTGCAACGACAACATTCTTCGAGCTGTATGAAGATTTGTTCGTCTTCAGCTCGAAGTTTTGTCCAACTTTTTGGAAAGAAATTACTCGTTCAAAAAGGTGTATCTGGAGCTTGAAATACTCAGCGACTTTTATATAATATTCTATCCCATCTGTTCGAGTCGGCCTCATCGATGACGAAGTAAAAGGAATGCCGCCGATCTCGAGCAACTCCGGAGTGGAAAAAAAAGCCATCGCTGTCGGAAACTGCTGAATGGAATTGACCACCCCTCCTTTTTCAATGACGACATAGGTTAATCCCCCTTTTTGTGCTTCGATCGCCGCCGACAGCCCCGCCGGGCCCGCTCCAATAATCACGACATCATACATAAAGATTCTCTTTCTCATAAAAAATCCGTCCTTTTTCCAAAATCAGGGACGGATTCTTATGTTCGCTATGAAGAGCTGAAGGTGGGATTTGAACCCACGACCTGCGGTTTACGAAACCGCTGCTCTACCGCTGAGCTACTTCAGCATCTTTTTTTTACTGCCGACTGATTTCATACCACGTCCCGGCATCATCGGGATCACGACACCACTGCCCTACTACCCCAGAGAGAACTCCGACAATATAAAAAAAATTAAAAGTAAATTCCAATAAACGGACCTTGGACCAGTCGAATATAGTTCTGAGTTTTGTCGCTCATCGACCATTTCTGAGTTTCAAACCTATAACCTGCCGTAAAGCCGTCGCCGATCAATTCACGGAACAAAAATTGAAGCTCAGCAACCACAGCGGTTGAAGAGCCGCTTTCCACGGTAAAGCCGGCGGTGCTGTAATAAAGAATCCCGACACCCGTAAACTGAACTCCGAAATTCTCCGTTACCTGTTTGTATTTCAACCCCGTCCCAATCCCGACATTCGCAATGTTGAAATCCTTTGTTGAATTAGATGCACCGCTGGCCTCAACAAAGTTTGTCGAAAAAATTACGGGGAGAAAGAAATTATTGCGCTCGGAAGCCGCAGTGAACGAGATATCCGTAATGGATTCGGCAGCCAGGGAAATTTCCGACCGGCTGTCATTGTTAAATTTGTAGGATGAATAACCGAAGGCAATTCGCACGCCCATTTGCCGGTATTCTGCGAGCCACATTGGAGTATGAATATGAATTTTGGCCGAGTCGGAGAGCGTATTGCCTCCTGCCGGACCGAAATCTTGAACCGCTGTACTAATCCCGAGACTTCGGTAATCCTCGAGCGAAGAATAATTCTCTTCAAAAAGCTGGCATCGCGATTCATCGGCGATGCAAAGAAGAAACACGAAAAGCCAGCAATACTTGGCGCTACTCATACATTCTACTCAACTTATTTCAAAAATATTTCCGCTGATGAAAGGTACATTTTTTTTCTCTCATTTTCATCCGGAAACAATTGAATGACAAAATCATTCACCGTATATTGACGTATGCATAATAACAAAAAGAAAATACGGCTGTGCAAGGTTACGGTCGGCATTGCTACGATGAGCTATGCCGTGATCTCCCTGTCTGTTCTCTCATCATGCAAAGATACGTCGAATCCGTCCTCGCCGATCGGAAATATCGTTTTTCCCGCGACAAATATAAGCTATGAAAAACAGGTGCAACCCCTTTTCAACATCGGCTGTGCAACAACCTCGTGTCATGACAACGAATCGCAAAAAGGAAATCTCGACCTCTCAAGTTACGGGCTGTGGAAACTGGATCCCGGGGTTATCATCGATGGGGATACAACCAACAGCAGGTTCATCTGGTGCATTGAAGGAAGGGCAGGTTCTCCTCCCATGCCGCCCGCGAGACCTTTAGTGCAGAATCAAATTCAGGGACTGAAGAGATGGATCTTTGAGGGGGCAAAAGATACGCAATGATCCGCTTTATTTTTTTTGGAGGATGTGCACCAAATCGAATTCTATCCCTTCTTCCGGTTGTTCGACAATCCTTCCCAGTTCTTTTCCGCCGGCAATGACAATAAAGGTCGGCACGTTCGTCACGTGATATTTTTCCGTCAATCCGTCCCTGCTTTCTTTCGATCTGCCGACGCCGTACAGCTCGATGTTCGATTCGGGAATGTGAGCCAGGGCGATCGTTTTAAAGAATTTTGGGAGTTCCCGTTTCGTATCCCCGCACCATGTACCGCCGAAGACGATAAAATGAATATTCGCTGCCTCCGAGGAGAGAAATACAACGGACGCAGAATCCGGTACAAAAGCTGCGTAGTTTCGCCCGTACCATTGAAAAGAAGAATCGGATTCCAACATCGACGGCAAGATTCTACCGGTGAGAATTTTTTGCCCATGCGGTTCGAAAGAGACTTCATATGCATCGGTCCCGCCACAACCGGCGATAAAAAACGCTACAGCAAAGAACAACGCCGTCCGTCCCATCTCAATCCACCTTTGTGACCCTGATGTCTTTGCCCCACATGAGTTTTGAACGAAGAACATCATAATAGCTTTTGTCCTTTCGTTTCACCAGCTTCACGGTATAATCCGCTTTCTGGACAAATAGATTCACGGGCGGTGTGAACATTTTTTCCTGCTGGCCGTCCGCAGTCACTCTCAGATTTTGGAGCTTCGATTCGACCAGAACGCGAACGACGCTCGAATCCGGGACGATCACCGACCGTGCAGTCAATGTGTGGGGACAAATCGGGCTGATCGTGAGCACGTCGCTCGCGGGGACCACAATGGGACCTCCCGTCGCGAGCGAATAGCCGGTTGTTCCAGTCGGCGTGGAGACAATAATTCCGTCGCCCCGGTAGGTCATCAAATAATCGTTGTTGACGTACGTTTCGAGGTCGATGAGGCGCGAAGAGTTGCTCTTATCAATAACGATATCATTCACCCCGAAGAACTGAATCTCGTCCCCTTCCGCGGTAACCTTAATGACCATTCTGTCTTCGACGACATGCTGGTTGTTCAGAATATCGTCAACAAAAGATTCCACTTCGTCAATCGAAAGTTCAGCAAGAAAACCAAGTTTCCCGAGATTCACTCCGAGGATCGGCACGGCAGCCCGGCCGACGAGCCTCGCCGCCGAGAGAATCGTTCCGTCACCCCCAAAGGCAATCAGCATGTCGCACTCGGACGCAATTTCTTCAAGGGGCGCCATGTCTTTTTTCGCTATGACTTTCTTGCCAGCCTGTTTGTTGACAATTTTGGCAATCTCGTCATGTGTCACAAATTCGATCATGCGCTTTTCGCCGGTCCCCAGCAGCCTGAGCACAGCCTCACCCAGCGTATCCTTCGAAAGATTTCCTACAATGCCGAATTTCATTGTGCCGCCTCGTTCTTCGCTGCCGGCGTTGAAGCTTCTTTCGCCAGTTCATCGACATAATTCAATTTCAGATCCTGAAGCACGCCGGAAAGAAATCGTTCTTCATCGGTTGAACGGTTTCCTTTCGTCTTCTCTTTCAGCATATCGATCACAGTCGATCGACAATTGAGCTTGTTCCATATTTCGTTCAACCTTATCGCTAACAGGGTTTTTTATCTTCCCCATTTGTTGTAATGCGGCGGCTTGAAACATAGAAACAAGCTGAACAAACATCATCTCATTCTTTTCCACGGTATCCATAAATTATTTTCTTTTCAACATTGTTCAATACTCCATGCCAGAAATCATTTTCCGGATTCCGGGCAGGCAGATGCAATGGTACGAAAGAGAAGCACCAAAATCAACTCGGATGAATCGCTGGTAGTGGGGTCTTTTGAATCAACGGTCATTGCGAGTCCTCGCCGAGTCGAGTCTTCGACCGATGTTCCTTATCGGGACGAAGTCCCGAAGAGATCCCGTACAGCGGGACAATCCCCATGAAACAAAAGGCTGCTTCGTCGCTCCGCTCCTCGCAATGGGACTTTATTCCTCAAAAAGATCCTATTACCGAATCGTGCACAATAAATACCGCATCGACGGATTTTTTTTCAGGCGATCCATTAATTCAAACGGCGTCGGAACTCCATACCTCCCATAACTTTGCGTATTTTGTAAAGACGTATGCCGACGAAAGAAGAGCAAGAAGTAATCCGGGAACTCCATCCAGAAAACCCAATCGTACAACATACATCTTAACAAATAACCAGGGGGGGCGCACGAACAAGTCAGTCCTCCGGAAGTGTTTTCCCGCATCAAAAGATTCTCTGCTTGCAAGCGTGGTGTACCGATTGAACTTTGCGAGATAATGGTACAAATTCGGGTCGGTGAAATGGAGCAGGTCATAGTGGAGTTCGCCTATAGCACCGTGAACATTCAGCCCTTCGTGAACCGCCGCAGGAGAAAACGATGCGCGGTCCTTTCTGAACAACCTGGTCACTCTTCCGGGGTACCATCCGGAATGCTTAATCCATCTGCCGAGAAAATACGCCCGCCGGGCGACTGAATAAGCGGTTTTTGCCGGGGAGGATTCCAGCAACGATCGGATTTCAGCTGCAAGTTCCGGGGTTAGCCGTTCATCAGCATCGATCCATAGTATCCAGTCATGGCGCGACTTAGAGACCGCAAATGTCTTCGCTTCAGAAAAACTCTTCCACGGTTCTACAAAAATCTTTTGCGTGAATTGGCCGGCCAGCGCTACCGTAGCATCCTTGCTCTGTGCGTCAACGATGATAATGTCGTCCGCCCATTTGACGCTTTCGAGACAGGCGACGATATTTCGTTCTTCATTGCGGGTGATGACGATAACCGACAACGGCGTCATACGGTCTCCCGGTCAAGCAGCCTTTTCATTGCAAACGTCACACCGACGGTAAACCAGACAAACACCATAATTTGGTGGCTGCCAAAATTCCATTCAAATAACCCGTTCAGAAGAAATCCTATGAACACTGCAAACGCCCCAAGCGCAACTGAGCCGGCAAGCCAATCAGCGGCCGAAGTCCTGAAAATTCGATACTCAACAAAGAGTATTTTGCCGAACAGGGCAACAACGACGGAAAGGCCGACAAGGCCGAGCGTCACCAACAGCATGACAAAATTGTTGTGAAGATGCCCGCCGGGTTCCTCATCGTCCGGAGATTTGTATTTTACGTACACTTCGTGAACATCGGAATCGCCGATACCAAGCAGTGGATGGTCGGCAAAAATTTTCAGGCCGGTCGACCACATCACTAATCGGGAATGATTTGTCGGGTCGGAAAGATCAACAATGCTTTTCGCCCTATGGACCTGGCTTGCGGGAGCGAATAAGAAAAACAACACAAGGAAGGCAACAAGGACAAAAAAAAGATATTTATTTTTCAAAACACCTATGACAATACATCCGCCCAGGAATCCAACCCAAGAGCTGCGGGTATTGGTAAGTATTAACGCGAGAAAAGAGGGGACAAAAAATAACGCCATCCACCTTTTGATCGTCGACGGCGTTTTTTCATGGAGAACAAAAGGAACGATCAGTAAACATACGATCATTTTTAGTCCGCCGGTCGTCATGTAGTGCTGGAAGACGAATAATCTTCCTTCGCGGGCAACATAGTAGTAGACGATTTCGATGCTCGAAATCACCGCGACAGCTCCAAAAATAATAAGGAGGCTGTTCAATACTTTTTTCCGGGAGTCAAACGACAGCAGCACCAAGTAGATGATTGAGATGAGCAGCAGCCGCTTCGTGTTGACGGCAGCCTGCGCGGGAAACACTGCGGTTGCGGTGGTTAAAAATTCGATGCAAACATAAGCGAGGAAGAAATAATCGAACGGCGTTCTAAAGAACAGCCATTGCCGTTCTGCCAAACTCCAATAAACTACCAACAGAAGGGACAACCCGAAAGCGATCGAGGCTGCCGCAATAGAGATTGATATGGCAGCGACTTGAAATACCACCAGCGCGTAGAGAATTGAAACGTAACGTTGCCGATGAACATCGGGAAGCAATTCATCCATGAGGCGTAATCTTGTTGTTTTATTTTAATATTTGGATGTCATACGCAATTCGTTACGCATTAAATTGTAAATCGCAAAGCCGCTTGTAGAGTCCGTTCTTCTGCTTCAACAATTCGACGTGCCTTCCTTCTTGAACGATTTTTCCTTTTTCGAGAACGATAATCCTGTCGGCATTGCGAATCGTGGACAACCGGTGTGCTATCACAAGCGACGTTCGATTCCGCATCAGCCGTTCGATGGCTTCTTGCACGAGGACTTCGCTCTCCGAGTCGAGAGCGGACGTCGCTTCATCAAAAATCATAATCGGCGGGTTCTTGAGCAAAGCACGGGCAATTGAAATTCGCTGCCGCTGCCCGCCGGAAAGCTTTGTGCCGCGATCGCCGATGATCGATTCGAACCCTGCAGGCATCGCCTCAATAAAATCCAGCGCGTTCGCCGCCTTTGCCGCCTCCCGGATTTTTTTATCGGGAAAATCAGTCAACCCGTACGCGATGTTGTTACGGACGGTGTCGTTGAAGAGGATCGTTTCCTGGGTGACAATGCCGATCTGACCCCGCAGCGACTGCAAGATAAATTGCCGGATGTCAACGCCGTCAAAAGCAATCACTCCGTCGACCGGGTCATAAAAACGGGCGATCAGGTCGACGAGCGTGGTCTTCCCGCTGCCGCTCGGGCCGACAATGGCAACCACTTCCCCTTTTTTAATCCGAAGGTTGATGGCGCTCAGTATTTCCATCTTCGGGGACTTGCCGTTGTCATTGCTCGAATAAACGAATGAAACATTCCTGAATTCGATGCTCTTCTTTAAAGGGGATAGCGGGATCGCATTCGGAAGATTCTGGATTGCGGGTTTTGTATCGAGAATTTCAAAAATACGCCTGCCGGCGGCGGCAAATTCCTGCAACCTGTTCGTCACGCTACTCAGTTCCTTTATCGGCGGCATCACTTGAAAAATTGTGAAAAGAAACCCGAGAAATTCAGCGGCCTTCATTTCTCCCGTGACAAGCACCTGTTTTCCGCCGTACCAAATAATGGCAGCGCCTGCCACGATCGAAAGGAACTCCGTCACCGGCGCAGCAAGATTTCTCACACGCGTCATCGTCAGCATAGTCCGGAAGTAGCTCTTCGTCTCTTTCTGAAATTTTTTGTCTTCAAAATCCTCCATCGCAAACGCTTTCACCACCTTCACGTTTGAGATTGTTTCCTGAAGTACCGACGTGATGTCCGCCATCTTTTCCTGCATGACGCCGCTCTCTTTATAGAGCCTCACGCCGATAGAGCTGATAATATACAGCGAGAACGGGAAGACGACGAACGAAAGCAGCGTCAACTGCCAGCTCAGGGTAAAGGCAATGGCAAGAAATACAATGACGAGCAGCGGCTCGCGGATGAGCGTGACAAAACTCGCCGAGACGCCGCCGTTGACGACGTTAACGTCGTTCGTGATGCGGGAAATAAGATTCCCCGTCCTTTCATTCGTGAAATAACTTAACGAGAGATTGTGGAGATGACGGTAGAGCTCGTTTCGAATATCCATCATCAATCCCTGCTCTACGTACGCCATCAAGTAGGATTGAACGTAACCGAACAAATTCTTCAGGAGAAATACGACAAGGATGACAACGCAAATTTTAAACAGGGCCTCGGTTTTTGACCCAGTCAAGATCAGCGATTTGATGAGATTCTCGAGCTGCTCTTTCCCGCTGATAATTTCATTCGGGACAACACTATTGCGGGGCGGAGTCTGTACCTGTGTGGACGACTGGTCAAAGAGCGTCTCCACGAGCGGAATGGAAAGATAGATCGATGCACCGCTGAAAACCGAATAAAAGACGGTGCACACAATGGAGAGGGCAAGCCTCTTCCAATACGGACGAAGATATCGTAAAATCCTGAGAAATATTTTCATATCATGATAACCGTTTTATAGAATTTAGCATCTCACTTGTCACCGGGGGCGGCGGCTGGCCCCGCTGCGCTGCTGTTTCGTACTCCCACATTTTTGCAAACAACAGAAGTTTATAGAAAGATGAATAGACGGCAAGCAAGAGGCCGCGAAAACCGTCTTTGAAGCCGGCCAGCACAAAAAACATTCGCACAAAAACGGAAATTGGATTGAGGATAAAATTGTACCATCGAACCGTGCGATGCCGTTTATCGCTGAGCCTGTTCATCACATCGAGGGAAGTATAATCGTTGAGTTTGGAAAGGTATTGCGAGAGCGAATAATACGTATAGTGGTTTAAAGGGCTTTGCAATTTCCCAACCGTGCCTTGCACTTCAACCCCTTCATGGACCGGTCTTTGCGGAATAGATGCTTTTGCCTTCAAAAACAACCGAAGTTGATAACCGGGATACCACCCGCCGTGTCTCATCCACTGGCCAAGAAAGAAACTCTTGCGCGCAATTTCATATCCGTTGTAATCTTGCTGCGCCGAAATCGTGCTTTCGATTTCGCGATGGAGATCCGGCGGGACCTCTTCGTCGGCATCCACCAGCAACACCCACGCGTGCAACGCCATCGACAACGCGAATTGCTTCTGCAGTGCATAACCTTCCCATGACCGCTGGATAACCCTGGCATTCAAATGCCGGCACAGCTCCACGGTACGGTCGGTACTGAAGGCATCGACCACGATAATTTCGTCAGCCCATTGAACGCTGCGCAGGCATCGCTCGATATTCCGTTCCTCATTAAACGTGATAACGACAACAGAAAGTTTTTCCATAGCCTGCTTAGCGGACAACAAAATTCACGAGCTTATTCTTGACGATGATTTCTTTTACAACATGTTTACCGTCGAGGTGTTGCCTTACATTTTGTTCTGCATACGCAAGGTTTTTCAGTGCAGAATCATCGATGTCGACGGGAACATTGCTTTTTGCCCGAATCTTTCCATTCACTTGAAAAACCACTTCAACCGTGTGCTGCAGCATTTTCGATTCATCGAAGGAGGGCCACGGTTCGTTTGCCAACGACGATGCATGCCCCAGCTTTTGCCATAGCTCTTCCGCAATGTGAGGCGCAAACGGCGCAAGCAGCAATACGAACGGCTCGAGGACTTGCCGCGGGCGGGATTCCGTCTTCGTCAATTCATTGACAAGAATCATCATCTGGGAGATGGCAGTATTGAACCGGAGCGCTTCAATATCCTCACCAACTTTTTTCACCGTCGTGTGGAAGAGGCGTTCGAGAGGGGAGGATAACTCAATGCTCTTCACAGCAGGATCAAGACTTCCATCTTCGCCGACATACAAACGCCATACGCGGTTGAGAAACCGATAGACCCCCTCTACACCGCGCGTGCTCCATGGCTTCATCTCTTCCAGCGGCCCCATGAACATCTCGAACAACCGCACGGCATCCGCTCCGTACTCCTTAACGACTTCATCCGGATTAACAACGTTGCCACGCGACTTCGACATCTTACGCGAATCCTCGCCGAGAATGATCCCTTGATGCCTCAGTTTGGTGAAGGGCTCCTTTGTGCTGACGTAGCCGAGATCGTACAGGATTTTGTGCCAAAACCGTGCGTACATTAAATGCAGCACTGTGTGCTCAGACCCGCCGACGTACAAGTCAATCGGCATCCATGTGCGTTCAAGTTCCGGAGAACAGAATTGTTTTTCATTGTTGGGGTCGATGAACCGAAGATAATACCAGCAGGAGCCGGCCCACTGCGGCATCGTGTTCGTTTCTCTGCGGCCCTTCATTCCGGTTTCTGCGTCGATAACATTCACCCATTCGGTTGCAAGAGCAAGCGGCGATTCAGTTGTCCCGCTCGGTTGAAATTTTTTTAACTCGGGAAGGAGCAACGGAAGCTCTTCATCCCGGAGCGGTTTCATCGTTCCGTCGTCAAGATGAATGATTGGAATTGGTTCGCCCCAGTACCGCTGACGTGCAAAGAGCCAATCCCGCAATTTGTAGTTTACTTTTCGTTCGCCGATGCGTTCGGATTCCACCCATTGGATCATTTTCTCTTTCGCCGCATCCACATGTAGTCCGTCGAGAAAGCCGCTGTTGATCGCAGGGCCATCTTCAGTAAACGCTTTCCCCTGAAAACCCGCAGTCGGCTGCACCGTACGAACAATGGGCAATCCGAACTTTTCGGCAAATTCCCAATCTCTCTCGTCCTGTCCCGGAACAGCCATGATTGCCCCCGTGCCGTAACCGGTCAAAACGTAATCGGCGATCCAGACGGGAATCTCTTTCTTCGTTGCCGGATTAATAACATAGCTTCCAGTGAACACACCGGTCTTCTCAGTATCGATGCCGCGCTCAAGGTCGCTTTTCCTGTTTGCCTGAGATCGATAGCTCTCGACGGCTTTTCTCTGCTCTTCCGTTGTTATTGCGTCGACCAGGGAATGTTCGGGGGCCAGCACCATGTAGGTAGCACCGAAAATTGTATCCGGTCTGGTCGTGAAAATTCTTACGTTCTCATTTTTCCCCTTCACCGGGAAATCAATCTCAGCTCCTTCCGACCGGCCGATCCAATTCCGTTGCTGCTCCAATGTCGAAGGGGGCCAATCAAGTCCTTTCCCGTCATCGAGCAGCCGTTCGGCATAGGCGGTGATCCTCATCATCCATTGCCGCATCGGGCGGCGTTCGACCGTATACCCCTTGTCGGTCCACTCAGCAACTTCTTCATTCGCCAGAACCGTCCCCAACGCCTCGCACCAATTCACGGGAATTTCGGCGATGTAGGCAAGGCGGAATTGCGCGATGAAATCATGCTTTTCCTTTTTGTTCTTCCGTTTCCATTCTTCAGCGGAAAATCTTTCTCCTGCGGGCAGATCTTTCGTCCCTTGACGCATCAATTCTTCTTCAAGAGTTTGAATCGGCTGCGCTTTACGGGCGCGTTCATCGTACCACGAATTATAGATTTGAAGGAAAATCCATTGCGTCCATCGATAATATGCCGGGTCCGTCGTATCTATTTCCCGCGACCAATCGTAACTCATCCCGAGCATTTTGATCTGGCGGCGGAATGTCGAGATATTCTGCTCGGTGGTAATGCGGGGATGGATATTTGTTTGCATTGCATACCGCTCAGCCGGCAGGCCGAAAGCATCCCAACCCATCGGATGCAAAACATTATACCCCCTCATCCTTTTGAACCGTGAAAGAATATCCGTTGCCGTATACCCTTCGGGATGCCCGACGTGTAAACCGGCCCCTGAAGGATAAGGATACATATCGAGGATATATGCTTTGGGCTTTGAAGAAGAATTATCCGTTCGAAACGTCTGATTGTCTTCCCAATATTTCTGCCACTTGGATTCTATTTCTAAAAAATTGTATTTCATTCCTGTCGTTTTCTTTCCTTGTGCGCCTGTCTATCACTTACCACTCTCAGTGAACGCGTTACTGAAATTACGGTAATTGTAGGAATTGATCATTGATCATTGATCACTGTTGATTGTTTTTTTATGTACAGCATTGCCGTTCCTGCTGTCCCGATGCGAAACCTTGATTGCAGCTCTTCAACAGTGGCGCCGTTCTGTGCCATGATCGTTGCAGCTGTGTGGCGGAGTGAAAACGCAGTAATCCGGCGATCTTTTCCGTGCTTCACACCCGCTTTTTCGAGATACAGGTTGACACGTTGCCTGATTCCCCGCGTTGTCATCCGTTTGCCGCGCGTGCGGTTTCCGGCACTCATGATCAACGGCTCGCTATCGTCGGCATCTTTTCTAAAAGCAAGATATCCTTGGAATGCTTCCTTCACATCGTTGGGAAGAATAACCGTTGTCTCTTTCGTCGTTTTCCCTTTACCCTGAACATTAAAAACCATTGTCGAACTGACCATTTTTAAATCACCGAGATTCGCCCGGATGAGTTCTATCTCCGACAAGCCGCATCCAACCATCGCTTTGATGATGGCAAAGTCCCGAAACCCCCTCTCATCATTCCGGTCGATCGATTGAAAAATCGTCTGAACATCCTGCGCTGATATCGTCTCCCGCGAATGCTGTTGAGGACGCTTGTTTCCTTTGACCTCCTTGGCAGGATTCCCTTCAAGAACTTTGAGCTCAACTAGATAATCGCACAAGCGCCTTAGTGCCGTAAGATAAGTAGATACCGAGACTGGCGAGAGCCTCACTTTTTTTGTCAAATACGTCTTATAGCGTTCCACATCCTCAACACGGAACTGAAATTTTTGGTCGACCGGATACCATCGGATGAATTCGCGGAGCGATCGTTCATACGTGCCCCGAGTTTCTGGTTTGCTCTTCCGCAGTTCCTTCAGAAATCCCTCGTAATAACCGAGCAATCGCTGGTGAGAAATCCGGACAGAAGAAAATTGCGACGGTCTCATTCGCCTACAGCAGAGTTTTTAGTGGGAAGATTTGCTTTTTCTTTCTTCTCAATAACAGAAATTAAGAAAAATTGAAGCGAGAAGCAACGAAGGTCGCTGGCGGTGCTGGCTCAATTTATTATTCCCGCGTGCCGAAGGCATCCTTTGGAAAAGCGGGTCGAAGACTCGTCAACGACCCTTCGGGTCGATAGACCCGTAGGGACTCGGCGAGAATCCCAATATTCATTTTTTTACTCAAACTGAGCGACTACTTTATTTTTTGAATTAGCGGTTTTATTTATTATCATTTATAGCATGCATCGAATGAAAGAAATATTTCTTGCCGGGAACAGAATTGTCATCAAGATCGGGACAAATCTTCTGGCCGATAGAACCAAAGGAATTAATTCCGAGAGAATTGATGCCATCGCCAAAAGCGTTTCTTTTCTGCAATCCCGCGGCAAACAGGTCGCGATCGTGACTTCGGGAGCGATTGGCGCAGGCATGCTCCTGTTAGGAATGAAGGAGCGCCCCAGGGGGATTCCTGAAAAGCAGGCAGCGGCAGCCATCGGCCAGCCGGTGCTCATGGAAGCATATGAAACCGCGTTTAGAAAACACGGCTGTGCGATCGCTCAAATTCTCCTGACAAAAGATGATTTCATCAACAGGCCGCGATACAATAACACCAAGAACACATTTTCTGCTTTGTTCGAAAAAGGAGTCATCCCGATTGTCAACGAAAATGATACCGTCGCCATCGAAGAAATTAAATTCGGCGATAACGACAATCTTTCGGCCCTCGTCGCCAACCTTATCCAGGCAGATTTGCTGATCATCCTCAGTGATGTCGACGGCCTTTTTTCAGATGATCCATCGAAGAATCCGAACGCTGAATTGATCCCTATCGTCGACAAGTTCACCCCATACATTGAGAAGCTGGCAAAAAAAAATAGAAGTGATCTCAGCACCGGAGGGATGATCACAAAGATACAGGCAGCGAAACAATGCGTTTCGGCGGGCATTGCCGTGATTATCGCAAACGGAACGACCCCCAACGTCCTCGATGACGTTTTTACGCGCAGTTTTTCTGGAACCTTATTTTTGCCGGTGAAAAACAGGTTAAACGTGAGGAAGAAGTGGATCGGATTTGTTTCTGACTCGAAAGGAATGATCGTCGTCGACGACGGAGCAAAAAGCGCTTTACTCAAAAGACAAACAAGCCTTCTTCCCTCCGGGGTTCTTGAAGTTCGCGGAGAATTTAAAACGGATGATACGATTTCGGTTTTGGATACTGCTGGGATTGAAATTGCGCGAGGTGTCGCCGGATTTGCATCGTCCGACCTCAACAAGATCAAGGGGAAAAAGACAAGCGAAATTCAAAAAATCCTCAACCGAAAAAGCGCGGACGAGGTGATCCATCGAAATAATCTTGTAGTCATTGGAGCAGAATAATGCCCGGAGGAAACGTCCAGAGGAAGGCCATGTCCGTGAAAGAAGCAAGCGGCGCATTGTACAATTGCTCCTCAAAAAAAAAGAATGCCCTGCTCAAAGCGATTGCCTCTCAATTACGTAATCAAATTCCTGCAATCCTCAAAGCAAATAAAAGAGACCTTACGAAAGCAGCGGCAACGGGCCTTTCGCACGTTTTAACAGAACGCTTGACTCTGAGCAAAAAAAGAATCGAACAAATCATTGAAGGAGTAATGGATGTCATCAAATTGCCGGACCCGGTCGGCAGGGTGATCGAGCAAACAAAAAGACCCAATGGACTCCTTATTGAGAAAATGAGAGTGCCGCTTGGAGCTATTGGCATTGTCTACGAATCGCGGCCGAACGTGACTATCGACGCTGCAGCTCTCTGTTTGAAATCCGGCAACGCAGTTCTCCTGCGCGGCGGTTCCGAAGCCATTAACACAAATAAGAAACTGGTTGCTGTTATCAAGTCGGCATTAAAAGATGTCAACCTTCCGACGGGCTGCGTAGAGTTTATTGATTCAACCGACAGGGCTGCAGTTTTGGATATGCTGCAGCAGGAAAAGTACCTCGACGTTGTCATCCCGCGAGGAAGTCAACAGATGATCAGTTTTATTCAGGCAAACTCCATGGTTCCTGTGATCGCTCATGGTGAAGGCAATTGTCATGTCTTTGTGGATCGCTCCGCGGACCTTGCGATGGCGGAAGAAATTGTCTTCAATGCCAAAGTTCAACGGCCGTCGGTCTGTAACGCGGCTGAAAAACTTTTGGTCCACACGGCAATTGCGGGAAAATTTCTTCCCCGCATCGCCCGGAGGCTGGAAAGCGCGGGCGTCGAAATCAGAGGCGACAAGAAAACGTTAGCTCTTGTTGATGCCGCCGTGCCTGCACATGAAACTGATTGGTCAAAAGAATATTTAGACTTAATCATTGGAATGAAAGTCGTAAAAGACCTCGACGAAGCGATCGACCATATCAACCGGTATGGTTCGCATCATTCCGATGCGATCGTGACCAAGGACAAGAGTCATGGCGATCGATTTTTACGTGAGGTCGATTCCGCTGCTGTCTATGTAAACGCCTCAACAAGATTTACCGACGGCTTCGAGTTCGGGCTCGGCGCTGAAATAGGAATCAGCACTCAAAAGCTTCATGCCCGCGGCCCGATGGGCATCGAAGAGCTGACAAGCGCGAAGTATATCGTTCACGGGAAGGGGCAAATCAGAAAGTAGGGACAACGGATGGGGATCGGCAAGAAAAACTAGCCTTCTCGTGTGTTCATTGTTGATTGTTCATCGATCATTGGATTCAATGCATTTCATCACCACCAACGTGATGTCGTCGGACTGCGGCGCACCCGAAGTGTACCGTGCAATTTCATTCTGAACTTTATCAAGCACCCCCTGAGCTGTCATCGGCCCGATATTTCGCAAAAACTCTTCAACTTTTTCTTCGGTATAGTCAATCCCTTCTACATTCATTGCTTCGCTTATTCCGTCAGTAAACATGACAACGACATCCCCAACCATAAGCTGAACGGTCCCCTCGTTGTAGGGCGCTGCCTCTTTCGTAACGCCAAGAATAATCCCTCCCTCCGTCAACCTCGCGATCGACTTGTCGGACCGAACAACAAACGGATAGTTATGGCCGGCATTCACGTACCGGAAAATTTTTGTTTTGGGATCAAAGATCCCCCAGCAAAATGTGATGAATTTATCGCTCCCGGTATTGTCGCAAATAAGGCGGTTCACGAGCGAAGTCATTTCAGAAAGTGGAAGATCGAAGTGAACGAGCGTGCGGATCGTTGCCTGCACGTTCGCCATCAACAACGAAGCGGGCGTTCCCTTGCCCGAAACATCGCCGATGGCAATAACGCAATTCCCGTTTTCCAAAACGATAACATCGTAGTAATCACCGCCGACTTGTTTTGAAGAAATGTTCAGCGCGGCAAGATCCAGCCCAGGAATTGCGGGCATCGACCGAGGAAGCAATCCTTTTTGAATCTCGCGCGCAATGTTCAGCTCATTTTCCATTTTTTGCTTCTCGACGGCTTCATAAAACAAACGCGTATTCTCCAGCGAAATGATCGCAAGGTTGCCGAGGCTGTAAATGAACTCCAGATCGGAATTTGAATAGCTCCCCTTCCGAAGCCGCTCGCCAACGCACAGCATCCCTTTTACTTCATTTTGCACCTGAAGCGGAATCAGGGCAACAATGCTTTGCTCCTGACAGGCCACCCGCAGATCGAGGAGAACTTTTTTCCGTTGAAGGTCGGATACTAACACGGGCGAAGTAATATTTTCAAACAGTACCTGCTTGAATTCTCCAAGGCGTCGCGTATCGATCCGGGATGAAACAGTCTCGCCGTCTTTGAGGCACACTGCATAGCGGCTCGCACCCACCTGTCCCATCAGCGTAAACGTGAACAGCTTAAGAAGTTTTTCTCTGTCAAAAATAGCGTTGAACTCTTTGCTCAATTCGAACAGCGTGCGCAATTCCTGAATTTTTTCATCAAGCGCTCGATTGACATTTTTTATTTCATCAAACGCAATCCCTTTTTCAATGGCGGCAGCGGAAATGCTGATGATTGCCTCGACAAAACTTTTCTCAGTTGTCGTGAGCTTTCCATTGTTGGCGCGTTTGCCGATTCCGAAGAAGCCGAGGACAATGCCGTGCGACACTATCGGAAACATCCTCACGATCCCGCTCTTGAAGAGCTGCGTCTCATCGGGGCTCATTGTTTGAGAAAGGGCATAACTTTTCCGGAGGATACGCGGGAAAAAGAGCTCTTGAGCGGCAAGGTCGATGGAAATCCCTTTGGAATTCTCAATCCGAAAATGTTTTTCACTCGTTTTAATGAGCACAACACTTTTGGACAACAGGAGCTTCCCCATCAGGGTCAACAGGACAGTGCCGAGAATAAATTTCAGGTCGAGAGAAGAATTCACGACGTTGCTGAATTCGAACAACGGCGTGATGTCGGCAAGACGGTTACTAGTGGGAAGATGCTTGGAAGGTTTCAAAGAGGAACGGCTTTTAACGTTCATAATTCAGATTTCTCATTCAACCGCAACGAGAGGTAAAATTTTTTCAATGGAGATATTTAATGAGTCTGACGACATTTTTCTTGGGATGAATTGAGTATTCGACTTTGTCCATCAGCTTTTTCATTAAATACATTCCAAGTCCGCCCCGTTTGTAGTGGGACATGTACTCCTTCATATTGGGAACCGGTATCTGGTTGGGGTTAAAATGCTTTCCCCGATCCTCAATGAGAATTTCAAACTCCGGCTTTTTCATCGAAACCACGATATCAATCTGCTTGTCCGCAGCATAGCTGTAGGCGTGCTTAATAATGTTGGTGCATGCTTCGTCAACAGCGAGAGCAATGTTATTGACATCGTCTTCTTTGAAGCCAAAGACCTTTGCCGCATCGGCGACAAATTCGCGCGCCATGTTCAGCTTTTCAGTCTGACTGGGAATGCGCAAATTCAATCGTGTTGTTTTATGATTACCGCCGCTGGTCAACGTTCCAATCTCCTTTTTCCGGTGAGGCCCATGGTTTCCTATTTGCTCGACTGTTTTTTGACATCGAACTTTTTCACCGCCTCATGTTCGTCGGTGAAGATTTCATACAGCATCGGAAAACCGAGAAGGTCGAAGATATTGTAAACTTTCGGCGACATATTGGACATCTTGATATCTCCCCCGCCTGTCCGCACATCCTCAATGAACGCCATAAACACTCCCAGTCCTGCACTGGAAATGTAGGCAAGGTCCTTACAGTTGACCAAAATATTGAATTTTTCTTCTTTGATGAGTTTTTGAAATGCTTCTTCAAGGTTGGGGGCGGTGTGCGCGTCCAAATATCCTTTCAAGTCCATGATATGGACTTTGCCGCTCGCCCGAAATGAAATCTTGAATTCATTCATCGTGTAACTCCTCACAATAATAATAGTTGAAAATCGTAGCCCTCACCGTGGCGTTCCGTTCCATTTCACTACAAACACAGTGAGATCGTCATCATAGCCTTGGGCGTCTGTATAACTCCAGACGCGCTGAATAATTTCTTCCTTGATCTCCTCGGCGGAAGACGAGCGTTTTTCCTCGACGACGCTCATCAACCGCTCATAGCCGAACTCTTCTCCTGCTGCCGATCGTGATTCCGTAACGCCGTCCGTGTAAAAAACGCAGACATCGCCCGGATTCATCCTGATCTTTTTTTCTTCCAACGAATCTTCAAATAACATTCCAACACTCAGGCCTAATCCCATGCCGGTTGGGGTGATGTATTCAACCGAGGAAGAAGTCGCATACAACATCGGACAATGCCCTGCCCGGGAGAGAACAAGCTCACCGGTCAAAGTATCAAGGACAGCATAAATTAAACTAATAAAAGAGCGTTTGTCAATGCTGGAAATCAGCGATTGATTTGCTTTAATGAGAAATTCTTTTGGCGATGAATAAATTTTACTCAACGATTGGAAGATGCCTTTTACTTCTGCCATGTAAAAAGCTGCGCCGACTCCTTTACCGGAGACGTCGCCGATGACGATGCCGACACGGCGGTCGTCAAGAATTGCGATATCGTAATAGTCGCCGCCGACTTCGAGTGCGGGTGCCGAGACGGCCTGCATTTCCACGTTGGGAAATGTCGGAAGCGTTTGGGGGAGCAGGCGTTTCTGCATCTCCTGGGCCAGAAGCAGCTCACGCTGGAGCCGTTCCTTCTCAAGCGACCGTTGAATCAACGTTGCATTCTCTATTGCGATCGTCACCTGGTCCGCAAATCCCGACAACACTTCGATATCGTCCTGGTCGAAGCCGAAATCCATTTGTTTCGTCGCGTAAAGAATTCCGATTAAGTTTTGATGCGAAACCAAAGGCACGACTAAAAGGGAGCCAACTTTTTTCAGCTTCATCATGTACTTCGTCCGCCGATCGTTGCTGACATCATCGATGAGGAGGACTTTTTTTGAAGAGAATACCAGCGAACGGATTGAGGTCGTATCGCCGAATAAAATAGTCTGGATTTCTTCCGACGAAATATTTTTGGCCGAGACAATTCCATTGCTGCTGTGAGATGATTTCCGCTCAGCCTCGTTCGGAAAAACTTCCAGCCACGAGCTCGACGCCTCGCAGACTTCGAACGTCATCTTCGTCACCGTTTCCGCCAGCTCGTTCAGGTCGAACACTTGTGTAATCAAGCGGCTGAGATTATGGAGCGAATTCAGTTCCGTTTGTTTTCGGTCGAACGCTTCAGCCGTCGGCAAATGGAAAAGCGTACTGATGAACGCCATCCCAAAGTACACGGCGCCGAACAACGAGGTCAATTGCACAAACGTATGCAACGGATAGCTGAAATACAGAAGCGCTTTCGCTAAAAATGGCTTGTCGGAAATGGTGAGGAGAATATTGATCGCCATGAACGCGAAAAAGGCGAGCAACGCATAGACCATCGCATAGATTTTCTCCCGGCGCGACAGGTACGCGATCCATGATAATCGGAAGGAATTAATGATAATCATGACAACGGAGAGAACAAAGAAGGCGGTCGTGTAGACCGAGAGTTCGAGCGGCCTCAGATTGATTGTCGTAGCAGATGCGGCGAAAAAAAAGACGAGCAAAATCCAAAAATTACGCCGTGTCCCCTTTTTCCTTTTATACAGGAGCATGTCCTTGATGTTGATGATCGTCATCGCCGCCACAATTCCTGCGGCAATGCTTAGGACGGTAGAAAAAAGGATGGTGATGTAATCACGTGGGAAGAGCTTAAACGCCCGAGTTTCAAATTCATTGAAACGAAGAACGCTCGCAATAATCGACAAGGCGACAAAAAGTCCGGCCCACGCAGCGATTCTGCCGATGCGTTGAATCATCGTGAGCTGATTTTCTTTTCTCAGTGTTTCGACGTAGACGATGCCCAGAAGAAATGCAAAAATGACCAGCGTTCCCCGGACAATGGAAAAGTTTCCCAATTCGGCATCGAGACTCTTCATGGTCGCGTCGATAATAAATACCGCACCAAAGAGGAGAATGGAACCGAAAAGTGTGAGAAGTTTTCTAATTTTCATTAAAAACGATTGACGGAAAACGTTCGATGTCTACTTTAATTCGTTGAAAATGAAGGAAAGTTGCAGTCGCCCGGAACAAAAATATCGAAAAGGAGGCTGAATAACAAGAAGCCGTGAGAAGTATTACTGCAGGGATCTGTAGAACTTTGCAAAACAATTTTGAAAAAAGTATTGCATGGAATGGTAATTTTGCGTACTTTGAGTGAGAAATTAAGGTTGTGAACGAAAGGAATTTTTGGACATTATGGCAAAAGTATGTGAAATATGCGGCAAAAAGCCGGTTGCTGGAAACAACGTGAGCCACGCAAATAACCGGTCGCCCCGCCGATGGCTTCCGAATTTGCAGGAAGTTCGCGCAATAGTCAACGGCTCCGTGAAACGTGTGAGAATATGCACTTCGTGCTTGAAGGCGGGAAAGATTCAAAAAGCCATCTGAACCGGCACGGGTTCTGGGAATTGAAAAGGTCATCGTCTCGATGGCCTTTTTTGTTTCCATCATGCCGGAACATTAACGCGATTTAATAGTTAGTTTTGCTGAACGCTTTCATTTTTCTATGTAAATATGTAGATTAGGCACAACCGAGGAGAAGCGATGTCCCCACCTAATCAACTTACACTGTTGCGAGTCATATTAACGCCTGCGTTTGCGCTCTTTCTCTTTTCGGATTCGCCGACAAATAAACAGATCGCACTGTTGGTGTACTGCCTTGCGGCGCTGACGGATTGGTATGATGGATGGGTCGCACGGCGATGGGGCTACATTACGCACTGGGGAAAATTTCTCGACCCGCTCGCGGACAAAGTGCTGACATCTGCAGCATTCATCTCTTTTATATTTATCGGTTATGCAAGCGCGTGGATGGTGTGGGTCATCGTGACAAGAGATATCCTGATAACGCTTCTGCGTTCATATTCCGAGTATAAGGGGAAGCCAGTCGAGACGATGAGATTTGCAAGGACAAAAACATTTTTCCAACTCGTTGTCATTTACTTCTTCCTAGTCATCTATATCGTCAGAAGCTCTCCGTCATTATATACACAGTACGGTTCCTGGGTTGAAATTGTAGCAACGAAGGAAATCATGGTCGGGCTCATGCTGATCGTGACGATCCTTACCGCATGGTCGGGAATTCTCTACATTATTCAAAACCGGAACACCATTAAAGAATTATTTATATCGAATGACCGAGCCGCCGAAACAGGACAGCCCAACTAAAGCGAGCACGGGGGAATCACAGTCCCCGCAAACCGTATCTCCCCTCATTAAGGTTTTCGCGTCAGGTTTATTCTCCGGTTACGCGCCGTTTGCTTCAGGAACCGTTGGTACGCTTGTCGGAATACTTGTATACCTCATTCCCTATTTTTCACAAACAGCAATCCTCCTTCCGGCCTGTGTTCTCGTTTTCGTCCTTGGAAGCCTTGCTGCCGAGAAGATGGAAAAAGCGTACGGCCACGACCCTTCCATCGTCACGATCGATGAGGTGCTGGGAATTTGGGTCAGCCTTCTCTTATTGCAGAAATCGTATCTTATTATCGCGGCGGCTTTCTTTCTTTTCAGGATTTTCGATGTGCTGAAACCATGGCCGGCGCGAGTGTTCGACAGAAAGCATGGGGGGTGGAATATTATGCTTGACGATGTCGTTGCCGGACTGTGTACGAATATCCTTCTTCAAATCGCCGTCAGAATTTTCTAATTCATACCAAGCACAAGCTTTTATTTCTGGCTCGTGACAATGACTGCTGAAATAATTACCATTGGAGACGAGTTGCTCATCGGTCAGGTGATCAACACAAATCAAGCGTATATCGCTGAGAAGTTGAACACCGTCGGAGTCTTCGTTGAGCGGATGACGACCGTCGGCGACAACCGGGCAGACATTCTTCAAGCATTCCGTTCGGCATGGGAGATGTACGACGTCGTTTGCGTTACGGGTGGACTTGGCCCGACGCATGACGATATTACAAAAAAGCTTGTGTGCGAATTCTTCAATACCGACCTGGTGAAAAACGAGAACGTGTTCAACGACGTGAAGGCTCTTTTTGCAAAGAGGAATATGGCTTGGACGCAATCAGCAGAAGGACAGGTACTGGTTCCTCGAACGTGTGCAGTTTTACGCAACAGCACGGGCACGGCGCCGGGGATGCTCTTCGAAGAAGCAGGTAAGAGAGGGAAAAAATATTTTGTCGTCATGCCGGGCGTCCCGTTCGAGATGAAGAGCATCGTGGATGAAGAGCTTCTCCCCTATTTTGAACGCGAACATTTCGGCACGGTTGTGCGGCACCGCACGCTCAAGACCACCGGCATCAGCGAATCCGCCCTGGCCGAAGCAATTGGAAACGTCGATCACATTATCGGCACGGACGGAACCACGACGCTGGCTTTTCTCCCGAACCCCCTCGGCACAAAACTCCGGATTACCGTGCGGGAAAATTCCATTGAAGCTGCGGAACAGAAATTAAAAGCCGCTGAACAAAAAATCAGCACATACGCTCAGAAGTACATCTACAGCTCGAATGAAATGGAACTCGAAGATGTCATCGGAGCACTGCTGACGGAGCGGAAATTGATCGATTGCCGTCGCCGAATCGTGCACGGGGGGAATGATCGCACATCGCATGACGAATGTTTCCGGCAGCTCGCAGTATTTCAATCGCGCCTTTGTCACCTATTCGAACGAATCGAAAATTGATTTGCTCTATCGGTTTCGAAAGAACTCATCGACCAATATGGGGCAGTGAGCCGGGAAGTTGCGATCGGCCATGGCAGAAGGCGCCCGAAAAAATGCGGGCGTTGACATCGCTCTCTCGACGACAGGGATTGCCGGGCCGACAGGAGGAACGCCGGAGAAACCAGTCGGTCTGGTATGGATCGGATACGCAGACGCAAACGGTTCTTTGGCACTAAAGTTCAATTTTGGCGATCATCGTCTTCGATTCAAAGAACGAGCATCACAGGCTGCCCTTGAGCTGCTGAGGAGGAAGCTGTTAAAACTTGAACTTCAAAAATAACGCCATGAAAGGCATACGGACATTCATCGGCATCTTCCCCCCTCCCCACGTTCAATCAGCTATCGCAGATATTCTATCGCCCCTCAAGCCGGATTCGTCATGCCATTGCGATGGGAAAGATGCAAGAGAAGTTTCATGTCACAATGAAATTCTTGGGCGACATTCTGCCTGAACAACTTCATCAACTCCGATCTTTTCTGATTCAAGAATGCCGCTCACTCCGTCGATTCGAAATATACGTTGACAACGATCGGCTGTTTTCCGACAATGCACTTCCCCGAAGATAGTGTGGATAGGATCTTCAGGAGATGATAACGCCCGGCTTGGAGATTGCTTCGAAGCCGTTGAAAGTGCCTGCTCATCTGCCGGCTTCAAAAAGGATGAAAGACCATTTCATCCACATATAACGCTCGGCAGGGTTAAAGAAAATATTCCAGAGAGCTTGATTACGAAGATTGAAAATACTACCTTTGAACCATTACAATTCCTCTGCACCGAGTTGCTCATCATGAAAAGCGACCTCTCCCCCTCGGGTTCAGCATATTCACAACTATCCAGTATTTCATTGACACATTAGGAGCTTTTATGTCCGAAGAAAAAGAGTCGAAGATCCAGGCGCTGAAAGTTGCCATCGATCAAATTGAAAAGCAGCACGGCAAAGGTTCGATCATGAAGCTGGGCGAAGGCCCCATCGTGAAGATTGATTGTATCCCGACCGGTTCGATATCGCTCGATGCCGCACTCGGAATTGGGGGAATTCCTCGAGGAAGAGTGACCGAAATTTACGGGCCGGAATCGTCCGGCAAAACGACGCTCTGCCTCCACATTATCGCGGAAGCGCAAAAGACAGGCGGGCTCGCAGCGTTCATCGACGCCGAACATGCACTTGACATAGCATATGCAAAGCGCCTCGGTGTCGACACAAATAATTTGTTGCTTTCGCAGCCCGAATTCGGCGAGCAAGCTCTAGAGATCGTTGAAACGCTCGTCCGCAGCGGCGCGTTGGACGTCGTTGTCATCGATTCCGTCGCTGCATTGACGCCGCGCGCGGAAATTGAGGGAGAAATGGGCGATCCCTCAATGGGTGTGCAGGCGCGATTGATGTCCCAGGCGCTGAGGAAACTAACCGCCGCCATCAGCAAATCGAAGACCTCCGTGATCTTCACCAATCAGCTTCGGATGAAGATCGGCATCATGTTCGGGAACCCGGAAACGACCACCGGCGGCAACGCGTTAAAATTCTACGCGTCGGTCCGGCTCGACGTCCGGCGCATTGAAGCGCTGAAAGACGGCACCAACGTTATCGGCAACAGAACGAAAGTTAAAGTCGTGAAAAATAAAGTTGCCCCGCCTTTCCGCGAAGCGCAGTTCGATATTCTCTACAACGAGGGAATCTCCAAATTAGGCGACCTGATTGATATCGCCGTCGAGCACAACATCATCGTAAAAAGCGGCTCATGGTTTTCCTACAAAGAGGACCGCATCGGCCAGGGACGCGATGCCGTCAAGGCATACCTCACAGCGTCGCCAAAAATTGCAGAAGATATTCTTACGGCAGTCCGTAAAAAATTGGGAATGATTCAGGATACCGAAACCGCAGCGCCGGCGAAACAGGCTCAGCCTTCAACAAAACAAACCGACCAGGCATCATCGAAGAAGGCTCCGAAATAATAGATGTCGAAGCGCGATGCTCATTACAAAAATAGAACGGCAGAAAAAGCGGTCGTCGCGGAAGTCGATCTTCATCGACGGGAGCTTTGCGTTCGGCGTCAGCGATGATATCCTGCTAAAATTCGCATTGCACGAAGGGGCTTCGCTCGACGAGGGGATGGTAGAAAAGATTATTGCCTCCGACCATGAAGAAACGGCTATGCAGAAAGCCTTTCGATTTCTCGCCATTCGTCCCCGAAGCAAAAAAGAGATCCGCGATTATTTATTGAGGAAGGAATTTTCGGCCGAGATCGCCGAGAAAATCATTCAACGCCTGGAAACTCTCAATATGCTCGATGATCTTGCGTTCGCACGCATGGTGTGCCGGGATACTCTCGCAAAAAAGCCAGCCGGTGCCAAGATGCTGAAGCAGGCGTTGACAAAGAAAGGCGTTCCGCCGCCTATTGTCGCATCCGTCATCGTTGAATTCTCCACGCCGGAGTCGGAATTTGAAATGGCAGTTAAAGCGGCAGAACAGCAAAACAGGCGGATCGAACGCTCATCAAAGAAGCTCGACGAGGATCATTGCAAAAAAAAAATATTGGATTATCTTGTCCGCCGGGGGTTTGCTTTTGATACTGCACTAAGCGCGACAAGACAAATCCTGTCGAAATAGCTATGCAAAAATTCTTTAAAAGCCGGCACTGGAAAGTTTTTCTTGTTACATTTAGCATCATTGGTGTCATTGTTGCCCTCTCCCTTCTTGGTCAAGTGTTTTTCCTTCTGACAATGTCGCTTGTCCTTACGATGGTCCTCAAGCCCCTCATCGATTACTTCGAAAACAAGGGCATCCCCCGGCCCGCAGGAATTTTCACGATGTACGTCGTTATCGGAGGGATCGTAATTTTTACATTCATGAACATCTATCCCATCGTTGTTCTCCAATTATCAAGCCTGTCATCCTTGATGAACAGCGAACATCTATCGGCAATGCTGAATCAAATGGCCGCTTCGATCTCGGAAGAAATACCGTTCATCAAAGCAAACGTCATCGCTGAAAAGCTTTACACTCTCCTTCCCCATCTTGCCAAGGCAGCCGAAGATTCTCTGACGAGCGCTTTGAGTCTTGTCGCGTCATTGATTATCGTCCCGTTCATCACCTTCTTTCTCCTGAATGATTATTACAAAATGCAGAAAGCGCTGATTGAAAACGTCCCGAATAAATATTTCGAAATGGCGTTGAACGTTGTTCATACATTGGACAGCCAAATCAGCAAATACATCCGCGGAATCTGTATCGACTCATTTGCGGTGACAATTCTGTACATCATTGCATATCAAAGTATGGGCATTCAATACGCAGCAGTGCTCGGTTTAATCGGCGGCATCACCAATATCATCCCCCTGGCAGGACCGATTATCGGCGCGATCCCTGTTCTGATCGTTTCGATCATTCAATTCGGAGATTTTCGGATGATCGTACCGATCGTCATCGCCACCGTGGCGGTGCGGCAGCTGGATGACATTTTCATCCAGCCGAAAATCTACGGCAAGCTGCTCAACATGCATCCGTTGACAATAATGATCGTCGTTCTTCTGGGGGGCGAACTTCTCGGCATTCTTGGAATGGTGCTTGCTATTCCAATCTATACTGTGGTTACCGTCACCGCACGAGAAACAAACTGGGGCCTCAAAAACTATCGGATCACCGAAAACCATGGATGATTTTTTTTCGAGCCGGTATTGGAAGGTGTTCATCGTAACCTTCTCCATTGCGGCTCCAATTTTTATCCTCTCAATCTTCGGGCAAGTCTTCCTTCTCCTTGTGTTTTCGTTTGCCTTCACGATGATTCTCAAGCCCCTTGTCGATTTTCTAGAGAAGGAAGGGATACCCCGAGCCGCCGGGATACTCGGCCTCTTTCTTGTCATCGGCGTTCTTTCCTTCACCGGTTTTCTGACCATCTATCCCGTCATCGTACGACAAGTCACCAACATTTCGGCATTTTTGTCGGGAGACCGCCTCTCTCATGTGTTGAACCAGCTTAGTGTGTCCGTCACCGGGATCATCCCATTCCTCAAGTCAAGCGATTTAACGGCAAAAATCGAAACAACGCTCCCTGTGATTGCAGCCAGAGCCGAAGACACGATGACGAGCGCACTCGGCATGGCGGGGTCCTTCATCGTTGTCCCGTTCATTACGTTTTTCCTGTTGAACGATTATCACCGCATCCAGAAAGCGATCATCGAAAATGTCCCGAACAAATATTTTGAGATGTCGTTGAATGTGATTAACAAACTGGAACAGCAGCTTAGCAAGTATATCCGCGGCGTGTGCATCGAATTAATTTCCGTGGCCATCCTGTACGTCAGCGCCTATTCTATTCTCGGCTTTCGTTACGCGATAATTTTCGGCATCGTCTGCGGTTTTTCGAATATTATTCCGATGGCAGGGCCGATCATTGCAGTCGTCCCGATCATTGCTGCGTCGCTGATCCAATTCGGCGACTTTCGCATGCTGGTACCGATCGTTCTCACAACATTTGTCGTTCAGCAAATCGACCAAATGTTTATCCAGCCGAATGTGTACGGAAAAATCCTGGATATGCATCCGTTGACGATTGTGCTCACCATCCTCATCGGCAGCGAATTGCTCGGAATTATGGGGATGGTGCTTGCGATTCCAATTTATACCGTGATCAAAGTTACAGCTCGGGAAACTAACTGGGGGTTAAAAAATTATAGGATAACACGCTAATGTCACGCGTCGTGTTTGATATTGAAACGCTTGCCCTTCCGCTCGACTCGTTCGACCAATCAAGCCGGGAATATCTTTTTAAGTTTGCCGATTCCGAGGAAAAAGTGGAAGAGATGAAGCAGAACCTCAACCTGCATGCGCTCACATCGCAGGTTCTGGCAGTCGCTCTTTTCAACCCGGATTCAAGCATGGGGAAAGTCCTTTTTCAATCGGATAAAAAAGAAGAGTTTACATCCGCAGAAGGCCTGGTGCAATATAAGTCCGGTTCGGAAAAAGAAATACTCGAAGAATTCTGGAAACTGATACCGTCGTACCACCAATTCATCACCTTCAACGGCCGGGGATTCGACTGTCCGTTCCTGATGGTGCGGTCGGCGCTCCTCAATGTCCAGCCAACGCGCAACCTGGTTCCGTACCGTTACGAAGCGAGCCAGCACTGCGATCTTTTGGAGCAGCTGACTTTCTACAACACCACGCGCAGGTTCAGCCTCGACTTCTATTGCAAGTCGTTCGGCATCGATAGTCCCAAAGCTCACGGCATCACCGGGCTCGACATGGGAAAACTGGTTGAAGAAAAACGGTTTCATGACATCGCCGAGTATTGCCTCGGCGACGCACGTGCAACGGCAGAATTGTTCAGACGATGGAACCAGTACCTCGACTTCAGCAAAAATAGTCCTTGACGGAAGCAACTTTTTTCCGTATTTTTACGTATCAAATTAAGTTGATGGGATAGATATGGTCGAAGTAACGACTGCACTAAAAGCTCTCTCGGAAGAAATTCGAATCAGGCTGCTGCTCGTCTTGTCCGATGAGGAAGCATGTGTCTGCGAGCTCATGGCAACATTCAATATGGCTCAATCAAAATTGTCCCACCATTTGATCGCCCTGCGCGATGCAGGATTTATCAAAGATGAAAAAAGAGGAAAATGGAATTACTATCGGATCGACAAAGCCAGCCTCGACCCGATGAAAAAAGAGCTTCTCTCCTCGCTTGCCAGCTGGGTCAACGATGATTCCGTTCTCGAGAAGGATCGAATGACGCTTGAAAAAGTAAAGAACAGAATGCAAATCTGCTGTTAGTTTTTTTTGATTGAACGTATCAATTTAAATTGATGAAAGGATTTTCTTATGAAAACAGACCTGGAAATTAAGAACGATGTAAAAGAAAAATATGCTGAAATAGCGAAGGGTCAAATTTCTACGACTGCCGCCAAATCTTCCTCATGCGGATCCGGCACCAGTTCCTGCTGCGGAACCGGCTCCGAGTCGCTCGTGCAAATGTCGCTGGACTACAATCCGGAGGACCTCTCAAGCATACCGGACGGGGCCGATCTGGGACTTGGCTGCGGTGTCCCGACCGCTTTTGCGGATTTGAAAGAAGGCTACACGGTTCTTGATCTCGGTTCCGGTGCGGGGATCGATGTGTTCATCGCGGCCCGGCATGTCGGCAAGACAGGAAGGGCGATTGGCGTCGATATGACGGAAGCGATGATCGAAAAAGCGAAGATGAATGCTCAAAAAATCAACGCGACGAACGTTGAATTCAAGATAGGCGAAATCGAAGCGTTACCGGTTGAGACCAATTCTGTTGACCGCGTTATCAGCAACTGTGTCATCAATCTTGTTCCGAACAAAGTAAACGTATTCCAAGAGATTTACCGCGTGTTGAAAACCGGCGGCAAATTCACCGTCTCCGATATCGTCGTTGACGGCGCCATTTCATCTGAAGAAAGGGAGAATGCTGCACTGTGGGCAGGATGTATCAGCGGCGCAATCGACAGGAAGGAATATCTCGACACGATAAAAAAAGCAGGTTTCAAAAACGTTGAAATTGTTTCTGAAAAGAATTACGATTACGAACTCGACAGTGCGCGCTTAAGTTCGATAACAATATCCGGGACAAAATAATGGCAAAGATACTTATCCTTTGCACCGGCAATTCCTGTCGCAGTCAAATGGCCGAAGGATTTCTGAAATCAATGGATCCATCACTTCAGGTTTTTTCAGCGGGGACGAAACCTGCTGCACGCGTCCATCCGCTTGCGGTTAAAGTGATGAAAGAACTTGGGATCGACATCGGCGGCAACAAAACGAAAAACGTTGGGGAGTTTATCAACGATTCTTTCGATTACGTTATTACGGTATGTGATAACGCAAAAGAAACGTGCCCGGTCTTCATCGGCAAAGTCGAACATAGACTTCATCTGGGATTCGAAGATCCTGCTGAAGCAGCCGGAGAGGATGAAAAAGTTCTGGCTGTGTTCCGGCGCGTTCGGGATGAGATCAAAAGAGCGTTCACTAATCTCTATAGCCTGGAATTTTCAAAGAGTATCATTAAATAAACCAACTGTCTATCATGAATAGTGTAAACATCGGAGGGTGCAATGGCAAAGAAAAAAGTCCTTTTTGTTTGCGTCCACAACAGCGCACGCAGTCAAATGGCGGAAGCATTATTGAATCATCTTGCCGGAGATAGATTCGAGGCTGAGAGTGCAGGGCTTGAGCCCGGGAAACTCAACCCACTTGCTGTTGATGCGATGAAGAAAATCAACATCGACATATCGAACAAGAAAACTCAAAACGTGTTCAACCTGGTCAAAGCCGGCCGTTCCTTTGCCTATGTCATTACCGTGTGCGACGAGGCAACAGCCGAACGCTGCCCAATCTTTATAGGGATTACAAAGCGGCTCCACTGGAGCTTTGCCGATCCGTCCGCTTTGCAAGGAACGTATGAGGAAAAACTAGGACAGACGATAGCCATACGTGATCAAATTGCCCATAAGATCGAATCTTCGCTGGCAGAACAGGAGATAAAATGATTAACTCCGAACTAGCGTGCAGCATGAAGAAAGGAATATCTTCGTGAGCACAGTTTCCAAAAAATTATCGTTCTTCGATCGCTATCTCACCCTCTGGATCTTTCTGACGATGTTCCTCGGCGTTCTCCTTGGTTATGCCTATCCGGGCATATCCGGTTTCTGGAACTCACTAAGTTCCGGCACAACTAACATCCCGATTGCCATCGGTTTGGTGCTGATGATGTATCCGCCGCTCGCAAAGGTCAAGTATGAAGAGCTGCCTGTCGTTTTCAGTAATGTCAAGTTGTTGGGACTTTCGTTAGTGCAGAACTGGATTGTTGGACCGCTGATGATGTTCTTGCTTGCCATTTTGTTGCTGCCCGACAAACCGGAGATGATGATTGGCGTAATCCTGGTGGGACTTGCACGGTGCATCGCAATGGTTCTAGTCTGGAACGACTTGGCCAAAGGTGATCCGGAATTAGCTGCCGGTCTCGTCGCGTTCAATGCAATCTTCCAGGTTTTCTTGTATTCGGTCTATGCCTATGTTTTTATCACATTCCTACCACCACTCTTCGGAATGAAGGGCGCATTGGTGGACATATCAATATCAAAAATTGCGGTAACGGTGTTAATCTATTTAGGAGTTCCGTTTGCGGGGGGAATCGTGACTCGCGCAATCATGGTTCGGGCAAAATCGAAAGAATGGTATCACAGCAGCTTTGTACCAAAGATCTCGATACTTACTCCCGTGGCTCTTCTCTTCACTATCTTTGTTATGTTCTCACTCAAGGGCGAGAGGATTATTGAATTACCGTTGGATGTTCTCCGTGTTGCCATCCCATACACGGTCTACTTTGCTTTAATGTTCTTTGCCACGTTCTACATGGCGAGACGCATGGGGGCTGGATATGAAAAGACGACGACGATGGCGTTTACAGCTGGCAGCAACGATTTTGAACTGGCAATTGCGGTGGCTGTCGCAGTATTTGGAATAAATTCTCAGGCAGCGTTTGCAACCGTCATCGGTCCCTTGGTGGAAGTGCCCGTGTTGATCTTGCTTGTAAATGTGGCGCTACGGTTTAAGAATCTATATTTTTCAGAAGAGACTATCGAAAAGGTTTCATAAGAGCGTGCACTTTATGTAGCTGCCCCGATTACAGGTGCAACACCGTCGGTTTTGTTTTGAAAATTGAAATTTGATCCTCAGGAAAGAGAAAAAACAAAAAAGCCTCTCAGGCAATGAGAGGCTTTTTATTTTATCGTATAATTCTTCTATGCTGGAAGTTTTTTGTATCGTTTTGCGAACTCATTATAGATGCCTGCTGCTGCTGAAAGCTTGACCATATCCCACCACGAAAAGATCAATAATCCGCTGACCATTGACTCTTTGAAATTGTGGAGATAGAAAAGATCCAAAAACGTCGCGCCGCATCCAAAAACTACAACAAGCCCAAGAAACATTCCGACGAGAGTCCATAAATATCCTCTTCTTATCTGGACGAGATACCCTACCAAGAGCGACGCAATCGGAAAACTTAGCAGGTACCCCCCCGATGGTCCAATGATTCGAGCGAAGCCAAAACTGCCGCCGGAAAAAACAGGCACACCGGCCAAACCGATCCCCAGATACAACAATTGGCTCAACGATCCGTTGCGGCTTCCCAAGAACGCAGCTCCCAACAGAACAAAGAATGTTTGCAACGTATAGGGGACTGGTTGATGCGGGATCGCCACTTGTGCCCCGAGAGCAGTTAGTGCAGCAAAAACAACAATCCAAAAAGTTTGAACGAGGATGTTCGATTTTTCTCCAGTGAGCGGCAATACTCCCTCACGTTGTAGGAATTTTCCTGCTGTCTCCATCCTATCTCCTTTTATTGTTACAGGTGTTTATGAAACCATGCAGAAGTTAATTCTAGAACACGGCTCATTGCCGGAGTTGGTTTGAGATATGGATGGCGCGCTCCATACATATGGCCAATTCCTTCCAGCAAAATGAGCTCGGTCACCGTCTTGTCCGATATTTCGTAAAGGCTCTTTGCTTCATCTATTGGGACTGGAAGATCGGCGGTGCCATGAATCAAGAGCAACGGCTTCCCGAGGTCGTGCACTGCGTTCTTGATGTTCAATCTCTCCGCGTTCTTTTCCAGGTCATCGAGTAAGTCAGTCCGTAATCTGAACAAGCTTTCCGGATTGATGGAAGGGATCCCCACAAATCCTTTTTCCCTCCATCGTTTTCGCTGTGCTTCCGTATATCGGTCAAAATAGGCGACCGTCGACCACCCTGCGACGGCTTTGATCCTTTTATCTTCTCGAGCTTTGATGATCGCAATTCCGCCGCCTCGGGAGTGGCCTACAATTCCGATCTTTGATTCGTCGATAGACCGACAATGAATTTGCCCGGTTGAGATTGCGTCGAGAATTGCAGCGACATCCTCCAGCTCAAGGCTGAAAGTGTTCACGGAAAATTTTTCCCGCTCCGAAAACTTTCGAAAATTTTTTCCGATGCCATTATGAGAAAAATTGAAGACGATAGAGACAAAACCGGACTCGGCAAAATACCGGCCTATCGCAGGAAACGGCCCCCAATCCTTGAACGCCTTGAAGCCATGGCAGACAATAATGACCGGCAGTTTTCTGCCCGCTGATTCCGACATTGCTTCTTTCCATCTAATGTCGCCATACAATTCAACTCCCGACGGCGTTGAGATTTGGAAAACACGCTCAATGATTTCTTCCATAAAAAACCAGTAAGAAAATAGCCAACGGGGGGGTGAATGTCAAGGAAATGCCTACAACGCCTCCTTGAGAGTTGGAAACAATTGAACGTTTGCATTCCAGCGCCGACTTCTTTGCACCAAAAAATTATTGACTCTCTTTGCGTTATTTCTTATATTTATAAGTTTCAAAGAAAAGCTCACTGAGCGTTTTTTGTGATCTACCCGCCGTTGCGGAGAAACACAAGTGATCGGCTATGCCGATACTTCTGTTCGTTCTAACACGTGAACAACGCATGTATCGATTAAAGGTTTTTTCCGGCAGGGCTAACCCCCAATTGGCCGAACAGATTTCGAAAAATCTCGGCGAAGAACTGGGCGGCATAGATATTCGCAATTTCAGTGACGGCGAACTTTGGGTAAAGTTCATTGACAATGTCCGCGGCGCCGATGTCTACATTATTCAGCCGACAAACCCGCCGGCAGATAATTTGATGGAGCTTCTGCTCACGATTGACGCGGCAAAACGAGCGTCGGCACGAAAGGTAACGGCTGTTATCCCGTATTTTGGATACGCCCGGCAGGACCGCAAAGATCAGCCGCGTGTGGCTATCACGGCAAAGCTCGTCGCAAATTTGTTGACAAAAGCCGGCGCTGATAGAATTATTACCATGGATTTGCACGCGCCGCAAATCCAGGGATTCTTCGATATCCCGGTCGATCATTTATATTCGTCGGTCGTCTTTGTTGATTACTACCGGAAGAAAAAGATTCCGAATTTAACGGTCGTCTCCCCCGACGTCGGGGGGATAAAAATGGCGAGGGCGTATGCGAAGCGATTGGATGCCGACTTGGTGTTGATCGATAAGCGCAGACCGGCTCCCAATGAAGTTGAGGTCATGAACATCGTTGGAGAGGTGAAGGGAAGAAATGTCCTCATCGTCGACGATTTGATCGATACAGCGGGAACCTTCACTAGCGCAGTGAAAACCCTGAAGGATGCCGGTGCAAAAGAGGTGTACGGTGCGTGCACACATCCTATTCTTTCCGGTAAAGCAATGGAGCGCATTACCGGAACAGATGTATCGAAGTTGCTCGTAACGGATACCATACAATTGAAACAATCATCGCCGAAAATCGAGGTCATGTCCGTTGCCAAGATTTTTGCCGAAGCGATCCGCCGAAATTTCGACAATAAATCGATCAGTTCGCTTTTTGATGTTGATAAAGATAAAACTCAGGACGATTAGTTTTCTAAAGGAGTAAGTCATGTCAGAAGTAGTTCTTCAAGCAGAAGTCCGCACCCACACCGGAAAGCGTACGCGAGCAATACGGCGGTCCGGGAAAATTCCGGGCGAATATTATTCGCGCGGCGAACAGAATATTCATCTCGCGGCAACTCCGCTTGGATTGAAACCGCTCATCTATACTTCGGAAGCGCATATCGTAAGCCTCAAGCTCGACAACGGTGAATCAAAAACCTGTGTGCTTCGCAACGTTCAGTTTGACCCCGTTTCAGAATTACCTATCCACTTCGATCTGCAGGGCGTTCGTGCAGATGAAGAATTAACCATCGAGGTGCCTGTGATGCTCAAGGGTACGCCGAAAGGTGTAAAAGACGGCGGAACCGTTCAGCATGTGATGCACCGACTCAAAGTATCCTGCTTACCTAAATTCATTCCGGATCATGTTGAAGTCAATATTACGGAACTTGGCATCAATCAGTCTGTCCACATCCGTGATATTAAAGTCGATAACGTGAAGATTCTTGAGAGCGAATCCAGCACGATTGTCGCCGTCGTACCTCCGACGATATTAAAGGAGGAAACGCCTGCCGATGCGGCAGCAGCGACAACTCTTGCAGAACCAGAGGTTATTGCGAAAGGCAAGAAGCCTGAAGAAGGTGAAGAAGGCGCGGAACCCGCAGCTGGCGCGAAGGCCGCACCAGCCGCCAAAGCGGCACCGGCTGCAAAAGCAGCGCCGGCAGCCCCCGCTAAAAAAGAAGATAAGAAGTAATTCATCACTCGATCGCGTAATTTTTTCTGTTCTTTGAGAAATATTTCTTAATTGGCATCTCCTTCATTGCAGAAATTCTTTGACGAAGAAGCGGATTCAGAGAAGGTCGTTTGCGTTGTCGGACTGGGAAATCCCGGCAAACGGTATGCATCGACGAGGCACAACGCTGGTTTCGATGTTGTAGCTTCAGTGTCACAGTCGTTACATTCGCGCATGCTCGACGGCAACGGTAATTTTCTTTTTTCTGAATGCTCGTTTGAAAGCCGCCGTTTGCTTCTGGCAGTTCCGATGACATCCATGAATGAAAGCGGGAGCGCGGTTCTCCAGATCATGGAGCAATTCAATGTCCCTGCTTCCGATTTGCTCGTCGTCCTCGACGATTTTCAGCTTCCGCTCGGAACTTTACGATTACGGGCCGAAGGAAGCGACGGCGGACATAACGGACTCGCTTCGATTATTTATCAGCTGCAAACCGAAAAAATTCCTCGGCTGCGCGTCGGGATTGCAGGGTCAACGTGTCCGACCCAGGAGCGGAAAGAGCTAATGTCGGAGTATGTTCTCTCTCCTTTTGAAAAGGACGAGATCCAGCAGGCCACAACAATGATCGCACATGCACGCGATGCCGTCCTTGCGCTGGTCATTCACGGAATTGAATTCGCAATGAACAATTTCAATAAGTCGTTTTTAGATAATGATCTTTCAGTGTAAAGCGGTATGAAGGATTAGGTATTACGTGATCTTCATTTATCAATGTCATTGGTTGTAACTTTTGATTTTTCACTTTTAATTCAACATTCAGCACCCTGCTCCATCATAAAAGAGATGGGGCCATCATTACACGTCCATAGGAGGTACATCGTTGGAAAAGGAACACAAGATTTACGAGACGACATTCATCGTCAACGCTACACTCGACGACGCCCAGATTGACGCCGTCATCGAAAAAGTAAAGGAAGTCATCGTGAAAAACGGCGGCGAGGTCCGCTCACTGGAAAAATGGGGCCGCAAGCGCCTCGCCTACACTGTCGACAAGAAAAATAACGGGTTCTACGCTTTTTTTGAATTCAAAGGCCCGGGCACCCTCATCGCGAAGCTGGACCGGCACTATCAATTGGACGAGCAGATTATCCGTTATTTGACGATCCAATTGGACAAGAAAGCGCTGAAAGCAAAGGAAATTGCCTCTGCACTCTTAAAAAGTCAAGTGGCTGCAACTGCGCCCGGCGTAGGAGATGTCGTCGTTTAACCAAGCGTCGAGTGAAAAAATCAGATTAAATTTTTCGAAAACAGCAATAGAATTTGAAAAGGAGAATCCACAGTGTTCCATCAAAGTCAAAATCGGCGAGGCGGCGACGACCGGCGCGAAAAGCGCGACTCGAATGCAATCCGGAAAAAACGTACATGCCGTTTCTGCGACTCGAAAGAGATCTATATCGATTACAAGGACGAAAAGAAATTATACCGCTTTGTCACCGAGCAGGGAAAAATAATTCCAAAACGCATCACCGGCTCCTGCGCCAAACACCAGCGGCAATTGGTGAAGGCGATTAAACGAGCACGGCATCTAGCGCTGCTCCCCTTTGTGTCCGATGCCATTAAATAAATTGCACTCAATAAGAATGCTGGAGAAAGTATGAAAGTCATTTTACGTCAGGATTTTGAAAGCCTGGGAAAAATCGGCGAGGTCGTCGCCGTGAAGGACGGCTACGCGCGGAATTACCTTATTCCGAGGAGCATTGCATACCGCGCTACCACAAGCAGTCTGCGTGCCCTGGAAGAAGAAAAGAAGCAGCACGACCGGCAGGAACAGAAGCAATTTAAGGATGCGGAAAAACTCGGCGTTGAGCTCGAAAAACTCTCCGTAACAATTCCGATGAAAGTCGGCGAAGACGACAAGTTGTTCGGCTCCGTCACATCGCAAATGATTGCCGATGCGTTGAAGGAAAAAGGGTTCACGGTCGATAAGCGAACGATCGAGCTTGAAGAGCCTATCAAAACCCTCGGTATTTTCGAGGTACCCGTGAAACTTCACACCAAAGTCAGCGCAAAAGCAAAAGTGTGGGTTGTGCGTGAATGACCTGTCGGTATTCCTTTTTTATACCTGACGTCACGAAAGAGACTGTCAGGTATTTTTTTTATCAACCCTTTTAACGTGAGGAGTCGTTCATGGCACATCAACAGCCGTTGTGGAGCGGAAGGTTTAAAGAGCCGCTGTCGGAAATAGCTCTCAGATTCTCTTCCTCCGTCGAGCTCGATAAGCATTTGTACCAGGAAGATATTGCCGGAAGTATCGCCCATGTCGAGATGCTTGCAGCGGTAAAAATTATTTCAATGGAGGAATCACGCCGCATTCGGACCGCCTTGAAAGCCATCGCGAAAGAAATTGACTCGGGGAAACTCCAGCTCTCGTGGGAGAAGGAAGATGTTCACATGGCGATTGAACATCGGCTGATCCAAAAAATTGGCCCTATGGGGGGAAAACTTCATACAGGGCGCAGCAGGAACGATCAGGTTGCGCTGGATGAACGGCTCCATCTTCGCGGCGCAATTCGCGAGATACAAAAACTCATTCTGCAGCTTCAGCGCGTTTTGCTGTTCAAGGCCGAGAAATACTTCGACACCATCATGCCGGGGTACACACATCTCCAACGAGCGCAACCGGTGTATCTCTCCCATCATCTTCTCGCATACACTTCGATGCTCGAGAGAGATTTTGAGCGGCTTCAGGATTGCTGTAAACGGCTCAATAAACTTCCGCTTGGCGCAGCGGCATTGGCCGGCACCTCCTTCCCGATCGACCGGGCGATGGTGGCACGCAAGCTCGGATTCGACGGTCTCGTCGAAAACAGCATGGATGCAGTAAGCGACCGTGACTATCTTATCGAATTTATTTCCGTCTGCGGCATCGTGATGACCCATCTGAGCAGGCTCGCAGAAGAGATTGTGCTCTGGAGCTCGCAAGAGTTCGGCTTTGCAAAGACCGATGATGCGTACTCGACAGGAAGCAGCATCATGCCGCAGAAAAAGAACCCCGATATGGCAGAGCTTGTCCGCGGAAAAGCGGGAAGGGTTTTCGGAGACCTCGTGAATATCCTGACAATCATGAAGGGGCTGCCGCTTGCCTACAACCGTGACATGCAAGAAGATAAGTTCCCGCTCCTCGATGCAGTTGCGACGACCAGGCAGTGCCTGTTCATTTTCTCGCACATTCTTGTACACACAAGATTTGAAAAGGACAGATTCGAAGAGGAATTAAAAAACGATTTTCTGACAGCAACTGAGATTGCGGATTATCTTGTAAAAAAAGGAACTCCCTTCCGAGATGCACATGCAATCACAGGAAAAGTCGTGGCCCATGCGATCGAACAGAAGAAGAGCCTTTCACAACTCACCTTGCCTGAGTTAAAACACTTTTCAACCTTGCTTGAAGATGATGTGTTCGATCTCCTCAACCCGCATAAAAGTATCGAGAACAAGATGTCAGCCGGCAGTACGTCTGCCCAGGAAGTAAAGAGACAAATTGTCCATTGGACGAGGGTGCTGAAGAACAGAAAAGTGTAGGCACGCTGAAACCAGGCTTATAGCGGCTCATTAACGTCCCGCAACGATTTCAACCGCACAGCTTCAAATTCATCGCCCGTGTTCCATCGCGGCATCGCTCTCTGGTTGGAAAGAAGATAGCCGAGGTGGAAATAGAACTTAGCCTGTTGCATGGTTCCTTCGTACGTCCAATCGCTGCGCATCTCATCGCTCGGCTGATGGTAATTATAGTCGTTATATTCTTCAGCCATCTTTATTCCCCAATCTGCGGGCTTGCCGACAAAATCAACTCCAACATCGAAGTAGGCAACGGGAACGCCTATCGCTGCAAAGCTGAACTGGTCTGAACGGTAAAACATCCCCTCTTCCGGAAATTGGTCCGGCTTGACCACAAACCCGGCGACGTTTGCCGCTTTGTTGACATCGTCGTCGATTGTTGATCGACCCTTTCCCGACCATGGAAATATCTCGTGTTTCACCGAACATATTCACGCCATCCAAATTAATGTCAGCGACGATTTTTCCCGGGGGAAACGTCGGATGTGCGGCATAATACTCCGACCCCAGCGTGCCTGCTTCTTCCCCTCCGACAAACAAAAACAACAATGACCGTTTAGGCCGTTGCGCTAAATGCGTGAAACCCTGCGCCAAAGTTAGGACCATACTCACTCCTGATGCGTTATCGACAGCGCCGTTGTCGATAGAATCGCCGTTTACCGGTTGAACGATTCCAAGGTGATCGAAATGAGCCGTAAAGATGACAACTTCTTTCGAAAGAATCGTATCACTTCCGCGTAATAGACCGGCAACGTTCGCCGTTGTCATTTTGCGAAAAGTATTATGAATATGTACCGAAATATTTGTGCCGAGAGGAATTGGTTTAAATTTTCTCGATTGCGCTGCTTTCATCATTGCTTCAAGGTCTCTACCTGACATAGCCGTTAAACGCTTGCTGGCACTTGCCGATAACCATGCTTTCAATTTTATGGGATCTTCTTTGCTATCGGCAAGCGAAAAATTTTCTCCCGACCACGAAGTTTGGACGACCTGGAACGGATAACCTGCAGATTCATTTGTATGAATGATGATGGCGCCAGCCGCCTTTTTCCGGGCGGCAATTTCATACTTATATGTCCATCTGCCGTAATAGGTCCTCGCCTTGCCGCCGAAAAATTTTGGGTCGCCGCCGGGCGGATCATCGTTCATCATCAACAACACTTTGCCGGCAACGTCAACGCCTTTATAGTCGTCCCAGTTCTGTTCCAGAGCAACGATGCCGTAACCGACGAAAACGACTTCGGCGTTTGTTATGTCCACGTCCTCATCCTGCGTACCTGAAAAGCCAACGAACTCTTCGTGAAATTTAAAGCGTTCTTCTTGCGAACCGCGGCGGGCAACAAGCTCCATTGAAGGACTGGCCGTCGTTCCGAGTACAGGAAAATGCTGGAGGTATGTTCCGTTTTCTCCTCCCGGTTCAAGCCCGAGCAGCTGGAGCTGGGAGACGAGATATTTCTCCGTTACAGCATCCCCGCGAGTCGCCGGCGCTCGCCCTTCCAATAAATCATCCGCAAGAAATTTTAAATGACTTTGAAAAACGTGAGTATTGATTGCTTTGAACGCCTGCTCCTCGTCTTCCAGCATTTGAGCTTGAAGAGAAATGTACAACATCACCAATCCTGCAACAATGAAGACCGCTGCCTTCACCGTGTTAGCTCCTTTCAGACGAAAATGCCGTTCGTCCCGCATTGTTGTAAGCTTGGCATCCTGCTATCATCACTGTTTCGTCCCCGCATTTAATTGCAAAACGGCAACAATCGTTAGCGCGAATGCAAGTAAACTAAATGACGCAGCGAACGGGAAAAAGAAAATCAATTCGTTAATACCCCACGCTAGAAGTATTGTTGACACCGCAATAAGTATTTTTTTAGCCAGGATTGGATTTTGGGTTGCGGAATCCGAAACGATCCATAGAATAATAGAGATCAACAATATTGCTAATGCTGAAGCATAACCATATCCGTCGTAATAATCGCCCATGCTTCTCATTGCGCCCATGAACGGGAATTTGTGCTCAGTCATTTGACTGATGACCTGCTGTTTTTCCGGGTCGGCAGCCTGTTTCCACGTTAAGCTGCCGCCCATGTGCCCAATGTCATGCAGAACCATCACGATGGAGGCAATTCGCAGCAATATCTTTGGTTTCATAAATATCTCCTTATGTTTTTGACCGGCATGGAAGCCAGCTCATATCATCAAGCGACACGGAACTCGAGCGTTCTAACAATGAATTTTGACAATTTCTTGTTGAATCGGTTCCCCCGGTATGATGATCTTCTTTTCTTTTGAAATGTAAACGTCGATCTCCAGGCGAATGCCAAATTCACCGGGGAGATAAATACCCGGTTCGATGGAAAAACATGTTTCCGGAATAATTTCGCGCTGGTCATGCGTCTCCAGATTGTCAATGTTTGCGCCGTTACCATGAACCTCCACGCCGATGTTGTGCCCTGTGCGATGGATGAAATATTCGCCGTAGCCTTTGTCGGCGATGTACTTGCGCGTGATATCGTCAACGTCACACCCGCGGACCTTTCGCCCGCCGGCAAATTCTTTTCTTAAATAATCCACCGCTGTATCACGGGCTCCTTTTACAATTTCAAAAACCTTCTGATATTTTTCAGGAATATGCTCCCCGGCAAACGCCACCCAGGTGATGTCTGAATAAACGCTCTCCGGTTTGCTTTTCTTCGCCCAAAGGTCGATCAAAACATAATCTCCTTTTTTGATCTCCGAGAAAATTTCCTTTGTCGGTTCGTAGTGAGGATTTGCTCCATTCGCGTTCACCGAACAATTTGGCGCATCGTCGATAACAAGATTGTTCTCCTTGAAGTATTGAAGCATTCGCTGCTGCACGTCGTATTCCGTTACTTTCTGCCGCGCGCGCAGTCTTTCACCGATGAATCCGAACGCGACATCGACGGTCTTCCGCAGTACTTTTGAGGCCTCAAACTGATCGGTACGCTGCTCATCTGTCCAGCGGGCTTCAAAATACTGGACGATGTCCGCGGAAGAAACGACTTCGACGCCGAACGAACGGATGAGCTCGACCGTTCCGGCATCGACTTTTGAAACATACGGGATTGCATTGTTGGGAGAGTATTCCATCGCAACCGAGGTTACTCCGCCGAGAGCCTTTTTTAGACCGTCCTGGAGCGACTGCCAGCTGACATAGACTGTTTTGTTTCCGGGAAGATGGTCAAGATTGTATTGTTCGATGCCATGAACCAGCTTCTGCGGCGTCCCTTGGGCAGGGATGAAATAGAAGTAGCGCCTCATCTGGGTTAAATGAGGTGGAAGCTCCAATAATTTTGAGGCAAACACATTGGACTGCCGAAAATTATATAATAACCATCCGTCAAGATGATAGTTTTTGAGCGTTGTCTGAATAGCGGAAATCCTTTGAACTAACTCTTCAGCTTTTGACATAGCGTGTGTCCTCGACAATTGTTGAAAGTATAGCGCGGTTTAAACCATGTGCGGCAATATAAATAATTCTCTCTCAAATAAAAATCCCCAAACGCGTTTTCGCATTTAGGGATTTTGTTTTTCGTTTACTGCAAGGCTTTTTAGTACATGTCGCCCATGCCGCCGCCCGGAGGCATCGCCGGCATCGATTTCTTTTCTTCGGGCTTTTCAACGATCGTCGCTTCAGTCGTTAGCAACAACGCTGCAACGCTCGCCGCGTTTTCAATCGCAATACGCGTGACCTTTGTCGGATCGATGACGCCTGATTCGACAAGGTTCTCATATTTTTCCGTAAATGCGTTGAAACCAAAGTTACCTTTTTCGCTCTTTACTTTATCGACGACAACGGAGCCTTCGAGGCCGGCGTTCGCGACGATCTGTCGAATTGGTTCTTCGAGCGCGCGTTTGATGATCTCAACGCCCGTCTTTTGGTCTTCGTTTGAAGTTTTCACTTCATCCAGTTTGGGGATTGTACGCAGGTATGCGACACCGCCGCCGGGGACGATTCCCTCTTCAACAGCAGCTCGTGTTGCATGGAGCGCATCTTCAACGCGTGCTTTCTTCTCTTTCATCTCAACTTCGGTCGAGGCGCCGATTTTCAACACGGCAACACCGCCCGATAGTTTTGCAAGACGTTCCTGGAGTTTCTCCTTGTCGTAATCAGAGGTCGTCTTGTCGATCTGACCTTTGATCTCATTGATGCGCTTCTTAATTTCATCTTTTTTACCGGCGCCTTCAACGATTGTCGTGTTGTCTTTATCGACAACGACTTTCTTCGCTGTGCCCAAATACGAAAGCGTGGCGTTCTCGAGTTTGAACCCTTTCTCCTCGGAGATCACCGTGCCGTTAGTCAACACGGCAATGTCTTCGAGCATTGCTTTTCGCCGATCGCCGAAACCAGGGGCTTTCACTGCGACGACGCGGAGCGTTCCACGGATTTTGTTCACGACGAGGGTCGCAAGGGCTTCGCCTTCGACTTCTTCCGCGATGAGAACCATAGACTTTCCCGATTGAGCTGCTTTTTCGAGAATCGGAAGAAGGTCTTTCATCGAGCTGATTTTCTTATCATGAATCAGAATGAGCGGATCTTCGAGCACCGATTCCATCGTGTCGGCATCCGTCACGAAGTACGGTGAAAGATAGCCGCGATCGAACTGCATTCCTTCGACAACGTCCATCGTCGTCTCAGTCCCTTTTGCTTCCTCAACAGTGATGACACCGTCTTTGCCGACTTTGTCCATGGCATCAGCAATAAGGTTTCCGATTGTTGAATCGTTGTTTGCCGAAATGGAACCGACTTGTGCAATTTCCTTTTTTCCTTCAACGGGGCGGCTGATCTTTTTCAGTTCTTCAATCACCCTCGTCACCGCAAGGTCGATACCGCGTTTCAAATCCATCGGGTTTGCACCCGCTGTGACGTTCTTCAGACCTTCGCGTACAATGGCTTGAGCAAGCACCGTTGCGGTTGTCGTTCCGTCGCCGGCGACATCCGATGTTTTCGATGCGACTTCGCGCACCATCTGTGCGCCCATGTTTTCATTCGGGTCTTCGAGTTCAACTTCCTTTGCAACAGTGACACCATCTTTGGTAATAGTCGGCGCACCAAATTTCTTATCAATAACGACATTGCGGCCTTTCGGTCCGAGCGTTACCTTGACTGCATTAGCGAGTTGGTCAACACCGCGCTTCAACGCTGCGCGAGCATCAAACTCGTACTGAATGATCTTTGCTCCCATAACAGTAATACTCCTTTTAAATTTTGGTTTTTCGTTGCTTCAATTACTTGGGCATGATCGCAAAAACATCGCTCTCACGCATGATAAGAACTTCTTCTCCGTCGAGGGTGACTTCTGTTCCTGAGTATTTCCCGTAAAGAACTTTGTCGCCGACTTTCACTTCCATCGGAACTTTCTTCCCTTCCTCCGTAAGCTTACCGGGTCCCGCTGCTACCACTTCACCCCATACCGGTTTCTCCTTAGCGGTATCCGGAAGGATAATTCCGCCTTTTGTTTTTTCTTCAGCCTCGGCAGGCTTTACGACAATTCTGTCAGCCAAAGGATGTAATTTCATATAAGTCTCCTTAACTTTAGGTTGATACTGTGTAACTGTATTATTTTATATAAGCTTAGAGAGTAAGAATTTATTAGCACTCACTGTTCCTGAGTGCTAATATACTTACGAAAGTCGAAAAAGTCAAGGGGTTAAGGTTAGATTTTCGTCCCAGAAACGATAAGGACGAATTCTCCTTTTATTTGGCGGGAGGATAATGCCTCGCGAAGCGAAGACAGAGTTCCTCGAAGTATTTCTTCAAATTTCTTGGTCATTTCCCGGCCGATAACGGCATCACGATCGCCAAAAATATTCTGAATGTCTTCGAGGGTTTTAAGGATGCGATGAGGGGATTCGTAGAAGATAATAGTCCGTGGTTCATCTTTGAGCTGCGCTAATTTTGTTGACCGTCCCTTCTTGTGGGGAAGAAACCCTTCGAAGACAAACGACTGGGTCGGCATTCCGCTTGCGACAAGAACGGGAATAAACGCGGTAGCACCCGGGAGAGGAATCACCGGCACCTCATTCTGAATACAGGCCTGAATAATTGAATATGCCGGGTCAGAAATTCCCGGCGTCCCTGCATCCGAAACAAGGGCAACCGCCAGGCCTTCGCGAAGCTTTTCAATTATTTGCGGAACACGAATGGTTTCATTGTGGCTGAAAAAACTCAGAAGCGGCTTTTGAATTTGGAAATGATCGAGTAAAATCTTCGTCGTGCGTGTGTCTTCCGCCGCAATAACATCTACTGCCGACAGGATTTTCACCGCTCGATACGTAATGTCGTCAAGGTTGCCTATGGGAGTGGGAACAATGTAGAGCGTTCCGGCGCGAATTTCTTCTGGCATCGGCCTATATACCCCAATCGCGAACGTAACGGAAATCGACGTTGACCGTCCGTTGTGAGATCTTTGCCACGATCGGCGGACGGCGTTTAAATTGGTTTTGTTTCACACGTTTCTTAATCTTCGCAATAAAATTCTTCTCAAAACCCATCGACGTCAATTCATCGTCCCTGCGGCGTTCATCGATCATGAAGTAGAGCAGCCGGTCGACATCGCTGTACAAAAAGCCGAGTTCGCCTTCATCGGTCTGGTCCTGCCATAAATCTGCCGTCGGTTTCTTCTCAATAATTTTTCGGGGAACACCGAGCGCTTCTGCAAGCTGCCATACCTGCGTTTTAAAAAGATCGCCGAGCGGGTTCACGGCGCAGGCCATGTCGCCGAACAACGTTCCGTACCCCAGCATCGTTTCTGTCTTGTTCGACGTGCCAACAACCAGTGCATTGTATTGAAGAGAGCGATCATAGAGAACGATCATTCTCATGCGCGCCATGATATTGCCGCGGCGAACATTGTCTTTGATATGTTGAGCCGTAACAAAGGGATCGACCATCGGAGTGATATCGACCACTTCCGAATGGACCTTTAGTTCCTTCACTACTAATTCTGCATCGGCTTTGCTTTCCGGGCTGCTCGATGCATACGGCATTAAGACCGCGAAAACATTTTCCTTCCCCAACGCTTCGGCAGAAAGGTAAGCCGAGACAGCCGAGTCAACTCCGCCGGAGAGCCCGATCACCGCCTTTGTAAATCCCGCGTTGTGGATCTGATCCCGGAGAAAATCAACCAGCATCTTACGCACAAATGTCGGATTGAGAAGTAACTCGCCGCCGGAAATTGTTCTAGTCGTAGTTTCCATAGTATAGTATTTTTAAAGTTCTCCAACGCTTAGCTCTTGAAGAGCCTTGCGCATGATGCCGAATCCTTGTTCTAGTTCTCCGCGTTGGATTGTCAATGGCGGTCTGAAGCGAATGGATCGGTCGCCACATCCGATGATGATTAAGCCTTCTTCGTAGGCTTTCTGGCGGAGCTGGTCCCGATTTTGCGCCGAATCGATATCGATCGCGCACATCATCCCGCGGCCACGCACATTTGAAACAAGCGACGGAAATTCTACCCCCATCGCATTGAGTTCTTGCAGCATATATTCTCCCTGCACTCGCGCGTTCTCCACCAATCGCTCTTCCTCAATGATCTCCATAACTCTCGTAAAGCGTACCATGTCCACCAGGTTCCCGCCGAATGTCGAGTTAAGGCGGCTTGGCTTATGGAAGACATTGTCCAGTACATCGTCGATACGCGTGCTGCTCATAAAGCCGCAGACGTGAGTCTTCTTGCCAAACGCCATTAAATCCGGCTTTACAAAATACTCATGCGCCCACATTTTTCCCGTAAGTCCGATTCCCGTTTGGACTTCATCAAAGATAAGAAGGATTTCATTTTCATCACAAATTTGACGCAGCTTCTCTAAAAATTCCTTTCTGAAATGATTGTCCCCTCCCTCAGCCTGGATCGGCTCGATGATGATTGCTGCGATGTCGTCAGGATTGTTGATGATCGCTTCCTTGATTTGCCGGACGGCGGTCTCTTCTTCATCCATAACTTCTTTTAAATGGACATCATTGAGCGGGAATGTAATGGCCGGGTTCAAAATTCTGGGCCATTTGAATTTCGGAAAATAATTTGTTTTCGTCGGATCGGTATTCGTGAGCGATAATGTGTATCCGCTCCGCCCGTGAAAAGCGCGGCGAAAATGAATGATCTGTCTCCCCCGTTCTTCCGTGTATCCCTTGATAAAATTCTTACGGACTTTCCAGTCGAACGCCGTCTTTAACGCATTCTCGACTGCGAGCGCACCGCCATCGACGAAAAAAACGTACGGCAGATATTCAGGTTGAACAATGCGAAAGAACGTCTCGACAAATTCAGCCATTTCCACGCTGTACACATCGGAATTCGACGGCTTGTTAACCGCAACGGCACCAAGCTTTTCGAGAAACTCGCGTTCCGTCATCTTCGGATGATTCATGCCAACCGCGGACGACCCGAAGAAGGAGAAAAAGTCGAGGTACCGTTTGTTAAATCGTGAGTCGTATAAATAGCAGCCTTGACTCTTCTTCAAATCGACAACCAGGTCGAACCCGTCGACCAGCATATGACGCGAAAGCGTGAGATGAACGTCTGTCGATGGGACTGTAATTGAAGTCTTCGTGGTAGGCTTGCTCAGTAATTTCTTTTGACGGCTATCGCCGCCGTTATTTTTTGTTCCTACATCAACGGTCGCAGTCTTTGTTGCCGATGCTGACATGTTACACCTCCGGGAATTTTTAGTTTGATGAATGAGTGGCACAAAAAACCTTACCTCACTCACCATCGCTCAGAAAAATTCCTGATGTTCGTATAACGAAACAATATAAAGGTGAAACATGCCTGGCATATTAGTAATTATCTATTTGTGCCCGTTGCAGTGCACCGCTGTAGTCGACATAAACAGCTTTCCATTCAGTGAAGAAATCGTACACGGTCCAGCCTCCCTCTCGATGGCCGTTGCCGGTCTGCTTCACCCCGCCGAACGGCAGATGGGCTTCGGCCCCAATAGTGGGAACATTCACATAGGTAATGCCGGCTTTGATATCACGAATAGCAACAAATGCTTTATTAACGTCCCTGAGTATAGATTGATGAAGAAAGGCCGTACACCGTATTATTGAGAATCGAGATACTTTCGTTCAATGATTTTGAGCGGATCACCGACAACACCGGGCCGAAAATTTCTTCTTTTGCTATTCGCATTTCAGGAGTGACGTCCGTGAAAATCGTCGGTTCGTAAAACCACCCTTTGTTAAGTGCCATCTCCGCTTGCAATCGACCCGCCGGTTGCGAGCGTCGCCCCTTCTTTCTGTCCAATTCCAACATATTGATGGACAGTCTCACGCTGCTTTTCATTCACGCACGGGCCGACGTCGGTCCCCGGCAGCAATCCATCACCAAGTTTTAATTTCTTTGTTCGTCCAACAAGCATCGATATGAATTTGTCGAAAATTTTTTCGTGCAGGATGAGCCGGCTTGTCGCCGTACATCGCTGCCCGGTTGTTCCGAAGGCACCCCACAAAACTCCTTCCAACGCGAGGTCGAGGTCTGCATCATCCATTACAATCTGGGCGTTTTTTCCGCCAAGTTCTAACGAGACTCTTTTTAAAGTTTCACTCGAATCTTTTTGGATTTGCTTTCCAACGACCGTCGAGCCGGTGAAAGAAATCAAGTCAACGTCCGGATGGGAAGTAATAGCATTGCCAACCTCACTTCCGGTTCCATGAACAATATTCACAACACCTTCCGGAATTCCCGCTTCCATCATGATCTCAACTAAGGCGGCAGCTGTTTTCGGAGTGTCCGTCGCGGGTTTGAAAACGACGGTGTTGCCGGAAAGAACAGCCGGAAAAATTTTCCACGTCGGAATCGCCATCGGAAAATTCCACGGCGTGATAATGCCTGCAACTCCGATAGGCACGCGAATTGCCATCGCAAACTTGTTCGGCAACTCCGACGGAACGGTGTGGCCGAATAAACGCCGCCCTTCCGATGAAGCGTAATATGCAGTATCAATTCCTTCCTGCACGTCTCCGCGGGTTTCGACTAGCACTTTACCCATTTCGCGAGTCATCTCCCGGGCAAGCTCTTCTTTGCGGGCCACCAGCATGTCGCCGACCTTGCGCATCATGTCGCCGCGCTTCGGCGCAGGGACAAGTCGCCATTTTTCGAACGCCGACCGGGCAGCTTTCACAGCTTCATCGACGTCTTCTTTCGACGACTTGGGAAAAATACCGATCAGTTCATCCCAATTCGCAGGGTTACGATTCTCAAACGTCTTTCCGGACTTTGCGTCAACCCATTTTCCATTGATAAGGTTTTGAAATTTCCGAGGCATGATTACTCCTAAAAAGATCCACACATATCTGAGAACCTCCCCAACGGCAAAGTCTCTTCCGTGTGGTTAGTTCCCCAACCCAACTCTCTCAAAAATATAATCGACGTGACGAAGGCTTTTTGTGGGATCAAACGCGTTGTCGAGATCACCGTTGGAAAGCACCGCCATTACTTCTGAATCTCCTTCTAATACTTCCTTGAAATTCTTTTTGGACTGCCACACATCCATGGCATTTTTCTGGACGATACGGTACGCGTCCTCCCGTTTCATCCCTTTTGTCGTTAACGCAAGTAAAACGGGCTGTGAAAAAACAAGGCCGTGCGTGAGATCGATATTGTTTCTCATATTCTCCGGATAGACAAGAAGCTTGTCAAGGACATTGGTCGTGAGTGCAATCATGTAATCGAGGAGGATACAACTATCCGGAACAACAATTCGCTCCACGGATGAATGGGTGATGTCTCGCTCGTGCCAGAGTGCGACATTCTCCAGCGCCGCCTGTGCATTTCCCCGAAGAACGCGCGACAGACCGGCGATACGTTCGCAGGTAATCGGGTTGCGTTTGTGTGGCATTGCCGAGGATCCCTTTTGTCCTTTCGAAAAATATTCTTCGGCTTCCAGCACTTCCGTTTTTTGGAGATGACGGATCTCTGTAGCGAATTTTTCCAGCGAGCTGCCGACCACGGCAAGCGTGGTCATAAATTCCGCGTGGCGGTCGCGCTGAAGGATTTGTGTCGACACCGGGGCCGGGTTCAATCCGAGCTTGGCGCAGACGTACTCTTCAACCTTGGGGCTCAAATGCTCGAATGTTCCAACAGCGCCGGAAATCTGTCCCACCGAAATAGTCTCGATAGCACGGCGCAAGCGTTCGATGTTCCGGCGCGTCTCATCAAACCAGAGTGCCAATTTCAGGCCGAACGTTGTCGGTTCAGCGTGGATGCCGTGCGATCTCCCGATCATGACCGTCTTCTTGAACTCCTTTGCGCGCCGGGCAAGAACATCCCGCAATGCCTCCAGCCCTTTGAACAAAAGCTCGCCGGATTGCTTCATCTGAACGGCAAGCGCCGTGTCGAGGACGTCCGATGACGTCATGCCGAGATGGATATAGCGCGATTCCGGACCGACATATTCCCCGACGTTCGTCAAAAAAGCGATGACGTCATGTTTCACTTCCAGCTCAATTGCATCGATTCGGGCGACATCAAACTTTGCTTTCTCGCGGATCCTCGCTACCGCATCTTTTGGGATGACACCGAGCTCGGCCTGCGCTTCGCATGCAAGAATCTCTATCTGCAGCCAGATGGCAAATTTGTTTTGTTCATTCCATATCTTGCCCATAACAGGGCGGGTATACCGTGCGATCATTTTTACGCAGCCTTATGTCCGTTTTTCGAGGGTTAGATTGACATTGAACGTCTTCTTGTCGCGGTAGATCTTCAAAGCGAGGACATCTCCTGCTTTTGCATCGTTTATGATGGAGATGATTGTTTCCTCGTCCTGAATTTTTTCTCCGTTGATTTCCAAAATAATGTCCCCAACCTTTAATTCTGCTTTCTCCGCAGGACTGTTTTTCTTAATATCGCTGATGATGACTCCTTCAGCATTCTTTAGCCCAAAGTACTTTGCAATGCGCTGATCGACGATGTTGACTTCCATCCCCGTCCAGAAGTTGCGCTCAACTTTTCCTTTCTTCTGGAGTTCATCGACAATCGACTTCACCCGGTTGATCGGAATTGCGAATCCATAGCCGATGTATGCCTGGCTCACACCGGCAGTATAAATAAGCGTGTTGATGCCAATGACCTCCCCTGCACTGTTGACGAGCGGTCCTCCGCTGTTCCCGGCATTGATCACCGCATCCGTCTGTATCAAGCCGCGGTACGAGCGATTTTCATCGACGTTCAGGTTCATTCCTTTGGCGCTGACGACGCCAACAGTCACGATCGGCTTATCGATATTTTCAAACAGTCCGAACGGGTTACCGAAAGTAATTACCCATTCGCCGATGATGACATCGTCGGAATTTCCAAGTTTGACGTACGGAAAATCCTTTCCTTTAATCTTGAGCAAGGCCACATCCGAAATCATATCTGTGCCGACGAGTTCCGCCGGGTATTTTTCCCCATTGGTCATCGTAACGATAATTTCTTTTGCATTTCCGGCAACGTGGTCGTTCGTCAGGACGTAGCCCTCGGGCGAGATGATAAAGCCTGACCCCAGCCCCTTGACTTCCTGCTTCAAACTTCTGTTTCCGAAGAACTGCCGAAAGAACGGGTCATCCCCAAAAAAATTTGAAAACGGGTCGCGGTACTCCCGTACCTCGGTCACGGTAATCCCCACGATTGCCGGACTGATGCTCTCGACCGTCTTTGTAATAGCGTTCTTCCTCGATTTGGAAATTTCATCATCTGAACTTTTCTGCTGTTCCCCCGAAGTAAACAATGAGCTTTTTTGCTCTGAACCTGCCGCAGCGGCATTCGAAACGGCTCCCCTGGGAGCGAGAGAATATCCGAGTATACCGCCGGCACAGATGCAAACAAGAAATAACAAAAGCGCTTTTCGTGACATATTATTTTCCGCCTGTCGTTCGTGATGCAATCAAGTCTCGGAGAGGCCCGATGTGCCGGATGAATAAAACGGCCGACATCACACTATAAATTAATAATATCTGAGCGGCCGAAAACGCCGCAATCGTGAATTTCAAAATTATTTCCTTCGGCACTACATAGCCGAGTAAGGGTGAGGCAATAATCGCAACAATATTTCCCACGTGGACATTCTTCGAAAAAAAATATCCCACACTCCAACACGCAAGCCACAGTGCGACAAATATCCAACTTACTGCCAACATTGCGCCGGCGGCTGCGGCAAGCCCCCTCCCCCCTTTGAACTTCAGCCACACGGGAAAACAATGCCCGATAACGATCCCAACGAGAGAGGCCGAAATGGCATCGTACGTTGAGCCCCAAATAAGAGAAATGAGGATAACCGCAAGCGCGCCTTTCAAGACATCAACAACAAGAACAACGAGACCGATAAATCGTTGGCCGGTTACCTCGTACGCATTCAACGATCCTACGTTGCCACTGCCTGCGGACCGAATATCGATGTGTAGACTTCGTTTTACAACAATGTAGGCAGTGGGCAGGGAACCGATGAAATAGCTAAGGATAAAAGCTTCCAGGCTTAACAAGAAATTGTCGACATTATATGATGATGTGCGGTTCGCAAAAATAAATTAGCAAAAAATCGTCCTATAGTCAAGGTAAGCAAAGGGACGTTTCCGTATAACTTAAAGTGAATACAGCAGTTGTAGCCGGCTTTCCTTGATTCTTCGTGCCGAAACGAGTATATTCGTCAAAGAAAAATGATTGCGAAATGGACCAAACGTATCTCAAAAAAATTTTAGCTGAGCTGAAACGAGGGAGGATTTCGGAAGAGAAAGCGCTCGCCGCAATTCAAAATTTTTCGTACGAGTCGCTCGGCTTCGCGACGATCGACCATCATCGCCAATTGCGCCAGGGGTTTCCCGAAGTCATTTTGTGCGAAGGAAAAACTCCTCAGCAAATTTCGATCATCGCAAAAAAAATCGTTGAACGGGGCAGTACGCTTCTTGCAACCCGGGCGTCGAAAAAGGACTTCGCTGCCGTCCGAAAGGTTGTCAAGAACGCTCATTACAAATCCGATGCGCGCACAATCACAGCGAACGAGCCCAAGCCGTCTCCCCTGCCAAAGAAGATGATCCTCGTTGTCACGGCAGGAACTTCGGATATCCCCGTTGCTGAAGAAGCGGTTGTCACCGCGAGAATGATGCGGCAAAAAGTAGAAACGATGTACGACGTCGGCGTCGCCGGAATTCACCGACTGTTGAATCAAAGCGACAAACTTCTTAAGGCAAACGTCATCATTGTCGTTGCCGGGATGGACGGCGCCCTCGCAAGCGTTGTCGGCGGCCTCGTACGTGTCCCGGTGATTGCGGTTCCGACATCGACGGGCTACGGCGCTTCATTGGGAGGCATTGCCCCGTTACTCACAATGCTGAATTCATGTGCCGCGGGAGTAACCGTGGTGAATATCGACAACGGATTTGGGGCGGCATACGCAGCCAGCCTTATCGCAAAAGGGTAAAAACCTATTTCACCGGCGTCGTGTGTAGAGAAGAGGAAAAAAATTCATGCTTAACGACATCAAAAAAATTCAATTTAAACAAAATATTTTAGAGACCATCGGCAATACCCCGCTGGTCAAGCTGAATAAAATTGCGAAGGGGTATAAGCCGCACATTTTTGCCAAAGTGGAAATTTTCAATCCCGGCGGATCTGTAAAAGACAGGATTGGAGTAGAAATTATTGAGGAGGCGGAGAGGACGGGAAAACTGAAGCCGGGTGGAACAATTGTCGAATCGACCTCCGGCAACACGGGAATGGGGCTTGCGATTGTGGCAGCAATCAAGGGATACAAGACGGTCTTCACCATGCCCGATAAAATGAGCGGCGAGAAGATTCAGCTGCTTCGTGCGTTCGGTGCGGAGGTCATCGTTACGCCGACGGCAGTCCCGCACGACTCTCCTGAAAGCTACACGGAAGTTGCCAAGCGTATCGTCCGCGAAACACCAAATTCCATCCTCGCCGACCAGCACTACAACCCGAAAAATGAGGAATCGCACTACCACACAACGGGCCCGGAAATTTGGGAACAGACCGGCGGTCAAATCGACTACCTTGTGAGTGGCATCGGCACGGGAGGGACAATCAGCGGTGCCGGAAAGTTTTTGAAGGAGAAGAATCCAAAGATCAGCGTGGTTGGCATTGACCCGAAAGGATCAATCCTGCGCGAGTTCTTCTATACAAAAAAATTCTCCCCGGTTTTCAGAACATACAAAGTGGAGGGAATCGGACAGGACTATATTCCGGGTACGCTCCATTTCGAATACATCGACGAAGTGATCGAAGTGACTGATAAAGAATCGTTCCTTGCGGCACGAAGGCTAACACGGGAAGAAGGCATCTTTGCCGGTGGTTCAAGCGGCTCTGCTATTGCAGGAGCGTTCAAACTTGCCGAACGCCTGTCGGAAAAAGATGTCGTCGTCGTCCTGCTCCCGGACGGCGGTTCGAAGTACCTCAGCAAAATCTACAACGATGATTGGATGAAAGAGAACGGCTTCCTCGCCCCCGAACGCATCACACTTCGGTACGTGCTCGAATCAAAATCGGCAAAGCTTCCTCAATTGGTAACGGTCGATGCTTCCTCGACAATTCGCACCGCGCTCGATTTGATAACCGGAAAGAACATTTCACAGCTGCCGGTCTTCGACAATAAAAAATGCATCGGCAGCGTTTCCGAAGGGAACCTCCTCACTATCCTGCTGAAGGATTCGTCAAAGTTTGATGCAAAGGTACAAACAGTGATGGAGCCTCCTTTCCCCGAAGTCCATATGAATGAAGAAATCGGCCGGGCAGTGGAATACTTTGCAAAAAAAGAGCCCGCAGTTCTGGTGAAGGACGATGCCAACCTCATCGGCATTATTACCCGGTTCGACGTTTTAGGATACCTTTCCCGATAATTTTCTTATGCAACGGGATGAATCAGCCCTCGATAAAAAGATGCAGAGGGGTCGACGCCGTCCAGAGACTCTGGAACCGATGAAAAAGAATTTGACGCATACGAAATAACGGAGCCATATGAAATTTTCAACAAAAGCCATTCATGCCGGACAACAACCCGACCCGACAACCGGCGCCGTAATGACTCCGGTTTTTCTTACTTCGACGTACGTCCAGGAAGAATTGGGCAAGAATAAGGGGTACGAATATTCGCGCGTTTCAAATCCAACACGCACAGCGCTTGAAAGGAATATTGCTGCGCTGGAAAATGCAAACGAGGGAATGGCGTTTGCCTCCGGGATGGCTGCCATCGACGCTCTCTTTCGACTCCTGTCGCCCGGTGATCATATCATTGTCACAAACAATGTATATGGAGGAACCTACCGCATTGCAAAAATGGTCCTCGAACAGTTTGGTCTCCAATTCGATTTTATCAACACGACCGACATGAACAGTGTTGTTCGGGCCCGCAAGCCGAACACGAAAATGGTCTTCATCGAAACGCCCACAAACCCCACGATGGAAATTACCGACCTTGGGGCTATCGCAAAATTCGCGCGTGCACATCACCTTATTTCCGTCGTCGACAATACGTTTGCCACGCCGTATTTACAGCGGCCTATCGAATATGGAATCGACGTCGTGGTTCACAGCGTCACAAAATACTTAAACGGACACAGTGATATGCTCGGGGGGGCGGTTGTTACAAACAATGCCGGGATCGCAGAAAAACTCCGCTTCTCTCAAAAAGCCGTCGGGGGAATTATGAGCCCCTTCGATGCATGGCTTTGTTTGCGTGGAACAAAAACGCTGGCAGTCCGAATGAAGCAGCATTGTGAAAACGCAACGATTATCGCCGAGTGGCTGGCGACGCAGAAAAAAATTGTAAAGGTCAACTACCCGGGTTTACGAAGCCACCCTCAATATGCGCTCGCGAGAAGGCAGATGAGCGGATTTGGCGGAATGATTTCGTTTGATGTTGGAAGCCTCAACAACGCCAAACGATTTTTGAAACGAGTCCGAGTCTGTGCTCTTGCCGAAAGCCTCGGCGGCGTTGAGACGCTTATTTCTCATCCCGCTACGATGACGCACGCCTCGGTCCCAAAATTGGATCGAATAAAAAACGGGGTTACCGATGGTTTGGTCCGGATTTCTGTCGGCATCGAAGATGCGGAAGATTTGATCGATGATTTGAAGAATGCATTGAAGGGAATTTGATCGCAAGGTATGCCATGACAGGAGTCCTGGTACAACTATTTAATAAATTGCTTTCTCACCAACAGCCACGCCGCTAGCGTCATTCCATCCCAAATTTTCTCGTCGGAAATCATCGTTTCAAGTTCTTCTGGTGCGACATG